>NZ_JABSNM010000004.1 GCF_013294065.1 Sphaerotilus uruguayifluvii
CCTGCTCGCCTTCTCCTCGGGCATCGCCACCGAGCAGCTCTGGTTCCGCCACCTCGGCAACGACCTGGAGGTCTCCATCATCGGCACCAGCGACAAGGCCACCGTCAAGGACTGGTACCTCGGCGCCCAGCACCAGATCGAGCAGATGCGCACCAGCGACGGCCAGACCCTGCTCGCCGCCGATGTCGACGCCCTGGTCAACGCCATGGCCGCCTTCTCCGCTCCGGCCTCCGGGCAGACCTCCCTGCCCCAGAACCTGCTGACCGCACTCGCCCCGGTCATCGCCGCCGCCTGGAACTGAACGGACCCTGGTCCGGCCCGCACAAGCGAAAGGGCCGGCCCCCACGAGGGGGCCGGCCCTTCTTTCGTCCGGATTCAGATCACTTCACGACCAGGTCCCGCACCCAGATCGCGTTGTTCAGCGGGCGAATGCGCACCACGCTCAGGCCGGACGGCAGCGTCGCCTTCAGCGAGACGCTGGCCTGCGGCTGGCCGCTGGTGCTGGCCACCAGCTTCCAGATGCCGACCGACTGGCCGTTGACCAGCAGCTCCATCTGGCCGCCGGACGGCGCGTCGATGGTGTTGATCGAGAAGCTGTAGGTGCCGCCCAGGTCGCTGCGGATCGGGATCAGCGCCGACTCGGCGAAGGCCTTGCCGCGCGTGCCGATGTTGAAGCGGATCGCCTGGCCGCCATAGGACCAGGCGCCGCCGCCGTAGGTGCGGATCGACGCGGCCGGATCCTGCAGCCAGACGGTGCCGGGCACCGCCGTGCCGAGCGTGACCGGGCCGCGCTCGCCGACGCGCAGCGTGTCGATGGCGCTCAGCTTGGGCGAGCTGGTGCTCGACACCACGCCCGGCGTCAGGTCGTTGACGAAGTCCCACGGCGGCGAGCTGCTGTAGACGTAGTAGTTCAGCATCTGGCCGCCGTTGGCCTCGTAGACGCGGTGCGCGGCGATCATGCGCTCGGTCATGCGCGGATCGGCGTTGTAGAGGGCCGCGAGCTGCGGCGGCGCGACGCCCGCGCCGGTCGGCGTGCCGCCCGGGCCGGGCCCGCCCTCGTAGGCGACCGACTTCAGGCCGTAGCCGCGCGACCAGATCGCGTCGGTGGCGGTGTCGCGGCCGAACTGCGCGCTCGGCAGGCCGGCGAAATAGGCGCTCATCGTCGCCTCGTTGGTGTCGGTCGGCGGGGTGTCCGAATCGTAGTAGGCCGCGCCGCCGCCGCCCCACCACAGGTCGCTGATCGCGCGGGCGGTGCGGTTGATCGGCGGCGTCGTGCGCACCTGGCCGTAGAAGCCGTCGGCCCAGCGCAGCGCCTCGCTGAAGAACACGTTGGCATCGCCGACCTGGCTGGCCAGCACCGGGCGCACCGTCGTCATCATCGCGCTGTCGCCGAAGACGCGCCGGAACGTCAGGCTGATCGCGGCGGAGCGGAAGGCGATCCAGCGGCGCAGCGCCAGATAGGGATCGCTGGCCAGCGAGCCGTCATAGGCGATCGGATGGGTGGTGTCGCCCGCCACCGCGCGCGCCAGGTCGAGCGCCCAGCCGAAGCCCCAGAAGCCGGGACCGCTGTTCCACAGCTCGTTGCCGTACTCGACATAGACCCGCAGTCCGGGCGCCAGCGGCGGATGCACCGGGCTGGCCTGCGCGCTGGTATAGGGATTGACGCCGTCGGAGCCATAGCGCAGCAGCTGCGCCAGCTTCTGCAGATAGTCGTCGTTGGCCTTGACCGGCACGTTGATCCACAGGTCGCGTCCGGTCGCGTTGGCCAGCGCCACCAGCAGCTCCCAGGGCTGGCCGGTCGATCCGACCATGCCGATGTGGCGCATCGTCGTGCGGTCGGACCACTTCACGCTCGGATTGCTGTTGGCCGCGACGAAGTCCATGCCACGGATGACATGGAACTTCTGCATCGCGGCGACGAACTCGCTGGTGAACTGCACCGAGCCGTCGGTCGGGTAGCCCGGGCGCCACAGATGCACCTCGGTCACCCCCGTGTCCAGGGCCGCGCCGGCGCTGCGCCGTGTGCCGGAGAAGGCCAGCCAGGCGTTGTCGCGGATGATGGTCGGGATGACCAGCTCGGCCGTCGTCAGGTTGGTGGCGCTGTCGTATTTCTGGTTGCGGATGTAGGGCCGGTCGCCCGAGCCGTCCTCGGGAATGCCGGCCGCGCCGACCTCGGCCTGACCGCGGAAGCTCAGCGCGTAGGTGCCCGCGGCCATGCGCAGCGACGAGAAGATCATCAGGAAGTCGCTGGTCGGCGCCCCGTTGACGTCGACGCTGGCATCGCCCCAGCTGTTGGAGCGGAACTGGCTGTGGCGCACCACGTCGGCCATCGCGTGCGAGCCGTCGTAGTAGCTGAGCTGGTTGATGCCGATGCCGAGATAGGGCTGGAGGCTGCCGACGTCGCGGATGGCGCGCTGCGCCTGGGCCGACGGCGTGGCGGCCGCCAGCGTGGCCGACGTCGCGTCGCTGCCTTCGCCGCCGCCGCAGGCGGCGAGCCCCAGGCCCAGCAGGGCGGCGCCGCCCCACAGGACGGGCCGGATGGAATCGGAAATGCGCGGGAACATGGTCTGATCTCCGGGGATCGGTGTTGTGGATTCGTGGATTCGCCCCCTCACCTTAGTGCCCGCCCCCCACCGCTGGCTTGCGCAGCCTCGGCCAGAAATGAAAAAGGCCCTTGCGGGCCTCATTCCTTCACGGTACGCCCGGCGTCAGCCGAGCATCTCGAGCAGCGTGCGCGCCACGACCTTCGTCGCACGGCGCAGATCGTCGAGCACCAGATGCTCGTCGGCGCGCTTGGCGTTGGACTCGCGCACGGTGCGAGGGCCGGCGCCGTAGATCACCGCCGGGATGCCCTGCGCGCAGTACAGCCGCACGTCGGTGTAGAGCGGCGTGCCCGACACGGGGATGGCCTCGCCGAAGACCTCGGCGCCGTGGCGGCAGATCGCCTCGACCAGCGGCCGGTTGCCCGGCAGCGGCTTGAGCGACTCGGCCAGCAGCAGCCGGCGGATGTCGACGCTCACGCCCGGCCGGCTGGCCGCGGCCTCGGTGATGAGGCGGCGGATCGCGGCCTCGACCTGCACCGGGTCCTCCTCGGGAATCATCCGGCGGTCGATCTTCATCACCACCTTGCCCGGCACGACGTTGGTGTTGGTGCCGCCCTGGATCCAGCCGACGTTGATGTAGGGGTGGTCGATGCCCGGCACCTGCGAGCGGATCTCGGCGCGGTAGCGCGCGTTCTCGGCGTAGAGCGCGTTCATGATCGCCACCGCGCCCTGCAGCGCGTCGACGCCGCTGTCGGGAATCGCGGCGTGCGCCATCACGCCGTGCACCGTCACCTCCAGCTGCAGGCAGCCGTTGTGCGCGGTGATGACCTCGTGGCCGAAGCCGGCGGCGATCAGGTAGTCGGGCTTCGTCAGGCCCTGCTTCAGCAGCCAGCCGGGGCCCAGCTCGCCGCCGAACTCCTCGTCGTAGGTGAAATGCAGCTCGATGCCGCCCTTCAGGGCCACGCCCGCGGAGCGCAGTGCCTCCACCGCACGGGTGGCGAAGGTGAAGGTGGCGAAGTCGCTCTTGCTGACCGCGGCGGCGCGGCCGTAGAGCCGGCCGTCGACGATCTCGCCGCCGTAGGGGTCGTGCGTCCAGCCCTCGCCGGGCGGCACCACGTCGCCGTGGGCGTTGAGCGCGATGACCGGGCCGCCCGCGTCATAGGCGCGGCGCACGATCAGGTTGGTGATCGACTCCAGCCCGTAGTCGCGCACCGCCTGCGCCGGCACGGCGTGCTTTTCCGCGTCGAAGCCGAAGCCGGCGAGCAGCTCGGCGGTGCGCTCGGCGTGCGGCGCGTTGTTGCCGGGCGGCGTGTCGGTCGGCACCTGCACCAGCTTCTGCAGGAAGGCGACCTCCTCGTCGAAATGGGCGTCGATCCAGGCGTCGAGCCGGGCAAAAAACTCAGGGGAACGGTCGGGGGTCATGCGCGGGATTCCAGGGATTCGGTGGCGAGCTGCTCGAGCAGATGGGCGAAGGCGCACACCGACAGCTCGATGTCCTCGTTCGTGCTCGCTTCGAGCGGGTTGTGGCTGATGCCGGCGTTCAGGCCGCGCACGAAGAGCATGGCCTGCGGCATCACCTCGTGCAGCTTCATCGCGTCGTGGCCGGCGCCGCTGGGCAGGCGGTGCACCGGCAGGCCCAGGGCCGCCACCGCCCGCTCCCAGCGCGCCTGCCAAGCCGCGTCGCTCGGCGCGGCCGCGGCGCGCATCGTCTCGTCGAGCGTCGCCGTCACGCCGCGCCGCTGGCAGATCGCCGCCAGCTCGGTGCGCACGTCGTGCAGGCAGGCGTCGCGCGCCGCGTCGGTGGTGGCACGGAGGTCGAGGCTGAAGCGGCAGCGGCCGGGCACGACATTGATCGAGCCGGCCGGCACCTCCACGATGCCCACCGTGCCGACCACGTCCGGCACGGCCGCCGCGCGCCGCTCGACGAACAGCGCCAGCTCGGCCACCGCCAGCGCCGCGTCGCGGCGGCGCCCCATCGGCGTGGTGCCGGCGTGGCTGGCCAGGCCGGTGACCTCGCCCAGGAAGCGCACGCTGCCGTTGATCGAGGTGACCACGCCCAGCGGCAGATCCAGCTCGGCCAGCACCGGCCCCTGCTCGATGTGCACCTCGACGAAGCCGAGGTAGTTCGCCGGGTCGCGCGCCAGCGCAGGGATGTCGTCGGGGCACAGCCCGGCGTGCTGCATCGCCGCGCGCATCGTCACGCCGTCGGCATCCAGCTGGTCCAGCCAGGCCGGGTCGAACTGCCCGACCAGCGCGCTCGAGCCCAGGAAGGTCGCCTTGTAGCGCTGGCCTTCCTCTTCCGCGAAGCCGACCACCTCGATGCCGAAGGGCAGCCGGCGGCCGGCGCGGTGCAGCTCGGCCACCGCCGCCATCGGCACCAGGATGCCCAGGCGGCCGTCGTACTTGCCGCCGTTGCGCACCGTGTCGAAGTGGCTGCCGGTGAGCAGGCGCGGCGCCGTGCGATCCTGCCCGTGATAGACGCCGACGACGTTGCCGACCGCGTCGATCCTCACCTCGTCGAAGCCGCAGTCCTGGCGCATCCACTGCGCCAGCTGCCGCGCGCAGGCGCGGTGCGCATCGGTGAGGTAGGTCACGGTCAGCTCGCCGCGCTCGGCGAAGCCGGGGTCGCTGTGCTGCGCGAGCTGCTCGGACCAGTCCCAGACCCGGTTGCCCCGCTCGGGCGAGACGCCGAACTTGTCGTTCAGGCGGATCTCGGCGATGCGGTGGATGTTGCGCAGGCACTCCTCGCGCTCGACGTCGACCGGGTGGCCCAGCCGGCGCGCGAAGGTGGCGATGATCTCGTGCCGCCCCAGGCCCTGCCCGCGCGGCCCGCGCACCGCCAGGATGAAGGGGAAGCCGAACTTCGCGTTGTAGTCGGCGTTGAGCTGCTGCAGCCGCGCGAACTCCTCGGGCGTGCAGTCGGTCAGGCCCGCACGGCCCTGCTCGTTCGTCGACTCGGCGGTGAGCGCCTTGGCCACCATCGCCTTGCCGGCCAGCTCCGGGTGGGCGCGGATCAGGCCGAGCTGCTCGTCGAGCGAGGCCCCGCGCACCACCGCGATCAGCGCCTGGCGCAGCTGCGCCAGCGTGGCGAAGGGCCGGCCGGGCGCGGCCCGCTCGGCGATCCACGGCGAATGCTCGTAGGTGCCGTCCAGCAGCGCCACGAACTCGGCGGGCGGAGCGGCATTGATCTGGTCGATCGTCAACGGCATGGCGCTCATTCCCAGACGAAGGCGGTGTCGGCGTCGAAGGGATGCACCTGCCGCCAGTGGCGGGCGATGTCGATGCGGCGACAGACCCAGACACGCTCATGCGCCTGCACATGGTCCAGGAAGCGCTGCAGCGCGCGCATGCGCCCGGGGCGGCCGAGCAGCCGGCAGTGCATGCCGATCGACATCATCGACGGGCGCTCGTCGCCCTCGGCATAGTGCACGTCGAAGGCATCCTTCAGGTACTGGAAGAACTCGTCGCCGTGGCTGTAGCCCTGCGGCAGCGCGAAGCGCATGTCGTTGCAGTCCAGCGTGTAGGGCACGACCAGGTGGGGCGCAAGCTGGCCGTCGGTCTTCCTCACCTGCAGCCAGAACGGCAGGTCGTCGCCGTAGTAGTCGCTGTCGTAGGCGAAGCCGCCGAAGTCGGCCACCAGGCGGCGGGTGTTGGGGCTGTCGCGGCCGGTGTACCAGCCGGCGGCGCGCTCGCCGGTCAGCCGCTCGATGATGTCCATCGCCTCGGCCAGGTGGGCGCGCTCGGTGGCCTCGTCGACGTTCTGGTAGTGGATCCACTTCAGCCCGTGGCAGGCGATCTCGTGGCCCAGCTCGCGGAAGGCGGCCGTCACCTCGGGCGCACGCTCGAGCGCCGTCGACACGCCGAAGATGGTCAGCGGCAGGCCGCGGCGCTCGAACTCGCGCAGGATGCGCCAGACGCCCACGCGGCTGCCGTACTCGTAGATGCCCTCCATCGAGAGATGCCGCGCCGGGTAGCTGGCCGGGTTGAACATCTCGGAGAGGAACTGCTCGCTGCCGGCGTCGCCGTGCAGCACCGAGTTCTCGCCGCCCTCCTCGAAGTTCAGCACGAACTGCACGGCCACCCGCGCCTGCCCCGGCCACTGCGCCTGGGGCGGATTGCGGCCGTGGCCTCTCAGGTCGCGGGGATAGCGGACAGGCTGCGGATCGGTCATGGCATCGGCTCGCGGCAAGGAGAGAAGATTGACGTGCATCTCGAAGTGTATACACTTTCCCTCATCCTGCAATTCCCGCGCAGCCCCCTCCCCCTCGACGACGAAAGGACCTCCATGGGACGCCTCAGCACCCATGTGCTCGACACGATGCACGGCGGCCCGGCGGCCGGCATGACGGTGCGCCTCGAACGCCTCGGCGATCAGGGCACCGAGCTGGTGCATTCGATCGTGCTCAACGACGACGGCCGCAACCCGGACGGCCCGCTGCTGGGCCCCGGCCCGCTGCCGACCGGCCGCTACCGGCTGACCTTCTCGGTCGCCAGCTATTTCCGTGCCCGCGGCGTGGCGCTGCCCGAGCCGGCCTTCCTCAACGAGGTGCCGATCGAGTTCGGCATCGCCGAGCCCGAGGGCCACTACCACGTCCCGCTGCTGGTCAGCCCCTGGGCCTACTCGACCTACCGGGGCTCCTGAGCGATGGACACCGCCTACCTCTTCGACTGGCTCAACCTGCTGCTGCGCTGGGCCCATGTCATCACGGCGGTCGCCTGGATCGGCGCGTCGTTCTATTTCGTGATGCTGGACAACAGCCTCTCGCCGCCCACCCATGACGACCTGAAGAAGAAGGGCGTCGACGGCGAGATGTGGGCGGTGCACGGCGGCGGCTTCTACCATTCCAACAAGTACATGGTGGCGCCGCGCTGGCTGCCGCTGCCCGAGAACCTGCACTGGTCGTACTGGGAGAGCTACTCGACCTGGCTGACCGGCTTCGGCCTGTTCACCGCGCTCTACCTGTTCAACGCCGGCACCTTCCTGGTCGACCGGACGGTGTTCGACTGGACGCCGGGCATGGCCATCTCCGCCGCGCTGGGCTTCCTGGCGGCGTTCTGGCTGATCTACGACGGCATCTGCCGCACGCTCGGCCAGAGGAAGAACGGCGACCTCGTCGTCGGCGCCTGCGTCTTCGTCTTCGTGGTGTTCGCGTCGTGGCTGGCCTGCCAGCTCTTCGCGGGGCGCGCGGCCTTCCTGCTGGTCGGCGCGATGCTGGCCACCTCGATGAGCGCCAACGTCTTCTTCTGGATCATTCCGGGCCAGCGCAAGGTGGTGGCCTCGCTGCGCGCCGGCCAGACGCCCGACCCGGTCCACGGCCGGCGAGGCAAGCAGCGCAGCGTGCACAACACCTACTTCACGCTGCCGGTGCTGGTCGCGATGATCTCCAACCACTACGGCTGGCTCTACCAGGGCCCGCACAACTGGCTGGTGCTGGTGCTGCTGATGCTGGCCGGCGCGCTGATCCGCCACAGCTTCGTCGCGCGCCACAAGGCGCATGTGCTGGGCCGGCGCACGCCCTGGGAGCACGCGGTGGCCGGCACGCTGGTGCTGCTGGGCCTGGCGATCTGGCTGGCGCCGCCGCCGCCCAGCGCCGCCGCGCAGGCCGCCGCGGCCCGGCCGGTGAGCTTCGCCGAGGTCAAGGCGATCATCGACCAGCGCTGCGTGATGTGCCACAACGCGCAGCTGCAGAACAAGGGCATCGCGCTGCACACCCCTGAGCTGATCCGCCAGAACGCCCAGGCGCTGCACCAGCAGGCCGTCGTGCTGAAACTCATGCCGATGAACAACGCCACGCAGATCACCGAGGCCGAGCGCGCGCTGCTGGGGCGCTGGTTCGAGGCGGGCGCGCCCACGGCGCCATGAACCGCCGTGCCTGACCACTACCAGGTCCTGGGTCTGGCGCGCCACGCCGAGGCCGTCGTCGTCAAGGCGGCCTACCGGGCGCTGGTGTCGCTCTACCACCCGGACCGCAACCCGGCCCCGGACGCGATCGAGCGGATCCAGCGCATCAACATCGCCCACGATGTGCTCTCGGATCCGGCCCGCCGGCTCGCCTACGACGCCACGCTGGCCGACACACCGCCCCCGCCCCCGCCCGAGGCGGACGCGGACACGGACGCGGACGCCGGCCCCGACACGATCGCCGAACGCTGGCAGATCGCCGCGGGCTTCTTCCCGGAGATCGACCGGCACCGTGCCCGGCTGGAACGGCTGTCGGCGCACCTGGCCGACGAGTTCCAGCTGCACCTGCTCCAGCGCCGGCAGTACGCCGACGCGGCAGCGATCGCCGATCGTCTGCGCGTCGAGTTTCTCGGACGCCACTTCGGCACCGACGAAGCCGTGCTCGCCTACGCGGAGCAGCTGCTGCTGGCGCGGGAGGTCGATGCGGTGCGCTTCGTCAGCCAGATCGTCTCGGTGCTCGGACGCAGCGTCGATGCCGACAGCGTGCGCGAGAAGGTCTCGCAGCGCTTTCCCCGCACCGTCGACAGCCTGCGCAAGCGCGCCCTGTACGCCCGCATCGCGCACCAGGGCGACGGCCCGCCCGACCGGCAGGCCCTCCACGAACTGGTGAGCCTGTGCGGCGGCGTCGTGCAGCGACCGCTGCTGCGCGCCGGCGGCACGCTGCTGCTCGGCATGCACGATCTGAAGTTCGAGGACGACGAGGAGCTGCGCCAGTTCGTCGTGCGTCGTCTGGCCGCCGAATTCGGTTGAAGACGATGTCCAATGCCAGCCTCGTCCCCGCCACCGAATGCCCCGAGACGCCATGATCTTCCCCGACCCCGCCGCGCTGCTGCGCCAGCTCTTCGATGCCGCCGTGGCCAGCGCGCAGCCCGCGCTGTGCGTGCCGCCGCACCTGCCCGATCCGGCCCGCGTGCGCGGCCGGCTGATCGTCATCGGTGCCGGCAAGGCCTCGGCGGCGATGGCGCAGGCGGTGGAAAACCACTGGCCGGGGCCGCTGGCCGGGCTGGTCGTCACCCGCCACGGCTACGGCGCCCCCTGCGAGCGCATCGAGATCGTCGAGGCTGCGCACCCGGTTCCCGATGCCGCCGGTCTGGCCGCGGCGCAGCGGCTGCTCGCGCTGCCCGAGACGCTCGCCATCACCGCCGACGACCTGGTGCTGTGCCTGATCTCGGGCGGCGGCTCGGCGCTGCTGCCGCTGCCGGCGGGCGCGCTCACGCTGGAGGACAAGCAGGCGATCAACCGCGCGCTGCTGGCGTCGGGTGCGACCATCTCGGAGATGAACACCGTGCGCCGGCACCTGTCGGCGATCAAGGGCGGGCGGCTGGCCGCGGCCTTCCATCCGGCGCGCATGCTCACGCTGCTGCTGTCGGACGTGCCCGGCGACGATCCCGTAGACATCGCCTCCGGCCCGACGGTGGCCGATCCGAGCACCTGCGCCGACGCGCTCGAGATCGTCGCCCGCCACCGCATCGCGCTGCCCGAGGCGGCGCGGCGGCTGCTCGAGTCCGGCGCGGGCGAATCGGTCAAGCCGGGCGACCCGCGCCTGGCGGCCAACGAGGTGCGCATGATCGCCGCGCCACAGATGGCGCTGGAGGCCGCCGCCCGCGTGGCCGAGGCCGCCGGCCTGCCGGCCCACCTCCTCGGCGACGCGATCGAGGGCGAGGCGCGCGAGGTCGGCCGGGTGCTGGCCGGGCTGGCGCGGCAGGTCGCCGGGCGAGGTCAGCCCTTCCCGGCGCCGTGCGTGCTGCTGTCGGGCGGCGAGACCACGGTGACGGTGCGCGGCCAGGGCCGCGGCGGGCGCAATGTGGAATGCCTGCTCGGCTTCGGCGTGGCGCTGGGCGAGCACCCGCGCATCCACGCGCTGATGGCCGACACCGACGGCGTCGACGGCCGCGAGGAGATCGCCGGCGCGCTGTGGACGCCGGGCACGATCGCCCGCGCCGCGGCCGCCGGCCTGAAGCCCCGCGCGCACCTCGACGACAACGACGGCCACGGCTTCTTCCAGGCGCTCGGCCAGTCGCTCGTCACCGGCCCGACGCGCACGAACGTGAACGATTTCCGGGCGATTCTGGTGATCTGAGCGGCGCCACCCCCGCTTGACGCATCGAACATGACTTTGGTCATGTCGTTACCCGCTCGCCACATCCCGATCTGAAAATAAATCTACTCTCCCGGCAGGGCCTCGTGCCTCGCCAAGGTCGCAGGCTGTCACGCGGCCGGCATGTCTTTTTCGGGAGAGTCAGATGAACCGTCCACCCTTCGCACGCCAGGCCCTTGCGCTGGCACTGGCCGCCACCACCCTGGGCGCCGCAGCCCAGACCACGCCCGCGGCCCAGCTCGAGAAGTCGCAGGTGCTCGCCGGCGGCAATGTCGTCACCGCCTACCGCGTGCCGGTGGTCAGCAGCACCGGCGCGGTCAAGTACTACGACATGTCCTTCGTGCTGGCCGTCAGCACCGCCGGCGTGCCGAGCTTCTCGAAGTTCACCACGGCGGTTTCGCCGACCACGCAGGGCACCACGTTCATCGCCGGAAAGTACAAGACACCAGAAGGTCGCATCTGTCAGGTCACGACCGCGGTGCTGAGCGGTGGCCGCCAGCAGCTCAACATCAGCTGCAACAACCCGACCACCAGCAATGACGCGTTGACCATGAGTCTGGCGACAGGACTGATTGCAGGTCATCCCTACCAGACCGACCTGACCGCCGCGAAGATCGGCGACATCACCGGCTACGCCCAGTACGCCTGGGGCAAGGCGCTCTTTGCACAATGGTGGAACTGGGCGTGCCTGGGCACCGGTCACATCGTCAGCGCCGTTCAGGCCGGCAACCAGATCGCCATCAGCGCCTACGAGCGGGGCAACACGCAAATCTGCGGTTCGATCATGACGCTGCAGTGAGCAATCCGCGGCCGGCCGCGCCGGATCGGGTCAAGTCGCGGCCTGAAAGTGCCGAAATCGACAGTCATGCCGATTGAACGCCCTTGCGCCGGAGACCCGAGATGACCCGACCGAACCGCACGATGAACCGCCCGATTCCCGGCCTGCTGCTGGGTGCCCTGCTGATGATCGGCACGGGCGCTCAGGCCGGCGACGACCATGCCGCACCGGCGCACGAGCCGCCGGCCAAGGCGGCGGCCAAGGCGGCGGCCAAGGCGGCCGCTGCCGCCGAAAGCAAGGAGGCGCCGGCCCCGGCGGCGGCCGCGCCGGCCCGCGTCGGCGACGAGGAGCTGCGCCGACGCCTGGAGGAGCGCATCGCCGCGGTGCGCGCCGCGCAGAAGGAGGAGGCGCCGCGGCCGCGCCCCCGCCCGCGCCCCGCGGTCGCCCATGCCGCGCCGGCCACGCCGATCACCGAGCATGTCGTCGCCGCGGCCGATCCGCATGCGCCGGCGGGCGGAGCCGCGCCGGCCCCGCATGCCGCGCACTGGTCCTATGCCGGCGATGGCGGCCCGGCCGAATGGGGCAAGCTCAAGCCCGAGTTCTCGAGCTGCTCGATCGGCAAGCGCCAGAGCCCGATCGACATCCGCGGCGGCGTCAAGGTCGATCTCGAGCCGATCCGCTTCGACTACCGGCCCACCGGCTTCAACGTCGTCGACAACGGCCACACCGTGCAGGCCAACCTCGGCGGCGGCAACTCGATCGAGGTCGCCGGCCGCCGCTACGAGCTGGTGCAGTTCCACTTCCACCGCCCGTCGGAGGAGCGCATCAACGGCCGCCAGTACGAGATGGTCGCCCACCTGGTGCACAAGGATCCGGAGGGCCGCCTGGCGGTGGTGGCGGTGCTGATGGACCAGGGCAAGCAGCATCCGATGGTCCAGCTGGTCTGGAACAGCCTGCCGCTGGAGAAGAAGGAAGAGACGATGTCGCCGGTGCCGATCGACATGAACCTGATGCTGCCGGAGGACCGCCGCTACTACACCTACATGGGCTCGCTGACCACGCCGCCGTGCAGCGAGGGCGTGCTGTGGCTGGTGCTCAAGCAGCCGGCGCAGATGTCGCCCGACCAGATCGCCGTGTTCGCCAAGCTCTATCCGATGAACGCGCGCCCGATCCAGCAGGTCAGCGGCCGCATGATCAAGGAATCGAACTGAGCGTGTCCATCGCGCCGGCTTGACCCGGTCGGACCCGCGACGGTGCCGAGGCTGATAGGCTCGGCACCGTTGTTCGTTTCCAGAGACCGCACCCATGTTCACCGGCATCGTCCAGGCCGTCGCCACCGTGGCGGCCCTCTCCGACCGCCCCGGCCTGCGCAGCTTCACGCTGCAGTTCCCGCCCGGCTTTCTCGCCGGCCAGGAGATCGGCGCCAGCGTCGCCTGCGACGGCACCTGCCTGACCGTCGTCCGGCACCATGACGGCGACCGCGCCGACTTCGACGTGATGCAGCAGAGCCTGGCGCTCACGACGCTGGGCACGCTGCAGGTCGGCAGCCGCCTCAACGTCGAGCGCGCCGCGCGCGACGGCGTCGAGATCGGCGGCCACCCGCTCTCCGGCCACATCGACTTCCAGGCCACGCTGGTCGAGGTGCGCCACCCCGAGAACAACCATGTGCTGCGCATCCAGGTGCCGCCGCAGTGGATGCGCTACGTCTTCCCGAAGGGCTACATCGCCATCAACGGCGCCAGCCTGACGATCGCCGAGGTCGACCGCGCGGCCGGCTGCTTCGAGGTCTGGCTGATCCCGGAGACGCTGCGCCAGACCACCTTCGGCGACAAGCGGCCCGGCGATGCGCTCAACATCGAGATCGAGCGCCAGACCCAGGTGATGGTCGACACCGTGCGCGCGGCGGTCGACGAGCGGCTCGGCGGCCTGCTGCCGGCGCTGAAGGAGCTGCTGCGCGAGCGCGGCGTGGAGATCGACGCATGAACACCCCGATGAACGACACCCCGAAGACCGTCCCGTCCGACGCGCAGGCCGTCGCCGACACCGTCGAGTGGCTGGAGAAGGCCGTCATCGGCCTGAACCTGTGCCCCTTCGCCAAGGCGGTGCATGTCAAGCAGCAGATCCGCTACCAGGTCAGCCACGCCACCGACGCCGAGGGCCTGCTGCAGGAGCTGGTGAGCGAGCTCGAGCTGCTGGCCGAGACCTCGCCCGAGAAGATCGAGACGACGCTGCTGATCCATCCGCAGGCCCTGACCGACTTCATGGACTTCAACGACTTTCTCGAGGTCGCCGACGCAGCGGTGGAGGCGCTGCAGCTCGACGGCATCCTGCAGGTCGCCAGCTTCCACCCCGACTACCAGTTCGACGAGACGCACGCCGACGACATCGAGAACTTCAGCAACCGCTCGCCCTGGCCGACGCTGCACCTGATCCGCGAGGCCAGCATCGACGCGGCGGTCGAGGCCTTCCCCGACGCCGCCGACATCTACGAGCGCAACATCGAGACGCTGCAGCGGCTCGGTCACGCGGGATGGAAAAGGCTGTTCACGACCTGATACCATACGGTTCCACGCAGATCGGGGGGTCTGCCGGTGAAAGAATCTTCAGGCGGACGTGCCCTGTTCTTTCATTTGTGACACGAATGCAGGCCCTGCAGCAGGCTTTCTTGCCTTGATCTGGGTCGGTCAACGGGCCCTTCACCGGGCTTCATGCATCAGATTCAAGGCGATGATGTGAATTGTCGACAGAATTGGCGGCAATCCTCGCTATGCTCGGGCTTGTCGGCAACCGATGCAAAGCGGTACCGCAGGCTCCGTCGATGAGCCACCCGCCACCCCCGATCGCGGCCACATCTGAAAAATCATGACACGACGGCGGTGGGGTGGCCCGATTCACAGCAGTTGGCATGCTCGCTAGACTGCGCCCACTTTTCGATCACCCGATCGGAAGCCCACGCAACTCAGGCAAGGAGACCCCCCAGATGAATGCACGGACTGTCCGCTCTGTCGCTCTTCGCACCACCTTCTGCACGCTGCTGCTCGCAGGTGCAGGCATGACGATGGCGGCCCAGGAAACGGCTGCGAGCGATGAAGGGGATCGTCCTGCGCTGCTGTCGGTCTCCGCGCTGGCCAGCACGACCAGCGCCGCGGTCAGCGCGGTGGCCGAGGCGGCCTCCGCACCGGTCAGCGCCGCCGTCAGCGCGGTGAGCGCCGTCACCAGCGCGATCACCGAACCGGTGCAGCGCATCCGCAATGCCGCGGCCACGACCACCGCGCTGGTGACCGGCCAGCCGCACCAGACCGGCAACGCGTCCTACTACGCCGACAAGTTCCACGGCCGCAAGACCGCCAGCGGCGAGAACTTCGACAACACCGAGCTGACGATGGCGCACCGCACGCTGCCGCTGGGCACGCTGGTGAAGGTGACCAACCTGGCCAACAACACCAGCGTGGTGGTGCGCGTCAACGATCGCGGCCCCTACTCCAGCGGCCGCGTGGCCGACCTGTCGCGTGCCGCGGCCGAGAAGCTCAACATGATCCGCCAGGGCTTTGCGCAGGTCGCGCTGCACATCCTGCCGCCGAGCGCGACGAACGCCGCCGACAAGGACGAGCGCGGCGCGGCCAAGCTGCCGACGATCCGCTGAACGCGTCGCGCCCGCCGGCGCGATCTCAAGCTGCGCAGCGCGCCCGCAGCGCCCGTCCGGCGCGCGAGCCGTTCGGCCGGCCCAGCTCGGCGCAGATCCATTCGCCGCAGGCGGCCAGCGCCTCCAGGTCCACGCCGGTGGACTCGCCCAGGCCGTGCAGCAGCCAGACCAGGTCCTCGGTCGCCACGTTGCCGGTGGCGCCCTTCGCGTAGGGGCAACCGCCCAGGCCGGCCACCGAGCTGTCGAACACCCGCACGCCCTGGCGCCAGGCCTCGGCCACGTTGGCCACGCCCATGCCCCAGGTGTCGTGGAAATGGCCGGCCAGACGCGCCACCGGCACCTGTTCGCCCACCGTGCCGATCAGGCGCTGCACGCCCGCCGGCGTGCCGATGCCGATGGTGTCGCCCAGCGAGACCTCGAAGCAGCCCATCTGCAGCAGCTCGCGCGCGATCGCGGCCACCGCCTCGGGCGCGACCTCGCCCTGGTAGGGGCAGCCGAGCACGCAGGAGATGTAGCCGCGCACCCGCACGCCGGCGGTCTGCGCCGCCGCCAGGATCGGCTCGAAGCGCGCGATCGACTCGGCCACCGTGCAGTTGATGTTCTTCTGCGAGAAGGCCTCGGAGGCGGCGGCGAAGACCGCGACCTCGCGGGCGCCGGCCGCCAGCGCCGCCTCGAAGCCCTTGAGGTTGGGCGTCAGCACGGGGTAGTTCACGCCGGGAAACTCGGCCGCCGACGGCAGACCGGCCATCACCTCGGCATGGTCGGCCATCTGCGGCACCCACTTCGGCGAGACGAAGGCGGTGGCCTCGATGTCCTTCAGGCCGGCGGCGGCCAGGCGGCGGATCAGCGCGAGCTTGGTCGCGGTCGCAATGGCCTGGCGCTCGTTCTGCAGGCCGTCGCGCGGGCCGACCTCGACCAGGCGCACCGTCGGGGCCGCGGGAGATGCAGGGGGCGCAGGAGGGCGGGAAGACATGCTCATGGCGCCCATCATGCCGCAGCGCCCGTGCCCGCGGCCTCGGCCGCCTCCGCGGCGAAGTCCACCAGCTCGGCGCCGTCGCTCACCTGATCGCCGACGGCGAAGCGGAAGGCCTGCAGCCGGCCGCGTGCCGGCGCGGTCAGCGTGTGCTCCATCTTCATCGCCTCCATCACCAGCAGCGGCGTGCCGGCCTCGACCACCGTGCCCGGCGTGGCCAGCAGCGCGATGACCTTGCCCGGCATCGGCGCCTTCAGGCCGCCGCCGTGCTCGTCGCCGCGCCCGCCGGCCTGCAGCCGCGCCACCCGCACCACCGGCCAGGTGCGGCCGTCGAGAAAGACCTGGCGGCGCTCGGCGCTGACCACCACCGCCGCCTGCACCCGGCGCTCGCCCAGCCGCGCGGCCAGCGTGCCGTCGGGGCCGAGCCGGCCGCTGGCCTGCAGCCGCGTGTCGCCGATCGACAGCCACCAGCCGCCGGCCGCATCGGGCTGCGCGCCGACCGTCAGCGCCTGCTCGCCGCAGCGCAGCGCGAGACGGCGCTCGGGCGCGAGGTTGAGCCGCCAGCCGTCGGCCACGCTCCACGGCGAGGCGGCGTCGCCGGCCGCGGCCTCGGCCGCCTCGCGCTGCAGCTCGGCCAGCGCCGCCAGCGCCCAGACCTCGTCGGGCACCGGCTGCGGCGCCGGGAACAGCAGCGCCTGCTCGCGCTCGATCAGCGCGGTGTCGAGATCGGCCTGCGCGAAGGCGGGCGTGGCCACCAGGCGCTGCAGGAACTCGACATTGCTGGTCACGCCGGCGATGCGGTACTGCGCCAGGGCCGCGCGCAGGCGCGCCAGCGCCCGCGGGCGGTCGCGGTCGTGCACGATCAGCTTGGCGATCATCGGGTCGTAGTGCGGGGTGATCTCGTCGCCCTGCTCCACCCCGGTGTCGACGCGCACATGCGGGCCCTCCAACGGCGGCGCCAGGTGCAGCAGCCGCCCGGTCGAGGGCAGGAAGCCCTTGTCCGCGTCCTCGGCGTAGATGCGCGCCTCGATCGCGTGGCCGTCGATGGCCAGCGCCTCCTGCGTCAGCGGCAGCGGCTCGCCGGCGGCCACCCGCAGCTGCCACTCGACCAGATCGAGGCCGGTGATCATCTCGGTGACCGGGTGCTCGACCTGCAGCCGGGTGTTCATCTCCATGAAGTAGAAGGCGCCGTCGGGCTGGACGATGAACTCCACCGTGCCGGCGCCGACATAGCCGACCGCCCGCGCGGCATCGACCGCCGCGCGGCCCATCGCGGCCCGGCGCTCCGGCGTCATGCCGGGCGCGGGTGCCTCTTCCAGCACCTTCTGGTGGCGGCGCTGCACCGAGCAGTCGCGCTCGAAGAGAAACACGCAGCCGCCCAGGGTGTCGCCGAAGACCTGGATCTCGATGTGGCGCGGGCGCAGCACATACTTCTCGACCAGCACATGCGGGTCGCCGAAGGCGTTCAGCGCCTCGCGCTGGCAGGAGGCCAGCGCGGCGGCGAAGTCCTCCGGCCGGTCGACCCGGCGCATGCCCTTGCCGCCGCCGCCGGCGCTGGCCTTGATCAGCACCGGATAGCCGATCTCGGCGGCGCGCTCGGCCAGGAAGTCCGGTTCCTGGCGATCGCCGTGGTAGCCGGGCGTCAGCGGCACGCCGGCCTCGGCCATCAGCGCCTTGGCGGCCGACTTGCTGCCCATCGCGCGGATCGCACCGGCCGGCGGGCCGATGAAGACCACGCCGGCGGCGGCGCAGGCCTCGGCGAAGTCCTCGTTCTCGGACAGGAAGCCGTAGCCGGGGTGGATCGCCTGCGCGCCGGTGGCGCGGGCCGCCTCCAGGATGCGGTCGCCGCGCAGATAGCTCTCGCGCGCGGCGGCCGCACCGATGCAGACCGCCTCGTCGGCCAGCCGCACATGGCGCGCGTTCGCGTCGGCCTCGGAATGCACCGCCACCGTGGCGATGCCCAGGCGCCGCGCGGTGCGGATGACCCGGCAGGCGATCTCGCCGCGGTTGGCGATCAGGATCTTCGTGAACATGGCTCAGGCTCCGGAATCGGGGGATGAGGGCAGCGTCCAGGCCGCCGGCCGCTTGTCCAGGAAGGCGGCCAGCCCTTCGCGGGCCTCGTCGGTGGCGCGCAGCGTGGCGATGCGCCGCGCGGTGTCCTCGACCAGCGCGTCGGTGATCGGCCGGTTGGCGACGGCGCGGATCAGGTCGGTCGCCGCGGCCTGCGCCTGCGGGCCGCCGGTCAGCAGCGCCTCGATCAGCGCGTCGACCTGGGTGTCGAGCCCGTCGTCGGTCGTCACCTCATGCACCAGCCCCAGCTCGCGGGCCCGCGCGGCCGGGATGCGCTCGGCGGTCTGGAAATAGCGGTAGGCCTGGCGCTCGCCGATCGCGCGGATCACATAGGGGCTGATCGCCGACGGAATGATGCCGAAGCGCACCTCGGAGGTCGCGAACACCGCCCGCTCGGCGGCGATGCAGAGGTCGCAGGCGGCCGCCAGCCCCATGCCGCCGCCGAGCGCGGCGCCCTGCACCCGGGCGAGCGTCGGCGTCACGCAGGTCGACAGCGTGCGGAACAGCCCGGCGAGCCGGCGCGCGTCGGCGAGGTTGTCCTCGACCGAGGCCTCCCCCTGGCGGCGCATCCAGTTCAGGTCGGCGCCGGCCGAGAAGCTGCGGCCCTCGCCGGCCAGCACGATGGCGCGCACCGCCGGGTCGGCGTCGAGCTGGAGCAGCGTGTCGGTCAGCTCGGCGATCAGCGTCTCGTCGAAGGCGTTGTGCACCGCAGGCCGGGCCATCCAGATCCAGGCCGCCGGGCCGCGGCGCTCGATGCGCAGCGTCGCCAGGGACGTCGTCGTGGAGATCGTCATCGGTCAGCCCCCCTCACATGCGGAACACGCCGAACTTCGTCGGCGCCACCGGCGCGTTCAGCGCCGCCGACAGCGACAGCGCCAGCACCCGGCGGGTCTGCGCCGGATCGACCAGCCCGTCGTCCCAGAGCCGCGCGGTGGCGTAGTACGGGTGGCCCTGGGCCTCGTACTGCGCACGGATCGGCGCCTTGAACGCCGCCTCGTCGTCGGCCGACCAGGCGCCGCCCCGGGCCTCGATGCCGTCACGCCGCACGGTGGCCAGCACGCTGGCGGCCTGCTCGCCGCCCATCACGCTGATGCGCGAGTTCGGCCACATCCACAGGAAGCGCGGGCTGTAGGCTCGACCGCACATGCCGTAGTTGCCGGCGCCGAAGCTGCCGCCGATCAGCATCGTCACCTTGGGCACCTGCGCGGTCGCCACCGCCGTCACCATCTTGGCGCCGTCCTTGGCGATGCCGCCGCTCTCGTATTTCTGGCCGACCATGAAGCCGGTGATGTTCTGCAGGAAGACGAGCGGAATGCCGCGCTGCGCGCACAGCTCGATGAAGTGCGCGCCCTTCTGCGCCGATTCGCCGAACAGGATGCCGTTGTTGGCGATCAGGCCCACCGGCATGCCGTGCAGATGCGCGAAGCCGGTCACCAGCGTCGCGCCGTAGCGGGCCTTGAACTCGTCGAAGCGCGAGCCGTCGACGACACGCGCGATCACCTCGCGCACGTCCCAGGGCTTGCGGGTGTCCAGCGGCACGATGCCGTGGATCTCCTCGGGATCGTAGAGCGGCGCCTCCACGGCAGCGAGCCTGAGCGGGTCGGGCTTCCTGCGGTTCAGGTTCGCGACGATGCGCCGGCACAGAAACAGCGCATGGCTGTCGTTCTCGGCCAGGTGGTCGGCCACGCCCGAGAGGCGGGTGTGCACGTCGCCGCCGCCCAGGTCCTCGGCCGAGACCACCTCGCCGGTGGCGGCCTTCACCAGCGGCGGGCCGCCCAGGAAGATGGTGCCCTGCTCGCGCACGATGATGGTCTCGTCGCTCATCGCCGGCACGTAGGCGCCGCCCGCGGTGCACGAGCCCATCACCACCGCGATCTGCGGAATGCCCATCGACGACATCGTCGCCTGGTTGTAGAAGATGCGGCCGAAGTGGTCGCGGTCCGGGAAGACCTCGTCCTGCAGCGGCAGGAAGGCGCCGCCGGAGTCGACCAGGTAGATGCACGGCAGGTGGTTCTGCAGCGCGATCTCCTGCGCGCGCAGGTGCTTCTTGACCGTCACGGGATAGTAGGTGCCGCCCTTGACGGTCGCGTCGTTGGCGACGATCAGGCACTCCACGCCCTCGACCCGGCCGACGCCGGCGATCATGCCGGCCGAGGGCGCCTCGTCGCCGTACATCCCGAAGGCGGCCATCTGGCCGATCTCCAGGAAGGGCGTGCCCGGGTCGAGCAGGTGGTCGATGCGCTCGCGCGGCAGCAGCTTGCCGCGGGCCACGTGCTTCGCGCGCGCGGCCTCGCCGCCGCCCAGCGCCACCTGCGCCGCCTTCGCGCGCAGGTCCTCGACCAGCGCGCGCATCTGCGCCGCATTGGCCCGGAAGTCTTCCGAGCGCGGATTGATCTTGCTCTGCAGCACCTGCATGGCGGCGTCCTCAGCAGGTCTCGCTGAACAGCTCGCGGCCGATCAGCATGCGACGGATCTCGGAGGTGCCGGCGCCGATCTCGTAGAGCTTGGCGTCGCGCCAGAGGCGGCCGGTCGGGTATTCGTTGGTGTAGCCGACGCCGCCGAGGGCCTGGATCGCCTCGCCGGCCATCCAGGTCGCCTTCTCGGCGGTGTAGAGGATCACGCCGGCGGCGTCCTTGCGCAGGGTGCGGCTGTGGTCGCCGCGGTCGCAGGCCTGCGCCACCGCGTAGCCGTAGGCGCGGCAGGCCTGGAAGGTCGAGTACATGTCGGCCAGCTTGCCCTGCATCAGCTGGAACTCGCCGATGCTCTGGCCGAACTGCTTGCGCTCGTGCACGAAGGGCACGACCACGTCCAGGCACGCCGCCATGATCCCGAGCGGCCCGCCCGACAGCACGATGCGCTCGTAGTCCAGGCCCGACATCAGCACCTTGGCGCCGTTGCCCTCGCCGCCGAGCACGTTCTCTTCCGGCACCTCGCAGTTGTCGAAGAACAGCGGCCAGGTGTTGGAGCCGCGCATGCCGAGCTTGTCGAGATGGTGGCCGTGGCTGAAGCCCTTGAAGCCCTTCTCGATGATGAAGGCGGTCATGCCGCGCGCGCCCATCTCCGGCTCGGTCTTGGCGTAGACCACCAGCGTGTCGGCGTCGCCGCCGTTGGTGATCCACATCTTCGAGCCGTTCAGGACATAGCGATCGCCCTTCTTCTCGGCGCGCAGCTTCATGCTGACCACATCCGAGCCGGCGCCGGGCTCGCTCATCGCCAACGCGCCGATGTGCTCGCCGCTGATGAGGCGGGGCAGGTATTTCTGCTTCTGCGCTTCGGTGCCGTTGCGCTTGATCTGGTTGATGCAGAGGTTGGAATGCGCGCCGTAGCTCAGGCCCACCGAGGCGCTGGCGCGGCTGATCTCCTCCATCGCCACCATGTGCGCCACATAGCCCAGGTTGGTGCCGCCGTACTCCTCGGGCACCGTCAGGCCGTTGACGCCGAGGTCGCCGAGCTGTCTCCACAGGGCGTGCGGGAAGAGGTTGTCGCGGTCGATGTCGGCCGCGCGCGGCGCGATCTCGGCCTGCGCGAAGTCGCGCACCGCCTCGCGCAGCGCGGCGATGTCGTCGCCGAGGGGGAACTGGAAGGTGGATTCGAACATGGGGGGCCTCTGGCGTGGATCCCCGCCTGCGCGGGGATGACGGAAAACGGGGGAAAAACGGGGGAAAAGGCGGCTCGGACCGCTCAGGCGGTCCGGTCCTCGTCGCGCGCCAGCTCCTCGGCCATCGCGCGGCGCATCATGAATTTCTGCACCTTGCCGGTGATCGTCATCGGCATCTCGGTGACGAAGCGGATGTGGCGCGGGATCTTGTAGTGGGCGATCTGGTCGCGGCAGAAGGCCTGGATCTCCTCGGCGGTCGCTGTCTCGCCGGGGCGCAGCATGATCCAGGCACAGACCTCCTCGCCATATTTCGGGTCGGGCACGCCGAAGACCTGCACCGACTGCACCTTCGGGTGGCGGAACAGGAATTCCTCGATCTCGCGCGGGTAGATGTTCTCGCCGCCGCGGATCAGCATGTCCTTCACCCGGCCGACGATGTTGCAGTAGCCCTCGGCATCGATCGTGGCCAGGTCGCCGGTGCGCATCCAGCCACCTTCGACGATGGCCTCGCGAGTCTTGGCCTCGTCGCCCCAGTAGCCCTGCATCACCAGATAGCCGCGGGTCCACAGCTCGCCCGGCGTGCCGACCGGCACGGTGCGGCCGTCGGCGTCGACCACCCGGGCCTCGACATGCGGCTGCACCCGGCCGACCGTGGTGACGCGGCGCTCCAGCGGGTCATCAAAGCTGCTCTGGAAGGAGACCGGGCTGGTCTCGGTCATGCCGTAGGCGATGGTGATCTCGCGCAGGTTCATGCGCGCGACCACCTTGCGCATCGTCTCGATCGGGCACGGCGAGCCGGCCATGATGCCGGTGCGCAGGCGCGAGAGGTCGAAGCGCTCGAACTCGGGGTGGTCCAGCTCGGCGATGAACATCGTCGGCACGCCGTGCAGCGCGGTGCAGCGCTCATCCGACACCGCCGCCAGCGTGGCGCCGGCATCGAAGACCTCGCCCGGGAACACCATCGCCGCGCCGCTGGCCACGCAGGCCAGCACCGCCAGCACCATGCCGAAGCAGTGGTACAGCGGCACCGGAATGCACAGCCGGTCGGCCTCGCTGAAGCGCATCGCCGCCGCCACCGCGATCGCGTTGTTGACGATGTTGTGGTGCGTCAGCGTCGCGCCCTTGGGGTGGCCGGTGGTGCCGCTGGTGAACTGGATGTTGATCGGGTCATGGCAGCCCAGGCCGGCCGAGATCGCGTCGAGCGCGGCCCGGTCGACCTCGTCCGCGGGCACGAGCACGTCGGCGTAGCGGCGCATGCCCGGCGTCTCGCCCTCGCCGAGCCGGATCACGCATTGCAGCGCCGGCAGCCGCGGCGCGACCTCGGCCAGCATCGCCAGGTAGTCGGCTCCGCGCAGCCGCTCGGCGGCGATCACCGCACGGCAGCCGGCCAGCCGCAGCGCGTATTCCAGCTCCGCCAGCCGGTAGGCCGGGTTGATGTTGACCAGGATGAGGCCCAGCCGCGCGGTGGCGAACTGCGTGACCAGCCACTCGGCCCGGTTGGGCGACCAGATGCCGACGCGGTCGCCGGCCACCAGGCCCAGCCGGCGCAGGCCGTCGGCGAGCCGGTCGATCTCGAGCGCGAACTGCGCCCAGCTCCAGCGCAGGCCCTGCTCGCGCAGCACCACCGCGTCGCGCTGCGGCCAGCGCGCGACGGTGGCCGCCAGCAGCGCCGGCAAGGTCAGCGCGGACAGCGGCCGGGAACACTCGCCCTGCACATGGGACAGGCCGTCGACCGGGACGATGCCGAAAGAACCGGACGAATCAGACGAACCAGACATGAGGCGCCACTCCTTGCTGAGCCTTGCCGATATTTATTGAGCTCCACTCATTTTCATTCTGCACCATGTTGTTTCCTTTGCACCGAGGGTGAACCCGGGTTGCAGTCTGCGTCATGGCATCAAGAATTGAGCAAGGCTCATCTTTCAGGACCTGCCGACCCTTCCGCTGCCGGACAATGCCGCCCATGAGCACCCGCACCGCCCTCCCCCCCGACGACGCCGGCGGCCCGGCCCGGTCGCCGCAGCGCCGCAGCCCGGCCAGCGCCAAGTCCGAGCAGCGCATCCGCGACCTGCTGCGCGTCGGCCGCGAGGTCTTCGCCGAGAAGGGCTACGAGCGCGCCACCACCACCGAGATCGCGCAGCGCCTGGGCATCAGCGAGGCCACCGTCTTCACCTACTTCCGCGGCAAGCGCGAGCTGTGCGTGCGGGTCATCGAGGACTGGTACGACGAGATCGTCGCGGCGATGGAGGCCGGCCTGCCGCGCGAGGCCTCGGCGCGCGAGCAGCTCGACCATCTGGTGCGCACGCATCTGCGCCTGTTCCTGATCCAGGGCACCGGGCTGTGCGCGCTGGTGCTCTCCGAGGGCCGCTCCAAGGGCCAGGAGCTCGGCGAGAGCTTCCTGCCGCTGCAGAAGCGCTACACCGCGCCGCTGATGGAGCTGCTTGCGCGCGGCCAGGCGCGCGGCGAGATCCGCGCCGACATGCCGCTGCGGCTGCTGCGCTCGCTGGTGCTCGGCCCGATGGAGCACATCCTGTGGGAGGTGGTCGCACAGGACCGCCCGGTCGACCTCGACGCGGTCGCGCAGGATCTGGTCGAGATGCTGTGGACGGCGCTGCGGGCGCCCGAGACCGAGCTGGCGGCGCTGCGCCGGCTGCGCGACGAGATCGGCCAGGCGCTCGAGCGCAGCCGGCGGGCTTGATCCGGCGCTACGTGGAACCCACGACAGACAAGACGGATCGGCTTTCTAGACTGGTGGTAACCCTATCAAGGAAAACCCCAGAAGGCTCCCGATGACACGTCCCACGTCCGCGGCGAACAAGACGCCGTTCTACCGCTCCCTCTACGTCCAGGTGCTGGCGGCGATCGCCATCGGCATCGCGCTGGGTCACTTCGCGCCGGCGCTGGGCGCGCAGATGAAGCCGCTCGGCGACGGCTTCATCAAGCTGATCAAGATGATCATCGCGCCGATCATCTTCTGCACCGTCGTGCTGGGCATCGCCGGCATGGACGACATGAAGAAGGTCGGCCGCACCGGCGGCCTGGCGCTGCTCTATTTCGAGGTCGTCTCGACGCTGGCGCTGGTCATCGGCCTGGTGATCGTCAACGTCGTGCAGCCAGGCGCCGGCATGCATGTCGACCCGAACTCGCTCGACACCAAGGGCCTGCAGAACTACGTCGGCCCGGGCAAGATGACGACCACGGTCGACTTCCTGCTCAACATCATCCCGACCAGCGTCGTCGACGCCTTCGCCAAGGGCGAGATCCTGCAGGTGCTGCTGTTCTCGGTGATGTTCGGCTTCGGCCTGCAGAAGTTCGGCGGCCGCCGCAACCTCGTCTTCACCTTCATCGACAAGTTCTCGCACGTCCTGTTCGCGATCGTCGGCATCATCATGAAGGTCGCCCCGATCGGCGCCTTCGGCGCGATGGCCTTCACCATCGGCAAGTACGGCGTGGGCACGCTGATGCAGCTCGCGCAGCTGATGGCCACCTTCTACGCCACCTGCCTGATCTTCATCCTGGGCGTGCTGGGCACGATCGCCAAGGTGCACGGCTTCTCGATCCTGAAGTTCATCGCCTTCATCAAGGAAGAGCTGCTGATCGTGCTGGGCACCTCGTCGAGCGAGTCGGTGCTGCCGCGCATGATGCGCAAGCTCGAGCACGCCGGTGCCGAGAAGTCGGTCGTCGGCCTGGTCATCCCGACCGGCTACTCCTTCAACCTGGACGGCACCTCGATCTACCTGACGATGGCCGCGGTCTTCATCGCGCAGGCCACCGACACGCCGATGACGCTGATGCAGCAGATCACGCTGCTGGCGGTGCTGCTGCTGACCTCCAAGGGCGCGGCCGGCGTGACCGGCTCGGGCTTCATCGTGCTGGCGGCGACGCTGTCGGCGGTGGGCGGCGTGCCGGTGGCCGGCCTGGCGCTGATCCTGGGCATCGACCGCTTCATGTCGGAAGCCCGCGCGCTGACCAACCTGATCGGCAACGGCGTGGCCACGCTGGTCGTGGCCAAGTGGTGCGGCCAGCTCGACAATCACCAGATGAACGACGCGCTGCACGGCCGCTCGCCGATGCCGGCCGAAGAGACGCTGTCGCACGCGATCGACGCCGCGCTGCCGCACGGCGACGAGATCGCCGCTCAGCCCGGCACCGCGGCGCGCTGATCGGCGTCGTCGGACGAGGCCTGCCGGCGCCAGCGCGCCCAGGCCTCCAGACCCGCCTGCAGGCCCCAGCCGGCCAGCAGGCTCAGGCTCCAGGCCAGCCCCAGCCCCGCCGCATGCACGGCCGGGGTCTCGGGCAGCCAGGCGCCGACCATCGCACCGGTCAGCAGCAGCACCGGATAGTGCAGCAGGAAGACCGCGTACGAGATGCGCGACAGCCAGCTCGACAGCGCCGCCAGCCGGCGCGGCAGCTGCAGCTGCAGCGGCACCAGCAGCGCCAGCATCAGCGCGCACAGGCCCGCCAGCAGGATGCGCACCCGCCACTCGGCCAGCAGCGCCGAGCCGGTCAGCGCCAGCAGCACCAGCAGCCAGCCCACGCGCGCGCCCGGCCGCGAGGCCACCGCCCACTGCGCCAGCATGCCCATGCCGTAGGAGCCGGCGAAATAGATCGCCCAGACGTCGAAGCTGCTGTCGAGGTTGAACACCAGCAGCGACGACAGCACCGCGGCCAGCACCAGGCAGGCGGTCAGCAGCGTGCGCCCCCGCCCTTCCCAGCCCTGGCGCAGCAGCCCCAGCAGCGCCACCATCGCGAACAGCTGCAGGTCGATCGCCACATACCAGACCCCGGCCGACAGCGCGCCCAGTCCGGCGATGTCCTGCACCATCAGCACGTTGGCGACCCATTGCAGCAGCGTCGGCTCGGCGGGGATCGTCGGATGCTCGATCAGCGAGCGCGCGGCCCGGGCGGCCAGCAGCGCCGCCAGCAGCGCGACCCAGTAGGGCTCGGCCAGGCGCCAGAAGCGCCGGCCGATCGACGAGACGAAGTCGGTCCAGCGGTTGCCGGAGCCGCCGCGCGGCGCCGCGCCGGGATGCGGCACCATCGAGCGCGCGGCCAGGAAGCCGGCCATCACCAGGAAGACCTGCACCGCGAGCCGGCCGTTGTCGACCAGCCAGGCGCGCAGCTCGGGCGCCAGCGTCTCGGCCACCTCGCACATCGGGCCGTACAGCGCGAGGTGATGCCAGACGATCAGCTGCGACGCCAGCGCCTTGCCCAGGTCGACCAGCTGCAGAGAATTCCCGGCCTTCCGGGAGGCGGCCCGCGGTGCCGCACTGCGGGCACCGTCCTGGCCGGACAGAGAGGAAACATCAGGGCAAACGGGACTTGACATCACCGGATCCTACCCGGTGATCCTTTCAATCCCCTTCAGGGATGGCGGCGCAGCGACAGGCCCGGGCGACGGCCGGGCTGGCGGCGCGAGCCCGCGCTCAGGCTCCAGCGGGCCCGGCCGTGCGGAGGACGGCGCGAAGGCCGGTCGGCCGCGGTGAAGGTGAGGCGCCAGACATTCGGCCGGACGGCGACGACCGCAGGCGTCCCGGTGGCGGCGAAATGCTTCGAGTTGGCGACGAAAGACATGCTGACTCCTGTAGCGGATCCGAACAAGTCACCAACCAGGTGATGCAGGTTATTTCAGATCCGGCGACGCCAGTCTGATCGAGCCGGCGCGTCGACGCCATCGACGCGGCCCCCTCGAACGCGGGCATGAACGACACGTTCCGTGAAGATCGCGCAGGTTGATGCGTGTAGATGCCACGACCCCCGCAAGAAGGCGGTGTGTCGGCCCTTGCCGCCCCGGGGCCGATCTCCAGAATGGACTGGCCCGACCCGATAAACCGAATCTTCCTGCCACCGGTCACCGCCATGCTCCGAACCTGTAACCGCCCCCTGCGTCCGCTGCTCGTCCTGGCCGCTGCTCTTTCGGCCCTGCTGACCGGCTGCGGCGGCTCCGGCGGCAGCGACACGGGCTCCGGCACCTCGGCGGTCGCCGCAGCCGGCACCCCCCTGTCGGCGACCGGCACGAGCGCGAACGCCAGCAGCGGCATCAGCTGCGGTCTGGGCAACCTGCAGGCCGACCTGATCGCGGAGATCAACCGCCGCCGGGCCAGCGCACAGACCTGCGGCAGCCGCGGCAGCTTTCCCGCGGTCGGCGCGCTGCGCTGGAACGAGCGGCTGCTGGCGGCGGCCGCCGTGCATGCGCAGGACATGATCGCGCACGGCTTCTTCGGCCACACCGGCTCGAGCGGCAGCAGCGTCGGCGACCGGGTCACCGCGGCGGGCTATGCCTGGTCGACCGTGGCCGAGAACATCGCCGCCGGCCAGCCGACGGTCGCACGGGTGGTCGACGCCTGGATGAGCAGCGACAGCCACTGCGCCAACGTGATGAACGCCAGCGTCAACGAGTTCGCTGTCGCCTGCAGCTACAACCCCTCGAACCAGTCGAACTACTGGGTCATGGACCTGGCCAAGGCGCGCTGAGCGCGCGCCGCGCCCCTCGCCCCGTCATTCCTCGCGGATGCTGATCTCGAAGCTCACCTGCACCTCGTCGGCGCCGCTGGCCTGGCAGCGCATCCGGCGCGCCGCGCTGACCGCCAGCCGGTGATATTCGCGCGGCCCGGACAGCGCCGCGGCCTCCACCACCTGCCCGCCGCGCACCAGCATGCGTACCCGCACCACGCCGGTCACGCCGTAGCGCTCGAAGGCGCCGGCCATCGTGTCCTGGATGATCTGCGCATAGCCCGGGCAGGCCAGACCGACCTCGGCGCGCGCCGGCGCGGCAGGAGCGGCCGGGGCCGCTGGCGCCGCCGGAGCCGGGGCGGCAGGCGCGGGCGCGGGAGCCGGCGGCGCGGGGCGAGGCGGCTCGGACTGGACGGCCTGCGCCGGCGTCGCGGCAGGCGCGGGCGGCGGCGCGATCTCGGGCTGCGGCGCCCAGGCCCTGGGCGCAGGCGGCGGCGGGGGGGCGGCCGAGGGCTGGGGCGTCTTCGGGACCGGGGCCGGCGGGGGTGGCGCTTCCTGCGGCCGGGGGGGCGGAGGAGGCGGCGGCGCGGGCGCGGGCGCGTCGATGATCGCCATCTCCACCGTCTGGCGCACCGACTCGACCGTCTGGCGCGCCAGGCCGGACATCAGCGCCCAGCCCGCCAGCAGGTGCAGGCCGACCACCGCGGCCGCCCCCGCCCAGCGCGGCGAACGCGACGGGATCTCGAATTCGGGCATCGGCATCGTGTGGACCCTCCGCGGCTCAGCGCGCCGGCTCGAAGCGCTCGAGGCCGGCCACGCCCAGGCGCTTCAGCCCTGCGCGCTGCGCCTCGACCATCACCTCGGCGAAGACCGCATAGGCCGAGCCCGGCGCCGGACGGATGTGCAGCTCGGCCGGGCGCGGCTGCGCGGCCTCGGCCTGCAGCCGCGCCACCAGCGCGGCGCGGTCGGCCAGCGGCTCGTCCTGCCAGCGCAGCGCGCCGTCGGGCGCGATGTCGATGCGCACCACCGGCGGCGGCTCGGCCGGCGGCACGGCCTTCGCCACCGGCAGGTCGAGATCGGCCGAATGCAGCTGGATCGGGATCGTGATGATCAGCATCACCAGCAGCACCAGCATCACGTCGATCAGCGGCGTGGTGTTGATCTCCATCAGCGGCTCGTCGTCGCCGCCGGCGGTGTCGCCGGGGCCGAGGTTCATCGCCATCGGGAACGTCCTTTCAGTGCAGCGGCGGCGGCTCGGTGACGAAGGAGATGCGCGCGATGCCGGCACGCTGGCAGGCCAGCACCACCTGCGCGACCGGGTCGAAGGCGCCGCGGCGGTCGCCGCGCACCTGCACCTCCGGCGCCTGGCCCGGCGGCGCGGCATGCACCGCCTCCTGCAGCCGGGCCTTGAGCGCCTCGGGCCCGGCCAGCGGCAGGTCGTGCCAGAACAGGCGCCCGGCCGCGTCGACCGAGATGACGATGCTGTCGGGCCGGGTCTCGCGCGGCTGCAGCCGCTCCTTCGGGAGCTCCACCGGCACCGAGGTCGCCACCACCGGGATGGTGATCAGGAAGATGATGAGCAGCACCAGCATCACGTCGACCAGCGGCGTGGTGTTGATGGTGGCCATCACCGCGTCCTCGTCGGGCGGCGCGTCGAAGGGGCCGCGCGGCAGCGTCATCGCGGCTCGGCCAGCAGCACCGCGTGCAGGTCGGCGGCGAAGCCGCGCACCTCGTCCATCACCGCCTTGTTGCGGCGCACCAGCCAGTTGTAGCCCAGCACCGCCGGCACCGCCACCGCCAGGCCGATGGCGGTCATGATCAGCGCCTCGCCCACCGGGCCGGCGACCTTGTCGATCGAGGCCTGGCCGGCGATGCCGATCGCGGTCAGCGCGTGGTAGATGCCCCAGACGGTGCCGAAGAGGCCGACGAAGGGCGCCGTCGAGCCGACGGTGGCCAGCAGCGCCAGTCCGTTCTGCAGCCGGCCCTGCACCCGCTCGATGGCGCGCTGGATCGACATCGTGATCCAGGTGTGCAGGTCGATGCGGCCGAGCAGGCCGGCGTGCTTGCCGCTGGCCTCGACGCCGGCCTGGGCGATGAAGCGCAAGGGGCTGCCGCGCTCGAGCTGCTCGGCGCCCTGGGCGATGCTGGCGGCCTGCCAGAAGGCCTCGGCCGCGCGCGCCTGACGCAGCATGCGCTGCTGCTCCAGCCACTTGACGACGATGACATACCAGCTCGCCGCCGACATCGTCACCATCATCACCAGCACCGCCTTGGCCACCAGGTCCGATCCGGACCACAGCGCGGCCAGACCGTAGGGATTGCTTGCGTCCACGAGAGATCCGCTCCGGAAATGTTCGCGCGAACTATACCCGGCACCGAAAACGCTGCGGAACCGGCCGCTCAGAACCGCCAGTCCAGCCCGAGCTGCAGCGTGCGGCCCTGGCCGCTGGCGTAGCGCGGGTCGAAGCCGAGCATGTGCGCGCCGGTGCTGCGCAGCGTCAGCGGCGGGTCCCGGTCGAGCAGGTTCAGCACCGCCAGCGTCAGCGTCAGGTCGCGCCGCGGCTGCCAGCGACTGGTCCAGTCCAGCGTCCAGTGCGAGGCCACGCGGCGCTCGAGGCCGACGCATTCGAGCCCGTCGGCGCTGGTGACGCCGCATTCGGCCTCGGTGTGGATCATGTCGCGGTAGCCGCTGCGCCAGTTCACCCGCGCCTGGTGCGACCACCCGCCGCGGTCGAGCGCCAGCGACGCGGCGATCACATGGCGGAAGGCGACCCGGTCGTCGATGCCGAAGCGGCCCAGGCTCGAGGCCCATTCGCCCTCGGTGCCCGGCACGGTGTAGCGCGAGCGCAGCAGCCAGGTGCCCTCGACCCGGCCGGTCAGCCGGCCCCAGGGCGAGGCCCCGCGCAGATGCGCGTGCCAGTCCAGCCCGCGCTGCTCGACCTGGCCGATGTTGACCGGCAGCAGCCGCAGGGCCAGCGACGACGTGCCGCTCGAGGCCTGGGTGCGGGCGGCGTAGAGGCTGGCGTAGCGCACCGGGTCGGCGATGATCTGCTGCTCGCCGATCTCCTGCACCGCGTCGTGCACCCGCACCGCCCACAGGTCCAGGCCGAGGCCGGCGTCCGGCGCCGCCCCGAGCTGCAGCCCCAGCGAGGCATGGGTCGAGCGCTCCGGCTTCAGGTCCGGATTGCCGCCCTTGAGCAGGCCGATCTGGTTGGTGCCGGGCCAGCACAGCGCGGCGTAGGGGTGCGACTCCAGGCCGTTGGCGGACGAGAACGGGCAGGCGTAGCTGCCGGCGCTCATGCCGTAGTCCTGCTCGGCGCGGGCGATCTGCAGCAGGTCCGGCGCGCGGAAACCCGTGCCGGCCGAGGCCCGCCACGCCAGCGCCGCCGAGGGCTGCCAGCGCCAGCCCAGCCGGCCGGTGGTCTGACGCGCCGACGTGCCGACCCGGGTGCCGGCGAGCCGATCGGCCACCGGGCCGACCTGGTCGAGCCGCACCGAGGCATCGACGCGCACGGCCGGCGTCAGCGGCAGGCGCAGCTCGCCGCGGGCCGCCGCGCTGTCGCGGCTCAGCTCGGCCGGGGTCTGCACCTCGCCGGACAGCAGCGCCCCGCCGCGCGCGATGTCCGACAGCGTGCGGCTCCAGCCGCTGCGGCGCCACTCGGCGCCGACGGCCAGCTCGGCCGCGCCGCCGGGCAGCTCGGCCAGCGTCGTCGTCGCGCCGGTCTCCAGGCCGGCGATGCGGCTGCGCGCGGTGTCGTAGCGGCCGCGCCAGCCGGCGTCCGACAGGGCCGACAGCCCGGCCGCGCCGCCGGGGCCGGTCGCGAACGGATCGATCCGGCCGTCGGCCAGCGCCGACTGCAGCGGCGCCTCGAGCAGCCAGCCCGAACGCAGGTCCTGGCGCTGCTCGTGCGTCGACAGCAGCGCACGCGCCTGCAGCCGCCAGCCGCCGGCCTCGCCGTCGACGCCGGTGGCCAGATGCAGGCGGCGGTTGCGGTAGTCCACCTGGCGCGGGCCGGCCTGCTGCAGCCGCCAGTAGGCCAGCGCACCGCCGAAGCCCTCGATCTGCTCCGGCGTCAGCCAGCGCGACAGGCTCGCGAAGGCGGGCGAGCCCGCGTCGACGGCGACGTCGGCCGGATACGGCGCGACCGTCGCGCGCGTCAGCGTGTCGCTCCACAGCGCGGTGCCGCGCAGCGCCCAGCCGGGCGCGTCGAGCCGATGCGCGCCGTCGAGCACCAGGCTGGCGCGCTGCGTCTGCGGCGCCACGTCGACCGCCGCCGCGTAGTCGTGATAGCAGAGCCCGCCGACCTCGAGCGCCGCGGCGCCGCAGCCCGCCCCCGCCTGCACGCCCGGGTTCAGCCAGACGGTCTGCGTCTGGCCGGCGGCGTCGGTGTAGTCGACCGCCGCGTTGGCCGGCGCGCTGCGCAGCGAGCCGTTGAAGAACAGCAGGTCGCGCCCCTGCGCGTCGCGCAGGCGGATCAGGCCGGTCGAGGCGAAGGCCCGCTGCGAGGCGCGGATCGCCTGCGTGCGCGCCAGCTCCAGCGTCCATGACAGGCTGGCGCCGTCGCGCAGCTCGTCGCCCAGGCCTTGCGACAGCGCGACGCTCCAGCCGCGGCCGCCGGCGTGCTCGGGCCGGATCGCGCGGGCCGAGAGCTGCACCGGCTGCTCGCCGCGGCGCAGGATCAGGTTGACCACGCCGCCGATCGCGTCGGCGCCATACAGCGCCGCAGCACCGTCGCCGAGGATCTCGACGCGCTCGAGCGCCGCCAGCGGCAGCGTGCCCAGATCGACCAGGGAGCCGGAATCGGCCGGCGCCAGGCGCTGGCCGTCGAGCAGCACCAGCGTGTAGCGCGCGCCCAGCCCGTGGATCGACGCGGCGGTGACGCCGTTGCCATCGTTGCCGACGCTGTCGGACAGCGCCTGCATGCCCTGCATCATCGGCAGCCGCTCGAGCAGCTCGGCCAGCGTCGTGGCCCCGCTGCGCTCGATCTCGGCGCGGATCAGCACCCGCAGCGGCGCGCTGCCCTCGCCGTCGCGCTGCGGCAGGCGGCTGCCGGTCACCTCGACGCGCTCCAGCACCTCCGCGGCGCGGACCGGCAGCGCCGGCGACAGCGCCAGCACCGCCGCGGCGGCCATCAGCGCGTGCCGCGCCGGCTCCTTATGCGCACCGTTCTTCGTGCGCAGGCTCGTGTCGTTCATGACATGTCATCTGTATTCCCCAGCATGACAAATCTTAACGAAACGATAGCAATAAACTATTGAAAGTGAATAATCACGCCAGACGCCGCGCGATCTCAGCCACCAGCGCGCGCGCCAGCGTCTGCTTGTCGCAGGCGCGGCCGTCCTCAGGCAGCGGGCGGCTGTGCTCGGCGTCGACCAGCAGCAGCGCGTTGTCGTCGCGGCCGAAGGTGGCCGGCCCGAGGTTGCCGACGATCAGCGGCACGCCCTTGCGCGCGAGCTTCTCGCGGGCGTGCTGCTCGAGCTTCTCGCTCTCGGCGGCGAAGCCGACGCAGAACGGGCGCTGCGCCGCCGGCAGGCGCGCCACCGCGGCCAGGATGTCGGGGTTCTCGGCCAGCTCGAAGCTCGGCGCGACCTTCTTGCCGTCCTTCTTGATCTTGTGCTCGGACAGCGAAGCCGGGCGCCAGTCGGCCACCGCGGCGGTGGCGACGAAGAGGTCGTGCAGCGGCGCGCGCGGCATCACCGCATCGAGCATCTGCTGGGCCGAGCGCACGTCGACGCGGGTCACGCCGCGCGGCGTGGGCAGGTGCACCGGGCCGGCCACCAGCGTCACGTCGGCGCCGGCTTCGCGGGCGGCGCGCGCGATCGCGAAGCCCATCTTGCCGCTGGACAGATTGGTGATGCCGCGCACCGGGTCGATGGCCTCGAAGGTGGGGCCGGCGGTGATCAGCAGGCGCCGACCGGCCAGCGGCTTCGGCGACAGCGCAGCCACCAGTTCCTCGACGATCGCCTCGGGCTCGATCATGCGACCGTCGCCGATCTCGCCGCAGGCCTGCGCGCCGACGTCGACGCCCAGCACCAGCGCGCCGTCGGCGGCGATCTGGCGCAGGTTGCGCTGCGTGGCCGGATGCGCCCACATCTCGCGGTTCATCGCGGGCGCGACGATCAGCGGCACCGGACGCGCGTCCGCCGCGCCGCTGGCCAGCGGGCGCGCCAGGCAGGCGAGACTCAGCAGGTCCTCGGCACGGCCCTGGGCCAGGCGGGCGATGAAGTCGGCGCTGGCCGGCGCGATCAGCACCGCGTCGGCGCCGCGGGTCAGGTTGATGTGCGGCATGCCGTTGGGCTCGCGCGCATCCCAGGTCTCCAGCGCGACCGGGTGGCCGGAGAGCGCCTGCATCGTCTCGGCCGTCATGAAACGCAGCGCCCCGGCGGTCATCGCGACCCGCACCTCGGCGCCGGCCTTGACCAGCAGGCGCGCGAGCTCCGCGCTCTTGTAGCAGGCGATGCCGCCGCTCAGGCCGAGCACGATGCGGCGGCCGGCGAGATCGGGACGGGCGGACGGGGCGGTGGGCACGAGCGTGGATTCGGTCATGGGCCGGGAGTCTATACGGGTGAGCAACGCGACAGACAATGGCTCGCCATGTCCAGAAACACTACCCCCACCCGTAGAAACCTCCGTCCCGTGCGCCAGGCGGCGCGACTGCTGCTGCCGGTGCTGGCCGCACCGGTGCTGGCGCAGGAAGCCCCGGCGCCGGCCGCGCCGCCCTCGCCGCCGCAGGCGACGCTGGAGCGGGTCGAGATCCGCGCCAGCCGGCCCGACGAAAGCCGCGAGCGCCGCCAGTCCACCGCCGCCAAGACCGTCATCGGCCGCGAGGAGCTCGACCGCAACGGCGACGCCACCGTGACCGAGGTGCTCAAGCGCCAGCCCGGCGTGACCCTCGACGGCCGCCCGGGGCGCGGCGGCAATCCGCGCCTGCGCGGCCTGGGCAGCGGCTACACGCAGATCCTGATCAACGGCGAGCGCATGCCGATGGGCATGAGCCTGGACGCGCTGACGCCCGAGCAGGTCGAGCGCATCGAGATCACCCGCGGCCCGACCGCCGAGACCGGAGCGCAGGCAGTGGCCGGCACCATCAACATCGTGCTGCGCGAGGACGTGCGCCAGCGCCTGAACGACGTGCATCTGCGCCTGGGCCGCGACGACGGCCGCTGGCAGAGCGACCTGAGCTGGACCCGCGCCGGCCAGATCGAGGACCTGAACTACAACCTGTCGATGCACCTGGGCGAGAGCCTGAGCGACGACAGCGTGCGCCTGCGCACCGTCGAGACCGCGCAGGCCGACGGCGCGCTGCTGCGCGACCAGGACCGCCTCGACGAGGTGCACGGCCGGCGCCGCGCGCTGCATGCGGGCGGGCGGCTGCAGTGGAAGCTCGGCGCGGGCGAGAGCCTGGCGCTGATGCCCTTCGTGATCCTGTCGGAAAGCCGCAGCAGCACCCGGCGCACGCTCGTCACCCGCGCCGGCGACGCCGACTACGACCACGCCACCTCCGAGGGCAGCAGCCGCTTCTCGATGCTGCGGCTCAACGGCCAGTGGCAGACGCGGCTGGAGGGCGGCACGCGGCTGGAGCTGAAGGCCGGCACCACCGCCTCGCGCTCGGACGGCAGCGGCTGGCGCGACGAGTTCGACGGCACCGGCGCGCAGCTGCGCCGCATCGACGACGAACGCGACGGCCTGGACCGCTGGCTCAGCACCGGCGGCAAGCTCTCGCGCGCGCTGGTCGACGGGCAGCACCAGCTCTCGCTCGGCTGGGAAATTGAACAGGGCCGTCGCGACGAGACGCGCACGCAGCGCCAGACCGCCGCCGACGGCAGCGTCACCTCGCTCGACGGCGACTTCGGCGACGCGCTGCAGGCGCACAGCCGCCGCGGCGCGCTGTGGATCCAGGACGAGTGGACGCCCGCGCCGCAGTGGTCGATCCAGGCCGGCCTGCGCCACGAGCGCATCGACAGCCGCGGCAGCACCGGCGGCACCGGCACCGAGGCGATCAACCGCAGCCGCGTGACCTCGCCGATGCTGCACGCGGTGCACCGCCTCGACGAGGACGGCCGCCAGCTGCTGCGCGCCGGGCTGACGCGCAGCTACAAGGCGCCGACGCTGGCCCAGCTCATCGCCAGCGGCACGCGCGCCAGCGGCACCAACCTCGAGACCAACCCCGACCGCGGCGGCAACCCCGACCTGCGCCCCGAGCTGGCCACCGGGCTCGATCTGGCCTGGGAGCGGCATCTGGCGCAGGGCGGCGTGTTCAGCGTCGGCGCCTTCACCCGCCGCATCGAGGATCTGATCCGCAACCGCATCGCGCAGGAGAACGTCGGCGGCGAGACGCGCTGGGTGTCGCGCCCGCAGAACATCGGCCGCGCCCGCACCACCGGCTTGGAGCTGGAGGCCAAGGGCCGCGCCGCCGAGCTGGCCGCCCTCCTCGGCCCGCGCGCCGAGGACGCCCCGCCCCTGCCCGCCGTCGACCTGCGCGCCAACCTCAGCGTCTACCGCTCGCGGGTGGAATCGCTCTCCGGCCCCGACAACCGCCTCGACAGCCAGCCCGGCTGGAGCGCCGGCGCCGGCGCCGACTGGCGGGTGCGCGGCCTGCCACTGACGCTGGGCGCGAGCGTGAGCTTCACGCCCGGCTACGCGGTGCAGCTCGACACCAGCCGCACCGCCACCGTCGACACCCGCCAGGTCATCGACGCCTACGCGCTGTGGACCTTCGCGCCGGACCTGAAGCTGCGCGTCTCCGCCAGCAACCTCGCAGCCCGCGACAGCGTCTCGACCACCACGGTGGACGGCGCCACCACCCGCCAGACCGCGACCACCTGGGGCCGCAGCAGCACGGCGTGGGCGGTGAGGCTGGAGATGAAGTTGTGAGTTTTCGCTGATCGCCCGACCGCCAGCCGGGCGTCGCTGCTGACAAATTTCTCTTCGATCGAATACTGCCATAGAATAACTGAATGAAAGAACATGTACCAGCCACACCATCTACGCAGAAGCGTGCGACTCAGGGAGCACCCTCGGTCGAGGTGCGCCATGGAGATGCATTCGACCTTTTCGACGAACTGCCGAAAAGTTCGATCGACTTGATCATCACGTCCCCCCCGTACTGGGGCCACCGCGACTACGGCTTGCCTCATAACTGGGATTTCTTCAACGACATTCCGACAGTTCGAGAAATTGGCCCTGTAAGTCCAGGCTATGAATGGTATCGACTCCACGGCGGACTGCTTGGCCTTGAGCCGTACCCCGAGTGGTTTGTACATCATCTGGCTGAGATTCTTGACAAGGGTAAACGTAGCCTCAAAGCGACTGGCAGCATGTGGATCAACATCGGTGACACATATTTCGCACGATGGGCGAGCATCCGTGAACAAGGGCGACAAGGCCTTGGTTCAGAAGAACGTTACAGAAGAAAGACGCCGCTAGGCGGCATACGTGCAGAAAAAAATCTGTTGCTAATCCCTTCTCGCTTCGCTATTGCGATGCAAGAGCGCGGCTGGATTCTTCGCAACGATGTGATATGGCACAAACCGAATGCGGTACCACGCCCTGAAGCCGATCGGTTAAAAAATTCCCACGAGCACTTCTTTCACTTTGTCAAGAAGCCATCAGCGGGACGTGCCAGCTATTACTACGACCTAGAGCAAGCTGAGGCACGTGCCAGTGATGTGGTAACGGTTAACGTAGCGCCCGGCGAAGCTGGCCACAGTGCGACATTCCCGCACGCCCTCATCGAGCCACGCATCCTGACATCGTCTCCACCAGGTGGCACAGTGCTGGATCCGTTTTCAGGTACAGGTCGAGCGCTAGAGGTAGCGCTCGAACATGGAAGAAGTGCGCTGGGCTTTGATGCTCAAGCCACGTTCGTGCAACTACAAAAAACCAAGCTCAATGGCAACCTCAAACAGCGGACGCGGGAACTACGTCAGTGAGTGGTTCGGGCAGCGCATACACCCTGAAGTAAGGCTCGACTACACCGCAATATCCGGCACCAATGCAGGAAAATGCCCTTTTCTTTCAGAGGTATTACACCACCAGACGAACTGTGTCAAAAACGAAAACAGTAAAGGCGTTTGCACTATCAGCAGCTCGAGTAACGGTCATCGCCAAGATTGGCTGGTTTGCCCCTACCGTGTGATCAGCTCGTCGATCGTCACTCGAGGCTGTCAGTTAATCTTCGGATTGACTGAACCGGTCGAGCCTGTTCCTGTTCCAATTCTCAATACAGGCGAAGAACTCGCACGATTTATCGAGACGGTGAACGCCCGCGGCGCGGGCTACGTATTTTTCCAAGACAAACTTGGCGGCGAGATCTCGGTGATAGGTACGAACCGATCGCCGGAAATGAGTTTTGATATCACAATCGTCGAGATCAAACCAGACGGTACCGGTGGCTTCATGGTGTCACGCTATGGAATCCTTGAATTGCAGACCATGGATTACCACGGCACTTATAAGCATGCTGTGTCAAACCTGCGCGACGCGCTGCGCTTGCATGAAGACACCTTCGCTGCAGCGCTGAGGAAAAACCTAGGCCGGTGGTCCGGCCAAGACGTTGAAGGGCCGAACATCGCTAATGTCTTCAAACGAACATTTTATCAAATGCTGTTGAAGTTCCGGCTGGCTGGCGAGGGCTCTGCCGCAGCAGGCACAGTGCTCGCAATCCCACAGTCGGTGTGGGATTCTTGGCAACCGTTTCTTGGTGCGCCTGAACTCGAAGACGAAGCACCAGGCATCAAGCGGCTATGTGTAGCAGCGGATGCTCCTCCCGAACCTCAGCTAAATGCATACATCTGCGTATTCGACCTCGACTCCGCCAGCGACTGTGCAGTATCGCCAGTCACCATCAAACACTTCATTCGCATGTCACCAGAGAGGCTGGCGCACCACGCCTTCACCGAGGTGCCTGCACACATCCTTCACGCAATACAGACCGAGGAATCAGTACTGGCCACGATCAAGCAGCGCTTAGGTCAGTGGTGGCCTATATTTCAAACTCGCAGTCCTAGATCACGTCGGAGAACAGCCACAACACCCAGCAATCCTACAGATTAAATCATCCGGCAACCCGAAAATGATATTTTCATCAACCCAGCGACGGTCGCGATGGTGACATGCGAGAACGCCAAGCGACCTCGTCAGGTCTCTGAGACCGGTCCTTGATGCCGGTGTGCCCCGCCGGTCCGGCGGCGGCCCGGCATCATCGACAATCACGCCCATGCGCCTCCCCGACCTCACCTCCCGACTGCACGCCCTGGGCGCCGGACCGTCCCATGTGCAGCGCGTGCTGCGCCACTGGGCGCAGGCCCACCCACATGACCGGGGCGCCCATGCGCCCGAGCATTTCTATCCGAAGCCGCTGCTCGAAGCGCTGCCCGCGCTGCGCGAGGAGCTGGCCGGGCTGGCGCGGCTGCAGGCCAGCCATCCGGGCGAGGACGGCTCGGCGCGGCTGCTGGTGCGGCTGGGCGACGGGCAGATGGTCGAGAGCGTGCTGCTGCCGGCGGGGCCCAAGGGCGGGGGCGTGTGCGTGTCCACCCAGGTGGGCTGCGCGGTGGGCTGCCGCTTCTGCATGACCGGCCAGGGCGGCCTGGTGCGCCAGCTCGGCAGCGCCGAGATCGTCGCGCAGGTGGCGCTGGCGCGGCAGCAGCGCCCCGGCCTGAAGGGCGTGCGCCGCGTGGTCTTCATGGGCATGGGCGAGCCGGCGCACAACCTCGACGAGGTGATGGACGCCATCGAGCTGCTCGGCACCGCAGGCAACATCGGCCACAAGGAGCTGGTGTTCTCGACCGTCGGCGACCTGCGGGTGTTCGAGCGCCTGCCGCAGGGGCGCGTGAAGCCGGCGCTGGCGCTGTCGCTGCACACCACGCGGCCGGCGCTGCGCGCCGAGCTGCTGCCGCGCGCACCGGCCCTGACCCCGGCCGAGCTGGTGCGCCTGGCCGAGGACTACGCGCGCGCCACCCAGTACCCGATCCAGTACCAGTGGACGCTGCTCGAGGGCGTCAACGACAGCGACGACGAGCTCGAAGGCATCGCCGAGCTGCTGGCGGGCAAGTACGCGATGATGAACCTGATCCCGTTCAACAGCGTCGAGGGCAGCGGCTTCCGCCGCCCGAGCTGGGAGCGCGCGGCCGAGATGGCGCGCTGGCTCAACCAGCGCGGCGTGCTCACCCGCCTGCGCCGCTCCGCTGGCCAGGACGTGGACGCCGGCTGCGGCCAGCTGCGCGCCCGCGCCCGCGCCGAGCGCCCGCAGCACCCCGCGCGCAAGGTGATCGAGGTGCGGCCGGCCGTGGCAGGCTGAGGCCGGCCCTGCACGCCCACCTCCCAAGCTCAGCCCGCGCCCAGCGCCGCGCTCAGGCGCGCGGCCGTCTCGCGCAGCGCGCCGACCAGCTCGGGCCGCATGCGCGGCTCGGGCACCGTCAGCGTCAGCGCCCCCACCAGCACCGGCGCGGCGCCGGCCGCGCCGCCTGAGCGCCACACCGGCGCCGAGATGCCGGTGAGCCCGGCCACCCGGTCGCCGGTGCGCAGCAGATAGCCCTCCCGGCGGATCTGATCGCTCAGTGCGCCGGGTTCGCCGGCAAAGGCCAGCAGCACCCGGCCGCCGGCGCCGCGCTCCAGCGGCAGCAGGTCGCCGGCGCGCACATGGTCGCGCAGCAGATGCGGCGAATCCACCCGCAGCAGGCACAGCCGCTGCGCGCCGGAGCGCACATGCAGCGCCACGCTCTCCTGGGTCGCGGCCACCAGCGCGCGCATCAGCGGCAGCGCCACCGCCTCCAGCGGAAAGGCCGCCGCGCGCACCTGCGCCAGCCGGTCGATCTCCGGCCCCGGCGACCAGCCCCCCGTCTCGTCGCGCACCAGCAGCCCGGCATGCGCCAGCGAGTTCAGCAGCCGCAGCGCGGTGCTCTTGTGCAGCCGGGTGCGCTCGGCCAGCTCGGTCACGCCCAGCGCGCGGTCGCCCGGCCGGAAGGCCGACAGCAGGCTGAGCGCGCGGTCGACCGCCGCGGTGCCGCCGGGTGCGGCACCCTCGTCGGCGACCGACGGATTCGTGGACTTGCGAGGCATCGGCTATGATCCTGATCGTTCATTGAAACGCTTGTTTCATTCTACAGAACAATCTAAGGATTCCCGATGCCCTTGCCGTCATCCCCTGCGTCCCCGGCCGCTCCGGCGGTGCTGATCAGCGAAGTCGGCCCGCGCGACGGCCTGCAGAGCGTCGCCGCGGTGATGCCGACCGCAGCCAAGCTCGCCTGGATCGACGCGCTGCACGCCGCCGGGGTGCGCGAGATCGAGGTCGGCTCCTTCGTGCCGGCCGCGCGCCTGCCGCAGATGGCCGACGTGGCCGAGGTGGTGCGCCACGCCGTCGCCCTGCCTGGCTGGACGGTGATGGCGCTGGTGCCCAACCTGCGCGGGGCCGAGGCGGCGCTGGCCGCCGGCGTGCACAAGCTGACGCTGCCGCTGTCGGCCAGCGAGGCGCATTCGCAGGCCAACGTGCGCCGCAGCCGCGCGCAGATGCTCGACGAGCTGCGCGCCATCGACCGGCTGCGCGACCGCGTCGCGCCCGGCGTGGCGCTGGAGGTCGGCCTGTCGACCGCCTTCGGCTGCACGCTGCAGGGCCCGGTGGCCGAGGACGAGGTGGTGCGGCTGGCCGCCGCCGCGGTCGAGGCCGGCGCCGACGAGGTCGGCCTGTCCGACACCACCGGCATGGCCGACCCGGCACAGGTGCGCCGGCGCTTCCGCCAGGTCCATGCGGCGATCGGCCGGCATCTGGGTGCGGCGCACCTGCACAACACCCGCGGCCTGGGCCTGGCCAATGTGCTGGCGGCGCTGGACGCGGGCGTGCGCACCTTCGACAGCTCGCAGGGCGGGCTGGGCGGCTGCCCCTACGCGCCGGGCGCCTCGGGCAACGTGGTCACCGAAGACCTGGTCTTCATGCTCGAGGCCATGGGCCTGGACACCGGCATCGACCTGGAGCGGCTGATGGCCGCGCGCGAGGTGCTGCGCGCCGGCCTGCCGGGCGAGCCGCTGCACGGCATGACGCCCGAGGCCGGGCTGCCCCCGGGCTTCGTCTACGCCGACGGCCGCCGGCCGGCCGGCGTCACCCCCGCACCGGAGGCCGCATGAGCGCCGCCCCCACCCCGGACACAGGCCACGACGACGCGCTGCCGCTGGCCGGCGTGCGGGTCATCGAGTTCACGCACATGGTGATGGGCCCGAGCTGCGGCATGGTGCTGGCCGACCTCGGCGCCGAGGTGATCAAGGTCGAGCCGCTGGCCGGCGACAACACCCGCCGGCTGCTGGGCTCGGGCGCGGGCTTCTTCGGCATGTTCAACCGCAACAAGAAGAGCATCGCGCTCGACATCAAGAGCGCGCGCGGCCGCGAGATCGTGCTGCGGCTGGCCGCCGGCGCCGATGTCTTCAGCGAGAACTTCAAGAGCGGCACGATGGAGCGGCTCGGCCTGGGCTTCGAGGTGCTGGAGCGGCTCAACCCGCGGCTGATCCATGTCTCGCACAAGGGCTTCCTGCCCGGCCCCTACGAGCACCGCACCGCGCTCGACGAGGTGGTGCAGATGATGGGCGGCCTGGCCTACATGACCGGCCCGCCGGGGCGGCCGCTGCGCGCGGGCAGCTCGGTCAACGACATCATGGGCGGACTGTTCGGCGCCATCGGCGTGCTGGCGGCGCTGGCCCAGCGCGAGCGCACCGGCTGCGGCCGCCAAGTGCAGAGCGCGCTGTTCGAGAACAACGTGCTGCTGATGGCGCAGCACATGATGCAGTTCGCGGTGACCGGCCGCCCGGCCGCGCCCATGCCCGCGCGCATCAGCGCCTGGGGGCTGTACGACGTGTTCGAGGTCGCCGGGGGCGAGCAGATCTTCCTGGCCGCGGTCAGCGATACCCAGTGGACGCTGCTGTGCGAGGCCTTCGGCTGGAGCGACCTGAAGGACGACGTGCGCCTGGCGACGAACAACGACCGGGTGCGCGCCCGCGAGTGGCTGCTGCCGCTGCTGCGCGAGCGCTTCGGCGGCTTCGAGGCGGCCGAGCTGTCGGCGCGCTTCGAGCGCATCGGTCTGCCCTACGCGCCGATCGTGCGCCCGCACGAGCTCTTCGACGATCCGCACCTGGCGGCCACCGGCGGCCTGGCGCCGGTCACGCTGCCGGCCGACGCCAGCGGCGCCGGCGAGCCGGTGGAGACACGCCTGCCGCTGCTGCCGCTCGCGCTCGACGGCCAGCGCCTGCCGCTGCGCCACGCGCCGCCATCGATCGGCGAGCACGGGCAGGCGCTGCTGCGCGAGCTGGGCTACGGCGAGGACGAGATCGCGCGGCTGCGCGCCGAGGGCATCGTCGGCGGGCCGGAGCCCCTCGATCCGCTCAGCTGATGCGGTAGAGGTCCAGCAGCACCTGGCGGGCGCGGCGCTCGCCGGTGGCTAGCGCCATCACCCGGTTCAGATGCGCCCAGGCCGGCGCGCCGGTGGTGAAGCGCACCAGGGTGCGGAAGAAATAGTCCTGGCGCGGCACCGCCTCGCCGGCGGCCAGCCGGGCCATGACCTCGGCGGGGCCGTGGCGCAGGCCCTCGCTGCGGACCTCGATCAGCGCGCCGTCGTCGGCGCGGATCACGTAGTGCGCGGCGATCTCGAGCACGCCGTCGCTGCGCATCCATTGCCAGTCGATGCCGCCCTCGACCAGCGTGCCCGACAGCTCCGGCCCGCTGACCTCGCCGGCGCCCAGCGGAACGAAGCGCCGCTCGCCGGCCGGCGCGGCCCCCAGGCGGGTCAGGGCACCGACCTCGCAGCGCAGGTGCGCCATCGGGGTCAGGCCGGGTGGGCAGGCAAAGGGGGCGGATGTCATCATCAGGCTCCGTTCCGGGCAGGGGGTCCGATCATCGACCGACCGCCCCCGGCCGGGTGTCCACCCCGAGGATGACAGCGCTTGACCGACCTCTCCGTCCCACACGTCCAGACCGCACTGACCCGCCTGATCGACGCGATCGGCCACGAGGACTTCGCCACCCGCGCGCTGGCCGCCCTGAACGAGACGGTCCGCGCAGCCTCCTGGTCGGTCTACCGTCTGCATCCGCAGGACTTGCCGCCCGAACTGCACCTCTCGGCCAGCCGGGGCGTGGCGGACGCGACGCAGGACTGCTTCCGCGCCTACCGGGACGCCGGCCTGTACCGGCAGGACCGCAGCTTCGCGCGGCTGCGACCGGGCGGATCGCCCACGGGACCGCTGGTGCTGCGCATGCATGGCGACGAGGCCCCGAGCCCGGCCCACCGCGAGCTGATCTACCGCCGCCACCAGGTGGTCGAGCGGCTGTCGGTGGCCAGCGTCGAGCCCGACGGCTCGCTGCTGGCGATCAACCTCTATCACCACGAGCACCAGGGCCGCTTCACGCCGGCCGAGCAGGACACGCTAGCCGTGCTGGCGCCGCTGGTGCGCTCCAGCGTGCAGCGCCATCTGGCGCTGGAGCGCCGTACCCATGCACCGGCACCGGCCGCCGATCCGCGCCAGCGGCTGCTGCAGGCCTGCGCGACCCTGACCCCGCGCGAACTCGATGTCTGCGAGCGGCTGCTGCGTGGCTGGAGCCATGACGGCATCGCAGCCGACCTGGGGCTCACGCTGTCGACCGTCAAGACCTACCGGGCCCGAGCCTTCGAGCGGCTGGGGCTGCATTTCCGCAGCGAGCTGTTCGCCCGCTTCGGTCACTCGCCGCACTGAACCCGCACAGGCCGCTGCGGGTTGACCCTGTCGACCTCCCGGACGACAGGAGGACGGCGGCACGGCGCACAGACTCCGGTCCTGTCCAGACCGAGGAGACCCGCGCATGACCGCTCTCGCCCGCCGCCGCCTGCTGGCGGCCGCAGCCCTGACCCCGCTCGCCGCCTGGGGGCCGATCGCCTCGGCCCAGGGTCTGCCGGACCGGCCGATCCGGCTGATCGTCGGCTTTCCGCCCGGCACCGGCCCGGACATGGTCGCGCGCCTGCTGGCGCAGCGCCTGGCCGAGCAGCTGCGTCAGCAGGTGATCGTCGACAACCGCGCCGGCGCCGGCGGCCAGATCGCCGCCCAGGCGGTCGCGCGGGCAGCGCCCGACGGCACGACGCTGCTGCTGGGCGAGGTCGGCTCGATCGCGATCGCGCCGGCCGCCTTCGAGAAGCTGCCCTATGCGCCGGCCCGGGAGCTGGCGGGCATCAGCGAGGCGGTGCGCTCGGACTTCCTGTTCGTGGTACCGGCCAACTCGCCGCACGCCACGCTGACCGCCTTCGTCAAGGCTGCGCGCTCGCGGGGCGACCGCACCAACCTGGCGACCTTCGGCGCCGGCACGCCGGGCCATTTCGCCGCCGACATGCTCGGCGAGGCCGCCGGCTTCACGGTCGAGCCGGTCCACTACCGGGCCACCGGCGACGCGGTGACCGCGATCATCGCCGGGGATGTGGCCGGTGCCTTCGTGTCGACCGCGCTGGGCCTGGCGCAGATCCGCGGCGGCCGCATGCGCGCGCTGGCCACCACCGCGCCCGCGCGCTTGGCCGCGCTGCCGGAGGTGCAGACCTTCGCTGAAGCCGGCTGGCCGGCGCTGGATGTCTCGGCCTGGTTCATGCTGATGGCGCCTGCCGGCACGCCGGCCGCGCTGCTCGACCTGCTGCAGCGCCAGACGGTCGGCGCGCTCCAGCATCCGGAGACCCGCACGAAGCTGGGCGAGGCGGGCTTCTCGATCACCGGCAGCTCGCGGCCCGAGGCCGAGCGGCTGCTGGTGGCCGAGGCGCGCCGCTGGGCAGGCGTGGTGCGCAGCAGCGGCTTCAAGGGCGACTGATCAGTCCGCCATCACGATGACCTGGCGCAGCTTGCCGCTGGCCGCGTCGACGCTGGGCGGCGCGGCATCGACGCTGAGCTTGATCTCGGGCAGGCCCTGGCGGCGCAGGTAGTCGCGCAGCACCGTCAGCGCGCGCTCGCGCAGGCGCGCCGGATCGCTGCTCAGGCTGTCGTCGAGCCGCAGCGACAGCGCGTCCGGCGAAGTCTGCAGCAGCTGGAAGCGGTGCAGGTCGGCGCCCTCCTCCAGCACGGTGGTCACCGCCAGCGGCGACAGCCGCACCTCGGCCGAGCGCGCGTCGCGCAGCCGCAGCGTGTCGTCGCCGCGGCCCTCGATGGTGAAGGACGGCCGGTGGTTGCCGCAGGGGCAGTCGTCCGGATGCATCGTGACGCTGTCGCCCAGCCGGTAGCGGATCAGCGGCTGCACCCGGTTGGCCAGATTGGTCAGCAGCACCGCCTTCGACGGCGTGCCCGGCTCGACCGGCCGGTCATCGGCGTCGACCGGCTCCATCACGACCCAGTCGTCGTTCAGGTGCATGCGCCCGTGCGGGCACTCGAAGGCGATGCTCAGGCACTCGGAGGCGCCGTAGTCGTTGATGACCGGCGCGCCGAAGACCGACTCGATCCAGTCGCGGGTGCTCGCCGGCAGGCCCTCGCCGCCGGCCCACAGCGCCAGCGGCGTGAGCCGCAGCCGCCCGGCCTGCTGCTGGCGCGCCAGCTCGGCCAGCATGCTGGGGTAGCTGGCCAGGAAGGCGGGTCGCCACTCCTGCAGGCCGGCGCAGATCTCCTCGATCGGCTGCGTCACCGAGAAGGCGCGCGAGGCGCTGCCGGAGACCGGATTGAAGCGGCACTGCCGGCGCCAGAACGAGACGCTGGCGTAATGGCCGTCGAGTGCGGCCACCAGCGCGCTGCGCGGCTGCAGCCCCCACGGGCCGAAGGCGCCGCTGGCGGCCATCGGCCACCAGCGCTGGGTCGCGAAGCGGCGGTCCATGCGGCTCTCGAGCATCGCGGTGTAGACCGCCAGCGCGCCGCTGTCCTGGACGAAGATGCCCGGCTCGCCGCTGGTGCCGGAGCTGGTCCAGATCGCGTAGCGGCGCAGGAAGTCCTCGCCGATGCGCGAGCGGTCGGCCAGGAAGTCCTCGACGCCGGCGCGGGTGATCGCCGGATCGGTGACCCAGTGGTCGAAGTTCGCCATCAGCGTGGGCTTGTCGACCGGCGGCACGTCCTCCCAGGCCGGCATCAGCGCGCCGGGATGGCGGCCGTGGTGGCGGCGGTAGAAGGTGCTGCGCGCATGCGCATGCTCGAGGAGGTCGCGCTGGCGCCGCCGCACCAGGTCGGCGGAGGCGGCGGGCGGCCGTCCGGTCATCGCCAGCCAGCTGGCGGCCGGCGACCAGGACTGCATCCAGTCCGCCCAGGGTTCGTCATGCACGAGTGCTGCCATGCCTGTCTCCTTCTCTCCCGAGGGGGTTGCGGCCAGCGCGCGGAGAGCGGTCAGATGCCGCCTGCGGCCGGTCCTTGCGTCCGTTTGTCACGGACATCTTGGCCCGCCCGGCGAACATCTGCCTGACATGCATCACTCAGGACATGGTTTTTACATTCATGAAGACCAGGTACCTGCGATCACCGGCTGCAGCGCCGCCTGATAGGCCGCCGGCAGCGTGCTGGTGCCGATCGAGGGCATCTCGAAGGCCGACATCGCCTCGATCAGCGTGTCGACCTGCGAGGCCTGCAGCACATGACCGTCGGCGGTGCGGAACTCCTCGATGCGCGCAGCCGGATCGCTGTCCCAGTCCATCAGGTAGATGCGGTCCCAGGTGCCGACGATGCTGACCTCCAGGAAGCCGTCGAGGCGCTGGAACCAGAGCTGGTCGATCGCCACGCCCGCCCCGAATTCGACGACATCGTGGTTGCCCTCGGTGTCGTCCCAGTCCCAGATCACGTCCAGGCTGGTGCCGCGGCCGACGCGGTAGACATCGTCGCCGGCGCCGCCGGCGAGCGAGTCGGCGCCGCCGCTGCCCAGGAGGGTGTCGCGGCCGGCCGTGCCCACCACCAGGTCGGTGCCGCCGCCGGCGTCGATCACCAGGCCGCCGACGACCGTCGTGCCGCTGAGGTCGATCACGTCGTCGGAGCTGGTGCCCAGCAGGCGCGCCACGCCGGCCACCCCGGTCACGTCGAGGATCTCGATGCCGCTGGCGGAGAAGTCCTTCACCGCCAGGTCCATGTCGCCGGTGCTGCTGGCGACGATGCGGTCGACGCCCTGCACGCCGGTGTCGGCCCAGGTGTCCCAGCCCTGGAAGGTCGAGGTCGCGTACCTGCCGCCGATGACGCGGTAGGTGTCGCTGCCCTCGCCGCCGTCGAGCACGTCGTCGCCGAAGCCGCCGACGAGGGTGTCGTCGCCGGCGCTGCCGATGATCGTGTCGTTGCCCCAGTTGCCGTCGATGACGATGTTGGCGCCGGTCAGCGTCGTGCCGCTGAAGTCGAGCCGGTTGTGGCCGCTGTCGCCGTACAGCCGCACCGTGCCGGCCGCGCCGGTCGCGTCGACCTGCTCGATGCCGGTGTCGACCCAGGACTGCAGGCCGATGTCGACATCGCCGCTGCCCGAGGCCACCACCCGGTCGAGGCCGCCGGCGCCGGTGTCGTGGAACAGGTCGAAGCGCTGGAAGCTGCCCCAGCCGCCGGCCTCGTTGCCGGTGATGCGATAGGTGTCGCCGCCCTCTCCGCCGTCGAGCGTGTCGTTGCCGCCGCCGCCGACGATCAGGTCGGCGCCGGCGCTGCCGTAGACGGTGTCGTCGCCGTAGTCGGCCCAGATCTCGACATTGCCGCCCAGGACCGTGGTGCCGCGCAGGTCCATGAGGCTGGCGTTGCCGGTGTCGAGCAGGCGCACCGTGCCGGTCGCGCCGCGGCCGTCGATGACCTCGATGCCGGTGTTGCTCCAGCCCCAGGTGCCGATGTCGACGTCGCCGCTGCCGTAGGCGGCCAGCCGGTCGGTGCCGGTCGTGCCGCTGTCCTGGCGGTGGTCATGGTCCTGGTAGACGCCCCAGCCCCCGGCCTTGTTGCCGGTGACGCGGTAGGTGTCGCTGCCTTCGCCGCCGTCGAGCCAGTCGTCGCCGTTGCCGCCGACCAGCGTGTCGTCGCCGGCGCTGCCGATCAGCGTGTCGGTGCCGTAGCCGCCGTCGAGCGTGATGTTGCCGCCCACCAGCGTCGTGGTGCTGAAGTCCATGCGGTTGCCCGCACCGTTGCCGACGACCCGCACCGCCGCGGCCTCGCGGCCGTCGATCTGCTCGATGCCGGTGCCGACCCAGTCGGTCACGCCGATGTCGACCGCGCCGCCCCCGGTGGCGACGATGCGGTCGGTGCCGCTGGTTCCGCTGTCGCGGAAGGTGTCGTAGCCGCGGAAGACCGACCAGCCGGCCGCCTCGCTGCCGGTGACGCGGTAGACGTCGCCGCCGTTGCCGCCGTCGAGCCAGTCGTCGCCGAAGCTGGCGATGACGGTGTCGCTGCCGGCGCTGCCGATCAGCGTGTCGTTGCCCCAGCCCTGGTCGATGACGACGTTGCTGCCCAGGATCGTCATGCCCGACAGGTCGAAGCGCTCGGCCGCGCCCTCGCCGAGCAGGCGCACCGTGCCGCTCGCGCCGCGGCCGTCGATCACCTCGATGCCGCTGGCCGCGCCCAGCCCGCCGCGCACGCCGATGTCGACATTGCCGCTGCCGACCGCCTCGATGCGGTCGGTGCCGCTGCTGCCGCTGTCGACATAGGTGTCGTAGCCGGAGAACGAGGCCGACTCGGTGCCGGTGACGCGGAAGGTGTCGCCGCCGCCGCCGCCGTCGAGGCGGTCCTCGCCGGAGCTGGCGAGGATCGTGTCGGCGCCGTCGGAGCCGATGACGGTGTCGTTGCCGCTGCTCGCGTCGATCACCACGTTCGTGCCGACGATCGTCGTGCCGCGCAGGTCGATCAGGTCCGAAGTGTATTCGGCCAGCAGGCGCACCGTGCCGGCCGCGCCGCTGCCGTCGACGATCTCGATGCCGCTGTCGCGCCAGTTGCGGATGCCGATGTCGACGTTGCCGGCGCCGAGCGCGACGATGCGGTCGATGCCGCTGCTGCCGCTGTCGCGCCAGGTGTCGTAGCCGTGGAAGCCGGTGGCGGTGTTGCCGGTGACGCGGTAGGTGTCGCCGCCGCCGGCGCCGTCGAGCAGGTCCTCGCCGTTGTTGCTGACGAAGGTGTCGTCGCCGGCGCTGCCGTAGACGGTGTCGTTGCCGTTGCCCGCGTCGATCACCACGTTCGCACCGATGATCGTCGTGGCGCGGAAGTCCAGCAGCTGCGCGCTGCTCTCGCCGAACAGGCGCACCGTGCCGGCCGCGCCGCTGCCGTCGATCACCTCGATGCCGCTGGCCGCGCCGAAGCTGCCCTTCAGGCCGATGTCGACCGCGCCGGCGCCCTGCGCGACGATGCGGTCGATGCCGGTGCTGCCGGTGTCCCGGTAGGTGTCGTGGTTGCGGAAGCTCGACCAGCCGCCGGCCTCGTTGCCGGTGACGACGAAGGTGTCGCCGCCCTCGCAGCCGTCGAGCGTGTCGTCGCCGCCGCCGCCGACCACGGTGTCGGCGCCGGCGCTGCCGTAGACGACGTCGTTGCCGTAGTTGGCGTCGATCACCAGGTTCGCGCCGACCAGGGTGGCGCCGCGCAGGTCCAGCGTCGAGCTGCTGCCGTCGCCGTAGATGCGCACCGTGCCGGCGGCCTTCGTGCCGTCGATCACCTCGATGCCGGCGGCCAGCGCCGAGAAGCTGCCCTGCAGGCCGATGTCGACGTCGCCGCCGCCCACCGCCTCGATGCGGTCGATGCCGCGGGTGCCGCTGTCGCGGTAGGTGTCGTTGCCCTGGTAGCTCGACCAGCCGCCGGCCTCGTTGCCGGTGATGCGGTAGGTGTCGCTGCCCTCGCCGCCGTCGACCCAGTCGGTGTTCATGCCGCCGACGATGGTGTCGTCGCCGGCGCTGCCCCAGATCGTGTCGTTGCCGTAGTTGCCGTCGATGACGATGTTGCCGCCGACCAGCGTCGTCGCGCGCAGGTCGATGACGTTGGCGTCGCCGGTGTCGAGCAGGCGCACCGTGCCGGCCGCGCCCGTGCCGTCGATCACCTCGATGCCGGTGCCGGTGAAGCCGCGCACGCCGATGTCGACGTCGCCGCTGCCCGCCGCGACGATGCGGTCGGTGCCGCCGGCGCCCTCGTCGGCATAGGTGTCGTAGCCCTGGAAGCCGCTCGGGATCGAGCCGCTGACGCGCACCGTGTCGCTGCCGCCGGCGCCGTTCCAGCGGTCGTCGCCGGAGCCGTTGAGCAGGATGTCGTCGCCGGCGCTGCCGTGCACCACGTCGTTGGCGCCGCCGGCGTCGATGACCAGGTTCGCGCCGATCAGCTGCACGCCGCGGAAGTCCAGCGTGTCGTTGATCCAGCCCTCGGCCAGCAGCCGCACCGTGCCGCCGGCGCCGCTGGCGTCGATCACCTCGATGCCGCTGGCCGCGGCGCTGAAGCCGCCGCGCAGGCCGATGTCGACGTCGCCGCTGCCCACCGCGACGATGCGGTCGACGCCGCTGGCGCCGGTGTCGCGCCAGGTGTCATAGCCGTGGAAGCCGGTGGTGGTGTTGCCGGTGACGCGGTAGGTGTCGCTGCCGCCCGCGCCGTCGAGCGTGTCCTCGCCGTTGTTGCTGACGAAGGTGTCGTCGCCGGCGCTGCCGTAGACGAGGTCGTTGCCGTTGCCGGCATCGATCACCACGTTCGTGCCGACGAGGGTCGTGCCGCGGAAGTCCAGCGTCTGCGCGCCGCTCTCGCCCAGCAGGCGCACCGTGCCGGCCGCGCCGCTGGCGTCGATCACCTCGATGCCGCTGGCCGCGCCGAAGCTGCCCTTGAAGCCGATGTCCACGTCGCCGGCGCCGAGCGCGACGATGCGGTCGACGCCGCTGCCGCCGCTGTCGCGCCAGGTGTCGTAGTTCTGGAAGACGGCGCCGACATTGGCGGTGTTGCCGGTGATGCGGTAGGTGTCGCCGCCCTCGCCGCCGTCCAGGGTGTCGTCGCCCTGGCCGCCGACGAGCGTGTCGGCGCCGGCGCTGCCGTAGACCAGGTCGTTGCCATAGTTGGCGTCGATCACCACGTTCGTGCCGACGACCGTCAGCCCGCGCAGGTCCAGCGTCGAGCTGCTGCCGTCGCCGTAGATGCGCACCGTGCCGGCGGCCTTCGTGGCGTCGATCGCCTCGATGCCGGCGCTGGCGGCGACGAAGCTGCCCAGCAGGCCGATGTCGACGTCGCCGCTGCCCACCGCCTCGATGCGGTCGACGCCGCTGCTGCCGCTGTCGCGGTAGGTGTCCCAGCCGTGGTAGCTGGCCCAGCCGCCGGACTCGGTGCCGCTGACCCGGTAGGTGTCGCCGCCCCCGCCGCCGTCGAGCACGTCGTTGTTCGCGCCGCCGATGATCGTGTCGGCTGCGGCGCTGCCCCAGATCGTGTCGTTGCCGTAGGCACCGTCGATGACGATGTTGCCGCCGGCCAGCGTCGTCGCGCGCAGGTCGATGACGTTGGCGTCGCCGGTGTCGAGCAGGCGCACCGTGCCGGCCGCGCCACTGCCGTCGATCACCTCGATGCCGGTGCCGACGAAGCCCTTCACGCCGATGTCGACGTCGCCCGAGCCGACCGCGACGAGGCGGTCGGTGCCGCTGCTGCCGTCGTCGGCATAGGTGTCGTAGCCCTGGAAGCCGCTGGCGGCGGTGCCGCTGATGCGCACCGTGTCGCTGCCGCCGGCACCGTTCCAGAAGTCCTCGCCCGAGCCGTTCAGCAGCAGGTCGTCGCCGGCGCTGCCGTGCACCGTGTCGTTGCCCCAGCCGGCGTCGATGACCAGGTTCGAGCCGATCAGCCGGGTGCCGCGCAGGTCGACCAGGTCGGCGCTCGACTGCGCCAGCAGCCGCACCGTGCCGGTCGCGCCGCTGGCGTCGATCTCCTCGATGCCGGTGGCCGACCAGCTGCGGATGCCGATGTCGACATCGCCGCCGACCGCCACCACCCGGTCGATGCCGCTGCTGCCGCTGTCGCGGAAGGTGTCGTAGCCGTGGAAGCCGCTGGTGGTGTTGCCGGTGACGCGGTAGGTGTCGCCGCCGCCGGCGCCGTCGAGCGTGTCCTCGCCGTTGTTGCTGACGAAGGTGTCGGCGCCGGCGCTGCCGTAGACGACGTCGTTGCCGTTGCCCGCGTCGATCACCACGTTCGTGCCGAGGATCGTCGTGGTGCGGAAGTCCAGCGTCTGCGAGGCGCTCTCGCCGAGCAGGCGCACCGTGCCGGCCGCGCCGCTGCCGTCGATCACCTCGATGCCGCTGAAGCTGCCGTAGCTGCCCTTGATGCCGATGTCGACATTGCCGCCGCCCACCGCGACCACCCGGTCGGTGCCGGAGGCGGGCGCGCCGCTGTCGCGCCAGGTGTCGTAGCCCTGGAAGCCGCTGGCGGTGCTGCCGGTGACGCGGTAGGTGTCGCCGCCGCCGGCGCCGTCGAGCGTGTCGTCGCCCCAGCTCGCCAGCAGCGTGTCGGCCGCGGCGCTGCCATAGACGGTGTCGTTGCCGTAGTTCGAGTCGATGACCAGGTTGCTGCCCAGCAGCTGCACGCCGCGCAGGTCGAGCTGCGTGGCGTTGCCGTCGCCGTAGACGCGCACCGTGCCTGCGGCACCGGTCGCGTCGATCTGCTCGATGCCGGAGAGCGCCGCGCTGAAGTCGCCCAGCACGCCGATGTCGACGTCGCCCGCGCCCGCCGCGACGATGCGGTCGACGCCGCTGCTGCCGCTGTCGCGGTAGATGTCATGGTTCTGGAAGCTCGACCAGCCGCCGGCCTCGCTGCCGGTGATGCGGTAGGTGTCGCCGCCCTCGCCGCCGTCGACCCAGTCGTTGCCGCCGGCCGACACCAGGGTGTCGGCGCCGGCGCTGCCCCAGATCGTGTCGTTGCCGTAGCTGGCGTCGATGACGATGTTGCCGCCGACCAGCGTCGTCGCGCGCAGGTCGATGACGCTGGCGTCGCCGGTGTCGAGCAGACGCACCGTGCCGGCCGCGCCGCTGCCGTCGATCACCTCGATGCCGCTGCCGGTGAAGCCCTTCACGCCGATGTCGACGTCGCCCGCGCCGATCGCGGCGATGCGGTCGGTGCCGCCGCTGCCGCTGTCGCGGTAGACATCGTGGCCGAGGTAGCCGGACGCGGCATTGCCGGTGACGCGGTACAGGTCGCCGCCGTCGCTGCCGTCGACGGTGTCGTCGCCGGAGTTCGCCTGCAGGATGTCGGCCGCGCGCGATCCGGTGATCGTGTCGTGGCCGCCGCCGGCATCGATCACCAGCGTGCCGCCGGTGACCGCGACCTCGCGCAGGTCGAAGAGCTCGGCGGCGTTCTCGCCGAGCAGCCGCGCCTCGCCGCCGCCGACCTGCGACAGGTCGATCTGCTCGATGCCGGTCAGCGCCGCGCCGAAGCCGCCGCGCGTGCCGATGTCGACGCCGGCGCTGCCGATCGCCACGATCCGGTCGACGCCGTCGGTGCCGCTGTCGCGCCAGCTGTCGTAGCCCTGGAAGCCGCTGGCCTGCGTGCCGGTGACCCGGAAGGTGTCGCCGCCGCCGGCGCCGTCGAGCACGTCCTCGCCCCAGCTCGACACCAGCGTGTCGACGCCCTGGCTGCCGTAGACGGTGTCGTTGCCATGGCTGGCGTCGATGACGATGTTGTCGCCGAGCAGCGTCGTCGCGCGCAGGTCGATCAGGTTCGAGGCGCTGCTGTCGATCAGGCGCACCGTGCCGGCGGCGCCGCGGCCGTCGATCACCTCGATGCCGCTGTCGGCGAAGCCCTTGATGCCGATGTCGACGTCGCCGTCGCCATAGGCGGCGATCGTGTCGGCGCCGCCGGTGCCGGTGTCGCGGTAGATGTCGTTGCCCTGGTAGCCCAGCGCGCTGGTGCCGCCGGCGCGGTAGAGATCGCCGCCGTCGCTGCCGTCGAGCACGTCGTCGCCCTGGTTGCCCTGCAGGATGTCGGCCGCGCGCGAGCCGGTCACCGTGTCGTTGCCGTAGCCGGCATCGATCACCAGCGTGCCGCCGAGCACCGCGACATCGCGCAGGTCGAAGGTCTCCGAGGCGCCTTCGCCGAGCAGGCGCACCTCGCCGCTGGCCTGGCTCAGGTCGATCTGCTCGATGCCGGTCAGCGCCGCGCCGAAGCCGCCGCGCACGCCGATGTCGACGCCGCCGCTGCCGATCGCCACGATCCGGTCGACGCCGGCCGTGCCGCTGTCGCGCAGGCTGTCGTAGCCGCTGAAGCCGCTGGCGTAGGTGCCGCTGACCCGGTAGGTGTCGCTGCCCGCACCACCGTCGAGCAGGTCCTCGTTGCTCTCGCCCACGAGCAGGTCGTCGCCCGCACCACCCTCGAGCGTGTCGTTGCCCGAGCCGCCCCACAAGGTGTCGTCGCCGTCGCCGCCCTGCACCGAATCGTTGCGTGCGTAGGCGAATATCTCGTCCGCGCCGGTACCACCGATCAGGGTTTCTGCGGAGTCGCTGCCCGATATCACCGTGATCACCCCCGCCACACTGGAAACCTTTATTGCACTCATCCGGGTAAACCCTGTTTGTTCGTCCAACCCAACGGCCGCTTCCGCGCCATGCGGTCCGACCTCCTGCGGTCATCCCGGCCGATCCTTCCTGACAGCGCGCCAGGCACGGGTCTGCCGGACGTCGGAAGGGGTCGAACTCGAAATGAAAAAGCCGTCAGGTTGTATCCGAGTCGCTGCCGCGCAGGCGATACCCGAGCCACGGGGGAACAGCCCCGATCGGCCGCCTTCCGGTGTGACATGTGCACGCAAACAGGGCCATCACGGCAGGCTGGAGGCGCGAGGACGACCCGGAACGGTGCGCTCCCCGCAGGGCGTCGGCGGGGCCGCCGAGCGGGTCCGGCGCTGCGTCAGGCGGGCGTCAGAGACATGCCAGATAAGCGTCCGGGCAAATATTTGATGGCCATCAAATATTAGGGATTACCCGGCCAATACCCTGAACCGTCATCTCCGTGAAATATGTTGAAACGGTCAGTATTCGGTCAGGCTCGCTTCCTAGACTGCCCCCCGGATATTCGACAAACATTCCAATCCGGAGCACCAAATGGCAGATCCTGTGGTCGCCCGCATCAGGGCAAACCCCAAGTATGCGGAACTGAAGAGCAAGCGCAGCGGCTTCGGCTGGCTGCTGACGCTGCTGATGATGGTCGTGTATTACGGCTACATCGCGCTGATCGCGTTCAACAAGGAGTTCCTGGGCCAGAAGATGGGCGAAGGCGTCACGACGCTGGGTGTGCCGATCGGCATGGGCGTCATCCTCTTCACCATCGTGATCACCGGCGTGTACGTGCGCCGTGCCAATGACGAGTTCGATCGTCTGACCAAGGAAATCCTGCAGGAGGTCTCGAAGTGAGCCGTACCTTGAAGACTCTGCTGGCCGTGGCCGGCGTGGCCGGCGCCGGTGTCGCGCTGGCGGCCGGCGCCGACCTCGGCACCACCGCGAAGCAGGAGACGAACTGGACCGCGATCATCATGTTCGCCGTCTTCGTCGCCTTCACGCTGTTCATCACCAAGTGGGCCGCGGCCAAGACCCGCTCGGCCGCCGACTTCTACACCGGCGGCGGCGGCATCACCGGCTTCCAGAACGGCCTGGCGATCGCCGGCGACTACATGTCGGCCGCGTCCTTCCTGGGCATCTCCGCCGCGGTGATGGCCAACGGCTACGACGGCCTGATCTACTCGATCGGCTTCCTGGTCGGCTGGCCGGTCATCACCTTCCTGATGGCCGAGCGCCTGCGCAACCTCGGCAAGTTCACCTTCGCCGACGTCGCCGGCTACCGCTTCCAGCAGGGCCCGATCCGCGCGTTCGCCGCGTCGGGCACGCTGGTGGTGGTCGCGTTCTACCTGATCGCGCAGATGGTCGGCGCCGGTTCGCTGATCAAGCTGCTGTTCGGTCTGGACTACTGGATGGCGGTGGTCATCGTCGGCGCGCTGATGATGGTCTACGTGCTGTTCGGCGGCATGACCGCGACGACCTGGGTGCAGATCATCAAGGCCGTGCTGCTGCTGTCGGGCGTGACCTTCATGGCCTTCATGGTGATGGCGCAGTTCGGCTTCTCGCCGGAGGCGCTGTTCGCCAAGGGGGTCGAGGTCAAGGCCGCGATCGCTGCCAACGCCAAGGCCGCCGCCGTCGCCGGCGCTGCCGCCAGCGCGGCCATCGCGCAGACGCCGGAAGCCGTCGCTGCTGCCGCTGCCGCCGCCTCGAAGGCCGAAGCCATGGACCCGGCCAAGATCGGCCAGGCGCTGATGGCTCCGGGCAACTTCATCAAGGACCCGATCTCGGCGATCAGCTTCGGCATGGCGCTGATGTTCGGCACCGCCGGCCTGCCGCACATCCTGATGCGCTTCTTCACCGTCCCGGACGCGAAGGAAGCCCGCAAGTCGGTGTTCTGGGCCACCACCTGGATCGGCTACTTCTACATCCTGATCTTCATCATCGGCTTCGGCGCGATCACCCTGGTGCTGACCAACCCCGAGTTCGCCGACACCGCCAAGGGTGTCATCAAGGGCGGCGCGGGCACGGCCAACATGGCGGCGGTGCTGGTGGCCAAGTCGGTCGGTGGCAACGTGTTCTACGGCTTCATCTCGGCCGTGGCCTTCGCGACCATCCTGGCGGTGGTGGCCGGCCTGACCCTCTCCGGCGCGTCGGCGGTGTCGCATGACATCTACGCCACGCTGATCAAGAAGGGCAACGCCGACAGCGCCTCCGAGCTGAAGGTCTCGCGCATCACGACGCTGTCGCTGGGCGTGCTGGCCGTCGTGCTGGGCATCGCGTTCGAGAAGCAGAACATCGCGTTCATGGTCTCGCTGGCCTTCGCGATCGCCGCCTCGGCCAACTTCCCCGTGCTCTTCATGAGCGTGCTGTGGAAGGACTGCACCACCAAGGGCGCCGTCACCGGCGGCTTCCTGGGCCTGATCAGCTCGGTGGGCCTGACCATCGTGTCGCCCTCGGTGTGGGAAGCCACGCTGGGCAACCCGAAGGGCTCGGCCTGGTTCCAGTACAGCTCGCCCGCGCTGTTCTCGATGACCATCGCCTTCGTCGGCATCTGGATCTTCTCGCTGCTCGACCGCAGCGCCCAGGCCCAGCAGGAACGTGCCGCCTTCGAGGCGCAGCAGATCCGCTCGGAAACCGGCCTCGGTGCCGCCGGTGCCTCGGGTCACTGATCCCTGATCCGCCCGTCCCGCCGGAGGTCCGCAGGCCTCCGGCCCGGGCCCCCGCGACACCCGGCTCCGGCCGGGTGTCGTCGTTTCCGGGCCCGCAGCGCGGCACCCAGCGCGTTCAGCGGGCCTCGGGCGGACGGCGCAGCTGCTCGAGCGCCTGGCGCAGCCGGTCGATCTCGGCCTGGACGAGCTGCCGCGGCGCGGTGCCGGCCGGCGGCTCGTCCGGCATCGACAGATCGAAGCGCCGCAGCGTCTCGCGCCAGGCGGGCTGCCGGCGCGCCCGCTCGAGCTGATGCGCCAGCGCGTCGGCCTGGGCCAGCCCCGGCGCGACATAGACGCCGCGCAGGATCGGCCAGACCAGATCGGTGCCCTGCTCGCGCGCGGTGGGCACGCCCGCCAGCACGCCGCCCAGGCGCTGCGGCGCCAGCACCGCCAGCACCCGCAGCGGCGCGCCCTGGCGCAGCTGGCGCGCCACCTCGGCCGCGTCGCCCGCCAGCACCTGGACATGGCGACCGACCAGCGCCCGCATCGCGTCGCCGCCGCCCTCGAAGGCGACCAGCCGCAGCGCGCGCGGACCGACGCCGGCCGTGCGCGCCAGCAGCGCCGCCTTCATCCAGTCCTGGCTGCCGATCGTGCCGCCGGCCCCGAAGGCCACCGACGCGGGCTGCTCGCGCAGCGCCCGCAGCAGCGCCGACAGGTCCCGCCACGGCGCATCGCGGTGCACGACGACCACGCCGTGGTCGAGCGCCAGCGGCATCAGCCAGCGCACCTCGTCGGGCCCGTGCCGCCCGAAGCGCCCCTGCGCCAGGTTCAGCAGCGTGCCGGTGGAGAAGGCCACCGCCTCCGCGCCCGGCGGGCGCAGGCCGCGCGCCACCTCGTCGAACACCAGCGCGCCGATGCCGCCGGGCTGGTGCAGCACCGGCAGCGGCGGCTCGCCCGACTGCGCCAGCGCCTCGCGCAGCAGCAGGCAGGTCAGCTCGAAACCGCCGCCGGGCTGCGCCGGGGCGACGCAGCGCTCGACCGGCGCCGCCGCGGCCACCCCGCTCAGCATCAGCAGGACCAGCGCGGCCGCCGTCCGCAGGCCGGGCGCGCTCATGCGCGCTCCTGCGGCCAGACCAGCCGCACCGACAGGCCCGCCCCGCCCTCGCCCGGCCCGGTCTCGAGCCGGCCCCGGTGGCGCCGCGCCACCGCCGCGGCGATCGACAGGCCCAGGCCCGAGCCCCGGCTGCCGCGCCCGCGCACGAAGCGCTCGCCCAGCCGCGCCTGCACCGCCGGATCCAGGCCGGGGCCGTCGTCGCGCACGCCGATCCAGGCCAGGGCGCCACCGGCATCCTCGCCCGCCTCGACCGTGACGCAGCCGCCCTCGCGCCCATGCACCAGCGCGTTGTGCGTCAGGTTCATCAGCGCCTCGCGCAGCAGCAGCCGGTCGCCGCAGACCGCCGCGACTCGCGCGTCCGGCCCGGGATCCTCCGGAAGCTCGGCGCCGAGGTCGATGCCGCGCTCGCGCGCCAGCGGCAGCAGCGCCAGCGCGACCTCGCGGGCCAGCGCGCCCAGGTCCAGCGGCTCGGCGGCCTGCGCGCCGGCGTCCGCCCGCGCCAGCGCCAGCAGCTGACCGGTCGCGCGGGTGGCGTGATCGAGCTCCAGCGACAGCGCCTGCAGCGCTTCGTCGCGACGCGCCGGGTCGGGCTCGCGGCGCAGGTAGTCGAGCTGGGCGCGCAGCGTCGTCAGCGGCGTGCGCAGCTGGTGCGAGGCGTCGTCGACGAACTGGCGGCGCTGCGCCAGCAGGCCGGCGCTGCGCTCGAGCTGGCGGTTGATCGCCTCGACCAGCGGGCGCAGGTCGGCCGGCAGGCCCTGCGGGCTCAGCGGCTGCAGGTCGTCGCCGGAGCGCGCGCGCACCGCCTCGGCCAGCCGGCGCACCGGCCGCAGCGCCCAGGCCGACACGCCCGCCACCGCCAGCGCCAGCAGCCCGAGCAGCGAGGCATCGCGCCACAGCGCCTGGCGCACGAAGGTGCGGGTGAAGCGCTCGCGCGCCTGCACGCCCTCGGCCACCTGGATCACCACCTGGCGCGCGCCGCCCACCGGCCGGTCCAGCGCGCGCAGGTAGGCGCCGACCCGCACCGGCTCGCCGAAATGCTCGGCGTCGTAGAACTGCGGCTCGCCCGCGCGCAGCGGGCGCGGCGGCAGCGGCAGCTCGGGCGTGCCGATCTCGACGCGACCGTCGTCGGTGGCGACGCGGAAATGCACCGGCCCGTTGCCGGCGAGCTGGAAGAACTCGAACAGCGCATAGGGCTGCTCCACCGCCAGGCCGCCCGAGGCGGTCGAGACGTTGAGGTCCAGCCCCTTGATCGCCCCCAGCAGCGAGCGGTCATAGGCGGCATCGGCCGCCTGCTCCGCCTCCAGCCGGGTGAAGGCGAGGCTGGCGGCCAGCACCAGCGCCACGCCCGGCAGCAGCCAGCCCAGCAGCCGTGCGCGCAGCGTCGCGTCAGGGCGCAGCACCGCCCGCCCCCGGATCCGGCTCCAGCGCGTGGCCGAGGCCGCGGTAGGTGCGGATGTGCACGCCCGAGCCCTCCAGCCGGCGACGCAGCCGGTGCATCAGCACGTCGAGCGCGGCCGGCTGCACGTCCTCCTCGTCGCCGAAGACGCGCTCGAGCAGCTGCGCGCGGCCCATCGGCTCGCCGCTGCGCACGATCAGCGCGCGCAGCAGGCCGTGCTCGCGCGGCGACAGCGCCAGCGGCTCGCCCGCCAGCGTGAACTGGCGCGCCGCGGTGTCGAACTGCAGCGGCCCGCAGGCCAGGCGCGGCTGCGAGCGCCCGCGCGAGCGCCGGATCAGCGCGCCCAGCCGCGCCTCCAGCTCGGCCAGCGCGAAGGGCTTGGGCAGGAAGTCGTCGGCGCCCTCGTGCAGCGTGCCGACCCGCTCGGCCAGCGAGTCGCGCGCGGTCAGCACCAGCACCGGCAGCGTGGCGCCGGCCGCGCGCAGCCGGCGCAGCACCTCGTGGCCGTCGCGCCCGGGCAGGCCGAGGTCGAGCACCAGCGCGTCGTGGTCGCCGTCCAGCGCGGCGCGCTCGGCCAGCCGCCCGTCGTCGACCCAGTCGACGCGAAAGCCCGACTGCGCCAGCGCCCGCGAGAGCCACTCGCCCAGCCCGTGTTCGTCTTCGGCCAGCAGGATGTGCATCGGCCGGATTATCGGCGGGGGCGCCCGCCGCGCCGATCCGGGTCGGCCCCCCGCGGCTGAAAGGTGGCTGAGAGGTCGGCTGCGGCAGCATGGCGCCATCAGAACATCGCACCGGAGACTCCCGATGACATCCTCCCCGACCGACCGGATCGACCGCCGCGCGCTGCTGCGCCTGGGCGCCGCCGCCACCGGCGCGCTGGCCCTGCCCGCCTCGCTGCGCGCGCAGTCCGCCTGGCCGAACAAGGCGATCCGCTTCGTCGTGCCCTTCGCGCCGGGCGGCAGCTCGGAGATCATCGCCCGCGCCACCGCCGCGGAGATGCAGAAGATCCTCGGCCAGTCGGTCTTCGTCGACAACCGGCCCGGCGGCGCCGGCAACGTCGCGATGGGCGAGGTCGCGCGCGCCGACGACCAGCACACGATCATCCTCGGCCACATCGGCACGATGGCGGTCAACCCCTTCATCTTCGACAAGCTGCCCTACGACCTGGCGCGCGACTTCCGCCCGGTCTCGCTGCTGGCCAAGGTGCCCAGCCTCTACCTGGTGCATCCGGACCTGCCGGTGCGCAACATGAGCGAGTTCATCGCCCACGCGAAGAAGAACCCCGGCCGGCTCAACTACGGCTCGGCCGGCAACGGCAGCGCCGGCCACCTGGCGATGGAGTACCTGAAGATGGCCTCCAGCACCTTCATCACCCATGTGCCCTACCGCGGCACCGGCCCGATGCTGACCGACCTGATGGCGGGCCGGCTCGATGCGGCCTCGATCGGCGCGTCGGCGGTGCTGCAGTTCATCCGCGCCGGCAAGCTGCGCTGCATCGCCACCGGCACCACCCAGCGCATCAGCCAGCTGCCCGACGTGCCCACGGTGGCCGAGCAGGGCTTCCCCGGCTTCGAGATGACGCAGTGGTATGGCCTGAACGCGCCGAGCAACCTGCCGCAGCCCGCCCTCGATCGCCTGGCCGCGGCCGCCGCGAAGGCGGTGCGCGAGCCCGCGACGCTCGAGCGCCTGGGCCACGACGCCGCCATCGCCGTCGGCGGCACGCCGGCCGAGTACGCCAGGTTCATCGACACCGAGCAGAAGCGCTGGAAGCCGGTGATCGCCCGCGCGAAGATCAAGCCGGACTGACTCCGGCGGGTCGGCCTCAGACGGGGCCGATCCCGACCAAATGGCGCAGCTTGACGAAGGCCATCGCGGCCATCACCGCGTCGTTGAGCGCGTCGTGCGCGTCGCGCCGCGGCAGGCCGAGGTCGTCCATCAGCGTGTCGAAGCGCAGATCGATGTTGCGGTCCTGCTCGTGGCCGCGCAGCTGGCGGAACTTGTGGTCGTAGTAGAGCCCCGAGACCTCGATGCGGCGCTGCGGCAGCCGCACGCCCAGCATCGGGTACATCACCCGGTTGAGCATCGCCACGTCGAACTCGAGGTAGTAGCCCACCAGCGGCCGCGCGCCGACGAAGTGCAGCAGCCGGCGCATCGCCTCCTCCGGCTCCAGCCCCTGCGCGACGTCCTGCTCGCGCAGCCGGTGCACCCGCACGCTGTCGGCCGAGATGGCGCGGGTCGGCTTCACCAGCAGCGACAGCGCCTCGCTGGTCAGGATGCGGTCGCCGACGATGCGCACCGCGCCGATCGAGATGATCTCGTCGCGGCGCCGGTCCAGGCCGGTGGTCTCGCAGTCGACCGAGACCCATTCGTTCTCGGGCGGCGGGTCGTAGAGAAAGCGCAGGCTCTCGTCGGCCAGATGCCAGCGCATCCACTCCCGCGAGAGCGTGCGCCAGCCACGGGTCATCAGGTCGGGCAGCATCGGGCGGTTCCTGTCAGAGCATGTCGAGGCGGAAATGGTGGTGCAGGTGCGTGCGGAATCGCTTCACCACCGCCAGCGTGTCCTTCAGCAGGTCGCGGTCCAGGCTGCTGAGCCGCTCGACGGTGATGCCCGAGCCGGCCTTGCGGCCCTGCTCGATCTCCTGCAGGCCCGCCTGCAGCTTCAGGCCCATGAAGAAGTGCAGGCTCTCGATCAGCTCGGCGCCCAGCCGCGGCTCGAGGTGGCCGCGCGCCATCAGCGCCTCCAGCCGCGCCACCGTGCCGGTCTCGGTCAGGCGGTGCTCGAAGGCCAGGCTGCGCACGCCGTGCACCAGCGGGAAGATGCCGGCCTTCTTCAGGTCGAGCTGGTCGCGCCCGCCCTCGCCCAGGCCCAGGATGCGGCCCCACCAGCCGCTGCCATGCTGCGAGAAGGCATCGACCGCGCCGGCGAAGCGCGCCAGCACGCCGGCGTTGTCGCTGGCGAAGGACCAGACCTGCTCGCGCAGGCCGTGCAGCAGCGTGGCGTCGCCGCAGACCGGATGGGCGTCGAGAAAGATCGCCAGCGCCATCAGGTGGTCCGGCGAGGGCTCGATCAGCCAGCGCCGCACCCGCCGCGCGAAGGCCTGCTCGCCGTCGCGCCACTCCGGATTGCTGACCATGATGCCGCCGGCGCAGGGCGGGTAGCCGAAGTCGGCCAGCGCGGCCGAGAAGCGGTCGCACACCGCCTGCAGGTCCAGCCCCGGCGGCGGCGTCCAGCCCTCGCGCAGCACCAGGCCGTTGTCCTGGTCGGTCTTGAGCAGCTGCTCGCCGCGGCCCTCGCTGCCCATGACGAACAGGCAGCTGTTGGCGATCAGCTCCGGCGGCGCGATCAGCTGCCAGGCACGCTCGAACAGCGTCGCGTTGATCTCCTGCACCAGCCGCGCGATCATGCCGACCCGGGTGCCGCTGCGGTGCAGCACGCCGATCAGCCGGGTGATCTGGCCGGCGGCCTCCTTCAGCGTCTCGATGCTCTCGGCCTGCAGGATCTGCAGCGTGATCAGGTAGGAATGGTTGGAGAGGTAGCTCAGCAGGTCGAGCTGCTGCAGGAAGCCGACGATGCGCCGCTCCCGGCCCTCGCCCTCGGCCACCACGAGGCGGTGGATGCGGTGGCGGATCATCAGCGCCAGCGCGTCGAACAGCGGCATGTCCGGACGCACCGTCACCAGGTCGAAGTTCGCCAGCTCGCGCACCGGCAGCCGGTCCAGCGGCGTGCCGTGCAGGATGGCCTTGGGCAGGCTGGTGACGGTGAAGATGCCCAGCCGCGGCGCCGCGCCCGCGCGGTCCTCGACCAGCACGTTGGTGGTGCGCTGCTCCTGGAAGACGCGCGCGACCTCGGTGATCGAGGCCTCGGCGTCGACGAAGTGCGCCGGGCGCAGGAAGGCCTGGTCGACGCGCGCCATCGTCAGCGACTGCAGCTCGTGCTGGCTGCTGCGCTCGGCCAGCGCGCCCAGCTTGTTCGACAGGTCGGCGAACAGCAGCGCGCCGAAGGTCGCGTTCGAGGCGATCAGCGCCGAGACCGCCTTCTTCGCGAGCCGGTAGGTCACCACCTCCTCGGCCGCCAGGAAGCGGCTGCTGGCCTGGCCGGCCACCAGCGCGCGGCCGTCGAAGCAGTCGTCCGGACCGTAGCTGCCCTGCTGCTCGTCGCCGTCCCACTGCTGGACATGGCCCTTGATCAGCACGAACAGGTGGGTCGGCTCCTGGCCGGGCGCCAGGATCACCGCGCCTTCGCGGAAATACTCGATGTCGACGCTGCGCCGCACGAGCTCGCGCTCGTCGGCATCGAGGCAGTCGAAGGGGGACGCGGCAAAGTTGAATGCGCTGGGCACGGGGCGATGTCTCCTCTTGTGGCCTGTCGTTGCGGACCATTCTGTCCGTCACGGCTTGCACGGAGCCTGCGCCTCGTCAAGACAAGCGGGATGTGCGGAAACCGGGCCGCGCGGCTTCAGAACCGGGGCGGCGGCAGGTCCTCCGGTGCGCGCGGCTCGCACTGCATGCGCAGCTGGCCCAGCGTGTCGCCGTCGGCATTGAGCAGCTCGCCGCGCAGCTCGGCGCTCTGGCGGTCGATCGTCAGCCGCGTCTCGGCCAGGCGGCGCAGGTCGGGCATCCAGACGAAGATCCGGGTGCCGAACCAGTCGGCGTGGAGCCGCGAGCCCGCCGCCGGCGTGCGGTAGCTCATCGTGTAGGCGGTCTCCGACGCGGTGTAGCGCATGCGCTCGCCCACCGGCAGCAGGTTGGAGCGCTGGATCAGCGCGGTCATGTTGTTGTCGCGCAGCGCCAGATGGAGCTGCGCGTCGTGCGCCACCCCGCGCGAGGCCACCCGGCCCTCGCACAGCAGGTAGAGATGGAACTCGGCGGCACCGGCCGGCGGCACCAGCCCGGCCAGCCCGGCCAGCAGCCCCGCCGCCGCACCCGCGGCTCGCCGGCTCACTTCTTGATCCCTCGCGCCGCGTCGGTGGAGCCGCCCTGCACGCCCAGGCGCCCGCCGGTGCCCAGGCCGCCCTTGACGGTCTGCGCCTTGTAGCTGCGCAACGCCACGACCATCTTGTTGTACGAATCGGCGAAGGCGGCCATCAGCACCTTGCCCTCGGGCGTGCTGGTGAAGGCACCGGCCCCGCCGGCCGCACCGCCGCCGAAGCCCCAGCCCGACAGGCCGAAGTCGATGTTCTTCGAGTAGCCCTCGGAGGCGGAGATCTGCACGCCGGAGCGGTTGTCCACCAGCAGCAGGATGGTCGAGGCCTCGTTGGTCGACATCGAGCCGGCCACCGCACTCAGCGCCGTGCCGGCCAGCCCGCCGATGCCGGCCAGCACCCCGCCCGCCCGGGTGCCGCCCTTGTCCGAGAGGATCACCTCCGGACTCATCATGTAGTCGGCGGCGACCATCTGGCCGCCACCGAAGTTGCTGCCGGCGCGCCCCTCCTCGCCGCGGATGAGCTGGCGCTCCTGCGTCATGCCCTGCAGGCCGCGGCCGCGCTCGACGATGACGAAGCAGTTCGACTGCTGCACCAGCAGCCGCAGCGCCGGCACCGTCGAGCCGGTGCGGTAGCGGCTGCTGTAGGTCGTGTACCAGCCGGCGCTGGTGTTCTCCTCGATGCGCAGTGTGCCCAGCGGCTCGGCGCAGCGCTCCAGGCTCGAGCTGGCGCCCTCGGCGCTGCCGCCAGCGGCCGCGCCGGTGGCCGCCGAGCCGCTGCTGCCCCCGACCGAGGGCGTGGTCGCCAGGCAGCCCGACAGCATCGCCACCGCACCGGCGGCCGCGGCACGTGCCGCCATCGTCATCAACGTCGTCATGAAGATTTCCCCGGAGACACGCCGGATCGGCCGCGCCGGTCCGGCACCGGACCTCGCGGACCGGTCCGTCCGATGATGCCCGCCGGTCGCCGGCGGACAAGCGACCAAAGTCACCCGCCGCCATCGTCGACAATCCGCCCCATGTTCACCGACCTGATTCCCGGCGCCGCGCCGCAGCCCGCGCCGGAGCCGACCGCGCGCGAGCGCTTCTTCCGCCTGATCGAGACCGCGCTGGCCGCGCGCCAGCTCGTGCGCCTGACGCTGGGCCGCTACCGCGGCCCCGAGGCCGATCTCGAGAAGGTGCTGGCCCGCCCGGTGATGCTGCGCGGCGAGCCGCACCTGCAGCTGGTCTGGCGCCACGCCACCCGCGACATCACCAAGAACCACCCGCTGGCCGAGGTGCCGGCGCTGCTGGACGGCCTGATCGCCGCAGGCGGCTTCGAGAACGCGCACCTGCACACCCGCACCCAGGAGGCGCAGTTCACCGTCAAGACCAAGGGCGGCCGCGACCGCAGCCTGCTGCGGGTGGGCCGCAACAGCACGCCCGCCGACGACGAGGGCCCCGACGCCGCGGACGCCACCGCCGACGAGCACAACCGCGAGAAGCACCGCCTGCTGTCGCTGGAGCGCCCCTTCTGGCACGACCTGGGCGTGACCGACGCGCAGCAGCGGCTGATCCCGGCGATGTCGCGCAAGTGGCGCCAGATCAACCGCTTCGTCGAGGTGTTCTCCTCGGCGCTGGCCGATGCCGGCCTGGGCGCACGCGATCCGGCCGAACCGGTGCGGGTGCACGACTTCGGCTGCGGCAAGGGCTACCTGACCTTCGCGGTGCACGACTGGCTGGCCGGCCAGGGCCGCCGCGCCGAGGTCACCGGCGTGGAGCTGCGCCAGCCGCTGGTGGACCTGTGCAACGCCGCCGCCGAGCGCCACCAGCTCGGCGGCCTGCGCTTCGACGCCGGCGACGTGCGCGACTACACGCCCGCCGGCCTGGACGTGATGATCGCGCTGCACGCCTGCGACATCGCCACCGACTACGCGATCGACTACGGCCTGCGCGCCGGGGCGTCCGTCATCCTGTGCTCGCCGTGCTGCCACAAGGAGGTGCGCCCGCAGATGACGATGCCCGCGCTCCTGCGCCCGGTGCTGCAGCACGGCGTGCACCTGGGTCAGGAGGCCGAGATGGTCACCGACGGCCTGCGCGCGCTGCTGCTCGACGCCGCGGGCTACGACACCCAGGTGTTCGAGTTCATCTCGCTGGAGCACACCAACAAGAACAAGATGCTGCTGGCGGTGCGCCGCCGCCACACGCCGGCCGGCCACGCCGAGGCGGTGCGCGCGCAGATCGCCGCGATCAAGGACTTCTACGGCATTCGCGGGCTGACTCTGGAAAAACTGGTATCGACCCGTTCCGGATCTGCGTGACATCCGGCCAGCGGCGTGGACGCCGGCGGGCGGCCTGCCTATGCTGCGCCCCGCCATGACGACCCCGTCCCTCCCCCCGCCCGCCGGCCGCGATGCCACCGTCGACGTCGCGCGCGGCCTGGGCATCGTGCTGGTCGTGCTCGGCCACAACCCGCAGGTGCTGCACGAGCCGGGCCTCCTGTTCCGTGCCATCTACGCGATGCACATGCCGCTGTTCCTGTTCCTGTCGGGGCTGTTCCTGCCGCGGCCGGAGCAGCCGCTGCGCCAGGTGCTGGCCTCGCGGGCCGACGCGCTGCTCAAGCCTTTCCTCGTGGTCGCGCTGACGGTGGAGGCCGTCGTGCGGCTGCTGCCGCCGGCGCTGACCGGCGGCTGGCAGCCCGAGCCGCTGGCCGAGTCGCTCGCCGGCGTGCTGCGGGCCACCGGCGCGACGCTGCGCTGGGAGCCGCTGTGGTTCCTGCCGCACCTGTTCCTGGTGTCGGTGCTCGCCGCGGTGCTGGCCGCACGGATCACGGGCGCCGCCTGCGCCGCCCTCGCGCTGGCGCTGCTGCCGGCCGGCCTGCGGATCATGCAGGCCGCACCGGCGGGCACGGCAGGCTGGCCGTGGAGCCTGGACCTGCTGCCGCTGTCGCTGGGCTTCGTGCTGCTGGGCCACGCGGCGCGCCGGCTGCCGGCCACGCTGCAGCAGCGCCCGACGCACCAGCTGCTGGCGCTGGCGCTGGCCTGCGCCGCAGGCTTCGCGCTGCTGCTGGCGGGCTCCGGCGGCGGTCTGGACATGAACCGCCGCGAGGCCGCCGACCTGCCGCGCACCCTGCTGCTGGCGCTGGCCGGCATCGGCCTGGCGCTGCTGCTGGCCGCGCTGCTGGTGCGCGCCCGGGCGCAGCGGCCATGGACCCGGCTCGGCACGGCCTCGCTGCCGATCCTGATCTTTCACGGCTTCAGCCAGGCCTTCGTCCACTACCACCTGCTGCGCCGCACCGGCAGCCCGGCGCTGGCGGCGCTCGGCGGCTTCACGGCCGGGCTGGCGGTGCCGCTGCTGGTGGAGGCGCTGACCCGGCGCAGCGCCCTGCTGGCCGCCGCCCTGCTGCCGCTCAGGCGCGTGCGCAGCAGGCCTTGAACTTGCGCCCGCTGCCGCAGGGGCACGGATCGTTGCGGCCGACCTTGGCGCCGCTGCGGCGGAAGGTCAGCGCCTGGCGCTCGCTGCGCTGCAGATCGCGCCGCGCCGGGGCCAGCTGCTGGTGCAGCTGCAGCAGCGCATCGGCCAGCACCTCGCGCAGCTCGGCGCGCATCGCGGCATCGATCGGCGGCGGGCGCAGCGCCTCGTCCTCGTCGTGCTCGTGATGCAGCATCATGACCGGCACCAGCGCCTGGCCGGCCTCGTCGTCGGCCAGCAGCGGCTGCCAGCCCTCCGGCGCGATCTGCATGCCCAGCACGAAGCCGGCGGCCCAGTCGTTGCCACCGGGCAGGCCGTCGTCGCGGTCGGCGATGCGCGGCAGGTGCGACTCGCCGCCGCGGCCGCCGCGCTCCAGCGCCGCGCCGATCGACTCGTGCAGCTGCATCAGCGTGCCGACGATCGCGCGCGCCTGGCCCTCGTCGTCGAAGGAGGCCTGGGCCTCGGCCGACTCGCCCCATACGCGCGCCAGCCAGACCGACGGCCCCGGCGCGCTGGCGGCGCAGTTCAGCGCGCACAGGAAGCCGTCGAGCCGCTCCAGCGTCATCGCGCCGGCCGGCAGCGAGGCCAGGAAGGACTGCAGCGCCGCCAGCGCGGCGGCATCGGGCGGGACGGACGGGGTGACGGCGTTGTTCATCGGCTGCAGATCCGGTATCGAGCGGTGACGGAAGGGGCGCGAGCGTAACGCAGCGGCGGCCTCCGGTGAAGCAAAGGTAAGCGCAGGTAAACCGGGCGGTGCAGCCCGCCCTGTTCGAGGCATGGTCACGCAAACGTCTCGCTAGGCTCGATCGCCATGGAACGCACCGTCACGCACGACTTCGCGCTGCCCCCGGTCACGCCGGGAGCCGCTCCGGCCTCCTGGCATCTGCTGCTGGCCGGCCTGCCCTACAGCGACACGACCCGGCTGCAGACGCTGATGCGCGGCTACGGGCACCGCGTCAGCGTCGCGCACGGTCTCGCGCAGGTCCAGTCCCGGCTCGTCGACGACGAGGTCGACGTGCTGCTGCACGGCAGCGAGCAGCAGACGACGATCGACGACATCACCCGCCTGCCCTGCCGGCCGGCCCGCATCTGCCTGGTCGACAGCACGGACGCGCGCGCGCGCATCGAGGCGCTCGACGCCGGCGCCGACGACTGCCTGTCGCGCCCGTACGCGCCGCGCGAGCTGATCGCCCGGGTCGCGGCGGTGCTGCGCCGGCGCCAGAGCCAGGGCCTGCGCATGCCGGTGCCGGCCAACGACGCCGGCCGGGTCATCGCCTTCGGCGACTGGCGCTACGAGACCTCGGCACGGCGGCTGTCGGTGCCCGGCGGATTCGAGGTCGACCTGTCGCCGGCCGAAGCGCGGCTGCTGATGGCCTTTCTCGACCATCCCAATGCGGTGCTCGAGCGCGAGCATCTGCTCGAGGCCGCGCTCGGCCGCGCGCCCGAAAGCGAGAGCGGCGAGCGCAGCATCGACCTGCTGGTGTCGCGGCTGCGCCAGAAGATGGGCGACGATCCGCGCCAGCCGCGCGGCATCCGCACCATTCGCGGCGTGGGCTATCTGTTCGGCGCGATGAACGCGCTCTGAGTCGCGACGACGCGACGGCCCAACGCCGGAAAAGCGCGGTCGCCACCGTGCAGACGGCAGGATCGATGTAGCCGCGCGAAACCTGCATGACAAGGCGCCGATACCTGCGGCGTCCATCCTTGACAGCACCCCGAGCCCCCGGCCGGGGATCCGCAACTCGGAACAAGGATGCCGATCATGAACGTGAATCTCAGCAGCACGACCAGCAGCCTGTCGTCCTCGTCGCCGGCATGGGCGGCATGGGCGGAGCAGGCGGCCCGCCGCCGACCGGCAGCAGCTCGCTGAGCGTCAGCGCCTGAGATCGCCCTCCTCGGCCGGCTCCGGCCACGGCATGCGCACCTGCACCTCCAGCCCCGGCCGCGCCGCTCGCAGCTGCAGCCGCCCGCCATGGGCCTGCGCGACCAGACGGCAGAGATGCAGCCCCAGGCCGACACCGCCCTGCCCGCGCCCGCGCGCGGCATCCGGCCGGTAGAAGGCCTCGCCCAGATGCGCCAGCGCCTCGTCGGACACGCCGGGGCCGTGGTCGCGCACCGTCAGCACCAGCTCGCCGGCCTCGCGTGCCAGGCTCACCCGCACCGGCGCGGCGCCGTGGCGCAGCGCGTTGCCGACCAGATTGCGCACCAGCAGCCGCCAGCGCGCCGGGTCGACATCGAGCCGCTCCGGCACGCCCTCGAGCGCGAAGTCCAGCGCGCGCGCGAGCGCCGACTCGTCGAGGCCGGCCGCCTCGGCCGTCTCGACCGCCACCGCCTCGACCAGCAGCGCCAGCTCGACCGGCTCGCGCTGCAGCGCCGCGTGGCCGGCGGCCAGGCGCTCGCCCTCGATCAGGTCGCCGATCAGCGCGCCCATCTCGCCCAGGTCGCGCAGCAGCGCCTCGCGCGACGCGCCGGCCTCGACCAGCTCGGCATTCAGGCGCGCGCGCGTCAGCGGCGAGCGCAGCTCGTGGCTGATCGCCAGCAGCAGCGCGCGCTTGGCCTCGAGCATGCCGTGCAGGTCGCCGGCCATGGTGTTGATCTGGCCCGCCAGGCGGCCGAGCTCGCCGCGGTCGCGCACCGGAATCGGCGCATCGAACTCGCCACGGCCGTAGCGCTGCGCGCCGGCGCGGATGTCGTCGAGCGGGCGCAGCCAGCGCCGGATCAGCGCATAGGCCGCCAGCGTCAGCCCCAGCAGCAGCGCCAGCGTCAGGCCGCCGATCGAGCGCGGCCGGTGCCGCCAGGGCACGTCGGCCAGGCCGAAGCGCAGCCGGTGGCCGTCGGGGGTCATGCGCGTCACCAGCAGCCAGCCGCGCTCGGAGCCGTCGTCGTCGTCGGCCTGCGGATCGGCCATCCAGCGCAGGCCGCCGGCACCATGCCAGGGCGGTCGCGGCGGGAAGGGCCGCTCCGGCCGGCCCTGCAGGCCGGGGTGCGAATCCCACTGCACCTGCGGCCCGTCGATGCGGATCGACAGCGGCAGCCTCGCCACCAGCGCCTGCGCGCGGCCGACATCCGGCGGCGAGCCGATCTCCTCGGCCAGCCGGTCGACATAGTCGCGCACCAGCGGCCGCACCAGGCCGCGCCAGCCGCCGCCGATCGCATGCTGCATGCCCGACATGAACACCACCGTCATCGCCAGCGCCAGCAGCACGAACAGCAGCAGCAGCCGCACGCCCAGCCGGTCGAGCGCCGCCGGCCGCTTCATGGCGCCGGCCCGGCCGCGAAGGCGTAGCCGGCGTTGCGCAGCGTCCGGATGCAGTCGAGCGGCTCGAGCTTGCGGCGGATGCGGCTGACCAGGATGTCGATCGCGCGGGTGTAGATGCCGGTGTCATGCCCGCGCAGGTGCGACAGGAGGTCGTCGCGCGAGAAGACGCGCTGCGGCTCGCCGGCCAGCAGCGCCAGCAGCTCGAACTCGGTGCCGGTCAGCTCGACCGGCGCGCCGTCGCGCCGCACCTGGCGGCGGTCCAGGTCGATCTCGAGGCGGTCGAAGCGCAGCAGGCGCGATGCCCCCGCCGCAGCGGCGGCCGGCGAGGCGGTCGAGGCCGCGGCACGCCGGCGCAGGATGGTCTGCAGCCGCGCAGCCAGCTCGCGCGGCTCGAAGGGCTTGGGCAGGTAGTCGTCGGCGCCCAGCTCCAGGCCGATGATCCGGTCGGTCACGTCGCCTCGCGCCGTCAGCATCAGCACCGGCAGGCCGGCCAGCCGCGGATCGACATCGCGGCGCAGGCGCCGGCACAGCTCGAAGCCGTCGAGGCCGGGCATCATCACGTCGAGGATCAGCGCGTCGAAGGGCTCGCGTCGCAGGCGCGCGAGCCCGTCCTCCGGACGGGTCGCGGCCTCGAGCGTCAGGTCGAAGCGCTTCAGGTAGGCCGCCAGAGGCGCGGCCAGGTGCTCGTCGTCGTCGATCAGCAGCAGGCGGGGCATGGGCGGCATCGTAGCGGCTCGATCGGCCCGCCGACGCCGGCTCAGCCGTGGCGGTGGCCGCCGAAGAAGCCCCGGCCCATCGGCGCGCGGTCGAGGAACTCGCGCACCTTGACCTGCTGCGCCGGCTTCAGGCTGTCGTAGAAGTCGCCCATCGCGGCGATGACCTGCGGCGCGGCGGCGCGTGCGGCCTGGGTGCGCTCGTCGACCAGCGCCTGGGCGCGGGTGCGGTCGAAGCGCTCGCCCTTCACCAGCTCCTTCATCTGCTCGGGCGGCAGCATGCCGCCCGGGCCGCCCGGGCCGGGCCGGCCCGGCTCGCCGCGTGCCGCCGCGCCCCCGGCCATCGCCTGGCGCTGCGCATGCATCGTGTCGAGCAGGCGCACGAACTTCTCCTTCTGGGCCGCATCGAGCTCGAGCTGCGCGGTGACGCGCTCGACCATGCGCTCGCGCATCTTCTGCATGTCGGCCTCGCTGCGCGGGCCGTCGTGGCGGTGGCCCTCCATCATGCCCATGCGCGGGCCGTCGCCGTCCGGGCCGTGGCCGCGGTCTCCGGGGCCGTCGCCGCCGAAGGGCGCGCTGCCGCAGGCACTCAGGCCGAACACGAGCACCGCACCGGAGACACCGATCAGGGAGCGCTGGATCCAGGTACGCATCGAAGATTCCTTCCGGGATGAGACTGCATTGAACATGGGTCCATCGTGCCGGTCAGATGCTGCGGCGTCCTTTCGCCCAGGTATCGTCGTGTTTCGTTTCATGTCGTTCGGGCGGGCGGGCGGCCGGCTGCGGCTGGCGACGCCAGTCCGCCAGCGCCTGCTCGGTCAGGTCCGGCCCGGCCTCGTCGGCCACGGCCAGATCGCGCCCGCGCCCGGGCAGGCGCAGCAGCAGGCGCTGCAGCAGCCGGCGCGGCGACAGCCGCCCGCCCAGCAGCCGTCCGAGCACGTCGACCACGCGGCGCGAGCGGTTCCAGACCCCGGCGCAGAGCCGGTCGCCGGGCAGCGCGTGCGCCAGCGCCAGCACCGGCCAGGCGGTCCACAGCCGCGGTCGCGGCGCCGCCGCCTGCCGCAGCAGCGCGATCGCCTCGCGGCGCTGGCCGGCGGCGATGCCGCGCAGCGCCGCCGACAGGCAGTAGTGGCGGCGCAGCAGCGCGGTCGACGCGTCCTGCGGTGCCGGCATGACATGCAGCTCGTCGAAGTAGCGCAGCTTGTTCAGCTCGAAGCGCCAGGCACCGGCTCCGGTGGCCAGATGGTCCTGCGCCAGCCGGCGGTTGCCCGCCGCGCGCTCGTGCTTGACGGCGCCGGGCAGCGCGATCATCGAGGCCTCCGAATGCCGCGCCAGCCGCGCCAGGAAATGGTAGTCGGCGGCGCTGCGGGTGGCGGTGGTGAACGGCCCGATCGCCTCCAGCGCCGAGCGGCGCAGCACCGTGACCGGCAGCCAGTTCAGGTAGCCCCAGCGCATCGCGCGAAAGATGTCGCCCTCGTAGACCCAGGCCTGCGACTGGCCGGCCGCGTCGAGAGCGCCGCGCGCCCAGGCGCCGGCCTGGCGCCGGCGCGAGTAGACGCGCAGGTAGTCGTCATCGAGCCCGGTCGGCAGGTCGAGCTCGCGGCTGCCGATCGAGCGGGCGAAGCGGCAGTAGATCTGCGCGATGTCGTCGCGGTCGTGGCGCACCGGCGGCGCGCCGTCGCCCAGGTCCTCGAGGAACTCGGTGCTGACCCAGTCGCGCTGCGGATGGGCGCGCAGGAAGCCGGTGGTCATCTCGAGGAAATGCGGCAGCCACTCGTCGTCCGAATCGAGAAAGGTGATCAGCTCGGCGCGCGCGGCCGCCAGCCCGGTGTTGCGTGCGACATACACGCCCTGATTGTCCTGGCGCAGCAGCCGGATGCGGCCGTCCAGCCCGGCCAGCCGCTCGAGCGTGCCATCGGTCGATCCGTCGTCGACGACGATCAGCTCCCAGTCCGGCATGCTCTGGCGCAGCACGCTCACCACCGCCCGGCCGATCACGTCGGCCCGGTTGTAGGTCGGCAGGATGATCGAGACTTCGGGCATGATCGGCGTGCCTTTCTGGTGGGAGGGCAGCATTCTTTCTTCAGAAAACAGCCATCATTTCGTGACATCCTCAACAGTTGAACACACTCGACCGGTCGCGGTACCTTACGGGACCGTGATCTTGATCACGATCAGGGAAGATCAGGAGGCCCCTCGGTGCCTGACGAGACCTCCGGTGGCGGACCGCCGAGTTTGACTGCTGGTAACAGAATTGCCGGTTCGGATGCAGTCCGGTGAAAATCGGCCTTCAGGTTTCGTGTTTGTGGATTTCTTTCCGCCCTGACATGGGGGCCTTGCTCCGATTCGTCCGGAACGCCGTGCCTGCTGGACAGACAATATCGATGCCCCGCGCCTGGCAAGCGGGGCCCATGGGAGTTTCCTGAAAATGGTCGCCATTGCCCGCCCGATCGCCCGCTGGTTTGTCCAGGCCCGCTATCCGACCGGGACCAACATGCTGCCCATCCTGATGTACCACCGCGTACTGAGGGAGCCGGATCCGCTGCAGCCGGACGTGCCGGACGTGCGCCAGCTCGCCGAGCAGTTCCGCGCGCTGGCCGGCGCGTTCAAGGTGCTGCGCCTGCACGAGGCGGCCGAGATGCTGCGCGAAGGCCGGCTGCCGGCCGGCGCGGCCTGCATCACCTTCGACGACGGCTACCGCGACAACCACGATCTGGCGCTGCCGCTGCTGCGCGAATACCGTCTGCCGGCGACCGTCTTCGTCGCCTCGGGCTACCTCAACGGCGGCTGCATGTTCAACGACACCGTGGTCGAGACGGTGCGCCGGCTCGACCACGGCACGATCGACCTCTCCGAGGTCGGCCTGGGCCAGCGCCTGGTCTCCGACATCCCGTCGCGCCGTTCGCTGATCGGCGAGCTGACCCGGGCGATCAAGTACCTGGAGCCTCAGCGCCGGATCGAATTCTGCGCCGACCTGTGCCGGCGCGCGGGCACGACGCTGCCCAACGACCTGATGATGGACGACCATCAGGTGCGCGCGATGGCCGACAGCGGACTGGTCGACATCGGCGGCCACACCGTGACGCACCCGATCCTCGCGAAGGTCGATGCCGACCAGGCCCGCCGCGAGATCGCCGAGAACCGCGACCGCCTGCAGACGCTGACCGGGCGCACGCCGCTGTGCTTCGCCTACCCGAACGGCAAGCCCGACCTCGACTACGCCGCAGTGCACGCGGACATGGTGCGCGAGGCCGGCTTCGAGGCCGCGGTCTCGACCGCCGTCGGCGTCGCCACCGACCAGGCCGACCCGTTCCAGCTGCCGCGCTTCATGCCGCGCGAGCGCAGCGCGGCACAATTCGTCGCCCGGATGATGCGCATGGCCACCCACCGCCACCCGCAGTTCGCGCGCTGACCCGATTTGCTACCATCGGCGCGCGCCGGCCGCCCCACCCTCTCGGGCGGGCCGGGTCGCGGGCACGCGGATGGCCGGTGCCCCAGCACAAGGATCCTGAATGAGCAACCAGTTCGGCGCCAAGGCGATGTTCCGCTCGGCGCTGCTGTCGACCGGCTCGACCTACGTCGTCTATGCCGCCGGTCTCGTCACGAGCATGCTGATCGCGCGCGGCCTCGGCCCGGCGGACTACGGGCGCTATGCCTATCTCGTGTGGCTGTCGGGCATGCTGGTGCTGCTGATGAACCACGGCCTGACGACCTCGGCGATCCGCTTCGTCTCCGAGTCGCTCGGCCGCGACAGCCGGGTCGACGCGCAGGCTGTCCACCGCTGGTTCCAGAAACGCCAGGGCTGGTCGCTGGCGGTCGTCGGCGCGATCTTCCTGGCGGCCCTGCCGGTGCTGCGCCCGGCCGGCTGGGAAGGCCACCTGGCGCTGTTCGCCGGCGTGGCGCTGCTGGCCTCGTTCTCGAAGGCCTGGTATCTCTTCAGCATCTCGGTGGCCAAGGGCTACGGCCGCTTCGGCATCGAGGCCGGCTCGGTCAGCCTGCTGGCCCTGGTCAACCTCGCCGGCGCCGGCGTGCTGGCGCTGATGGGCGCGCCGCTGAGCGGCTACATGCTGCTGTTCCTGTTCGTGTCGATCGCGCACCCGATGATGGCCGCGCGCCAGCTGCGCCAGGCCGAGATCCGCAAGGGCGGCCGCGAGGTCGAGCCGGGCCTGCTCGAGCGGGTGCGCCCGCACCTGATGTGGACGATGATCTCCACGCTGGTGGCGGCCTTCAGCAACAAGGCGGTCGAGACCTACCTGCTGAACCGGCTCGCCGGTGCCGAGGCGGTGGGCTTCTTCACCATCGCCGCGACGCTGGCGCGCGGCGGCGTCGAGCTGCTGTCGTCCGGGCTGACGACGGTGCTGATGCCGATGCTGGCCAACGCCTACGGTGCCGGCGGCCAGGAGCGCGTCAACCGCATCGGCAGCGACTCGGTGCGCTACTTCCACTTCCTCGGGCTGCTGCTGACGGGCATCGGCTTCTACTGGGCCACGCCGGTCATCGAGCTGACCTACGGCGAGCGCTATGCGCCGGCCACCTTCGCGCTGCAGATGATGGTGATCGTGCGCGGCCTGACGCTGTCGTATGCCGCGTTCGGCGCGCTGCTGACCGTCACCGACAACCAGCGCCTGCGCGCGGCCGAGTCCGGCTTCGCGATCGTCGTCAGCGCCGGCATGGCGCTGTGGCTGGTGCCGACCCACGGCCTGCAGGGCGCGATCTACGCGCACATGCTCTCGACCACCGCGGTCTTCCTGTTCACCTTCGCGTGCGTGCGCGTCGTGCTGAAGATGCCGCTGCCGCTGGGCGACCTGCTGCGCATGAGCGCCTCGGCGCTGTGCGCGTTCGCGCTGTCGATGGGCGCGCTGGCGCTGACCGAGCATCCGACGCCGATGCACCACCTGCTCGTCGGCGTGCTCTACGTGCTGACCTACCTGGCCGGCACGCTGGTCTTCAAGGTCTGGAACCAGCATGACCTGGCGATGCTCGGCCAGCTCGGCCAGCGCGTGCCGGCCTTCAAGCGCCTGGCCTTCCTGCTGGTGCCCTGGGCGCGCCATGTCTGACCACGCCCTTGCAGCACCCGATCCGGAAGGATTCCGGCCGGGTCCGGCTGCTCCCCCACGGACAGGGGAACCTCAAGGTACCCATTTTGCGTTACCTTTTCTTTCAGCAGAATCGAAATGGGAAACCTTCCCTTTTTGTCCTCGGTCTGAAATCATGTGCCGGCCATTGAAACAAGAATGAGCCGTCCTCAGGGCGGCGGCTGGAGCGGATACATGTCACCACAGCAGGACGGATCGATGCATGAGCTGATCAGCGTCGTCATCCCGGCCTACAACGCGCAGCACACGCTGAAGGCCACGCTCGAGAGCCTGTTCGCGCAGAGCTGGCCGGCCCTCGAGATCGTCGTCGTCGACGACGGCTCGACCGACGGCACCGCCGCGCTGCTGGCCTCGATGGGCTCGCGGGTGCGCGCGATCCGCCAGCCCAACGGCGGTCTGGCCCGGGCACGCGCCACCGGCGTGGGCGCCGCACGCGGCCAGCTGATCGCGCTGCTCGACGCCGACGACCTGTGCCGGCCCGACCGGCTCGAGATCCAGGCCGAGGTGCTGCGCCGCCTGCCCGAGGTGATGCTGTGCGCCGGCGACTTCGACGCCTTCGACGACCGCAGCGGCGAGATCCTGCCCGACCACGCGCGCCACTACTACGCGCTGATCGGCCGCTCGGCCGACGGCGTGCGCTCGCTGCTTCCCGAGCGCAGCACGCTGGCGCGCCAGGACGGCCATCTGGTGCCGGTCAGCCACGGCATGGCCTACGCCACGCTGGCGCACGGCAACTTCCTGCACCCGCCGACGCTGATGTTCCGCCGCGAGCTGCTCGAGCAGGTCGGCAGCTTCGAGGACGAGGCCCGCTCGATGTGCGACTGGGACTGGATCGCGCGGGCGGCGCGGGTCGCGCCGGTGGCCTATGTCGAGCATCCGCTGATCGACTACCGGCTGTCGGCGACGCAGATGTCCTCGCCGCGCCACCGGGTGCGCGCCACCGTCGACACGCTGCTGGTGGCCGAGCGCATCTGCCAGCGCGATCCGGAGTTCTACCTGCAGCAGCTGCCGGTCTTTCTCGGCGGACTCGGCCGCTTCTGCATCGACGCGGCCGATGCGCTGGTCGAGACCGACCGGCTCGAGGCCGCCCGGATGCTGCTGCGCAGCGCGACCCGCTTCGGCCGCCTCGACGGCTCGACGCTGCGGGTGCTGCTGAAGATCCTGACGCCGCGCTGGGCCCTGTCGGCGCTGCGCCAGCGCCGCGGCCTGCCCAGCCCGCAGTCGGCGGGCTGAGCGGCCCGGCCCGGGCTCAGTCGGCCGCCACTTCCTCGGCGGCCGTCGCGCCGGCGCGACGCTGGCGATGGCGGCGCATCGCCGCCTCCAGCTCGAAGCGCAGCGCCGAGGTGCGCAGCGTCGTCCAGGTCATCTGCTCGTCGAGCGTGGCCAGCGTGGTCTTGTAGCGCGACTCGCCGGCCATGAAGTCGTAGACCTCGTGGCCGAGCGCGGCGTTGTGCTGAGCGGCCAGCACATGCGCGACCAGCCCGGGCCGCGCATGCTTCTCGATCAGGCCGTACTCCAGCCCCGACTGGTAGAAGCACACCCGGCCGCGGTGGATGAAGCTGTAGAGGAAGCCCAGGTCGTGCTCGCCCGCCGCCACCCGCAGCATCTGGATCGCGCCGCTGTCGTGGTGGTGCTCGACCAGCGTGCGGTGGAAGCGGAAGAAGAAGTCGTTGGCGAAGGCGCCGGGCTGGCCGCGGCCGGTCCAGTGCGCCTGGTGCAGCGCGGCCAGGCGCTCGAGCCAGTCCAGCGCCTGCGCGGTCGAGGCCGCCGGCGTCAGCGTGAGGGCCCCGAGCTGGCCGTATTCCTTCATGCTGCGGCGGATCTGCGAACGCGAGTTCGAGCTGATCAGCTTCAGGAAGTCGCCGCCGGCGGCGCGCACCGCCTTCAGGTCGACCGCGTAGGAGCGGCGCACCCAGTCCTCGCGCTCGAGCCGGCGCGAGGCCAGCCGCGTCTCGCAGCCGGCCGGCCAGCCCGGCCCGGCCAGGCCGGGCAGCACGATCTCGGTGACGCCGCGCAGACGCCCGGCCCAGTGCGCCAGCATCGCCGCACGGACCGCGTCCGCGCCCTCGGCGTCGTCGGCGGCGACCAGGAAGTCGTTGTGCTCGATCGTCAGGATGTCGAGCTCGGGCCGGCCGGTCGCATGCAGCCAGGCGGTGCGGCAGAACGGCAGGCCGAAGCGCTGCCGGCCGGGCCCGTCGACGACCAGCGCCAGGCCGACATCGCGCTCGCCGCGCCGCGCCTGCAGCAGCCGCGGCCGGACCTCGTCAGGCAGCAGCGCCAGCCAGGTGCCGATCCAGGCCCAGCGGGTGAAGAAGCTGCCCTCGCAGCGCGCCTCCAGCGCACGCCAGCGCGTGGCCAGCGCCGCACGGAAGGCCGGATCGGACACGGGCAGCAGCGAGATCTGCAGCGGAGCCCGCGATGCAGGCGAGGCGGGCGAGGAGGAGGCGGAGGGACGGCGATGGCTCATGCGCCGATTGTCGCAGTCCCGGATGTCATCGCCTTATCCGCGCGACGACTTGCGCATCAGCGTGCTCTTGCCGAACAGGCTCTCGACCAGGTCGACCGCCAGCGCCGCGGTGCGGTTGCGCACGTCGCAGGCCGGATTGAGCTCGACGATGTCGAGCGAGGCCAGCCGACCGGTGTCGGCGATCATCTCCATGCACAGCTGCGCCTCGCGGTAGGTCGGGCCGCCGGGCACGGTGGTGCCCACGCCCGGCGCGATGTCCGGATCGAGGAAGTCGACGTCGAAGCTGACATGCAGGTGCGTGCGCTCGTCGAGCGTGGCCAGCGCCAGCTCCATCGCGTGGCGCATGCCCATCTCGTCGATGTAGCGCATGTCGAAGACCTCGAGGTCCTGCTCGTGCACGAAGCGCTTCTCGCCGGCGTCGACGCTGCGGATGCCGATCTGGCGCACCCACTTCGGCGAGATCGCCGGCACCTGGCCGCCGATGCCGGTCAGCTCCGGCGGGCCGAAGCCGCACAGGCAGGCCACCGGCATGCCATGGATGTTGCCGGTCGGCGTGATCGCCGAGGTGTTGAAGTCGGCATGCGCGTCGAGCCAGAGCACCCGCAGCTTGCGGCCGGTCTCGCGGCAGTGGCGCGCCACCGCGCTGATCGAGCCGATGCCCAGGCAGTGGTCGCCGCCCAGCATGATCGGCAGCCGCCCGGCGGCCAGCTCGGCATGCACCGCCTCGTGCGCCTTGCGGTTCCACTCGGCGACCTCGGCCAGATGGCGGTAGCCGTCGACCGGCGGCAGCCACGGGTTGGCCGGGCCGGACAGGTTGCCGCGGTCATGCACCACCAGGCCGTGGGCCTGCAGCCGTTCGCGCAGACCGGCCACCCGCAGCGCCTCCGGCCCCATCGACGCGCCCCGGTCGGAGGCGCCGACATCGGTCGGCACGCCGATCAGCGCGACCTCGCGCACGCTCGGGCCCGTGCTCACATGTCCTCCGCGAAGGCGCCGGTGGTGGTGTCGGGCAGGTCGAAGCCATAGTGGGCCGACAGATGCTCCCAGGCCTCCTCGGCGGTCTCGACGAAGCGGAACAGGTTCACGTCGCCCGGGCTGATCATGCCGGTCTCGATCAGCCAGTCGAAGTCGATCAGGCGGGTCCAGAACTCGCGCCCGAACAGCAGGATCGGGCGACGGCGGCTCTTGCCGGTCTGGATCAGCGTCATCGTCTCGAACAGCTCGTCGAGCGTGCCGAAGCCGCCGGGGAAGCACACCAGCGCGATGCTGCGCATCACGAAATGCATCTTGCGCAGCGCGAAGTAGTGGAACTGGAAGCACAGCTCCGGCGTGATGTACGGGTTGGGCGCCTGCTCGTGCGGCAGCACGATGTTCAGGCCGATGCTCTTGCCGCCGACCTCGTGCGCGCCGCGGTTGCCCGCTTCCATGATGCCGGGGCCGCCGCCGGTGACGACGTAGATCGGCGTCTCCAGCGTGCGCGAGCGCCGGGTGACGAGCGAGCCGAAGCGGCGCGCCTCGTCGTAGTAGCGGCTCATGTCGACCTGGCGGCGCGCGCGCGCGACCGCGGCCTCGTCGCCGCCCGCCTCGGCCTCGGCCAGACGCTCGGCGGCGGTCTCGGGCGGCAGGATGCGCGCGCTGCCGAAGATCACGATCGTCGACTCGATGCCGAGCTCGGTCTGGATCAGCTCGGGCTTGAGCAGCTCGAGCTGCATGCGCACCGGCCGGAGCTCCTCGCGCAGCAGGAAGGCGCTGTCGGCGAAGGCCAGCCGGTAGGCGCTTTCCGGACCGCCGTACAGCGAGGGCGGCTGTGCGGCCTGGAGTTCCTCCTGGGCCGACGGGAAGTTGCGTGCTGTCAGTTCGGGATGGGGCTTGTCCATGCCTGACAGCATAGCCGCCCGGTCACGACCTTGCCGGTTCCTTCGATGAAACACGCGCCGAGCAGACCGGACAGGCCGCGTCGCGCCCGATCCGGATCTCGGTCCACTCCATGCGGCGGCCGTCGAGCATCTGCAGCCGGCCGGCCAGCGGCTGGCCGAAGCCGGCAAGCAGCTTGAGCGCCTCGGCGGCCTGCATCGTGCCGATGATGCCCACCAGCGGCGCGAACACGCCCATCGTCGCGCAGCGCACCTCCGGCACCTCGGCCGTCGGCGGGAACAGGCAGGCGTAGCACGGCAGGTCCTCGCCGCGCGCGTCCCAGACCGCGATCTGGCCGTCCAGCCCGATCGCCGCGCCCGACACCAGCGGGCGGCGCTGCTCGACGCAGGCGGCGTTGACCGCCTGGCGGGTCGGGAAGTTGTCGCTGCAGTCGAGCACCACGTCGGCTGCGGCCACCAGCTCGGCCAGCAGCTGCGCGTCGGCGCGGCGCGCGACGGTGCGCACCGTCACGCCCGGATTGATCTGCGCGATCGCGGCGGCCGCCGACTCGACCTTCGGCGAGCCGACGCGGGCCTCGGTGTGCGCGATCTGGCGCTGCAGGTTGGTGCGGTCGACCGTGTCATGGTCGACCACCGTGATCGTGCCCACGCCGGCGCTGGCCAGGTAGAGCAGCGCCGGCGAGCCCAGACCGCCGGCGCCGATCACCAGCGCATGGCCGTCGAGCAGGCGCTGCTGGCCCTCGACACCGATCTCGTCGAGCAGGATGTGGCGGCTGTAGCGCAGCAGCTGATCGTCGTCCATCGTCCGGCCGCCCTGTCTCAGTTGGCCTTCGGCTCTTCGAGCTTGCGCTCGGTCTGCGTCTTCGACGCGACGACCGGGCGGCCCTTCAGCCGGTTGAGCGCCTGCTGCAGCTGGAAGTCGTCGCTGGCGCCGTATTCGGGCAGCTTCGGCAGCTTCGCGCCGTCCTTGGTGCCGGCGGCCTTGGAGGCCTCCTCGAGCTTCTTCAGCGCCTCCTCGCGGGCCTTCTCGCGGGCGGCGTCCTTCTTCTCGTCGCCGTTGGCCAGGTGCTTGTCGAGATCGGACTCGCGCATGCGCAGCGCGGCGAACGGGCTGCCCTCGGCGGTGTCGTCGACCAGCACGTCGGGCAGGATGCCCTTGGCCTGGATCGACTGGCCCGACGGCGTGTAGTAGCGCGCGGTGGTGATCTTCAGCGAGGTGTTGGGCATCGGCAGGCGCGCGATCTCGCTCTGCACCGAGCCCTTGCCGAAGGTCTGCGAGCCCATGATGACCGCGCGCTTGTGGTCCTTCAGCGCGCCGGCGACGATCTCGCTGGCCGAGGCCGAGCCCTCGTTGACCAGCACCACCATCGGCACCGTCTTCAGCGCGGCGGGCAGGCTGGCGAGCAGGTCGCTGCCGTCGCGCGAGTAGAACATCGGCGCGGCCTTGAGCACGCTGCGCGACTCCGGGATCTGGCCGTTGGTCGAGACGACGACGACGTCCTTCGGCAGGAAGGCCGCCGAGACGCCGACCGCGGTGTCGAGCAGGCCGCCGGGGTCGTTGCGCAGGTCCAGCACCAGGCCCTTGAGCTGCGGCTCCTTCTGGTAGATCTCGCGCAGCTGCTCGGTGAAGTCGCGCAGCGTCGGTTCCTGGAACTGGTTGATGCGGATCCAGGCGTAGCCGGGCTCGACCACCTTCGAGCGCACGCTCTTGGTCTTGATCTCCTCGCGCACGATCGTCACCGGGAAGGTGCGGTTGTCGGCCTTGCGGAACACCGTCAGCACGACCTTGGTGCCGCTGGGGCCGCGCATGCGCTTGATGGCCTGGTCCATGTTCAGGCCCTTGACCATCGTGTCGTCGATGCGGGTGATCAGGTCGCCGGTCTGCAGGCCGGCGCGGAAGGCCGGCGAGCCCTCGATCGGCGAGACGACCTTGACCAGGCCCTCCTCCATCTCGATCTGGATGCCCACGCCGGTGAACTTGCCGCTGATGCCCTCGCGGAATTCCTTGAAGGCCTGGCCCTCGAAGTAGGCCGAATGCGGGTCGAGCCCGGAGACCATGCCGGTGATCGCGTCGCGGATCAGCTTCTTGTCGTCGACCGGCTCGACGTAGGAACGCTTGACCAGATCGAAGACCGCAGCGAGCTGCTGCATGTCCTCCAGCGGCAGCGGCGACATCGCGCTGCGCGCGGTCGCCTGCAGCTGCATCGTCGCCAGGGCACCGGCGAACGCACCGACCGCCACCCAACCTGCCACCTTCAACTTGCTTCCCATCTCGGACACCTTTCGCGTCGCGGCGCCGGGCAGGCTCGCTGGCCGACCGTCCCGGTGCACATCACATCGTGCGGCCAGTATAGGACGCACCCGACATCCGGAACGAGATCAGGCCGCTGCCGCGCCCTTCAAGTCCCGCGGGAAAGTCACGGGGCGGTCGACCGCGGCACGGATGCCGATCCATTCGCCGATCGCATGGTCATGGTGGGCCGGCACCTGCGCCAGCAGCTGCTCGCCGCCGGCGAGCTCCAGCGTGTAGAGGAATTCCGCGCCGCGAAAGGCCTTGGCACGCAGCCGCGCGCGCAGCGGGCTGGCCGCGTCATGAACCACCTCGTCGGCCCGCAGCAGCACGTCGCGCCCGGCCATGCCCGCCTGCCGCGGCAGCACCGCGCTGGCCGGCGCGAGCGTGCCCTGGCCGACGAAGGTGGCGACGAAGCGGGTGGCCGGACGGCGGTAGAGCTCGGCAGGCGGCGCCCACTGCTGCAGCTCGCCGGCCTGCATCACGCCGACCGCGTCGGCCACCGCGAAGGCCTCCATCTGGTCATGGGTGACGAACAGCGCCGTCGTGCCGGTCTGGCGCAGGATCGCACGCACTTCCTGGGCCAGGCGCTCGCGCAGGTCGACGTCCAGGCTGGAGAACGGCTCGTCCATCAGCAGCAGGCGCGGCCGCGGCGCCAGCGCCCGCGCCAGCGCGATGCGCTGCTGCTGCCCGCCGGAGAGCTGGTGCGGCAGGCGGTGCGCCGTCTCCGCCAGGCCGACCAGCGCCAGCAGCTCGGCCCCGCGGCGCTCGCGCTCGGCCCGCGGCAGATGCGCGATGCCGAACGCGACGTTCTCGGCCACCGTCATGTGCGGAAACAGCGCGTAGTCCTGGAAGACCATGCCGATGCGGCGCCGCTCGGGCGGCAGATGCAGGCCGCGGGCCGCGTCGGCGACCGGCTCGTCCTCGAGCACCACCCGCCCCGCCGCCGGCCGCTCCAGCCCGGCGATCGCGCGCAGCAGCGAGGTCTTGCCGCAGCCCGAGGGCCCGAGCAGCGCACCGATGCCGCCGCGCTCGAGCCCGAGCGAGACCTCGCTGACGCTGGCGCGCGGGGCACCGGGATAGCGGACGCTGAGCTGGTCGACGTGCAGGAACATGGCGTGAACGGACGGCAACGGGGCGGGGCGCGGCAGGGCCGGGAAAAGCGATTGGAACTATCATAACCGCGACTGCCAATGCAAATCATTTCTGATCACATGACCTTGCGCCGCCCTTCCCTGCTGTCCGGCCTGCTGATGCCCGCGTGCCTGCTGCTGGCGCTGCCGCTGCTGGCGCTCGCCTCGTCCTGGCTGAGCTTCGACGCGACCGCGCTTGCGACGCTGGCGCATCAGCTCGACACCGTGCTGCCGAGCTACGCACTGGCCTCGCTGCAGCTGGCCGTGCCGGTGGCCGTGGGCGTGGCGCTGCTGGGCGGCGGCGCGGCGGCGCTGGTGACGCTGCTGCGCTTTCCCGGCCGCGACCTGCTCGAGTGGGCGCTGCTGCTGCCGCTGGCGATGCCGGCCTACGTGCTGGCCTACGTCTACACCGACACGCTGCAGTCGAGCGGTCCACTGCAGACCTGGCTGCGCGCGGCCACCGGCGCCACCGGCGCGCTGTGGCCGGACATCCGCAGCCTGTGGGGCGCGGTGCTGCTGTTCGTGCTGACGCTCTATCCCTATGTCTACCTGCTGGTGCGCACCGCGCTGCTCGAGCGCGGCGTGGCGCTGATGGAAGCCGCGCGGCTGCTCGGTGCCGGGCCGTGGCGGCGCGTGCTGCGCGTGGCGCTGCCGATGGCGCGTCCGGCGCTGGCCGCCGGCGTCGCGCTGGCGCTGATGGAGACGCTGGCCGACTACGGCGTCGGCGCCTATTTCGGCCTGAGCACCTTCACCACCGGCATCTACCGCGCCTGGCTGTCCTTCGGCGACCGCCATGCGGCGGCGCAGCTGGCCACGCTGCTGCTGCTGGTCGTGGCGCTGCTGGTCTGGACCGAGCGCCGCGCGCAGGCGCGCATGCGCTTCGCCGTCACCCGCAGCGCCGGCACCGGCCCGGAGGCGCGGCCGGCGAGGCTGCGGGGGGCCGCCGCCCTGGCGGCGCTGGCGGCCGGCCTGATGCCGGTGCTGCTGGGCTTCGTGCTGCCGGTGCTGATGCTGCTGCGGCTGGTGCTCGAGGAGGCGCTGCACGGCGAGTTCGGCCTGCCCTGGGCCCGCTTCGGCGGCTGGGCCCGGACCAGCCTGACGCTGGCGGGCACCGCCGCGCTGCTGGCCGTGGCGCTGGCCCTGCCGATGGCCTTCGCGGCACGGCTGCGCAGCCATGCGCTGCTGACGGCAGGCGTGCGCCTGGTGTCGCTGGGCTACGCGGTGCCGGGGGCGGTGATCGCCATCGGCCTGCTGCTGCCCTCGGGCTGGCTTCAGGCGCGCTGGCCCGACAGCCAGCTCGGCACGGTGCTGACCAGCACCTCGCTGGGTCTGATCTACGCCTACCTGGTGCGCTTCTCGGCGGTGGCGCTGCAGTCGCTGGACTCGGGCTATGCGCGGCTGCCGTCCAGCCTGGACGAGAGCGCACGCATGCTCGGCGCCGCGCCGCTGCGGCTGTTCGGCCGGGTCCACCTGCCGCTGCTGCGCCGCAGCGTGCTGGCGGCGGCGCTGCTGGTCTTCGTCGACGTGATGAAGGAGCTGCCGGCGACGCTGGCGCTGCGGCCCTTCGACAGCGACACGCTGGCGGTCGTCGCGCACCAGCTCGCGCGCGACGAGCGCCTGGCCGAGGCGGCGCTGCCCTCGCTGGCGCTGGTGCTCGTCGGGCTGGCCCCGGTGATGCTGCTGTCGCGGGCGATGCGGCGAGGAGACAGCACCTCAATCTGATCGCAGGACGGCGCTCCGGCCCGTGCAGCAGGTCACGGGCCCCGGAACACATCGGGTCGGACCGCCTTTTCGCGGGATTCTGGAACCTGAAATTACCTCAAGAATTCCTCTGGAGTATCCCTGGACACCTTCCGAAAACTCCGGAACGCCAACCTCAGAAGACCTGCGAATGAGCCTCCCGCATGCCCCCCGCGTGACCCTGCTGGGTCCGGACATCGACCACCGCGCCAGCCTGGAGGCCATGCTGCGCGGCCATGCCGAGGCGCTGTCCTGGATGCCGGACTCGAGCTGCTACTTCCACGACCGGCCCGCGACGGCGGGCCGACGCCTGCGCCGTGCGCTCGACCAGTTCCGCGGCACGCAGGACCCGATCTTCCGCGAGGCGCTCGTGCGCCATCTCGACGCGCACCACACCGACGTGGTGATCGCCTACTGGGGCACGAACCCGCTGGCCGACCTGGTGGCGATCCGCCAGCTGCGGCCGCGCATCCGCCTGGTGCTGATGGTGCTGTGCTATCCGCTGTCGCTCGACTCCCTCGGCGTGACGCGCCAGCACTGGCTCATCCGGCGCGCCGCCCGCCATCTCGACGGGGTGCTGTTTCCCAGCGAGGCGATGCGCGAGCATTTCCATGCGCACCGGCTGCTGGCCGACGCGCCGCAGCCGGTCGACGAGCTGATCCTGCCGCCGTGCTGGCCGGCGAGCTTCCAGCAGGCGGGCGCGCAGCCGCCGGCCGCCTCGGACGCGGCCAACCTGATCTTCGTCGGCCGCACCGACCTGTCGCACCCGACCATCCATGCCGCCGACGACCTGCGCGAGCCGATGCAGGCGCTGCTCGACGCCGGCATCGAGCTGCACCATGTGCGCTCGCCCGAGACCTCCGACGGCCACCCGCTGCGCCGGCCCTTCGAGCCGGCGACGCAGCCGGAGCTGCTGCGCCGCATGGCCGGCCACGACGCCAGCCTGATCATGTACAACACCGGCCGCTGCCGCCGTGCCGACCGCTTCGACCTGACGGTGCCCGACCGGATGATCTCCAGCGTCGCCGCCGGCGTGCCGATCGCGCTGCCGGCGCAGGGCTACCGCGCCTCGAAGGCCTATCTGGCGAAGTACCCGGCGCTGATCGAGTTCACCTCGATCGCCGACCTGGCCCGCCAGCTCGGCGACCGCGAGCAGGTCGCCGAGCTGCGCCGTGCGGCCTGGGAGGCCCGGCGCCACTATGCGGCCGAGGTGCATGGCGCCGCTCTGACGGACTTCCTCTCCGGGCTGCTCGGCCGCGGCCGCCCGGCCCCCGCCGGCCAGCCGGCCAGCCACGGCCGCGCGGCGATCGGCACGCGCCCGGCTCCGCTGAGCCGCGGCATCGACCAGGCGGCCTGAGCGGGCCGAGCCGGCCGATCGGGGCGGGGCCGCGCCCCGCTACCATCTCGGCCATGAGCGACACCCCCTCCTCCCCGTCCCCGGCCCGCGATCCGAGCGGCTCGCTGCTGGGCAAGACCGCCAGCTACCGCGCCACCTACGCGCCCGAGCTGCTGTACCCGATCTCGCGCACCCCGAAGCGCGAGGAGATCGGCCTGAGCGCAGAGCGCATCGCCGCCGGACGCCTGCCCTTCATGGGCGCGGACCTGTGGACCGCCTACGAGCTGTCGTGGCTGACGCCGCGCGGCAAGCCGCAGGTGGCGATCGCCACCATCACCGTGCCCTGCGACTCGCCCTGCATCATCGAGAGCAAGTCCTTCAAGCTCTACCTCAACAGCTTCAACATGACCCGGGTGGAGTCGCCCGAGCGGCTGCGCGAGATGCTGGTGCACGACCTGAGCGCGGCCGCCGGCGCCCGCGTGGGCGTGCGGCTGGTGCTGCCGGAGGCCTTCGACGCGCAGCCGATCCACGAGCTGTCGGGCGTGCTGCTCGACCGCATGGACATCGACTGCGACCGCTACGGCCCGCCCGCGCCCGAGCTGCTGATCGCCGCCTTCGACGAGCAGCCGGTCACCGAGACGCTGACCTCGCACCTGCTCAAGAGCAACTGCCTGGTCACCGGCCAGCCCGACTGGGGCAGCGTGCAGATCAGCTACACCGGCCCGCAGATCGACCAGGAAGGGCTGCTGCGCTACCTGATCAGCTTCCGCGAGCACGACGAGTTCCACGAGCAGTGCGTCGAGCGCATCTTCACGGACATCCTGGAGCGCTGCCAGCCGGTGCGGCTGCAGGTCTACGCGCGCTACACCCGCCGCGGCGGCCTGGACATCAGCCCCTGGCGCACCAGCCATCCGGCGACGCTGCCGGCCAACGTGCGCACCGCGCGCCAGTGAGGGAAGCGGCGATGCAGACCCCCGCGGCCCGCGTGCTGACGCTGCACGGCATCCCGAACTGCGACACGGTGAAGAAGGCACGCGCCTGGCTGGCCGCGCAGGCGCCGGTCGCCGGCGTCGAGGTGCATTTCCACGACTTCAGGAAGCAGGGCGTGCCCGCCGACCTGCTCGGGCCGGCGAGCGACGCGCTGGGCTGGGAGCGGCTGCTCAACCGCAGCGGCACCACCTGGCGCCGGCTCGACGAGGCCGAGCGGGCCGCCGTGACCGACGCGGCCGCCGCGATCGCGCTGATGCAGGCCCAGCCCAGCGTGATCCGCCGGCCGCTGGTGCGCTGGCCGGACGGCCGCTTCAGCGTCGGCTTCGACGCGGCGGACTTCGCCGCGCGGCTGGCGCGCTGAGCCCGCCGCCGCACATCAACCGCCGGTCAGCAGCTCGAAGCCGGCCTCGGCCAGCGTCTGCCCGTTGACCTGCAGCGTGACCCGGTGCCAGCCGGGATGGTGGCGTCGGGTGCTGATCGCGCGCAGCGCATGGCGGCGCACCAGCACCCGCGCCTCGCCAGGCGCCAGCGTCAGGGTCCAGCCCTTGAAGACCTTCGGCGAGGTGCGGCCGTCCGCCTTCACATGGTGGACCGCATAGTCGATCACCAGCGGCTGCGCCGACCCGGCCTGCGACTGCAGCCCGACGCGCAGCTCCACCGCCTCGCCCAGCGCGATCGCGCCGGGCCGCAGCGTGAGCGTCGCGCGGCCGGCCAGCGGCTCGCCCTGGCCCCAGGCGGCCAGCACCTGCGCGTGGCCGGCCTTGATCAGCGTGCGACTGGCGTGGCGCAGCAGCGCCCGGCGCGGCGCCGGCGCCTGCGGCAGATGCGCCTGCAGCCAGCGCAGCAGCTGCTCCGGATGATCGCGGGAAATGTCGTTGAGGTGATTGGCGACCGAGCGGCGCACATAGGCGCTCGGATCGTCCTGCAGCCGCGCCAGCAGCGGCAGCGTCGGCGCGGGATCGCGGATCAGCCCCTGCAGCCGCCGGCCCCAGGGCAGGCGCGGCCGGCTGCCCTCGCTCGCCAGCCGGCGCACATGCTCGCTCGGATCCTCGCACCAGGCGGCCAGCCGCGCCCAGGTCCGCTCCGGATGGCGCTCGATGAAGGGCCGCACCGCCCATTCGGCGGTGAAGCGCTGCGTCATCGCGTGCAGCGCGTCGAGTGCACGATCGGGCTCATGCAGGCCGCAGCGCGCCACCCAGTCGGTCAGCGGCCACACCACCCAGCCCGCCAGGCCGGCGGCCGGATCGGCCGGCCCGCGCGGCGCCTCGCCCCAGGGCACCGTGCCGGGCGGCGCCAGCGCCGCCTCCAGCGCGTCGCAGGCAGCCGCGAAGTCGTCCGCCCGCACCCGCTGCAGATGGCGCTCGAGCACCGCCGACAGATGCTGCACCCGCGCCTTGAGCTCGAGCGCGTGCAGCCCGGCGCGGGCCTCGGCCTCGAAGGCGTGGCGGTCCAGCCCGGGCAGCACCCGCGCCAGATGAAATCCGAGCTGTCCGACGGCCACTTCGTCGAGCAGGTTCCTGAGAGCTTCGGCCATGATCGCAGCATAGCGACCCATGCCTTGGCAGGGTCAGTGCGACATGCCGCGGGGTTACAGTAGGTTCCCGACCCCGCCCTGCGATCCCGAGTGCCTTTCGTGACGAAGAAGTCCGTCGTCCTGTCCTGCCCGAAAGCCCTGCGCGTCACACTGACGCTGCTGCTGGTCCTGATGCTGGCCGGTGGCGCGGCGCTGGCGGTCGCGCTGGCCCGGCTGTGGCCGCAGCTGCCGCCGCTCGACCGGGTGCTCGACTACCAGCCGCGCCAGCCGCTGCAGGTCTACACGCTCGACGGCGTGCCGATCACCCAGTTCGGCGAGGAGCACCGCGAGTTCGTGCCGATCGAGCGCATTCCGCCGCTGCTGCGCCAGGCGGTGCTGGCGGTCGAGGACCGCCGCTTCGAGCGTCATCCCGGCGTCGACCTGATCGGCATCGCCCGCGCGCTGCGCGCCAACCTCGTCGGCGACGGCCTGCGCCAGGGCGGCTCGACCATCACGCAGCAGGTCGCGCGCACCTTCTTCCTGACGCCGAACCGCACGCTCGAGCGCAAGCTGCGCGAGGCGCTGCTGGCCTTGCAGATCGAGCACCGGCTCGACAAGGCCCGCATTCTCGAGCTGTACATGAACCAGATCTACCTCGGCCAGCGCAGCTACGGCTTCGCCGCGGCGGCGCGGACCTACTTCGGCAAGCCGCTGCAGGCGCTGACGCTGGCCGAGACCGCGATGCTGGCCGGGCTGCCGCAGAACCCGTCCTACGCCAATCCGGTCGTCAATCCGGCCCGCGCGCGGGCCCGCCAGCGCCTGGTGCTGCAGCGCATGCAGCAGGCCGGCCTGATCGACGCGGTCGCCCGCGCCGAGGCCGAGGCCGAGCCGCTGGCGATCCGCCTGCCGCTGCAGGCCGAGGTCCATGCCGAGCACCTGGCCGAGCTGGTGCGCCGCCAGGTCGTGGCGCGGCTGGGCGAGTCGGTCTACACGCAGGGCTACCGCATCTACACCACCGTGACCGCCGCCGAGCAGCGCGCCGCCCATGCGGCGCTGCGCCGCAGCCTGCTCGAGCACGAGCGCCAGCAGCCCTGGCGCGGTCCGGAAGGCCACGAGACGCTGCCCGAGGTCGCGCCGGCCGCGCTCGGCCAGGCCGCCTCGCAGCTGCTGCGCGACCACGCCGACGACGAGGACCTGCGCGTCGCGCTGGTCACCGCCACGCGCGCCGACGGCCTGAGCGCGCGCCTGGCCAGCGGCGAGGCGGTCGAGCTCGGCGCCGAGGGCGTGCAGCGCATCCATGCGGCGCTGCAGCCCCAGGCCCCGGACGCGCTGGCGGTGCGCCGCGGCGCGGTGGTGCGCCTGGAGCGGCGCGAGATCGGCGGACGGCTGCAGTGGAGCGTCGCGCAGTGGCCGCAGGTCGAGGGCGCCTTCGTCGCGCTCGACACTGCCAGCGGACGGGTGCGCGCCCTGGTCGGCGGCTTCGATCCGGGCCGCGCCGGCACCGATCACGCGACCGGCGCGCGCCGGCCGGCCGGGCTGATGCTGCGCCCCTTCGTGCTGTCGGCCGCGCTGGCGTCCGGCGTGACGCCCGATGCCCGCATCAGCGACGCCAGCCTGGGCAGCGAGCTCACCGTGACCGCGGCCGGCCCCGCCGCCAGCGCGCCGGCCGATCCCGGCATCGCGCCGGCCGATCTGCTGCGCGCCAGCCACCCGCGCGCCGCGCTGCGCCTGGCGCAGCATCTGGGTGCCGAGCGGCTGCCGGGCTGGCTGATGCGCTACGGCTTCGATGCCGGCCGGATGCCGGCCGACGCCGCCGAGCTGCTCGACGGCTCGGCCACCACCACGCCGCTGGAGCTGGCACGGGCCTGGACGGTGCTGGCGCGTGCAGGCGCCGATCCGGTCACGCCGGTGCTGATCGACCGGGTCACCGACGCCACCGGCGTGGTGATCTACCGCCCGCCGCCGCTGCCGCCCCACGATCCCGACCGGCCGGCGGTCGAGCCGCGCAACATCTTCCTGCTCGGCACGATGCTCTCCGGCGCCGGCCCCACGGCCCTGCCGGACAGCGAGACCGCGCCGCCGCTGCGCGCCGACCTGCTTGGCCAGGGCTGCAGCCTCGCCGGCAGCGGCGACAGCTGGTTCGCCGGCGTGCACAGCCAGGTCGCGGCGGTGGCCTGGATCGGGCCGGACGGCACGGCGGGGCCGGCCGCGCTGGTGCCGCAGCCGGTGGCGGTCGTGCGTGCGCGCGAGATCTGGAGCGCCTACATGGCCGGCGTGCTGGCGGAGGTGCCGGTGTGGCCGCCGCAGCCGCCTCCGGGCCTGGTGCGCCAGGGCGAGACCTGGCGCTACAGCGAGCAGGCCGACGGCGAGGCCCCGCGCATCGGCTTCGCGCCGCCCGGCCCGGCGGCGCTGCAGACCGCCGCCGAGCCACCGGCGCTGACGGCCGCACCCGCCGCCGCCTCGGCCGCACCGGCGCTGTAGTTCCGCCGCTCGCGCGCCGCGGACCGCCGGGACGGCGGATCAGCGGTACAGGTCGCGCGGATCGTCGAGCGCCGCGGCGCCGGTCACGCGGCCGTCGAAGTCGAAGGTCACCCGGAAGACCTTGCGGGTCGGTCCGTCGCGCCAGCGCCAGTCCCAGACCTCCTCCTTCTTCAGCGCATAGGCGTCCTTCAGCGCCGGACGGCCCAGCAGCGCCTGCACCTGCTCGACCGTCATGCCCGGATGCACCTGGGCGAAGGTCTCCGGCTGCAGCGTCTGGCGCAGCGCGACCAGGCGGCCATCGGCGCCGATCGTCGCGAAATGGTTGGTCGTGCCCTCGGGCTGGCCGGAGAACTCGAGAACACGCGTGCCGTCGGGCTGACGGTGGATGTCGAGCGGCGTGCCCAGCTCGCGCAGCACGTCGACCTCGGTGGCCGTGCCCGGCTGCAGCCGCTCGTCGCGACGCGCGTCGCAGGCGACCAGACCCAGGGCCAGCAGCAGCGCACCCAGGCCGGCGCCGGCGCGCACGATCCGGCGCGAGCGGCTCATCGGGCCACGCTCCGAACCACGGCAGAAGCAGGCGCCGAGGCCGGCACGCCGGCCCGGGTGGGCTCGAGCTGCATCGGCAGCGGCAGCTCGCCGCCGCGCTGCCAGGCCCTCCAGCCCAGCCAGCCGACGACCCCGGCCAGCACGACCAGCAGCAGCGATGCGAAGATGCGCAGCCAGGCGGGCACGTCGGCCGTCGAGACCGGCTGCACCCGCTGCCAGGCCTGGTAGGAGCTGTCCCCCGGATCCCGGCGCCCTGCAGACGGGCGCCGCCGCGATGTGCCCTGTTCTCGTTCCTTCACTGCCGACTCTCCCTGACGACCTCGGTGACTTCATGACGGATTTCATGACCGACGCCATTATCCGCCGACGTACCACGCTTGTGCCGATGCCGAGCCCGGTATCGCGCCGCAGCAGCCGGCCGGGCGCCCGGTGGGCGGCGCTGATGGCGGCACTGCTGCTGCCCGCGGCGGCCGGCGCCGGGGCGCTGGTGCGCTGCCATGTCGACTACGGCGGCGAGACCCGCGTCGTCGAGCTCGACGAGCGCGCCGATGCGCTGGGCACGCCGGCGCAGCCGGTCGGCTCCTACTTCCTGTGGCGTGCGGTGCTGCAGCGCGACGGCCGCACGGTCGAGCTGCGCGTCGACACCGATGCCGACCGCGATGCCGACCGGTCGCCGCTGCCGCTGCACCAGGGCCGCTTCCGGCTGCCGGAGCGTGCCTCGGCACGCGCGGCCGACGGCGGCTTCACCGGCTGGCAGCGGGTGCACGAGCCGCTGCGCGACGGCGAGCTGCAGTACGCCTGCGAACGCACCGCCACGCCGCTGCCGGCGGCGCCTCGCCCTCAGCCGGCGCGAACGGGCCGCCGACCGGCCGCCGACGCCACGGTGCGCCTGGTCTTCGCCGGCGACCTGATGCTCGACGACGGGCCGGGCCGGCTGATCGCGGCGGGCGGCGATCCGCTGGCGCCCTTCGACGCGCTGCTGCGCCAGGCCGACGTGCGCATCGGCAACCTCGAGTGCCCGATCGCCGCCGGCGGCACGCCGCTGCCGAACAAGATCTTCAGCTTCCGCGCCGACCCGGCGGTGGTGCGGGTGCTGCAGGGCCGCTTCGACGCGCTGTCGGTGGCCAACAACCACGCCGGCGACCAGGGCCCGGCCGCCTTCGTCGAGACGCTGGAGCGGGTGCGCGCGGCCGGCATCGCGCCCTTCGGCGGCGGGCGCGACCTGCGCGAGGCGCACCGGCCGCTGTGGATCGAGCGCGCCGGGCTGCGCATCGCGCTGCTGGCCTACGACGAGTTCAAGCCGCGCAGCTTCCGCGCCGGCCCGTCCACGCCCGGCGTGGCCTGGAGCGACGACCTGCAGGTGGTGGCCGACATCCGCGCCGCGCGCCAGGCCGGCGCCGACGTGGTGATTCCCTTCATGCACTGGGGCTGGGAGCGCGAGCCGGAAGCGGGCGAGCGTCAGCGCCGCCTGGCGCGGCGCATGATCGAGGCCGGCGCGGACGCGGTGGTCGGCGGCCACCCGCATGTCACCCAGGGCGCCGACCTGGTGGCCGGACGGCCGGTGGTCTGGAGCCTGGGCAACTTCGTCTTCGACGGCTTCGAGGACTTCGCGCCGGCGCGCCGCGGCTGGCTGCTGCGCATGACGGTGGACGCGCAGGGCGTGCGCGACTGGGACACGGTGCAGGCCGACCTCGACCTGCAGGGCACGCCGCATCCCGACCTGCAGGCCTGGACACCGTGCGGACGACGCGGCGTCGGCACGGTTCTGCGCTGCCAGGCCGGCGCTCAGCGCTGAGGCGACTCGGGCAGCTCGATCTTGACCTCGAGCACCTCGAGGTTGTCATGGCGCTCGAGGTGGACCTTGACGTCGTTCGGGTGGATCGCGACGTACTTGGTCACCACCGCCAGCAGCTCGCGCTGCAGCGCCGGCAGGTAGTCGGGGCTGGAGCTGCGCGAGCTGCGTTCGTGGGCCAGGATGATCTGCAGCCGCTCCTTGGCCACCGTCGCGGACTTCTGCTTCTCGCCGAGCATGAAGGAAAGAAACCCCATCGGGTCACCTCGCGCCGAACAGCCGCTTGAAGAAGCCCGGCTTGACCACGTCGATGAAGCGCATCGGCTTGTCCTCGCCGAGGAAGCGCGCCACGACGTCCTTGTAGGCCTCGGAGGCGTCGCTGCCGTTCATGTGGATCACCGGCACGCCCTGGTTGGAGGCCTGCAGCACCACCTCGGACTCCGGCACCACGCCGATCAGCGTGATGCGCAGGATCTCGTTGATGTCGGCCAGCGACAGCATCTCGCCGCCCTGCACCCGGCTCGGGTTGTAGCGGGTGATCAGCAGGTGCTCCTTGACCGGCTCGCGACCCTCGATCGCGCGCAGCGTCTTCGAGCTGAGCATGCCCAGGATGCGGTCCGAGTCGCGCACCGAGGACACCTCGGGATTGGTCACCACCAGGGCCTCGTCGGCGAAGTGCATCGCCATCATCGCGCCGGTCTCGATGCCCGCGGGCGAGTCGCAGACGATGTACTCGAAGCCCTGCTCGGCCAGCTCCTGGAAGACGCGGCCGACGCCCTCCTTGTTGAGGGCCTCCTTGTCGCGGGTCTGCGAGGCCGCCAGCACGTAGAGGTGCTCGCAGTGCTTGTCCTTGATCAGCGCCTGGTGGAGATTGACCTCGCCGTTGATCACGTTGATCAGGTCGTACACGACCCGACGCTCGCAGCCCATGATCAGGTCGAGGTTGCGCAGACCGACGTCGAAGTCGATCACGGCCGTCTTGTGCCCCCGCATCGCCAGCCCCGAGGCGAAGCTCGCGCTGGTCGTGGTCTTGCCGACTCCACCCTTGCCGGAGGTCACTACGATGATCCTGGCCATCCGTCGTGGTCCTTTCTTCGTCTTTGTCTGTTGTCGTTGTCCTGCCTGCAGCCCTGCGGGCTTCAGGCCTTGATGGCCTCGATGACCAGCGTGTCGCCGTCGAGCCGGACCTGTGCGGCCTTGCCGCGCACCTCGACCGGCAGCGGCGGGTCGGTGGTCTGGTAGATGCCGGCCACCGAGATCAGCTCCGGCTCCATGCAGGTCGAGAAGATGCGCGCGCTGATGTCGCCGGTCGCGCCGGCGATGGCCTTGCCGCGCAGCGGCGCATACACATGGATGCTGCCGTCGGCGATCACCTCGGCGCCGTGGCTGACCAGCGCCAGCACCACCAGGTCGGCGTTCTTCGCGTAGACCTGCTGGCCCGAGCGCAGCGGCCGGTCGACCACCAGCATCGCCGTCACCGACGGCAGCGCCCCCTCGTCCTCGCCGGCACCGTCGTCGCCCGAGACAGCGACCGGCTCCGGCGGCAGCTCGGGCTCGGGTTCAGGCGCCGGTTCGGGCTCGGGCGCCGGCGGCTCGACCCGGACATGCGGCAGGTCGGCCGGAGCGGCCGGCGCCTCGCACAGGCCGGCGGCCAGCGCCGCCTCGATCTGCTCGGGCGAGCCCGAGCGCACCGCCACCGGCACCATGCTGTAGCGCCGCAGCAGCTCGGCCAGGCCGGCGAAGTCGAGCGGCTCGGCCTGCTCGCGCACATGCGTCAGGTCGATGACGACCGGATCGCGGTTGAAGAAGTCGGCCGAAGGCGCGATGCGTGCCTCGAACTGCGCCTCCAGCTCTTCCAGCCGGGTGGTGCGCAGCACCAGCGCGACCAGCGCCAGCGAGGCGCTCTTCAGGTCGAACTGGGTCGAGGGAGTTGCCGGGGATCGTGCGGCCATTGGAGAGCGAGGCGGCGGTACCGTTCGGTTAGTGATTTATGAAGAATCCTGCGGGAAAGAGTGTACCCACGGGCCATGCGTCCGACCGACCGCGTTAGCCAGAACTTGAGGCCGAATTACCGGATAAATCCGGTTGTTCGATACATCCAGTTTCATCCTCGCCGATAAATCCACCGCTCTGGCGTGCCCAGAGCCGCGCATACAGCCCGCCCTGCGCCAGCAGCGTGGCGTGGTCGCCCTGCTCGACGATGCGGCCGCGGTCGAGCACGACCAGCCGGTCCATCGCCGCGATGGTCGATAGCCGGTGCGCGATCGCCACCACCGTCTTGCCCTGCATCAGCGTATCCAGGCTGGCCTGGATCGCCGCCTCGACCTCGGAGTCGAGCGCGCTGGTGGCCTCGTCGAGCAGCAGGATCGGCGCGTCCTTCAGGATCACCCGCGCGATGGCGATGCGCTGGCGCTGCCCGCCCGAGAGCTTGACGCCGCGCTCGCCGACCTGCGCGTCGTAGCCGCTGCGCCCGGACGGGTCGGAGAGCTGGCGGATGAAGCCGTCGGCCTCGGCGCGGCACGCGGCCTCGATCATCTCGGCGTCGCCCGCGTCCGGGCGGCCGTACAGGATGTTGTCGCGCACCGAGCGGTGCAGCAGCGAGGTGTCCTGCGTGACCATGCCGATCTGCGCGCGCAGGCTGTCCTGCGTGACCGCGGCGATGTCCTGGCCGTCGACCAGGATGCGCCCGCCGTGCAGGTCGTGGAAGCGCAGCAGCAGGCTGGTCAGCGTCGACTTGCCCGCGCCGGAGCGCCCGACCAGGCCGATGCGCTCGCCCGGACGGATGTGCAGGTCCATGTCGCGGATCAGCGGCTCGCCCTGCCCCGGCTCGCCGTAGCCGAAGCTGACGCGCTCGAAGCGGATCTCGCCGCGCGGCACCGCCAGCGTGGCCGCGTCCGGACGGTCGACCACCCGGCGCGGCTGCGACAGCGTCGCCAGGCCGTCCTGCACCGTGCCGATGTGCTCGAACAGGCCGGTCATCTCCCACATCACCCAGTGCGACATGCCGTTCAGGCGCAGCGCCATCGCGGTGGCCGCCGCCACCGCGCCGATGCCGACCTGGCCCTGGCTCCACAGCCACAGCGTCATGCCGGCGGTGGCGGCGATCAGGCCCATGCTCAGCAGGTGGTTGACGATCTCGAACAGGCTGACCAGGCGCATCTGCCGGTGCACCGTGACCAGGAAGTCGCCCATCGCGCCGCGGGCGAAGTCGGCCTCGCGCCGCGCGTGCGAGAACAGCTTGACGGTGGCGATGTTGGTGTAGGCGTCGCTGACCCGGCCGGTCATCAGCGAGCGTGCGTCCGCCTGCGCGCGCCCGACCCGCGCCAGCCGCGGCACGAACCAGGCCACCGAGCTCGCATACAGCAGCAGCCAGGCGACGAAGGGCAGCAGCAGCCAGCGGTCCAGCCCGCCGGCCAGCAGCGTCATCGTCACGAAGTAGATCGTCACGAAGACCAGGATGTCGGTCAGGATGAAGGTGGTGTCGCGCACCGCCAGCGCGGTCTGCATCACCTTGGCGGCGACGCGGCCGGCGAACTCGTCCTGATAGAAGGCCAGACTCTGGCCGAGCATCAGCCGGTGGAAGTTCCAGCGCAGCCGCATCGGGAAGCTGCCGGCCAGCGACTGGTGCTTGAGCATCGTCTGCAGCGCCACCAGCGCCACGCTGCCCAGCACGACCGCCAGCAGCAGCATCAGCTCGGCGCGGTGGGTGGACCACAGCCGCGCCGGATCGGCCCGCCCGAGCGTGTCGACCAGGCCGCCGAGCGCCCCGAACATCCAGGCCTCGAAGGCGCCGATCAGCGCGGTGCACAGCGCCATCGCCAGGATGTGGCCGCGCATGCCGGCGCTGCTGTCCCAGACGAAGCGCCACAGCCGGGGCCGCGGCGGAGCGATCTCCTCGGCAGGAAACGGGTCGACCAGCCGCTCGAAGGCCTGGAAGACGGCCCGAAAAACGAAAAACACGTCTTGGTTCTCTCTGATACGCGCCAGTGGCGGATTGTGCGACCGGGAAACGGTCCTTACCGGCCCCGACGCCATGAACACAGACACTTGCGGCGGGTGCCGGAACAATGATTTCCATGATGAAGAACACCGCCCCCACCTCCGTCGCCCCGACCGATGCCCCGATCGCCGTCGGCCCTGTCGAAGCCCTGACGCACACCGCCTCGCAGCGGCGCCAGCTGCTGGTGGCGCTGGCCGCGCTGGGCAGCGCGCCCGGCCTGTGGCCGGCCCGCGCCGAGGCGCAGACCACCGTCACGCCGGTCTACGGCAACCTGCGCGGCGCCACGCTCGGCAACAACGCCTCGCTGAACGGCGCGATCGCCTTTCCGGCCGGACATGCGCTCAACACCGCGATCACCAGCGCCAGCATCGACCCGAACTCGGCGGCGATCATCGCCAGCATCGGCAGCACCGCCAGCCTGCGCCCGGACTTCGGCGCGGGGCTCTGGGACGGCGGCCCGATCGGCATTCCCTACGTGGTGGTCTCGGGCAGCCAGGCCAGGGTGACGATCCGCTTCACCTCGACGCCCGAGGAAAGCGAGCCGGGCCCCTACCCCGTGCCGCGCACCGCGCCGATCGAGGGCGGCTCGGCCAGCGACGGCGACCGCCATGTCATCGTCGTCGACCGCGACAACAACCGCCTGTACGAGCTCTACCGCGCCTTTCCCAATGCCGACGGCAGCTGGTCGGCCGACTGCGGCGCGGTCTTCAGCCTCGACAGCCTGACGATCCGCCCGGCCGCCAAGGCCGGCTGGACCAGCGCCTGCGCCGCCGGCCTGCCGATCCTGCCGGGCCTGGTGCGCTACGACGAGGCCAGCCGCGGCGCCGGCGGCATCCGCCACGCTCTGCGCTTCACCGTGCCGAAGACCCGCAAGGCCTATGTGCCGCCGGCGACGCACTGGGCCTCCAGCAGCACCAGCACCGCGCTGCCGCCGATGGGCGCGCGGCTGCGCCTGAAGTCGACCTTCGTGATCCCGACCACCTTCAGCAACGAGGCCAAGGCCATCCTGACCGCGCTGAAGACCTACGGCATGCTCGTCGCCGACCACGGCAGCGCCTTCTACCTGAGCGGCGCGCCCGACGAGCGCTGGAACAACAGCCGCCTCGTCACCGAGCTGAAGACGGTCAAGGGCAGCCACTTCGACGTGGTGACGATGACCGGACTGGTCAAGGGCTGAACGTCGCGGACCGGGCGGCCGGCAAGGCCCGGCGATCTCAGCGCGGCCGGCGCTTGGCCGCGCCGGTGGCACGCGGCGGCAGGCCGGTGTGCTGGGTCAGGATCGTGCCGGGCTTCGGCGCGGCCTTGGCCGCCTTGACCGCCTTGGCCGCGGGCGCAGCCTGTCCCCGGCTGCCCGGCACGAGGATCTTCGGCCCCGACGGCGCGGCGCCGCTCTTCGCGCCCGCCTTGGCCACCGGCCGGTTCGGCGCCGCCTTGACGCCGACCGGTGTCGAGTTCTTGCGCCGCGCGCTCTGGTAGCTGCCGTCGGTGGCGGGCTGGAAGGTCGGGATCAGGTGATGCTTGCCGTTGCCGATCAGGTCGGCGCGGCCCATCTCCTTCAGCGCCTCGCGCAGCAGCGGCCAGTTGTTCGGGTCGTGGTAGCGCAGGAAGGCCTTGTGCAGCCGGCGACGGCGCTCGCCGCGCACGATGTCGACATTCTCGGCGCGCGCGGCGTCGCGGCTGATGCCCTTGAGCGGGTTCAGGCCGGAGTGGTACATCGCCGTCGCGGTGGCCATCGGGCTCGGGTAGAAGGTCTGCACCTGGTCGGCGCGGAAGCCGTTCTCCTTCAGCCACAGCGCGAGGTTCATCATGTCCTCGTCGCGGGTGCCGGGGTGGGCGGCGATGAAGTACGGGATCAGGAACTGCTTCTTGCCCGCCTCCTCGCTGAACTTCTCGAACAGCGCCTTGAAGCGGTCGTAGGTGCCGATGCCCGGCTTCATCATCTTCGACAGCGGCCCGCTCTCGGTGTGCTCGGGCGCGATCTTCAGGTAGCCGCCGACGTGGTGCGTCACCAGCTCGCGGATGTACTCGGGCGACTTCACCGCCAGGTCGTAGCGCAGCCCCGAGCCGATCAGGATCTTCTTGATGCCCTTGAGGTTGCGCGCGCGCTTGTAGATGCGGATCAGCGGCGCGTGGTCGGTGCGCAGGTTGGTGCAGATGTCCGGGTAGACGCAGGACGGCTTGCGGCACGCCGCCTCGATCTGCGGCGACCAGCAGCCCAGCCGGTACATGTTGGCCGTCGGGCCGCCGAGGTCGGACACCACGCCGGTGAAGCCCTTGACCTTGTCGCGGATCTCCTCGACCTCGCGGATGATCGAGTCCTCCGAGCGGCTCTGGATGATGCGGCCCTCGTGCTCGGTGATCGAGCAGAAGGTGCAGCCGCCGAAGCAGCCGCGCATGATGTTGACCGAGAAGCGGATCATCTCCCAGGCCGGGATCTTGGTCGCGCCGTCATGGCCGCCCGTCTCGTCGGCATAGCTCGGGTGCGGGCTGCGCGCGTAGGGCAGGTCGAAGACCTGGTCCATCTCGGCCATCGTCAGCGGGATCGGCGGCGGGTTGATCCAGACGTCGCGCTCGCCGTGGCGCTGCACCAGCGCGCGGGCATTGCCGGGGTTGGTCTCCAGGTGCAGCACCCGGCTGGCGTGGGCGTAGAGCACCGGGTCGGACTTGACCTGCTCGTAGGACGGCAGCCGGATCACGGTGCGCTCGCGCGGCGGCAGCTGGATGCGGCCCGACAGCGCCCGCGCCGACGGCACGATGCGGATCGGCTGCGCGCCGTCGGCCGCCGGAACCCCGCCGGACTCCTTCGCGCAGGTCGTGCCCTGCTCGGCCGCCTGCTCCTCGGTGGTCTGGTACGGGTTGATGAAGGCGTCGATGCGGCCCGGGCGGTCGACCTCGGTCGAGTCCAGCTCGAACCAGCCGGCGGCACTGGGGTCGTCGGTGCGGCGCAGGAAGGCGGTGCCGCGCACGTCGGTGATGCGCTCGACCGGCTCGCGCGCGGCCAGGCGGTGCGCGATCTCGACGATGGCGCGCTCGGCGTTGCCGTAGAGCAGCAGGTCGGCCTTGGCGTCGACCAGGATCGAGCGGCGCACCTTGTCCTGCCAGTAGTCGTAGTGCGCGATGCGGCGCAAGGACGCCTCGATGCCGCCGGCGATCACCGGCACGTCCTTGAAGGCCTCGCGGCAGCGCTGGGTGTAGACCAGCGTGGCGCGGTCCGGGCGCTTGCCCGCCACGCCGCCGGGCGTGTAGGCGTCGTCCGAGCGGATCTTCCGGTCGGCGGTGTAGTGGTTGATCATCGAATCCATGTTCCCGGCGGCGACGCCGAAGAACAGGTTCGGGCGGCCCAGCGCCCGGAAGGGCTCGGCCGAGTTCCAGTCGGGCTGCGCGATGATGCCGACGCGGAATCCCTGGGCCTCGAGCGTGCGGCCGATCACCGCCATGCCGAAGCTCGGATGGTCGACATAGGCATCGCCCGTCACGATGATGACGTCGCAGGAATCCCAGCCGAGCTGGTCCATCTCGGCGCGGCTCATCGGCAGGAAGGGCGCGGTGCCGAAGCGTTTCGGCCAGTACGGACGGTACTGGTTCAGCAGCTTCGGGGGGCTGGGCGGCGCGGTCAGGGTGGAGGCGGTCACGGGTCGGGCCCTCTCGGCGGATCTGGCGGGGCGAAGGGGAAACCCTCCATTGTCGCCGCAGTCCGGCCCGCACCGCCAGCCGCATCGCCGAAGGCCACAGGCGGCGACGGATTCGACCGCCTTGACCGTCATCAAGGCCGGTCAACGCCCTCCACATACCATGACAGGTATATCAACCCCAGAAACCGCCGCGCCGGTTCCCCGCCCGCCATGTCCGAGACCCACTATCCCGACCTCACCCGCGACATCAGCCGCCAGCTCGCCGGCTTCCGCCAGAACCAGAAGGGCACGATGCAGGGCTTCGGCGCGATGGCCGCGGCCTCGATGGCCGACGGCGCGCTGTCGGAGAAGCACAAGGAGCTGATCGCCACCGCGATCGCGGTCAGCCAGCGCTGCGCCGGCTGCATCGGCTTCCACGTCAAGGCGCTGATCCGCCTGGGCACCACGCGCGCCGAGTTCGAGGAAATGCTCGGCGTGGCGGTCTACATGGGCGGCGGGCCGTCGCTGATGTACTGCGCCGAGGCGCTGCAGGCCTGGGAGCAGTTCGCGCCGACCTCAGTCGCCAGCGCCTGAGGCGGCACGCCGGCGCGCGCCGGCGGCCAGCGCCAGCACGCCGGCGCCCAGCATCGCCGCCGGCGCCGGCTCGGGCACCGGTGCGGCCGGCACGTCGATCGTCAGCACCTGGGTGCGCTCCCAGGACCATTGCGCCAGCGCGACCCGGCCGCGCAGCCCGTCGCTGAACATCACCTCGACATAGGCATGCGCCAGCGAGCCGCCCCCGCTGTCGATCGACTGGTTGTCGATCGACAGCGGCGCGGTGGTCTCGACGCGGTCCAGGTCCAGCCCGCCGAAGCGCAGCATCCGGCCCGGATCCAGGTTCAGGCCGCCCCAGTAGGCGGTCGAGTAGTGCGTGTCGGAGCCGGCCAGTGGATCCAGCGCCTGGCTGCCGCTCTCGTAGCGCTCCCACACCGCGCTGCCGGCCTGCGGCGCGCCCATCGAATACCAGAATCCGGTCAGCGCGATGCCGTCGGAGGACTGGTTCAGCACCTGTCCGGCCTGCAGGTACCAGTTGCCGTCGAGCGTGATCGTCGCGGCATGGCGGGTCTGCGCGAGGGCCGGCAGCGCCAGGGCCGAGGCCAGCAGCATCGCCGCCAGCGCCATCTTCTTGCTTGTCTTCGTGCTCGTCATGATCGGTCCTCAGGTCGTTGCGCAGGCACCTGCAGGCTCATCGGAGGAGCTCTCGATCGGGGCAGGTGCCGTGTTCCCCTGGGATGAACCGTACCGGCAAAATTGGCGTGGATTCTTTCCGATCACCCCTTGAATGAGGGGGTTGCAGTGCACGCGGTCCCGCCTGATCAGGAAAAATGCACGGCCGTCACCCCTCGTTTCAGGGAATGACGATCTGTCGCAACTCCGACGTGTCCATGACACGTCCGCTCAGGAGCGGCCGCGGTGCCCGAAGGCATCGTCGAGCAGGCGATGGAGGAAGTCGTCGGCCGGCAGCGGGCGCCCGAGCAGGAAGCCCTGCACCACCTCGCAGCCCTGCTCGACCAGGAAGTCGAGCTGCTCGATGCGCTCGACGCCCTCGGCGACGACGCCGACCTCCAGCCCCCGCGCCATCGACACCATCGCGGCGACCAGCCGCGCGCCGCCGGCATCGGCCGGCACGCCGCGCAGGAAGCCGCGATCGATCTTGAAGCGCCGCACCGGCAGGTCGCGCAGATAGGCCAGGCTGGAATGCCCGACGCCGAAGTCGTCGATCGCGACGCCGACGCCCAGCGCATGCAGCCGCTCGAGCAGCCCGCGGGCCTGGTCGACGTCGCGCACCGCGATGCCCTCGGTGATCTCGAGCTCGAGGCGCCGCGGCGCCAGGCCATGGCGCCGCAGCGCCTCGGCCACCTCGCCGGGCAGGTGGTCGTCGATCATCTGCCGGGCCGAGACATTGACCGCGACGTCGATCTCGCGCCCGGCCAGCGCCGACCACTGCTGCGCCTGGCGGCAGGCCTCGTCGAGCACCCAGCGACCGATCGGCACGATCAGGCCGGACGCCTCGGCCAGCGGGATGAAGCGGTCCGGGCGCACCATGCCGTGCACCGGATGGCGCCAGCGCAGCAGCGCCTCGGCGCCGACCACGCTCAGCGTGCGCGCGTCGAACTGGGGCTGGAAATGCAGCTCGAGCTCGCCGCGGGCCAGCGCATGGTGCAGATCGGCCTCGAGCTGCAGCAGGTCCGCATCCTCGGCCGAGGGGGCGGCGGTGCGGTGCATGCGGTGCTGGGCGCCGCCGTCGCGCTTGGCCTGGTGCAGCGCCGCGTCGGCGCGGGTCATCAGCGCCGGATCGTCGAGCGCGGCCGCCGGCGCGCCGCTGGCGATGCAGGCGATGCCGATGCTGGCGCCGGGCCGCAGCGCATGCCCGTCGACCTGCAGCGGCTGCGACAGCGCGTGCAGCAGCTGCTGCGCCAGCGCCTCGACGCTGGCCTCGTCGGGCAGGCCCTCCAGCAGCAGCGCGAACTCGTCGCCGCCGAGCCGGGCGATCAGCGCGCGCCCCCCGCCCTGCTCGCGCAGGCGCTCGCCGACCTGCAGCAGCACCTGGTCGCCCGCCTCCAGCCCGAGCGTGGCATTGATGGTCTGGAAGCGGTCCAGGTCGAGCAGCAGCAGCGCCAGCAGGCCGGACTGCTCGTCCGGGCCGGCCCAGCAGCCCAGCCGCTCGGCCAGATGCTCCTGGAAGGCCTCGCGGTTGGGCAGGCCGGTCAGCGCGTCGTGGCGGGCGATGCGCTGCATCGTCGCGGCGGCATGCTGGCCGATCTCGCCGAGCCGGCGACATTCGGCCTCGCTGCGGTCGGCACGCTGCTGCAGCCGCTGGACCAGGCGCGCGGCCACCAGCGTCAGCAGCAGGCCGGCCAGCCCGGCCAGCAGCGGCGCCCCGGCCAGGCCGGCCGGCGCCAGACCGCGCTCCAGGCCCAGCCGCCAGCGCCGCTGTCCGACCTCGATCATCTTCTCTCCGAGCAGCCGCCGCGCCCCGACGGCCTCGCCGGCCTGCGCGAGGCGCTGCGGCGCCTGCGGCGGCGTGCCCGCCGGTCCGAGATCGTCCAGGCGCAGCAGGTCGGCGCCGGCCGGCGACGGCAGCGGCCGAAAGCCCAGCAGCCGCTGCGCATCGGCCACGACATGGACGCGCCCGACATGCAGGCGCCGGCGCAGCTCGGGCGTGCCCGGATCGCCCTCGCCGCCGCCGTAGACCGGCGCCTCGACATGCAGCAGCACCCGACCGTCCGGCCGCGCCGCCGGCGGCTCCAGCCGCACCAGGTCGAGGTCGCGCGCGACCTGCCGCGCCGGGGCCTCGGTCGCCTCGTCGGGGGTGCCGGGCAGCGCCTGCAGCCCGGCCGGACGCTCGTGCAGCGCCGGCCCGTAGCGCAGGCCCGGCCGGCCGGGATCGACCGGCAGGACCGGCTCGTAGCGCACCGCCAGCACCTCGGGCATCGTCGCCTGGATGCGCAGGATGTCGAAATGGGCGGCGAACTCGCGGCCGGAGACCTCCTGGCTGGCCAGGTAGAGGCCCTGGAAGCTGCTCGCGACCATCATCAGGCGCTCGGCATCACGCAGCAGGCGCTCGTGGTGCACCCGCAGATCGGCCTCCAGATGACGCTCGTCGGCCGCCTGGCGCGCCCGTGCCAGCGTCCACCACGCCCCCAGCGACAGCGCCGCGCCGCACAGCAGCACCAGCAGCGGCATCACCCCTGCGCCGGACAGGCGCGACAGCGGGAGGACGGACGGGACATCGGACGGCAGAGGGCGACTCACCGCTGGATTGTCGGCCGGCCTCGCCCGAACTGAAACCGCAGCGCACCAGAGGCCCTGCGCCCGCCCCGGCTCCCCCTGACCCCAGGCTCAAGACCCCACGCCGATCCGGCGATATGGACGGCATTGCCCCCCTGTCTTTCAGCTTCGGTCGCCTGCGGAGCCTTAACAGCCGGAGAGTGATAACAAACTGATACTCTTTTGAGCTTATTCTTACAAACAGAAACCTTCGCACGGCCCCGCCGGGCGACGCCACCCGACCTCCGATCCGAGCCGGACACACCGGCCCTGCCGTCCCGATGATGACCCACACCCGCGCTCCGGCCCCTCGTGCGTGCCGGCCACGTCGACCTTTCGCCGCCGCCGCCCTGCTGCTGGCCGCGCTTCCGCCCGCCCGGGCCGCCGGGGAAGGCTGGTCGCTGTCGGTCGGCAGCCTGCTCGGCCCGGCCTGGGGCTGGACGCTGCTGGCGCTGATGCTGCTGATCGTCGCGATGATGGCCGTCTACACGGTGCGCCACTACGGCTTCACGCTGAACCGCATGTTCGGCCGCCAGCGCCACCCCTACGCCAGCCTGGTCAGCGCCGACTGGCCGCGGGTGACGATCTTCGTGGCCGCGCACAACGAGGAGGCGGTCATCGAGGACTGCCTGGTCAACCTGATGGGCGTGGACTATCCGGCCGAGCGCATGCTGGTCGTGCCGGTCAACGACCGCTCGAAGGACCGCACCCGCGAGATCATCGACGAGGTCGTCGAGCGCTATCCCGGCCGCATCCGTCCCTTCCACCGCACCGACGGCAAGCCGGGCAAGGCCGCGGCGCTGAAGGACGCCACCGAGACGGTGGACACCGACTTCATCATCGTCTTCGACGCCGACTACCTGCCCTCGCGCGGGCTGATCCGGCGGCTGATGGCGCCCTTCTTCGACCCGGAGGTCGGCGCGGTGATGGGCCGGGTGGTGCCGCAGAACTGCGGCGCCAACCTGCTGACCCGGCTGCTGGACCTGGAGCGCTCCGGCGGCTACCAGGTCGACCAGCAGGCGCGCATGAACCTCGGGCTGGTGCCGCAGTACGGCGGCACGGTGGGCGGCATCCGGCTGGCGGCGCTGCGCTCGGTCGGCGGCTGGCACGACGACGTGCTGGCCGAGGACACCGACCTGACCTACCGGCTGCTGCTGGGCGGCTGGAAGACCATCTACCAGAACCGCGCCGAGTGCTACGAGGAGGTGCCGCAGAACTGGGCGGTGCGCACGCGCCAGATCAAGCGCTGGGCCAAGGGCCACAACCAGGCGATGTGGCGCCACACCGCGGGCTGCCTGGCGCAGACCGACCTGAGCTGGCGCGAGCGCATCGACGGCGCGCTGCTGCTGGGCGTGTACATGATGGCGCCGGTGCTGCTGCTGGGCTGGCTGGTGAGCCTGCTGATGTACTTCACCGTCTCGATCGAGTGGAGCGCGCCGGCGCTGCTGGTGATGGGCTTCATGGCCCAGGGCGCGCTGGGCAACTTCGCCGCCTTCTACGAGATCGCCGCGGCCACGCACATGGACCGCTCGGGCAACCGGGTGCGGCTGCTGGCCTTCAACTGGCTCGGCTTCATCGTCAGCGCGGTGGCGATCTCGCGCGGCGTGCTCGAGCAGGTCGTGCTCGACCGGCTCGGCACGCCGCAGCTGAAATGGGACAAGACGGCGCGCTACCGCGCCGCCTCGCCGCGCGCGGCCGCCGGCGCCGAGACCGCCGGCCCGACAGGAGCTCCGCGATGAAGATCACCCTGCTGCTCGTGGCGCTGACGCTGCTGGTCATCGTCCTGCCGCTGCTGCCGGCGCTGCAGGAATGGCGCCGCCCGAGCGACGTCACGCCGCTGCCGATCGACGAGGCCGACGCGCTCGAGCCCGACTACATGGCCCGGCGCTTCGGCGCACGGCTCGACGACGCGATCGAGCGCGGCCTGATCGAGCTCGGCGGCGTGCCGCTGGTGCACCTGCCCGAGACGGCGGCGCACGCCCCCTGGCCGCTCGACGAGCGCGAGGTGCGCAGCGGCCGCAGCCGGCGCATCTGGCACAGCGACGGCGACTGCCGGCTGCCCGAGCGGCTGCATGGCCTGGCGGAGATCTCCTGCGCCGGCACGATGCAGGCGGCCGCCGGCCACACCTATCGCGCGCTGCGGGCGCACACCGCGCTGCTGCTGCCCGAGCGGGTGCGGGTGCTGCGCTGGGCGCATGGCGGCCGGGTGGTCGTCGGCGACCGCGCGGTGCTGGCCGGGCGCACCAGCGCGACGCAGTCGCTGCTGCTGGGCCGCGAGGTCAGCTTCTCGCTGCTGCACGCGCCGGTGATCCGCTTCGCCGGAGCGGTCGACGCGCGCCAGCCCGCCGACCGCGACGGCCTGCCCGCCGCGCTCGGCCCCGGCGACGGGCTGCGCGCCGGAGCGCCCGGACAGCCCGCGCGCGTCGAGGGCATGCTGGTCGCCGCGGCGCTGCGCCACTGGGACGGCGACATCGACTGCGACGGCCATGTCTCGATCGGCGAGGGCTGCCGCGGCCAGGGCCGGCTGCGCGCCAGCGGCACGATCCAGATCGGCGCCGGCGCGGTGCTGGCCGGCGGCCTGGCCGCGGCCGGCGAGATCTACCTGGCCGCCGGCGCCGAGGTGCAGGGCTCGCTGATCTCCGAGAGCGCGATCGTGCTGGGCGCCGGCAGCGTGGTCGGCCGCCCCGGCATGCACGCGACGGTGCGCGCGCCCCGGGTCGACATCGGCAAGGGCGTGGTGGTGCACGGCACCGTCTGGGCCGGCAGCCAGCGCGTCGGCATCGACACCTCGCCGCCGGGTCCGGTGGTGATCGGCTACGACGAGCCGGTGCGCTGGGACAGCATCGCCCGGCGCGGCCTGGCCACCGGCTCGCTGGCGCTGCCGCCGCGCAGCCACCACGACGGCGACCTGGTCTGCCAGGGCGACCTGGAGATCGGCGCACGCAGCCTCGTTCACGGCAGCCTGAAGGCCTACGGCGACCTGGCGCTCGGCGCCGGCGCGCGCGTCGAGGGCACGCTGGTGGCGCCGGGCGAGATCGTGCTGGGCGCGGGCAGCCATGTCGGCGGCTCGGTGATGTCGGAGACGGCGGTGGTGCTCGGCCCGGGCTGCATCGTCGGTGCGCCCGGGCGGCCGGCCACCGTCTGCGCGCCGCATGTCGAGGTCGCGCTCGGCGTGGTGGTTCACGGCACCGTCTGGGCCGGACGCAGCGGCGACGCGCCGGCGATGCTGCAGGTCGAGACCGAGGGCGCGGCACACGAGCGCACCGCGCTGGACGACGACGGCACGGACACGCTCGACGAGCGCACGCCGCTGGCGCCGCTGCCCGGGAGGGCCTCGGCATGAGCGCGCCCCGACTGAACTGGCGCCAGGCCGCCACCGTGCTGGTGCTGGTCGCGGCGACCGCGGCCGCGGCCTGGTTCCTGCGCGATCCGGCGCCGGGCGGCCCGGCGCTGCCGCGGCTGCTGCTGGTGCTGCCCGATGCCCCGGAGGACGATCCGGCCCCGCAGGCGGTCTGGCAGAACGCGGCCGAGGAGCTCGGCCTGCCGCTCGAGCCGATCCGCGCCTCGGCGCTGATGCGCCAGCGCGACGGCGGCCGCGGCGACGCGCTGATCCTGCCCGACACGCTGCACCGCCGCCTCGGCGACGCGCTGGTGCAGACGCTGCGCGAGCGGGTGCGCGCCGGCGACCGACTGATGCTGGTGCATGACGCGGGCCTGCAGGACGTCGACGGCCGCTACAGCGACGAGCGCTCGCGGCTGTCGGACCTGGCCGGCGTGGACTACGCGCTGTACCGCGAGCTCGGCACCGGCATGCTGCGCGAGGCCGAGGTGCAGGTGCCGCCCCAGCGCATCGGCCTGCTCGGCCTGCCGCCGGGCAAGCTGGTGCGCGGCGCGGGCGACCTGCCCTACAGCCGCCACCGCCCCGATCCCGGCCCCGACGGCGAGCTGCTGCCGGTGCTGGCGGGCTACCGCTACGGGCGCATGCGCTACGCCAGCTTCGTGACCCGCGGTGCCTATGACGGCGCGGTGCTGATGCGCGCGCCCGACGGCAGCCTGGTCGCCGGCGAGCGCCGCGTCGGCGCCGGGCAGGTGCTGTTCGTCAACCTGCCGCTGACCCGGCTCAAGCTGGCCACCGACGGCATGCTGCTCAGCGGCTTCCTGCAGCATTTCGCGCGCGACCTGGCCGGGCTGCCGCAGCTCTCGCCGATGCCCGACGGCATCGGTGCGGTGGTGATGAACTGGCACATCGACGACCGCAAGGCGCTGCCGGCGCTCGAGCGCGCCGCCGAGCTCGGCGCCTTCGAGCGCGGCCTGGGCCCGTTCTCGATCCACCTGACGGTCGGCCCGGACGTCGACCAGCCCGGCGACGGCCGCGGCATGGACCTGGCCGGCAACCCGCAGGCGCAGGACTGGGTGCGGCGCCTGGCCGCGCAGGGCCACGAGATCGGCAGCCACGGCGGCTGGATCCACAACTGGTTCGGCACCCATGTCGGCACGATCGAGCGCGAGGCCGCCGCCGCGATGATCGACCGCAACTCGCTGCTGCTGTCGCAGGTCTCGGGCCGGCCGGTGCGCGAGTACTCCGCGCCGGTGGGCAACCACCCGGCCTGGGTGACGGGCTGGCTGCGCCAGCGCGAGATCCGCTCCTACTACTTCACCGGCGACACCGGCATGGCGCCGACGCGCAGCTTCCAGGACGGCCTGCGCCCGCGGCCCGACATCTGGAGCTATCCGGTGCTGAGCTTCGGCATCCACGCCTCGTTCGAGGAGGCACGCGCCAGCGGCGCGCCCGAGCAGGTCGTCGCCGACTGGCTCGACGAGGTGTCGGACTTCTGCGCCGACCAGGGCACGCTCAGGCTGGTCTATTTCCACCCCTTCGGGCTGGTGATGTACCCGCAGGCCTTCCGCGAATGGCTGGCGCACAGCCGCGCGCTGACCGAGGCCGGCCGGCTGCGCTGGACGACGATGGACCAGTACAGCCGCTTCGCCAACCGCCGGCTGCACACCGTCTGGTCGGTGCGTGCCGAGGGCTCGCAGTGGCTGCTGCAGGCGCGCCACCCCGAATCCCTCGAGGGCATGACCTGGCTGCTGCCGGTGGCGCGCTTCCCGCAGCCGCCGGTGCTGCTCAGCGGCAGCGCGCAGATCGAGCGCCAGGGCGCCGCCTGGCGGGTGCGTGCCGGCCGCGGCATCGCGCTGCAGCTGCGGCTCGCGCCCGAGGCGGTCGTGCCGGCCCTGCCCGCGGATCCGGGGCCCGACGCCACCGCGCCCGCCCCGACACCGACCCTGACACCCTCCTCGGCGCCCTCCCCGGCCTCCGCCGCGAGCACGCCGACCTGACGTCCCCGATCCCACGATGAAAGACCCCCACGACATGACCGCACCGATCCTCATCTCCGTCGGCACCCGTCCCGAGATCATCAAGATGGCGCCGCTGCATGCCGAGCTGCGCCGCCGCGGCCTGCCGGTGGCCTGGGTGCACACCGGCCAGCACCGCGAGATGGCGCAGCCGCTCTACGAGTTCTTCGGCATCGAGCCGGAGCACGAGGTCACGCTGGAGCGCCGCAGCGGCGAGCTCTCGCACCTGAACGCGCTGCTGCTCGAGGGGCTGGCCGCCGTGTTCGAGCGCACCCGCCCGGCCGCGGTGCTGGTGCATGGCGACACCACCAGCACGCTGGCCTCGGCGCAGGCGGCCTTCTACCAGGGCGTGCCGGTCGGCCATGTCGAGGCGGGTCTGCGCACCTTCAACCACCGCGAGCCCTTCCCCGAGGAGATGAACCGCGAGCTGACCGCGCGGCTGTCGCGCTGGCACTTCTCGCCGACCTCGCGCGCGGCCGGCAACCTGGAGCGCGAGGGCATCCGCGCCGGCGTGCACGTCGTGGGCAACACGGCGGTGGACGCGGCGCTGCAGGGCACCGCGCGGGTGGACGCGCTGCTGGCCGAAGGGGCCACCGTGCTGCCGGCCGCGCTCGATCCGCTGCGCCAGGGCCTGGCGCTGGCGAAGTGGCGCCTGATCACCGTGACCGCGCACCGGCGCGAGAACTGGGGCGAGGGCATCGCCTCGATCGCGCAGGCGGTGGCGCAGCTGCTGGAGGCGCACCCGGACGTCGCCGTGGTCTGGCCGGTGCACGGCAACCCGGCGGTGCGCGACGCGGTCCACGCCGAGCTGGCCGCCAAGGTGCCGGCGCTGGAAGGGCGACTGACGCTGTGCGAGCCGCTCGACTACCCAGCGCTGCTGTGGTGCCTGCACCGCAGCGTGCTGGCGCTGACCGACTCCGGCGGCATCCAGGAGGAAGGCGCGGCGCTGTCCTGCCCGGTGCTGGTGCTGCGCAACACCACAGAGCGCCCCGAGCTGATCGACGCCGGCGCCGGCCTGATCGTCGGCACCGACCGCGAGCGCATCGTCTCGACCGTCTCGGGCCTGCTGGCCGAGCCGGACGGCGCCGGCCTGCAGCGCATGCGCGACGCCACCAACCCCTTCGGCGACGGCACGACCTCGCGGCAGATCGCCGACGTGCTGCAGCGCGACCTCGGCCTGCGAGCCGGCCTGTGAGACGCGCCGCCGGCAACCCGATGACCCTGACGATGAAGACTTTCCTTCCCCGCCCGGTCCGGCCGCTGCTGGCCGGCCTGTTGGCCGCCGCGTCGGCGCTGCCGGCCGCCGCGGGCGACCTGATCGAGATCGGCGGCAGCGCCAGCCGCTACAGCGCCGGCCTGCCCGACGGCGGCAGCGCCCACCTGCGCGGCAGCTGGGCCTTCGGCACGGGCACGGTGGTCAACGCCGAGCTGCTGGGCGAGCGCAAGTTCGACGCCCGCGGCGGCGTGGCCTCGGCCGGCGCGACGCGCACGATCGACGAGGACTGGTTCGCCAGCGCCGCGCTGGCCGGCGGCTGGGGCGGACCGAACTGGAACCGCTCGCGCGTCGATGCCGCGGTCTCGCGCAAGTGGGGCGCCGAGCGACGCTGGATCACCACGCTGGGCGGCTACCACGCCCGCTTCGACGCCGGCCGCAGCGACAGCGGCCTGAAGATCTCGGCGAACTACTACGCCAACCACTTCGCGGTCTTCGAGCTGGGCGCGACCCTCAACCGCAGCCGCCCGGGCAACGTCGGCTCGACCATGCCCTGGCTGGCGGTGACGCTGGGCGTGCCGGGCGTGCAGACCCTGGCGCTGCGCGTCTCGCGGGGCCGCGAGGCCTGGCTGGTGCTGGGCGACACCGCGCAGCCGGTCGACTTCGCCAGCACCACCGTCGGCGCCGACTGGCGCTGGTGGATCGCGCCCGACTGGGGCGTGGTGCTGCGTGCCGAGAGCTACCGCAATCCGAGCTACCGCCGCACCACGCTGGGCGGCGGCGTGTTCATGCAGATGTGAGGCCGGGAGCCACGATGCCCAATCCCTTCCGCCACAGCCTGCAGCACTCGGTGCTCGGCGAGCTGCAGCACCACGGCCACCGCGGCGGCCGCATCGCGATGCACCGCTCGATCTGGGGCCTGAAGCTGCCACGCCACCGGCTGGCGGTGGCCCTGCTGCTGGCGGTGCTGATGACGGGGGCGCTGCTGCTGCTGCGCGAGACGGTGGCGGAGCTGTGGAGCCAGCAGCTGCTGTGGTGGCTGACGCGGCTCGAGCTGCCCGGGCGCTTCGCCGCGCCGCTGCAGCCGGTGGACCTGCCCTTCCTGATCGCCGCGCCGTCGATCGACCTCTTCGTCGACACGCCCTCGCAGCGGGTGCTGGCCTTCAACGCGATCGGCGTCGTCGCGCTGTGGTGGGGCGCCGGACTGCTGCCGGACGCCGGCCGGCCGGCGATGTACCTGCTGCGCATGGCCGCGATCATCCACGGCGCCACGGTGCTGTTCTTCCAGCTCTGGCCGGCGAGCTTCCCGCACACGGTGCGCGAGCATGTCGCCAACGGCCTGCAGCAGTGCTGGGTGCTGATGCTGATGACGCCGTGGATCCATCTGCCCACGCTGTGGCTGTTCGACGTCGCCGCCTGGGTGCGGCCGCTGGCGACGCTGCTGACCTGGGCCTGGCTGCTGCTGCTGGCGCCGCTGCTGTACGCGAGCCACGCGCTGGTGCTGCACCACGCCGGCGTGCTGGCGATGCCGCTGCTGCACCTGCTGTTCGGCGTGATGGTGTCGATCATCGGCTTCGTGGCGATCTACGGCTGGGCGATGGGCCTGGCCAATGCGCGCACGCTCGACCGGCTGGCGCCGGGAGGCCGCCGATGAGCCGCGCCGCACGGACCGCGATCCGCCGCGGCGCGCTGGCGCTGCTGGGGCTGGGCATCGCGCTGGCGCCGCTGCAGGCGCGCCCCCAGGGCATGCAGGCCCCGTTCGACAGCACCTGCCCGACCGGCAGCCTGGTCGACCCGGCCTTCCGCGACGCCGCGGTGCTGATGATGCGCCGGCTGGTGGTGCGCGCGCCCGGCCAGACCAGCGACGGCGCGATCCGGCGCACGCTCTCGCCCGCGCATGTCGATGCCAGCGGCCGCGCCTGGCACCACATCGCCGCCTACGAGGCCAACCTCGGCCTGATCGGCGCGCTGCGCATCGACCCGACGCTGCGCGAGGAGGCCGGCCGCTGGCTGCGCTGGCAGGTGCGCCACCTGCCGGTCGAGGGCAGCGACCGCGGCGTGCTCTTCGACCGCTGGATCAGCGCCGACGGCCGCGAGATGACGCTGTGCCCGCCCGACATCGACCCGCGCCACTGCCGCCAGATCGATGCCACCGACAGCACGATCGCGTCGATGTTCCTGCTCGCGCAGGCCTACCTGCGCCACGGCGGCAACGCCGATCTGCTGCGCGACGCGGCGATGCAGAAGGCCTTCGACCGCGCCGCGGCCACGCTGGCCACCCTGCAGCAGCCCAGCGGCCTGACCATCGCGAAGCTCGACCACCGCGTCGGCTACCTGATGGACGCCGCCGAGGTGGCCGCCGGCTGGCGGGCGCTGGCCGAGATCCAGCAGGGCGTCTGGGCCCAGCCGGCGGTGGCGCAGCTCAGCCGCGAGCGCGAGCAGCGGGTGCGCCGCGGCATCGAGCAGGCACTGTGGCAGCCCCGCCCGGGGCTGTGGAAGGTCAGCGACAGCGACGGCGCGCCCGACCTTCAGCGCTGGTATCCGGACGCGATGGCCCAGGCCTGGCCGCTGCTGTGGGGCCCGGCCTCCTCGGCGCAGACGCTGCAGCGCTCGCGCGCGGCCTGGAGCCAGGCGGCGGCGCGCTGGCCCGACTGGCCGCGGCGCAACGTCGATCCGGCCGGCTTCTGGTGGCCGGCCGCGGCGGTGGCGGCGCACTGCAGCGGCGACACCCGCTCGGCCGTCGACTGGGTGGCCCGGGCGCGCGCCGCCTGGCTGCGCCCGGACCGGCCCTTTGCCTGGCCCTTCCAGGTCAGCGACCTGCTGTGGCTGCTGTGGCTGGCCGAGCCGGGGCCGCCGCAGGCCCCGCTGCCCGAGCCCGCGCCGCGCGCGCCCGGCTGAGCACGCCGCAGCGCCCGCCCCCCCCCCGTTTCCCCGACGACCGACGACCCACAAAGACAGGAGCCGACATGAACCGAGAAAACCACCTCCCCCGAAGCCGACGGCACGGACCGCACGCCCCCCTGCGTCGACCCCGGCTGCGCCGCCTGGCGGCCGCGCTGGCGCTCGGCGGCTGCCTGCTGGGTGCCGGCGCCGCCCAGGCCGCCGCCCGCGACACCCTGGTGCTGCTGGTGCCCGACGACGCGGTGAGCAGCAGCTGGCCGGTCAAGGTCTGGACCGATTCCGCCGCCGAGCAGGGCCTGCGGATGACGACGATGACCGACTCGCAGTTCCTCGCGCTGGGCACCGGCGCGGCCGCGCAGATCGCCGGCCTGATCGTGCCCGACAGCGCGCACATCAAGGCCAGCGACGCGGTCGTCGCCGCGGTCAGGCAGTACGCCAACCTCGGCGGCAGGCTGATGCTGGTCTATGACGCCGGCGCGCTGACCCCCGGCGGCTTCTACGCGCCGACGAAGTCGCGCTTCTCCGATGTCGCCGGCGTCGACTACACGCTCTACGACACCCTGCTCGACCGCGTCGTCGGCTTCGGCCCGGTCGTGGGCACGCAGGCCCAGCTCGACGCGCTCGAGCTGCCGCCGGGCAAGTACGCCGCCTGGTCGGCACCGGTCACCACCGCCGGCACCACCAGCAGCTCGACCCTGTTCGTCGCCGCCAGCACCAGCGACCCCGGCGCCACCACGGCGATGCGCCCCTATGTGCAGTCGCGCGCGCAGCAGCGCGTCGACGAGAGCTCGAGCGCGGCGCGCAAGACCACGGCGACGGTGCGCAAGCTGCTGGGGCTCGACAGCCTGCCGGTGTCGAGCGCGACCCGGCTGGCGACCAAGGTCAGCGCCACGCCGGCGCTGAGCTCGATGCTGGGCAGCGCGCTGTCGCGGTCCACCGGACTGCTGTCGCCCCTGACCTCGTCGGTCACGCTGGCGGGCACCGGCACGACCTCGACGACGAGCACGGGCACGGGCACCGTCACCACCGCCGCCGCCACCTCGACCACCACCACGGCGACCACCACCGCCGCGACCGACCTGCAGGCCATCAGCGGCTACGGCTACGGCGCGCTGGGCTACTTCAGCTACGTCACCCAGGGCAGCTATTCCGGCACGGTGCTGCTGTCCTCGCCCGACCACGGCGTCGTCGCCGGCCGGCGCAGCACCGGCAGCGGCAGCGTGCTCTTCGTCAACCTGCCGCTGGGCTACTTCAAGGCCATCGGCACCGACTCGGCGCCGCTGCACGGCTTCCTGAACCTGTTCGCGCGCGAGCAGGTGCAGATGCCGATGATGTCGACCCAGCCCAAGGGCGTCGGCGGCCTGGTCTACAACTGGCACGTCGACGACGGCGACGACCTGACCTCGGACGTCAAGGCGCTGCTCGACACCACGACGGTGCTGCAGCGCGGGCCCTTCTCGATCCACTTCACCGCCGGCCCCGACACGGTGGCCACCGGCGACGGCCTGGGCATGAAGCTGGACACCAGCACCGCCTCGCAGACCCAGTTCAACCGGCTGAAGAACCTCGCCGCCGGCCACGAGCTGGCCTCGCACGGCGGCTGGAACCACGACCTCTACGGCCTGGGCGCGAACGAGACCAACCAGAGCACCTACCAGCCCTGGCTGGAGCTGAACTTCGCCGCGGTCGACCGCCTGAAGGGCAAGGCCTCGACCGAGTATTCGGCCCCGATGGGCAACAACCCGACCTGGGCGGTCAACTGGCTGGAAGGCCGCAAGGTCGTCGGCATGTACTTCGTCGGCGACACCGGCTCGGCGCCGGTGCGCTCCTGGCGCTCGGGCAGCCGGCTGACCAGCTCGCTGTGGAGCTTCCCGATCGTGCCGATGGGCAAGTACGCGACCTTCGAGGAGTTCGACGAGTTCGGCGTCACCGACGCCCAGTCCGGCCAGTGGCTGCTCGACCTGCAGACCTTCGCGGTCAACCACCGCACGACGCGGCTGTTCTACAACCACCCGCCGGGCGCGCGCGGCCACCTCGCCGCGATCAACCCGCTGCTGACCCGCGCCGACTCGCTCAGGACGCTGGGCCAGTTCAACTGGTACACGATGACCCAGATGGCGAACTTCTCCGAGCGCCGCCTGGCCACCGGCTGGAGCGCCAGCAGCGCCAGCGGCCTGTCGACCTTCACCGCCACCCACCCCAGCAGCCTGGCCGACATGACCTGGCTGCTGCCGCGCGCGCGCTACGGCACGCCGCTGATCACCTCGGGCAGCGGCCGCGTCGGCTCCGACACCACGAACTGGGTCGTCACCGCCACCGCCGGCACCACGCTGAAGTTCACCGCCGCCGAGCGCTGAACACCGAACGCCGAGCGCCGCCGTGCCCGCCCCCGTCCTTCCTTCACCGATCGCCGGAAACACCCCGATGAACCCGACCCCCTCCTGGCGCCAGCGACTGGCCGCCACCCTTGCCTGCCTCGCCGGACCGACGCCTGCGCCGCGCCGCGCCCGCCCGGCCTTCCGCCTCGCCCCGATCGCCGCCGCCGGCCTGCTGGCGACGCTGCCGCACCTGGCCAGCGCCGGCACCCGCGACACCCTGGTGATGCTGGTGCCCGACGATGCGGTGGCCTCGAGCTGGCCGGTCAAGGTCTGGACCGACTCCGCCGCCGAGGAAGGCGTGCGGCTGCAGACGATGACCGACTCGCAGTTCCTCGCGCTGGGCAGCAACGCGCCGAAGCAGATCGCCGGCCTGATCGTTCCCGACAGCGCGCACGTCAAGGCCAGCGACGCGGTCGTCGCCGCGGTCAAGCAGTACGCCAACCTCGGCGGCAAGCTGATGCTGGTCTATGACGCCGGCGCGCTGACCGACGGCGGCTTCTACGCGCCGACGAAGTCGCGCTTCTCCGAGCTGGTCGGCGTCGACTACACGATGTACGACAGCCTGCGCGACCGCGTCGTCGGCTTCGGCCCGGTCGTGGGCACGAAGGCGCGCCTGGAGAAGCTGTCGCTGCCTCCGGGCAAGTACCAGCCCTATGCCGCCGCCAGCAGCGTGGCCGGCAGCAGCAGCACCTCGATGTACGTGCCGGCCACGCCGAGCGACCCCGGCGGCACGACGCAGATGCGCCCGCACATCGTCAAGCGCGCGCTGACCCGGCTCGACGCCAGCTCGGCCAACGTGCGCAAGCACCAGACGCTGGCGGTGCGCGACCTGCTGGGCCTGAACACGCTGCCGGCGCCGACCGTCAGCGTCACCAGCAAGGTCTCCACCACCACCTCCTCGCTGTCGCTGCTGAGCTCGGTGCAGATCCCGGTGGCGACCGACTTCCTGCGCGCGCTGCTGTCGGGCCTGGGCTACGTCGACCAGACCGGCACGACCAGCAGCACCGACACCACGCCGCAGGCCATCAGCGGCTACGGCTACGGCGCGCTGGGCTACTTCAGCTACGTCACGCAGGGCAGCTTCTCGGGCAATGTCTGGCTGTCCTCGCCCGACCACGGCCTGGTGGCCGGCCAGCGCAGCGTCGGCAGCGGCAGCGTGCTCTTCGTCAACCTGCCGCTGGGCTACTTCAAGGCCATCGGCACCGATTCGGCGCCGCTGCACGGCTTCCTCGACGCCTTCGCGCGCGACGTGGTCAAGCTGCCGACGATGTCGGTGCAGCCGCGCGGCAAGGGCGGCCTGATCTACAACTGGCACGTCGACGACGGCGACGACCTCAACACCGACGTCAAGACGCTGCTCGACACCACGACGGTGCTGCAGCGCGGCCCCTTCTCGATCCACTTCACCGCCGGCGTCGACACGGTGACGGTGGGCGACGGCATGGGCATGAAGCTCGACACCAATGCCGCCTCGCAGACGCAGTTCAACCGCCTGAAGAACCTCGCCGTCGGCCACGAGCTGGGCTCGCACGGCGGCTGGAACCATGACCTGTTCGGCCTGGGCGCCAGCGAGGACAACGCCGCGACCTACCTGCCGTGGCTGGAGCTCAACCACGCCGCGGTCGACCGCCTGAAGGGCAAGGCCTCGACCGAGTACTCCGCGCCGATGGGCAACAACCCGACCTGGGCGGTCAACTGGCTCGAGAACCGCGGCATCGTCGGCATGTACACCGTCGGCGACGGCGGCGCCGCGGGCGTGCGCTCCTGGCGCGCGGGCAACCGGCTGACCAAGTCGCTGTGGAGCTTCCCGGTCACGCCGATGGGCAAGTACGCGACCTTCGAGGAGTTCGACGAGTTCGGCGTCACCAACGCCCAGTCCGGCCAGTGGCTGCTCGACCTGCAGAGCTTCGTCGTCAACCAGCGCACCAACCGGATGTTCTACAACCACCCGCCGGGCGCGCGCGGCCACCTCGCCGCGATCAACCCGCTGCTGCAGCGGGCCGACGCGCTGCAGCTGCTGGGCCGCTTCAAGTGGTACACGATGACCGAGCTGGCGCAGTTCGGCAACCGGCGCATGGACGTGCAGTGGAGCGCCAGCAGCTCGCTGGGCTTCTCGAACTTCAGCGCGACCCATCCGAGCTCGCTGAAGGACATGACCTGGCTGCTGCCGCGCGACAAGTACTGGCTGCCGGTCGTGACCTGGGGCTCGGGCTCGGTCGGCTCCGACAGCGCCAACTGGATCATCACCGCCAACGGCGGCACGGCGCTGAAGTTCACCGCGGCCGAGCGCTGAGCCCCAAGCCCCTCCTTCAGGAAGCCGGCGGTCAACCGGGCCAGAATCCGGCCCGTTGCGACTCCCGGCTGTTCCTGAAAGGAGAGAGTCCATGTGGAAACGTCTGCTGCGCCTGTGGGCGGTCGTGCGGGTCGATGCCCGCATCGCCTGGCATGCGCTGCGCCATCCGCGCGCGCCACGCTGGTTCCGGCTCGGCTGCGTCGCGCTGGCGCTCTACCTGGTGTCGCCGGTCGACCTGATCCCGGACGCGCTGCCGGTCCTGGGCATCAGCGACGACCTGGTGCTGATCCCGCTGCTGATGCGCTGGCTGCTCGGCCGGCTGCCGGCCGAGGTGCTCGACGAGGCCCGCCGTCAGGCCGGCTCGCCGGCGCGCGGCGCCCGCATGCCCTTCGTCGAGCGGGTGGACTGAAGGCCGCCCGGGCCGCCGCATGCCCCGGCGGCCCGGCTACCATCGGGCCATGAACCTGATCGACTTCGAACTCCGCGGCGAGCACATCCCGCTCGACGCCCTGCTGAAGGCCACCGCCGTCGCGCACAGCGGCGGCGCAGCCAAGACCCTGGTGGCCGACGGCCTCGTGCAGGTCGACGGCCAGCCCGAATCCCGCAAGACCTGCAAGATCCGCGCAGGCCAGGAAGTGGTGGTCGAATCCGCCCATGTGCGCATCCGGGTGCATGCGCCGCCGCTGTGAGCCGGCGCGCCCGCGCGACATTCACGGAACTTGATGTGCGGCAGATCGATCTCATCTGCCGTGTTCCACCCCCTCCTCCAGGATCGACGATGAAGACCCTCCTGCGCACCGCCGCCGTGTGCGTGCTCGCGCTGTCCACCGCACTGACCCCGGCGCTGTCCGAGGCCAAGCGCCTTGGCGGCGGCGGCTCGTCCGGGCTGCAGCGCAGCCTGCCCTCGCGCAGCACGCCGCCGGCCCAGACCCCGCCCTCGCCGCAGCCCGCCGCACCGGCCCAGGTGCCGGCGCAGCAGCAGGCCTTTCCCGGCGCGATGCAGAACGCGCCGGCGATGGCGAAGAAGCGCTCCTGGCTGGGCCCGCTGGCCGGTCTGGCCGCCGGCATCGGCCTGGCGGCGCTGCTCGGCCACTTCGGTCTGGGCGAGGCCTTCGCCGACCTGATGATGATCGCGCTGCTGGCGATGGTGGCGGTCTTCGCCATCCGCTGGCTAATGAACCGCAATCGCAGGACCGCACCGACGCTGGCCCCCGCCGGTGCCGGCTTCGGCGACCAGCCGATGCAGCGCGGCAGCCACGAGGCCAGCTGGCCGAGCCCCGCGCCGGGCAGCGGCCCGTCGGTCGCCCTGCCCGGCAGCGCGGCCGCCAGCTTTGGCGCGGCGCCGGCTGCGGCTGCTTTCGCCCCGCAGCTGCCGGCCGGCTTCGACCGCACCGGCTTCGAGCGTGCCGCGCGGATGATCTTCATCCGCATGCAGGCCGCCAACGACCGCGCCGACCTCGAGGACCTGCGCCGCTTCACGACGCCGGAGATGTTCGCCTCGGTGCGCGTCGACCTGCAGGACCGCCACGGGGCCGCGCAGCAGACCGATGTCGTCGAGGTCCGCGCCGAGATCCTCGACTTCGAGCGCGACAACGGCCGCGATCTGGTCAGCGTGCGCTACAGCGGCCTGATCCGCGAGGAAGCCGGCCAGGAGGCCGCGCCCTTCGACGAGGTCTGGCACCTGGTGCGCGCGCATGACGCCCGCGACGACGCCTGGCAGATCGCCGGCATCCAGCAGGCGGCCTGAACCGGCCCCGTGGCGCCGGGCTTCAGACCGGCGTCAGGCTCACCCAGCCGCTGGTCTGCACCTGGTTGCGGCCGGCGTGCTTGGCACGGTAGAGCAGCACGTCGGCCCGCGCGAAGAGCTGGTCGGCCGAGGGCGTCAGCCGCTCGACCAGCGGATCGAAGACCACCGTGCCAGCCGACACGGTCACGCGCAGCCGCCCGGCCCCGCCGGGCGGCGTCACCGTCATGCGCTCGATCTCGCGCCGCAGCGCATCGACCACCTCGTGCGCCCCGGCCCGGTCGGTCGACGGCAGCACCACGCAGAACTCCTCGCCGCCCATGCGACCGAAGATGTCCGACTGGCGCAGCCGCGATCGCACCGCCTGAGCGAAGCCCTGCAGCACGGCATCGCCGGCCGCATGGCCATGGTCGTCGTTGATGCGCTTGAAGTGGTCGAGATCGAGCAGCACCAGCGCCAGCGGTCGCTGCTCGCGCCGGCTGCGCTCGATCTCGTGTCCGACCAGCGCGCGGGTGGCACCGCGGTTCAGGCAGCCGGTCAGGCCGTCGGTCGTGGCCATCTGCTCGAGCTGCGCCGCACTGCGCTCGAAGCTGGCCATCAGCAGGCCGAACTGGATCGAGAAAGCGCCGAAGGTCATCGCCAGGAACAGCCAGCCGCTCAGAGGACTGGCCGGCTGCAGCAGCGACACCGGCTCCTGCGCCGCCAGATGGGGCTCGACCGCCCGCGTCAGCGTGCTCAACAGGCAGATCACGCACCCGCCCAGCACCATGCGCAGCGCCCGCTCGCTCCTGCGACCGTGGTGCATCAGCAGCAGCAGCGCCGGCAGCAGCAACAGCGTCAGCCAGAGACTCACCCAGGAGACGATCCAGGAATAAGGCAGCTTCAGGGCAACCAGGACCATCATCCCGACGCTTCCGGCCAGCCAGCACGTCAGATCGATCCGGCAGAGACCTCTTCCCACCAGCAGGCAGCGTGCCGAGACGCTCATCAGCCTCGCCCCGGCAGCGATCACGCTGTTCGACAGCACCAGCCAGAACGGCCCGGGCAGCTGTCCGCGCAGCATCATCAGCAGATCGCCGCAGCTCATCGCCAGCGAGGCCAGCAGCAGCAGGCGGATCTCGGGCCGCCGACCCAGCACCGTGCGCCGCACGGACAGCAGATGCGTCAGCAGCAATGCATGGCACAGCAGCAGCGCCAGCAGCAGCGTGGCGATATCGTTGATCATGGACAGACTCCCTCGCGTGCCCTTTCGGCCCCCTGGCCTTGCGGGTCTGTCGCGTCTTTTCCAGACCGCGCGGCTGATTGCGCGGCCCCGCCATGGTGAAGCGGTACGGAAATGAACGAAATGTCCATATTCACCCTTCCCCCCGCAAGAATGCAGGAGAAATCACGATGAATCCCTCCCCGGAAGACACCCCGTCGCGGCTCGCACCGAGCCGAATGGACCGGCTGCTCGTCGACCTGCTGCACACCCGGCGCACCCTCGCGCTGGGCACGCTCGACGAGGCGGGCGAGCCGGCGGTGTCGATGACGCCCTACGCGCTCGATCCGGCCGGGCCGGACCTGATCATTCTCGTCAGCGCCCTGGCCGCGCACACCCGGCAGCTGCTGGCCCGCCCGCGGGCCAGCGCGCTGGTCTGTGCCGGCGAGGACGAGGCCGACAGCGTGCATGCGCTGCCGCGCGCGACGCTGCGGCTCGAGGCCCGGCCGTCCGAGCCGGGCAGCGCCGAGGCGCGGGACGCGCTGGCGCTGTACGTCGCCCGGCACCCGGCCGGGGAGATGCTCGCCAGCCTGCCGGACTTCACCGTGATGCGGCTGCGGGTGCAGGCCGCACGCCAGATCGCCGGCTTCGGCGCGGCACGCGACGTCTCGGGCGCACGCCTGGCGGAGCTGCTGCGAGAAAGCGACAGCGCCGCGTCCTAGCCGAAGGAAGGTGGAATCCAGACCGGAAATCCGTCACAGTCCACGTGTGCAATATTGCACATTCGAGGAGGATTTCTGATGAACATCGAAACGATCCAGACGTTCCTGGGCACCACCGCGATCGACCTGCTGATGAAGATCGGCGCCGCGCTGATCTTCTGGATCGTCGGCCGCTGGCTGATCTCCAAGGTGGTCCACCTGATCCAGGCGGGCATGAACCGCAACTCGATCGATCCGACGCTGACCAAGTACCTCGGCTCGATCATCACCATCGCGCTGAACATCACCCTGGTGCTCGGCATCCTGGGCTACTTCGGCATCCAGACGACCTCGTTCGCGGCGATGCTGGCCGGCGCGGGCGTGGCCATCGGCGCGGCCTGGAGCGGCATGCTGGGCAACTTCGCCGCCGGCGCCTTCATGCTGGTGCTGCGCCCGTTCAAGGTCGGCGACTTCGTCTCGATCGGCGGCGTGACCGGCACGGTGCACGAGCTCGGCCTGTTCGGCACCACGGTCATCACGCCGGACAACGTCATGACCATCGTCGGCAACGGCAAGGTCTTCGGCGACACGGTGCAGAACTACTCGGCACTGCCGGTGCGCCGCGTCGAGCGCACCGCGCAGCTGGCGCAGGGCGTCGATCCGCTGGACGCGATCGCGCGCCTGAAGGCGGCCGTCGCGCAGATCCCCAACGTCGCGCAGAGCCCGGCGCCCGAGGTCGACCTGCTCGACTTCAAGCTCGAGGGCGCGGTGATCTCGGTGCGCCCCTACACCCACACCGACCACTACTGGCAGGTCTACTTCGCCACCAACGAGGCCATCGCGCGCGTCGGCAAGGAAGCCGGCTGGCCGGTGCCGGCCGCCCACCACAAGGTGGTGCAGGGCTGATCGAAGGCGCGGGCGGCGGCCGCTCGCGCCGGTTCACGGTTCAGTCGCGCGGCAGCAGCTGCTCGAGCAGCAGCCGCGCGGTGCTGACGTTGGTCGCGCACGGCACGTCATGCACGTCGCAGGCGCGTACCAGCGCATTGATGTCGGGCTCGTGCGGCTGCGGCGTCATCGGATCGCGCAGGAACACCACCGCGTCGATCTCGCCGACCGCCAGCCGCGCGCCGATCTGCAGGTCGCCGCCGAGCGGGCCGCTGAGCAGCCGCTCCACCTCCAGACCGAGCTCGGCGGCCAGCCGCCCGCCGGTCGTGCCGGTCGCGCACAGCGTGCAGCCCCGCAGTCGCGGGGAGAACTCCCGGGCCAGCGCGATCATGCGGTCCTTGCGGCCGTCATGGGCGATCAGGGCCAGGCGCAGCGGCCGGCACGCGCCGGCAGGATTCGAGTCCGTCATCCATCCATCCTTTCCTGTCGGGGTTTCTCGTCCGGACGATCCTAGCGGCGCGCGGTTACAGGCCGGATTCTTCCGCTTCAGGATCAGCTCGAGATCAGACGACAGGCGTGCAGTCCATCAGGGAATGCGCTAGAATCTCGGTCTGCTGTTGATGCCGCTTTCACGGGCAGCACCGTTCAGCCTTTCGCACATCCCCTCTGACCTTCCTCTTTCCCTCATCCTCCGGCAGACCGCATCCTTTTCCGGGATCGGCGACTGCGGGGCTGCAGGCGCGGTCGGCGGCGATGCTATTCGACCCCGGCAGGCTTGATTCCAATCCCCTGTACCGACCGCGATGCCAGGCGCCATGCGGATGACGCGCCTTTGCCTTCGCCGGCCTGCCATCCCGTGTTTCCACCTCGCCCGAGGCGAGCCGGAAACCCCTGCCGAATGGCGCCCGACGCGGCGCCGGATGAGAGTATTCACATGAGTTTTTCGACCCTGGGCCTGAACGAGGCCATCCTGCAAGCCGTCACCGCTGCCGGCTACGAGAACCCGACCGACGTGCAGGCGCAGACCATTCCCGCCGCGATGACCGGCGCGGATCTGCGCGTGTGCTCCAACACCGGCAGCGGCAAGACCGCTGCCTTCGTGCTGCCGGCGCTCGAGCGCGTGCTGGCCGCGCGCGCCGCCAACCCGGCCGCGAGCCGCCGCCCGCTGCGCGGCCAGCCGCCGCAAGGTCCGCGCGTGCTGGTGCTGGCCCCGACCCGCGAACTGGCCATCCAGGTCTCCAAGGCCGCGGTGACCTACGGCAGCCACATCCCGCACCTGAAGGTCGCCACCGTCGTCGGCGGCGTGCCCTACGGCGCCCAGCTGGCCGCGCTGCGTGGCCCGATCGACCTGCTGATCGCCACCCCGGGCCGCCTGATCGACCACCTCGACAGCGGCAAGGCCATCCTGGGCCAGGTCGAGATGCTGATCCTGGACGAAGCCGACCGCATGCTCGACATGGGCTTCATCGAGGACATCGAGCGCATCGCCGAAGCCCTGCCGGCCGGCCGCCAGACCGTGATGGTCAGCGCCACCTTCGCCGGTCAGGTCGGTCGCCTGGCCGACCAGATCCTGAAGGACGATGCCCAGCGCATCGAGGTCGCCAACCACACCGACAGCCACGCCAACATCGAGCAGCAGCTGCTGTGGGCCGATGACCTGGACCACAAGTCGGCCCTGCTCGAGAACCTGCTGACCAGCACCGAGATGCAGCAGGCGGTGATCTTCACCAGCACCCAGCGCGATGCCGACGAGCTGGCCGCCCATCTGTACGAGATGGGCCATGCGGTCGCGCCGCTGCACGGCGGCATGCCGCAGGGCCGTCGCAACCGCACGCTGATGGCGCTGCGCCGCGGCGAGCTGCGCATCCTGGTGGCCACCGACGTCGCCGCGCGCGGCATCGACGTGCCGACCATCAGCCACGTCATCAACTTCGGCCTGCCGATGAAGGCCGAGGACTACGTGCACCGCATCGGCCGCACCGGCCGCGCCGGCCGCTCGGGCCGCGCGATCACGCTGGCCGAGCGCCGCGACGTCGGCATGATCCGCCGCATCCAGCAGTTCACCACCCAGTCGATCCCGGTGGGCACGCTGGAAGGTCTGGAGCCGAAGCGCCCGGCGCCGGAAATGTTCAGCCGTGCCCCGCGCCGTGACGGCGGCCGTCCGCCGCACCGCGGCCATGGCGGCCCCGGCGGCTATGGCGGTCGTCCGGACAACCGCGGCGGCGACCGTGGCGGCTACGGCTTCGCGCGTCCGATGGACGGTGCACCGCGCCGCGGCGGCTTCGACGGCCCGCGCTTCGACTCGGCACCGCGTTTCGACGCGCCCCGCTTCGAGGCGCCGCGAGGCGAAGGCCGCCCGGAATTCCGTGGCGAGCCGCGCCATGACGGCCCGCGTGGCGCCCATGCCGCTCGCCGCCATGACGGCGCGCCGCGCTTCGAGGGCGAGCGCCGCTTCGACGGTGGCGATCGTCGTTTCGACGACCGCAGCGGCCCGCGTGGCGGCTTCGGCGCGGGCCGCCCGGCCCCGCGCGGCCGCGGTCACGGCCCGCGCTGATCGCCCGGCCGCCTCGGGCGGCCTTCGCGACCGGATCAGTCCTCGCGCCAGCGGCCGCCGCGGCGGTCGCCGCGGCCACGCCAGCGGCGATCGTCCTCCGGCACGACGATGACCTGAGGGACCGGCGCAGGCGCCGGCGGCACGACCACCACGTCGCGCCCGTAGCCATGATGGCGACCCGGCCCCGGGCCGGGCACCGGAACCACCACGCAGCCCGCCAGGGTGGCGGCCGCCAGCAGCGGCAGCGCGACGCGCAGCACGCGCCGGTCGCAGGAAATCGCAGTTGTCATCGCAGGGACGGCCCTCTCGGCCGCTTCAGCTTGCATGCGCTGCTCAACGTTTCCCGACCCTTGACGGATGACAGCTCAGGAACGCGCCGGTGCCATGTTGCCGGACGCCGGCAGCGGCACCAGCTTCAGCGTCACCCCCGACGAGCGGACCTCGATCGGTCCGGGCTGCAGTCCGGCCTTGGCCGCCAGGTCGAGCGCCAGCCGGTCGATGCGGTGGATCTCCATGTTCTCCAGCCAGGTCTCGGCCAGCCAGCCGCCCCAGCGGTTCAGTCCCGAGGCCAGCATCGCCGGCAGGCCGTCGATGGCCAGGTTCTCGCGGCGCACCCGGTCGAGCCGGATCGTGCCGTCCGAAGGCTCGTAGCGCAGCGCGCTGCTGAACATGATGCTGCCGCGGAAATCGCGCCGGCTCAGCACCGTCTCGCGCAGGCCCAGGTCGAAGCCGAGCATCAGCCGGCCGGCGGCCGGCTGCAGCAGCACCCGCGGCGTCGTCACCTGCACCTCGAACACCTCCAGCACCTTCTGCTGCAGCGGAAAGCGCGCCGACAGCGCCGCCTGCAGCTCGCGCTCGCTGGTGGTGAACTCGCGCGGCACCACCGAGGCGCAGCCGCCCAGGCCCGCCGCCACCAGCCCGGCCAGCACCCGCCGCCGCTGCAGCCCGCGGCCCGGCACACCTGCAGCCATCGGCACCGTCGTCTTGATTCCCGTCATGTCCTGTGCATCCGTCCTGCCCTCGCGGGGCCGATGCGGGCGCGGATCGGTTGACCCGCCCCCGCGGGGTCACTATATTACTGACCAGTTAGTCATTAAAGATGTCCCGGAAGCCAGCCTTGACCGCCACCACGCCCGATGCTCCGACCCCGGCGGGATCGTCGCACCAGCGCCGCAAGGCCGAACGGCCCAGCGAGCTGCTCGACGCCGCGCTGCAGCTCTTCGTCGAGAAGGGCTTCGCCGCGACCAAGACCGAGGACATCGCCCGGCTGGCCGGCGTCTCCAAGGGCACGCTCTACCTCTATTACACCAGCAAGGAAGACCTGCTCCGCGAGGTCATCTCGCAGCGCGTGTCCACCCGCATCGCCGACGGCATGGCACGCGCGGCCGCGCACGAGGGCAGCGCCACCGAGCTGATGCGCACGCTGCTGGTCGACTGGTGGACGCAGACGCTCGAGAGCGACGCCTCGGGCGTGTTCAAGCTGGTCGTCAGCGAGGTGCGCAACTTTCCCGAGATCGGCGCGCTGTGGACGGACGAGGTCGCGCTGCCGGGCTCGCAGCTGATCGGCAGCATGATCCAGCGGGGCATCGATTCGGGGGAGTTCAGGCCGGTGGACGTGCATTGCGTCGTGCATTCGATCGTGCTGCCCCTGGTCATGCTGTGCGTTCACCGCCATTCTCTCGGGGCCTGCGACTGCCCGGGCATGAGCATGGAGCCGCAGGACTTCATCCGTGCGCACATCGACCTGGTGCTGCGCGGGCTGGCGGCACATCCGCAGCCCTGACGGGGCCGCGGGCGTGTTGGACAGACCACGTTCGGGCACGAAGCGTCGGCCATGGCCACACCGGCCTCCTAGAATGTCGGGTTTTGTTGCGCATGCTCTTTCTCGCGAGGAATCCAAGATGAATGTCGAACAGGCCCGTTTCAACATGATCGAGCAGCAGATCCGTCCGTGGGACGTGCTCGACCCGTCCATCCTGTCGCTGCTGGCCGTCGTCAGGCGCGAGGACTTCGTGCCGGCCGCGCACCGCGCCGTCGCCTTCATGGACCTGGAAGTGCCGCTGCCCGGCGGCCAGGTCATGCTCGCGCCGCGCGTCGAGGCCCGCCTGCTGCAGGAACTCGGCCTGCAGCGCCACGAGAAGGTTCTGGAGATCGGCACCGGCTCGGGCTTCATGGCCGCGCTGATGGCGCACAAGGCGCAGCAGGTCGTCTCCTACGAGAAGCGCGCCGAGCTGGCCTCGCTGGCCCGCGAGAACCTGCGCCATGCCGCGATCATGAACGTCGAGGTCCGCCAGGGCGACGGCTCGAACGGCGATGCCGGCCGCGGTCCCTGGGACGCGATCGTGCTGTCGGGCTCGGTGGCCGAGGTGCCCGAGGCGCTGCTGCAGCAGCTCAAGGTCGGCGGCCGCCTGGTGGCCATCGTCGGCTCGGAGCCGGTGATGCGCGCGCTGCGCGTGCGCCGCGTCAGCGAGCGCGAATTCCGCACCGAGGTGCTGTTCGACACCATCGTGCCGCGCCTGGAAGGCTTCTCGCGTCCGAGCACCTTCTCGTTCTGATTCCTGCCCTCGACTCCCGGAGCTTCGCCCCCGATGCAGCCGCTTGCCGTGACCCGTCTGGCCGAACAGGTGCAGACCCTTGCCGCCGCGGGGCACACGCCCCAGCTGCTCGACGTGCGCGAGCCCTGGGAGATCGCGACCGCCTCGCTGTCGCTGCCCGGCGCCCGGCTGCTGAGCATTCCGATGCAGCAGATCCCGGGCCGGCTGGCCGAGATCGATCCGGACCAGCCGGTGCTCGCGCTGTGCCACCACGGCATGCGCAGCCTGCAGGTCGCGCTGTTCCTCGAACGGCAAGGATACCCCCATACGTATAACATCACGGGGGGGATCGATGCCTGGTCGCGCCAGGTCGATCCCGCCGTGCCGCTGTACTGATGCAACCGTTTCCCGAGCGAGGATGACCATGCCCCTGCCGACGACCCGACCCTTCATGCCCGCGCCGGTCCGGCGCGCCCTGCCGCTGGCGGCCTCGCTGCTGCTGGCCGCGCTGGCCCTGCCGGCCGGCGCCGAGAGCCTGAAGGAGGTGGTCGAGCTGGCCCGGGGCTATGACGCGACCTACCTGGCCGCGCGCGCCAGCGCCGAGTCGACGCGCTACAAGAGCGCGCAGGCCGAGGCGCTGCAGCGCCCCAACGTCGGCCTGCAGGGCGGCTACACCCGCTCGGCCTCGGACACGCCGCTGTACGGTTCACGCGCGAACACGGCCGCCTCGCTCGGTCTGGTGGCGTCGCAGCCGCTGTACAACCGCCAGAACAGCCTGACGATCGACAAGGCGCGCAAGGCGCTCGACATCGCCGAGGCCGATCTGGCCAGCGCCGAGCAGGATCTGTCGATCCGGGTCGCGCAGGCCTACTTCGACGTGCTGGTCGCGCAGGATGCGCTGACCACCGCGCGCGCATCGAAGACGGCGATCAGCGAGCAGCTCGCCTCGGCCAAGCGCAACTTCGAGGTCGGCACCGCGACGATCACCGACACCCGCGAAGCCCAGGCGCGCTTCGACCTGGCCACCGCGCAGGAGATCGCCGCCGACAACGACCTGCGCACGAAGCGGCTGGCGCTCGACCAGCTCGTCGGCCGCGTCAACGTGCAGCCGCAGGGCCTGGGCGCACCGACCGCGCTGCCGGTGCCGGCCGAGGGCATCGAGTCCTGGGTCGAGAAGACCGAGGACAGCCCCTCCGTGCGCAAGGCCCGCCTGGCCTACGAGATCGCCCGGCTCGAGACCCGCCGCACCGAGGCGGGCAACCTGCCCACCGTCGACCTGCAGGGCCAGCTCGCGACGACGAACAACCGCGGCTCGGCCGCGGTGTCGAGCGGCGGCGCCGGCACCACCACCAGCAACTCGATCGGCGTGACGGTCAAGGTGCCGCTCTACACCGGCCAGGCGATCCAGAACCAGGTCCGCGAGGCGGTCTCGCTGGAGGAAAAGGCCCGCAACGACCTGGAGGCGGCGCGCCGCGCGGTCGCGCAGGTCACCCGGCAGGTCTTCTTCGGCGTGCAGTCCGGCGCCGCGCAGGTCAAGGCGCTGGAGGCGGCCGAGACCTCGTCGCGGCTGGCGCTCGACGCCACCAAGCTCGGCTACAAGGTCGGCGTGCGCGTCAACCTGGACGTGCTCAACGCCCAGACCCAGCTTTACTCGACGCAGCGCGACCTCGCCAAGGCGCGCTACGACGTGCTGCTCAACGGCCTGAAGCTGCGCCAGGCGGCCGGCGTGCTCGCGCCGACCGACATCGACACCGTCAGCTCGCTGCTCGGCGCGGCGCGCTGAGCCGGTCATCCGGCCGACGGCGTGCGCCGTCGGGCGCCGGCAGCCAAGCCGCCAGGCGCAGGGCCATGCGCCGCGCCGCGCCCTGGTCGGCCGCGGCGAAGTCGCGTGCGGCCTGCACCGCCAGCGCATGGCCCGACCCGTCGACCGCCAGCGCCAGCGCCTGGTCCAGCGCCGCGGCCATGTCCGCGGCGCGCCGCGCGGCCCCGGCCGCCAGCGCCCGCTCGGCCGGCAGCGCGAAGTTGAAGGTGTGCGGCCCCATCACCACCGGGCAGCCGCAGGCCGCCGCCTCGATCAGGTTCTGCCCGCCCAGCGGCGCGAAGCTGCCGCCCAGCAGCGCCACGTCGGCGCAGGCGTAGTAGGACGGCATCTCGCGCATCGAGTCGCCCAGCCAGACCTCGGCGTCGCGGGCCTTCGCACCCGGCCCGCCCTCGCCCCAGCCGCTGCGCCGGACCAGCGCCAGCCCGGCCGCCTCGACCCGGCCGGCCACCTCGGCGAAGCGCTGCGGGTGACGCGGCACCAGCAGCAGCAGCGGGCGCGGCTGCTGCGCCGGCCAGGCGGCCAGACGTCGGGTCCAGGCCTGCAGCAGCGGCTCGTCCTCGCCCTCGCGCCAGCTCGCCGCCAGCACCACCGGCCGGCCCAGGCCGGCGCGCCAGCTCAGGCCGGCGGCCAGCAGCTCCGGCGCGGGCTGCAGGTCGTACTTCAGGTTGCCGCAGACCTCGACGCCGGTGGCACCGGCCTGCTTCAGCCGCTGCGCATCCTCGGTCGTCTGCGCCAGCACCGCCGAGAACGAGCGCGCCGCCGGCCGCAGCAGCGCATCGAAGCGCAGCGACTGGCGCAGGCTCTTTTCCGACAGCCGCGCATTGGCCAGCGCGACCGGCACGCCGGCCTGCGCCGCCTCGTGCAGCAGCATCGGCCAGACCTCGGTCTCCATCAGCACGCCCAGCGCCGGGCGATGAAGGCGCAGAAAGCGGCGCACCGCACCGGGCGTGTCCAGCGGCAGCCAGCGCTGCTCGTCGCCCTCGCGCAGCAGCGCGGCGCCGGCCTCGCGGCCGGTGGCGGTGCCGTGCGTCAGCAGCAGGCGCAGGTCGGGCCGGGCGCGGCGCAGCGCCTGCACCAGCGGCTCGGCCGCGCGGGTCTCGCCCAGCGAGACCGCATGCAGCCACAGCGCGCCCGGCCGGCTCGTCCTGCCCAGGCCCAGACGCTCGCCCAGCGCAGCGCCGTACAGCGGCTCCTCGCGCGCGCGCCACAGCAGCCGCCCCATCAGCAGCGGCAGCAGCAGGCGCATCAGCTGGCCATAGCCCGTCAGCGCCAGACGCTCGCGCAGCGACAGATCCGGATGCGGTCGCGGCGGGTTCACGGCGCCACCTGCCGCCAGGCCTGCTCGACCTGCTCCAGCGTCGGCGGCTCGCCGGCGGCCGCACTCTCGACACTGAGCTGGTGGTGATGGCCGTGCGCCGGCTGCGGCCCGGTGCGCCAGGAGGTCGGGAAGTTGTAGAGCTGCAGGTGCACCCGGTCGAGCGCCACCGCCAGATGCGACAGCCCGCTGTCGACGCCGACCACCGCCTGCGCGGCACCGAAGCGGTCGACGATCGCGTCCAGGCTCATCTTCGGCCAGAGCGTGCAGTGCGCGTCACCGATGGCCGCGGCGATGCGCGCGGCCCGTGCGGCCTCGACCGCATCGGCCTGGGGCAGCGCCAGATGCCAGCCCTCCCCGACCCGGCGCCGGCCGAAGTCGATCCAGTGCGTCTCGGGCCAGAGCTTGTCGTCGCGCGAGGTGCCGTGAACCAGCACCATCAGCGGCCGCGCCGGATCGGGCCGGGTCGCGGCCTGCAGCCCGAAACGCGGCGGCGTGTCGATCGCGGTGCCGAAGGCCTCGGCGCAGAGACGGCGCGAGCGGTCGACCACATGGATGCGCGGCTCGATCTCGATCGGCCGGTCGGCCACCCAGCGGGTCGGAGCCTCCCAGCCGGAGCCGTCGGTGCGGTTGCCCAGCGCGTAGCGCAGGCCGCCCGGCGCCATCCGCGCCGACAGCACGACCAGCGCCGACTTGGTCAGCCCCTGCAGGTCGACCACCGCGTCGTAGGCCTGCGCACGCAGCCGCTCGCGGAACTGCTGCTTCTCGCGGCGGACCTCGGCGCTCCACCACCGCTTGCGCCAGCGCCGCTGCGCGCACTCGATGACCTCGCCGATGCCCGCCACCCGGCGCACCAGCGGCGCGAAACCGGGCTCCACCACCCAGTCGACGTGCACGCCGGGGTGACGCGCACGCAGGTCCGCCACCACCGGCATCGCGTGGATCACGTCGCCCAGGGACGACAGCTTGACGATCAGGATGCGAGGTTCGGCAGGCAGCAGGGCCATCAACGACAGTCTTTCGGCGGCGCAGGCAAGGACGCGTCAATGCGCCGCGGCCTGCACCTCCGCCTCGGGCATCACCTTGCGCAGCGCCGCCATGAAGTCATGCTGGATGCGCTCCAGCGCCTCAGGCGTGTGTCCCTCGAACCGCAGCACCAGCACCGGCGTGGTGTTCGAGGCGCGGATCAGGCCGAAGCCGTCCAGATAGTCGCCGCGCAGACCGTCGATGGTACCGATTTCGGCGCCGGGAAAGTCGGCCTGCGCCACCAGTTGCGCCACGACCTCATGCTGGTTGCCCGCCGGCACCGGCACGTTGAGCTCCGGCGTGGAGTAGCTGGTCGGCAGCGCGTTGAGCACCGCGCTCGGATCCGCATGGCGCGACAGGATCTCCAGCAGGCGCGCGGCGGTGTACATCGCGTCGTCGAAGCCGTACCAGCGCTCGCCGAAGAAGATGTGGCCGCTCATCTCGCCGGCGATCGGCGCGCCGGTCTCCTTCAGCTTGGCCTTGACCAGCGAGTGGCCGGTCTTCCACATCATCGGCACGCCGCCGGCCTCGCGGATCGCCTGCGGCAGGCGCTGCGAGCACTTCACGTCGTAGATGATGGTGGCGCCGGGGTTGCGCGACAGGATGTCCTGCGCGTAGAGCATGATCTGGCGGTCCGGGAAGATGTTCTGGCCGTCGGCGGTGATCAGGCCCAGGCGGTCGCCGTCGCCGTCGAAGGCCAGGCCGAGGTCGGCCTCGGTCGCGCGCACCACCTTGATCAGGTCGGCCAGGTTCTCCGGCTTGGACGGATCGGGATGGTGGTTGGGGAAGTCGCCGTCGACGCGGCTGTACAGGTCGATGACCTCGCAGCCCATCGCCTTCAGGATGCCCGGCGCCGAGGCACCCGGAATGCCGTTGCCCGAATCGACGACGATCTTCAGCGGCCGGCTGATCCTGCAGTCGCCCAGGATGCGGGCGGTGTATTCGGGCAGGATGTCCAGCGCCGCGATCGTGCCCGGCTGCGCGGCCAGCGTGTAGTTCTCGGCTTCCATGCGCTGACGCAGGCGCTGGATCGACTCGCCATGGATCGCCACGCCGCCGAGCACCATCTTGAAGCCGTTGTAGTCCTTCGGGTTGTGGCTGCCGGTGACCTGGATGCCGCTGCGGCAGCCGATCTCGCCACGGGTGGCCGCGACGTAATACAGCATCGGCGTGGTGACCGCGCCGAGGTCGATCACGTCCAGGCCGGTGGCGGCCAGACCGCGCATCAGCGCCGCGCTCAGCGTCGGACCCGACACCCGGCCATCGCGGCCGACCGCGACCACCTTCTCGCCGAGCGCGACGGCCTCGCTGCCGAAGGCACGACCGAGATGCTCGGCGAACTGTTCATCGAGCGCCTGTCCGACGATGCCGCGGATGTCATAGGCCTTGAAGGCGGAAGCGGTGACTTGCATGGAGATAGCGGGGCCAGGCCCGGAGTTGATAGAAAGCCCCGGCATTGTAGGCATGGCCCTGCCTCACGCGATCCCCGCGCCCCTGGTTTTCCCTGAAGAAGCCGCAAGGCATCACGCGGGAACAAAAAACGAAAAAGCCTGTTCACTTGCATGAACAGGCTTCTGAATGGTGGCGGAGTGGACGGGACTCGAACCCGCGACCCCCGGCGTGACAGGCCGGTATTCTAACCAACTGAACTACCACTCCGCGTGGTGACGATGTCTCTGCATCCGCTTTCGCGGACTCGCCAAGTCACGTCAGACTTGGCGACCCCTAGGGGATTCGAACCCCTGTTACAACCGTGAAAGGGTCGTGTCCTAGGCCTCTAGACGAAGGGGTCAGAAAATTTGGTGGAGGTAAGCGGGATCGAACCGCTGACCTCTTGCATGCCATGCAAGCGCTCTCCCAGCTGAGCTATACCCCCAAATTTTGGCGGAGTGGACGGGACTCGAACCCGCGACCCCCGGCGTGACAGGCCGGTATTCTAACCAACTGAACTACCACTCCGCGCCAGTCCGTGACTTCAGGCTTGCGCCCCAAGCGTCATGGAAACTTGTACTGCATCGCATCGATCTGCCGGCATCGCCGCTCATGAAGCTGGATCATGAGTGGCGACCCCTAGGGGATTCGAACCCCTGTTACAACCGTGAAAGGGTCGTGTCCTAGGCCTCTAGACGAAGGGGTCATCGGACAGATCGATATCACGAAAACTTGGCGGAGTGGACGGGACTCGAACCCGCGACCCCCGGCGTGACAGGCCGGTATTCTAACCGACTGAACTACCACTCCGCGTCGGTGACGTTTAGCGCCTGATTGCTCAGGCCAAGTATCGTCAAACTTGGCGACCCCTAGGGGATTCGAACCCCTGTTACAACCGTGAAAGGGTCGTGTCCTAGGCCTCTAGACGAAGGGGTCTTTGTCCTTCGCGACTTGAATCTCGAAACGCTTTGCTGTGGTGGAGGTAAGCGGGATCGAACCGCTGACCTCTTGCATGCCATGCAAGCGCTCTCCCAGCTGAGCTATACCCCCATTCAGGACCATTTCTGGTCGACTCCGGACTTCAATTGCTTGCTGTCTTTCGTCAGGCGTCTCGTCGTTCAAGCGAGAATGAGATTATGTGATGAACTCAAACGCTTTGCAAGCGTTTCAGCACAATATTTTTTTCGAACAGCGCGAGGACCGCATCGACCGACGGCGTCTGGGCGCGGCCGCACACCAGGACACGCAGCGGGATGGCCAGCTGCGGCATCTTGATCTTCAGCTCGCCGATGACGGCCTTGATGGCGCCGCTGATCGCCGCGGCGTCCCAGGTCTCGAGCGCGGCCAGCCGGTCGCGCAGCTGCACCAGCGCCGGACGCGACACCTCGTTGAGGTGCTGGGCCAGATCCGCCTCGGCAGGCTGCACGTCGACGAAGTAGATCGACAGCCAGTCGGCCAGCTCGACCGTGGTGCTGCAGCGGTCCTTGAACAGCGCGCACATCGCCGCCAGACGCTCGTCGGCCACCGCCGTGATGCCGCGCCGGCCGAGCTGCTCGGCCACCAGGCCGGCCAGCACCGCGTTGTCGCACAGCTTCATGTGCTGGGCGTTCACCCAGCGCATCTTGGTCTCGTCGAACTGGCTGGCGCTGCGGCCGAGGTGGTCGAGGTTGAACCACTCGACCAGCTGCGCGCGGCTGAAGATCTCGTCGTCGCCGTGGCTCCAGCCCAGGCGGGCCAGGTAGTTGACGACCGCCTCGGCCAGATAGCCCTCGTCGCGGTACTGCGTCACCGGCTTGGCGCCGCGGCGCTTGCTCATCTTCTCGCCCTGCTCGTTCAGGACGGTCGGCAAGTGAGCGTAGACCGGCGGCTCCTTGCCCAGGGCGCGGAAGACATGGATCTGGCGCGGCGTGTTGTTGACGTGGTCGTCACCCCGGATGACATGGGTGATGTCCATGTCGATGTCGTCGACCACGACGCAGAAGTTGTAGGTCGGCGTGCCGTCCGGGCGCGCGATGACCAGATCGTCGAGCTCGTCGTTGCTGATCTCGATGCGGCCCTTGACCTTGTCCTCCCACACCACCGAGCCGCCCTGGGGCGTCTTGAAGCGCAGCACGGGCTTCACGCCTTCCGGCACCGGCGGCAGCACCTTGCCCTCTTCCGGGCGCCAGGTGCCGTCGTAGCGCGGCTTTTCCTTGTTGGCCATCTGGCGCTCGCGCAGCGCGTCGAGCGCTTCGGTGCTCATGTAGCAGGGGTAGACCCAGCCCTGCTCGACCAGCTGCGCCAGGACTTCCTTGTAGCGGTCCATGCGCTGCATCTGGTAGAACGGACCCTCGTCATGGTCGAGGCCGAGCCACTTCATGCTCTCGATGATCACGTCGACGGCTTCCTGCGACGAGCGCTCGACGTCGGTGTCCTCGATGCGCAGCACCAGCGTGCCCTGCTGCGAGCGCGCCCAGGCCCAGGGATAGAGGGCCGAGCGGATGTTGCCGAGGTGGATGAAGCCGGTCGGGGACGGTGCGAAACGGGTGCGGACTTGGGTCATGGGGAACTCAGATCAGGGCCAGGCCGCGCGCGAGGTCGGCCTTCAGGTCGTCGACATGCTCCAGGCCGACGGCCACGCGGATCATGCCCTGCGTGATGCCGGCGGCCAGGCGCTGCGCCTCGGTCAGGCGGCCATGCGAGGTGCTCGACGGGTGGGTGATGGTGGTCTTGGTGTCGCCCAGGTTCGAGGTGATCGAGCAGATCCTGGTCGCGTCGATGACCGCGAAGGCGTTGGCGCGCGCCGCCTCGGGCGTGTCGCCGCGGGCGACGAAGCTGACCACCGAGCCGCCGTTGCCGCCCTGCTGCGCCATCGCCAGCGCATGCTGCGGGTGCGACTTCAGGCCGGGATAGTAGACCCGGGCGACCTGCGGCTGCGCCTCCAGCCACTCGGCCAGCGCCAGCGCGCGGGCGCCCTGCGCCTCCATGCGGATCGAGAGCGTCTCCAGGCCCTTGAGCACCACCCAGGCGTTGAACGGCGACAGGCACATGCCGGCCGAGCGCATCACGCTCATGAACGGCCCGTCGATCAGCGCCGCCGGCCCGCAGACCGCGCCGGCGACGACGCGGCCCTGGCCGTCCAGGTACTTGGTGCCCGAATGGATGATCAGGTCGGCACCCAGCCTGGCCGGCTGCTGCAGCGCCGGCGAGCAGAAGCAGTTGTCCACCGCCAGGAGCGCGCCCGCGCCGTGCGCGATGTCGGCCAGCGCGCGGATGTCGCAGACCTCGGTGAGCGGGTTGCTCGGCGTCTCGGCGAACAGCAGCTTCGTCTCGGGGCGCAGCGCCGCGCGCCACTCCTCGGGATCGGTCTGCGACACGAAGGTGGTCTGCACGCCGAACTTGCCGAACTCGCCCTGCAGCAGCTTGATGGTCGAGCCGAACACGCTGCGCGAGCAGATCACATGGTCGCCCGCCTTCAGCAGGCCCATCACCAGCAGCATGATGGCCGACATGCCGCTCGACGTGGCGATGCAGGCCTCGGTGCCTTCCAGCGCCGCCAGGCGGCGCTCCATCATCATCGTCGTCGGGTTGGTGAAGCGGCTGTAAACGAAGGCTTCCTCCTCCTGCGCGAAGCGTGCCGCGGCGGTGGCCGCGTCAGGATGGACGAAGCTGCTGGTCAGGAACAGCGCCTCCGAGTTCTCGCCCCACGGCGTGGCCGGCAGGCCCTGGCGCACGGCCAGCGTCTCCAGCCGGACATCGTCGGCGAACTCGAGGCGCGGCAGGCGCTTGGGCTCGGTCATGCGGGTCTCTCCAGGTCAGGCGACGGACAGGTTCACTGCGACGGGCTCTGCAGCGACAGGCGGGTGCGCTCGGCGCCCTCCTCGTCCTGCGGCTGGCTGGCGCGCTGGGTCTGGATGGCGTCGAAGTCCTCGGCCGAGACGTCGCCGGTGATGTAGTGGCCGTCGAAGCACGAGGCCTCCACGCCCTTCAGGTCCGGGCGCAGCGCGTGCACCGCGCGCTTCATGGCGTCGACGTCCTGGTAGATCAGCGCGTCGCAGCCGATGTAGTCGCGGATCTCGTCCATCGTGCGGCCGTGCGCGATCAGCTCGGTCTTGGTCGGCATGTCGATGCCGTAGACGTTGGGAAAGCGCACCGGCGGCGCCGCCGAGGCCATGAAGACCTTGCTGGCGCCGGCCTCGCGGGCCATCTGCACGATCTCGCGGCTGGTGGTGCCGCGCACGATCGAGTCGTCGACCAGCAGCACGTTGCGGCCCTTGAACTCCATGCCGATGGCATTGAGCTTCTGGCGCACGCTCTTCTTGCGCACGCCCTGGCCCGGCATGATGAAGGTGCGGCCGACGTAGCGGTTCTTCACGAAGCCCTCGCGGTAGGGCTTGCCGAGCTTCTGCGCCAGCTGCATCGCCGCCGGACGGCTGGACTCGGGGATCGGGATGACCACGTCGATCTCGCTGGGCGGCATCATGTTGATGACGCGCTGCGCCAGCGTCTCGCCCATGTTCAGGCGGGCGTGGTAGACCGAGATGCCGTCGATGACCGAATCCGGGCGCGCCAGGTAGACGAACTCGAACACGCAAGGATTGAGCACCGGGCGCTCGGCGCACTGGCGGGTGTGCATCTGGCCGTCGAGCGAGATGAAGACCGCCTCGCCGGGCTCGACATCGCGCACCAGGCGGTGGCCGGTGCCTTCCAGCGTGACCGACTCGCTGGCGACCATCCAGTCGGTGCCCTCGGCGGTCTCGGACGCGCCCAGGCACAGCGGCCGGATGCCGAACGGATCGCGGAAGGCCAGCAGGCCGTAGCCGGCGATCAGCGCGATCACCGCATACGAGCCCTTGACGCGGCGGTGCACCGCCGCGACCGCCTTGAAGATCTCCTCGTGCGTCAGCGGCAGGTCGCGCGCGGCCTGCTCGAGCTCGTGCGCCAGCACGTTGATCAGCACCTCGGTGTCGCTCTCGGTGTTGATGTGGCGGCGGTCGATGTCGAACAGCTCCTTCTTCAGCGCATGCGCGTTGGTGATGTTGCCGTTGTGCACCAGCACCACGCCGAAGGGCGCGTTGACATAGAAGGGCTGAGCCTCCTCCTCGCTGTAGGCGTTGCCCGCGGTCGGATAGCGGACCTGGCCCAGGCCGAGCGTGCCCGGCAGCGCGCGCATGTTGCGGGTGCGGAAGACGTCGCGCACCATGCCGCGGGCCTTGTGCATGAAGAACTTCGTGCCCATCGCGGTCACGATGCCGGCGGCGTCCTGCCCCCGGTGCTGCAGCAGCAGCAGCGCGTCATAGATCAGTTGATTGACCGGCGACTTGGAAATCACCCCGACGATGCCACACATCGTTCACTCCATCTTCAGCAACAAACAGGTCCGGGAAGGTCGGCCGCGCGGGCCTTCCTTCCCGAGGAAATTCGAATCTCGCCGCGATCCCGCGGCAGCGCACCGACCTCAGGCCGGCGGCGCGGGATCCTCAGCGGCCGGCGGCGCGGCCGCCGGTCCCCAGTCTCCGGGCAGCCATGGCGACATCCAGCCATGGACCTGCGCGATCCAGCCGACGCCGGTCGAGACGCGCCAGGCCTCCTGGCGCGCCAGCGGCGTCAGCGCCAGCATCATCACCAGCGCCCACAGCACCAGCACGCCGCGCAGCAGGCCGAAGAGCGCGCCGAGCAGCCGGTCCAGCGGCGCCAGCGGCGAGGCCTGGATCAGCTGCTGCAGCAGCCACGAGAGCAGCCGCCAGACCAGCAGCGTCGCGACGAAGCAGATCACCAGCCCGCCCAGCCGCACCAGCGGCCCGTCGGGCGATCCCAGATGCAGCGCCAGCGCCACGTCGAGGCCCCAGGCCTGCGCCAGCAGCCAGGCGACGAACCAGCCCGCCAGCGACATCAGCTCGCTGACCAGCCCGCGCAGCAGCCCGGCGAGCGCCGACAGCAGCAGCACCGCCAGCATCGACAGGTCGAGCCATCCGAGGTCCTGCAGCATCCGTCACCGCACCACCGTGCCGCGCCTCAGAGCGGCAGCACCGCGGCGCTGACGCCGGCGGCCTTGAGCTTCGAGGCGGCGCGCGCCGCCTCCTCCTTGGTCGCGAACGGGCCCAGACGCACGCGGGTACGGCGACCGGACGAGGTCTCGACATGCTGCTCGAAGGACTTCAGGCCCAGGTCCTCGACGCGCTGGCGCGTCTCGCGCACCGTGCGGGCCTCGGAGAAGGAGCCGACCTGGACGACATAGCGTCGGTCGTCCTTCGCGGCCTTCGCATCCTTCTCCCGGTCCTTTTCCTTCTCCTTCTCGCGCTCGCGGCGCTCCTTCTCCTTGCGGGCCTTCTCCTTCTCGATCCTGTCGAGGCGCTCGGCACGCTCCTTGTCCTGGCGGATGCGCTCGCGTTCGGCCTCGGCCTCGCGGGCGGCCTTCTCCTTGCGCGCCTTCTCCCGGTCGGCGCGTTCCTTCTCGGCCTTTTCGGCCTTCAGGCGCTGGCGCTCCTTCTCCTTGTCGCGGGCGGCCTGGGCGGCCTTCTCGCGGGCGAGCCGCTCGGCCTCGGATTCCTTCGACTCGGTGATGATGCCGTCGTCGTGCGCGGCCGCCTTGACGGCGGCACCGGCCGCCACCGCGCCGAGCACGGCACCGCCGGCCATCGCGACGGCCGTGCCCTTGCCTGCGGCGGCGGTCGCGGCGGACGAGGCCGCAGACGAGCCGGTCGACGCGGAAGCCTCATGGCCCGACGCCGCGCCGGCCACCGCCGACGCCGCCGGCGGGGTCGTCCCGACGACGATCTCGGGCTCGCCCGGCATGCGCACCTGCATCGTCGGCTGCACCGGCCGCGGGGTGGCATCGAAGACGTAGGGCAGCCCGACGACCGCGGCACCGACCAGCACCGCAGCACCGATCAGGCGACGGCGCGCCCGGGTCCGCAGCGTTTCCACCTGCGCCGGGTCCTGGGGCGGCTGGCGGCGCGCCGCGGGCTCGGACGACTTGCGCTTGAGAGAGGAGAACAGACCCATCTGGTTCAGCCGTCAGGCCGCGTTGGTCGGGATGCCCGCAGCGGGTCCGACATGGGCAGCGCCCAGTCGCGGCAGTCCCTTCTGCAGCACGCCACCGACGGTGTGGAACGATCCGAAGACGACGATTCTATCAGTGGGGTCGGCCCCCTTCAGGGATTCCCCGAGGGCGCTGACCGGGTCGGCGTGCAGCACGACGCGCATCGGCGGCAGCGGCGCCGAGCCGGCCGGCCGGCGCGCCGCGGCGGCCTCGATCGCCTCGCGCAGCTGCTCGGGCGAGGCCGCGCGGCCGATGTCGAGCGCGCACAGATGCCAGGTGTCGACCAGCGGCAGCAGCGGCGCGACCAGCCCGGCCAGATCCTTGTCGGCCATCGCGCCCAGCACCGCGTGGGTGCGCGGGAAGTAGCCCATCTGGTCGAGGTTCTGCGCCAGCACCGCCGCCGCGTGCGGGTTGTGGGCCACGTCGAGCACCAGCGTCGGCTGGCCCGGCACGACCTGGAAGCGTCCGGGCAGCTCGACCAGCGCCAGGCCGTTGCGGATCGCCTGCGCCGGCACCGGCAGGCGCGGGCGCATCGCCTCCAGCGCCGCCAGCACGCCCGCGGCATTGATCAGCTGGTTGGCGCCGCGCAGCGCCGGATAGCCCAGCGCGTTCCAGCGCCGCCCGCGTCCGCTCCAGCCCCACTGCTGGCGGTCGCCGGCGTAGTTGAAGTCGCGGCCGAAGCGCCAGAGGTCGGCGCCGAGCGCCTCGGCGTGGTCGACCACGCTCTGCGGCGGCACCGGATCCGACACCACCACCGGCCGGCCCGGACGCATGATGCCGGCCTTCTCGCGGCCGATCGCCTCGCGGTCGGGCCCGAGCCAGTCCATGTGGTCGAGATCGATGCTGGTGATGACCGCGCAGTCGGCGTCGATGATGTTGACCGCGTCGAGCCGGCCGCCCAGCCCCACCTCCAGGATCACCGCGTCGAGCGGCTGCACGCTCATCGCGCGCAGGATCGCCAGCGTGGTGAACTCGAAATAGGTCAGCGACTGCCCGGTGGCCAGGCGCGCCGCCTCGACCGCCTCGAAGTGCGGCAGCAGCAGCTCGGGCGCGACCACCTCGCCGTTCAGGCGCATGCGCTCCTCGAAGCGCACCAGATGGGGCGAACCGTAGACCGCGGTGCGGTAGCCGGCCTGCATCAGGATGGCTTCGAGCATCGCGCAGGTCGACCCCTTGCCGTTGGTGCCGGCCACGGTGAACACCGGCACGTCGAAGCGCAGGTCCAGCTGCTCGCGCACGCGCTGCACGCGCGCCAGGCCCAGCTCGATCGTCGCCGGATGCAGCCGCTCGCAGTGCGCGAGCCAGTCGGAAAGGGTCTTCATGAGACGAGGCAAGAATCAGAAACGACCGAGGGGCGCCTCGCGACGCCCCCGGCAGCGGTGGATGCGGTGTCGGGCCGGTCAGGCCACCGCGTCGGCGCTCTGGCGCTGCAGCTTGGCCAGCAGGCGCGCGATCGTCTCGCGCAGCTCGCGGCGGTCGACGATCATGTCCAGCGCGCCCTTCTGCAGCAGGAACTCGGAGCGCTGGAAGCCCTCGGGCAGCTTCTCGCGAACGGTGTTCTCGATCACGCGCGGGCCGGCGAAGCCGATCAGCGCCTTCGGCTCGGCGATGACCACGTCGCCGACAAAGGCGAACGAGGCCGACACGCCGCCCATCGTCGGGTCGGTCAGCACGCTGATGTAGGGCAGACCGGCCTTGGCCAGGCGGGTCAGCGCCGCATTGGTCTTGGCCATCTGCATCAGCGACAGCAGGCCTTCCTGCATGCGCGCACCGCCCGTGGCGGTGAAGCAGATGAAGGGCACCTTCTGCTCGATCGCGGTCTCGACGCCGCGCGCGAAGCGCTCGCCGACCACCGAGCCCATCGAGCCGCCCATGAAGTCGAACTCGAAGCACGCGGCCACCACCGGCATGCTCATCACCGAGCCGCCCATCACGACGAGCGCATCGGTCTCGCCGGTGGACTCCATCGCCTCCTTGATGCGGTCCGGGTACTTCTTGCTGTCCTTGAACTTCAGCGCGTCGACCGGCACGACCTCCTGGCCGACCTCGTAGCGGCCCTCGTCGTCCAGGAAGGCGTTCAGACGCTCGCGCGCGCCGATGCGGTGGTGGTGACCGCACTTCGGGCAGACGTTGACGTTGCCCTCCAGGTCGGTCTTGTACAGCACCGTCTCGCAGGCATCGCACTTGACCCAGAGGCCTTCGGGGATGGCGCGACGCTCGCTGGGCTTGGTCTGCTGGATCTTCGGGGGCAGCAGCTTGTCGAGCCAACTCATGCGGATTCTCCTGCGGATGAAGCTTGCAGTTGCAGCGTGTCGAGGGCCGCGCGGATCTCGCGCAGGAAGCCGGCGGCGACGCCCGGCACCCGCTCGCGCGGCTCGTTCTCGATCAGCTGGATGATACGGGAGCCGATGACGACCGCGTCGGACACCTGCGCGACCGCCACCGCCGTGGCGGCATCGCGGATGCCGAAGCCGACGCCGACCGGCACGTTCACCGCGGCGCGGATGCGCGGCACCATCGCCGCCACCGCCGCGGTGTCGAGGTGACCGGCACCGGTCACGCCCTTGAGCGACACGTAATAGACATAGCCGGTCGCGATGCGGCCGACCTCCTGCATGCGCGCGTCCGTCGAGGTCGGCGCCAGCAGGAAGATCGCGTCCATGTCGGCCGCGCGCAGGCGGGCGGCGAAGGCCTCGCACTCCTGCGGCGGGTAGTCGACGATCAGCACGCCGTCGACGCCGGCGGCCTTCGCGTCGTCGACGAAGCGGTCGGGCCCAAAGCACTCGACCGGGTTGGCGTAGCCCATCAGCACGACCGGCGTGGTGGCGTCGTCCTGGCGGAAGGTGCGCACCATCGCCAGCACGTCGGCGGTCGAGATGCCCTTGAGCAGCGCACGCTCGCTGGCGCGCTGGATCACGGGGCCGTCGGCCATCGGGTCGGAGAACGGCACGCCCAGCTCGATCACGTCGGCGCCGGCGGCGACCATCGCGTGCATCAGCTCGACCGTGACGTCGGCGTACGGGTCACCCGCGGTGACATAAGGGATCAGGGCCTTGCGGCCTTCGGCGGCCAGGCGGGCGAAGGTGGTCTGGATGCGGCTCATTGCGCGCCCCCCTTGACGGACAGGCCGCGGCACGACGGGCGGCAGTAGAACTCGGCGCCCGACAGGTCGGCCACCGTGCCGATGTCCTTGTCGCCACGGCCGGAGAGGTTGACCAGGATGTGCTGGTCCGGGCGCATCGTCTTCGCCAGCTTCATCGCGTAGGCGACCGCATGGCTCGACTCCAGCGCCGGGATGATGCCCTCGGTGCGGCAGAGGTAGTGGAACGCTGCCAGCGCCTCCTTGTCGGTGATGCCGACGTATTCCGCACGGCCGATGTCCTTCAAGTACGCGTGCTCCGGCCCGACTCCGGGATAGTCCAGCCCGGCCGACACCGAGTGCGTCTCGGTGATCTGGCCGTTGGCGTCCTGCAGGATGTAGGTGCGGTTGCCGTGCAGCACGCCGGGCCTGCCCAGCTGCAGCGAGGCCGAGTGCTTGTTCGTGTCCATGCCCTCGCCGGCGGCCTCCACACCGATCAGGCGCGTGCCCTCGAACGGGATGTAGGGATGGAAGATGCCCATGGCGTTGGAGCCCCCGCCCACGCAGGCGACCACCGCGTCGGGCTGGCGCTCGGCGCCGCCGCCGAGCTCGGCGATCATCTCGGGCATCTGCGTCAGACATTCCTGGCCGATGATGCTCTGGAAGTCGCGCACCATCGCCGGGTACGGGTGCGGACCCGCCACGGTGCCGATGATGTAGAAGGTGTTCTCGACGTTCGTCACCCAGTCGCGCATCGCCTCGTTCAGCGCGTCCTTGAGCGTCTTGCTGCCCGACTCGACCGGCACCACCTTGGCGCCGAGCAGGTGCATGCGATAGACGTTCGGGCTCTGGCGCTTGACGTCCTCGGCGCCCATGTAGACGACGCATTCCAGGCCGTAGCGGGCGCAGATCGTCGCGGTGGCCACGCCGTGCTGGCCGGCGCCGGTCTCGGCGATCACGCGCGGCTTGCCCATGCGCCTGGCCAGCAGCGCCTGGCCGATGACGTTGTTGATCTTGTGCGCGCCGGTGTGGTTCAGGTCCTCGCGCTTGAGGAAGATCTGCGCGCCGCCCATCTCGCGGCTCATGCGCGCGGCGTGGTAGACGGGGCTGGGGCGGCCGACGAAGTGCTTGAGCTCGCGGCGGAACTCGGCCAGGAACTCGGCGTCGTCGCGATAGCGGTCGTAGGCCTGGCGCAGCTCGTCGAGGGCGTGGCTCAGCGTCTCGGCGACGAAGCTGCCGCCGTAGATGCCGAAATGCCCGCGGGCATCGGGCTGGTCGTACTGGAACATGGTCGGGAATCCGGTGAAGACAGGAAGATCTCGGGAATCACTCGCCGCGGTCGGCGTCGGCACGGCGTGCATCGGCCTCGCGGACGGCCTCGCAGAACCGGCGCATCAGCTCGGGGTCCTTCAGACCCTTGCCGAGCTCGACGCCGGAACTCACGTCAACGGCCCAGGGCCGCACGCGAAGCACGCCATCGATCACGTTGGCAGGACTCAACCCACCAGACAAAACGACCGGACGGGGCACGCCGGACGGAACGAGAGACCAATCGAAGACCTTTCCGCCTCCGCCATACCCCTCGACATGCGCGTCGAGCAGAATGGCCTGGGCACTGGCATAAGACTGTGCAAAGTCTAACAAATCGAAGCCCGGCTTCATGCGTGCCGCCCGCATGTAGGGGCGCCGGCCGCTGCTGGCGGCCTCGCACTGCGCGGGAGTTTCATCTCCGTGGAACTGCAGCAGCAGGTTCGGGATGGCGGTGCAGGCCGCATCGATCTCGGCCTGCGCCGCATTGACGAACAGCCCGACCGGCATCACGAAGGGCGGCAGACGCCGGGCCAGCTCGGCCGCGCGGGCCAGCGTCACATGGCGGGCGCTGCCCGACCACAGCACGAAGCCGATCGCGTCGGCACCGGCTTCGACGGCGGCATCGACGTCGGCCTCGCGGGTCAGGCCGCAGATCTTGATGCGGGTGCGCTCGGCGCGGGACAGGGTGGCGGACATGGGAGCGTTCTCGACGGATCTCGACAGGATCGGGGCGACAGGGACGGGCCGGGGACAGCGCTCAGGCCGGCGGCAGCCCGTCGTCGGCCGCGCCGGGCAGGCTGTCGAAGCTGGCGGTGCGCATCGGCAGCCCGAGGTGGGCATCGTAGCGGGGACCGAGAAAGTGCAGCCCGTCCGGGGCGAAGGTCGGCGCGGCGCAGTCGCGGTCGCGCGAGGCCAGCACCTCGGCCATCCAGCCGCTGGGCCGGTTGCCGCTGCCGATGGCGACCATGCAGCCCATGATGTTGCGGATCATGTGGTGCAGGAAGGCCACCGCCTCGAAGTCGAAGCGCCAGTAGGCGCCGCAGCGCCGCACGCCGATCTCGCGCATCAGCTTGACCGGCGAGGCCGCCTGGCATTCCGAGGAGCGGAAGGCCGAGAAGTCGTGCTCGCCGATCAGGTGCGCCGCAGCCTCGCGCATCGCCTCGCCGTCGAGCCGGCGGAAGGACCAGCCCACCGAGCCGGCGTCGATCGACGGCCGCATCGGCGACTCGAGAAGGATGTAGGCGTAGCGCCGCCCGCGCGCATGGTTGCGGGCATGGAAGTCGTCCGGCACGGTGCGGCACCACTGCACCGCGATGTCGGCGGGCAGGTAGCGGTTGGTGCCGCGCACCCAGGAGAAGGCCTCGCGCACCCGGTCGGTGTCGAAGTGCACGACCTGGTTCAGGCCGTGCACCCCGGTGTCGGTGCGACCGGCGCAGACGGTGTGGATCGGCGCGGCCGCGAACTGCGACAGCGCCGCTTCGAGATGATCCTGGACCGTGGCACCGCCGGGCTGGCTCTGCCAGCCGTGATAGGCGCTGCCACGGTAGGCGACGCCTAGCGCGATGCGCAAGGCGTCGGTCCCTGGACGGGAGAGGCGGACAGGAAGCGGACGATCACGCCAGACCGTCGAGCATCGACTGCGCGCGGGCCTTCAGCTCGGCGCTGTCGGTCTTCTCGATGACGTCCTGCAGCATGTCGCGGGCCGATTCCTTGTCGCCGAAGTCGAGGAACTCCTTGGCGAGGTCGACCTTGCGGGCCAGCGGATCGCCGTCGTCCTCGGAGCCGTCGAGCAGCACCGGGTATTCGTCGACGATCGAGTCCTGGGCCGGCGACTGCGTCGGATTCAGGTCGAAGTCCAGCGACAGGCCGTCGAAGTCGACCTTCGGCAGATCGTGGCTGTCGGCCAGCGCCACCACCGGCTCGCTGATGTCGGGCAGGTCGCCGAGCTCGAAGTCGATGCTGTGCGCATCGATCTCCGGACCCGGGTCGGGCTGGCGGCTGTCGACGAACGGCGCGGCCGCCGCGCTGACATAGCCGCCCGACATCGACGGCAGGTCGTCCATCGGCGCCGGCACGGAGATGTCGAGATCGACCTCGTCGACCGCGGCCAGGCGACTCGACACGGGGGCCGGCGCCGGCGACTCGGGCGGCACCGAGATGATCGCGTCCAGGTCCAGGTCCGGCACCGAACCCTGCTCGAAGCGGGTCGGCGAAGGCACGACCGACTGCGGCATCGTGCTCGCGCCCAGCGGCTCGAGCGGACCGGCACCGGTCAGGCCGCGGCCCGGCTGGCCGCCCGGCTCGTACAGCGGGTTCTCCGGATCGATCGAGCGGCCGAGCTCCTGGGCACGCAGCCAGTCCTCGCCCTGACCGCCGGTCAGGCCGTAGAGCTCGCCGGCGAGCATCTCGTAGCCCTTGGTGTCACGGCGCTTGGCGTAGACCTCGAGCAGCTTGGTGCGGATGGCCAGACGCTCCGGGTTGGCGCGCATCGCCTCCTTCAGGATCTCCTCGGCCTGCAGGTCGCGGCCATAGGCCAGGTAGACATCGGCCTCGGCGACCGGGTCGACGTCACCGATCGCGTCGATCTGGCTCAGCGAGTAGCTCATCGACGACGGCGAGCCGGAGGCATCGCGGGTGTCGACGCGCTGGCCGCCGCTGGCGCCGAAGAACGAGTCCGGCTGCATGCGGCTCTCGAGGAACGAGGTCACGCCGGCCTCGTCCTTGTTGCGGCCACGCAGGCGGTAGTAGCCCAGACCGGCGAGGATCGCCAGGATCAGGCCGGCGCCCGGCAGCAGCAGCGGGTTCTCGGACAGCGAGTCGAGCAGCGAGGGCTCCTCGGTCGTCGTCGGGTCCATCGGCAGCGGCGGGCGCGAGGCGGCGGGCGCCGGAGCCGGCGGCATCGCCACCGGCGCGGAGGCGGCCGGTGCCGGTGCGCTGGCCGGCGGCGGCGCGATCAGCGGCTCGGAGGCCATCGAAGGCGGTGTCGTCGCCCTGGCGATCGCCTCGGAGGCCTTGTCCGCCGCCGAAGCGGCCGTCGCGACCGGGGCCGAGGCCGGCTTGTCGGACGGACGGGCCGGCAGCGTCACCGCGGAAGCATCCGAGGCGCCCTTGGCCGGGCCGGAACCCATCGCGGCGCTGGACGCGGCCTGCAGGTCCTTGAGATCCTTCAGGTTCCGGGCCAGCTCGTCGCTGCGCTTGGCAGCCTCCTTGCCGGCGCGATCCTTCAGCACGGCTTCGTCCGGCGCGGTGGCTCCGGGCTTGGCCGGGGCCTTGTCGAGCTTCAGCACGTCGGGCTGCGGCGAGGTCGGCTTGCCGGCATCGACCACGCGCGCATCGACCTGGCCGGAGCCCTTGCGGGTCGGCTCGGAGGCGCGCGCCTGCTCGGGCACGGCGGCGGCCAGACGCTGGCGGTAGGCGTTGAAGTTGGCGCTCTGGACGCGGATCAGGCGGCGCGCCTGACGCTCGTCGATGCCGGCGAGCTTGTCCTGGCTGGGCACCGTCAGCACCGCGCCGGAGCGCAGGCGGTTCATGTTGTTGCCGACGAAGGCCTGGGCGTTGCCCTGGTACAGGCCGACGAGCATCTGGTCGAGCGAGACGCCGGAGACCTGCAGCTTCGCGGCCACGGTCGACAGCGTGTCGCCCGGCCGGACGCGGTACTGGCCGCTGCCGGCGCTGTCGGCCGAGGACGGCTCGGCGGCGGGCGCCGGCGCAGGTGCCGCACGGCGGGCCGGCTTGGCGGCCGCCACCGGCTTCTCGGCGGATTCGGGCGCAGGCGCCGGTGCCGGCGCAGCCTGACGGCGCGCCTCGGCCCGCGAGGCGGCCTCGGCCGCCATCGCCGCGGCCACTTCGGCGCGCGTCGGACGGCTCGCCGCGGCCGGCGCGGGCGCCTGGGCGGCCGGAGCCGCCGCGGCCGGCGTCGATGGCGCGGCCGGAGCACGGGCCGTCGCCGGCGGATCGAACAGCAGCGTGTACTCGCGCAGCAGGCGGCCGCTCGACCACGACAGCTCGAGGATCACGTCGACGAAGGGTTCCTGGACCGAACGGTCGCTGGTGATGCGAAGGAAGGGAGTGCCATCGGCACGGCGCTGCAGCGCCACGGCCGTCGACGGCAGGACCGGGTTGTAGTCCACCCCGGCGATGCGGTAGGCATCCGGCGGGGCGACCCGCACGCGCAGGTTGGCGGCTTCGTCCGGCGTCAGGCTCGTGACATCGATCTCGGCGCGCAGCGTCTCGCCCAGGGCCGACTGCACGCTCAGCCGTCCCAGGCTCAGCGCCCAGGCCGACGGCGTCGTCCCGATGACGGCCATCATGGCGGCAGCGGCCGCGATCTGTTTCAGAGCCAAACGCCCGGTGCGCTTCGTCTCGGTTTTCAAGGCGTCTCCCATGCTGCGAAGCCCGACTCCAGGCCGTCCTTCGCACCAGTCAGTACGAGCAGTGAACGCTCAAATATCCGAAAATACAATAACATCAAGCAGATACAAAGACAAGCTCATGCACTGCCTGACATTCCGAGCTTCTCGCACGATCGTCAGCCGTGCAATTGACGATGCGGAGGCTCGTTGCCCGGGGGCAACGAACATCCGCACGATTTCCGGATCCGCGGCCTGATCAGGCGTCGAGCAGGATGCGCAGCATGCGGCGCAGCGGCTCGGCGGCGCCCCACAGCAGCTGGTCGCCGATCGTGAAGGCGCCGACGTACTCGGGGCCCATCGCCAGCTTGCGGATGCGGCCCACGGGAATCGTCAGCGTGCCGGTCGTGGCCACCGGGGTCAGGTCCTTGATGGTCGCCTCGCGGGTGTTCGGAACGACCTTCACCCACTCGTTGTCGGCGGCGATCATGGCCTCGATGTCCGCGGTCGGCACGTCCTTCTTCAGCTTGAAGGTCAGGGCCTGCGAGTGGCAGCGCATCGCGCCGATGCGCACGCAGAAGCCGTCCACCGGAATGGCGGCCGAGCCGAAGCCCTCGCCCAGACCCAGGATCTTGTTGGTCTCGGCCATGCCCTTCCACTCTTCGCGCGACTGGCCGTTGCCCAGATCCTTGTCGATCCAGGGGATCAGCGAGCCACCCAGCGGCACGCCGAAGTTGGCCGTCTCGGTCGCGCTCAGCGAGCGCTGCTTGGCGATGATCTGGCGGTCGATCTCGAGGATGGCGCTCTTCGGGTCGTCGAGCAGGGCCTTGACCTCGGCGTTCAGCGTGCCGAACTGCGTCAGCAGCTCACGCATGTGCTGCGCGCCGCCGCCGGATGCGGCCTGGTAGGTCTGGGTGCTCATCCACTCGACCAGACCGGCCTTGTAGAGCGCGCCCACGCCCATCAGCATGCAGCTGACGGTGCAGTTGCCGCCGACCCAGTTCCTGCCACCCTTGGCCAGCGCGTCCTTGATCACCGGCATGTTGACCGGGTCGAGGATGATGACCGCGTCGTCCTTCATGCGCAGCGTGGACGCCGCGTCGATCCAGTGGCCGTTCCAGCCGGCCGCGCGCAGCTTCGGGAACACCTCGCTGGTGTAGTCGCCGCCCTGCGCGGTGATGATGATCTCGCAGCGCTTCAGGGCCTCGATGTCGAAGGCGTCCTGCAGCTTCGTCTCGTTCCTGGCCATCGACGGCGCGGCACCGCCGGCGTTCGAGGTCGAGAAGAACAGCGGCTCGATCAGGCCGAAGTCGCCCTCGGCCTGCATGCGATCCATCAGGACGGAGCCGACCATGCCGCGCCATCCGACCAATCCGACGAGTTTCATTTTCTTGCCCTTTCCGTGGCGCTTTCCTGGCGCCGTTTGACGAGTGGTGTCCCGACCCTCCCCGGCTCGCTTCGCCGGGGTTGAGGGAGGGACAGGCGAGACGAGGCGGAGCGGTCAGCTCTTGGTAATGCCTTTGCCGGTGATCGCCGCGACCACGGCGTCACCCATCTCGCGCGTGCCCACCCGCGTCGTTCCCTCCGACCAGATGTCGGGCGTGCGAAGCCCCGCGGCCAGGACGGCACGCACGGCCGACTCGATCCGGTCGGCCGCTTCAGGCTGGTTGAGGGAGAAACGAAGCATCATGGCAGCGGACAGGATTGTAGCCAGAGGATTGGCCACGCCCTTGCCGGCGATGTCGGGCGCGCTGCCGTGGCTGGGCTCGTACAGGCCCTGACCGTTGGCATTGAGCGACGCCGAGGGCAGCATGCCGATCGAGCCGGTCAGCATCGCCGCCTCGTCCGACAGGATGTCGCCGAACATGTTGCCGGTGAAGAGCACGTCGAACTTCTTCGGCGCCTTGACCAGCTGCATCGCGGCGTTGTCGACGTACATGTGCTCGAGCTCGACGTCCGGATACTGCTGATGCACCTCGGTCACGACATCCTTCCAGAACTGGAAGGTCTCCAGCACGTTGGCCTTGTCGACCGAGGTGACCTTCTTCGAGCGCTTGCGCGCGGCCTGGAAGGCGACGTGGGCGATGCGCTCGATCTCCGGGCGGCTGTAGCGCATCGTGTCGAAGGCTTCCTCGGCACCGGGGAAGTGGCCGTCGGTGGCGACGCGGCGGCCGCGCGGCTGGCCGAAGTAGATGTCGCCGGTCAGCTCGCGGATGATCAGGATGTCCAGGCCCGCGATCAGCTCGGGCTTCAGGCTCGAGGCGCCGACGAGCTGCTCGTAGCAGATGGCCGGGCGGAAGTTGGCAAAGAGGCCCAGCGCCTTGCGCAGGCCAAGGATGGCCTGCTCGGGACGCAGACGGCGCTCGAGCGTGTCGTACTTCCAGTCGCCGACGGCACCGAACAGGATGGCGTCGGAATCCTGGGCCAGCTTCAGCGTCGACTCGGGCAGCGGGTGGCCGGCCACTTCATAGGCGGCGCCGCCGACCGGGGCGGTTTCCATCTCGAGCGGCAGCTCGAGCACGTTCAGGACCTTGACGGCCTCGGCGACGATCTCGGTGCCGATGCCGTCACCGGGCAGGACTGCGATCTTGTGGGTCATGGTGGATCTCGGAAAGACGGGAAAGACAGGAACGGGGCGACGGCGGCTCAGCCGACCTGGCGGTGCGCCAGCCAGGGCATGCGGGCCAGACGCTCGGCCTCGAAGGCCTGGATCTTGTCCTTCTGGCGCAGCGTCAGGCCGATGTCGTCGAAGCCGTTGACCAGGCAGTACTTGCGGAAGGGCTGCACGTCGAAGGCGATCTCGGTGCCGTCCGGCTTGACGACGACCTGGCGCGGCAGGTCGACGGTCAGCTGGTAGCCGGGGAAGGCGAAGACCTCGTCGAAGAGCCTGGCCACGGTCGCCTCGGGCAGCTGAATGGGCAGCAGGCCGTTCTTGAAGCAGTTGCTGAAGAAGATGTCGGCGAAGCTCGGCGCGATGATGGCGCGGAAGCCGAACTGCTCCAGCGCCCACGGCGCGTGCTCGCGGCTGGAGCCGCAGCCGAAGTTCTTGCGCGCCAGCAGCACCGAGGCGCCCTTGTAGCGCGACTGGTTCAGCACGAAGTCGGGGTTGGGCTGGCGGGCCGATTCGGGCACGCCGGGCTGGCCGGGTTGATCCAGGTAGCGCCACTCGTCGAACAGGTTCGGGCCGAAGCCGCTGCGCTGGATCGACTTCAGGAACTGCTTCGGGATGATCGCGTCGGTGTCGACGTTGTCGCGATCCATCGGGGCCACCAGGCCCTGGTGAACGGTGAAGGCTTGCATGGGATTCTTCCTGTCTTCTTCCTGTTCAGGCTCAAGCGATCGAGCGGATGTCGACGAAGCGGCCTTCCAGCGCGGCCGCGGCGGCCATCGCCGGGCTGACGAGGTGGGTGCGGCCCCCGGCGCCCTGCCGGCCCTCGAAGTTGCGGTTGCTGGTCGAGGCGCAGCGCTCGCCCGGCTCGAGGCGATCGGCGTTCATCGCCAGGCACATCGAGCAGCCCGGCTCGCGCCACTCGAAGCCGGCGGCCTTGAAGACCTGGTCGAGACCTTCGGCCTCGGCCTGCGCCTTGACCAGGCCCGAGCCCGGCACGACCAGCGCGCGCTTGACGTTGGCGGCCACGCGCTTGTTCAGGCGGCGCACGACGGCCGCGGCCTCGCGCATGTCCTCGATGCGGCTGTTGGTGCACGAGCCGATGAAGACCTGGTCGACGTGGATGTCCGACATCGCCTTGTTGGGCTCGAGCGCCATGTACTTCAGCGCGCGCTCCATCGCGTCGCGCTTGACCGGATCGCGCTCCTTCTCGGGGTCGGGCACGCGCGCGTCGACGCCGGTGACCATTTCCGGGCTGGTGCCCCAGGTGACCTGCGGCACGATCTGCGCGGCGTCGAGCTCGACCACGGTGTCGAACACGGCGCCCTCGTCCGAATGCAGCGTGCGCCAGTGCGACACGGCCAGATCCCATTCCGGCCCGGTCGGCGCGAAGGGGCGGCCCTTGACGTACTCGATGGTCTTGTCGTCCACGGCCACCAGACCGGCGCGCGCGCCCGCCTCGATCGCCATGTTGCAGACCGTCATGCGGCCCTCGACGCTCAGCGCGCTGATGGCCGAGCCGCCGAACTCGATGGTGTAGCCGGTGCCGCCGGCCGTGCCGATGCGGCCGATGATGGCCAGCACGATGTCCTTGGCGGTGATGCCGGGCGCGACCGCGCCGTCGACCTTCACCAGCATGTTCTTCGCCTTCTTGGCCAGCAGCGTCTGCGTGGCCATGACGTGCTCGACCTCGGAGGTGCCGATGCCGTGCGCCAGCGCGCCGAAGGCGCCGTGCGTGGAGGTGTGGCTGTCGCCGCAGACCACCGTCATGCCGGGCAGCGTGGCGCCCTCCTCCGGGCCCATGACGTGCACGATGCCTTGGCGCTTGTCCATGAAGGGGAAGTAGGCGGCGGCGCCGAATTCCTTGATGTTGGCGTCCAGCGTGACGATCTGCTGCTTGCTGATCGGGTCGGAGATGCCGTCGTAGCCCAGCTCCCAGCCGGTGGTGGGCGTGTTGTGGTCGGCGGTCGCCACCACCGAGCTCACCCGCCACAGCTTGCGCCCGGCCAGGCGCAGGCCCTCGAAGGCCTGCGGGCTGGTCACCTCGTGGACCAGATGGCGGTCGATGTAGAGGATGGCGGTGCCATCTTCCTCGGTGTGGACGACATGTTCGTCCCAGAGCTTGTCGTAGAGGGTGCGTCCGGTCATGACGGGGTCTCGGCGGGGTGGGAGGGAAAGGAAACAGGCGAAACGGGCGGCGGCGGGCCCGGGGCCGCGAAGGCATCCGGGCAGAGGAATTCGACGAAGCGGCGCACGACCGCCGGCGGCACGTCCTGCGCGCGCACGCCGACCAGGTAGTCGCGCCGCGCCCAGGGCTCGTCCAGCGCGACGATCTCGAGCCGGAACAGGCGCGCCAGGCGCTGCGCGACCGCCGAGGGCATCAGCGCGATGCCCAGCCCGGCCTCGACCAGCTGCGCGATCGCGTCGAAGCCGCGCACCTGCATGCGCGCCCGCAAGGGGCGGCCCAGCTCGGTGGCCTGCGCCAGCAGCATCTGCTGCAGCGCCGCACCCGTGTGCTGGCCGATGAAGTCATGCTCGAGCAGGTCGGCGAAGCGCACCGCGGCCTGCCGGCCCAGCGCGTGGCCGGCCGGCGTGATCAGCACCAGCGTGCCGTCGCGGTAGGGCCAGGTCTGCAGCCGCGCCGGCTCCAGCAGCGGCGGCACGAAGATGCCGACATCGGCGGCGCCTTCCGCGACCGAGCGCTGCAGCTCCGCGCTGGTCTGGTCCTCCAGGCTGATGCGGATCTCGGGATGCGCGCGCGAGAAGGCCGCCAGGTCCGGCGGCAGGCATTCGGCGATCGCCGAGGCGTTGGCAACGACGCGCAGATGGCCGCGGATGCCGCGCGAGAACTCGGCGACCTCCTCCTCCATCGCGTGCAGCGAGGCGTGCAGGCTGCGGATGTGGCGGATCAGCGCCAGCCCGGCGGCGGTCGGCTCGACGCCGCGCGCACGCCGCTCGAACAGCTGCACGCCCAGGCGCGTCTCCAGATCGCTCAGCCGCTTGCTCGCGGCCGCCAGCGCCAGATGCTCGCGCTCGGCCCCGCGCGTGATGCTGCGCGTCTCCGCGATGGCAAGCACCAGGTTGAGCGTGACCAGATCGAAGCGCATGGGGCGTGATCTTGCCCCAGGCCGACCCCGCTCACGGTCGGCAATCGACGATCCAGCCTTCGTTCAGCGCGAAGGCTGAGGCTGACCCAGCGCCACGCCCGGGGCCTGCGCACGGGCGGGCAGCGCCCGCGGCGGCGACAGGCGACGCCGCAGCCACGCGCCCAGCGGCCGCTCCACGCCGCGCTGCACCAGCACCGCGAGCAGCGTCACCAGCGCCAGCACCAGCGCCAGCCGGCCGGCGAACGAAGGCCAGAGCGGACGCAGCTGCTCGAGCAGCATGTAGCCGATGTTCTGGTGCAGCAGGTACACCGGATAGGTCAGCAGCCCGGCCCAGACGGTCAGCGGCGAGGCCCGCATCGCCCAGCGCCGGGCGGCGATCAGCCAGAACACCAGGAAGAACAGCGTCAGCAGCAGCGCCACGCCCCAGGTCTCCCGGCCGCCCCCGCCCCAGCCCATCGCCTCGGGCGTCGTCGCCCGCGCCAGCACCAGGAAATGACACCACCACAGCATCAGGTAGCGCCGACGGTCGAGCCCGCGCTGGCGGATCAGCCGGAACAGCATGCCGGCACAGAACAGCGGCGCCCACTTCAGCGCCAGCAGCAGCTCCGGCAGGTACATCGGCCGCAGGAAGTCGAGCGACGACAGCAGCAGCCAGCCCGCCATCAGCCCCTCGATGCGCGCCAGCGCACCGGCCAGCAGCACCGCCAGCATCAGCAGGTAGAACTGGAACTCCACCGCCAGCGACCAGTAGGCGCCATCGACATAGGGCGGCTCGCCGTGCAGCCAGACCAGATGGGTCAGCATCGTCAGGTTGACGAGGAACTCGCGCCAGCCGACCTGGAAGGACGGCGACTGCAGCGCCCAGGCCAGCCCGGCCGTCAGCGCCGCGGCCACCCAGTAGGCCGGATACAGCCGCGCGACGCGCGAGGCGACGAAGGCACGCGCGCCGCCGCCCTCGGCCGACATCAGGATCACGTAGCCGCTGATGATGAAGAACAGGTGCACGCCCAGATAGCCGTAGGCGGCCAGCTGGTCGACCGCGCGGGGCGCATGGTCGCGGATCCAGTCGTCGAGCTGGCCGCGATGCAGGAAATGGAAGAGCACGACCGAGACGCAGGCCAGACCGCGCAGCAGGTCGATCTCGTGGTTGCGCTCCCGGGGCGCGGCCGTCGGAGCGGCGGGATCTTTGAGGGTCATCGGCATTCTCGACAGGGCCCCATGCAATGGAACCAGACAGTCCAGCCGAGACTATCAATCCCCCGTGAACGGGGGATTACCCGGAAATGAACGCCTTTCCGAGCAGTTGGAAACAAGAAACCCCTGACACCTTGCGATGTCAGGGGTTCATGTCTTGGCGGAGACGGAGGGATTCGAACCCTCGATGCACGTTTTTGCGCGCATACTCCCTTAGCAGGGGAGCACCTTCGGCCTCTCGGTCACGTCTCCGGCGAAGAATTCGATTATGGCGCGATCCAGGCCCGGCTGTAAAGCCCCTTCAGGCCTGACCGCGCATTTTCATCAGGCGGCGTCCAGGCCGAAGGCCTTGTGCAGCGCGCGCACCGCCAGCTCCATGTACTTCTCGTCGATGACGACGGAGGTCTTGATCTCGCTGGTGGTGATCATCTGGATGTTGATGCCCTCGTCGCTGAGCGCGCGGAACATCGTCGAGGCCACGCCGGCGTGCGAGCGCATGCCGATGCCGACGATCGAGACCTTGCAGATCTTGGTGTCGCCGATGACCGCCTCGGCGCCCATCTCGGGCACGACCTGCGACTTCAGCAGGTCCAGCGTGCGCTGGTAGTCGTTGCGGTGGACGGTGAACGAGAAGTCGGTCTTGCCGTCATGCGAGACGTTCTGCAGGATCACGTCCACATCGATGTTGGCCTCGGCGACCTTGCCCAGGATGCCATAGGCGATGCCCGGACGGTCCGGCACGCCCATCACGGTCAGCTTGGCTTCGTCGCGGTTGAACGCGATGCCCGACACAACGGCTTGTTCCATCTTCTCGTCTTCCTCGAAAGTGATCAGCGTGCCCGACTTGGCTTCTTCCTCGATGGCGATGTCCCACGGGGTGAAGCTCGAGAGCACGCGCAGCGGCACGCGGTACTTGCCGGCAAACTCGACCGACCGGATCTGCAGCACCTTGGAGCCCAGCGACGCCATCTCCAGCATCTCCTCGAAGGAGACGGTGTTCAGGCGCTTGGCCTCCGGCACGACGCGCGGGTCGGTGGTGTAGACGCCGTCGACGTCGGTGTAGATCAGGCACTCGTCGGCCTTCATCGCCGCGGCGACCGCGACGGCCGAGGTGTCCGAACCGCCACGACCCAGGGTCGTGATGTTCATGTCCTCGTCGACGCCCTGGAAGCCGGTGATGACGACCACGCGGCCGGCGGCCAGATCGGCGCGCACGCGGGCGTCGTCGATGCTCTGGATGCGGGCCTTGGTGTAGGACGAGTCGGTGCGGATGGGCACCTGCCAGCCGGAGTAGCTGACGGCCTCCATGCCTTCGGCCTGCAGCGCCAGCGACAGCAGGCCCACCGAGACCTGCTCGCCGGTGCAGGCGATCATGTCGAGCTCGCGGGTGACGGAGGGCGTCTGGACGGCAGGCGAGACATCCTTGGCCAGGCCGAGCAGGCGATTGGTCTCGCCGCTCATCGCCGACGGAACGACCACCATCTGGTGGCCGGCGCGGGCCCACTTGGCCACGCGCTTGGCGACGTTGCGGATGCGCTCGGTCGAGCCCATCGACGTGCCGCCGTACTTGTGAACGATCAAAGCCATGAGTGTGTGGCTCGCGCGGGAAACGGCGAGTCGCAGTGGAGTGGCAGGACAGCCACCTCGGGACTTCTGCCTCGTCGGCAGGCCGCCCGTGGCGGAAAACCGTCGATTTTAACGGCTTTCCGATCGGAATTTCCCGAGACCGTTACATCAGGGCGTCATCCGGCCCAGCGCGGCCGCCACTGGGCCTCGCCCGGCGGCGCCTGCTCGCGGGCATCGACCCCCAGCGCCGGCACGCAGACCAGCCGCTCGCCGCGCCACAGCAGCGGCGCATCGCGCAGCCAGGCCGGCACGCCGGCGGCCTGGAACTGCTTCTTCAGCGCACGCGGCACACCCGCCGCATGGCTCTGGAACTGCTCGCCGCCCCGGCGCGGCCGCGCCACCAGCACGGCCAGCTCCGCCCACGCCAGGCCGCCCGCGCCCACCGGCTCGAGATGCAGGCGGCCGGACCAGCCCGGCAGCGCCAGCGTCAGCGCCTGTCCTGCGGACAGCCCGGGCGGCAGCCACGGCGCCAGCGCGATCTCGTCCGGCGGCATGCCGGACCGGACCTCCGGACTCGACTCGCCGCACATGTCGGGAGCGAGCCGGCCACGGTGCAGCCGCAGCAGGCGGCCCGCGTCCAGCGGCCAGGCCGCGCCCGAACCGGCCAGCGGCAGTTCCTCGGCCAGACGCCCGAGCAGCGACGCGCGCACCGCCAGCCCCTGCCCCGTCAGCCAGTGGCGCAGCAGATTGCGCCGGCGCGCGGGCGACAGGGCCGCCAGCGCAGCAGCCTGCAGCGCCGGGCCATCCGGCGCCTGCACCGCCTCGAGATCGAGAGCGGCCAGCGCCTCCAGGCACTCGGCCGCGTCCTGCGCCCGCGCGGCCGCATCGGCCAGCGCCAGCGGCGCCTGCGGGAAGGCCTCGCGCAAGGACGGCATCACCTGCAGCCGCAGCCGGTTGCGGGCGTGGCGCGGGTCGGCATTGCTGTCGTCGTCGACATGCGGGATGCGGTGCGCGGCGACATAGGCCTCGATCTCGGCGCGCGGCCGCGCCAGCCAGGGCCGCAGCCAGCGCAGACCGTCGCGCTCGATCGCGCGCGGCATCGCCGCCAGGCCGGCCGCACCGGCGCCGCGCAGCGCCTGCAGCAGGAAGGTCTCGGCCTGATCGTCGCGGTGGTGGGCCAGCAGCACGACGCGGCAGCCGGCCTCGCGCGCCATGCCGGCCAGCGCGCGGTAGCGGCCCTCGCGCGCCAGCGCCTCCAGGCTCTCGCCGGCCTGCGGCCGCAGCCCGAGATGGCGGACATGGAAATGCAGGTCGGCGCCTTCGGCACGCCAGCGCTCGCACTGGCGCGCGCAGTGGTCGCGCCAGTCGTCGGCGAAGCGGCTCAGGCCGTGGTGAACATGCAGCGCATGCACCGGCAGGACCGGGGCGCCCTGCCCGGCCAGATCACGCGCTGCCCGCCAGGTGGCGTGCAGCAGCGCCATCGAGTCGCGCCCGCCACTGCAGGCGACCGCGACCGGACCGGGCTCGAGGAGATCGAAGGCGGATCGCAGGGGGCGGATCGCAGGGGGCGGATCAGGCCTTGGTGTCGGTGAAGCGGCCGTAGGCGCGCAGACGCTCGTAGCGCTGGTCCAGCAGCTCCTTGGCCTTGAGGTCGCCGACCTGACGCAGCGCGTCGTTGAGCGCGCGCTTGAGGTTGGCGCACATCTGCTTGGTGTCGCGGTGCGCGCCGCCGACCGGCTCGCTGACGATCTTGTCGACCAGGCCCAGCGCCTTCAGGCGGTGCGCGGTAATGCCCAGGGCCTCGGCGGCGTCGCTGGCGCGTTCGGCCGTTTTCCACAGGATGGACGCGCAGCCTTCCGGCGAGATCACCGAGTAGACCGAGAACTGCAGCATCAGCACCTGGTCGGCCACCGAGATCGCCAGCGCGCCACCGGAGCCGCCCTCGCCGATGATCGTGGTGATGATGGGCACCTCGAGCTGGGCCATCTCGTAGATGTTGCGGCCGATGGCTTCCGACTGGCCGCGCTCCTCGGCGCCGATGCCGGGATAGGCGCCGGGCGTGTCGACGAAGGTGAAGACCGGCAGGCCGAACTTCTCGGCCAGCTTCATCAGGCGCAGCGCCTTGCGGTAGCCCTCGGGGCGGGCCATGCCGAAGTTGCGCGCGGCGCGCTCCTTGGTGTCGCGGCCCTTCTGGTGGCCGATCACCATGCAGGCCCGGCCGTTGAAGCGGGCCAGACCACCCACGATCGACAGGTCGTCGGCAAAGGCGCGATCGCCGTGCAGTTCCTGGAAGTCGGTGAAGATCTCGCCGACATAGTCCAGCGTGTAGGGACGCTGCGGATGGCGCGCGATCTGCGTGACCTGCCACGGCGACAGGCTGGAATAGATGTCCTTGGCGAGCTGCTGGCTCTTCTTCGACAGGCGGTCGATCTCTTCCGAGATGTCCACCGCCGACTCGTTCTGCACGTAGCGCAGTTCCTCGATCTTGGTCTCGAGCTCGGCGATCGGCTGTTCGAAGTCGAGGAAGTGTTTCTTGCTCATGGGCATCGATCCTGGTTGGCTCCCGGAGCCCGGGGTCCGCAGGACCGCTGGGCGGGAATTGATCACGGACTGTACTTTAGTTTAGCCGCCGGCCGGCTGCGGGTCGAGGCTGCGCCACAGGTACCAGGTCGCGACCGACCGATACGGCGCCCAGGCATCCCCGACCTCGCGGGCCTCGGCCCGTGAGACCGGCTCGCCGCTGAAATAGTTCAGGCTGATGCCGCGAATCAGCCCGGCATCGTCCAGCGGAAGCACGTTCGGGCGCATCAGATAGAAGATCAGGAACATCTCGGCGGTCCAGCGGCCGATGCCGCGGATCGCCACCAGTTCCTCGATGATCGCCTCGTCGCCCATCGAGCCCCAGTCGGTCTCGTGCACGCAGCCCTCGGCGAAGTGGCGTGCCAGATCGCGCAGGTACTCGACCTTGCGCACCGACAGGCCGGCGGCGCGCATCGTCTCCACCGGCAGGCCGGCCAGCACGACCGGGTCGATGTGGTGGCGCTCGCCCAGGCCCAGGCCGACGACCCGCTCCCAGACCGACTGCGCCGCCTTGACCGAGACCTGCTGGCCGACGATCGAGCGCGCCAGCGTGGTGAAGGCGTCGCCGCGGCTGCGCAGCCGCGCCGTGCCGAAGCGCGGGATCAGCTTGTTCATCACCCGGTCGCGGCGCGCCAGGTACTGGCAGGCCTCGTCCCAGTAGTCGGGCGTGACCAGCGCGACCGGCGCGCCGGCGTCCATCGCTGCAGCAGCGTCGCTCATCGTGTCAGGCGTCGGGCGCTTCGCGGCGGGGCTCAGGCGCGCACCCAGGTCGTGCCCTGCGGGCCGTCCTTCAGGACGATGCCGGCGGCCTGCAGCTCCTGGCGGATGCGGTCGGCCTCGGCGAAGTCGCGCGCCTTCTTGGCGGCGGCGCGGGCCTCGATGCGCGCGATGATCTCGGCCTCGGCCAGACCGGTGTCGTCCGAGCCGGTGGCGCCCTGCAGCCAGGCGCGCGGCGCCTGCTGCAGCAGGCCCAGCACGCCGGCCAGCGCCTTCAGCAGGCCGGCCACCTCGGCCGAGCGGCCGCGGTTGACCTCGCCGGCCAGCTCGAAGAGCACCGCCACCGCGATCGGCGTGTTGAAGTCGTCGTCCATCGCCGCCTTGAAGCGCGCGGCGGCCGGATGCGCCCAGTCGATCTCGACCGGCGCGGCCTCGACCGCGTCCAGCGCGGTGTAGAGCCGGCGCAGCGCGCTGCGGGCGTCGTCCAGGCCCGCGTCGCTGAAGTTGAACGGGCTGCGGTAGTGCACGCGCAGCATGAAGAAGCGCAGCGTCTCGCCGTCGTAGGACTTCAGCACGTCGCGGATCGTGAAGAAGTTGCCCAGCGACTTGGACATCTTCTCGTTGTCGACGTTCAGGAAGCCGTTGTGCATCCAGGTCCTGACGAAGGGCTGGCCGGTGGCGCCCTCGCTCTGCGCGATCTCGTTCTCGTGGTGCGGGAACTGCAGGTCCAGGCCGCCGCCGTGGATGTCGAAGGTCTCGCCCAGCAGCGCGCAGCTCATCGCCGAGCACTCGATGTGCCAGCCCGGGCGGCCCGGGCCGTAGGCGGATGCGTACTTGGCGTCCTCGGGCTCTTCCGGCTTGGCGGACTTCCACAGCACGAAGTCGAGCGGATCGTCCTTGCCGTCGGCCACCGCGACGCGCTCGCCGGCGCGCAGGTCGTCGAGCGACTTGCCCGAGAGCCGGCCGTAGCCCTCGAAGCGGCGCACCGCGTAGTTCACGTCGCCGTTGCCCGCCTGGTAGGCCAGGCCCTTCTCCTGCAGCCGGCCGATCATCGCCAGCATCTGCGGCACGTACTCGGTGGCGCGCGGCTCGTGGGTCGGCGGCTCGATGCCCAGCGCGCCGATGTCGGCGTGCATGGCGGCCGTCATCTCGTCGGTGAGCTGGCGGATCGTGATGCCGCGCTCGACCGCGCGGCGGATGATCTTGTCGTCGATGTCGGTGATGTTGCGCACGTAGGTCACGCGCCAGCCGCTGGCGCGCAGCCAGCGCTGCACCACGTCGAAGGACATCATCATCCGCGCGTGACCGATGTGGCACAGGTCGTAGATCGTCATGCCGCACACATACATCCGCACATGGCCGGGTTCGAGGGACTGGAAGTCTTCGAGCGTGCGAGTGAGGCTGTTGTGGATGCGGAGAGTCATCGATCGGCGGAAAGTCGGTGGCGGGAAGCGGTCGGCAGGGGGGGTCGCGAACGGACCTCGGGATGTCGACCGGGCGGCCAGTATAGCCCCGCCGGCCTGGCGGGCGGGCGAGCCCGCCTCCCCCGCCGGCGGGGAGAGATCACGCCGGACTATGCACAATCCGTCCATGATCCGCCCCGCAGCGCCCCACCTCGCGCGTCACGCCATCCCGCCCGCCGCCGCGCCGACCGCCGCGCGGGCGTGGCGGTCGGCCGGTGCGGCCCTGGTGCTGCTGCTGGCGCTGCCGACACCCGCGCGGGCCGGCGACGAGGCCGCCCGGCGCTTCGACCAGGCGCTCGCGCTGGCGGCGCGGCACGAGGACGGCAACGCGATGCTGATGTTCGAGCAGCTCGCGCGCGAGCTGCCGCAGCGCCCCGAGCCCCTGGTCAACCTCGGCGTGCTGCTGGCCCGCCAGGGACGCACCGACGAGGCGCGCCAGGCCTTCGAGCGCGCGCTGCACACCAGCGCCGCGCATGCGCTGGCCCACGACAACCTCGCCCGGCTGCAGGCCGGGGCGGCACCGGCCGAGCTCGGCTGGGCCGCACGCTGGGAGCCGGCCCGCGCCGCCGGCCTGGCCGCGCTGCGGCCGCTGGTGGCACCGGCGCTGCTCGCGGCGGGCGTGCTGATGGCCGCGTGGCAGCTGCGGCAGCGACGCCGGGCCCGCGTCCCGCACCTCGTCGCGCACGCCCGCACGCCTGCCGGCGCGCACGACGTCGACGGACTCGACACGCTGCAGCCGCCGGGCTCGACGCTGCAGCGGCGCAGCGAGCTCGGCCTGTCGACGCAGCCGCTGCCGACGCACGCGCCCTCGCAGATCGCGCCCCCGGCCCCGCCGCCCTCCCCGCCGCTCTCTCCGCCGGCATCGCCTCCCGCAACGCCGCCGACGTCCACGCCGCGCCCGGCGGCCCCTCGGCTCGCCGGCGCGCCGGCCCACCGCCTGCCCGGCGCCGAGGAGCAGCTGCTGGAGGTGCACCGGTGCATCCAGCAGGGCGACCGCACCCGCGCACTGCGGCTGGCCGAGGCGCTGGTGCGCGCGACGCCGCACTACGCGCCGGCGCGGCTGGCCTGCGCCGACCTGCAGCTGGCGCTGCGCGGCGAGCTGCACGGCGTGCACGGCCTGGCCGGCTTCGATCCGCAGCGGCTCGAGCGCTGGCGCCAGGCCTGCGTCGCGCGCCTGCAGGCCGCGGCCGAGCCGGCCCCCGCCGATCGCCTGCCGCGCCAGATCGTGCACCTGGCCGATTCGGTGCGGCAGGTGGTCGTGGTCGAGGTCGCGACCTCGCGGCTGTTCGTGCTCGAGCACCGCGGCGGCCAGCTGCGCGCCGGCCCCTGCCTGCCGGTGCTGGCCGGCCCGCTCGGCCGCGAGGACGGCCACCCCGGCACGCCGCTGGGCCTCTACCAGATCGTCGAGCGGCTGGACCCGCGCCAGATCGGGGAGGGCCACGGCGCCGGCGCGCTGGTGCTCGACCACCCCAACGAGCACGACCGCCGCCTCGGCCGGCCGGCGCGTGCCGTCTGGCTGCACGGCCCGGCGCCGCGCCCGGCCGGCCAGGCGCCCGAGCCCGGCTCCGGACTGGTGCTGGCCGACACCGACCTGCACCGGCTGCTGTTCGAGCTGGTGCCGCGGCGCACGCCGGTGCTGATCGTCGAGCGCATCGAGTGGGTCGCGCCGCGCAGCCTGGCGCAGGCGCGGCTGCGCACGCTCAATCTGGTCGAGGTCTGGCGGCTGGCGCGCGCACGCGGCGACCGCGCCGCGCTGGCCCGCCTCTATGCCGATGCGCACGACGACGGCCAGGGCGGCCGCGCGCTGGCCCGGCGCATCGAGGCCGAGATGGCCGGCGCCGGCGGGCGCGATCGCCAGCTGGCAGACTTGAGCCTGTTCGTCTGGCAGGACCGCGAGGAGGTGCTGCTGGCGAGCTTCCGCGAGGTGCTGCGCGGACATGCGCCGGGGCCGCTGCGCCGCCAGTACTGGGCGCGCGAGCACGGACAATGGAAGATCTTTTCCGAAACCGTTTCGAAGGACTGAAGGAGTGAAGCCGATGACCGCATTCCCGTTCGCCCGCATCGCGACCGCGCTGGCCCTGGGCCTGGCGCTGTCCGGCGCGGCCCAGGCCGAGAAGGTGCGCCTGGCCACGTCGATGGGCGACATCGTCGTCGACCTGGACGCCGCCAAGGCCCCGAAGACCGTCGCCAACTTCGTCGAGTACGTGAAGGCCGGCCACTACGACGGCACCATCTTCCACCGCGTGATCGGCAACTTCATGATCCAGGGCGGCGGCATGGAGCCCTCGATGAAGGAGAAGCCCACCCGCGCGCCGATCCCGCTGGAGAGCCGCAACGGCCTGAGCAACACCCGCGGCACCGTCGCGATGGCGCGCACCAGCGTGCCGGATTCCGCGACTTCCCAGTTCTTCATCAACGTGAAGGACAATCCTTTCCTGGACCAGCCGAACTCGCCTGACGGCAACGGCTATGCGGTCTTCGGCCGCGTCGTCGAAGGCATGGACGTGGTCGACAAGATCCGCGCCGTGCGCACCGGCTCGGCGGGCATGCACCGCGACGTGCCGGCCGAACCCGTCCTGATCAAGAAAGCCTCCCTGGAGAAATGAACACCATGGCATCCCCGCAAGTCGAACTGCAGACCAACCTCGGCACCATCCGCATCGAGCTCGACGCCGAGCGCGCTCCGCTGTCGGCCGAGAACTTCCTGAACTACGTGCGCAGCGGCCACTACGACGGCACGGTCTTCCACCGCGTCATCAAGGGCTTCATGGTCCAGGGCGGCGGCATGGAGCCGGGCCTGAAGCAGAAGCCCACCGCCGCGGCGATCCAGAACGAGGCGGCCAACGGCCTGAAGAACGACAAGTACACGCTGGCGATGGCGCGCACCAACGCGCCGCACTCGGCCACCGCGCAGTTCTTCATCAACACCGCGCACAACGACTTCCTGAACTTCCGCTCCGAGACGCCGCAGGGCTGGGGCTACGCGGTCTTCGGTCGCGTCGTCGACGGCACCGCCGTCGTCGACCAGATCGAGAAGGTCCGCACCGGCTCGCGCGGCTTCCACGACGACGTGCCGGTCGAGGACGTCGTCATCACCCGCGCGGTGATCGTCGAGTGATCACGCTGCTGGACGGCCCGCTCGGGGCCGCCAGCGAGATCCATGCCGCGCCGCACTGGCGCAGCATCGAGCTGCTGTCCGACCTGCACCTGGGCGAGCACGCGCCCGCCACCGCCCGCGCGCTGGCCGGGCACCTGGCGGCCAGCGATGCCGACCTGATCGTGCTGCTGGGCGACCTGTTCGAGGTCTGGGTCGGCGACGAGCAGCTCGACGCCCCCGCCGACCCGGCCAGCCCGGTGGCGCAGGCGCTGCAGGCGCTGGCCGAGGCGGCGCGCCGCCGGCCGGTGGCGATGCTCACCGGCAACCGCGACTTCCTGCTCGGGCCCGAGGCGGCACGCCGCCTGGGCTGGACGGTGCTGCCCGACCGCTGCGTGCTGCAGGCCTTCGGCCACCGCCAGGTGCTGGTGCACGGCGACGCCGAATGCCTGGACGACCGCGACTACCAGCGCTTCCGCGCCCAGGTGCGCACGCCCGGCTGGCGCGAGGCCTTCCTGGCGCGGCCGCTGGCCGAGCGCATGGCGGTGGCGCGCTCGCTGCGCGACGGCAGCGAGCAGCGCAAGCGCGAGCAGGGCCTGGCCGGCTATGCCGACCTGGACCGCGCCGAGATGCTGTCGCTGCTGGCCGCCGCCAGCGCCGACCGCCTGATCCACGGCCACACCCACCGCCCCGGCGACGAGCGGCTCGGGCCCGGCCTGAGCCGCCATGTGCTGTCGGACTGGGATCTCGACGGCCAGCACGGCCCGGCCCGCGCCGAGGTGCTGCGGCTGGACGCCCGCGGCCTGCACCGCCAGTCCCTCGTCGCCCGAGCATGATGTTCGGACGCTGGGGGCAGGCCTGGCGCGACTGGCGCCGCCGCCGCGTGCTCGAGGCCCGCGCGATTCCCGACGAGCTCTGGCTGGAGACGCTGCGCGGCTGGCCCTTCCTGCGCCACCGGCCGCTCGAGGACCTGCTGCGGCTGCGCGAGATGACCTCGCTGCTGCTCGACCGCAAGGAGTTCAGCACCGCCGGCGGCCTGGTGCTCGACGACGCGATGGCGGTCGCGGTGGCCGCGCAGGCCTGCGTGCCGGTGCTGCACCTGCCGGGCGAGCTCGACTGGTACGACGGGTTCGTTGGCATCGTGCTGCATCCGTCCGAGGTGGTCGTGCCGCGCCAGTGGCATGACGAGGACGGCGTGGTGCACAGCGGCGACGAGGTGCTGGCCGGCGAGGCGATCGAGGGCGGTCCGCTGATGCTGTCCTGGCAGGACGTGCGGCTCGGCGGCCGCGACGGCCAGCTGGAGGCGGATCAGGACCTGGCCTACAACGTCGTCATCCACGAGTTTGTCCATGTCATCGACATGCGCGACGGCCAGGTCGACGGCATGCCGGCGCTGCCGACGCGCGTGCAGCGCGAGCGCTGGCAGACGGTCATGGGCGAGGCCTTCGCGCGCCATGCCGCCGAGGTCGATGCCGACCGGCCGACCTGGCTCGATCCGTATGCGGCTCAGGGGCCGGAAGAGTTCTTCCCGGTCGCGGCCGAGGCCTTCTTCGTCGCGCCGCATGGCCTGGCGCTGGAATTTCCCGAGGTCTATGCGCTGATGCGTGACTTCTTTCACCAGGATCCGCGGCTTCACGCGCGCTGACCCGGGCCGCAGCCCGCGGTCGCGGCCTCGGACTGCGATGGGTCAAGCCGCGGCGGCGACACGCTGCCGACAATCGCGCGCTGATCCGTGCCACCTGTGCACCTGCCCACTGTCCGACCTGCCTGCCCGGAGACCCCGATGAACACCACGCTCGCCACCGCGACCTATCTCTGCACGCTGTGCCACTTCGTCTATGACGAGGAAGCCGGCCGCCCCGAGGACGGCATCGAGCCGGGCACGCCCTGGGCCGCGGTGCCCGAGGACTGGTGCTGCCCGGAGTGCGGCGCCGGCAAGGACGACTTCCGCCGCACCGACGCCTGACGCGGGCCCATCCGGCCAGGAGGCCGGAAAGCACAAAGGGCGCCCGAGGGCGCCCTTGTTCATGTCCGGACCGGATCAGGCGGTGGCCGGCTCGGCCTTGGGCTTGTCGCTCTTGCGCGGCTCGATGTCCAGGCTCACCTCGCCGGCCTCGTCGACATCGACCGTCAGACGACCGCCGTCGACCAGGCGACCGAACAGCAGCTCGTCGGCCAGCGCACGGCGGATCGTGTCCTGGATCAGGCGCTGCATCGGGCGCGCACCCATCAGCGGATCGAAGCCGCGCTTGGCCAGGTGCTTGCGCAGCGCGTCGGTGAAGGTGACATCGACCTTCTTCTCGCCGAGCTGGCCCTCGAGCTGCAGCAGGAACTTGTCGACCACGCGCAGGATGATCTCCTCGTCGAGCGGACGGAAGCTGACGATCGCGTCGAGGCGGTTGCGGAACTCCGGCGTGAACATGCGCTTGAGGTCGGCCATCTCGTCGCCGCGCTCGCGCTGCGTCGTGAAGCCGATCGTGGACTTCTGGATCGTCTCCGCGCCGGCGTTCGTCGTCATCACGATGATCGCGTTGCGGAAGTCGGCCTTGCGCCCGTTGTTGTCGGTCAGCGTGCCGTGGTCCATGACCTGCAGCAGCACGTTGAAGACGTCCGGGTGAGCCTTCTCGATCTCGTCGAGCAGCAGCACGCAGTGCGGCTTCTTCGTGACCGCCTCGGTCAGCAGGCCGCCCTGGTCGAAGCCGACATAGCCCGGAGGCGCGCCGATCAGGCGGCTGACCGCATGGCGCTCCATGTACTCCGACATGTCGAAGCGGATCAGGTCGATGCCCAGGATGTAGGCGAGCTGCTTGGCGACCTCGGTCTTGCCCACGCCGGTCGGGCCGGAGAACAGGAAGGCGCCGATCGGCTTGTCCGGCTTGCCCAGGCCCGAGCGCGCCATCTTGATCGCGCCCGAGAGCGCATCGATGGCCGCGTCCTGACCGAAGACCACGCTCTTGAGGTCGCGGTCCAGGCTTTTCAGCTTGCTGCGGTCGTCGCTGGAGACGCTCGCCGGCGGGATGCGCGCGATCTTGGCGACGATGTCCTCGACCTCGCCGCGGGTGATCTTCTTCTTCTGCTTGTTCTTGGGCAGCACGCGCTGGGCGGCACCGGCCTCGTCGATCACGTCGATCGCCTTGTCGGGCAGGTGACGGTCGTTGATGTACTTGGCCGACAGCTCGGCCGCAGCCTGCAGCGCACCGACGTCGTACTTGACCCCGTGGTGCTCCTCGAAGCGCGACTTCAGGCCCTTGAGGATCTCGATCGTCTGCTCGACGGTCGGCTCGACCACGTCGACCTTCTGGAAGCGCCGCGACAGCGCCGCATCCTTCTCGAAGATGCCGCGGTACTCGGTGAAGGTGGTCGCGCCGATGCACTTCATCTGGCCCGAGCTCAGTGCCGGCTTGAGCAGGTTGCTGGCATCGAGCGTGCCGCCCGAGGCCGCGCCGGCGCCGATCAGCGTGTGGATCTCGTCGATGAACAGCACCGCGTGCGGCTGCTCCTTGAGCTGCTTGAGCACCGCCTTCAGGCGCTGCTCGAAGTCGCCGCGGTACTTGGTGCCGGCCAGCAGCGCGCCCATGTCGAGCGAGTAGACGGTGGCCTCGGACAGTACCTCGGGCACGTCGCCCTGGGTGATGCGCCAGGCCAGGCCCTCGGCGATCGCGGTCTTGCCGACCCCGGCCTCGCCGACCAGCAGCGGATTGTTCTTGCGCCGGCGGCACAGCACCTGGATCACCCGCTCGACCTCGTGCTCGCGGCCGATCAGCGGATCGATGCGGCCGTCACGGGCCTGCTGGTTCAGGTTCTGGGTGTACTGGTCCAGCGCCGAGCCCTTGCCGTCGGCCTCGTCCTTGTCCCCGTCGGAGGACGACGAGGACGAGGACTCGCCCGCCGACTTGGTCGGCTCCGGCGGATCCGACTTCTTGATGCCGTGGGCGATGAAGTTGACGACATCCAGACGGGTCACGCCCTGCTGGTGCAGGTAGTAGACCGCGTGCGAGTCCTTCTCGCCGAAGATCGCCACCAGCACGTTCGCGCCGGTGACCTCCTTCTTGCCGTTGCCGGTCGACTGCACATGCATGATCGCGCGCTGGATCACGCGCTGGAAGCCCAGCGTGGGCTGCGTGTCGACCTCGTCGGTGCCGCCGACCGTGGGGGTGTTCTCCTTGATGAACTGCGTCAGGCTCTTGCGCAGGTCGTCGAGATTGGCCGCGCAGGCACGCAGCACCTCCGATGCCGAGGGGTTGTCCAGCAGGGCGAGCAGCAGATGCTCGACCGTGATGAACTCGTGCCGCTGCTGACGCGCCTCGACGAACGCCATGTGCAGACTGACTTCCAACTCTTGCGCGATCATGCGACCTCCAAAATGCACTGGAGCGGGTGCCCCGCCCTTCGTGCCGCTGCCAGAACCAATTCGACCTTCGTCGCGGCGACATCGCGGGTGTAGACCCCGCAGACCGCCCGCCCCTCATGATGGATCTTCAGCATGATCTGGGTGGCGGCGTCGATGTCATGGTGGAAATGCTGCTGCAGGACCATCACCACGAATTCCATCGGGGTGTAATCGTCGTTCAGCATGACGACTTGATAGGCGCGTGGCGGTTCCACGCGCTGAAGCTGGCGTTCCTCGACAACCGAGCCCTGCCCTTCATCGGGCGGACCGGGGGGAATCGGATTCGATCTGTCAGGCGTGTTGCTGGCCATGGAAAACATTCTATAGATCGGCGCAGATCCGCGCAGGGGCCTCGAGTTACCCGATCTTGACACTCTGGACAAGCCCGGCCCCGGCGTGCTGCAGTGCAGCGCCACCGGCATCGGCTCCATCGTGACATGTCACCGCCCGGACCGGGGAAAGCCGGCACAGGTTCACATCGGCACCACGATCTCGCACCGCTGATTCTTGACATGAAAGCAAGCTATCAACAAAATCCCAGTGAAACTATTGGGTTTTTTGTTGGGAAAGAGGAGAAATGTCGATGGCTACCGGCTTGGTCAAGTGGTTCAATGACGTCAAGGGCTTCGGTTTCATCCAGCCCGCCGAAGGGGGTGACGACGTCTTCGCCCATTTCTCCGCCATCCAGATGGAGGGATTCCGTACCCTGAAGCAGGGCGCTCAGGTCACCTACGACCTGATCGACGGACCCAAGGGCCGTCTGGCGCAGAACATCCGCCAGATCGATCCGCCGCCCGGCCGCACGAAGGCGCCCCAGGCCGAGGCGGCCGTCGCCGAAGGCTCCGCCGCCTGATCCGCAGGGCGGACACCCCATGAAAAAGCCCGCATCAGCGGGCTTTCTTCCTTGTCTCGTCGAGACCTGCGGCCGGACCCGGCAGGGCCCGTGGCGGCTCACATGTGCTCGATCATGACCTGGCCGAAGCCGGAGCACGACACCTGAGTCGCCTCCTCCATCAGCCGCGCGAAGTCGTAGGTGACGCGGCCGCTCTGGATCGCGCGCTCCATCGACTCGATGATCAGGTCGGCGGCCTCCGTCCAGCCGATGTGGCGCAGCATCATCTCCGCCGACAGGATCAGCGAACCCGGATTGACATAGTCCTTGCCGGCGTAGCGCGGCGCAGTGCCGTGCGTGGCCTCGAACATCGCCACCGAGTCCGACAGGTTGGCGCCCGGCGCGATGCCGATGCCGCCCACCTGCGCCGCCACCGCGTCGGAGATGTAGTCGCCGTTGAGGTTCAGCGTCGCGATCACCGAGTACTCGGCCGGACGCAGCAGCACCTGCTGCAGGAAGGCGTCCGTGATGGCGTCCTTGATCAGGATGTCGCGGCCGGTCTTCGGGTTCTTCAGGCGCATCCACGGACCGCCGTCGATCGGCTCGGCGCCGAACTCCCTCTGCGCCAGCGCGTAGCCCCAGTCGCGGAAGCCGCCTTCCGTGAACTTCATGATGTTGCCCTTGTGGACCAGGGTCACGCTGGGCTTGTCATGGTCGATCGCGTACTGGATGGCCTTGCGCACCAGGCGCTCGGTGCCCTCGATCGACACCGGCTTGACGCCCAGGCCCGAGGTCTCGGGAAAGCGGATCTTGGTGACGCCCATCTCCTCCTGCAGGAAGCGGATGAGCTTCTTCGCCTTCTCGCTGCCGGCCGGATACTCGATGCCGGCGTAGATGTCCTCGGAGTTCTCGCGGAAGATGACCATGTCGGTCTTCTCGGGCTCCTTCAGCGGCGAGGGCACGCCCTTGAAGTAGCGCACCGGGCGCAGACAGACGTAGAGGTCGAGCTCCTGGCGAAGCGTGACGTTGAGCGAGCGGATGCCGCCGCCGACCGGCGTCGTCAGCGGGCCCTTGATCGACACGACGAAGTCGCGCACCACCTCGAGCGTCTCGTCGGGCAGCCAGACGTCGGGGCCGTAGACGCGGGTCGACTTCTCGCCGGCATAGATCTCCATCCAGTGGATGCGGCGCTCGCCGCCGTAGGAGCGTGCCACCGCCGCGTCGATCACCCGGAGCATCACCGGCGTGACATCGACGCCGACGCCGTCGCCCTCGATGAACGGGATGATCGGGTGGTTCGGGACATTCAGCGTGCAATCCTCGTTGACGCTGATCTTCTGTCCCTCGGCAGGCACCTGGATGTGCTGGTACATGGTGGGTCCGGTCTCGTGGCTTGTTTCAAACAGGGGAACGTGGCGGAAAGCGTGAGATTTTCGGGTCTCGGTGCGCCCGGTGATTCTAGGCATGCCGGACCGGCGCCGCATCCGCGGCAATGCTCAGCTGCACCAGGCGATCAGCGCCTCGGCCCAGGGCCCGTGCCCGAGCAGCGACCAGCCCGACAGCAGCATGACCGCCAGCCCCGACAGGCGCAGCGGCAGCGTCGCGCGCAGATCGCCCGGGCCGGCATCGGCGCGGCGCAGCGCGGCCGGCAGCAGCCGCAGCCACAGCACCGGACCGATCAGCAGCGCGGCACTGCTGCTCAGGCCGAAGGCGCCCATGACCGCCGCCCCCTCCAGCGGCGAGGACGCCACCGCCGCCAGCAGCAGCGCCGCATGCAGCAGGCCGCAGGGCAGCGCCGGCCACAGCAGCCCCAGGCCCGCGGCCTTCAGCTCGCCCGGCATCGCGATGCGATGCACCCCGGGCGGCAGCTCGGGTGCGCCCGTGCCGCGACCCTCGATCCAGGCCTCGACCGCCGCCGGCATGCGCCCGCGCAGCAGCAGCCACAGACCGAAGAGCACCATGAAGAGCTGCAGCCCGTGCCACAGCGGCCGCAGCCAGCCGGCCACGTCGGCCAGCCAGCGCAGGCCACCGACCACGGAGGCTGCGGCGGCGCCTGCCAGCGCATAGGCCAGCAGCCGGCCGGCCAGCACGCCGGCCATGCCGCGGGCCGGCCGGGCCGGCGTGCAGCGCCGCGCCACGGCGGCGCATCCGGCCGCGCACATCGCCGCGCAGTGCGGCGTGCCGGCCAGACCCATCAGTGCCGCCGTCAGCAGCAGCGCACCCGTCATTCAGATCACCTTGGAGAAACGCTCCCGGTTGCGGTCGACCCGCAGGTGGCGATCGAAGACCATCGCGACCGAGCGGACGAAGTACCAGCCCAGCGGCGTGACCTCCAGCCCGTCATCGCTCAGCGTGACCAGCCCGTCGCGGGCCAAGTCCTCGAGCGACTCGATCTCGGCGGCGAAATACGAGCGCACGTCGATCAGGTGGGCCAGCGCGACCGACTCGTAGCTGAGCCGGCCATGGCACATGATCGACATGATCACCGCGCGCCGCACCAGGTCGTCGCGCGTCAGCGCCAGGCCGCGCACCACCGGGAGCTGGTTGGAACGCAGCGCATCGTAATACTCGTCGAGCGTCTTGGCGTTCTGGCTGTAGCAAGCCCCCACCCGGGAGATCGCCGACACGCCCAGGCCGATCAGGTCGCAGTCGGCCTGCGTGCTGTAGCCCTGGAAGTTGCGGTGCAGCCGCCCCTGGCGCTTGGCCTGCGCCAGCGGGTCGTCCGGCAGCGCGAAGTGGTCCATGCCGATGTACTGGTAGCCGTGGCTGACGAAGCCGGCCAGCGCCTGCGACAGCATGCCCACCCGCTGGCCGCCGCTGGGCAGATCGATCGGCACGATGCGGCGCTGCGGCTTGAAGCGCGTCGGCAGGTGCGCGTAGCCGTACATCGCGATGCGGTCGGGCCGCAGCGAGGCGACCTGGCGCACGGTGCGCTCGAAGCTCTCGGGCGTCTGGCGCGGCAGGCCGTAGATCAGGTCGGCGTTGATCGACTCGAAGCCGAGCTCGCGGGCGTCGCGCATCAGCGCCTCGACCTGCTCGAAGGGCTGGATGCGGTGCACCGCCTGCTGCACGTCGGCGTCGAAGTCCTGCACCCCGAACGAGACGCGGTTCAGCCCGAGCGCGCGCAGGTGCTCCAAGCGCTGGCGGGTGACGGTGCGCGGGTCGATCTCGATCGAGAACTCGCCCTTGGGCAGCAGCTCGAAGCGCGCGCGGATCGCCGCCATCAGCCGCGACAGCTCCTCGTCGCTCAGGAAGGTCGGCGTGCCGCCGCCGAAGTGCAGCTGCGAGACCTGCACCCGCTCGCCCAGCGCGGCCGCGGCCAGCGTCATCTCGTGCTCGAGCGCATCCAGATAGGCCGCGGCCCGGCCGTGGTCGCGGGTGACGATCTTGTTGCAGGCGCAGTAGTAGCAGACCGACTCGCAGAACGGCACATGGACGTAGAGCGACAGCGGCGCGCCCGCCCCGCCGACTCCGCCCATGTCATGGCGCTGGGCCAGCGCCTGCAGGAAATGCTCGGCGGTGAAGGCCTCGACGAAGCGGTCGGCGGTCGGGTAGGAGGTGTAGCGCGGGCCGGGCGTGTCCATCCGGCGCAGCAGCTCGTCGGTGAGCGCGGGCTCGGCCGGCCGGCCGGCACTGAGGGTCGGTTGTTCCATGGACGCACACTGTGCCGGCTGGCGCCCGGTCGACCTTGACGCAGCTCAAGTGCAGCGCGCGGTGCATCCTCAAGAATCGCCGGTGATTGATCCGATCGGAAGTCTTCGGCCGCAAAATGCAGTCTCGGCCGCATCCGGTCGACCCTTCAACGATGTTCCCGCCCGCCATGCACGACACCACGACGCCTTCCCGCCTTGACGCGCTCAAGGTCGCCTGCTCCGCCTGCAACCTGCGCGAGCTGTGCCTGCCGGTCGGCCTGTCGGACGACGAGCTCTCCTCGATCGACAGCATCATCGGCACCCGCCGCACGGTGCGTCGCGGCGAGAGCCTGTTCCACGCCGGCGAGGCCTTCTCGGCGCTCTACGCGGTCCGCACCGGCTTCTTCAAGACGGTCGTGTCGGCCGCCGACGGCCGCGAGCAGGTCACCGGCTTCCAGATGGCCGGCGAGCTGATCGGCCTGGACGGCATCAGCACCGACCACCACTCCTGCGACGCCATCGCGCTGGAGGACTCGCAGGTCTGCATGATCCCCTACAGCCAGCTCGAGACGCTGTCGCGCGAGGTCATGCTGCTGCAGCACCAGTTCCACAAGATCATGAGCCGCGAGATCGTGCGCGACCATGGCGTGATGCTGCTGCTGGGCTCGATGCGCGCCGAGGAACGCCTGGCCGCCTTCCTGCTCAACCTGACGCAGCGCCTGCAGGCGCGCGGCTTCTCCGCCTCGGCGCTGGTGCTGCGCATGACCCGCGAGGAGATCGGCAGCTACCTCGGCCTGAAGCTCGAGACGGTCAGCCGCACCTTCTCGAAGTTCCAGGAGGAAGGCATTCTCGAGGTCAAGCAGCGCGACATCCGCATCCTCGACCAGAACGCGCTGCAGCGCGTCGTCAACGCCGCGAACTGCTGAGCAGCTGCGGCCGAGGGCCGGGCGGACCGACGCTTCGCCCTCCTCTTCATGCACATCGGGACGCCTTGGCGTCCCGATGTCGTTGGGGTGCCCGCTTTGCGCCGGCCGCGCGGCGCTCAGGGGTGGTTGCGGTAGGGCCGGTTCAGCGTGTCGGGCTCGACCAGCACCAGCTCGGTGAGCGCGCTCGCCAGCGCGATGACGCCCCAGAACACCAGGAAGGCCACCGAATAGACGGTCTGCGCGCTGGCCTCGACGGCCGCGCCGCCGAGCCAGTGCAGGTCGGCCGGGTCGACCAGCGAGAACACCAGCATCTCGATGACGCCGGCCATCAGGAAGGACGGCCACAGCACCGCCGAGATGCGCAGCGGCAGCTCGGAGATCGGCGGCTGCACCGCCACCTCGCCGTCCCGGACAGGCGACCCGTCGGGGTCGAGCGGGTCGGCGGCGGTCACTTGGCGTCTCCGGTCGTCGCGCCCCCGGTCGCGGCGTGGTTGCGCGCCTGCATCGCCGGCGACATCGAGGCGTCGTCGGCGCCGACGCGCGAGGAGGTCTCGATGACCGGATCGGGATGGCTGATCGCCAGGCCCAGCGTCAGGAAGCTGGCGACAACGACCACCAGCGGTCCGCCGACGACCAGCCACATCATCTTGTATTTCCACCAGGGCTTGCCGGAAGCGGCCGCCGGGTTCGTCGAGGTCGAGGGATTCATGCAGAGCCTCCTTGGCTGTCTCGTCAGCGAGGAACGATGAAGGTGGACTTCTCGCGCACCACGACCGGAACGTCTCCGGAGCTGTCGGCACGCTCGATGTCGAAGTGTATGGCGTGCGATCCCGCCCCCGCCTCGGTGGCAACCTCAGGTTCGGCCTGCACCGCGATCGTCACCCAGCGCGCCTCGGCCGGACCGACGTCGAAGGCCGTCTCGGGCTCGACCCGCAGCTTCGGCAGGCCGGTGACCTGGATGCGGAAGTGGTGCTGCTTCTCGTCGGAGTTCATCACCTGCAGCCGGTAGACGTTCTCGATGCGGCCGTCGTCGACGATGCGCGCCAGCGAGGCCCGGTCGCGGATCACGTCGACGCGGAAAGGCGTGCGCAGCCAGATGCTCGCGCCGACCGCCGCGACGATGAGAATCAGGATCGCGGTGTAGATCAGCACCCGCGGCCGCAGCACGCGCTGCCACATCTGGCCACGGCTGAAGTGCTCCTTCAGGCCGTTCTGCGTCGCGTAGCGGATCAGGCCGCGCGGGTAGTTCATCTTGTCCATGATGCCGTCGCAGGCATCGATGCAGGCGGCGCAGCCGATGCACTCGTACTGCAGGCCGTTGCGGATGTCGATGCCCGTCGGGCAGACCTGCACGCACACGCCGCAGTCGACGCAGTCGCCCAGGCCCTTGCTCTTCGGGTCGACCTTCTTGCCGCGCGAGCCGCGCGGGTCGCCGCGCTCGGCGTCGTAGCTGATGATCAGCGTGTCCTTGTCGAACATCGCGCTCTGGAAGCGCGCGTACGGGCACATGTACTTGCAGACCTGCTCGCGCATGAAGCCGGCGTTGCCCCAGGTCGCGAAGGCGTAGAACAGCACCCAGAACCATTCCCACGGTCCGAAGCCGAATGACAGCGCCTCGGCGGCCAGCGTGTGGATGGGGGTGAAGTAGCCGACGAAGGTGAAGCCGGTCCACAGCGCGAACAGCACCCACGCCAGGTGCTTGGCGCCCTTGCGGCGGATCTTCTCGGCCGTCCACGGGCCGGCGTCGAGCTTCATCCGCTGGGCGCGGTCGCCCTCGAAGCGGTGCTCGAACCACAGGAAGATCTCGGTGTAGACCGTCTGCGGGCAGGCGTAGCCGCACCACAGCCGCCCGCCCACCGCCGTGAACAGGAACAGCCCGTAGGCCGAGATGATCAGCAGTCCGGTCAGGTAGATCAGGTCCTGCGGATACAGCACCAGACCGAACAGGTAGAAGCGCCGGCTGATCAGGTCGAACAGCACCGCCTGGCGGTCGTTCCACATCAGCCAGGGCAGGCCGTAGAAGACGATCTGGGTGAGCCACACCAGGGCCCAGCGCCACTTCGCGAAATAGCCGCTGACGGCGCGCGGATAGATCTTCTTCGACTTCTGGTAGAGCGAGACGGTCTTCACGCCGGCCGCCGGATCGGCGGCCGGCGCGAGACCGGCAGAAGAGGCCACGGAGGGCGAGGAAGTGGGCTTGGCGCCCGAAGTGCTTGTGTCCATGGCCTCGGTTTTACCCCAGGTACACCCAGGGGTTATTGCGCTTTCGCATCCCCTGCGGGAGCCAGGGCGGTCTGCTTGTCACCCTTGTGCGACAGGCTCCAGACGTAGCTCGCCAGCACGCGGATCTGGTCCGGCGACAGGCGGCTGGCGTGCTGCGGCATGACGTTGGTCTTGCCGTTGTTGACCATCGCCATCACCGCCGCCTCGCCCCAGCCGTGCAGCCAGACCTTGTCGGTCAGGTTCGGCGCGCCGATGGCCTGGTTGCCCTTGCCGTCCGCACCGTGGCAGGCCGCGCAGGCGCCGAACTTGCTCTTGCCCAGCTGTGCGCGGATCGAGTCGTTCGGGCTGCCCGACAGGCTCAGCACGTAGTTGGCGACGTTCTTGACGTCATCGGCGGAGCCGACGGCCGCGGCCATCGGGGGCATCATGCCCTGGCGACCTTCGGCGATCGTCTTGGCGATGTACTCCGGACCCGAGCCACCCAGCCAGTCGTTGTCGGTCAGGTTCGGGAAGCCCTTGCTGCCGCGGGCGTCCGAGCCGTGACAGCCGGCGCAGGTGTTGACGAACAGGCGCTCGCCGATGCCCATGGCCTGCGGATCGGCCATCAGCTGCTCGGGCGTCATCGCCTTGAAGCGCTCGTACACCGGGGCCATCGTCTGCAGCGCCTTGGCGTTCTCGGCCTCGAGCTGGCCCTTGGAGGACCAGCCCAGCGTGCCCTTGCTGCCGCCCAGACCCGGGTACAGCGTCAGGTAGGTTGCCGCGAACACCACCGTGATGACGAACAGGCCCATCCACCAGCGCGGCAGCGGGTTGTTCATCTCGCGCAGGTCCTCGTCCCAGACGTGACCGGTGGAGTTGTCATCGGCCATGACCGTGCGCTTGCTGGCGACGATCAGGACGAAGACGCAGAAGGCGAGACCGCCCACGACGATCGCGATGACGTACCACGACCAGAAGCTGGAAATGAAGTCACTCACGGGTGCCTCCGATGTTTGTCTTGGATCCGGTCGACTCGTCGTCGCCGAACGGGAGCGCGGCAGCCTCGTCGAAGGAGGCCCGGTTGCGGCTGGAGAAGGCCCAGGCGACGATGCCCAGGAACATGAGCAGGAAGACGACGGTCGTCGCGCTTCTCAGCTCGTTGACGATGTCCATGTCGTTCTCCTCGTCACTGGGCCTTCGGGGCCTGTGCCTTGCCCGCGGTGCCCAGCACCTGCAGGAAGGCGATCACCGCCTCGAGCTCGGTCTTGTCCTTGACCTCGTCGGCCGCCTTGGCGATCTCGTCGTCGGTGTACGGGACGCCGACCTTGCGCAGCGCGGCCATGTTGGCGCCGATGCCGGTGTTGGCCGGAGCCTTGTCCAGCCACGGGTAGGCCGGCATGTTCGACTCGGGAACCACGTCACGCGGGTTCATCAGGTGGACGCGGTGCCACTGGTCGCTGTACTTGCCGCCGACGCGGTGCAGGTCCGGGCCGGTGCGCTTCGAGCCCCACTGGAAGGGGTGGTCGTAGACGAACTCGCCAGCCTTCGAGATGTCGCCGTAGCGCAGCACCTCGGCGCGGAACGGACGGATCATCTGCGAGTGGCAGTTGTAGCAGCCCTCGCGGATGTAGACGTCGCGGCCGGCGAGCTGCAGCGCGGTGTAGGGCTTGAGGCCCTCGACCGGCTGGGTCGTCGAGTGCTGGAAGAACAGCGGGACGATCTCGGTCAGACCACCGAACAGGATGACGATCAGCGTCAGCGTGATCATCAGGAAGTTGCTGGTCTCGATCTTCTCGTGACCGGAGACAGGGCGGTTAGCGTGTGCCATGTTCGTGTTCTCCTGCGGCTCAGGCGTGGGCCGCGACGGCCGGGATGGCCACCGGCTCGACCTTGCCGACGCGGATGGTCATGATCGTGTTCCAGGCCATGATCACCATGCCGGTCAGGTACATCAGGCCACCGCCCAGACGGATCACGTAGAACGGATAGGTCGCCTTGACGCCTTCGACGAAGCTGTAGACCAGCGTGCCGTCCGGGTTCGTGGCGCGCCACATCAGGCCCTGCATGACGCCGGCGATCCACATCGCGGCGATGTAGAGCACGATGCCGATGGTGGCGATCCAGAAGTGCAGCTCGATCGCGCGGATGCTGTACATCGACTTGCGGCCGAACATGCGCGGGATCAGGTGGTACAGCGAGCCGATCGACACGAGGCCGACCCAGCCCAGCGCGCCGGAGTGCACGTGGCCGACGGTCCAGTCGGTGTAGTGGCTCAGGGCGTTGACGGTCTTGATCGACATCATCGGACCTTCGAAGGTCGACATGCCGTAGAACGACAGCGAGACGATCAGGAACTTCAGGATCGGGTCGTCACGCAGCTTGTTCCATGCGCCCGACAGGGTCATGATGCCGTTGATCATGCCGCCCCACGACGGTGCCAGCAGGACCAGCGAGAAGATCATGCCGACACTTTGCGTCCAGTCCGGCAGCGCGGTGTAGTGCAGGTGGTGAGGACCCGCCCACATGTACGTGAAGATCAGCGCCCAGAAGTGCACGATCGACAGGCGATACGAGTACACCGGACGGCCGGCCTGCTTCGGGATGTAGTAGTACATCATCCCCAGGAAGCCCGCAGTCAGGAAGAAGCCCACCGCGTTGTGGCCGTACCACCACTGGACCATCGCGTCCTGCACGCCGGCGTAGGCCGAGTAGGACTTGGTCAGCGTGACCGGGATTTCAGCCGAGTTGACGATGTGCAGCAGCGCCACGGCCAGGATGAAGGCGCCGAAGAACCAGTTGCCCACGTAGATGTGGCTGACCTTGCGGATGCCGACCGTGCCGAAGAACACGATGGCGTAGGACACCCACACGACGGCGATCAGGATGTCGATCGGCCATTCGAGTTCGGCGTATTCCTTGCCGGTCGTGAAGCCCAGCGGCAGCGAGATCGCCGCCAGCAGGATGACCAGCTGCCAGCCCCAGAAGGTGAACTGGGCCAGCGCCGGTGCGAACAGGCGGGTCTGGCAGGTGCGCTGCACCACGTGGTAGCTGGTCGCGAACAGCGCGCAGCCGCCGAAGGCGAAGATGACCGCGTTGGTGTGCAGCGGTCGCAGTCGTCCGTAGCTGAGCCACGGGATGCCGAACGTCATGTCGGGAAAGGCCAGCTGGGCCGCGACGAAGACGCCGACTAACATGCCCACGATGCCCCACAGCACCGCGGCCACGGCAAACTGCCGTACCACCGCATCGCTGTAGACGGGGCCAGCCGTCTGTGTGTTGATTGCCATTGGTTGCTCCTTGGAAACTCTCTCGATCCCGGTCCGGGATTCTTTGGCACCGCGTCAGCGACCGGGTTGACTCGAATCAATCTCGTCGGGGTCCGCACGCAGCATGCGTTCGCCCTCGCGCTCGATGTCGTCGAACTGGCCGCTCTTCAGGGCCCAGGCAAAGACCACGATGATCAGGAAGACCAGCACGATCGACAGCGGGATCAGCAGGAAAAGGATGTCCATCGAACCTCAGCCTCCGACCCGCCGGCCTCGCCAGCGCGTCAGGCGCAGCGCGTTGACCACCACCAGCAGCGAGCTCGCCGCCATGCCGATGCCCGCCAGCCACGGCGGCAGCCAGCCCGCCAGCGCCAGCGGCACCGATGCCATGTTGTAGACCAGCGCCCAGCGCAGGTTCTGTCGCACGATGCGCAGCGTGCGCCGTGCGGTGTCGAACAGTGCCGGCAGGTCCTCGATGCGGTCCGACAGCACGATCACGTCGGCACGGGCCTGGGCCAGCGCGGCGGCCGTGCCCAGCGCGATCGAGACATCGGCGCGCGCCAGCACCGGCGCGTCGTTGATGCCGTCGCCCACCATGGCGACGACGCGGCCCTGGCGCTGCAGCGCCTCGACCTCGGCGAGCTTGTCCTGCGGCGAGCACTGCGCGCGGGCCGCCTCGATGCCCAGGCGGGCGGCGGTGGCCGCGACGCTGGCGGGCTGGTCGCCCGACAGCAGGCGCAGGCGCAGGCCCGCAGCCGCCAGCCGGGCCGTCCCGCTGGCGGCGTCGCCGCGCAGCACCTCGTCGAACTCGAAGCGCAACACCGGGCACCAGGCGCCCGCGCCCTCGCGCACCGCCAGCCAGACCTGCGGCCGCGCGATGCCGGCGGCGGCCTCGGCCGCGGCGCACCATGCCCCCGAGCCCAGCCGGGCCTCGAAGTCGCGCGAGGCGGCGCGCACCCGCGCCTGCAGGCCCTGCCCCGGCTGCTCGACCAGCTCGTCGAGGCCGGCGCTCCAGTCGGGCTGAGGCAGCGACTGCACCAGCGCGCGCGACAGCGGATGCGAGGAATGCGCGGCGAGCTGGCAGGCGACATCGCGCAGCAGGCCCGCCGGCAGGCCGGCGAGCTGGCCGGTCTCGACCGTCTGCGCCAGCGCCAGGCGGTCCTCGGTGACGGTGCCGGTCTTGTCGAAGACCACGTCGCCGACGCGCGTGAGCACCTCCAGCGCATCGAGCCGCTGCACGACGACGCCGCGCCGCGCCAGCTCGCCGGCGGTGGCCAGCAGCGCCACCGGCGCGCCCAGCGACAGCGCGCACGGGCAGGTCACCACCAGCACCGACACCGCGACCCACAGCGCACGCGACGGATCGATGAACATCCACGCGCCCCAGGCCAGCACCGACAGCACCAGCACCGCGATCAGGAAGGGCGCGGCCAGCCGGTCGGTGGCCAGCATGAAGGCCGGGCGCTCGGTCAGCGCGCGCTCGACCAGCGCGACGATGCGCTGATAGCGCGTCTGCGCCCCCAGCTGCAGCACCTCCATGACCACCGGCGCGCCCACGTTCAGGCAGCCGGCCGAGACCTCGTCGCCGACGGCGCGGTCGACCGGACGCGACTCGCCGGTCAGCATCGCCTCGTCGACCTGCGTGCGGCCCTCGAGCAGGCGGCCGTCGGCGGCGAAGGCCTGCCCGGCATGCACGCGGATGCGGTCGCCCACGGCCAGCGCCGAGGCCGCGACCAGTTCGCCGCGGCCGCTCGCGTCCAGGCGCTCGACCGCATCGGGCAGCCGGCGCATCACCGCATCGAGCGACTGGGCGGCGCGCTGGCGCGCCCGCGACTCCAGCACCCGCGCGGCGAACAGGAAGCTGACGAACATCGTCAGCGAGTCGAAGTAGACCTCGGCGCCGAAGGCGCCGCCCGGCTCGAAGGTGGCCGCCGAGCTGGCGACGAAGGTCACGCCAATGCCCAGCGCGATCGGCAGGTCCATCGAGACGCGCCGCTCGCGCAGGCCCGCCCAGGCGCCGCGGAAGAAGGGCCCGGCGGCGAAGACCATCACCGGGATGCTGAGCACCCAGCTGGCCCAGCGCAGCAGCTGGACCATGTCGGGCGTGATGTCGCCGGGCGCCGCCACGTAGGACGGCGTGGCGTACATCATCACCTGCATCATGCAGAACGCGGCGACGAACAGGCGCCAGATCGACTGGCGCGTCTGCTTCGTCGCCAGCGCGACGGCCTGCGCGCCGGTGTCGGGAAAGGCGCCGTAGCCGATCGCGCGCACTGCCTCGATCAGCGCCGACACCCGGGTGCGCCGCGGGTCCCAGACCACGACCGCGCGCTGGGCCGCGCCGCTGACGTCGGCGCGGCTGACGCCGTCGACCTTCAGCAGCGCCTCCTCGATCTGGCCGGCGCAGGCGGCACAGTACATGCCGCCGATCAGCAGGCGCGACTGGCCGAGCTCATGGCCCTGGCCGTCGTCGATCCACTGCGTGAAGGCGGACTGCTCGCGCCGGTCGTCGACCGCCGCGGCCTGCGTCGCGCTCAGGCCGGGCGTGCCGCTGAAGCGCCCCGGCACCACGGCCGCGTCCGAGCCGGACGCAGCCGAAGACGGCGTCAATGCAGCATCGACACGGGCGGAAGGGGTGGTGGTCGTGGACATGAGGGGGCATGGGACGGCCGGCCGGCCGCCACGCATGCGCTATTCTTTGGGGGCAGCCCCCCTCAAAACATGATCCACATCAAGTTCAATCCGTTTGATCCCGCACGCCCCGGTTCGTCGCGGTGCACCCGGCAGCACCATTGTGGGGAATCCACCACGAAAACGCGACAGCCCGTCCGCAGGTCGGGTGCAGGCGCGCTGCTCGCCGTGCTGACGCTGCTGTGGCCGGCGCTGTCGCCGGCCCAGTCCGGACCGCAGAAGCTGCCGGCCACGACGCTGACGGCCGGCATGCACCTGATCCATGCCGAGGTCGCGCGCACCGAGCTGCAGCGCGAGATCGGCCTGATGCACCGCCCGTCGATGGCCGCCGGCGACGGCATGATCTTCGTGTTCGAGGAGCCCGGCGTGCAGTGCTTCTGGATGCGCAACACGCTGATCCCGCTGTCGGCGGCCTTCATCGACGACGACGGCCGCATCGTCAACATCGAGGACATGAAGCCGCAGACCGACGATCCGCACTGCTCGAAGAAGCCGGTGCGCTTCGTGCTCGAGATGAACCAGGGCTGGTTCGCGAAGAAGGGCCTCGGCCCGGGCAGCCGCCTCGGCGGCGAGCCCTTCGCGAAGAAGCCCTGAACGGAGGTCGCAGGGCGGTCGCACCGCCCTCCCCGCTCAGCGCGTGCGCGCGGCGATGCGCGAGCGCAGCTCGGCCAGCGTGGCCTGCGCGATCTCGCGCCCGGCGCTGATCGAGCGCCGGCGCGCCCCGAAGTCCGCGCTCGAGATGCCGGCGAGCCGCGGCCGCAGCACCACGTCGGCCTCCTTGAGCTCGAAGCTGTTGATGCTGCGCCCCATGATCGCGAAGGTCTGCAGCAGCATGCGCATCGCGTCGCCGGTGGCGCCGCCCTCCGGCGGCGAGGAGATGTCGACCGCGATCACCAGCTCGGCGCCCATCTGGCGCGCGAAGCGCACCGGCACCGGCGCGACCAGGCCGCCGTCGACGTACTCGTGATCGCCGATGCGCACCGGCTGGAACACCGCCGGCACCGAGCTCGACGCGCGCACCGCGGTGCCGGTGTCGCCGCGCCGGAACAGGATCGGCTGGCCGTCGGCCAGGTCGGTCGCGACGATGCCCAGCGGCAGCGGCATCTGCTCGATCAGCCGCCCGCCGGTCTGCTGGCGCACATAGCGCGCCAGCGCCTCGCCGCGGATCATGCCGCGCAGCGGGAAGGCCCAGTCGGCGATCGTCGACTCGTCCATCGCGTCGGCCATCTGCGCGAGCTGCGCGCCGCCGTGGCCGCTGGCATAGAGCGCCGCCACCAGGCTGCCGGCCGAGGTGCCGACGACCAGATCGGGGCGGATGCCGCTCTCCTCCAGCACCTGGATCACGCCGATGTGCGCGAAGCCGCGCGCCGCGCCGCCGCCCAGCGCCAGGCCGATGCGCGGCGGCCGCGGGGCCGGCCGGGGCGGCGGCACGCTGGCGGCCGGCTCGCCGGCCGGCGGTGTCGAGCAGGCGCCCAGCATCGATCCCAGCCCCAGCACGCCCAGGCCGCCCAGCAGCCGGGACAGGCTCTGGCGCCGCGTCTTCATGTCGATATTCATATAAGCATCATCGAAAAATATAGTTTGGCATCATGAAGTGCCTCACTACAGTCGCGCATCCGAAATTCTGCTGCGCCGCCGCATGGCGCCCTTGCCCACCATGACAGGCCTCACCATCGACTGGATCGCGATCGCCGCCGGCTTCGGCATCGGCCTGATCGTCGGCCTGACCGGCGTCGGCGGCGGCTCGCTGATGACGCCGCTGCTGATCTCGGTCTTCAACCTGGAGAAGGCCGTCGCCATCGGCACCGATCTCTGGTTCGCCGGACTGACGAAAGTTTCCGGCTCGATCGCGCACCATCGCCACGGCCATGTGGACTACCGGATCACCGGCTGGCTGCTGGCCGGCAGCATCCCGGCCTCGATCGCGACCACCGCCTGGATGCATCTGGTCGGCGTCACCAAGCGTGCCGACAGCCTGCTGAGCGTGGCGCTGGGCGTCGCGCTGGTGCTGACCGCCATCACCATCATCTTCCGTCCGGTCTGGCACCGCGTCGGCCTGTGGCTGGAGCAGTTCATCACCCCGCAGCGCCAGACGGTTCTGACGCTGCTGTGCGGCCTGTCGCTGGGCGTGATGGTCTCGCTGAGCTCGATCGGCGCCGGCGCGCTGGGCGCGACGATGATCCTTCTGCTGTACCCTCGCCTGCCGACGCCGCGGCTGGTCGGCACCGACATCGCGCATGCGGTGCCGCTGACGCTGGTGGCGGGCCTCGGGCACGCGACGCTGGGCAACGTGCACTGGGCGCTGCTGATCGAGCTGCTGGTCGGCTCGGTGCCGGCGATCTGGATCGGCGCGCGGCTCACGAAGATGCTGCCCGACGTCTGGACGCGCCTGGCGCTGTGCGCCTCGCTGCTGCTGGCCGCGAAGAAGATCCTGATGACCGCCTGAGCCCGCCGCCGCGGCTCCCGTCCGAGAACCTGAACGAACGACACGAACCCCTCCATGTACCAGTACACCGACTTCGACCGCCAGTTCGTCCGCGCCCGGGCGGCCCAGTTCCGCGACCAGCTCGACCGCCACTTCGCCGGCCAGCTCGACGGCGACGACTTCAAGGCGCTGCGCCTGCAGAACGGCTGGTACATCCAGCGCCATGCGCCGATGCTGCGCGTGGCGGTGCCCTACGGCGCCATCGGCAGCGGCCAGATCCGCGCGCTGGCCGAGATCGCGCGGGTGCATGACCGCGGCTACGTGCACTTCACCACCCGCCAGAACGTCCAGTACAACTGGATCCCGCTGAGCCAGGCCGCCGACGTGATGGACAAGCTGGCGGCGGTCGACATGCACGGCATCCAGACCAGCGGCAACTGCATCCGCAACATCACCACCGACGGCCTGGCCGGCGTGGCCGCCGACGAGCTGGTCGATCCGCGCCCCTACGCCGAGGTGCTGCGCCAGTGGAGCACGCTGCACCCCGAGTTCGCCTTCCTGCCGCGCAAGTTCAAGATCGCCATCTCCGGCGCCGCCGAGGACCGTGCCGCGATCGGCTGGCATGACGTGGGCCTGCAGCTGGTCAAGAACGAGGCCGGCGAGATCGGCTTCAAGGTGCTGGTCGGCGGCGGCATGGGCCGCACGCCGATCATCGGCTCGGTGATCCGCGAGTTCCTGCCCTGGAACCAGATCCTGGTCTACCTGGAAGCCGTGGTGCGGGTCTACAACCGCTACGGCCGCCGCGACAACGCCTACAAGGCGCGCATCAAGATCCTGGTCAAGGCCGAGGGCCAGAAGTACTTCGACCAGGTCGAGGCCGAGTTCCGCCAGATCCTCGAGAACGACCCGGACGGCGCGCTGCACCTGATCCCGCAGGCCGAGCTCGACCGCGTCGCGGCCTGCTTCACCCGCCCGGCCGGCGTCGAGCCGCTGGCCGAGCCGGCCGCGGACGCCGACGCGCCGCTGGCCTACCAGCGCTGGCTGCAGCGCAACGTGCACGCGCACCAGGTGCCGGGCTGGCGCGCGGTGACGCTGTCGGTCAAGCGCGCCGGCCAGGCGCCGGGCGATGCCACCGATGCCCAGCTCGACGCGGCCGCCGACCTGGCCGACCGCTTCTCCTTCGGTGAGCTGCGCGTCACGCACGACCAGAACCTGCTGCTGCCCTGGGTCAAGGCCAGCGACCTGCCCGCCGTCCACGCCGCCGCCAAGGCCGCCGGCTACGCCACGCCCAACATCGGCCTGGTCACCGACATGATCGCCTGCCCGGGCGGCGACTTCTGCGATCTGGCCAACGCGCGCTCGATCCCGGTGGCGGCCGAGCTGACCGAGCGCTTCGCCGACCTCGACGAGGTGTTCGATCTCGGCGAGATCGACCTGCACATCAGCGGCTGCATCAACTCCTGCGGCCACCACCACAGCGGCCACATCGGCATCCTCGGCGTCGACAAGGACGGCAGCGAGTGGTATCAGGTGACGCTGGGCGGCTCGGACGGCTCGGCTCACGCGCCGCTGGCCGTGCCGGGCAAGGTCATCGGCCCGTCGTTCGCCGCCAGCGAGATCACCGACGCGGTCGAGGCCATTCTCGACACCTACCGCGAGCTGCGCCAGCCCGACGAGAAGTTCATCGACGCGCTGCACCGCATCGGCCTGGACCCCTTCAAGGCCGCCGCCAACGCCCAGCGCACCGCCACCGCCCGCGCCTGAGCCGCGGCCGACCGACATCCGGAACACGACACACCATGAAGTTCATCGACATCGCCCATGACCCGTGGCACACCGTCGGCGGCGAGGACGGCCCGATCCCGCACCCGCAGCCCAAGGACCACCTGCTGCTGACGCTGGAGCAGTGGCATGCGGTGCGCGAGACCTGGCCGGCCGGCCTGGCCGTCGGCGTGATCCTGCCCAACGGCGTCGACGTCGAGTCGATCGTGGCCGATCTGCCGCGCCTGTCGCTCGTCGCGCTGCAGTTCCCGAAGTGGGTGGACGGCCGCGCCTACACCCAGGCCCGGCTGCTGCGGGTGCGCTACCAGTTCAAGGGCCAGATCCGCGCCACCGGCGAGGCGCTGGTCGACATGCTGCCGCTGATGCAGCGCACCGGCTTCGACGCCGTCGTGCTGCGCCGCGACCAGTCGCGCGAGGCCGCCGAGCGCGCGCTGGGCTTCTTCGCCGGCCACTACCAGGGCGCGGTCGGCGAGGCCCGCCCGGTCTTCGCCCGTCCGGCCGCGACCGGCGGCGCCGACTTCATCAACGCCGGAGCCGCGATATGAGCGCGATCGCCCTGTACGGCCGCAAGAAGGCCGGCTTCGAGGACCGCCTGGAGGCCGCCCTCCAGGCCCTGAAGGACGCCGCCGCCGCCCATCCCGGCACCCTCGTCCAGGCCACCAGCCTCGGCGCCGAGGACATGGTCGTCACCGACCTGATCGCGCGCCACCAGCTGCCGATCACCATCGCCACGCTGGAGACCGGCGCGCTGCACGCCGAGACGGTCGCGCTGATCCCGCGCATCGAGGCGCACTACGGCCTGAAGGTCGAGGTCTACCGCCCGGTGCAGGAAGCCGTGATCGAGTTCGTGCAGAAGAACGGCGAGAAGGCGATGTACGAGAGCATCGCGCTGCGCAAGGCCTGCTGCGGCGTGCGCAAGATGGAGCCGCTCTCGCGCATGCTGGCCGGGCGCACCGCCTGGGTCACCGGCCTGCGCCGCGAGCAGTCCAACGCACGCGGCGAGGTCCGCACCGTCGAGGCCGACGACCAGGGTCGTGCCAAAATCAACCCTCTGGTGGACTGGTCCTGGAACGACGTGTGGCACTACATCGCCGCCAACGAGGTGCCGTACAACCCGCTGCACGACCAGTTCATGCCGAGCATCGGCTGCGCTCCCTGCACCCGCGCGATCGCGGTGGGTCAGGAATTCCGCGCCGGTCGCTGGTGGTGGGAAGACGAATCGGCCAAGGAATGCGGCCTGCACGTCTCCCAGAAGCCGGCGGCCTGAGCGCGAGAGTCGCGCCGCCCTGCCCCCCGAACACACGACGACTGTCCCCGAGACCATGACCCAAACGCTTCCCGACGTGGACCACCGCCACCTCGACGCGCTGGAGGAAGAGGCGATCTTCATCCTGCGCGAGGTCGCCGGCGCCTTCGAGCGTCCCGGCCTGCTGTTCTCCAGCGGCAAGGACTCCTGCGTGGTGCTGCACCTCGCCGAGAAGGCCTTCAAGCAGAAGACATCCAAGCCCGGCGAGCGCCCGACCTTCAGCGGCCGCCTGCCCTTCCCGCTGGTGCATGTCGACACCGGCCACAACTTCCCCGAAGTCATCCAGTTCCGCGACGAGCGCATTGCCGAGATGGGCGAGCGCCTGATCGTCGGGCATCTGGAAGACTCGATGAAGAAGGGCACGATCCGTCTGGCGCACCCGCTGGAATCGCGCAACGGCCACCAGACGGTGACGCTGCTCGAAACCATCGAGGAGCACCGCTTCGACTGCATGATCGGCGGCGCCCGCCGGGATGAAGAGAAGGCGCGCGCCAAGGAACGCATCTTCAGCCACCGCGACGCCTTCGGCCAGTGGCAGCCCAAGGAGCAGCGCCCGGAGCTGTGGAACCTGTTCAACACCCGCATCAAGCCGGGCGAGCACTTCCGCGCCTTCCCGATCTCGAACTGGACCGAACTCGACGTCTGGCTCTACATCGCCCGCGAGAACATCCCGCTGCCGAGCATCTACTACACGCACAAGCGCGAGATCTACCGCCGCAAGGGCCTGCTGGTGCCGGTGACCGACGTGACGCCGCCCTCGGCTGAGGACACCGTCGAGACGGTCGACGTGCGCTTCCGCACCGTCGGCGACATGACCTGCACCTGCCCGGTGGAATCCGACGCCGCCACCACCGCCGACATCGTCGCCGAGACGCTGCAGGTGACCGTCTCCGAGCGCGGTGCCACCCGCATGGACGACCGCACCTCCGAGGCCTCGATGGAGCGCCGCAAGAAGGAAGGCTATTTCTGATGAGCACCGTGGAACACATCGACGCCGGCGAGGAACTGGCGCACAAGGCCCTGCGCTTCCTGACCGCGGGCAGCGTGGATGACGGCAAGAGCACCCTGATCGGCCGCCTGCTGTTCGACAGCCGCGGCATCCTGGCCGACAAGCTCGACGCGCTGGAGAAGCGCGCCGCCGGCGCCCCGATCGATCTGTCGCTGCTGACCGACGGCCTGGAGGCCGAGCGCGAGCAGGGCATCACGATCGACGTGGCCTACCAGTACTTCGCGACCAAGAGCCGCAAGTTCATTATCGCCGACGCGCCCGGCCACGAGCAGTACACCCGCAACATGGTGACGGCCGCCGCCGGCAGCGATGCCGCGGTGGTGCTGGTGGACATCACCAAGCTCGACACCTCGGTGCCCGAGGTGGTGCTGCTGCCGCAGACCCGCCGCCACAGCCTGCTGGCGCGCCTGCTGCGCGTGCCCAGCATCGTCTTCGCGATCAACAAGCTCGACGCGATCGAGACCGGCACGCAGGCCGCCTTCGAGGCGACCGCCCGCGCGCTGGAGAAGTTCGCGCAGGAGGCCGGCATCGCGGTCAAGGGCATCATCCCGGTGTCGGCGCTGCGCGGCGACAACGTCGCCACCCCGTCGGCGAACTGGGACTGGTACACGGGCCCCACGCTGCTGCAGCTGCTCGAGACCCTGCCGGTCACCGACGAGGCCCATGACGGCCACCTGCTGGTGCCGGTGCAGTACGTCGCCCGCGACGACGGTCAGGGCACCGGCCACCAGCACCGCGTGATGTGGGGCCGCATCGCCCACGGCGGCGTGAAGGCCGGCGACACGGTGCAGATCTACCCCAGCGGCGAGACCGCGGTGGTGGCCGAGGTGCGCCACGCCGGTCTGGTGGTCGACGGCTGCGAGGCCGGCCAGTCCGCCGGCATCGTGCTGGACCGCCAGGTCGACGTCTCGCGCGGCGACTGGATCTTCACGCCCGGCACCGCGCCGGTGCAGCAGAACTTCGGCGGCACGCTGGCCTGGCTCGACACCGAGCCGGCGGTGCTGGGCCGCAAGTACTGGGTGCGCCACGGCAACCGCTGGGTGCAGGCGCGCATCACCGCCATCGAGCACCGCCTGGACATCAACACGCTGGAGCAGGTCGAGGCCGAGCAGCTGTCGGTCAACGAGATCGGCCGCGTGCAGATCCAGACCCAGCAGGCCCTGCCGGTCGAGGCCTATGCCGACAACCGCGTCGGCGGCGCGCTGATCGTGGTCGACCCGACCACCAACCGCACCAGCGGCGCGCTGCTGGTCGGCGCCTGAGTCCGGACGGCCGAGCCATGAGCGAGGTGCGTGTCGTCTTCGTCGGCGCGGGCCCCGGCTCGGCCGACCTCATCACCCTGCGCGGGCTGCAGCGTCTGCGCCAGGCCGAGATCGTGCTCGCCGACGCGCTGACCGATCCGGCGCTGCGCCAGGAGGCGCCCGACGCCGAGTGGATCGACGTCGGCAAGCGCGGCTTCAGCGCCGAGAGCACCGGCCAGGCGCGCATCAACGCGCTGCTGGTCGAGTGCGCGCGGCGCTCGGCGCGGGTCGTGCGCCTCAAGGGCGGCGACCCGAGCGTGTTCGGCCGCCTCGAGGAGGAACTGCACGCGCTCGGCCAGGCCGGCATCGCCAGCGAGGTCGTGCCCGGCATCACCTCGGCGCTGGCTGCGGCCGCCGCCTCGCAGCAGCCGCTGACGCGGCGCGGCGTCGGCCGCAGCGTCGCCTTCAGCACCGCGATGACGCGCACCGGCGACCTCGAGGCCCGTCGCAGCGCCGACACCGAGGTCTTCTACATGGCCGGACGCCAGCTGCCCTCGCTGGCCGAGCGCCTGGCCGAGGTCGGATGGCCGGCGGACACGCCGGTGGTGGCGATCTCGCGCGCCGGCTGGCCCGACGAGCGCTTCAGCCGCCACACGGTGGCCACGCTGGCCGAGGCCGATGCTCTGCACCACGGCCGCCCCACCCTCGTCACGGTGGGCGCAGGCGCCCGTCCGGTGCATCCGGACGACGCGCATGACGACGATCAATCCCCCGTCTCGGCCCGCACGGCCTGAGACCGTAGAATCCCGCCCTTCAACCCTGAACCGAATTCCCCCGTCATGACCCACGTCGTCACCGAAGCCTGCATCCGCTGCAAGTACACCGACTGCGTCGACGTCTGCCCCGTCGACTGCTTCCGCGAAGGCCCGAACTTCCTGGTGATCGACCCGGACGAGTGCATCGACTGCGCGGTCTGCATTCCCGAGTGCCCGGTCAGCGCGATCCTGCCCGAGGAGGACGTGCCGGCCGCCCAGCAGGCCTACATCAAGCTCAATGCCGATCTGGCGCCGACCTGGCCCAGCATCACCAAGCGCAAGGATCCGCTGCCTGACCACGAGCAGTGGAAGAACGTGACCGGCAAGCTCGACCAGCTGATCCGCTGATCTGCCGATCCGCTGACGGCGCCCCGCGTCCTGCCCGGCCGATGAGCCCTGCCGCGCCGATCCTCCGCACCGATGCGCTGGTGGTCGGCGCCGGCCCGGTCGGCCTGTTCCAGGCCTTCCAGCTCGGCCTGCTCGGCCTGTCCGTGCAGATCGTCGACGCCCTGCCGCAGGCCGGCGGGCAATGCGTCGAGCTCTATGCCGACAAGCCGATCCTCGACATTCCCGGCATCGTCGAGTCCAGCGGCCGCGATCTGACCGATCGGCTGCTGGCGCAGCTGGCGCCCCTGGCGCCGGGCTGGCATCTCGGCCAGGAAGTCACGCGGCTGGCCCGCCGTGACGACGGCCGCTTCGACGCAGCCTGCGCCGACGGCACCGCCTTCGACGCGGGCGCCGTCTTCATCTGCGCCGGCGTCGGCGCCTTCCAGCCGCGGCGCCTCAAGGCGCCGGGCCTCGACGGCCTCGAAGGCCGCCATCTTCACTACCACCCCGGCACCGCTCCGGCCGCGCTGGCGCGCTTCGCCGGCCAGCGCGTGCTGGTCATCGGCGGCGACGAGGCCGCGCTGCTGCGCGCCGCCGCCTTGGCCGAGCGCGACGATCTGCCCGCGGTGCAGCTGATGCACCGCCGCGACGTGCTGCAGGCCGACGCGGCCCTGCTCGCGCGCATCGACGCGCTGCGCCAGGCCGGGCGCATCGTCTTCCATGCGGCGCAGCTCGCCGCGGCCCGCCAGGACGAGGCCGGCCGGCTGCTGCAGGTCGACATCGCGCTGCCCGACGGCAGCGCGCGCACGCTGGACCTCGACACGCTGGTCGTCTGCCAGGGCCTGAGCCCGCGCCTGGGCCCGATCGCCGACTGGGGCCTGGCGATGGACCGCAAGCTGCTCGTGGTGGACCCGGCCACCTTCGAGACCAGCGTGCCCGGCATCCATGCCGCCGGGGACATCGCCGGCTATCCCGGCAAGAGGAAGCTGATCCTGTGCGGCTTCCACGAGGCCACGCTGGCCGCGCATGCCGCGCACGAGCGCCTGCGCCCGGACGAGCGCGGCCCGCTGCTCTACACCAGCAGCAGCGCGCTGCTGCAGCGCCGGCTCGGTCGCATTTCCTGAAACCTGAGTCCGACACCGGCAAAGTCGCCGCGGTTCCGTAAAATCCCTCACGCTTTCCTGCGGAAATCACGTTGCTCCGCGGACTGGCCGCGTCCGGCGCGAAAGCAGCCGTCACACTCGACACAGCTGGTATCGTCGTCCGGCCTGTCGCCCGTTCCCTGACCCGCCGCCCCGCATGCGTCTCCGCTCCCTCCTGCCGAAGCTGCCGACACTGGTCATGATGATGATGCTCGCTGCCCCGGCCGCCCGGGCCGGCGAAGGCGACGGCAGCCAGCTCGAGCGCATCACGCGACGCGGCGAGCTGCGGGTATGCATCTGGCCCGACTACTACGGCATCACCTACCGCAACCCCAAGACCGGCCAGCTCAGCGGCATCGACATCGACCTGTCGGCCGAGCTGGCGCGCGAGCTCGGCGTGCGGCTGCAGTACGTCGACTCCTCGTTCGCGACGCTGGTCGATGACGTGCGCGGCGAACGCTGCGACATCGCGATGTTCGCGGTCGCTGTGCTGCCGCAGCGCCGTCAGCAGCTCGCGTTCAGCCAGCCCTACCTGCAGAGCGACATCTGCGCGATCACCACGCGCACGAACCGGGCCGTGCGGCGCTGGGAGGACATCGACCAGCCCGGCGTGCAGGTCGGCGTGCAGGCCGGCACCTTCATGGAGCCGGTGATGCGCGAGTCGCTGCGCCGGGCCACGCTGACCGTGGTGCGCGCACCGACCACCCGCGAGCAGGAGCTCGAGGCCGGACGCATCGACGTCTTCATGACCGACTATCCCTACAGCCGTCGCCTGCTCGACAACGCCGAATGGGCCCGGCTGATCAGCCCGCCGCAGCCCTTCCATGTGCTGCCCTACGCCTACGCGATGCGTCAGGGCGACCCGGCCTGGCTGTCGCGCGTCGACCGCTTCGTCGACATGATCCGCCAGGACGGCCGCCTCGCCAGCGCCGCGCGGCGCCACGGCCTTTCCGAGATCGTGGTGCGCCCCGGAGCGGCCCGATGAACGCCGAGGCGGCCGCCGCCGATCCGCACCCCGACGACGATCCGGTCGCGGCCGGCCGGAGCACGGCGACGCCGGCCGCGGCCGACGCCGCACACCGCACGCCGCCGTCCCCGGCCTGGCGGCTGGGCAGCTCGAGCCTGCTGTGGGTCGGCGTGCTGCTGCTGATGGCGGTGGCGCTGCTGACGGCCGCCTTCGCGACCCAGCAGCGCCGCGAGACGATCGACGACGAGACGCGCCGGCTGGAAATGCTCGCGCGGGTGCTGCAGGGCGAGACCGGCCGACTGCTCGACACCGCTGCGCTGACGCTGCAGACGATCTCCGCCCATGCCGAGACCGCGGATCGGGTCACGCAGCGCATGCAGGAGGCCCGCCATGCGCTGCCGCATCTGCGCAGCCTGTGGCTGGTCGACGGCCAGGGCCGGGTGCTGGCCAGCACCGAGGCCGCGCCCGGGTCGGCCGTGCCGCAGATCGACCGGACCCGGCTGGCCCTGCCGGCACGACCGGGCGACTTCCGTCTCGGCCCGTGGCTCGGCGGCCGCGATCTGGCCGCCAGCGGCGCGGCCGCAGCCACCGCGCCGGCCGGCGTCGGCGTGCTGACGCTCGCCCTGATGCTCGACGGCGGTGCCGGCGGCGGCGCGCGCTACCTGGTCGCGGCGATCAATCCGGATGCCCTGGCCAGCCAGCAGCAGCTGCTGCTCGGCGACACCGGCCTGGCGGCGGCGGTGCTCGACTACCAGGGCCAGCTGATCGCCGGCACCGAGAACATGGCCGCAGCCCCGGGCACGCCGATGCCGGCGCTGCGGGTGCTGCAGGACTTCCTGCCCGAGCGCGAGCACGGCAGCTTCTCCGGCAACGGCCTGGACGGTCGCAGCGCGCTGATCGCCTTCCAGGCCAGCGGCCGCTGGCCGGTCTTCACCCAGGTCGAGATGCCCGCCGAGCTGCTGGACGCCGCCTGGCAGCACAAGCTGACCTGGACCGTCGCGATGATGCTGGCCGCGATGGGCGTGATCGGCCTGGGCACGGTGGTGGCCTGGCGCAGCCTGCGCATGCACGAACGGCTGCGCGACACGCTGGAGGCCACACGCACCCGGCTCGCCGACAGCGAGGGCCATCTGCGCACGCTGATCGAGGCCGCGCCGGCGCCGATGTTTGTGCTCGACCCGCTCGGGCGCTACACGATGGTCAACCAGGCCTTCGAGGACCTGCTCGGCGTGCGGCGCGAACAGCTGCTGGGACAGCGCGGCGAGAGCGATCCGACGCTGCAGCAGCTCGCCTACCACCGCGCGCTCGACCATGCGCTGTGGAGCGGCCGCGGCAGCGGTCGCAGCCACTATGTCGAGGAGATCCGGCTGCGCGGCGGCGAGCGCCGCCAGGCGCTGATCACCAAGGTCGCGCTGAACCGGCCCGACGGCCGGCCCGGCGGCATCATCGGCAGCCTGACCGACGTGACCAGCTTCCGCGAGGCCGAGCAGCGCGCGGCCGAGGCGCGCCAGAGCATCGAGGCGGCCTACCGGGCCGAGTCGGAGTTCATCGGCAACCTGAGCCATGCGCTGCGCACGCCGCTGCAGTCGATCATCGGCTTCTCCGAGCTGGGCACGCTGCGCACCCGCCGCGATCCCGGCCTGCAGGAGCTGTTCACCCCGGTGCGCCAGGCGGGCCTGCGCATGCTGTCGGTGGTCGACGACCTGCTCGACCTGTCGCGGGTCAAGAGCGCGGCCGGCACGCTGCGCTGCACCCGCGCGGACACTGCGGTGCTGGTCGAGGAGGTGCTCGGCCACGCCCGCGCCGAGGCACGCGCCCGCGGCCAGAGCCTGATGCTGGCGCGCGAGCAGGTCGACGGCCTCGCCAGCGTCGAGCCGCTGCGCTTCCAGCAGGTCGTGCGCGCGCTGCTCGAGCGCGCGATCGCGGTCTCGCCGGACCAGGCGACCATCGAGATCGCTGCCTCGATCGACGCGGACGGGATGCTGCACTGGTGCATCCGCGACGCCGGCCCGACGCTGCCCGAGAGCGAGCACGAGCCGATGTTCTCGGCCTTCTTCCAGTCCCGCCGCGGCGACGTGGTCATGCCGGGCAGCGGGCTGGAGCTGGCGATCGGCCGCCAGATCATGCGCGGCCTGGGCGGCGACCTGCGCTGCCACGGCCACCCCGACGGCGGCAACGTGCTCGACCTGTTCCTGCCGAGCTCAGCCCGGGACACCTCGCCCACGACGCAGGCGCCAGCCCCTCCGTTCGAGGACCTGCAGAAAAAAGTGGCCTGAACCTCTTGCAAGGCGACAAGATCCTGTCATATAATCTAATTCTTGTCGGTTGACGCCAAGAAAATCTGATCCCCGATAGCTCAGTCGGTAGAGCGACGGACTGTTAATCCGCAGGTCCCTGGTTCGAGCCCAGGTCGGGGAGCCAAAGATCAGATTCTCGGACACGTCATTCCAGACAATTCCCCGATAGCTCAGTCGGTAGAGCGACGGACTGTTAATCCGCAGGTCCCTGGTTCGAGCCCAGGTCGGGGAGCCAGAAATTCAAGCAGATCACGCCTTGGTGTCAAAAGCACCAAGGCGTTTTGCTTTGTGCCTCGTGCTTGCCCGCGCCACGCCGCCTCGATACAGTGCCGCCACGTCGCGCCGGCACCGGTGTCGACGCTCAGCACCATCAAGAAGGAACGCCTGACCCATGAAAACCTATTTCGACATCTCGATCGGCGGCGGCGCAGCGAAAAGAGTCGTCTTTGAACTCTTCGACCAGGACGTTCCCCGGACGGCCGAAAACTTCCGGGCCCTGTGCACGGGCGAAAAGGGCTTTGGCTACAAGTCCTCGAAATTCCACCGGATCATTCCCGGCTTCATGTGCCAGGGCGGAGACTTCACCCGCGGCGACGGCACGGGAGGCAAGTCCATCTACGGCAACAAGTTCGACGACGAGAACTTCAGGCGCAAGCACACGGGCAAGGGCATCCTGTCGATGGCCAATGCCGGCCCCAACACGAACGGATCGCAGTTTTTCATCTGCACGGCCCAGACCCCGTGGCTGGACGGCAAGCATGTGGTCTTCGGTCAGGTCGTGAGCGGCATGGAGGTCGTGGACGCCATCGAGAAGGTCGGATCGTCCAGCGGCAGGACGTCCTCGCCCGTCGTCATCGTCGACTGCGGCGAGTGCTGATCGACGTTCGCCGGCCCGGCCGGGTTCAGCCCGGCGGATCGCCGCAGACCGCGCGCCGGAGCTCGTCGACGGTGTAGCCCTCGCGGATCAGCGCCTCGCGCAGCCACTGCGGCTGGGCACCCCGCCCGTCCCAGGTCTCCCCCGAGACGGGATGCCGATAGCGCACCTCGAGGACCGCCTCGGCCACCGGCGCAGGCCGCGACGGGCGCCCGCGCAACTCGTGCGGCTCGATGCGCCAGAACTCCATCAGCCGGCGGATCTTGCGCAGCGCGACCTGCCGCTCGGCATCGTCGTGCGGGGTCTCGAGGGTCTTGTCGGGATTCTTCTTCATCGGGGCCGTTTCGTGCGAGCGCCGATGTTCGCACAGAACCCTTGCGATCAGCCTCGGGGCCATCGCAAGGAAATCGGCTACAATGCGCGCTGACGGGCCTCCCTGCATGGGGGCGCGGCCAACCGGGTCAGGTCGGGAACGAAGCAGCCCTAACCGTTAGCACTCAGTGCCAGGGTTCAGGCTCGTCACCCTCCCCCTCGCCTCGCGCGACATCTCCCTCCCCCCAGGTTTTCTCCCTCCGCCTTTCCAGCGGTTTTTCCCGCGATTCCTTGCGCCATCCGGCCTGCGCGTGCGCTCGCCCGGGGCTACGATGGGCCGTGTCCCATTGCCGCAAGGAGAACCTGATGATCCGCATCCTGCTGCCCCTCGACGGAAGCGAGCATGCGCTCGACGCCGTGCGCCATGTGATCGGGCTGAGGCGGACGGGCCTCGACATCGAGACGGTGCTGCTGAACGTGCAGGAGCCGCCCCATCTGTACGAGGTGGTGCTCGCCCCCGATGTCGAGCTGATCGACGGCGCCAGCCGCGAGGCCGGCGAGCACGCGCTGGCCCCGGCCGCCGCGCTGCTGGCGCAGGCCGGCATCGCGGCCGAGGCGCTCGTCGTCACCGGCGACGCCGCCCACGAGATCGCCGAGCAGGCGCTGCTGCAGGGCTGCGACCAGATCGTCATGACCACGCTCAGCCACGGCGCGCTGCTGGGCCGGCTGCAGGAGGCCGTCTCGCACGAGGTGCTGCGCCGCGCGCGCGTGCCGGTCACGCTGGTGCCGCCGCCCCTGCGCGAGGTCGAGGACGACGACCTCGCCGAGCTCGGCGGCGAGCCGGAGAGCGCCGCCGCGCCCTGAGCCTGATCAGCGCCCGAACCGGTTCGGGTGCCAGTACAGGAACTTGGCGTAGATGTCGACGTCCTTGGTCTCGCGGATGAAGAGCATGCCGACGACGAAGGTCAGGCCGGCCACGCCGATCGGGAACCACAGGCCGTGGTACATGCTGCCGTCCTGCGCGGCCATGCCGAAGGCGATCGACGGCAGCAGGCCGCCGAACCAGCCGTTGCCCAGGTGGTAGGGCAGCGACATCGCGGTGTAGCGGATGCGGGTCGGGAACATCTCGACCAGCGCCGCACCCAGCGGGCCGTAGACCATCGCCACCAGCACCATCATCGCCACCAGCACCGCGACGACGCCGGTGCGGCTGATGCGCGCCGGATCGGCCTTGGCGGGATAGCCGGCCGCGGCCAGCGCGTCGGGCAGCACCTCCTTGCGGAAGTGCGAGATCTCCAGCAGGCTGTCGTTGTCGAAGCGGCCGCCCTCCTCGGTCAGCACGCCCGCCGGCGGCTCGAGCACCGTCTCGCCGATGCGCACCTCGGTGGGCGAGCCCGGGGCGAGCGCCTCGTTGGCATAGCTGGCCGAGAGCTGCGCCAGCGCGCGCTTGGCGATGTCGCAGGGCGTGGCAAAGCTGGTGTCGGTGGCCAGCGGATTGGCCTGGAAGGAGCAGGTCGCCGGATCGGCGCGCACGACGATGCGCACCTTCTGCTGCGCCTCGGCCAGCGCCGGGTTGGCGAAGGCGGTCAGCGCCTGGTAGAGCGGATGGAGCCCCAGGCAGGCCAGCAGCAGCCCGGTCATGATGACCGGCTTGCGCCCGACGCGGTCCGACAGCATGCCGAAGCCGACGAACAGCGGCAGCGAGATCAGCAGCGCCAGCGTCAGCAGCCAGGTCGCGGTGTTCGGGTCGACCTTCAGCACGCTGGTCAGGAAGAACAGCGCGTAGAACTGGCCGGTGTACCAGACCACCGCCTGACCGGCGACCAGGCCGAACAGCGCCAGCACGATCACCCGCAGGTTCTTCCACTGGCCGAAGCACTCGGCCAGCGGCGCCTTCGAGCCGCGGCCCTCCTGCTGCATGCGCCGGAAGGCCGGCGACTCGGTCAGCGACAGGCGCAGCCACAGCGACAGCGACAGCATCAGCGCCGACAGGCCGAAGGGCACGCGCCAGCCCCAGTCCGCGAAGGTCGCCTCGCCCAGCAGCGAGCGAACGCCCAGCACCACCAGCAGCGACAGCAGCAGGCCGATGGTCGCGGTGGTCTGGATCCAGCCGGTGTAGGCGCCGCGCTGGTGCTGCGGCGCGTGCTCGGCGACATAGATCACCGCGCCGCCGTACTCGCCGCCCAGCGCCAGGCCCTGCAGCATGCGCAGGACCACCAGCGCGATCGGCGCGAACACGCCGGCGCTGCTGTAGGTCGGCAGCAGCGCCACCGTCACCGTCGACAGGCCCATCAGCGTGACGGTGGCCAGGAAGGTGTGCTTGCGGCCGACCCGGTCACCGAGGTGGCCGAAGATCACCGCGCCGACCGGACGCACGACGAAGCCGGCCGCGAAGGCCAGCAGCGTCAGGATGAAGGCCGCGGTCGGATCCAGCGAGGTGAAGAACTGCCGGGCGATGACCGAGGCCATCGCGCCGTACAGGAAGAAGTCGTACCACTCGAAGATCGTGCCCAGCGAGGAGGTCAGCACCAGGCGGCGCTCCTGCGCGCTCATCGGCAGGCGCTCGTCGATCTCGTCGGCAGGCAGGTCGGGAAGATCGGGAAGATCGGTCGGTCGGGAGGCCATCGCTCACTCCAGGGCAGCGGGAACAGGGAACATGGCGGCGCTCACAGGCGCAGCCCCGGAATCGTCTCGAGCAGGCGCCGCGGCACCAGCGCCGCAGCCTCGGGCAGCGCCTCGGCGGCCCGCAGGCCGCGGCCGAGGATCTGCTCGGCGCCGTTGCGGCCGAAGGCCTCGACCAGCGCCACATGCAGCACCCGCACCAGATCGGCCAGGTCGCCGGCCGAGCCGGCCAGGCGCCAGTCGCTGTCGAGCGGGCGCGCCCAGGCGGTGCGAAAGGCCAGTCGCAGCGCCGGCGAGGCCGCGGCGGAGTCGGCACGGCGCAGCACGTCGCGGCGCACCTCGTCGAGCGCCTCGGCGTGGAAGCGCCGCACCTCGGCGACCACCGCCCCGACCAGCGCGGCGAACAGCACCACGGCCGGCCCATGGCCGTCCTGGCTCTCCGGCGCACGCGGCACCGGCGCCGGCACGGCGGCCGCCATGCCGACCGCCCCGTCCAGGCGCGCAGCCTGCAGCGCGCGCTCGACCGGGTTGATCACCGGTGCCGCCGGGGGCGGCGGCGGAGCCACGGCAGGCGCCGGGGGCTCGGGCGGCGCGGCCGGCGGCTCGACGGCCCGGGCGGCCTGCATCGCCGCCCAGGGATCGGCCGGCAGCCGGTCCTCGCGCTCGCGCAGGGCCTTGTAGAGATCGCTGTAGAGCCGCTTGACGGTGGCGGCGTCGAACAGGTGCCGCGCGGCCAGGCGATCGACGAAGCCGATGATGTCGGAGACCTGGTCGGCGCGCATGGTGTCGTGCTGCAGCCACAGCGCCTCGTGCAGCGAGGCCTCGTCGAGCAGGGGATCGAGCACGGCCACCGTGGCACGGCGACGGATCGAGCGGGGGTCAGCGGCCATGGCCGGCCTCCTCGGTCGGAAGCGGTCCGCGGCGGAGGTCGGGGACCTCGCCAGCAAGTGCATGAAGAGAGACAGGATTCATCGGAGGACAGGCCGCATCGCACGGAAACGGCTCTTGTTGTGTTGCGAAAGTCGGCGGGACGACACGAAGCATCCGCCCGCGCATCGATGAAAGCACATTTCCGGCATTCCAGCCTCCGGGCAGGACCCGGGAGAAGAACGCGCCGGACCGAGGTACTGAATCGTTTTTCACGCTTCGACCCCAAGAAAGCGCGAACGATCACCGGGCAGGCGTGCGAGACTTTCGCCACACTCGGGATTTGCCGGTTTTTCCATAATCCAGCGCCTGCCGTGCCCGTCCATGCCCTGCGAACCGATGTCCTCCCCCGGAGCCCCTGAACTGCCGATCGATCTGGTGCCCGACGCCGCCGTGCTGGCGGGCGCCGACGACGGTCGCGTGCGCGGCGCCAACGCGGCGGCGCGGCGGCTGTTCGGTCCGGACGGCCTCGGACCCGGCGAGCGTCTGGACGAGCGCATCGCGCCGGAGCACCGGGCGCAGCTCGACGAGCTGCTGCGGCGTCCGGTCGCGGACGTCGGCCCGCGCATCGTCGTGCGGCTGGCCGGCAGCGGCCCGGCCGGCGCCGCGGTGCAGGCCATGCTGCGCGTCGGACCGCGGGTCGAGGGCCCGCGGGGCGCGGTGCGGCTGTGGCAGTTCGAGGAGATCGGGCGCACCGAGCGGCACGACCCGCTGCACATGCGCATCTTCGACGCGATGCCGCACGCGATGCTGGTCATCGACGAGGCGGCGCGGGTGCTCGCCGGCAACGCCGCGGCGCTGGCGCTGTTCGGACTCGATCCGCTGTCGATGCGCGGGCGCCGCATCGACCAGCTCGGCTGGACGCTGCTCGACGCGCGAGGCCGGCCTCAGCACGGCGGCGAGCCGCTGCGCCAGCATCTGCTGCCCGGCGAGCGCCCCCCGGGCCCGCGGCCGCTGGCGCCGGTGCATCTGCGCGCCCCGGACGGCCGCGAACGCTGGCTCGACATCACGACGACGCCGGTGGCGCTGATGCCGGGACTGGCTCCGGCCAGCCATGTCTGCGCGATCGTCGACGTGACCGCGCAGATGCAGGCCGAGCGGCTGCGCGCCGGCTCGGACCGGCGGCTCGAGCGCTTCATGCAGCTGTCGCCGGGCGCACCGTTCGCGCTGCAGCTGATCGGCGATCCGGCCCGGCTGCGCTTCACCCTGCTGTCGCCCGGGCTGTGCCGCGCCTTCGGCCGCGACGAGGGCGAGCTGACCGACCCCGGTTTCCGGGTGCTGCCGCATGTGCATGCCGAGGACCGCGACCGGCTCGCCGACGGCATGCGCGAGGCCGTGCGGCGCCTGGGCGACTTCCATCTGGAGTTCCGCATCGTGCATCCGATCCGCGGCCCGGTCTGGCACGAGGCCCGCGCGGCCGTCGAGATCGACGAGAACGGCCGCCCCGGCGCCTACGGCTACCTGCTCGACATCGGCGCGCGCAAGCGGGCCGAGCAGCAGATCGAGGCGCTGCATGCCAGCCTGGAGCAGCGCGTGAGCGAGCGCACCGCGGAGCTCGAGGCCAAGCACCGCGAGATGGAGCGCTTCACCTACTCGGTCTCGCACGACCTGAAGGCGCCGCTGCGCGGGCTCGACGGCTACAGCCGGCTGCTGCTGTCGGAAAAGGCGGCGCAGCTCGACGAGGAAGGCCGGCTCTTCGTCGACAACATCCGCCGCGCGGCCAACCAGATGAGCCAGCTCATCGAGGACCTGCTGGCCTACTCGCGCATCGAGCGGCTGCGCCCGACGCTGGTGCCGATCGTGCTGCAGGACCTGGTCGACGAGACGCTGGCCGAGGTCGGCGGCTGCCTGGCCCATGCCGGCGCGGAGGTCGCCACCGACCTGGGCGCGCTGGTGATCCTGGGCGAACGCAAGGGCCTGCTGCTGACGCTCAGGAACCTGGTCGACAATGCGATCAAGTTCCGGCGTCCGGACCGGCCGCTGCGGCTGTCGATCAGCGCGATCTCGCGCCCCGATGCCCAGGGCCGGGCCGGCGTCGAGCTGTCCGTCGGCGACAACGGCATCGGCTTCGACATGCGCTACCACGACCGCATCTTCGACATCTTCCAGCGCCTGCACCGGGTCGAGGACTATCCCGGCACCGGCATCGGCCTGGCGATCGTGCGCAAGGCGATGGAGCGCATGCACGGGCGCGTCCACGCGCGCTCCGAGCCCGGCCGAGGCGCCACCTTCGTGCTCGAATTCACCTGCCCGACCGGCCGTACCGTCGGCGAGACCCCTGCATGAACCTGATCTATGTCGAGGACAACCCGCTCGATGCGGACCTGACGCGCCGGATGCTGGCGCTGCGGGCCCCGCGGCTGCAGCTGCGGCTGGCCGCCACGCTCGAGCAGGCGCGCGCGCTGCTGGCCGAGCCGGACTGCGCCTGCGACGTGCTGCTGATCGACATGAACCTGCCCGACAGCAACGGCATCGAGCTGGTCGCGCAGGTGCGCCGCAGCCGCCCGGCCCTGACGGTGCTGGTGCTGACCGGCTGCGGCGACGAGGAGGCCGCGGTCAGCGCGCTGCGCAGCGGCGCCGACGACTACATCATCAAGGACACCCGCTATCTCGACGACCTGCCCGCGACGATCGAGACGGCCGTGCGGCGCCGCCGGGAACGTCCGGACCACGTCGGCCACCAGGTGCTGCATGTGCTGTATGCCGAGCGCACCGCCAGCGACGTCGACCTGCTGCGCCGCCACCTGCGCCAGCAGGCCCCGCACATCCTGGTCGAGGCGGTCGGCAGCGCCGCCGAGGTGCTCGCCGCGCTCGACCGCGGCGGCGCCGACGCGCTCGGCCCGATCGACGTGCTGCTGCTGGACTACCTGCTGCCGGGCATGAACGCGCTCGAGCTGGTGCAGGAGGTGCGCGAGAAGCGCGGCCTGGACCTGCCGATCGTCGTCGTCACCGGCCAGGGCGACGAGACGGCCGCGGCGCAGGCGATCAAGCTCGGCGCGCACGACTACCTGGTCAAGCGCGACCTGTCGCTGCCGCGGCTGCACATCGCGCTGGAGTCGGCCTTCCTGCGGGTGCAGCTCGAGCGCGAGCGCCGCGCGCTGGCCGAGAGCGAGCGGCGCTTCCGCGAGCTGGCCGCGACCATCGACGACGTCGTCTGGCTCAGCGACCCCGACGAGCGCCGGCTGCTCTACGTCAGCCCGGCGATCGAGCGGATCTGGGGCATGCCGGTCGAGGAGATGATGAAGGACTGGCGGCTGTGGTTCGCGCAGATCCATCCGGAGGACATCGAGGCGGTGCGTGCGGCGGTGGTGGATGCCTCGCCGCACCGCGGCAACTACGAGCTGCGCTTCCGGATGCGCCGCCCGGACGGCCAGCTCCGCCATGTGCTGCTGCGCAGCTTCGCGGTGCAGGACGAGCACGGCAACACCGTGCGGCGCGCCGGCATCGCGCAGGACGTCACCGAGCAGCACCTGCAGGACGCGCGCATCCAGCATCTGGCCTACCACGATCCGCTGACCGACCTGCCCAACCGGATGCTGATGCTCGACCGGATGGAGCGCGGCCTGGCGCAGGCGCAGCGCCACCACCGCGCGCTGGCGCTGCTCTTCCTCGATCTCGACCGCTTCAAGACGATCAACGACACGCTCGGCCACCTGGTCGGCGACGAGCTGCTGCGCCAGGTGGCGCAGCGGCTGCGCCAGCTGCTGCCGCCGGACGTGACGATCGCGCGGCTCGGCGGCGACGAGTTCCTGGTGCTGGTCGAGGACCTCGACGATGCGGCGCAGGCCGCACGCATCGCCGACGAGCTGATGGGCGCGCTCGACCTGCCCTTCGAGATCGACGCGCAGGACCTGCATGTCAGCGCCAGCGTCGGCGTGAGCCTGTATCCGCGCGACAGCAGTGATGCGCAGACGCTGCTGAAGTACGCCGACACCGCGCTCTACAAGGCCAAGGCGGCCGGACGCAACACCTACTGCTTCTTCAGCCCGGAGATGGATGCGCAGGCGCACGAGCGGCTGCGCCTGGAGAACGACCTGCGCCGCGCGATCGAGCGCGGCGAGCTGCGGGTGCACTACCAGCCGCAGTTCGCCGCCGACGGCCGGCTCGAGGGCGCCGAGGCGCTGCTGCGCTGGCAGCATCCGCAGCGCGGCCTGATCGGCCCGGGCGAGTTCATCCCGCTGGCCGAGGAGACCGGCCTGATCCATGTCATCGGCGACTGGGTGCTCGACGAGGCCTGCCACCAGGCGCGGCAGTGGCATCTGCTCGGCCACGCCGGCGTGCGGGTCGCGGTCAACCTGTCGGTGCGCCAGCTCCAGCGCCACGGCCTGGACCGCACGGTGCGCTCGGCGCTGCGCCGCAGCGGCCTGGCCGCCGCCCAGCTCGAGCTCGAGATCACCGAGTCGAGCATGATGGACGACCCGGAAGGCACGCTGTCGCTGCTGCACACGCTGCGCGGCATCGGCGTGCAGCTCTCGGTCGACGACTTCGGCACCGGCTACTCGAGCCTGGCCTACCTGAAGCGCCTGCCGCTGCAGCGGCTGAAGATCGACCGCTCCTTCGTCGACGGCATCCCGGACGACGGCGACGACATCGCCATCGTCGAGGCCATCGTCGCGCTGGCGCGCAAGATGAACCTGCGCATCGTCGCCGAGGGCGTCGAGACCGGCGCGCAGCGCGACCTGCTGACGCGGCTGGGCTGCGACGAGATGCAGGGCTACCTGCTCGGCCGGCCGATGGCTGCCGCCGAGATGCAGGCGCTGCTGGCGCGCTGCCGCGCAGGCGTCGGCGCAGCGGCCGGCGTCAGCCTCGGCGCCTGAGGCAGGCGGAGAGGAACTCCTCGAGGATCGGCCGCCCGTCGAGCTGCGCCGGATGGTGGCGGTCCTGGGCCATGAACTCCGGATGCCACTGCATGCCGAAGACCAGGCTGGGCCCGCGCCAGCGGATCGCCTCGACCAGGCCGTCGGGCGCCGAGCGGGCCTCGACCACCAGATCGCGGCCCAGGTCCTTGACCGCCTGATGATGGATCGAGTTGATCGTCATGCGCTCGACCCCCGGATACAGCCGCGCCAGCCCCGATCCGGGCACGATCCGGGCGTCGTGGAACTGGCGGTCGTACTGCTGGGCATGCAGATGGCGGACCTCGGAGGGCTGCTGCGTCGGAATGTCCTGGTAGAGCGTGCCGCCCAGCGCGACATTGATCAGCTGGCAGCCGCGGCAGATGCCCACCACCGGCTTGGCCGCGCTGACGAAGGCGTCGAACAGGTCGATCTCGTAGCGGTCGCGCACCCGGTCGCCGCGCCACTCGGGCCGCAGCGGCGTCTCGCCGTAGCTCTCGGGCGCGATGTCGTTGCCGCCCTGCAGCACCAGCCCGTCGAGCTGGCTGGCGTACTCGGCCAGGCTCATCTCGCTGCGCGCGAGCATGCCGTCGCTCTCGATGGCCGGAATCATCACCGCCAGGGCCCGCCCGCCCAGGATCCAGTGCGCCACCGACTGCTCGAGGTAGTGCAGCGTGCGGGTGAAGACGCCGCCGATGTCGGCCACCGGCGCGGCCGGAAAGTAGATGCGGGCGGAAATGCCGATCAGCGGCGGGCGGGACATGGGCAGACATCCTTCACGGCAGGCGACACGGAACCATCGCCGCATCACGGCCCATTCTCGCAAACCCCGTCCGGCCGACCGTGTTGCAGGTGTGGCTTTGTGTACGACCGTCCGCCCGGGCGGCGGGGACTTCGCCGCGCTGATAGCATGCCGGTCGTGATCTGAAAGAACGACGTGCAAGACAACGATGACTTCCGCCGCCCGATGAACAGCCCGACCCCGCTGCAGCATGACCGCCCGGACGACGAGGGCCGGCTGGTCTCGACGGTGATCCGCGAGCGCATCCGCGCCTCCGGCCGACGCTTCCACGCCAACGACAACATCGCCGACTTCATCCGCCCGGGCGAGCTCGACGCGCTGCTCGAGGAGGTCGCCGGCCAGATGTCGGGCGTGCTGCGCAGCCTGGTGATCGACACCGAGAGCGACCACAACACCCAGGACACCGCGCGCCGCGTCGCCAAGATGTACCTGAAGGAAGTCTTCCGCGGCCGCTACGAGCCGCAGCCGCCGGTCACCGAGTTCCCCAACGCCGAGCGTCTGGGCGAGCTGATGATCGTCGGGCCCATCACCGTGCGCAGCGCCTGCTCGCACCACCTGTGCCCGATCATCGGCAAGCTGTGGATCGGCATCCTGCCCAACGAGCACTCGGCGCTGATCGGCCTGTCGAAGTACGCGCGCCTGGCCGAATGGGTGATGAGCCGCCCGCAGATCCAGGAGGAGGCGATCATCCAGGTCGCCGACCTGCTGGCCGACAAGATGCAGCCCGACGGTCTGGCGCTGGTCATGGAGGCCGACCACTTCTGCATGGGCTGGCGCGGCGTGCGCGACCTGGACTCGAAGATGATCAACAGCGTGATGCGCGGCGCCTTCCTGAAGGATCCGAACCTGCGCCGCGAATTCCTTGCGCTGCTGGGCCAGCGCAAGGGCTGAGCCGGCCCGGCCGCCGCCTCACCGACGTCACCGCCCGCCACCGCCAGCCACTGCCCACGAGGGCGAAGAGGAATCCCGATGATGGTCCGCCTGCTGTATGCGAGCCGCGCCACCGCGGTCAGTCCCGAGACGATCGATGCCATCCTGGCGCAGTCGCGCGCGCGCAACCCGGCGCAGGGCATCACCGGCATCCTGTGCCACGGCGGCGATGTCTTCATGCAGGTGCTCGAGGGCGGGCGCGACGCGGTCAACCGGCTCTACGGCTCGATCGTGCGCGACAGCCGCCACCACGACGTGACGCTGCTGCACTTCGAGGAGATCGCCGAGCGTCGCTTCGCCGGCTGGACGATGGGCGTGGTCAACCTCGCGCGGGTCAATCCGTCGATCGTGCTGAAGTACAGCGCGCGGCCGGTGCTCGATCCGTTCGCCGTCTCGGGCCGCGCCTCGATGGCGATGCTCGAGGAGCTGATCGCCACCGCCTCGATCGTCGGGCGTGCCGGCGGCTGAATCCGCGCCGCGCCTGCTGGGCGTCGACTTCGGCAGCCGGCCCGACCGGCTCAAGCCGATCGTCGTGGCCGAAGGCCGGCTCGACGGCCATGAGCTGCGGCTCGAGCGGCTGCGCGCGCTGCCCGACGCGGACGGCTTCCTGCACCTGCTGCACGAGCCCGGCCCGTGGCTGGGCGGCTTCGACCTGCCCTTCGGCCTGCCGCGCGAGCTGATCGGGACGCTGGGCTGGCCGGACACCGACTGGGCCGCGCTGATCGGCCATTACCGGCGCCTGTCGCGCCCGGAGATCCGCACCGCCTTCGCCGCGTTCTGCGCGGCACGGCCGGCGGGCGCGAAGTTCGCGCACCGGGCCTGCGACCGCCCGGCCGGCTCCTCGCCGTCGATGAAGTGGGTCAACCCGCCGGTGGCCTTCATGCTGCACGCGGGCGCGCCGGCGCTGCTCGACGCCGGCTGCCACCTGCCCGGCCTGCACGCGGGCGACCGCAGCCGCATCGCGCTGGAGGCCTATCCCGGTCGCAGCGCCCGCGCGCTGCTGGGCCGGCGCAGCTACAAGAGCGACGATGCGGCGCGCCAGGACGAGGCCCGCCGCCAGGCGCGCCAGACGCTGGTGCAGGCGCTCGAGCAGGGCCGGGCCGGCACGCTCGGCCTGAGGCTGCGGCTCGACCCGGCGCAGCGGGATGCGCTGGTGGACGACGCACGCGGCGACCGCATCGATGCGGTGCTGTGCCTGCTGCAGGCGGCCGAGGCGACGCGGCTGCCCCGCTGGGGCCTGCCCGAGCGCATCGATCCGCTGGAAGGCTGGATCACCGGCGTGCCGCCCGACGACGGGCACGCCCGGCGCTGAGCCGCCCCGGCGCCGCCGCTGTCACATGTCACTTTCCGGGACAGTCGGGAACTCCACCGGGTAAATGCCGACTGGCTGCGCGGGCAGCAGACCGGGACCATCGCCGTCAAACGATGATCGTCCCCCTTGTCCGCACCATGATCCGCTCCCGCGCTTCCCGCCGCTGCCCGACCCCGTCGAGCCCCGCTTCCCACTCGCGTCCGCACGCCCTTCTCGCGCTGAGCCCGCTGGCCCTCGCCCTGCTGGCGGCGCTGCCCGCGCCAGCGTCGGCCCAGGCCGCGGCCTCGTCGCAGGCCGAGCTCGATGCGGTCGTCGTGACCGGCTCGACCCGCGAGCGCCGGCTGCAGGACGTGCCCTACGCGATCACCGCGGTGGGCGAGGCGGCGCTGCGCGACAGCGGCCCGATGATCAACCTGTCGGAGTCGATGGCGCGCGTGCCCGGCCTGGTGGTGGCCAACCGCAACAACTACGCCCAGGACCTGCAGATCAGCAGCCGCGGCTTCGGCGCGCGCGCCGGCTTCGGCGTGCGCGGCCTGCGGCTGTACGCCGACGGCATTCCCGCGACCATGCCCGACGGCCAGGGCCAGGTGGCGCACTTCGACCTCGCCGGCGCCGAGCGCGTCGAGGTGCTGCGCGGGCCGTTCTCGGCGCTGTACGGCAACGCCTCCGGCGGCGTGATCGCGCTGTTCTCGAAGCCGGTGCGCGAGCGCCAGTTCGAGGTCGGGCTGGATGCCGGCAGCGCCGGCCTGCGCCAGGCCCGCGTCGGCTTCGCCGCGCCGCTGGGCGAGGGGCTGGACCTCTCGGGCAACGTCTCCGACCTGTCGATCGACGGTTTCCGCCCGCACAGCGGCGCCGATCGCCGCCTGGCCAACCTGCGCCTGGGCTGGCAGGACGGCGCCGACCGCGTCACCGTCGCGCTGAGCGACCAGGTGCAGAGCGCCGACGACCCGCTCGGCCTGACCCGCGCGCAGGTCGAGGCCGACCCGGACCAGACCGCCGCGGTCGCGCTGCAGTACGACACCCGCAAGTCCATCCGCCAGACCCAGCTCGGCACCGCCTGGACGCACCGCTTCGACGGCAGCGCCGGCGCGCTGAAGCAGACCCGGGTGGCGGCCTACGCCGGCACGCGCGCGGTCACGCAGTACCAGGCGATCGCGCCGGCCACCCAGGCCGCGGCCCGCCACGGCGGCGGCCTGGTCGACTTCGACCGCGGCTACGACGGCCTGGACGCCCGTGCGCAATGGCAGTGGCAGGCGCTGGACCTGACCGCCGGCGCCAGCCTGGAGCGGCAGAAGGACGCCCGCCGCGGCTACAACAACTACACCGGCACGGCCGCCGCCCCGACCGCCCTGGGCGTGCAGGGCACGCTGCGCCGCGACGAGACCGACCGCGCCGACACCCGCGAGGCCTACGCGCAGGCCGAATGGACGCTCGCACCCGACTGGCTGGCCAGCCTGGGCGTGCGCGGCGGCCGGGTGCGCATGGACGTCGACGACCACTACCTGAGCAACGGCGACGACTCCGGCGAGCTGGCCTACCACTACGTCAACCCGGTCGCCGGCCTGCGCTGGCGCGCCAGCGAGGCCTGGACGCTGCACGCGGCGGTGGCGCGCGGCCACGAGTCGCCGACGCTGGGCGAGCTGGCCTACCGCCCCGACGGCGGCGCCGGCTTCAACACCGACCTGAAGGCGCAGAGCAGCCGCCAGATCGAGCTGGGCGCCAAGTGGCGCGTGCCGGGCCTGACGCTGGACGCGACGCTGTTCCGCATCGACACCGACGACGAGATCGGCGTGGCGACCAACTCGGGCGGGCGCTCGTCCTTCCGCAACGTGGGCCGCACGCAGCGCTGGGGCGCCGAGCTGGGCAGCCGCTGGAACGTGCGCCCGGGACTGCGCGCGCAGATGGCGCTCACCGTGCTGCATGCGCGCTACGCCGACGGCTTCGTCACCTGCACCGGCGTGCCGTGCACGCTCACCGCGACGACCAACACCGCGACGGTGCCGGCGGGCAACCGCATCGCCGGCACGCAGCCGGCCTCGGCCTTCGCCGAGCTGGCCTGGATCGCGCCGTGGAGCGCCGACGGCGAGCTGGGGCTGGAGTGGCGCGCCCAGGGCCGCACCGCGGTCAACGACCTCAACAGCGACTTCGCCGGCGGCCACGCGCTCTTCAACCTGCGCTACAGCCACCGATGGACGGTGGACGCCGACGGCACGCTGGAGCTGCTGGCGCGCATCGACAACGTCGCCGACCGCCGCGTGGTCGGCAGCGTGATCGTCAACGACGCCAACGGCCGCTACTTCGAGCCGGCCGCCGGCCGCACCGGCCTGGTGTCGCTGCGCTACCAGCGCCGCTTCTGAACCCCGGAGCCGCCCGCCGACACCGGACCCCTCGCGCCCAGCCCGGGAGACCCCAGATGTTCCTCTCCTCGCGCCATCCTGCCCTGGCCTCCGCGGTGCTCGCCGCGGCGCTGGCCGCGCTGTCGGCCGTCGCCGGCACCGCCGCGGCCGACCTGTTCGAGGGCGACCCCTACCAGTCGCATCCCTGGCCGGACATCCGGCGCGAATACCTCGGCCAGGACGCGCGCACCGTCTTCGACGAGCGGGTGCAGGTGCGCGGGCCGGCCTTCGCCGAAGACCCGATGAACGTGCCGGTCACCGTGTCGGTGCGCGACCTGCCCGGCGTGGACCGCATCGTCGTGCTGGTCGACCGCAACCCGATCCGGCGGGTGCTGGAGTACCAGCCGATCAGCGCGCTGCCCAGCGTGTCCTTCCGCTTCAAGCTCGAGCAGGCCAGCCCGGTGCGTGCGGCGGCCCGCACCGCCGACGGCGTCTGGCACGTCGGCGGCACCTGGGTCGACTCGGCCGGCGGCGGCTGCACCGTGCCCGGCAGCACCCGCAAGGACGGCAGCTGGACGCAGACGCTCGGCCTGGTCAGCGGCCGCGTCTTCGAGGCCTCGCCGGTGCCCGGCGCGGACAGCGCCGCCGGCAGCCGGCTGCGGCTGAAGATCATGCATCCGATGGACACCGGCCTGGTCGGCGGCATCCCGGCCTTCTACGTCAACCGCCTGAGCGTGCGCGACGACGGCGACCGCGAGCTGCTGCGGCTGCAGACCTACGAGCCGGTCAGCGAGAACCCGGTGTTCTCCTTCGACTTCCCGACGAGGCCGGCCGGGCAGCTGCGCATCGTCGGCACCGACAACAACGGCAACCGCATCGACGCGCGGCTGGAGTGAGCATGAGGACCGTCCGGCAACTCCCGATCCGTTCCCCGCTGGCGGCGCTGCTGGCCGCCGCGCTGCTGGCCGGCGGCTTCGCGCCGCCGGCCGCGGCCGAGGCGCCGCAGGTCGACGTCGCCCGCCTCGACTACGGCCTGAAGGCGCGTGCGCTGGCCGATGGCGTCTGGGTGGTCGAGGGGGCGGTCGACGACTTCTCGATCGCCAACGGCTGCAACATCATCAACCTCGGCCTGATCGCCACCGCCGAGGGCACGCTGGTGGTCAACACCGGCACCAGCCGGCTGCACGGCCAGCAGCTGCGCGCGCTGGCCGAGCACACCACCGGCCAGCGCGTCGCGCGCGTCATCCACCTGAACCTGCATCCGGACTATTTTCTCGGCAACCAGGGCTTCGCCGACGTGCCGCGCCTGGCCACGCCGACGACGCGCGCCGGCATCGCCCGCGAGGCCTCGGCCTACGAGAACAACCTCTACCGGCTGTGCGGCGACTGGATGCGCGGCACCGAGGCGCTGGGGCCCGACGCCGACCTGCCGCTCGGCCCGGACGGTCGCGGCACGCTGACGCTGGGCGGACGCACCTTCGATCTCACCGAGCTGAGTGGCCACACCGACTCCGACCTGGTGCTGGTCGACCGGGCCAGCGGCGTGGCCTTCGTCGGCGGGCTGGTGTTCGTGCAGCGGGTGCCGACGACGCCGCACGCCCGGGTCGAGCGCTGGCTCCAGAGCCTGGACCGGCTGCAGGCGATGGGGCTGCGCACGCTGGTGCCCAGCCACGGCCCGGTGCAGGTCGGCCCCGAACGCGCGGCCGAGGGCATCGCGCAGACCCGGCGCTTCCTGCAGTGGATCGACCGCAGCTTCAGCGCCTGGGCGGCGCAGGGCTGGGACATGAACGAGGTGCTGCGCGCACCGGTGCCCGACGAGTTCCGCCAGTGGGCCGCCTTCCGCACCGAGTACGTGCGCAACGTCGCCCACCTCTACCCGGTCTACGAGCAGAAGGTGCTGGGCCAGGCCCGGCCTCAGGCGCGCGGCGTGCGGTAGTGCCACCAGGGCAGCGCGCGGGTCAGCGACAGCACCTCGCCGATGCGCTCGGCCGCGTGATAGCCGGGCAGGCGCTCGAGCTGCTCGCGCCAGCGCGGCCCCTGCAGCACCTGGCCGAGGCGCTGCACCGCCGGGTGGTCGAGCGTCTCCTTCAGGCCGACGAGAAAGTAGTCCTCCTCGACCAGCGGCACGAAGTCCAGCCCGAAGGCCTGCGCCGCGGCCTCGATGCCGAGACCGGCGTCGCCCTGCCCTGACGCCACCGCCGCGGCCACCGCCAGATGGCTGTCCTCGGCGCCCTCGCTCCAGCCGGTGATCGTGGCCGGGTCCAGTCCGGCGCGCGCCAGCAGGTGGTCGGCCAGCAGCCGCGTGGCGGAGCCCGTCTGGCGATTGACATAGCGCGCCACACCGCCCGAGAGATCGCGCAGGCTGCGCAGCTCCAGCGGATTGCCGCGCGCCACCATCAGGCCCTGGCGACGCCGGCTGCAGCCGATCAGCTTGTGGCGGCCCGGCTTGAGCAGCGGCTTGAGCGCCTGCGAGAACAGCGGCGCGGCCTCGCCGAGCGCCGGCACATGGAAGCCGGCGACCAGGCAGCGCCCCTCGGCCAGGGAACGCAGCGCGTCCAGGCTGCCGGAGAACTTCAGCTCGATGTGCAGCCGCTCGTCCTGGCTGGCGAGCTCGCGCAGCCGCGCCAGCGCGATGTCGTGGCTGGCGTGGATGGTCAGCACCTGCTGCGTGCCGTCGAAGGCGTCGGCCAGCACCCGCTCGAGCTCGGCGCGCAGCGCCTCGATGTGCGGCGTCAGCCGGGTGCGGGCCTGGCGCTCGGCCCACAGCAGCCGGTCGGCGAAGGGCGTCAGCCGCGCCGGCTGGCCCTGGGCCCAGGTGACCAGCGGCTCGCCCAGCGCCTCCTCCCACTGCTTCAGCGCGCCCCAGACATGGCGGTAGGAGGCGCCCAGGGAGCGCGCCGCGTGCTGGATCGAGCCGCATTCGTGCACCGCGCTGATCAGGTCGAACAGCGGGTTGCCGATGTCGGCGCCGCGCTGGTCAGGCGGGCCGAAGGTGTACTGGAGATGGATGCCGCGGGTCTTCATGGGCCGCGACGATAGCGGAAAGCGCGACGCCCCCCGCGCCTCAGCCGCCGCCGCGCTGCATCCAGAGATCGAAACGGCACATGAAGTGCCGGCGCTCGGGCGCATCGACATCCGCGTCGAAGCGGAAGTCCACCGCCAGGCGGGGCAGGCGGATCAGCGCGATGCAGCGCGGCTCGAGCGCGCGCCAGCGGATCGTCAGCCCTCCCGGACCGATGCCCTCGACGCGCGCCTGGCCGGGCTGCAGCGCCAGCGCACGGCCGTCGACCGCGCCGGGCAGCCAGCCCAGCCACTCGGCTTCGGTGCAGCCCTGCTCGCGCGAGAAGGCGGCAGGAACGTCGTTCATCCGGGACCGGGCTGCGGCATCGGCCGCGTCAGCCGCCGGCGATCGGCGGCCAGATCGCCAGCGCGTCGCCGTCGGCCAGCACGCGCGCGGCGCGCTGGTCGGCCGCGACATAGCTGCCGTTGACCAGAACCAGATGCACCAGCGCGGGCGGCAGCTGGAAGCGGTCGATGACCGCGGCCACCGTCGAGCCGTCCGGCACCTCCAGATCGACGGCATTGCCCGGCGGGCGGTCGGCCGGCAGGTGCTCGGCCAGCATCGCGAAGAGCTTGAAGGTGATCCTCATGCCGGCATCATGCCTTGGCGCGAACCGCCCCGAAGTCGCCCTGGGCCTGCGCGCAGGCCAGATAGGCCTCCATCAGCAGCGTCGGATCCTCGAGCAGGCGGTCCTTCCACTCGCCCAGACGGACCTGCCCCTCGACCAGACCGCGCATCACGCCGACATGCTCGGTCCAGCCGATCGAGTTGCAGCCGACCAGCATGTCGCCGTCGAACTGCAGGCTCAGGTGCCGGCCTTCCTCGCGGTCGGTCAGCTCCACATGCTGGCCGCCGGGCACGCCGTCCCACTTGCCGAAGGACGCCGAGATCATGCCCAGCGTGTCGAGCACGTTGATCTGCGTGACGCCCTTGAGCGTGGCGTCGCGCCCGATCATGTTCATCGCGGCCACGCGCGCCTGCTCGGCCGCGTTGGGCTGGATCGCGCTGACGATGGTGCGACCGCTGACCTTGTCGAAGGCCTCGGCGCAGTCGCCCGCGGCGTAGATGCCCTCGACATTGGTCTGAAGCCGCTCGTCGGTCAGCACGCCGACCAGGCAGGTGATGCCGGAGTTCTCGAGGAAGCCGATGTTCGGGCGCACGCCGGTGGCGCTGATGACCAGGTCGGCGGGCAGATGCTCGCCGCTGGACAGGCGCACCGTCATCGGCGTGACCGGCACATGGTCCTCGATGCCGCCGGCCTCGGCCAGGCGGTCCATCAGGTCCGGCGCGCGGCGCTCGATCGCCTCGACGCGGGTGCTGGTGAACACCCGCACGCCCTTGGTCTCGCACCAGTCGCGGATCATGGTGCCGGCGGTCGGCCCCATCATGCGCGGCACCATCCGGTCGCCCATCTCGACCACGGTCAGCTCGACGCCGCGCTGCTGCAGCGCCTCCATGATGATGCAGCCGATGAAGCCGGCTCCCATCTGGATGACCTTGGCACCCGGGCGCGCCAGCGCGGCGATCGCGCGGGCGTCCTTCAGCGTCCAGCACGGATGCACGCCGCGGCCGTGAATGCCGGGAATCGGCGGCGAGGCCGGCGACGAGCCGGTGGCGATCAGCAGCCGGTCGAAGGCCAGCGTGCTGCCGTCGTCGAGCTCGACGCTGCGCGCCTGCACGTCGACGCGCTTGGCGCGACCGCGGCGCAGCGAGATGCCCAGCCGCTCGTAGTGGCCCTCGCCGTGGCGCAGGTGCGTGCCCTCCTCGCCGACCTTGCCGATCAGCAGGTAGGGAATCGCCATGCGCGAGTACGGCGCCTCCGGCTCGTCGCCGATGACGATGACCTCGTCATGCGGCGCGTGCTTTCGGATCGTCTCGGCCGCGATGACGCCGGACGGACCGGCCCCGAGGATCACGTGCCTCATCGTGTTGCGCCTCTCGTGCTCAGAGACCCAGGCGCTCGCGCGTCTCGGGCTTCAGGCGACCTTCCGCATCCCAGCCCCGGATCTCGTAGTACTTGGGCAGCATCTCCGGCAGCTTGTTGACCAGACCCTTGGCCGGGCCGGTCTGCGCGGGCTCTTCCAGCAGACGCTTGGGCAGCGTGTCGTCCTTGGCGGTGAAGCCGGCACGGTTGTTGAAGTCGCGCTCCATGTTCCAGATGCGCTCGCCGATCTGGTTCAGGTTCTCGAGCGTGAACTCCTCGCCGCAGGCGGCGGCCACCTGCGGCTGCACGTCGGCCAGCGTCCAGGCGAAGCTGGTGAAGATGCAGATGCCGGCGGCGTCGAAGGCGGCGGTCGCGTCCTGGAAGGCCATGACCAGTTCCGGCTTGCCGTCGGCGGTCAGCGGATCGGTCTTGACCGGGATGCCCAGCACTTCGGAGGCGATGGTGTACGAGCGCAGGTGGCAGGCACCGCGGTTGCTGGTGGCGTAGGTCAGGCCCATGCCCTGCACGCCGCGCGAGTCGTAGGCCGGGAATTCCTGGCCCTTGACGCTCATCGACAGGTCCGGGTGGCCGTACTTCCTGCACAGGCGGGCCGAGCCCTGGCCGATCTCGACGCCGAAGCCCTCGCCCTTGGCGGTGATCTCGGCGAAGTGGGCCAGCGCGCGCGCATCGCCGAACTTGGCGTCGATGCCCAGCTGCTCCTGGGTCAGCACGCCCATCTCGTAGAGCTCCATCACCGCGCCGATGGTGGCGCCGAAGGAGATCGGGTCCATGCCCTGCTCGTTGCACAGCACGTTGGCGTACTGCAGAGCCTCCAGGTCGTTGACGCCGTTGGCCGCGCCCAGCGCCCAGGCCGCTTCGTACTCCAGGCCGCCCGAGGCGCCCCAGTACTTCGGCTTGTTCTCGACCGTGAAGTGGGTCTTGTCGATCTTGGAGATGCGACCGCACGCGATGGTGCAGCCGAAGCAGGCCTGGTTGGTCACCAGGTGCTTCTTGCCGTCGGTCGCGCGCGGCGTGGCCATCGCCTCGGCGCCGATGTCCTTGGCGCCCTCGAACTGCACGTCGCGGTGGTTGCGGGTCGGCAGCGCGCCGATCTCGTTGATGACGCTCATCAGCACCTGGGTGCCGTAGGTCGGCAGGCCCGCGCCGGTGACGGCGTTGTCGTGAAGGATCTTCTTCTTCTCGAAGGTGACCTTCATGAACTCCTTCGGGTTGGCGATGTTGCCCACGCCCTTGGTGCCGCGCACCGCGACGGCCTTCAGGTTCTTCGAGCCCATCACCGCGCCCACGCCCGAGCGGCCGGCCGCGCGGTGCAGGTCGTTGACGATGGCGGAGAACAGGACCTTGTTCTCGCCCGCCAGGCCGATGCAGGAGATGCGCAGCAGCGGATCCTGATGCGACTTCTTCAGCGTCTCCTCGGTCTCCCAGACGCTCTTGCCCCACAGGCCGGAGGCATCGCGCAGTTCGGCGACGTCGTCGCTGATGTAGAGGTAGACGGGCTTGGCCGAGGCGCCCTCGACGATCACCATGTCCCAGCCGGCGGCCTTGAGCTCCGAGCCCCAGTAGCCGCCCGAGTTCGAGCAGGCGATGGCGCCGGTCAGCGGGCCCTTGGTGATGACGGTGTAGCGCCCGCCCGTGGAAGCCATGGTGCCGGTCAGCGGACCGGTGCACCAGATCATCTTGTTGTCGGGCGACAGCGGGTCGACGGTGGCATCCATCTCCTCGACCAGATACTTGGTGCCCAGGCCGCGCGAGCCCAGGTACTGCTTGGCCCAGTCCATGCGCAGCGGTTCGCTGGCGACGGTGCCGTTCGTGAGGTTGACGCGGAGGATCTTTCCTGCCCAAGACATGTGTGTGCTCCTAGTGCCGGGTGAGGCGGATGTTTCTGGACAGGATCAGGCGGAGGCCTGGTTGCCGAGCTTGTCGGCCCAGGCCTTCATCTTGTCGATGCCGGTCCAGTTCGCGTCGATGAAGGTGATGGCACCGGTCGGGCAGGCCTCGGCGCAGGCGGGCTCGCCGCCGCAGAGGTCGCACTTCTGGACCTTGCCGGTTTCCTGGACGTAGTTGATGGTGCCGAAGGGGCAGGAAATGGTGCAGACCTTGCAGCCCACGCAGGTGGTCTCGGCGACGACCTTCGCGCCGGTGGTCTTGTCGATGGTGATCGCCTCCACCGGGCAGGCGTGCAGGCACCAGGCCTCGTCGCACTGGGTGCAGGTGTAGGGCACCTTGCGGCCCGTCTCGTGGAAGTCGAAGACCTTGATGCGGGACTTCGCCGGCGCAAAGACGCCGTAGTTCTCGTAGGAGCAGGCCATCTCGCACTGCAGGCAACCGGTGCACTTGTCCGGATTCAGGTGGAGGCTCTTCTGCATGACTGGTTCTCCGTGATCGGCCGATGTCTATGCAATCATCTGCATATCGATGCCGGCGAGGAACCTAGGCTTAACCCTAGAAATCACGCGGGAAAACGGCCACCCCGGACGCCTGCCCGGGGTTCACCTATGTCCGGAGCCGCCAATGCTCCAGAGTGAGACAGACGCCTCAGCGCGGCGCGTTCGGGAAGAAGAGCTGCTCGCCGCCGACCTTGTAGGACGCGATCGAGGCCTGTCCGGCCGGCGAGGTCACCCAGTCGGCGAAGGCCTGGGCGGCAGCCTGCTTCACATGCGGGTGCCTGGCCGGATTGACCACCATCACGCCGTACTGGTTGAACAGCGCCTTGTCGCCTTCGACCAGAATGGTCAGATCGGCCCGGTTCCTGAAGCTCAGCCAGGTGCCGCGGTCGGTGAAGACATAGGCACCGGTGGAGGCGGCCATGTTCAGCGCCGGGCCCATGCCGCAGCCGCATTCCTTGTAGCCCGCGGGCCTGGGCGCACCCGGCGCCGCCAGATCGCTGCCGGCCTGGCGCCACAGGCGCAGCTCGGCCGCATGCGTGCCGCTCTTGTCGCCGCGCGAGATGAAGGCGGCGCCGGAGGCGCCCACCTTGCGCAGCGCCTCGGTGATGGTCGCGCCCTTGACCCTGGCCGGATCGGCGGCCGGGCCGACCAGAACGAAGTCGTTGTACATGACCGGCACGCGCCTGAGTCCCCAGCCCTCGGCGACGAACTTCTCCTCGGCCACCTGGTCATGCACGAAGACGACGTCGGCGTCGCCGCGGCGCGCCATGTCCAGCGCCTGGCCGGTGCCGACGGCCACGACACGCACCTCGATGCCGCTGGCGGCCTTGAAGCTCGGCAGCAAGTGCGCGAACAGGCCCGACTGCTCGGTCGAGGTGGTCGAGGCCATGACGATCGACTTCGCCGCGTCCTGCGCGGCCGCGAGGCCCGGCAGCACCGCGGCCACGCACAGCACCGCGGCCGCCACCAGGCGGCGGCGCAGCGGCTTCATGCCCGGGCTCGGGCTGGAATTCAGGTGGTCCATGGCAACTCTCCTTTGAGGAACTGGACGGCTTCGGGCGGCAGCGGATCGTCGGCCGGCGCCTCGAAGAAGCGGGCGGTCGGCCGGTCGGCGACCAGGCGGCCGCCTTCGAGGTAGAGCACCCGGGTGGCCAGGCGCTTGACCTGGCCGAGGTTGTGCGTGCTCATCACCAGCGTCAGGCCGGCCTGGGCGAACTCGGCGATCAGCGCCTCGACCTCGCGCCGGGCGCTGGGGTCGAGGCTGGCGGTGGGTTCGTCGAGAAACAGGATGTCGGGCTGCAGCGCCCAGGCCCGCGCCAGCGCCAGCCGCTGCTGCTGGCCGCCCGAGAGCGCACGCGCCGGCCGGTCGGCGCAGGACTGCAGGCCCACCCGCGCCAGCGCGTCGAGCGCGCGGGCGCGCCGCTCGTCGCGCGGCACCCGCCCGAGCCACAGCGCCAGCATCAGGTTGCGCCAGACCGACAGGTGCAGCAGAAAGGGCCGCTGGAACAGCATCGCCGCGCGCGGCAGCCGGTCGTCGGCGGGCAGCCGGTGCAGCTCGCGGCGGCCGCACGCCGGCACGATCAGCCCGTGCAGCAGCCGCAGCAGCGTCGTCTTGCCCGAGCCGTTGGCGCCGACCAGCGCGATGCGCTCGCCGCGGCGGATCTGCAGGTCGAGCGGCTGCAGCGCCTGCTGCGCGCCGAAACGCACCTGCGCTTGCTCGAGCGACAGCAGCAGTGGCGTCGGGGGCAAGGTCGTCATGCCCAGGCCTCCTGGGCCGCGCCGGCGGGCTCGACGCTGCTGCGCCAGCGCACCAGCGCGATCAGCAGATGCAGGCTGCCGACCACGCCCAGCAGCACCAGCCCCAGGGCCAGCGCCAGCGGCAGGTCGCCCTTGCTGGTCTCCAGCGCGATGGCGGTGGTCATCACCCGGGTCGAGCCGGCGATGTTGCCGCCGACGATCATCACCGCGCCAACCTCGGCGACCGCCCGGCCGAAGGCGGTCAGCACGATGGTCAGCGCCGCCACCCGCTGGTGCAGCAGCAGCAGCACGGCCGATGTCATCGGCCCGGCCCCGAGCGAGGCGAGCTGGTCGCCGCCCTCCCTCAGGCCGTCGCTGACCAGGCGGTGCGTCAGCGCGGCGATCAGCGGCACCACCAGGATGCCCTGCGCGATCACCATCGCGGCCGGCGTGAACAGCAGGCCGAAGGCGCCCAGCGGCCCGGAGCGCGACAGCAGCAGATAGACCGTCAGGCCCACCACCACCGAGGGCAGCGCCAGCAGGGTGTTGAGCACGCCCAGCACCGCGCCACGCCCGGGAAAGGCGGCGACGGCCAGCCAGGCGCCGAGCAGCCCGCCGATCAGGATGCCCAGCGCGCTGGCGGTCGCGCTCACGCGCAGCGACAGCGCGACGATGTCGAGCAGCATCGGGTCGAGCGAGGAGATCAGGTGCCAGGCCAGGCCCAGGCTGTCGGCAAAGGTGTTCATGGGGTGAGCACGGGGCTCGCTGCAAACGGACGCGATTCTTGCCCGCGACAATCGTCGCTGACCATATGTCGCTCACTGCATAGGTCGTGATCGCGCGCCACCCGCCTATCATCGGTCGATCGCATTCCTGTCCTGCCGCGCCCGGACGCGGCCGCCTCACCATGCCCGAACTCGGTCCCTCCCCCCTGATGACCGGCGGCGACTCGCTCGACGTCGCCGCCGCCCGTGCCGCCATCGCCGCGGCGATCCGTCCGATCGACGGCCGCGAGACGCTGCCGCTGCGCCAGGCGCTCGGCCGCGTGCTGGCCGAGGACGTGATCTCGCCGATCGACGTGCCGGCCCATGACAACTCGGCGATGGACGGCTACGCCTTCGCCGGCAGCGCGCTGGTCGACGGCGCCGAGACGGTGCTGCGGGTGGCCGCCACCGTGCACGCCGGCGACGTGCCGACGATGACGACCGCGCCCGGCGACTGCGTGCGCATCATGACCGGCGCGGTGATGCCGCCGGGCCTGGACACCGTGGTGCCGCAGGAGCTGTGCCGGCTCGAGGACGGCCGCATCCGCATCGCGCCCGGCACGCTGCGCGCCGGCGACAACCGCCGCCTGCGCGGCGAGGACCTGAGCCGCGGCCGCCCGGCGGTGGCCGCCGGCCGACGCCTGCGGCCGGCCGACCTGGGCCTGATCGCCTCGCTGGGCATCGCCGAGGTCGCGGTGGTGCGCCGGCTGCGGGTGGCGCTGTTCTCCACCGGCAACGAGCTGCGCACGCTCGGCCAGCCGCTGGACGCCGGCTGCATCTACGACAGCAACCGCTTCAGCCTGATGGGCGCGCTCGAGCGCCTGGACGTCGAGGTGATCGACCTCGGCCTGGTGCGCGACGACCCCGAGGCCCTGGCGGCCACGCTGGACGAGGCCATCGCGCGTGCCGACGTGGTGCTCACCAGCGGCGGCGTGAGCGTCGGCGACGCCGACTTCACCAAGGACCTGCTGGCCCGCCGCGGCGAGATCGCCTTCTGGAAGGTCGCGATGCGGCCCGGGCGGCCCTTCGCGTTCGGGCCGCTGCGCCGCGCCGAGCAGGCCGACGCGGCCTGGCTGTTCGCGCTGCCGGGCAATCCGGTGGCCGCGCTGGTGACCTTCTACGCCTTCGTGCGCGACGCGCTGCTGACGCTGGGCGGCGCCACGCCGCAGCCGCTGCCGGTGCTGCGCGCGCGCTGCACGACGCCCGTGCGCAAGCGCCCGGGCCGCACCGAGTTCCAGCGCGGCATCGTCTCGCCCGGCGCGGACGGCCGCTGGGAGGTGCGCCTGACCGGCACCCAGGGCGCCGGCGTGCTGCGCAGCATGAGCGAGGCCAACGCGCTGGTGGTGCTCGGCCACGCGCAGGGCTCGGTGGCCGCCGGCGACGAGGTCGAGGTCTGGCTGTTCGACGGTCTGGTCTGAGTCCGCGGCGTACCGAGACAGCGCTGTGCGAGGCTGGAGCACGATATTCGCAATTACCCTGTATCGCCGCCCGGCAGCCTGTCACAAAGACGGCCCGATCGGGGCTTGAGCTAGTACGTTCCCCAAGGTTTCCTCGACGGCGGCCGGTGGCACATTTGTTGCCCGGGAAGCAACCCTGAACGGCACTTTCCAGCCGTTGTGACCACTGCCACCTCACTGAGGAGACCAACCATGCAGAAGAAACTCTTGAGCCTGCTGGTGTGTGCCGGACTCGCGTCCATGGCCCACGCCGGGGTGACCGACAAGATGATCGACAACGACGCCGCCTCGACGGGCGACGTCCTGTCCTGGGGCATGGGCCCGCAAGGCCAGCGCTACTCGCCGCTGAAGAAGATCACCACCGCCAACGTCTCGAAGCTCGTCCCGGTGTGGTCGTTCTCGTTCGGTGGCGAGAAGCAGCGCGGCCAGGAATCGCAGCCGGTCGTCTACAACGGCAAGATGTTCGTGACCGGCTCGTACTCGCGCCTGTTCGCGCTCGACGCCAAGACCGGCAAGAAGCTGTGGAAGTACGAGCACCGTCTGCCCGACGGCATCATGCCGTGCTGCGACGTGATCAACCGCGGCGCCGCGCTGTATGACAACCTGGTCATCTTCATGACGCTCGACGCCCAGATCGTCGCGCTGAACCAGGACACCGGCGAGGTGGTCTGGAAGGAAAAGATCGACGACTACCACGCCGGCTACTCCGCCTCGGCGGCTCCGCTGATCGCGGGCGGCCTGCTGCTGACCGGCGTGTCGGGCGGCGAGTTCGGCATCGTCGGCCGCGTCGAGGCGCGCAACCCGAAGACCGGCGCGCTGGTCTGGGTCCGCCCGACCGTCGAAGGCCACATGGGCTACACCTACGACAAGGACGGCAACAAGACCGAGAACGGCGTCTCCGGCGAGCAGGGCAAGACCTGGCCGGGCGACCTGTGGAAGACCGGCGGCGCCTCCACCTGGCTGGGCGGCACCTTCGATCCGAAGACCGGTCTGGCCTACTTCGGCACCGGCAACCCGGCCCCGTGGAACAGCCACCTGCGCAAGGGCGACAACCTCTTCTCGTGCTCGACCGTCGCCATCGACGTGAAGACCGGCAAGATCGTCTGGCACTACCAGTCCACGCCGAACGACGGCTGGGACTTCGACGGTGTCAACGAGTTCGTGACCTATGACGCCGGCGGCGGCAAGATCCTCGGCGGCAAGGCCGACCGCAACGGCTTCTTCTACGTCATCGACGCGAAGAACGGCAAGCTCGAGAACGCCTTCCCCTTCGTCAACAAGATCACCTGGGCCACCGGCATCGACCTGAAGACGGGCCGCCCGAACTTCACGCCGGACGGCCGCCCGGGCGATCCGACCGAAGGCGCCGATGGCAAGAAGGGCAAGTCGGTCTTCACCGCCCCGTCCTTCCTGGGTGGCAAGAACCAGATGCCGATGGCGTACAGCCCGGAAACCAAGCTCTTCTACGTTCCGGCGAACGAGTGGGGCATGGAGATCTGGAACGAGCCGATCACCTACAAGAAGGGTGCCGCCTACCTGGGCGCCGGCTTCACGATCAAGACGCTGGATGACGGCCCGATCGGCCACCTGCGCGCGGTCGACCCGAAGACCGGCAAGGTCGTCTGGGACGCGCCGAACAACGCTCCGCTGTGGGGCGGCGTGCTGACCACCGCCGGCAACCTGGTCTTCTGGGGCACCCCGGAAGGCTACCTGCAGGCGGCAGACGCCAAGACCGGCAAGATCGTCTGGAAGTTCCAGACCGGCTCCGGCGTCGTGGCGCCCCCGATCACCTGGGAAGACGGCGGCGAGCAGTACATCGGCGTGGCGTCCGGCTGGGGCGGCGCGGTCCCGCTGTGGGGCGGCGACGTGGCCAAGAAGGTCAACTACCTCGAGCAGGGCGGCTCGATGTGGGTCTTCAAGCTCGCCAAGTGATCACGGCGTGATCCCGGCGTGATCCGGATGCGGATCCTGCAGTGCTCCTGCAGGATCCCGTCGGGCGCGGCCCGGTGGCTCGTCCCCTGAGCCCGTGCCCGATCCCGGACCTCGAGGCCCCGCCCCACGCGGGGCCTTGTCGTTTCCGGACATCAACCCGGCCGGGCGCTCCGGGCAGAACACGCAGCATTACCGATTTTTCGCCCTTTGGGCCTGCGGCAGACCGCCGGCAAGCTCGAGAATCTTCCGTTCAACTCCGGACGGACCGATGACCCGCGCTCTCCTGCCCTCTCTTGCGCTCCTGTGCTCCGCGCTGCTGGCCGGCTGCGGCGGCGGCCACGACGACGACCGCTTCGACGTGCGGACCGGCCTGAAGAACCTGATGACCCAGCCGCGCGCGCTGACGCTGACCGGCACCAGCGGCTCGGTCGGCTACACGCTGACGCTGACGAACACGCCGCTGGCCGCCGCGGCCTATCCCCGCACCGGCACCAGCGGCGCGCGCAGCGAGCTGGTCAGCAAGCTCTGGATCAGCACCACCTCGATCGACACGGTCGACACGGTGCGCTATCTCGACGGCAACGGCCTGGCCTTCGGCTCGACCGACGGCAGCGGCCGCTGCACCGACATCAGCTCGACGCCGTCGGTGGCGCTGCCCGGCGCGGCGCTGCGCACCCAGAGCGGCCCGCTGGCGGTCCACGAGGAATACGACGGCTGCAGCCCCGGCTCGACCCGGCTCGGCCAGGCGGCCTCGAGCTGGCGCCTGGTCGGCGAGGACAACGACCGCTGGACGATGCTGTGCGTGCAGTCGGTGCGCATCACCTCGGCCAGCAGCCTGATCGGCATCGTCACCGAGCACTGCCACGAGATCGCCTCCGACGGCACGATCGGCGCACGCGCGCGCGCCACCGTCGGCCTGACGACCGGCGCGACGCTGACGATGCAGAACTACTGAACGGCCGGGGCGCGCTCGACGATGCGCCCCTTGTCGATGCGCAGCGTGCGGTCGCAGCGCGCGGCCAGCTCCGGATCGTGCGTGACCAGCACGAAGGACGTGCCGCGCTCGCGCGCGAGCCGCAGCATCTGCGCGAACACCGCGGTGGCGGTGTCGCGGTCGAGGTTGCCGGTGGGCTCGTCGGCCAGCACGCACGAGGGATCGGTCACCAGCGCGCGCGCGATGGCCACGCGCTGGCGCTCGCCGCCCGAAAGCTCGCCCGGCCGGTGCTCGACGCGCGCGGCCAGCCCCATGCGCTCGAGCGCCTGCGCGGCGACCCGGCGCGCCGCGGCCAGCGGCTCGCGGCGCATCAGCAGCGGCATCGCCACGTTGTCGAGCGCGCTGAACTCCGGCAGCAGGTGGTGGAACTGGTAGACGAAGCCGAGGTGGCGGTTGCGCCAGCGGCCCTGCTCGGCCGCGTCCATCGTCGACAGATCGCGCCCGGCCAGCATCACCCGGCCGCTGCTGGGCGCATCCAGCCCGCCCAGCAGGTGCAGCAGGGTACTCTTGCCCGAGCCCGACGAGCCGATGATCGCCACCGTCTCGCCGCGGCGGATCGTCAGGTCGACGCCGTGCAGCACGGTGACGTCGGGGCCGCCGGCGCCGCCTTCGCGGAAGCGCCGCACCAGGCCGGTGGCCTGCAGCACGGGGTCGACGCGATCGGAGGAAGGATCGGATCGGAAGGGCTCATTCATAGCGCAGCGCCTCGGCGGGGTTGACGCGGCTGGCGCGCCAGCTCGGATACAGCGTGGCCACGAAGGCCAGCACCAGCGAGATCAGCCCGATCGGCACGATGTCGGCCGCCTGCGGGTCGCTGGGCATGCGCGAGATCAGGTAGACGCTGCTGGGCAGGAAGGAGGCCTGGAACAGCCGCTCCAGCGCCGGCACGATCACGTCGACGTTGAAGGCCACCGCCAGCCCCAGCGCCAGGCCGGCCAGCGTGCCGATCACGCCCGAGGTCGCGCCCTGCACCATGAAGATCGCCATGATCGAGCGGGGGCTGGCGCCCAGCGTGCGCAGGATGGCGATGTCGGCCTGCTTGTCGGTCACCGTCATCACCAGGGTCGAGACCAGGTTGAAGGCCGCCACCGCCACGATCAGCGTCAGGATGATGAACATCATGCGCTTCTCGATCTGCACCGCGTCGTACCAGGCGGCGTTGGTGCGGGTCCAGTCGCGCACCAGGAAGGACGCGCCCAGCCGGGCGCCCAGCCGCGCCGAGACCTCGCGCGCGGCCTGCTGGTCGGCCAGGCGCAGCTGGATGCCCTGCGGGCCGCCGGTGCGGAACAGCCGCGCCGCGTCGTCGATGTTCATCAGCACCATGGTGCTGTCGTACTCGTAGTGGCCGGCGTCGAAGATGCCCGCCACCGTCACCTGCTTGAGCCGCGGCACGACGCCCGCGGGCGTGGTCTGGCCGCCGGGCGTGACCAGCGTGATCGGGTCGCCCTCGCGCACGCCCATCGCGCGCGCCATCTGCACGCCGATCAGCACGTTCCAGCTGCCGGCCTCGAGCCGGCGCAGCGGGCCGCCCTGCAGCTGCGCGGCCAGCGGCGTGACGCCGGGCTCGTCGGCGGGCGAGATGCCGCGGATCATCGCGCCGCGCATGTCCTCGCCGCGCGCCACCAGCGCCTGCGCCGCGACGAAGGGGGCTGCCGCCTTCACCTGCGGATCCTGCGCGACCCGCTTCGCCAGCGCCTGCCAGTCATCGATGGGCTGGCCGTCGGCCGCGAAGACCTCGACATGCGCGATCACGCTGAGCATGCGGTCGCGCACCTCCTTCTGGAAGCCGTTCATCACGCTCAGCACGATGATCAGCGCCGCCACGCCGAGCGAGATGCCCAGCATCGACACGCCCGAGATGAAGGAGATGAAGCCGTTGCGGCGACCGGCGCGACCGGCGCGCGTGTAGCGCCAGCCGATGCGGATTTCGTAGGGCCAGTTCATGGGGAGGCGATGCTACCCGATGCCGCCGGATCGCCCTTTCCCGGGGCGCGGGCCGGCGACGGCGGATAATCCGCGCCGCCATGCCCGCCCCGATGACCGCCCCCTCCGCCCCTCACCTGCTGATCCCCCACGCCAGCGCCGCCTCCGAGGCCGGCGCCGCCGCGCTGAAGGTGGTGAAGCTGCCGAACCTGGCGGCGCTGCTGGCGCGGCTGCAGCCACTGGCAGACGCCGCCCCCGAGGCGGACGCCGACGAATACAGCCTGAGCGCCCCGCACGAGCGCGCGCTGGCCGCGCTGCACGGCTGGTCGGGCGAGGACGGCCGCCTGCCCTGGGCCGCGGCCGCTGCGGCCGACGACGGCCTGCGCGCCGAGGCCGACACCTCGGGCGCGCCCTGGGGCCGGCTGACGCCGGTGCACTGGCATGTCGGCAGCGATTCGGTCACGCTGGTCGATCCGGCCGCCCTCGCGCTGGAGGAAGTCGAATCGCGTGCGCTGTTCGAGGCGGTCAAGCCCTCCTTCGACGCCGAGGGCTGGACGCTGCTGTGGGGCGCGCCGCTGCGCTGGCATGTGCGCCACGAGGCGCTGGGCGGGCTGGCCTGCGCCTCGCTGGACCGCGCGGTCGGCCGCAACCTCGACCTGTGGATGAGCGACGCGCCCGAGGCCCGCCGGCTGCGCCGGCTGCAGGTCGAGGCGCAGATGATCTGGCACGAGCACCCGGTCAACGCCGCGCGCGAGGAGGCCCGTGCGCTGACGGTCAACTCCTTCTGGCTCGACGGCTGCGGCGCCGCGCAGCCGCGCCGGCCGCTGGCCGAGGCGGGCGTGCAGGTCGACGATCGGCTGCGCGCGCCGCTGCTGGCCGGCGACTGGGCCGCCTGGGTCGCCGCCTGGCAGGCGCTCGACGCCGGTGCGGTGGCGGCGCTGCGCGCCCGCGCCGAGGCCGGCGAGCCGGTCACGCTCACCCTCTGCGGCGAGCGCCACGCGCGCCGCTTCGGCCTGAAGCCGCGCGGCTGGCTCTCCCGACTGATGGGCGCGCCGCGCCCGGCCGACGCCACCGCCCTGCTCGCCACGCTCTGAATCCGACCATGACCCCGCAACTCGAACTCCGCGATGTTCCGCCCCGCGCCGCCTGGGCGCTCGAGCAGGCCGGCGTGCATCCGCTGCTGGCGAGGCTCTTCGCCGCCCGGGGCGTGAGCCAGGCCGACGAGCTCGACGACGGCCTGGCCCGACTGCTGCCGCCCGACACGATGAAGGGCACGCCGGAGGCCGCACGGCTGCTGGCCGACACGATCGAGGCGGGCCGGAACATCGTCGTCGTCGCCGACTACGACTGCGACGGCGCGACCGCCTGCGCGGTGGCGCTGCGCGGGCTGGCGATGCTGGGCGCGCGCCCCGGCACGCTGCACCATGTCGTGCCCGATCGCGCGGTGCACGGCTACGGCCTGACCCCGCCGATCGTCGATCTGGCGCGCGTCTTCGACCCGGCGCTGCTGGTCACCGTCGACAACGGCATCGCCGGCCATGCCGGCATCGACCACGCGCACGCGCTCGGCATCCAGGTGCTGGTGACCGACCACCACCTGCCGGCGGTCGACGCCGAGGGCCGCCTCGACCTGCCCGCCGCCGACGTCATCGTCGACCCGAGCCAGCCGGGCTGCGCCTTCGGGAGCAAGGCCATCGCCGGTGTCGGCGTGATGTTCTACGTGCTGCTGGCGCTGCGCGCCGAGCTGCGCCGGCGCGGCCGCTTCGACGCGGCCAGCCAGCCGCGGCTGGACGCGCTGCTCGACCTGGTCGCGCTGGGCACGGTCGCCGACGTGGTCAAGCTCGACGCCAACAACCGCCGGCTGGTCTCGCAGGGGCTCCGGCGCATCCGCGCCGGGCGCATGCAGCCCGGGGTGGCGGCGCTCTTCGCCGCGGCCGGGCGCGATCCGCAGCGCGCCGGCTCGACCGACTTCGGCTTCGCGCTGGGCCCGCGCCTGAACGCGGCCGGACGGCTGGCCGACATGTCGATCGGCATCGCCTGCCTGCTGTGCGACGACCCGGCGCAGGCGGCGGAGCTGGCACGCACGCTCGACGCGATCAACCGCGAGCGCCGCGACGTCGAGGCCGGCATGCGCGAGCAGGCCGCGCTGCTGCTGGAGTCGCTGATGCCCGCGGGCACGCCGCCGCCGGCGATCGTGCTGCACGACGAGGCCTTCCACGAGGGCGTGGTGGGCATCGTCGCCGGGCGGCTGAAGGAGCGGCTGCACCGGCCGACCTTCGTGTTCGCGCTCGGCGGCGACGGGCTGCTGAAGGGCTCGGGCCGCTCGATCCCGGGCTTCCACCTGCGTGACGCGCTCGACCGGGTCAGCAAGCGCCACCCGACGCTGCTGCGCCGCTTCGGCGGCCACGCGATGGCCGCGGGCTGCACCATCGCGCCGGAAGACTTCGACGCCTTCGCGCAGGCGCTGCAGGACATCGCCCGCCAGGAGCTGGACGAGGCCACGCTGCAGCGGCGCCTGGCCACCGACGGACCGCTGGAGCTGCGCTGGTTCGACGCCGCCACCGTGTCGCTGCTGGAGGCGCAGGTCTGGGGTCAGGCCTTCGACGCGCCGGTCTTCGTCGACGAGGTCGAGGTCGTCAAGCAGCGCCTGATCGGCGGCGACAAGCACCTGAAGCTGTCGGTGCGCCATGCCGGCCAGCTGCGCGACGCGGTCTGGTTCCACCACGCCGAGCCGGTGCCCGAGCGGGTGCGACTGGCCTACCGGCTCGCGCTCGACACCTGGCAGGGCCAGTCGCGGGTGCAGATGATGGTCGAGGCGGCCGAGCCGCTCTGATCAGTCCTCGAGAACGAAGCGGAAGCCCGCGTCGTCCAGGCGCTGGCTGCGCGGCGCCTCGAAGCGGCATGACGAGCGGGCCCAGCGCGCCGGTCCGGCCCAGGAGCCGCCACGCAGCACCCGGTTCACGTCGGCCGAGCCGCCGCGCGGATCGAGCGCCGGCTCGGCCAGGTAGCGGCGCTTGGCGTCCTGGCACCACTCCCAGACGTTGCCGTGCATCTGGTGCAGCCCCCAGGCATTGGGCGGCAGCGCCTGCACCGGCACCGGCCCCTCGGTGTCGCCTCCGAAGCGCATCCAGCGCGGCGAGGCGCTGTCGCCGAAATGGAAGGTGGCCCGCGAGCCGGCACGGCAGGCGTATTCCCACTCGGCCTCGGTCGGCAGCCGGGCCCGCGTGCCCGCGCCGAGCTCGTGCGCCAGCGACGGCAGGAACAGCGCCTGGATGTCGTTCCAGCTCACCGAGTCGACCGGCAGGTCCGGCCGTGCACGCCAGCGCCCCGGATCGTCGCCCAGCAGCGCCGCCCACAGCGCGCGGCTGCAGACGGTGTCGGCCAGCCAGAACCCGTGCGTCAGCGTGACCGGGTGGCGCGGCAGCTCGTCGTCGAAGCGATCGCCCGCGGCCGGCTCGGTGCCCATCAGGAACATGCCCGGCTCGATGCGGCGCAGGCGCTGGCGCACGCCGGCGACCTCGATGTCGGCCCAGCGCCCGAATCCGTCCTCGCCCCAGGCCGCGGCCCAGGCCGGGCGCTCGTCCGCCGCGGTCAGCCCGGGCCATGACGAGACCGACGCCGGCTCCGGCGCGACCCGGCGGCCATCGCCGCGACGCAGCGGCAGCACCGCGGCCCCGGCTGCCGCCGTCGGCGCGGCAGGTGCGGAGGCCAGCGCGCCCGCGGCGAGTCCTGCATTCGCTGCCACCGCCGCGGGAGCCGCGACAGGCGTGACCGTGGCGGCAAGGGCGGCGGCGGACGACGCCGCGCCGGCCAGCGCCAGCAGCTCGTCGCCCTCGCCGAGCTGCTGGCGGATCGTCGCCACCAGGGCAGCCAGCGCCGCGGCACGGCCGGCGCCGTCGGCCAGGCGCTGCGGCTGCACGTCGAGCAGGCCGTGCAGCTCGGCCGGCAGCTCGTCCTCGTGCGGCATCGGCGTGGACCCCAGCAGAACCGGAACCACCGGCACGCGGCGCTGCAGCGCCGCGGCGATCTCCAGCCGCACCCAGTCGCGCCGGTCCTGCAGGCGCGGCCGGCCGCGGTCGTCGGCCAGATGCGGCCAGTCCGGCCCGATCAGCACCAGCAGCAGCCGACATTCCTGCATCTGCTGCTCGGCCTTCAGCCGGACATTCTCGCCGGGCAGCAGCCCCTCGAGGCCGAGCACGACCCGGCCGGGAAAGTAGTGCAGCAGCCGCTCCAGCAGCATCCGGGCCGGATCGCGGCTGTCCTGTCGGCGATAGCTGATGACGATGGTGTTCATGGTCGGGGCGAGCGGCGTCGACCCCGATTCTCACACCGCCGGCCCCGGCAGGCGAGCCTGTCGCAGCCCCGGGTCCGCAGGACCGCGCCGGCGCGCTCAGGCCGGCTGGGCCTCGGCCGCGTCCTTGAGCGCCTGCACGCCCGGCGTCGCAGCCGCCGCGGCGAAGGCCTCGCCCCCCTCGCGGCCGACGCCGCAGCCCAGGAAGAGCTCCTCGTCGTGCAGGGAGATCACGTAGGCACTCTTGCGGATCGCGCCGCCGTGCTCCGGATCGAGCCCGACATAGTCGATCCAGCCGCGGCCCTGGCGCGCCGCCTCGCGGCCGTTGCGCACCAGCACGTCGGCCGCATCGGCGCTCATCACCGGCGTCTCGTCGACGCGCAGGCCGGCCAGCTCGGGCCGGGCCGCATGGGCGGCGAAGCGGTCCTCGCCGTCGATGACGAAGACGAACATGCCGCGCTGCGACCACGGGCCGTCCGGCGTGTTGAACTCGGCCAGCGCCGCCTCCATGCCGAGCTCGTCGATGCGCGCGACCGCCTGCTCGGCCAGCTCGCGCGCCTCCTCGACGGTGGCCGCGCGCAGCCGGATCGACGCGACCGAGCGGCGCAGCGCACTGGCCTGGCTCGACAGCACGCCGGCCGAGCGGCTCGACTGCACCGCGATCTCGGCGTTGTGGCGCGTCAGCACGTCCAGGCTCTCGATCGTCGCGGTCACGCCGGCAAGCGACTCGCGCTGGCTCGCGCTGCCCTCGGCGATCGTCGACAGCCGCGCCGAGATCTGGTCGATGCCGGCCACCAGCGCGCCGAGCCGCTCGCCGGCCTCGTCGATCGCGCCGCGCGACTGGCCGGCCTGCAGCGCGGTGGCCTCGATCAGCGCATGGACCTCGGCCGCGGCCTGGCTGCAGCGCCCGGCGAGCTGGCGGATCTCGCTGGCGACGACCGAGAAGCCCCGGCCGGCCTCGCCGGCCCGCGAGGCCTCGATCGAGGCATTGAGCGCGAGCATGTTGGTCTGGAAGGCGATGTCGTCGATGACCGCGTTGATCTCGGCGACGCGGCGCACGCTGTCCTGCAGCGCCACCATCGCGCCGACGGCCGCCTGCATCGCCTGGCTGCCGGTGGCCGCGTCGCCGTGCAGACCGCCGGCGAGCTGCTGCAGCGTCTCGGCCGCGCGGCGGCTGGCGCCGACGATGCTGTCGAGCTGCTGCACGCTGCCGACCGTCTGGTGCAGCTGTGCCGCCTGCTCCTCGGTGCGCTGGCGCAGTGCGTCGCCGCCGCCGGAGACCTGGCCGCCGGCCTGGTCGATGCGCACCGCGCTGCTGCGGATCTCGCCGACCAGCGCCGACAGGCGCGCGCTCATCGACTCGAGCGCCCGGCCGACGACCGCCATCTCGTCGCGGCCCTGCACCTGCACCGCGCGGGTCAGGTCGCCACGCGCCACCGCGCCGACCGCGGCCGTGACCTCGTCGAGCGCCTCGCGGAAGCCCTGGTAGAAGCACAGCGCCAGGTAGGCGGTCAGCGCGATGCCGGCCAGGTTCAGCGCCAGCAGCCCGGCCAGATGCACGCGCCGCTCGGCAGCCCGCTGCGCCAGCCGGGCATCGAGCCGCCCCCAGCCTTCCTGCTCGAGCTGGCCGAGCGCCTGCAGCGCCTCCGAGGCCTCGCGCTGGTAGGCCATGACATCGCCCTCGACGGCCTCGCGATCGAAGGTCTCGCGGATCAGCCCGGCCAGATGCGCCAGGCGCTCGCGCGCGGCCGGCGCCCCGGGCAGCATGCCGGCGCCGGCCCGCTCGAGCGCCTGCAGGCGCGGCACCATGGTCGCGGCCGCCTGGTCCAGGTCGTCGGCCAGCGCCAGCATCATCGCCGCCTCGCGCGGCATGACATCGCGCTGCAGCAGCTCGACGCCCCGCGACCCGGCCGCCGCCGTGGTCTCGATCCACGGTGGCAGCCGCTCGACCGACAGGTCGGCCAGCAGCGTCGCGGCCGCATCGGCATCGAAGAGCAGGCTCGCGCGCTCGCCGGTCAGCCAGGCCAGCTGGTTCAGCCGCGCTGCCCGCGCCGCATGCTCGGCCAGCATCTCCTCGCGCCGGGACGGCAGCTGGCCGGCGGCCAGCGCCACCAGCTTCTGCCGCTCGGCCGGCCAGGCATCGTCGAGCCGCAGCGCCGCCGGCGCCGCGGCACGCAGCGCCTCGGTGCGCTCGAGCACCTGGCGCAGCTGCGCGCGCACGCTCTCGCGCTGACCGATCAGACCGGCCGGCGCGCTGCCGGACACCTGCACGCTCAAGGCCCGGTGCATCTGCACCAGCAGCCCCATCTCTCCGAGCTGGCGCGCCAGGCCGGTGCCAGCACGGGCGCGCCCGATCGCGTCCAGCGTCGCGATCCCGTCGCGCAGCGACAGCCCCAGCATCAGCAGCATCGCCGGCAGCAGCAGCAGCGCCATCAGCAGCATCTTGCGCGGCAGCGACAGCGCCCGCATCAGCCGCATGCCCGGCCCGGTCACGCGAAGTCGCCAGCGCCGCAGCCGTTCGTCCCGTTTCATGCCGCCCGTTCCCGTCGTTCCTGCCCGATCCATGCCGGCTGCCTCCCCGCGCTCAGCGCACCACGAAATGACTGACCGAGCGCTTGAGCGCGTCGCCCTGATGGCGCAGCCCGCCCGAGGCCTCGGACAGCTGCCCGACCAGCGCGACATTGGCCTGCACCGAGCCGTCGACCTCGCGCACGATGTCGAGCACCTGCTGAGACTGCTCGCGGCTGTCGAGCGTGACGTGCACCAGGCTGGCCATGATCCGGTCGACCGCGTGGATCTCCTCGTCGGTGCGACCGACCGCACGGCCGGCACGCTCGGCCATCACGCTGCCCTGCTCGATCTCGGCCGCCGAGACCTCGACGATGGCGCGGATCTTCGCCGCCGCATCCTCGCTGCGCTGGGCCAGCGCGCGCACCTCCTGCGCCACCACCGAGAAGCCGCGGCTGGCACTGCCGGCGCGCGCGGCCTCGACCGAGGCATTGAGCGACAGCAGCTTGGTCTGGAAGGCGACCGCCTCGACCAGCCCGACGATGTGCACGATCTCGCGGCTCTTGACCTGCAGCGCATGCATGCGCTCGCGCAGGTCGTCCATCGCCTTGCGGCTGCGCTGCGCCTCGACGCGCATCGCGCGCACATGCTCGGCCGCGTCGTCGACCTCGTGCGCGCAGGCGTCCATCGCGGTCGAGAAGTGCTGCGCGCTCTCGATCACCCGGCCGAGCGCGTCGCGGACCTCGCCGGTGCGGCCGGACAGGCCGGAGTTGCCGACCGCGACCTCGCGCGAGGCGTGCGTCACCGCGGCCACGCCCTGCTGCACCGCCTCGAACAGCGCCGAGATGTTCGCCGTCGCCCGGCCGAGCGTGTTCAGCGCGTGGCCGATCTCGTCGCGGCCCCAGCCGCGCGGACGCGCGCTCAGGTCGCCCTGGCCGAGCCGGTCGAGGTGGCGGCACAGCGTGCCCAGTCCGCCCGACATCACCCGGTACAGGCACACCAGCAGGTACAGGCCGATCAGCGCCAGCACGCCCAGCACGCCCAGCCGCAGGCCGAGGCGGTCGACCAGCGTCGCCTCGCGCTGCTGCATGCGCCGGCCGATCTGCTCGAGCGCCAGATGCTGCAGCCGGGCGCTGGCCTCGATCGCGGCCAGCGCCTGGCGCGAGTAGGCCTGCGGGTCGATGCCGGCCGGCGCCGCGCCGGTCAGCCGGGCGCTGGTCGACAGGAAGACGCGGATCGCGCCGAGATCGCGCTGCACGCCGTCGACGTCGAGCAGCTGCATCAGCAGGGTCTGCGCCACCATCGGCCGGGCCTGGTCGGACAGCATCTCGACGCGCCCCTGCAGCAGCAGCATCTCGTGCAGCCGCTCGTCGGCAGTGTCGCCCCGCAAGCGCAGGAAGCCCTTGCCGGCCAGGCGCTGCATCTGCATCAGCATCTGGAACTGCGGATCGACCAGCCCGGTGCGCAGCATCTTGCTGCCCGGATCGAGGTCGACGGCCAGCGACCAGTCGGTCACCAGCACGCCGCGCAGCGCATCGAGTTCGGCCACGCAGTCGAACAGCGCCTGCCAGCGCAGCGCCGCATCGCTGGAATCCAGCCGGGCGAGCATCAGCTCGTGGCGCGCCTGGAGCCGCTTGCGCACCGCCGACAGCGCGCTGACCTGGTCGACCGCAGCCTCGGGCAGCGCATCGAGCTGCTGCTGCAGCCGCGCGAAGGTCTCGGCCTCCTGGCGACGCAGCGCTGCCACGTCGCCATGCGGCATGGCCTGCTCGCGGAAGAAGACCTCGCGCGCCAGCCGGCCGATCATCAGGTTCAGGTCGATCACGGTGCGGTAGCGGTCCTGGCCATCGACCGCCAGGCGCACCTGCACCAGATGGTCCCGCCAGAGCTGGATCGCGTCCTGCATCAGCATGCCCCCGGGCAGCAGCAGCATCAGCCCGACCAGCGCGGTCTTGCGCGCCAGGCTCAGGTTGCGCAGCAGCCGGATGCCCGGTCCGTAGAGGCCGGAGGGCTGCTCGGACAGCCAGCGCCGGGCACGCGCGATCAGCGCGGCGGGGCCGCCCGCGCGAGGAGCGGTGGACGGCGTCGCGGCACGGGCGGAAGGGTCTTCGGCGGTCATGTCATTCCTCGTCGGGCACGGGCTGCCGCGCTATCGGCCCGGGCAGCGCAGGGCTGAAGCCGAAGCCGGCCCCGGCCCGAACCCGTCGACAGGCACTGTGCCCGCCGCCCGAGCCCCGTACGGGAGGAACAGCACCCGGGCCGCGGGGCTTATCGGGCCGTCGTCGCGGCGGGGAAGCCGGACACTGCGCTGCGACAAGCCGTGCTGCGCCCTCGGCCCGCGGCCCCGAACACTTCCACGGAACAGGGATGTCCGAGACCTCGACGATCAGCGCCAGTCCCGCCCCAGGCTCGCCTGCGCCGGCCTTGTCGGCCGCACGCCCCGCCCTGCGCCGCGCCCTGGGCGCGGCGCTGCTGGTCGCCGCCGGCGGCACCTGCACGGTCTTCGCCCCCTGGCCGGCCTGCGCCGTGCTGGCGGTGGCCGCGGCACTGCTGGCCGCACGCGGCGGCAGCACGTCGCCCCCGGGATCGATGTCGATCGAGGCCGGCCCGCGCGCGGTCCCGGTGCTGCTGCCGCGCCAGGTGCTGCCGGTGTGGAAGCGCAGCATCGAGGCGGCGCGCCAGCAGTCCGAGCAGAGCAGCAACGATCTGGTCGAGCGCTTCGCCAGCATCAGCCAGCAGCTCGACACCACGCTGGGCGCCAGCGCCAGCGTGACCCGGCTCGATCCCGGCACCTGCGATCGCCTGCTCGAGCAGCACCAGCCCGAGGTCGATGCGCTGCTGCACAGCAGCCGTGCCGCGATGCGGCTGCGCGACGACACCGTGGCCGCGCTGGAGGCGCTGGCCGGTCCGGTCGGCGATCTCGGCCGGCTGGCGCGCGAGGTGCAGTCGATCGCACGGTCCACGCAGATGCTCGCGCTCAATGCCTCGGTCGAGGCCACCCGTGCCGGCGAGCGCGGTGCCGGCTTCGCCGTCGTGGCGCACGAGGTGCGCCAGCTCGCAGGCCAGTCGCGCCAGGTGGGCGCGGACATCGCGAGCCATGTCGGTCGGCTGCAGTCCACGCTCGCCGACCTGCGCTCGCGGGCCCGCGCCGAGGCGGTGGACGACGAGGAGCTCGCGCTGCAGGCCGAGGAGCGCGCACGCCAGATCGTGCGCGGGCTGCTGGGCAGCCTGGGCGAGGTCGGCCGCGCCTCGCGCGAGCTGCACGACACCGGCCGCCAGGTCCAGGGCGACATCGACCAGATCCTGATGAGCCTGCAGTCGCACGACCGCTTCACCCAGATGCTGGGCTCGATCACCGAGGACATCGAGCGGCTGACACGCTGGATCGGCGGCGAGAGCGACCCGGAGGCCGACAACCCGGCGCGCTGGCTCGAGCGCCTCGAGCAGAGCTACACGATGGAGGAGATGCGCTCGGCGCATCACGGCGTGACCTCGGTCGACCGCCAGGCCGGCGTCGAGTTCTTCTGAACCCGAGGTCGCCCCCTCCTGCCCCGCCAGCCGCACCGCCCCATTTCACCCCACGACCATCCAGACGGACGCCGCGATGAGCAAGCATTCCCCCGGAGACGACGACGACATCATCGCGGCCGCCCGCGAGGGCTTTCTCGAGGAGGCCCAGGACAATCTGCGCCAGTTCGAGCAGGGCCTGCTGGCGATGGAGCAGGACCCGGGCGACGCCGAGGCGGTCAACAGCGCCTTTCGCGCCGCGCACACCATCAAGGGCGGCGCCGGGCTGTTCGGCTTCCAGGCGGTGGTCGGCTTCACCCACGAGGTCGAGAGCGTGCTCGACCGCATGCGCGACGGCCTGCTGGCGGTGACCGAGCCCGGCATGGCGCTGCTGCTGCAGGGGCGCGACCAGATGGAGCGGCTGGTGCACGCGGTGCGCGACGGCACCGACGGCAGCGCCGAGCTGGAGGCGATCAGCCAGCGCCTGGGCGAGCAGCTGCGCCAGCTGCGCGGCGAGTCCGCGGGCGCGGCCGCACCCACGGCCGCGACGGCCACGCCCGGAGAGGCGCCGGCCCGCGACGACGAGGGATCGGGCGTCTGGCACCTGTCGCTGCGCCTGGGCGTGGACGCGCTGCGCAACGGCCTCGACCCGATGTCCTTCATCCGCTACCTCGACACGCTGGGCGAGGTCGAGGGCATCCGCACGCTGATCGAGGCGGTGCCGGAACTGCTGCTGCTCGATCCGGAGGGCTGCTGCCTGGGCTTCGAGATCCGCCTGCGCAGCCCGGCCGACCAGCAGACCATCGTCGACGTGTTCGAGTTCCTGCAGGACGACTGCGAGCTGGAGGTGCTGGCGCCGGACGCCGGCGCGGCGGACTACCGGCGGCTGCTGGCGCAGCGCGCCGCCGACGAGCCGGCACGCGAGGCGCTGCTGGCGCACTGGCAGGCGCTGGGCCTGGCCCGGCAGCTCGAGACCTCTGAGCCCGCTGGCAGCGACCAGCCCGTCATCGCCGACAGCCCCGCTCCGACCGCCGCCAGCGTGGCGCCCCGCCCGCCGGCGACCGCAGCGCGGACCGAGGAGCGCCGCGGCGGCCCGCGCGACCGGCGCGCCGGCGGCGAGGAAAGCCGCTTCATCCGCGTTCGTGCCGACAAGCTCGACCACCTGATCGACCTGATCGGCGAGCTGGTCATCGCCAGCTCCGGCGCGCAGGTCGCGGCGCAGCAGGAACGCTCGACCCGCTTCGGCGAGGCAGCGCAGCGCATCCATGACCTGGTGCAGGAGGCGCGCGACGGCGCCCTGGGCCTGCGCATGGTGCCGATCGGCGAGACCTTCAGCCGCTTCCAGCGCGTGGTGCGCGACGTCAGCAAGGAACTCGGCAAGGACGTGGCGCTGCAGATCACCGGCGGCGACACCGAGCTGGACAAGTCGATGGTCGAGACCATCGCCGACCCGCTGATGCACCTGGTGCGCAACAGCCTCGACCACGGCCTGGAGACCGCCGAGGACCGCGAGGCCGCCGGCAAGCCCGGCCAGGGCACGCTGGCGCTGCATGCCTATCACGAGTCCGGCAACGTGATCATCGAGGTCAGCGACGACGGCCGCGGCCTGAACCGCGACCGCATCCTGGCCAAGGCGGTCGAGCGCGAGCTGGTCTCGCCCGACAGCGTGCTCGACGACGAGCAGGTCTACCGGCTGATCTTCGAGCCCGGCTTCTCGACCGCCGCGCAGGTGACCAACCTGTCGGGACGGGGCGTCGGCATGGACGTGGTCAAGCGCAACGTCGAGTCGCTGCGCGGCCAGATCAAGGTCGCCAGCACGCCCGGTCGCGGCGCGACGATGCAGATCCGCCTGCCGCTGACGCTGGCCATCATCGACGGCTTCCTGACCCAGGTCGCGGGCGTGAGCTATGTGCTGCCGCTGGAGATCGTCGCCGAATGCATCGAGACGCCGCCGGGCTTCGCGCTGGGCGAGCACGGCGCCTGTGGCTGCTTCGACCTGCGCGGCGAGGTGGTGCCCTACATCGACCTGCGGCGCTGCTTCGGCCATGACGGCGCGCGCCCGACACGCCAGAGCCTGATCGTGGTGCACAGCACCGACAGCCGCATCGGCCTGCTGGTCGACCGGCTGCTGGGCGAGTACCAGACCGTCATCAAGCCGCTGGGCAGCATCTTCCAGCATCTGGAGGGCATCGCCGGCTCGACCATCCTGGGCAGCGGCGAGGTCGCGCTGATCCTGGATGTGGCCTCGCTGGAACGTTACCAGATCCGCCAGTCGGCGCCGCAGCGCCTGGCCCGCAGCACGGTGGCGACCTGAGCCGCCCGCCGGTCATCGCTGCTCCTCCCTCAGTCTCCCTCAACTCATCGTCCCGCCGGAAGCCGCCATGCTGTCCCAGAAATCCTTCGAAGCCGTCACCTCGATGTTCCACAAGGTCTCGGGCATCCAGCTGACCGATGCCAAGCGCGCGCTGGTGGCCGGCCGGCTGCAGAAGCTCGCGCAGGCCCGCGGCCTGAGCTCGGTCGACCAGTACGTCGAGCAGCTCATGCGCGACAACGACACCGAGGAAATGGTCCGCCTGGTCGACAAGCTGACCACCAACGAGACCTACTTCTTCCGCGAGCCGCAGCATTTCGAGCGCATGAAGAGCGTCATCGAGAAGCGCTCGGCCTCGGCCGGCGAGTTCCGCGTCTGGAGCGCGGCGAGCTCCTCCGGCGAGGAGGCCTACAGCATCGCGATGGTGCTGGGCAACCACTACGGCACCCGCGGCTGGAAGATCGTCGGCACCGACCTGTCGACCGCGATGGTCGACACCGCACGGCGCGCGGTCTACCCGATGGAGCGCGCCCGCCAGACCGCGCAGGCCGACCTGAAGCGCTGGTGCCTGAAGGGCCAGGGCGACAACGCCGGCAAGCTGATGATCTCGCCGGAGCTGCGCCAGAACGTCACCTTCGAGAACGCCAACCTGATGCGCCAGCTGCCGGAGATCGGCATGTTCGACATCATCTTCCTGCGCAACGTGCTGATCTACTTCGAGCCGCCGGCCAAGGCCGAGATCGTGCGCCGGGTGCTGCCCAAGCTCAAGCCGGGCGGCCTGCTGTTCACCGGCCATGCGGAGTCGATCGCCAACCTCGGCCTGCCCGTCACCAGCCTGGCCCCGGCGGTCTACACCCATGCCTGAACTGCCGCGCCGCCCCGTTCCCCCTATGGGTGCCCGGCCGGTCCGGGCCTTCCTGATCGACGATTCGGCGGTGGTGCGCCGCTTCATGGCCGAGAAGCTGGCCGCCGGCGGCATCGAGGTCATCGGCACCGCCGGCGACCCGCTGTTCGCGATGCCGAAGATGACGGCCGACTGGCCGGACGTCATCGTGCTCGACGTCGAGATGCCGCGCATGGACGGCATCACCTTCCTGCGCCAGCTGATGACCGAGCGCCCCACCCCGGTGGTGATGTGCTCGACGCTGACCGAGAAGGGCTGCGAGACGACGATGGCCGCACTCGACGCCGGCGCGGTCGGCTTCGTCACCAAGCCCAAGGAGGGCCTGCGCGAGTTCCTGACCGACGACGGCAACGGCCTGGTCGCGGCGGTCAAGGCGGCCGCGCGCGCCAATGTCGCCGCCGCGGCCAGCCTGCGCAGCCAGCGTCCGGCCGCCGGCAGCGCGCCGGTGATCCGCCCGCCAACGACTCAGCAGGCGATGAGCCGCACCACCGACCGGGTGGTGGCGATCGGCCTGTCCACCGGCGGCGTGCAGTCGATCGAGGTGGTGCTGCGCGGCCTGGGCCGCACCACCACACCCGGCATCGTCATGGTCCAGCACATGCCCGAGAAGTTCACCGCCTCGCTGGCGGCGCGGCTCGACAGCCAGTACGACCTGGAGGTGATGGAGGCCAAGGACGGCGACCGCGTCATCAACGGCCGGCTGCTGATCGCGCCGGGCGGGCGCCACATGCGGCTGATGCGCAGCGGCGCGCAGTATGTGGTCGAGGTCAAGGACGGGCCGCTGATCAACCATCACCGGCCCTCGGTGGACGTGCTGTTCAAGTCGGTGGCGCAGAACGCCGGGCGCAACGCGCTGGGCATCATCCTGACCGGCATGGGCAACGACGGCGCACGCGGCCTGCTGGAAATGCACCGCGCCGGCGCCTGGACCGCCGCCCAAGACGAGGCCACCAGCATCGTCTACGGCATGCCGGCCGAGGCGCTCAAGCTCGGCGGCGTCGACGACGTGCTGCCGCTGGGCCGGGTCGCCGAGTGGATCCACAGCGCCAGCCACCGGCCGCTGCGCACGCCGGGCGCCACGCCCGGCTGATCCTCGCTGCGCGACCGGCGCGGCCTCTCAGCGGCCCAGGCCGCACAGCCGCGCCCGCGCGGCCTCGTACTCGCGGCGCAGCCGGGCAACGCGCTCGGCCGCCGGCACCACCGCGTCGATCGCGCCGATGCCCTGGCCGCAGCCCCAGATGTCCTTCCACGCCTTCTTCGCGTCGCCACCGAAGTTCATCGCCGACGGATCGCTCTCGGGCAGCTGGTCCGGATCGAGCCCGGCGGCGCGGATCGACGGCTTCAGGTAGTTGCCGTGCACGCCGGTGAACAGGCTCGAGTAGACGATGTCGTCGCTGTTCGAGTCGACGACGCACTGCTTGTAGGCCTCGCTGGCCCGCGCCTCGTCGGTGGCGATGAAGGCCGAGCCGATGTAGGCGAAGTCGGCGCCCATGGCCTGCGCCGCCAGCACCGCGCCGCCCGAGGCGATCGAGCCCGACAGCGCCAGCGGACCGTCGAACCACTGGCGGATCTCCTGGATCAGCGCGAACGGGCTCTTGGTGCCGGCGTGTCCGCCCGCGCCAGCGGCGACCGCGATCAGGCCGTCGGCGCCCTTCTCGATCGCCTTGCGGGCGAAGGCATTGTTGATGATGTCGTGCATCACCACGCCGCCCCAGCCGTGCACCGCGTCGTTCACGTCGGTGCGCGCGCCCAGGCTGGTGATGATGATCGGCACCTTGTACTTGGCGCACAGCGCCATGTCCTGCTCGAGCCGGTCGTTGCTCCTGTGCACGATCTGGTTGATCGCGAACGGCGCGGACGGTGCATCCGGGTGCGCGGCGTCGTAGGCGGCCAGCGTCTCGGTGATCTCGGCCAGCCACTCGTCGAGCTGCGAGGCCGGGCGGGCGTTGAGTGCCGGCATCGATCCGACGACGCCGGCCTGGCACTGGGCGATGACCAGCTTCGGATTGCTGATGATGAACAGCGGCGAGCCGATGATGGGCAGCGGCAGCCGGGCAAGGACGGGGGGCAGCGGCATGGGAATGATGTCTCCTGCAGGATCGTTCGGCCAGCGCGGCCGGCCTGTCGTCGCAGTGTGCCTGCGTCCTGCCCGGCTGTCCTGTCACCCGGGTGGCAGCCGCGCGGAACTCCGGTCAGCGCGCCGTGCCTCGTCCGCTCGCCTTGGCCAGATAGAGCTGCGCGTCCGCCCGGCCGACCAGTTCCCGCCAGCCCAGCTCCGCATGCACGCCAAAGGCCGAACCCACACTGGCACCGATGCGGACCGCCCCCACATCGGTGACAAATGGCAAAGCTGCCTGCGCGACGACCTTCGCCGCCACCTGCTCCGCATTCTCCGCAGACTTCAATCCGAGCAGCAGCACCGCGAACTCGTCGCCACCGAGCCGGGCCACAGCATCACTGGAGCGGACAGTCTCGCGCAGACGCTGGCCGAAGCCGGTCAGCACCTGGTCGCCGACCGCATGGCCATGGGTATCGTTGACCGGCTTGAAGAAATCCAGGTCGATGTAGAGCACACCGATCTGCGCACCGAGACCCTGCGCGACCTGGTGCTCGATCTGCTGCTCGAAGCCGAGCCGGTTCAGCAGGCCGGTCAGCGGATCATGCCGGGCCTGATCGGCCAGCCGCTCCTGCTCGCGGCGCTGCGCGGTCACGTCCTGGCTGATGCCAACGAAGCCGTCGACCTGCCCGCCATCGAGCTTGAGCGGGATGCAGGTCATCTGCAAGTACTGCAGACCTTCCGGCCCAGGATAGTCCAGCACGAAGGACACCGTCTCGCCGGCGATCGCACGGCGCATCCACGGCCGGCGCCGCGCCACCTCCAGTTCGCCCAGCACCTCCATCGCGGTACGCCCGATGATCTGCTCGCGCGGCAACCCGGCGTAGTGCTCGAAGGCGCTGTTGACGAAGTGATAGCAGTTGTCGCTTCCCACCACGACCACGGTGGCCGGGATGGCCTCGGTCACCAGCCGCAGGATGTCGGTCTGGCGACGCAGGCTGGCACGGGCCTCGTCGCGGTCCTGCCGATCGATGGGCAGGTCACCATCAGGATGGGCTTCGCGCAGGCACTCGGTGCAGCGCAGGAAGGTCTCCCCTGGCGGCAAGGTCGGCAGTCGAGCCGGATCAGGCTCAATCGCCGGTGCCCGATCGGGACGGCGACCGGCCTCACGCATCAACATCAGCGTTCGCCCGGCCAGATCGGCCAGCGCCTCGAGCGCAGCCAGATCTTCGATCGAAAGGTGCCGCACCTGCGAATCGGCCACGCCCACGACGCCGACACGCTCTCCGCCGGGAAGACACAACGGCACTGCAGCCACACAGCGCAGCGCCGTCACGCCGCGCACCCGTGAATCATCAGCCAGTCCAGCCGATTCGCGAGCATCGGCCAGATGCAGCCGGGGCATCGCCGGCCCGGGCAACCAGGTCAGTGGCCCGCCGTCAGCACCGTCCGGCAGTCCATGCCAGAAGCACAGAGGCTCGGCATCACGCTGCTGCACCGTGAGCCAGGCCATCGGTACGCGGCATCCGAGAGCCGCCTGCCGAGCCAGCGCCGACAGCAATCCCGTCTCGCTTCCAGGCATCGCGAGTCTCCGGCTCAGCAAGCCAGAACGGCCACGACCAGGAGCGAGGCGAGCTCGCGGACACGATGAACGTCAACACGGGGCATGGCGAGGCATCCGGCTTCGACCCCCCTGAACCACCAGGGGACCATCGGCCGTTCAGTCTCGCCGCTTCGCCCTGTGCGGGATGACCGGAGTCGGGACCGGAAAGCCCGTCACCGGATCAGAACGCGTCCAGCGCCATGTCGCACACCGAGTCCGCGCCGCCGACGATCGCGTCGCGCAGGCCCGGCACCTTGACCAGGATGTGCTCGGCGTAGAAGCGCGCGGTGACGATCTTGGACTTCATGAAGTCGACGTCCTCGCCCTCGTTCAGGCTGTCCTGCGCCGCCAGCAGCGCGCGGCCCATCTGCCAGCCGGCCATCAGGTTGCCGGCCAACATCAGGTAGGGCACCGAGCCGGCGTAGGCCGCGTTCGGGCTGGCCTTGGCGCTGCCGGCGATGAAGTCGACCGCGTCCAGGAAGGCCAGGCGGGCCGCCTTCAGGTTCTTCGCGAACGACTGCGCGGCGGCATCGTCGCGCGCGGCCAGCAGCTCCTCGGTCTGCGCGATCTGGCCGGCCAGCGCCCGGGCGGTCTGGCCGCCGTCGCGGGCGGTCTTGCGGCCGACGAGGTCGTTCGACTGGATCGCGGTCGTGCCTTCGTAGATCGTCAGGATCTTGGCGTCGCGGTAGTACTGCGCCGCACCGGTCTCCTCGATGAAGCCCATGCCGCCGTGGACCTGCACGCCCAGGCTGGTGACCTCCAGGCTCATCTCGGTCGAGTAGCCCTTGATCAGCGGCACCATGAACTCGTAGAAGGTCTGGCTGGCCTTGCGGGTTTCCGGATCCGGATGGTGGTGCGCGGCGTCATAGGCGGCACCGGAGACCAGCGCCAGAGCGCGGCAGCCTTCGGTGTAGGCACGCATCGTCATCAGCATGCGGCGCACGTCCGGGTGGTGGATGATGCTGGCCGCACCCGACACCGAGCCGTCGACCGGGCGCGACTGCACGCGGTCGCGTGCATACTGCACCGCCTTCTGGTAGGCCCGCTCGGCCACCGCGATGCCCTGCACGCCGACCGCGAAGCGCGCCGAGTTCATCATGATGAACATGTACTCGAGGCCGCGGTTCTCCTGGCCGACCAGGTAGCCGATCGCACCGCCGTGGTCACCGAACTGCAGCACCGCGGTCGGGCTGGCCTTGATGCCCATCTTGTGCTCGATCGAGACGCAGTGCACGTCGTTGCGCTCGCCCAGCGAGCCGTCGGCACCGACCATGAACTTCGGCACGATGAACAGGCTGATGCCCTTGACGCCCTCCGGCGCGCCGGCGACGCGCGCCAGCACCAGGTGGACGATGTTCTCGGCCATGTCGTGCTCGCCGTAGGTGATGAAGATCTTCGTGCCGAAGATCTTGTAGGAGCCGTCGGGCTGCGGCTCGGCCTTGGTGCGCACCGCGGCCAGGTCGGAGCCGGCCTGCGGTTCGGTCAGGTTCATCGTGCCGGTCCAGCGGCCTTCGTTCATCGGCGGCAGGTACAGCGCCTTCTGCTCCTCGGAGCCGGCGGTCAGCAGCGCCTCGATCGCGCCGTCGGTCAGCAGCGGGCACAGCGCGAAGCTCAGGTTGGCGCTGTTGAGGATCTCGCCGCAGGCCGCGCCGATCGCCTTGGGCAGCCCCTGGCCGCCGAACTCGACCGGGTGCTGCAGGCCCTGCCAGCCGCCTTCGCCGTACTGCCTGAAGGCGTCCTTGAAGCCCGGCGTGGTGGTGACGATGCCGTCCTTCCAGCTCGAGGGGTTCTTGTCACCCTCCCAGTTCAGCGGCGCGACAACGCCTTCGTTGAACTTCGCGCACTCCTCCAGCACCGCCTGCGCGGTGTCCAGACCGGCCTCGGCGAAGGCGTCGATCTGCGTGAGCTGGTCCAGACCGGCCAGTTCCTTCAGGCCGAACAGGAAATCCTTGAGGGGGGCTCGGTAGGTCATTTCGGGGTCCTTTGGGGTGGTTTCAGGGGCAAAAATCGGGCGTCGGGCCGAAAAAAAGGCGCCTCAGCCAGTGGGGCGCCCTTTTCGGGGAGGTCGGCATGTCGTCTGCCGGACGATCGCAGGGATCAGAGGGTCTTGACCAGCTCAGGCACGGCCGCGAACAGGTCGGCTTCCAGGCCGTAGTCGGCCACCTGGAAGATCGGGGCCTCGGGATCCTTGTTGATCGCGACGATCACCTTCGAATCCTTCATGCCGGCCAGGTGCTGGATCGCGCCCGAGATGCCGCAGGCCACATACAGCTGCGGCGCGACGATCTTGCCGGTCTGGCCGACCTGCCAGTCGTTCGGCGCGTAGCCGGCATCGACCGCGGCGCGGCTGGCGCCCAGCGCGGCGCCGAGCTTGTCGGCCAGCGGCGTCAGCACTTCGTCGAACTTCTCGCTCGAGCCCAGCGCGCGGCCGCCCGAGACGATGATCTTCGCGGCGGTCAGCTCCGGACGGTCGCTCTTCGTGACCTCGCGGCCGACGAAGGTGCTCTTGCCGGAGTCGGCGGCTGCAGCGACGCTCTCCACCGCGGCGCTGCCACCGGTGGCGGCCGCGGCGTCGAAGCCGGTCGAGCGCACGGTGATGACCTTGACGGCGTCCAGGCTCTGCACGGTGGCGACCGCGTTGCCGGCGTAGATCGGGCGCTCGAAGGTGTCGGCGCTGACGACCCGGGTGATGTCGCTGACCTGGGCCACGTCCAGCTTGGCCGCCACGCGCGGCGCGACGTTCTTGCCGCTGGCCGTCGCCGGGAACAGCAGATGGCTGTAGCCGCCGGCCACCGCCAGCACCTGCGCCGCGAGGTTCTCGGCCAGGCCGTCGGCCAGGCTGCCACCGTCCGCATGCAGCACCTTGGTGACGCCGGCGATCTGCGCCGCGGCCGCCGCGGCCGCCGCGGCGTTCGCGCCCGCGACCAGCACATGCACTTCACCGAGCTGCGCTGCAGCGGTCACGGTGTTCAGCGTCGCGCCCTTGATGGACGCATTGTCGTGTTCAGCAATGACGAGTGCAGCCATCTCAGATCACCTTCGCTTCGTTCTTCAGCTTCGCGACCAGCGTCGCCACGTCCGCCACCTTGATGCCGGCGCTGCGCTTGGCCGGCTCGGCCACCTGCAGCGTCTTGATGCGCGGCGCCACGTCCACGCCCAGCGCGTCCGGCTTGACCGTCTCCAGCGGCTTCTTCTTCGCCTTCATGATGTTCGGCAGCGTGACATACCGCGGCTCGTTCAGGCGCAGGTCCGTCGTCAGCACCGCCGGCAGCGCCACCGACACCGTCTCCAGGCCGCCGTCGACCTCGCGCGTCACCACCGCACGGCCGTCCGCCACCTCGACCTTCGACGCGAAGGTCGCCTGCGGCAGGTCCGCCAGCGCCGCCAGCATCTGGCCGGTCTGGTTGCAGTCGTCGTCGATCGCCTGCTTGCCCAGGATCACCAGGCCGGGCTGTTCCTTGTCGACCAGCGCCTTCAGGATCTTCGCCACCGCCAGCGGCTGCAGTTCGGCATCGGTCTCGACCAGGATGCCGCGGTCGGCACCGATGGCCATCGCCGTGCGCAGCGTCTCCTGGCACTGGCTCACGCCGCACGACACCGCCACGATCTCCGTGACGATGCCCTTCTCCTTCAGTCGCACCGCTTCCTCGACGGCAATCTCGTCGAAGGGGTTCATGCTCATCTTCACGTTGGCGATGTCCACGCCGGTGCCGTCGCTCTTCACGCGCACCTTCACGTTGTAGTCGACCACCCGCTTGACGGGTACGAGTGCCTTCATGCGAGGTTCTCCAAAGTCTGCATGCTGTAGATGGGGAGCCGGATTTTAGGGTCCGGCTCGGGTGGAATTGCGACGGATTGTGGCACCATCGCCTCAAAAAAGCACGATCGTTCGATTCTAGAATGAAAACGGCGACGTTTCCGGGTCGCGCACTTCGGGATCTCCCTGAGAAGGCGGCTGCTAGACTGGCCGGCCGACCTTGCCCGCCTGTCCTGCTGCCGTGATCACGTCGACTGCCTGCCCTCCCTCCGCGGCCACCGCACGCATCGGCGTGTTCGATTCCGGACTGGGCGGACTGTCGGTGCTGCGCGCGATCCGCTCGCTGCTGCCGGCGGCCGAACTGATGTACGTGGCCGACTCCGGTCATGCACCCTACGGCGAACGCGGCGACGCGCATGTCATCGCCCGGTCGCGGGCCATTGCCGCCTTCCTGCGCGAGCGCGGCGCCGATCTGCTGGTCATCGCCTGCAACACCGCGACCGCAGCGGCCGTCTCCGCACTGCGCCAGGACCATCCGGTCTGGCCGATCGTCGGTGTCGAGCCGGGCATCAAGCCGGCCGCCGGACTGACGCGCAACGGCCGCATCGGCGTGATGGCCACCACCGGCACGCTGCGCAGCGAACGCTTCCGGCTGCTGGCCCAGGCCCATGCGGCCCATGTCGACCTGCGGCTGCAGCCCTGCCCCGGCCTGGCGGCGGCGATCGAGAGCGGCGAGGTGGATTCGCCCGAGGTGCGCGAGCGCGTCGCCGAACACTGCGCGCCGCTGCGCGAGCAGCAGGTCGACACCGTGGTGCTCGGATGCACGCACTATCCCTTCGTGATGCACCACATCCAGGCCGAACTCGGCGCGGACACCCGGCTGATCGACACGTCGGACGCGGTCGCGCGGCGCACCCGCCACCTGTGCGAGTCGCTGCCGGCCCGGGCCGCACCGCCGGTGGCCGCCCCCCCCGGTGTCGCCCGGCTGTGGACCACCGGCGAACAGGCCCGGCTCGAGAGCTTTGCCGGGCGCTGGCTGGACTTCGCCTGGCAGGCCGAGGCCGCATCGATCCCGGCCTGAAGGAAAGCCCCCGAGGAACGCTCCGGGAACGCCCGAAAAAGGCAACGGGGCCTGACGGCCCCGTTGAAGATCGCGCCTGAACCTGATCAGGCGGTGGCTGCGGCGTTGCCGGAACTCACCGACGGGCTCGACGGGCCGCCCGGACGATTCACGCTCGGCGTCCAGTCCTTGGGCGGACGCGGCGGACGGCCGTTCATGATGTCGTCGATCTGGTCGGAGTCGATGGTCTCCCAGTCGAGCAGCGCCTTGGCCATCATGTGCATCTTGTCCTGATGCTCTTCGATCAGACGACGCGCCAGCGCGTACTGATCGTCGATGATGCGGCGGATCTCGCTGTCGACCTTCTGCATCGTCTGCTCGGACATGTTGGTGGTCTTCGTGACCGAGCGGCCGAGGAAGACCTCGCCCTCGTTGTCGGCGTAGACCATCGGACCCAGCGCGTCGGTCATGCCGTAGCGGGTCACCATGTCGCGGGCGATCTGGGTCGCGCGCTCGAAGTCGTTGCTGGCGCCGGTGGTCATCTGGTCCATGAAGACCTCTTCGGCGATGCGGCCACCGAAGAGCACCGAGATGGTCGAGAGCATGCGGCCCTTGTCCATGCTGTAGCGGTCGCCTTCGGGCAGCTGCATCGTCACGCCCAGCGCACGGCCGCGCGGGATGATCGTCACCTTGTGCACCGGATCGGTCTTGGGCAGCAGACGCGCCACCAGCGCATGGCCGGCCTCGTGGTAGGCGGTGTTCTTGCGCTCTTCCTCGGGCATGACCATGGACTTGCGCTCGGGGCCCATCATGATCTTGTCCTTGGCCTTCTCGAAGTCGACCATCTCGACGACGCGCGCATTGCGGCGGGCGGCGAAGAGCGCGGCCTCGTTGACCAGGTTGGCCAGATCGGCGCCCGAGAAGCCCGGCGTGCCACGCGCCAGGATGTCGGCGCGGATGTCCTGGCCGATCGGGATCTTGCGCATGTGCACGTTCAGGATCTGCTCGCGGCCGCGCACGTCGGGCAGCGTCACGTAGACCTGACGGTCGAAACGGCCCGGGCGCAGCAGTGCCGGATCCAGGATGTCCGGACGGTTGGTCGCCGCGATCACGATGACGCCGAGATTGGTCTCGAAGCCGTCCATCTCGACCAGCATCTGGTTCAGCGTCTGCTCGCGCTCGTCGTTGCCGCCGCCCAGGCCGGCGCCACGATGGCGGCCCACCGCATCGATTTCATCGATGAAGATGATGCACGGCGAGTTCTTCTTGGCCTGCTCGAACATGTCGCGCACGCGGGCCGCGCCGACGCCGACGAACATCTCGACGAAGTCGGAGCCCGAGATCGAGAAGAACGGCACCTTGGCTTCGCCGGCGATCGACTTGGCCAGCAGCGTCTTGCCGGTGCCCGGAGGGCCGACCATCAGCACGCCGCGCGGGATGCGGCCGCCGAGCTTCTGGAACTTCTGCGGATCCTTGAGGAAGTCCACCAGCTCCTTGACCTCTTCCTTGGCCTCGTCGCAGCCGGCGACATCGGCGAAGGTGACCGAGTTGTTGGTGTCGTCGAGCATGCGCGCACGGCTCTTTCCGAAGCTGAACGCCCCGCCCTTGCCGCCGCCCTGCATCTGGCGCATGAAGTAGACCCACACGCCGATCAGCAGCAGCATCGGTCCCCAGGAGATCAGCAGGCTGGTCAGCAGCGAGGGCTCGTCACGCGGCTTGACGCGGAACTTGATGCCGTTGTTGATCAGGTCGCCGACCAGGCCGCGGTCCAGATAGGTCGCGGTGGTGCGGATGCGCTTGTCGTCGGTCGTCAGCGCCTCGATTTCCGCGCCCCCCGGGTTTTCCTGCAGGACCACCTCGCGGATGCGTTTCGCGCGGACCTCCTCGAGAAACTCCGAGTAACCGATCTGATTGCCGGCGGTGGCCGTGCGGTCGAATTGCTTGAAGACAGTGAACAGCACGAGGGCGATCACCAGCCACACAGCGACTTTGGAGAACCATTGATTGTTCACCGCGGCTCCTTCATTGATCCAATCTCCTGCCCGTTTCGCGGGCCTTGCATCCGTCCAGGACAGCCGGACGAGCGCACCAACGCGGTAGATATGGACGATTCTAGTCCAGTCAATCCCCCCCACCCTGACGAATTGACCCGAAGACCTTGTGCCCCGGGGTAAAAGTCATGGACGAGATCGACACGTGATGACGCGGCGATGACGCCGGGGTGCGAATTCACGCCGCGCGGCGCTTCAGACCGATGCCGACCAGGAAGGTCTCGGCCGACTTGTCGCGCGAGGCCTTGGGCTTGCAGGGCTTGACGACGCGGAAATGTTCGCGGAACAGGTCGACCAGCTGGCTGTAGCCGCTGCCGTGGAAGACCTTGCACACCAGCGCGCCCTCGGGCTTGAGGTGCGACTGCGCGAAGTCGATCGCCAGCTCGATCAGGAGCTCGACCCGCGCCGAGTCGGTGACCCCGACCCCCGAGAGGTTCGGCGCCATGTCGGAGACGACCACGTCGACGGGCCGGCCCGCCAGCACGTCCACCAGCTGCTGCAGCACCGCGTCCTCGCGGAAGTCGCCCTGGATGAAGTGCACGCCCTCGATCGGCTCGAAGTCGAGCAGGTCCAGCGCGATGATGGTGCCGTCGAGCGCACCGACGGCCGCACCGCCCACCCCTGCCTCCTTCGGCGCGAAGCGCCGGCGCAGATACTGGCTCCAGGCCCCGGGCGCGGCGCCCAGGTCGACGACGACCTGGCCCGGACGGATCAGGTGGAAGGTCTCGTCGATCTCCTTGAGCTTGTAGGCCGCACGGGAGCGGTAGCCCTCCTTCTGCGCCTGACGCACATAGGGGTCGTTGACGTGCGCGTTCAGCCACGCCTTGTTGATCTTCTTGCTCTTGCTGTCGATCTTCATGCTAGGAACGATAATAGCGGGATGGCTGCCATCCAACTGACCCCGGCCCAGCGCAAGGAACATCGCGCTGCGGCCCATCACCTCGATCCCGTCGTCATGATCGGATCCGAGGGCCTGACCCCTGCCGTCCTCAAGGAGACCGATGCCGCGCTGAAGGCGCACGGACTGATCAAGGTGCGTGTCTTCAGCGACGAACGTGCCACCCGGGAGGCCCTGCTGGTGCAGCTGGCCGACCAGCTCGACGCCGCGCCGATCCAGCACATCGGCAAGCTGCTGGTGCTGTGGCGCCCGCTGCCCGAGAAGGAGCGCGCGGCCGACCGCGGCACCGGCGAGGAACGACGTGCGGCCGCCCCGCGCGTCGTCAAGCTGCTGACCTTCTCGAAGAGCGGCTCGCACCGTGCCCAGGTCAAGAAGGTGACGGTCCTGGGCAACCAGCGCCTGACGACCGGCGGCCTGGTCAAGCGCGCCAAGAAGCGCCCGATCAGCACCAAGAAGCGCCAGCAGGACTGACCTGCCGGCACGCGATCGCGGGCCGTCCCGGCATCCGGCCGGGGCGGCCCGTCTCTTTTCTACCGCGGGCCGGATCAGGCCTGCGTCTCGCCGCCGGCCCGCCAGACCAGCACCAGCAGCAGCACGCCCTTGACCATGAACAGCGTGCTCGAGGCGCCATGCAGCGCGCCGAAGCTGAAGCTGCCCTGGCCGAGCCGCGCGGCCTCCATCATCGGCTGCAGTGCGAAGAAGCCCAGCACGGTGCAGAACAGCGCGCCCAGCACCAGCAGCAGGTTCATCGACATCACCGAGCCTCGGCCCGCGGCCATGCGCAGCGAGGCCAGGCGGCGCTCGACCAGGAACAGCGCCACCGCCAGCCCCAGGCCCGCATGGGCCTCGATGCGGAAGAGCTGACCGGCGATGCGGCCCGCCTCGGTGCGCTCGAGCAGAGCGAACAGCGTCGGCGCGACCGCCGCGCCGAGCGTGGCGACCAGGCCGAGCCACAGCGCGGCCAGCAGCGTACGGATGCGATACAGCAACATCGGCTCTCCTTGCCCGGCCCTGCCGCTCAGCAGTAGCGGACTTCGATGATCTCGTAGTTCTTCAGGCCGCCGGGCGCGTTGACGGTGGCGACGTCGCCGGCTTCCTTGCCGATCAGCGCACGCGCGATCGGCGAGCCCACCGAGATGCGGCCGAACTTGATGTCGGCCTCGTCCTCGCCGACGATCTGGTAGGTCACCGCCTCGCCGGTCTCCTCTTCCTCGAGGTCGACGGTGGCACCGAAGACCACCTTGCCGCCGGCGTTGAGCGCCGCCGGATCGATGACCTGGCCCACCGAAAGCTTGGCCTCGACCTCGAGGATGCGACCCTCGATGAAGCCCTGCTTGTCCTTGGCGGCGTCGTACTCGGCGTTCTCGGACAGGTCGCCCTGGGCGCGGGCCTCGGCGATCGCCTGGATGACCGCCGGACGTTCGACGGTCTTGAGGCGGTGCAGCTCTTCCTTCAGCAGCTCGGCGCCGCGCTTGGTCAGCGGAATCGTGGCCATGGGTGTTCTTCGATCGGTCGGGTATCAACAAAAGCGAACCGCCGCCTGCTTCCTCGCGGAAGGCGCGGCGGCGGCACGGGGCTGCACGGGCGGCAGCCCGCGCAGTTTAGTTCAGTTTCAGCCGAGCTCGGCGTGCAGTTCCTGCAGCGACACGACGCTCAGGCCGTCCTGGTGCTTCAGCGCCTCGGTGGCGGCCTCGCAGCCGGCCATCGTGGTGTAGTAGGTCACCCGGTTGGCCAGGGCCGCGGTGCGGATGTGGCGCGAGTCGGCGATGGCGGTGCGGGTCTCGTCGACGGTGGTGAAGACCAGCTGGATCTCGCCGCCCTTGATCATGTCGACGATGTGCGGACGACCGTCCTTCAGCTTGTTGACCACCTTGACCGGGACGCCGCCGGCGGCGATGGCCGCAGCGGTGCCCTTGGTCGCGACGATGCCGAAGCCGAGCTGGTGCAGGTCGCGCGCCACGCCGACGGCGCGGGCGTGATCGCTGGCCTTGACCGAGATCACCACGTTGCCGCTGCGCGGCAGGCGCGAGCCCGCGCCGAGCTGGCTCTTGAGCATCGCCTCGGCGAAGGTCTTGCCGGTGCCCATGACTTCGCCGGTCGAGCGCATCTCGGGGCTCAGGATCGGGTCGACGCCAGGGAACTTGTTGAACGGGAAGACCGCTTCCTTGACGCTGAAGTACGGCGGCACGATCTCGCGCGGCGCCTCGCCGTTCAGGCCCTTCTGGTCGGCCAGCTTCTGGCCGGCCATGCAGCGCGCGGCGATCTTCGCCAGCGACTGGCCGGTGGCCTTCGAGACGTAGGGCACGGTGCGCGAGGCACGCGGGTTCACTTCCAGCACGTAGACGGTGCAGGCATCGAGCCCGCCGGTCACGTCGCCCTGGATCGCGAACTGCACGTTCATCAGGCCGATCACCTTCAGGGCCTTGGCCATCAGGGCGGTCTGGCGACGCAGCTCGTCCTGCAGCACGGCGCTGAGCGTGTAGGGCGGGAGCGAGCACGCCGAGTCGCCGGAGTGCACGCCGGCCTGCTCGATGTGCTCCATGATGCCGCCGATCATCACGTCGCCGCCGGCGTCGGCGATGCAGTCGACGTCGACCTCGACCGCGTCATCGAGGAAGCGGTCGAGCAGCACCGGCGACTTGTCGGAGACACGCACCGCTTCGCGCATGTAGCGCTCCAGGTCCTTGTCGCCGTGCACGATCTCCATCGCGCGGCCGCCCAGCACATAGCTCGGGCGCACGACCAGCGGGTAGCCGATCTCGTTGGCCAGCGCGATCGCCTCGCTCTCGGCGCGGGCGGTGCGGTTGGGCGGCTGCTTCAGGCCGAGCTCGTTGAGCAGCTTCTGGAAGCGCTCGCGGTCCTCGGCGATGTCGATCGAGTCGGGCGTCGTGCCGATGATGGGCACGCCGTTGGCCTCGAGGTCGAGCGCCAGCTTCAGCGGGGTCTGGCCGCCGTACTGCACGATCACGCCGACGGGACGCTCCTTGTCGACGATCTCCAGCACGTCTTCCAGCGTCACCGGCTCGAAGTACAGGCGGTCGGAGGTGTCGTAGTCGGTCGAGACCGTCTCGGGATTGCAGTTGACCATGATGGTCTCGTAGCCGTCCTCGCGCATGGCGAGAGCGGCGTGGACGCAGCAGTAGTCGAACTCGATGCCCTGGCCGATGCGGTTCGGACCACCGCCCAGCACCATGATCTTCTTCTTGTCGGTCGGCTCGGCCTCGCACTCGCCGTCCAGACCCTCGTAGCAGGAGTACAGGTAGGCGGTCTGCGTGGCGAACTCGGCCGCGCAGGTGTCGACGCGCTTGTAGACCGGGCGCACGCCCAGGGCCTGGCGCGCGCGGCGCACGTCATGCTGGTTCGAGCCCAGCAGCTTGCCCAGACGCTTGTCCGAGAAGCCCTTCTTCTTCAGGAAGCGCAGCTCGGCGGCCGACAGGCTCTCGAGGGTGCGGCCCTTCAGCTGGGTCTCGGTCTGGATGATCTGCTCGATCTGCGCCAGGAACCACGGGTCGATCGCGGTTTCCTCGAAGATCTCGTCGAGCGTCATGCCCAGACGGAAGGCGTCGCCGACGAACAGGATGCGCTCGGGGCCGGGCTCGCCGATCTCCTCGATGATCTCGTCGCGGTCGGTGGAGCGCTCGGTCAGGCCGTCGATGCCGGTCTCCAGACCGCGCAGCGCCTTCTGGAACGACTCCTGGAAGGTGCGGCCCATGGCCATCACCTCGCCCACCGACTTCATCTGCGTCGTCAGGTGCGCATCGGCCGCCGGGAACTTCTCGAAGGCGAAGCGCGGGATCTTGGTGACGACGTAGTCGATCGACGGCTCGAAGGACGCCGGGGTCGCGCCACCGGTGATGTCGTTCTTCAGCTCGTCGAGCGTGTAGCCCACCGCCAGCTTCGCGGCGATCTTGGCGATCGGGAAGCCCGTGGCCTTGGAGGCCAGCGCGGAGGAGCGCGACACGCGCGGGTTCATCTCGATGACCACCATGCGCCCGTCGCGCGGGTTGATCGAGAACTGCACGTTCGAGCCGCCGGTGTCCACGCCGATCTCGCGCAGGATCGCGATCGAGGCGTTGCGCAGCAGTTGGTACTCGCGGTCGGTCAGGGTCTGGGCCGGGGCCACGGTGATCGAGTCACCGGTGTGGATGCCCATCGGGTCCAGGTTCTCGATCGAGCAGACGATGATGCAGTTGTCCGCGCGGTCGCGGACCACCTCCATCTCGTACTCCTTCCAACCGATCAGCGACTCTTCGATGAGCAGCTCGTTGGTCGGGGAGAGGTCGATGCCGCGCTTGCAGATCTCCTCGAACTCTTCCGGGTTGTAGGCGATGCCACCGCCCGTGCCGCCGAGCGTGAAGCTGGGGCGGATCACCATCGGGAAGCCGCTGCCGCCGATCTCGGCCTGGATGGCCTTCTGCACCGCCCAGGCTTCTTCCATCGAGTGCGCGATGCCCGACTTCGCCGAGCCCAGACCGATCTTGGTCATCGCGTCCTTGAACTTCAGGCGGTCCTCGGCCTTCTCGATGGCGTGCTCGTTGGCGCCGATCATCTCGACGCCGTACTTCGCCAACACGCCGTGCTTGTGCAGGTCGAGCGCGCAGTTCAGCGCGGTCTGGCCGCCCATGGTCGGCAGCACCGCATCCGGGCGCTCCTTGGCGATGATCTTCTCGACCACCTGCCAGGTGATGGGCTCGATGTAGGTGACGTCGGCCGTGGCCGGGTCGGTCATGATCGTCGCGGGGTTCGAGTTGACCAGGATGACCTTGTAGCCTTCCTCGCGCAGGGCCTTGCAGGCCTGGGCGCCGGAATAGTCGAACTCGCAAGCCTGGCCGATGATGATCGGGCCGGCGCCGATGATGAGAATGGATTTCAGGTCGCTGCGCTTAGGCATTCTTCTTCTCCGCTTGCTTGTCGTTCATCAGCGCAGTGAAGCGGTCGAACAGGTAGGCGATGTCGTGCGGGCCGGGCGAGGCTTCCGGATGGCCCTGGAAGCAGAAGGCCGGCCGGTCGGTGCGGGCCAGGCCCTGCAGCGTGCCGTCGAACAGGCTCACATGCGTCGGGCGCAGGTTGGCCGGCAGCGTCTCGGCATCGACCGCGAAGCCGTGGTTCTGGCTGGTGATCGACACGCGGCCGTTGTCCAGGTCCTTGACCGGATGGTTGCCGCCGTGGTGGCCGAACTTCATCTTGAAGGTCTTCGCCCCCGAGGCCAGCGCCATGATCTGGTGACCCAGGCAGATGCCGAAGGTCGGAATGCCGGTCTCGATCAGCTCCTTGGCGGCCGTGATCGCGTAGTCGCAGGGCTCCGGGTCGCCGGGGCCGTTCGACAGGAAGATGCCGTCCGGGTTCAGGGCCAGCGCCTCGGCCGCCGGGGTCTTGGCCGGCACGACGGTGACCTTGCAGCCCCGCTCGGCCAGCATGCGCAGGATGTTGCGCTTGACGCCGAAGTCGTAGGCCACGACATGGAAGCGCGGCTCGGTCTGCGCGCCGAAGCCGGGGCCGCCGGCCTCGGTGCTCAGGCGCCACTCGGTCTCGGTCCACACCTCGGTGGCGGCGCGGGTCACGACCTGGGCCAGATCCTGGCCCGCCATGCTCGGCGCCGAGCGCGCCAGCGCGACCGCCTCGTCGATCATGGCCTGCGTCACGACGGTGTCAGCCGTGAACGACATGATGCAGCCGTTCTGCGCGCCCTTCGTGCGCAGCACGCGCGTCAGGCGACGGGTGTCGATGTCGGCGATGGCCACCGTGCCCTCGCGGACCAGGTACTCGGTCAGCGTCAGGGTCTGGCGGAAATTGGAAGCGCGGACAGGCAGATCCTTGATGATCAGACCGGCGGCATGGACTTTCGAGGCCTCGACATCCTGCTCGTTGACACCATAGTTGCCGATGTGCGGATACGTGAGGGTCACGATCTGCCGGCAGTAGCTGGGGTCAGTGAGGATTTCCTGATAGCCGGTGATCGAGGTGTTGAACACCACTTCACCGACCGTGTGACCGGCAGCGCCGATCGAGGTGCCATGAAAGACCGTGCCGTCTGCGAGGGCGAGAATGGCGGGAGGCAGGACGGGCAGCACGGGAACTCCGATGTGGGCAAGCCCAGCGCGGCATCGGAGCTCGGCGGTCAACCAGATCGTCCACGAGACCGGCACATGCCGGATCCGGGGGGTTGACGCCGCGATGGCGCTGGGCTGCGTTGTTGGCGGACAAACCTGAGGATTATAGCCGGGTCGGGGTTTACCCGGCCAGCCCCCGCACTGCTCGGAAACCAGAAGACGCACGCGACGGCGAGCACCCTGCCGGGACTGTCCCGGACTGGATCAGTTCAGTACTCGTCGCCGTAGCTGCCCGGCGCCAGGTTCTCGAACTTGGTCAGCGGCTTCATGAACGCCAGCTTGACCGTGCCGACCGGGCCGTTGCGCTGCTTGCCGATGATGATCTCGGCCACGCCCGGCTCCTTCGACTCCTTGTTGTAGTACTCGTCGCGGTAGATGAACATGATGACGTCGGCATCCTGCTCGATGGCGCCCGACTCGCGCAGGTCGGACATCATCGGCCGCTTGTCGGTGCGGGTCTCGACCGAACGGTTGAGCTGCGACAGCGCGATCACCGGGCAGTGCAGCTCCTTGGCCAGCGCCTTCAGACCGCGCGAGATCTCGGAGATCTCGGTCGCACGGTTCTCGCCGCTGCTCGAGGCCGAGCCGCTCATCAGCTGCAGATAGTCGATGACGATCAGTCCGAGCTGCCCGAACTGACGAGCCTGGCGCCGCGCGCGCGCGCGCACCTCGCCCGGCGTGAGCGCCGGCGTCTCATCGATGAACAGGCTCACGCCGTGCAGCAGGTCGAGCACCTCCGACAGCCGCCCCCACTCGTCGTCGGTCAGCGCGCCGGTGCGCAGATGCTGCTGGTCGATGCGCCCGAGCGAGCCCACCATCCGCAGCGCCAGCTGCGACGCGCCCATTTCCATCGAGAACACGACGACCGGCTTGCGCTCCTTCACCGCCACGTGTTCGGCGATGTTGAGCGCAAAGGCGGTCTTGCCCATCGACGGCCGCGCCGCCAGGATGATCAGGTCGCCGCCCTGCAGGCCGGCCGTCATCCGGTCGAGATCGATGAAGCCGCTGGCCACGCCGGTCACGTCGCCGGCGCCGCTGTCGGCCAGCTCCTGCACCCGGTCGATCAGCTGCACGACCAGGTTGTCGAGCGACTGGAAGCCCTGCTTGTTGCGCGAGCCCTCCTCGCCGATCTTGAAGATCTTGGCCTCGGCCTCGTCGAGAATGGCCGAGACGGCCGCACCCTGCGGATTGAGCGCGCGCGTGGCGATCTCGTCGCTGGTCTCGACCAGGCGGCGCAGGATGGCGCGCTCGCGCACGATCTCGGCATAGCGACGCAGATTGGAGGCGCCCGGCACGCTGTTGGCCAGCGCGTTCAGGTAGGCCAGCCCGCCGACCTCGTCGGCCTTGCCCAGGCTCTGCAGCTGCTCGAAGACGGTGATCACGTCGGCCGGCCGGCTCGCGCTGATCAGCGTCATGATCGCGGTGTAGATCAGCCGGTGCTCGTAGCGATAGAAGTCCGCCTCGGTCAGCACGTCGCCGGCACGGTCGGACGCGCTGTTGTCGAGCAGCAGCCCGCCGAGCACGCTCTGCTCGGCCTCGATCGAGTGCGGCGGCACGCGCAGGCGCGCGATCTCGTCATCGCCACCGCGGGGACCGGCGGCCGGGGAATATCCGGGGAACTGGGAAGACATGGCGCAATGATAGGCAGCACCGCCCGGCCCTGGCACAAGCAGGCGGCAGCTCGGGCCTCAGGGAATGTCAGGACGAAAAAAAAGAGTCGTCCGGTGGACGACTCTTTTCTTGTTGGAGCGGGAAACGAGGCTCGAACTCGCGACCTCAACCTTGGCAAGGTTGCGCTCTACCAACTGAGCTATTCCCGCGTAACTGGCAATGACTTGTCGAAACTGGTGCCCGGGACGGGAATCGAACCCGTACGCCCCTTTCGAGGCGGCGGATTTTAAGTCCGCAGTGTCTACCAATTTCACCACCCGGGCCCGAAGCGAGAACCTTGATTCTTCATCTTCTGACACCAGACGAAATTCTGGAGCGGGAAACGAGGCTCGAACTCGCGACCTCAACCTTGGCAAGGTTGCGCTCTACCAACTGAGCTATTCCCGCATCGACTCTGGAGGCGCGGGGCGGAGTCGAACCGCCCTGGACGGATTTGCAATCCGCTGCATAACCGCTTTGCTACCGCGCCACCGACATCAGGATCTGGAGCGGGAAACGAGGCTCGAACTCGCGACCTCAACCTTGGCAAGGTTGCGCTCTACCAACTGAGCTATTCCCGCTTTGCTTCCGACACTTGCTGCGCTGATTTGGTTGTCTGCGCTGCGTCGAGAACGTAAGTATAGAACACTATTTTCTCGACGCGCAAGCGTTTTGGCCGTTTTTTTTCAGTGCTTCGTCGCACCCTCGATGACGGGCGCCACGGTCGGCTCGGCCTTCGGAGCTTCGGCCTTGACCTCTTCCTCGGGCAGCGGCTCGGGCAGGCGCTCGAGCGCGACCTCGAGAACACGGTCGAACCACTTCACCGGAATGATCTCGAGCTGGCTCTTGACGTTTTCCGGGATGTCCTGGAGGTCCTTGGCGTTGTCCTCGGGAATCAGCACCGTCTTGATGCCGCCGCGGTGGGCCGCGAGCAGCTTCTCCTTCAGGCCGCCGATCTCGGTGACTTCGCCGCGCAGCGTGATCTCGCCGGTCATCGCCACATCGGCCCGCACCGGAATGCCGGTGAGCGCCGACACGAAGACGGTGGCCATCGCCGCGCCCGCGCTCGGGCCGTCCTTGGGCGTGGCGCCGTCGGGCACGTGGATGTGGATGTCGCGCTTCTCGAACAGCTCGTCCTTGATGCCCAGGCGAGCGGCACGGCTGCGCACCACGGTGCGCGCGGCCTCGACCGACTCCTTCATCACGTCACCGAGCGAGCCGGTGCGCAGGATGCCGCCCTTGCCGTTCATCACCGCGGCCTCGATGGTCAGCAGGTCGCCACCCACCTCGGTCCAGGCCAGTCCGTTGACCTGGCCGACCTGGTTCTCCTTCTCGGCCTCGCCGTAGCTGTACTTGCGCACGCCCAGGAAGTCGTTGAGGTTCTCGGCCGTCACGACGACCTGACCCTCGTACTTCTTCAGCGACAGGCCCTTGACCACCTTGCGGCAGATCTTGGAGACCTCGCGCTCGAGCGAACGCACGCCGGCTTCGCGGGTGTAGTAGCGGATCACCGCGCGGATGGCGTCCTCGGTGACCTCCATCTCGCTGTCCTTGACGCCGTTGTTCTCGCGCTGCTTGGGCAGCAGGTAGCGCTGGGCGATCGAGACCTTCTCGTCCTCGGTGTAGCCCGACAGGCGGATCACCTCCATGCGGTCGAGCAGGGCCGGCGGAATGTTCATCGAGTTCGAGGTCGCGATGAACATCACGTCCGACAGGTCGAAGTCGACCTCGACGTAGTGGTCGGAGAAGGTGTGGTTCTGCTCCGGATCCAGCACCTCGAGCAGCGCCGACGACGGGTCGCCGCGGAAGTCCATGCCCAGCTTGTCGATCTCGTCGAGCAGGAACAGCGGATTGCGCACGCCGACCTTGGTCAGCGACTGCAGCACCTTGCCCGGCATCGAGCCGATGTAGGTGCGGCGGTGGCCGCGGATCTCGGCCTCGTCGCGCACGCCGCCCAGCGCCATGCGGACGAACTTGCGGCCGGTGGCACGCGCCACCGACTGCCCCAGCGAGGTCTTGCCCACGCCCGGGGGGCCGACCAGGCACAGGATCGGCGCCTTGACCTTGTCGACGCGCTGCTGCACCGCGAGGTACTCGAGGATGCGTTCCTTGACCTTGTCGAGACCGAAGTGGTCCTCGTCGAGCACCTCCTCGGCCAGCGGCAGGTCGTGCTTGACCTTGCTCTTCTTCGCCCACGGCAGGTTGACCAGCGTGTCGATGAAGTTGCGCACGACGGTGGCCTCGGCCGACATCGGCGACATCAGCTTGAGCTTCTTGAGCTCGCTCTCGGCCTTCTTGCGCGCCTCCTTCGACATGCGCGCGGCGGCGATCTTCTTCTCGAGCTCCTCGAGATCGGCGCCCTCCTCGCCCTCGCCGAGCTCCTTCTGGATGGCCTTGACCTGCTCGTTGAGGTAGTACTCGCGCTGGCTCTTCTCCATCTGGCGCTTGACGCGGCCGCGGATGCGCTTCTCGACCTGGAGGATGTCGACCTCGTGCTCAAGCAGCTCGAGCAGCTTCTCGAGGCGCTTGTCGACCGGCACCATGTCGAGCACGAGCTGCTTGTTCTCGAGCTTGAGCGGCAGGTGCGCGGCGATGGTGTCGGCCAGCCGGCCTGCGTCGTCGATGCCGGCGATCGAGGTCAGGATCTCCGGCGGGATCTTCTTGTTGAGCTTGACGTACTGGTCGAACTGCTGGGTGACCGCGCGGCGCAGCGCCTCGATCTCGGGCGTGCCGACATCGGGCACCGGCACCGGCGTCACCACCGCGGTGAAGTGCTCGCCGCCGTCGTCGATCGAGACGGTGGTGGCGCGCTGCAGGCCCTCGACCAGCACCTTCACGGTGCCGTCGGGCAGCTTCAGCATCTGCAGGATGCTGGAGACGCAGCCGGTCTCGAACATGTCGTCGGGCTTGGGCTCGTCCTTGCCGGCAGCCTTCTGGGCCACCAGCATGATCTGGCGGCCGGCTTCCATCGCCGCCTCGAGCGCCTTGATCGACTTCGGCCGCCCCACGAACAGCGGGATGACCATGTGCGGAAAGACCACGACATCGCGCAGCGGCAGCAGCGGCAGCGTGATGGGGTCGGAGGGAAGGATGGGATGGCCTGACATCAGAACCTCTCTTTCTGCAGTCCCATCTGGGACCGCGGCGCCGGTTTGCAAGGGCGTTCAGGCCGCCTGCGCACCGGCGGGGGGACCACTCAGGCGCTGGCCTTGGCCTGCTCGCGATAGACGAGCAGCGGCTTGGTGCCGTCCTCGATGGTGTGCTCGTCGACGACGACCTTGGCGACGCCGTCGAAGGTCGGCAGATCGAACATCGTGTCCATCAGCGCCTGCTCCATGATCGAGCGCAGGCCGCGCGCGCCGGTCTTGCGCTTGAGGGCCTTGCGCGAGATCGCCGACAGCGCCGACGAGCGCACTTCCAGCTCGACGCCGTCCATGCCGAACAGCTTCTGGTACTGCTTGACCAGCGCGTTCTTCGGCTCGGTCAGGATCTGCACCAGCGCGTCCTCGGTCAGCTCGCCCAGCGTGGCGATCACCGGCAGGCGGCCGACCAGCTCGGGAATCAGGCCGAACTTGACCAGGTCCTCGGGCTCGATCTGGCGGAAGACGTCGGTGATGCTGCGCTCCTGCTTGCTCTTGACCGAGGCGCCGAAGCCGATGCCCGACTTCTCGGAGCGGTTGGCGATGACCTTCTCGAGGCCGTCGAACGCGCCGCCGCAGATGAACAGGATGTTGGTCGTGTCGATCTGCAGGAAGTCCTGGTTCGGGTGCTTGCGTCCGCCCTGCGGCGGCACCGACGCCATCGTGCCCTCGACGAGCTTGAGCAGCGCCTGCTGCACGCCCTCGCCGGAGACGTCGCGCGTGATCGACGGGTTGTCGGCCTTGCGGCTGATCTTGTCGATCTCGTCGATGTAGACGATGCCGCGCTGCGCCCGCTCGACCTCGTAGTTGCAGTTCTGCAGCAGCTTCTGGATGATGTTCTCGACGTCCTCGCCGACGTAGCCGGCCTCGGTGAGCGTCGTGGCATCGGCGATCACGAAGGGCACGTTGAGCAGGCGCGCCAGCGTCTGCGCCAGCAGCGTCTTGCCCGAGCCGGTCGGGCCGATCAGCAGGATGTTGCTCTTGGTCAGCTCGACGTCGTCGGACTTCGTCTTGCCGCCCATGTGCTTCAGGCGCTTGTAGTGGTTGTAGACCGCCACCGACAGCGTGCGCTTGGCCTGATCCTGGCCGATCACGTACTGGTCGAGGATCGACTTGATCTCGGCGGGCACCGGCAGGTCGTCACGACCGGCCTTGGTGCCGGCCGGCGCGTCGGCTCCCGGGGCCTCGTCGCGGATGATGTCGTTGCACAGTTCGATGCACTCGTCGCAGATGAACACCGACGGACCGGCGATCAGCTTCTTGACCTCGTGCTGGCTCTTGCCGCAGAACGAGCAGTACAGCGTCTTTTCGCCGGGGGAGCCTTTTTTGTCGGGCATGGGATGCGGCCTCGAGTCGAAGAAAAGGAAATGCCTGCCGCGAAGGTATCAGGCGCGCTTGCTGATGACCTGGTCGATCAGGCCGTAGGTCTGCGCCTCGGCGGCGGACATGTAGTAGTCGCGCTCGGTGTCGTTCTGGATCTTCTCGAGCGGCTGGCCGGTGCGCTCGGCGAGGATGCGGTTGAGCTGCTCGCGCGTCTTCAGGATCTCGCGGGCATGGATCTCGATGTCGGTGGCCTGACCCTGCGCGCCGCCGAGCGGCTGGTGGATCATGATCTTCGAGTTCGGCAGCGCGAAGCGCTTGCCCGGCGCGCCCGCCGACAGCAGGAAGGCGCCCATGCTGGCGGCCATGCCCATGCACAGCGTCGAGACCTGCGGCTTGATGAACTGCATCGTGTCGAAGATCGACATGCCGGCCGAGACGCTGCCGCCGGGCGAGTTGATGTAGAGCGAGATGTCCTTGTCGGGGTTCTCGCTCTCGAGGAACAGCAGCTGGGCGACGACGAGGTTGGCGGTCTGGTCGTTGACCGGGCCGACCAGGAAGATCACCCGCTCGCGCAGCAGGCGCGAGTAGATGTCATAGGAGCGCTCGCCGCGTCCGGACTGTTCGATGACGATGGGCACCATGCCCAGATTCTGCGTGTCGATTGCGCTCATTGCGGACCCTTGATGAATTCACCTTGTCTCGCACGATGCATCGCCAGCCGGGAGGGGCCGCGACGATCGCGACGAACCCGATTATGGGGGTTTGCGTTATTCAACACCCGGAACGGGTGTGCCGATCATGTGACAAGGGGCGCCTTAGGCGCCCCTTGTGATCGTTTCACCGACGAAAAACGTCGGCTTCAGGCGCGTCTCAGGCGCCCATCAGCTCGTCGAAGGCCAGGGCCTTGTCGGTGACCTTGGCCTTGCCCAGCACGAAGTCGGTGACGTTGGCCTCGATGACCACCGCCTCGACCTCGGCCATGCGCTGCTGGTCGCCCATGTACCAGGCGATGACGTCCTGCGGACGCTCGTAGCTCTGCGCCATCTCCTCGATGTGGGCGCGCAGCTGCTCCGGCGTGGCCGACAGCGAGTTCGCGCGCACCAGCTCGGCCAGCGACAGGCCCAGGCGCACGCGGCGCTCGGCCTGCGCGGTGAACATCTCGGCCGGGATCGGGGCCTTGTCGGCGTCCTTGATGCCGCGCTGCTTCAGGTCGGCGCGGGCATTGGCCACCAGGCGCTCGACTTCCGCATCGACCAGTGCCTTGGGCAGGTCGAAGGAGACGGCCTTCTCGATGGCGTCCATGACGGCCTGCTTGTTGCGGGCGGCGATGCGGAACTTGACCTCGCGCTCGAGGTTCTTGCGGATGTCGGCGCGCAGGCCCTCGACGCCGCCTTCGGAGATGCCCAGCGACTCGGCGAACGCGTCATCGACGACCGGCAGGTTCTGCTGCTCGATCTTCTTCAGCGTGACCAGGAAGTCGGCTTCCTTGCCCGCCACGTCCGAGCCGTGGTAGTCGTCGGGGAACTTCAGCGGGAAGGTCTTGGACTCGCCCGCCTTCATGCCGCGCACGGCCTTCTCGAAGGCTTCCAGCATGCGGCCTTCGCCGAGCAGGAACTGGAAGTCCTCGGCCTTGCCGCCCTCGAAGCGCTCGCCGTCGATCGAGCCGTCGAAGTCGATGGTGACGCGGTCGCCGTCGGTGGCTTCCTCGCCGGCGGCGCGCTCGGTGAAGGTGCGGCGCTGCTTGCGCAGGATCTCGAGCGTGCGGTCGATCGCGGCGTCATCGACCTCGGCGCTGGCGCGCTCGATCTCGACTTCGGCCAGATCGCCGACGACGACGTCCGGATAGACCTCGAAGACCGCGTCGAACTGGACCTGGCCGTCGGTCGTGCCTTCCTTCTCGGAGATGCGCGGCGCGCCGGCCACGCGGACCTGGGCCTCGCCGGCGGCCTGCGCGAAGGCGGCGCCGACCTTGTCGTTCATCACCTCGTACTGGACCGAGTAGCCGTAGCGCTGCGCCACGACGTTCATCGGCACCTTGCCCGGGCGGAAGCCGTCGGCCTTGACCGTGCGGGCCAGTTTCTTCAGGCGGGTCTCGACCTCGTTCCTGATCTCCTCTGCCGACAGGGTCAGGGTGATGCGGCGCTCGAGCTTGTCGAGGGTCTCCACGGTAACAGCCATGTTCTGAAGCTCTACAGTTGCTTGAATTCAGGAGGGACGTCCGGCGCAGGAAACCGGAAGACGTCTGCATGTGGTGCGCGGGGCCGGACTCGAACCGGCACGCCCGTGAAGGCGTCAGGACCTAAACCTGGTGCGTCTACCAATTTCGCCACCCGCGCGGCCTGCACCGGATTTCCCGGAAAGCGCGACATTCTAGCCGAGTCGCGCGTCGCCCCGTCCGACGCGGAACCAGGCGGCATACATCGCCGGCAGCGCCAGCAGCGTCAGCGCCGTCGCCACGACCAGGCCGCCCATGATCGCCACCGCCATCGGGCCCCAGAAGACGCTGCGCGACAGCGGGATCATCGCCAGCACCGCGGCGGCGGCGGTCAGCACGATCGGGCGGAAGCGCCGCACCGCCGACTCGATCACCGCGTCGCGGTCGTTCGCGCCGGCCTCGCGGTCCTGCTCGATCTGGTCGATCAGGATCACCGAGTTGCGCTGGATCATGCCCATCAGCGCGATCACGCCCAGCAGCGCGACGAAGCCGAAGGGCCGGTCGAGCAGCAGCAGCGCGCCGGCCACGCCGGCGATGCCCATCGGGCCGGTCAGGAAGACCAGCATCGCGCGCTTGAAGCTCTGCAGCTGCAGCATCAGCAGCGTGAAGGTCAGGAAGAGCATGACCGGCACGCCCTTGGCGATCGAGCCCTGGCCCTTGCTGCTCTCGGCCACCGCGCCGGCGACTTGGATGTCGTAGCCCGGCGGCAGGTCGGCGCGCAGCTTGTCCAGCGCCGGCCAGATCTCGGCCGTCACGGTGGCGCCCTGCATGCCGTCGGGCACGTCGCCCTGCACGGTCACCGCGTACTTGCGGCCCTCGCGCCACATCACGCCCGGCTCCCAGACATGGCCGATGCGCGCGATCTGCACCAGCGGCACCGGACGGCCCGAGGTGGTCGGCACATAGGCGTTGCCCAGGTCGGTGATCGCGTCGCGCTCGGACAGCGGCTGGCGCATGACGATGTCGATCAGCTTGTCGCCCTCGCGGTACTGGCCCACCGGCGTGCCGCTGAGCAGCATGCGCGTGGCCTGCGCGATCGACTGGCTCGAGACGCCCAGCGCCCGCGCCTTGTCCTGGTCGATCTCCAGGCGCAGCACCTTGACCTTCTCGTTCCAGTTGTCGTTGACCCCGATGAGGTGCGGGCTCGCCTGCAGCACCGCGCGCGCCTTGTCGCCCCATTCGCGCACGATCTGCGGATCGTCGCCGACGACGCGGAACTGCACCGGATAGGGCACCGGCGGCCCGTTGGGCAGCAGCTTGACGCGGCCGCGTGCCTCCGGGAACTCGGCCGCCAGGATCTCGGGCAGGCGCCGGCGCAGCGCCTCGCGCGAGGCCAGGTCCTTCGGCAGCACGATGGTCTGGCTGACGTTGGTCTGCGGGAAGATCTGGTCCAGCGGCAGGTAGAAGCGCGGCACGCCCGAGCCGACCCAGCTGGTCACGCTCTCGACGCCGGCCTCGCCCTTCAGGCGCGCCTGCAGCCGCTCGACCAGCCGGTCGCTCTCGCGGATCGTCGAGCCCTCGGGCAGCCAGAGGTCGACCAGGATCTCCGGCCGGCTCGAGTCCGGGAAGAACTGCTGCTGCACCCGGCCCATGCCGGCCAGGCCGAGCACGAACACGCCGACGGTCAGCCCGATCGTGATCCAGCGGTGGTCCACGCACCAGCCCACCAGCCGGCGAAAGCGCGCGTAGAACGGCGTGTCGAACAGCTCGTGCGCCTGGCCCTCGGCATGCGGGCGCACCTTCAGCAGCCGCGCGCCCAGATAGGGCACGAAATACACCGACACCACCCACGAGATCAGCAGCGCCGCCGAGGTGACGGCGAAGATCGCGAAGGTGTACTCGCCCACCGTCGACTGCGCCAGGCCGATCGGCAGGAAGCCCACCGCGGTGATCAGCGTGCCGGTGAGCATCGGCATCGAGGTGGCGTCGTAGGCGTAGGTCGCGGCGTAGAGGCGGTCGTGGCCCTCCTCGAGCTTTCTGACCATCATCTCGACGGCGATGATCGCGTCGTCGACCAGCAGGCCCAGCGCGATGATCAGCGAGCCCAGCGAGATCTTGTGCAGCCCGACGCCCCAGTAGTACATCGTCACGAAGGTGATCGACAGCACCAGCGGGATGGTGATGGCCACCACCAGGCCGGGCCAGATGTCGATGCGCAGCGGCCGCGTGTGCAGGCCCAGGCTGATGAAGCTCACCGCCAGCACCACGACGATGGCCTCGACCAGCACATGCACGAACTCGCCCACCGAGCGCTCGACGGCCACCGGCTGGTCCTGCACCTGCGCCAGCTCGATGCCGGCGGGCAGGTCCTGGCGGATGCGCCCGACGCGCTCCTGCAGCGCCTGGCCCAGCGCGATGATGTCGCCGCCCTTGGCCATCGACACGCCCAGCGCGATCACCTCGCGGCCCTGGTGGCGCACCTTGACCGCCGGCGGATCGATGTAGTCGCGCCGGATGGTGGCGACCTCGCCCAGCCGGGTCATGCTGGCCACGCCGGTGGCCGGGTTGACCACGCGCAGCGGCAGCTGGCGCAGCGCCTCGATCGATCCGAACTGGCCGCCCACGCGCACCTGCAGGTTCTGGCTGCCCGCGTCGAGCACGCCGGCGTTCTCGACCGCGTTCTGCGCGCCGATCTGCGCGATCACCGCGTTCAGGTCCAGGCCGAGCTGGGCCAGACGCTGGCCGGAGAGCTCGATGAACACCTTCTCGGCCTGCGCGCCGAAGACCTCCACCTTGGCGACGTCCTTGACCTGCAGCAGCTCCGAGCGGGTGCGGTCGGCGAACTCGCGCAGCTCCTCGCGGCTGAAGCCGTCGGCCGACAGCGCGAAGATCGAGCCGTAGACATCGCCGAACTCGTCGTTGAAGAAGGGCCCCAGCACGCCGGCGGGCAGCGTCGCGCGCATGTCGCCGATCTTCTTGCGCGTCTGGTACCAGGTCTGCTGGACCTCCTTCGGCGGCGAGTCGTCCTTGATCTGGAAGATGGTCACCGACTCGCCCGGCTTGGTGTACGAGCGGATGATGTCGGCGTGCGGCACCTCCTGCAGCGTCTTCTCGATCTTGTCCGTCACCTGGTCGGCCATCTGCTGCGCGGTGGCGCCCGGCCAGTAGGCCTGCACGACCATGGCGCGGAAGGTGAACGGCGGATCCTCGTCCTGGCCGAGCTGGAAGTACGCGGCCACGCCGAGCGCCATCAGCACGATCATCAGGTAGCGCGTCAGCGCCGGATGCTCGAGCGCCCAGCGCGAGATGTTGAAGCCGGAATGGCGGACGATGTCGTGGGTGTGGACCTTCATGGGGGGCCTTTCGCTGCGGCGTCGGCGATCAGTCGGCGGTCAGCGCGAGGCGGCCCGCGCCGGCTCGACATAGCGGCGCACCTTCTGGCCCGGCGTCAGCACATGCACGCCCGCGCCCACCACCTCCTGCCCGGGCTGCAGGCCCTCTGCCACCAGCACCTGGTTGCCGTCGGCGCCGCTGACGCGCACCGGCTGCGGCCGCACCGTCATCGCCTGCGCATCGAGCACCCAGACGACGCTGCGACCGCCCTGCTCGGCCACCGCCGCCAGCGGCAGGCGGATCTGGCCGTCGCGGCGCGGCCGCTCCATCGCGACCGTCGCGGTGCGGCCCAGGCGCAGCGCGGCGGTGCCGACGTCGGCCTTGGCCACGAAGGTGCGCGTGCTCGCGTCGGCCGCGGCGGCCAGCTCGCGCAGCGTCGCCGGCAGCGTCTCGCCGTCGCCGCCCCACAGCCTCACCTGCAGCGCGCCGGCGCGGTCCATCAGCGCGCGCAGCTCGGCGACCCGGTCCTCCGGCACGCTGAAGACCACGTCACGCGGCCCGTCCAGCGCGACACGCACGATCGGCGTGCCCGCGGCCACCACCGCGCCCGGCTCGGCCTCGACCGCGGTGACCACGCCCGCGCCTTCCGCCACCAGCCGGGTGTACTGCGCCTGGTTGCCCTGCACGCCGGCCTGCGCGCGCGCCTGGTCGAGCGTGGCCTGCGCGGCCTTCAGCGCGGTCTCGCGCCGCTCCAGCTCGGCATCGCCGATGAAACCCTGCGCATGCAGCTCGCGATAGCGCTTCAGGTCCGCGCCGGTCTGCTCGGCCTGCACCTGCGCGGCGCGCAGCGCGGCGGCCGCCGCCTCCTGCCCCAGCTTCAGGTCCGCCGGATCGAGCTGCGCGATCAGCTGGCCCGGCCGGACCGTGTCGCCCAGGTCGACCTCGCGGCGCACCAGCTTGCCGCCGACGCGGAAGGACAGCCGCGTCTCGGTGCGCGCCTTCACCTCGCCGGAGAACTCCTGCACCGCCGCGACGCTGCCGCTCTCGACCTTCAGCGTGCGCACCGCCTTGACCGGCTCGGGCGCGCTTTCCTTCTTCGCGCAGCCGGACAGACCCAGCGCCAGACCCAGCACGAGACTCGACAGGACGGCCGGCCGGCCACCGGGAAGGACGAAGGGGCGAGAGGACATGCGCAGGCTCCGGGGAAGGCGGATGGAAGCGGGGGATTCTGAACTGACTGACTGGTCAGTAATGTAGGAGAGCACGCCGAGCGGTGTCAAACCGCGCGCAGGCCCGCGGAGATAATCGGGCCTCCACGCCCTTGCGCCCCCTCAGGCATGTCCGTCGACCACTACGAGAACTTTCCCGTCGCCTCGGTGCTGTGCCCGCCGGCGCTGCGCCCGGCGGTCATCGCGATCTACGGCTTCGCGCGCACCGCCGACGACCTCGCCGACGAGGGCGACGCCACGCCCGAGCAGCGCGCCACCGATCTGGCCGCCTACCGCGAGGACCTGCGCCGCGTCGCGCACGGCCAGGATCCCTCGCCGCGCTGGGGCGCGGTCTTCCGGCCGCTGATGCCGGTCTTCCGGCGCCACCATCTGCCGCTGCCGCTGCTCGAAGCGCTGCTCGACGCCTTCGAGCAGGACCTGCACCAGAGCCGCTATGCCGACCGCGGCGAGCTGCTGCGCTACTGCGAGCGCTCGGCCAACCCGGTCGGGCGGCTGCTGCTGCACCTGTACGGCGTGCGCGACGACGCCTCGCTCACCCAGTCGGACGCGATCTGCACGGCGCTGCAGCTCATCAACTTCTGGCAGGACCTCAGCCGCGACCTGCCGCGCGACCGCCTCTACGTCCCGCTGGCCGACTGCGCGCGCTACCACGTCACGGTCGAGGCGCTGATGGCGCAGCGCGACACCGAGGCCACCCGCGCCCTCGTCGCCGACGAGGTGGCCTGGGCGCGCCGGCTGATGCTCGACGGCGCGCCGCTGGCCACGCGGCTGCCCGGACGCACCGGCTGGGAGCTGCGGCTGGTCGTGCAGGGCGGCCTGCGCATCCTCGACAAGATCGAGGCGATGCGCTGCGGCACGCTGGCGGCGCGGCCGCGGATCGGGGCGTGGGATGCGCCGCGGCTGCTGTGGCGGGCGGCGCGGATGCGGGTGACCTGAGCCAAGCACAGCGCCCGGTGAGACGACCTCTCACCAACACATAGCGAGGTGCCCGACATCCTCGAACGGACGACCTGTTTCCCCAGAGCGATACGCCGCAGAGCCGTTCCGCTTCTGCCAAGTCACCTCGTTCTTGCAGCCATGGCACGTTGCCTTGAACGCCATGTGCGACACCTCCCAGGCGGTCGATTCCGCTCCACAGACACGGCAGCGGTCCAGCAGTGCCAGACGCTCGATCGCCTGCTGCAGCGCATGCCGGGTCTGCTCATTGCATGAGCCTGCATTGATCGCCTGCAAGACCTCATCCCGCTCGGCTCCAGCCACCAAGGGGCGATCCATCACCCGGTCATTGCCGCTTGACCGCAAGGCTTTGGGGACATTGCGGACCACGAACGGATAGCCCGCCAGCAGATGCCGCATCAGCCAGTGCTCGATGACCTGCTGCACCCGCTCGACTCCGTAGAACTGCAGCGGGTTGAGCACGGCATCGGCGCCCGGTTGCTCCGCCTTGCCCTCATCGGCATGGCTGAACACGACGTGCCGCTCCTCGCCTGCGATGCTCCCTGGCGCAAGGCACCATGGCTGTTTTCCTCGCCGAGCCGGCACGAACCGCAGACGCGGCATGGACACCCCTGGAAGGCTCGCCTCGACCAGCCAATCCAGCCCGTCTCGGTTCAGGGTCAACGGTCTGGGATGGTGTCGGCGGATCGCGTCCAGCGCATGCCGGATCAGCAAGCCCACCTGCTCGCTGTGCTCTTCACCCGCCTTGCGTGACTGCTCGAAACGCTCGGCAGGCGTGCGGGCCACCTGATCGAGATCGGCATGGGCCAGTTGCCACAGCGGGCGCAGATGCCGGTAGTGCGGATCGTGCCGCAGGATGTTGGTGCTGCGCAGCGTCAGCCCCGTGAATCCCAGCGATGCCACCTGCGCCACAGGACTGCGCTGCATCTGCAGGACCTTGCCAAGCTGGCGCTGGAGTGTCTGCAGCACCTGCTGCGCAGACTGGGTTTCATCGGCATCGAACGCCTGCCCCCAGAGGCGGCACAAGGCTTCGCGCAGCCGGTAGTCGAGGCGCTCAGCATTGCTCAGGCTCGCGGCTTCCTCGCGCTTGGCCAACAGTGCCGAGAGTTCACGAATGCGGTGCCGCAGCAACTGCGCGAGTCGATCGAGCAGGTGGGCGAACACCCGGTTCTCGTAGATCGCCAGTTCATCATCGCTGACCTCGGCCAGCAGCCGTGACGGCACCACGCCCGTGATCTCGCGTCGCGCCCAGTCTTCGGAATGCGCCGCGAGCCGCACCTGGGCACCCAAGGCCACCCTCCGCGCCCGGGACACCGGCACGAGCTCGGTGTCGTAGCGCATGTCCATGCGGGGGCGCTGGGCGATGGTCTGCAGATGTCCGGCGATGAGCGTTTTCTCCAACTGAATTTCGAGCCGATTCATCTCGGCCAGATGCCCGAGCTGCGCGGGCATCACGGGAGAGAGCAAGGGCTGGTCGGCAGCACCCGCCTGCCACTCGCGCCACTGCTTCGCCACCGCCTTGATCGCCTCGTCGATCAGTGAGTCCGGTACCTGACCATCGGACTCAGGCGGAGACTGCAAGAAATCGTGGAGAGACTCCTCCTCTGTCGCACCGGAAGACAACAGGCACCGGGCGCTTCCATCGCTCCACAGCACCTCACCGGCTTGGAGGTCGATCGACCGATTCAGGCGGGCGGCCACCAGCAACCGGTATCGACCGGGCTCGACCTGCGAGGGCAAATCGGTTTCAGCGCCCGTGAAGCGATCGAACACCCTCATCCGCCACGCTCCAGACGCTGAATATCCCGGCGCAACGGTGTCAGACAGCGGATCGGCTCACCGTCAAGCTCGCAGTCTTCCCACATCTTCAGCAAAGCCTCTTCGACCTGCCGCAGGTCATCCGTCCCGACGTCGTGCCGTCCAATCACCTTGCCATCGCGGAACATCCGACTCGACAGGAGGTGGTCAACGGCCAAGGCCTCGCTCCCCCCTGCATCGATCACGACGGGCACGAACCGCATCATCTGGCGCTCCAGCCGGTTGCCCCAGCCAAGGCCGAACGTGCCAGCCAGGAGTCGGGTGAGTTCGCTGTCGTTGATGAATGCCATCAAGTCCACGATCTGAGGCGTCAATTCCCTGCAAACCACGTCAAACCGATCCACCAGACTCTGATGGCTCCAGGTCACGGGCTTCAGCCGACGCAGGCCAGACTCCGGCCTCTCTTGTCGCGGCAGCTCCAGCACGAACGCCCGGTCATGCGTCTTGTCCGCAAAGGCGTTCGTCGTCTCGTCGTGATTGGCGGTGCCGATGAACCACACGTTGGGCGTCAGCTTGATGTCGCGACCATCGCGCAAGTGCTTCGGTCCGCCCTGAGCCGGTCCAGACTCCATCAGGTTGATCCAGCGATCCGATTCACCCATTTCCATCGCCGACAGGAACTCGGCGAAATACTGCTCGGGGCGCGACAGGTTCATTTCATCGAGCAGCACGATGTGCAGTCGATCGCTGTCGGCTTCGGTCTGTGCCCGGTACAGCGCCTGCAGCGTGTTGCGCTCGTAGTAACGCTTCTCGAAGGCGTTGTAGTGCCCGATCAGGTCGGCGCGGTCACGCCAGCCGGCCTGGACCGGCACTGTCGTGCAGACGCCACCGACCGCCTTGGCAAAGGCGGTGGCCAGACTGGTCTTGCCGGTGCCGCTGATGCCCTGGAAGACATGCAGCTGGCTCATCGCCAAGCCGCCAAGGAAGAGCTGCAGTTCCTCCTTGCGGAAGTAGAGCTGCTTGCCCTTCTCGGCGTGGGCGATGCGGCATTGCAGTTCATCGACCAGCTGGCTCAGCTTGTCCGGCACCGGATCGGTATGGACCCGCACGGTCAGCTCGGCGTCCATGCGCGTCAGCTCGGGGAAGACCGTCTTCTGCTGCTGGCGGTTGAGGAGGTCATCGACATCCTGCTGCAACTGGCTGACGGCCCCTTGCAGCAAGGCACGGTTCGTTTCCAGCACCTTGCGGGTCTTCTGCCAGTCCTCGCGCTCGGTGACGCTGCGCTGCCACTCGGACTGGCGACGGCGCAAGTCGAACAGTTCCTGCTCGGCCTGTGTCAGCCTCTGCTGCAGGTCATCTCGCTGCAGACGCAACTGGCTGGCGTCCTCCTCGGCGCCTCCAGCCAGCAGTTCCTGCACCTGCCGGTCCAGGTCACGGTTGCGCTGGCGCAGCGCGTCGAGCTCGTCGAAAAGGCGCTGCGGATCGTCGCCGATCCGATCACGCAGTTCGCCGAACTCATCAAGTTCCTGCTGCAGCCGATCCGCATGCTCATGAGCCTTGTCGAGCCGGGATTGAAGCCGCTGCGACTGTCGCAGCGCCTCATCAAGCTCGCGCTGGCATTCCTCTCGGATCTCTTCGGTGAGCGAGCCGCGCCGGACACGCAGCAGTTCCTCGTTCATCGCCAGTTTCCGGTCACGGGTCTCCAGCGCCAGCTCATGCGCGTTGATCTGCAGCTCACGCTCGTGCAGCACCGCCTCCTGCGCCTGCACACCCGCCTTGAGCGCCTCGACATCTTCACGCGCACGGTCCAGCAAGACGGCGCGGTGCTGGACGATCTCGGCAGGCAGGCGGTCGCGGCGCTGCTCCAGTTCCTCGACCTGCTGGCGCAGCGTCTGCAACGACGCCTCCCGCTCCAGCACGATCTGCCCGCGCAGCTCGGCCGCCTGACGTGTCAGCGCCTCCTGCTGCCGCACCACCGCCAGCCGCTGCTCGTCCAGGGTCTCGCGCTCGCCAGCCAGCGCAAGGCGAGCCGTTTCAAGCTCCGCCCGATCCTGTCGCTGTTGCGCTTGCTCGATGTCGAATGCCGCCCGATCAGCAGCCAGACGGGCCGACTCCTCGGACAGGCGACCTTGCAGCGTCTCCCGCTCGGCCTCCAGCGCACGCCCCGCGCTGACGCTGCGGTCGTGTGCATCCTTGAGACGAGTTCCCCAGGAAGCGAACTGCTCGACCCAGGCAGCGAATTGCTCATGCTCCGGCATCGACAAGGACGCCGCCCAGGTGCGGATCTGCGTCTCGTCCCATGCCGTGTCAGGCGGTGCCTCCGGCAACAACGGCGCGGTCTGCTCCCGCGTCGCAAACAGCTTGTTCAGCAAGCCACTGGGGCGCGTTGCTGATGCAGGACTCGCCGCCGTGCTGCCGGTCGGTCGGACAGGCGGCGCGGCTTTCTTGTGCTTCCCCATGGTCTTTGTGCTTTCAGATCCAGGATTCAGAAATACGGAATGAACTGCTCATGCCACTCGACGGCGAAGTCCGCCATGTCGAGGCTGTGCTGGCGGTCAAGTCGCTGCCCGCTGGCGTGGCTGCCCTTGTTGCGCAGGTCGGTCAGCTCCAGCATCCGCACCCATTGCAGGGCGCGCGCCGGCAGTTGCCGCAGCGGGTGTGTATCGTGCTCCCGCGTACACAGCAATGCACCGACCCAGAGTGCCTTGAAGGGCCGGTCACGCCGCTCGATGGCCAGCCGGGTGTCCTTGAGCTTCTGGCCGGACAACACCGCCAGCACTTCGTCATCCAGCGGCGCTTGCAAAGGCAGCTCCCGCAGCAAGTCGCCAAGCACCCGCCGCGTCCATTCGGTTCGCGGCCAATCCCGCGTTTCGATCGGCCACCACTCCAGCATCCACTGCACCGTGGCTTCCATCAGGGCGCTGCATTCGGTCAGCAGGCTGTTCAGCTCTTCGTTCTGGACGCGCTCCTGGTGCAGCAAACGGTCCCGCTGACGGAGAACACGACCCATGTGCTCACGCAGCTTGGTGTGCTCCGGCCGGTTCAGGTGCGGCATCGACGACAGATCCAGCTCGGTGCGGAGTTCCAACTGCGCAAGCCAATCGGCTGCACTCAGGGAACCCGTGTCCTCGTTGGGCATCAGCTTTTTGCGCATCCGCCCAGCCAGCTCCGGGAACTGGCCCAGGCTTTGCTGCAGCGGCTCACGCAGCCATTTCACCGCTGGCACGAATCGCCACGGATCGCTGACCAGCCACGGCTGCGGATCATCGGGATTGACGTAGACCTCGCACCAGACATGCGCCAACTGCGTTCGCTGGAGATCGCCGCAGAACTCGATTTCATCGCTGACGAACTCCACATCGTCCGACAGCGTTTCGACCCGGCCCCCGGCTTGCGCAGCGGCGTGGTCACGGCGGTGCTGCTGCCACGCCTTCAGAACCTCTGCCAGATCGGCACGCGCTGGTGCTTTCACCGGCAACACGACGGGCCGCTCGATTCGACCGCTTCCTCGCTCCAGGAGAAATTCGAACTGGCCTTTCTCGTTCACGCCCTTGGGTTCGATTTCCGGCAGGTCCGCACTCAGACGCGGCCACCAGTGTCCGAACACGGCATCCTGAAACACATGCTGCTGGCTCAGGCGCGGCGTCCGGTGGTCATCACCGTCGAGCATCCTGGCCCCCTCCGGGGTCAGTCGCAGTCGCTGATCCAGCCATCCCGAGGGCTGGAGTTCCTTGGTCACGATGAAGCGGACCAGATCCCGATCGAGTTCCAGCAGCGTCGCCACCTCGGCGAGATCGCTCTTTCCAGCTCGCAGCAAGCCGAGGATGGCCGACTGGAACAGGTTAAGCGCAGGCACCTGATCCGGCGCGACGACCGGCCACACATGCACAGGCCACAACACCGCGACATGCGGCCGCTTCGACGGGCGTGACGTCGGCCAGCGCAGGAAAAGGTCAGGCGATTTCATGGCGTCTCCCTGGCGTGCAGCCGCGCCTCGGCATCGCAGAAATCCAGGAAGGCGCACATCTCCGGCACGGCCTCGCGGGATGCCTCACCCTCGAACATCGCCCGATCGCCAACCGCGATCAGCAACCGGCGTTGGCGGCTCATCGCCACGTTGAGCCGGTTGGCCGTGCGCAAGTGGCCGTACTTGCGGCTCCAGACTCGCTCCTGGGCGCTGCGCCGCTGTTCAGTCTCGTCAGGCGTGCAGCCTTCAGACAGGCTGGAGGCGGACAACGGCAGCGTGTTGCATCGGACGACAGACAGCACCACCACATCGAACTCCTTGCCCTGGAAGGCATCGACCGTGCCGACATGCAGGCGCTTCGGGAGCGAGCCACCCAGCGCAGCCAGAATCTCGTCACGCTGGGCGGCGTAGAAGGTGATGACCCCGATGCTCTTGTCCTCGGGCAGCTCCTTGAGCAGACGAGACACCTCGTGCGCCACCCGCCAGGCTTCGACCTGACGCCGACGGCTGGCGCCGGACCGGTCCTCCAGCCCCTTGACCTGCGGGACATCGATCCAGGCACACACCGATGAGCCATGACCAGGCACCAGCCATTCAAAATCGCTCGCCGGCCGGCCTGAATGAACCTGACCGAGCCCTGCTCGTTCATAGAACTGCCGGCTCACGAAATCACCCAGCCGGGGGTGCATGCGGAACTGGGTGTCGAGCATCACGACCCGCGAGAAGCCATCCGCCGCCGCCCGCTGTTGAAGCTGTCGCCACAGCCGCTCGAACAGGCTGTCCCGGTAGACCTTGCTGCTGGCCTGGTCGCCACGCTCGGCACGAATCTCGTCCTCGATCTCGCTGTCGAGCAAGTGGGGCAATTGCCGGTGGTCGCCGACCAGGACGATGCGCCGCGACGCGAGCGCCATCGGCACGAGCAGGTCCAGCGGATTGGCCCGAGCGGCCTCGTCGATGATCACGCTGCCGAACTGCAGGCTCCTCATGGATGGAGCGTCCGGCTTGTCGGTCTTGAGCAGACTCATGTGACGGCTGGCCGCCTGCTGGCAGGTCGCGCCGACGATGCTGCTGTAGGCCTTCACGGCCCGATGCACCTGATCTGGGTAGGCACCCAGTGCATCCCGATAACGGATCAACACGCCGTGGACCCCATGGCGCGATTCGCGCACCTTGTCCGCCAGTTCGGTCTGCAGTCGCTGCAACAGGCCACGCGCCTGATCATCCAGCCGATGGCGCTGCACGACGGGGCACCAGTCGGGCCGCAAGCGGTCGATCAGCGCATCGCGCAGGCTGGACAAGGCTTCCAGCAGTGCGGCATCAGGCAATCTGTCCGCATCGCTCGCCTGGAGCAGCAGCGCCTCATCCGCCGCGGTCATCAGTCCGGCCTCGTGGCGCAGCAGACCGCGCACCTTGTGTGCCTGGGCCGGACCGTCATCTTCAAAGGCCACGGCCTGACAGCGCAGCGCCCTCACCCGCCTCAGCAGCATCCTGCGGCGTGCAGGCGACAGCGACTGCGCCACCTGCGCCGGCGCCGGCGGCTGCTCCCGATAGTTGCCCCAGTCGGACTGCCACGCGGCGCCGGGCCGTATGCGCAGACGGCCGAGTGCTCTGAGGCAGTCATCCAGGTCATCCAGTGCCCGTTGACGCTCCCCAGGCTCCACGCCCAGCAGAAGCAATCGGTGCACCTGCCGATCCAGCTCCACCAGCAGGGGTGCCGAAGGGTCGGATTGCTCCATCTGCTGCACTCGGGCGGACATCGCCTGTTCCTTGCGCTCACGCCATGCACTCACCGGATCGAACTCGTCACGACGGCGAGCCGACCCGCCCACCTTGACCGCAGGCAGGCCATAGACCTCGGTACGCTCCAGCGCGTTTTCCACCGCGTCGTGCTGGAAACTCGACACCAGCACATCGTGCGCGATGAGCTGCCCCTCGTTGAGTTCGGACAGGCGCCGTTCCAGCGCGGCGATCACCTGGGTCTTGCCTGTCCCGGGCGGGCCGATGATCAGCGCAATGTCCGGGGTGTTCAGGGCCACTCGAACCGCCTCTTCCTGCCTTGTGGTCGGTCTGCCACTGCGGAAGCTCTGGCGTGCATACGGCGTCAGGGCGGTCAGTGTCGAGGGCCGCTGGGTCGGCGTCGGCACATCCTGAAGCAACGCCCGCAGCGTCTTCACGCCTGCACCCGAATCGATGGCCCGCCGCGCACTCAGACGCCGCTCATGCTGGGTCCGATGGCCTGCCAACGACAGATACATGTGACCACTCGGGGGCGGCGGCTTCCTCGACTCTCCTTTCACGACAAGGCCGTCACGCAACCACTGCGGCTCGCCTCGAAAGATCCGACGCCGATCGCGGTGCTCCAGGTCGGTGTAGTAATCGCTGTTCCAGTCCGGCGCCTCGTCATCCAGCTCGACTTGATCATCGTCAGACGCCAATTTCTTCCAACGATCACGAAACGTATTCAACGCATCCGTCTGAACCGTCAGGCGCCATCCCCCACCTTCATCGCTGGCGGGCACGCACGCGGTGTAGGACAACGACTGTAACTCGGCGGCCCGCGTGACTTCGCGCACCCACTCCTTCTGGCCGTAGAGGCTCCACAGTTCCAGATAGGTACCAAACGACGTGACCGCCGTGTCCAGCAGGAGTCGCTGGGATGGCTCCTGCGGCTGAACCCCGGCGCTGGCGTCGACGAACCGAACCGCACCCGTCATGACGATGCAGGCATCGTCCTCGCTCGCCGGGCGCTTCGCCGTGCGCTCGACCCAGAACACCTGCTGGTCATCGCGCTTCAGGTCGAGTCGAAAGCGCCGTCCGATCAGTTGCATCGCCCGGACGTCACCCCGCTCCCGAGGACACACGAACACGCGGCCCAGTGCCTCATCGCCCGCCACCGGGCAGACAAACTCATCGGTCAGCCACTCCACCGCCGAGGCGACGACCGGCTGGTCGATGCGCATCTGCTGGTGCAGGCTGTCCGCCACCCGCTGATCGACACCAATCTCGAATGCCGATTCAGACGAGACGGCCTGCATCGGCACCAGGCAGTGCAAACCGACCCTCGCCGACTTGGCACCCTGGCCTCTGGCCTGGGCCAGCACCCACAGCACGTCAAGGTTCTGGGCATGCAGCAGCAGCGATCCGGCATCAGGCGCTGGTTCGATTTCGGCGATCCGGTCATCCTGCCGCAGCAATAGCCTGCCGCCACCCTCGGCGGAACGCACCACAACTTCGCTCGAGGTCTGCCATGTCTTCGCATCGAAATCACGACCGATGACGTGGGCGCCGTGGATGCCTCGGGACAACAGGGGCGATTCATGGAGCTGCATGTCGATCTCCCTGCCTCACCACTTGAAACGCCACACGTCGTGGGTTCGATCGCCAGTGCCCAGATGGAGGACATGGGCCACACCGCGCCTGGGCAACTGCACACGCCCTCGCAGTGGCAGCAACCGGGTACTCCCCGATGTCTGCAGAGAGACCTGATGCCCGTGTTCGACTTGGATCGCCAGATCGTCCCCTGCGACCCACAGGGACATCACGGAGTCGCTTTCAGCGTGACAAGCCGTGCCTGGAGGCGCTGCACGCAACGCGACCGGCTCACTGGCCACGGTCTGAACATGCCCTGTCATGATCCAGCAGTTTTTCGGGTCGGCCAGTTCCCCCAATTCCGCCGGAGCGGCAAAGACCGAATGAACCAAACGCAGCACGCTCCCTGCCGGCTGGGCCGTGTCGCAGAAAGGACAGCACAGGTCCCGGTTCCACAGGAACGTGCTGCCACAGCCATCGTGCTCGGTGTCGCACAGCACCTGCATCGCAACCGCTGCCTCGAACGCCTCGGCCCACTCCGCCATCAATGGCCGCTCACCCGCAGCGAGAACACCGAGCCGGAAACATCGGTCAAACAGATCACGCAGGACGGGTGTGCAGACCAGCTCTCTCGGTATCCCGAGGCTGGCCCGATTCGACTCGTCCTCGGGATGGTCGACCCACGGCAGTTCACCGCGCAGTGCGGGCTCTTCACGCTCGCTGTCCTGATCCACCAGATCGCCACTCTTGAAGGGATGCAGCACCGTAAGCAACTGGAAGGCCATGACGGCAAAGCTCCAGATGTCGGTGTACGTGCTGATGCCGCGCTCGCCGCACAACAGCTCAGGCGCGCCGTAATCCGGGGTGTAGAGCTGCAAGCTGCTGTCCCGGACGGCGTAGGTCAGGTTGTCGCAGTCGATCAGCCAGACTTCTGCGTGCTCGTGCGACTCGGAGACGAACACGTTCTTGGGCGAGAGATCGCCATGCGCAATGCCCAGTCCGTGCAGCCTGGCCATGACCCGCGCCAACCGAGCCAACAGGCGCAGACGACGGCGCAGGCCGCCTGACGCCAGATAGCCGCTCAGCCCCTCCCCGTCCAGAAACGCCTGCTGGGCCTGCGTGAGCAGTTGCTCCAACGGCACCAGACCATCCATCAGCTCCATCACGTAGCCCGCCCGAGGCTTGACGATCAAGGCCTTGGGCATCGCGATCGGCAGGTCGTTCTCGGTGATGGGCAGGCGATGCACCTGCTCGATCTGGCGCTTCCAGTCGATAGACCTGGGATCCGTGCCGGGCCATCTGCTGACCTTGACCAACAAGCGGGCATCAGCTTTCGTCGTGACGACAATCCCTTGCCCACCCTCGGCCAACTTCTTGCCCAGTTCATGAACGTGGCCTCGGTCATCCTGGACACGCTGACCCTCGCCCGGCACCTTCTCCGGCCGGGCATGCGCTGTCGGTTTCATCTCATCACTCCCTGAACACCATCGCCACGGTCTTGTCGTCCGAGTGCAGTGGCGTGGCCCAATGGGTCAATTCATGCGTCAACCAGCGTCGCGCCTGCCGGCGGCTGCGCTGCTGGATCTGCCGGTGGACGACCTGCGTGAAACCGTCCAGCGACGCTGCAGCCAGATCGTCCGACACGCCATCGGTCATCAGCAGCACCAGATCCCCCGGCTCGCGCAGCGTGAAACTCGCCGTGTGCCAGTCAGACCATGCCCGGTGCGTGCCCAAGGCGCGGGTCTGGTTGCCGAAGCCGGGACGGTCCGGCGTGATCACCTGCACCCGCCCTCCGAGCCGGCACAGCACCATTCCGTCACCGAGCTGCCACACCCGGGCACGTCCCTCGGCATCGCACACCAGCCACAGCAGCGTGGTCGCGGCACAGGACTTGTCCTGCCATGGCACCAGCGCCAGCCACCGCCGATACAGATCGGTGGCGCACTGGCGAGCAGGCAGTTCCTGCCAGGATGCAGGCGACCACTGGCGAGCGATCTGCTGCGCGGCCCGCACCGCCAGCCGGGAACCTGTTGCACTGCGTGCGCGGGAACCCAGTCCATCCGCCACCGCAACAATCCAGCCCCCGCGCCATCCCCGCAAGGCCAACGCATCCTGACCTGGCTGGAACGTCTGCAGATGGGCCGGCCCCGTCACGCAGGCGCCTGCCGCACGCAGCATTTACAGCGCGTCCAGGTCCAGATCGTCGTCCGGCGGCACCATGCCCAGATCAAGTCCGACCGACTGATCGGGTGTTGCGCTTGCCGACCTGGACGCCACGCTCATCGTCACCGCACGGAAGAAACGCACGATGTCGCGAGCATCATGTGCATCGAACAGCGTCGCCTCAGGGCCATTGGGAAACTGCTTCAGCATCTCGCGATCGGCATCGGCGCCGATCGCCATCGCGAAGCGGGACGCCTTGCTGCCGCGCTCGCTGCTGCACAAGGCCTGTAGCGGCTGCTCCCAGTCATCCGTCGGTGCCCCGTCGGACACGAGCACCAGCACGGGTCGGTAAGCGCGCGACGGGATGCGCTCCTTGTCTTCGAGCAAGCGGCGAGCCAGATCGAACGCCTTGCCCATCGGGGTCGGACCACTGGCCGCCAGCGGTTTCATGGCCGTGACCTCATGGGCCGCGACGAGCGGCAGATGCTCCTCCGCCGCCCTGCCGCCAAACGTGATCAGTCCGACCTGAATCTCCGCTCTCAGACGCGACTCCTTCGCGAAGCTGCTGACCATGTCCCGCAGAGCCACGTTCAGCAACTCGATCTTGTTGCCCTCGACCATGCTGCCGCTGACATCGGCCAGGACGATGACAGGCAGCGGCCTGGGTTGTGGTGCGGCAAACGATTTCAGCTTGGTCACCGCCGGTGTGGCCTTGGCCGGATGCGCAGAGGCCGGCATCAGGGCGTCATGCTCTTTTCTCCGAACGATGGTGGCGTTGTGATGCCGACTCTCGTTGTCCTCGTTGTAGCTGCCCCATCCCATGATTTCTCCCTGTTGATACGAAAAGACTATCAAAACAGGCGCATATCGTTCATTCAGAAACCTCGAAGAACGGATGGAACAAGAACAAAGACCCTGGCCCCGTGAAATCTGATGCGCGCAACCGGGTCAGTGACTGGAGCCGATTCGCTGAGAGCGTGTTCACGATCTCCTGAGGAGCAAGGCCAGAAAGGCGAGATGGACGAACTGCAGGCTGGTGTTGAGCCAGCGCTCGCAGTTCTTCCACAGGCGTCGGTTCTTCTCCAGCCAGGCGAAGCTGCGCTCGACGATCCAGCGCTGGGGCATGACCGCAAAGGTGTGCAGTTCGCTGCGCCGGGCCACCTCCACCGTCACCCGCTCGCCCAGGATCTCGCGCACGCCGTGCTCGAACGGTCGACCCACATAGCCGCCATCGAAGAGCACCCGGCGCACCCCCGCCAGGGCCGCCTTGCCGTGCTCGAGCGCCTGCAGCGCTCCCTTGCGATCGGTGACCTCGGCCGTGGTCACCGCCACCGCATGCGGCCAGCCCTGCGTGTCGACCACGATGTGGCGCTTGATCCCCGAGACCTTCTTGCCCGCGTCATAGCCCTTGAACCCGGCCGTGTCCGCGTTCTTCACGCTCTGCGCGTCCACGATCAACAGCGTCGGCGTGGCGCTGCGCCCCTGTCTCACGCGGGCCGCGCCAACCTGATTTTTTTAAAGCCCGCTCCAGCGTGCTCACACCCTCCGCATCGGGCTCGCTCCACTTGCGCCACCACGCGTAGACCGTGCTCCACTTCGGAAAATCCGCCGGCAGGAAGCGCCACTGGCAGCCCGTGCGCAGCAGGTACAGCACGGCGCAGAACACCTCGTACAGGTCCACCGTCGTCGGCTTGGTGCGCCGGCGCACTCCCCTCAGCAGCGGCTCGATCTCCGCAAACCGCTCTCGGCTGATGTCACTCGCGTAGACTTTTCTCTTCGGCATCCCCGCATTTTCAGGGCAGTCGGGATCGTGAACACGCTCTGAGACAATCGCCCCCCATGACCACCTCCCCCGAGCACTACGTCCAAGAGAAGGCGGCCGGCAGCGGCTCGAGCTTCTACTACGCCTTCCTCTTCCTGCCGCCGGAGCGCCGCGCGGCGATCACCGCGTTCTACGCCTTCTGCCGCGAGGTCGACGACGTGGTCGACGAGACCAGCGACGCGGGCGTGGCCGCCACCAAGCTGGCGTGGTGGCGCACCGAGGTGCAGCGCGCCTTCTCGGGCGAGCCGACGCATCCGGTCATGAAGGCGCTGATGCCGCACGTCACGCTCTACCAGATCACGCCGGCGCACCTGCTGGCCGTCATCGAGGGCTGCGAGATGGACCTGCAGCAGAGCCGCTACCTCGACTATCCCGGCCTGAAGCGCTACTGCCATCTGGTGGCGGGCATCGTCGGCGAGGTCGCCGCGCGCATCTTCGGCCAGACCGAGGCCGCCACCACCGCCTACGCGCACCAGATGGGCCTGGCCTTCCAGCTCACCAACATCATCCGCGACGTCGGCGACGATGCGCGGCGCGGCCGCATCTACCTGCCGATCGACGAGCTCAAGCAGTTCGACGTCAAGGCGCACGAGATCCTCAACCGCGGCTACAGCGAGCGCTTCACCGCGCTGATGAAGTTCCAGGCCGAGCGCGCCCACCAGGCCTACGACCAGGCGCTGGCGCTGCTGCCCGCGGCCGACGCGCGCGCGCAGAAGCCCGGCCTGATGATGGCCAACATCTACCGCACGCTGCTGCGCGAGATCGAGGCGGCCGAGTTCCAGGTGCTGCACCAGCGCATCTCGCTGACGCCGGTCAGGAAGCTCTGGATCGCGATGAAGACCAACTGGCGCGGCCGGTGAGCCGCGTCGCCATCGTCGGCGCGGGCTGGGCCGGGCTGGCGGCAGCGGTCGCCGCGGTCGAGGCCGGCCACGCGGTGACCGTCCTCGAGATGGCGCCGCAGCCCGGCGGGCGCGCGCGCAGCCTGGCCGCCGAGGGCGCGGCCGGCGGCGATCCGGCCGACCGGCTCGACAATGGCCAGCACATCCTGATCGGCGCCTACACCGCCACGCTCGGGCTGATGCGCCGCGTCGGCGTCGATCCCGACGCGGTGCTGCGGCGCCAGCCGCTGGCGCTGCTCGACCAGGACGGCGTGGGGCTGCGGCTGCGCGCGGGCTCGCCGCTGCTCGAATTCGGTCGTGCGGTCTGGGCGATGCGGCACTGGCGGCTGTCGGAGCGGCTGGCGCTGAGCTCGGCCGCGCTGGGCTGGCTGCTGCGGGGCTTTCGCTGCGACGCGGGTTGGACGGTCGCCCAGCTCACCGCCGGACTGCCGGCGCGGGTGCGCGCCGAGATCCTCGACCCGCTGTGCGTGGCGGCGCTGAACACGCCGGCGCCGGAGGCCAGCGCGCCGGTCTTCCTGCGGGTGCTGCATGACGCGCTGTTCTCCGGCCCTGGCGCCAGCGACCTGCTGATTCCGCGCCGGCCGCTGGCCGAGCTGCTGCCCGAGCCGGCCTGGCGCTGGCTGCAGCAGCACGGCGCGACGCTGCACACCGGCCGACGCGTGCGCACGCTGGAGCCCGAACCCGCGCCGGGCGGCGGCTGGCGGGTCGACGGCGAGGTCTTCGATCAGGTGGTGCTGGCCTGCCCGCCGGCCGAGGCGGCGCGGCTGACGCGCGCGGTGGCTCCAGGCTGGGCGGCGCAGGCCGAGGCCTTCGGCTTCGAGCCGATCATCACCGGCTATGTGCAGGCGCCGGGCGCGCGGCTGGCCGCGCCGATGGTCGCGCTGGCCGAGGGGCCGCAGGCGCCGGCGCAGTTCGCCTTCGACCACGGCGCGCTGGGGCTGCGGGCCGGGCGCTTCGCCTTCGTGGTCAGCGGCGCGGCGCCCTGGGTCGAGCGCGGCCTGGAGGCCACCGGCCAGGCGCTGCTGGCGCAGGCCCGCGCCGTGCTGCGCGACCTCGGCGAGGGCGAGCCTGCGGTGCGGCTGGAGCGGCTGGTGGCCGAGAAGCGCGCCACCTTCCGCTGCGTGCCGGGGCTGGTCCGCCCGCCGGCGCAGATCGCGCCGGGGCTGCGCGCGGCCGCCGACTGGATCGAGGGGCCGTATCCGGCCACGCTCGAAGGGGCGGTGCGCAGCGCCCTTGCCCGATGAAGGCTTGCTGAAACTGCGCAACCGCCCGCCCGGATCGCGGGAGACGTGAACCTTTTCACGTTGACACAAATATTTACATTGGAAACACTTCTTCCCGTAGCAGACGCCAACGGAAAGAGAGTTCCCCATGATCACCCGCCGCCACCTCCTTGCCGGAGGCACCCTGGCCGGCCTGAGCACGCTGGTTCCCGGCGCCGCCCGGGCCGGTTCGCTGCTGAGCAACCTGCTGCAGCTCACCTTCGGCGCGCTGCAGCAGATCGTCTACTCGCTGCCGGCCGACAACGGCAGCACGCCGTCGACCGGCACCGGGACCACCACCCGCCTCGACGGCCGCGTCCATCCGAAGTTCGTCAACGCGCTGCCCGACCCGAACCGGCCGCTGAACTGCTTCCAGCCCTCGAACCTGCTCGGCAACGCCTATGTGCTGCGCCTGCGCGAGTTCAGCACGCAGATCGGTCTGGTCAATCCCGCCGGCCAGAAGCTCACCACGGTGCTGTGGGGCTACGGCACGGCGCTGCAGGCGCCGACCTCGCCGGGACGGACCTTCTCGGTGCGCTCGGGCAGCAGCATCCAGGTCACCTACGTCAACGAGCTGATGCGCAATTTCCAGCCGATCGCGCACCGGCTGCCGGTCGACACCACGCTGATGTGGGCCAACCCCGGCAACCTCGGCGGCCTGGCGCCGGTGCCGCTGGTGGCGCACCGCCACGGCGGCGCCCAGGGCACGACCAGCGACGGCCTGCCCGACGGCTGGTCGACGCCGGACGCCAACTTCAATGGCGTGCCCGACCTGCGCGGCCGGCTCTGGAGCCAGCCCTACACCTTCGATAACCGCCAGGAGGCGGGCCACCTCTGGTACCACGACCATGCGCTGGGCGTGACGCGGCTGAACGTGCACATGGGCCTGGCCGGCCACTACCTGATCCGCGACGCCAACGAGGACCAGCTGTTCTCGCGCAACCAGCTGCCCTTCGCGCCCTACGAGATCCCGCTGGCGATCCAGGACCGCATGTACGACAGCACCGGCCGGCTGTTCTATCCCGCGACCGATCCGGCCAACCCGGCCGCGCCGAAGCCGACGCACCTGCCGGAGTTCTTCGGCGACTTCATCATCGTCAACGGCGTGCCCTGGCCGGTGCACCAGGTCGAGCCGCGCGCCTACCGGCTGCGCCTGCTCAACGGCTGCGACTCGCGCTTCCTCGACCTGAGCTTCGTGCGGCCGGACGGCAGCGCGCTGACCTTCCACCAGGTCGGCACCGAGCTGGGCCTGATGGACGCGCCGGTGCCGATGACGAAGCTGCTGCTGGCGCCGGGCGAGCGCGCCGACGTGGTGGTGAGCTTCCGCGGCCTGGCCGGCCAGGGCGTGCGCCTGCTCAACAGCGCGCCGACGCCCTTCCCCGGCGGCGCGGCGGTCGATGCCGCCACCGCCGGCCAGATCATGCTGTTCCAGACGGTGCTCGCCATGAACACCGCCCGCCCCGACACGACGCTGCCGACCTTCCTGCGGCCGGTGCACGGGGCGCTGCCGGCGCCCTCGACCGTCGGCGCGAAGGTGCGCAAGCTGCTGCTGCTCGAGGGCACCGATCCCTACGGCCGCCTGCAGACGATGCTGGGCACGGTCAACCCGGCCGCCGGCAACCCGGTCAGCCCGGCGCACGGCACCTTCCTGTACTCGGACCCGGTCACCGAGACCGTCGCACTGGGCAGCACCGAGGTCTGGGAGATTCACAACACCACGGTCGACGCGCACCCGATCCACCTGCACCTGGTCGACTTCCGCGTGCTCGAGCGCCAGCCCTTCTCCGGCACCGTCGTGCCCAAGCCGATGGGCGCCGGCGGCGCGATCACCGGCGGCTGGCTGACGCAGGTCTCGCTGACCGGCGCGGCCCGCCCGGCCGGCGCGCACGAGGCCGGCCGCAAGGACACCGTCGTCGCCTATCCCGGCGAGGTCACCCGCATCCTGGTGAAGTTCCCGCGCGCGGGCGAGTATGTCTGGCACTGCCACATCCTCTCGCACGAGGACCACGAGATGATGCGCCGCTTCGTCGTCGCGTGAGGGGAAGCGCGATGAAGATCCGGAGCGCGGCGGCGCTGCCCGCGCTGCTGCTGGCCGGGGCGGCGCTGGCCGCGCCCGGCGCCCGCCCGGCCCCGCAGGACGAGCTCTGCCACGGCACGACGCCGGCGGCCTCGGCGGCGTCGGTGCCCCCCGCCCCGGCGTCCCAGGCGCCGGTGCGCAGCCTGCAGAGCGTGACGCTGCCGGCGGTGCGCCTGCGCACCCAGGCCGGCGGCGCGCCGGTCGCGCTGGCGGACTCGATCGGCGAGGACCGCCCGGTGCTGCTGAACTTCGTCTTCACCAGCTGCACGACGATCTGCCCGCCGATGACGCAGATCTTCGCGGCCGCGCAGGAGCGGCTGGGCGAGCGGCGCGCGCAGGTGCGCATGATCTCGATCTCGATCGATCCGGGGCAGGACACGCCGGCGCGGCTGCGCGAGTACGCCGCACGCTTCGACGCCGGCCCGCAGTGGCTGTTCCACACCGGCAGCGCCGACGCGATCGACGCGGTGCAGCGCGCCTTCAACGTGCACCGCCCGGACAAGATGGGCCACACGCCGGTGACCTTCGTGCGTGCGCGCGGCAGCCGGCAGTGGGTGCGGCTCGACGGCTTCGCGTCGCCGGAGCAGCTGGTGCGCGAGGCCCTGGCCGGCGGCACGCCGTGAGGCGGCGGGTCCTGCCGGTCCTGCCGGCCCTGCTTGCCCTGCTGGCGATGCCCGCGCTGGCCGCGCCGGCTCCCGAGGCCGCCGCGCTCGGCGAGCAGCTCTACCGCGAGGGCCGGCGCGCCGACGGCGCGCCGCTGCAGGCGCTGCGCGAGCACGGGCTGACGGTGTCGGGCCGGGACGCCGCCTGCATCCAGTGCCACCGCGCCAGCGGCATGGGCGGCGCCGAGGGCAGCAGCCGGGTGCCACCGATCGTCGGCGCCCGGCTCGACGCGCCGGGCCAGGCGGGCCCGGGCACGCGGGCGCGCGTCGCGCCGGGCCTGCAGCGCCAGCCACCGGGCGGCGAGCAGCGTCCCGCCTACGACCGCGAGCATCTGGCGCGCGCGCTGACCGCCGGCATCGACGCCGGCGGGCGCGCGATGGACGCGCTGATGCCGCGCTACCGGCTCGATGCGGCCGAGGTCGCCGCGCTCGACGCCTACCTGCACACGCTCACGGTCGGCGCCGCGCCCGGCTTCGACGGCCGCGTGCTGCACCTGGCGACGATCGTCGGCGCCGACACCGCGCCCGAGGTGCAGGAGGCCGGCGCCGGCGTGCTCGCCGCCTGCCTGGCCGAACGCTCGCCGCGTGCCGGGGCCGAGGCCGAGGCGGGCACCGGCGCGCCGCCCTGGGTGCTGCACCGCTGGACGCTCGGCGCCGATCCGGCGCGCTGGTCCGCCGAGCTGCAGGCGCTGCAGCAGGCGCAGCCGGTCCTCGCGCTGATCTCCGGCCTGACCGGCCCGGACGGCCGCGGCGCCTGGCAGCCGGTGCAGCAGCACTGCGAGCACGAGGGCCTGCCCTGCCTGCTGCCGCAGGGGCCGTCGATCGACGACCGCCAGCCGCTGCGCTGGACGCTGGCCTTCAACCGCGGCGTCAGCCTCGAGGCCTCCGGGCTGGCCCAGGCGCTGGGCGAGCCCGACGAGGACGGCCGCGCGCCACCGCGCCGGCTGCACCAGATCGTCCAGAGCCGCGACGAGGCCAGCCGGCTCGGCGCGGCGCGGCTGGCCGAACGGCTGGCGGCGGCGGGCGCGCCGGTGCATGTCGAGCCGCCGATCGACCTCGACACCCCGGGCCTGGGCGCTGCCGCCGCGATGGCGGCGCTGCGCACGGCCACGCCCGACGAGGCCTGGGTGCTGTGGCTGGACGGCGCGGCGCTGGCGCGGCTGGCGGCGCTCGACGCGCCCGCACCGCAGGCGCGGGTGGTCCTGTCCGGCGAGAGGCTGGCCGGCCGCTTCGAGGCGGTGCCGCCGGCCTGGCGCGCGAACGTGCGGCTGACCTGGCTCTGGGACCGGCCGGGCCGCACCCGCGCGCGGCTGGCGCTCAATGCCGGCCGCTGGCTGCTGTCGCACGAGCGCGCGCCGGCGGCCGACCCGGCGCTGCTGCAGATCCAGGCCCACGCCTACTCGGCCTGCGAGCTGGCCGCCAGCGCGCTGCGCCGCATGGGCCGCGAGGTCGGCCGCGCCCATTTCATGGAGCGGATCGAGGAGGCCGAGGAAGCCGCCACCGCCACCGCGCTGCCGCGCTTCACGCTCGGCACGAACCGGCGCGAGGCCTCCTCGATGCTGTGGCGGCTGCGCTTCGAGCCCGGCCGCGACGAGCCGGTGCCCGACGGCGAGCCGCTGTCGCCGCCCTGAACGACAAAGGCCGGGGCCCCTTGCGGAGCCCCGGCCTTCGTGGCGGCAGGATCGGAGACGATCAGGCGGCGAAGTTGGCCTCGGCGAACTTCCAGTTCGCCAAGCTGTTCAGGAAGGTCTCGACGAACTTCGGGCGCAGGTTGCGGTAGTCGATGTAGTAGGCGTGTTCCCACACGTCGACGCACAGCAGCGCGGTGTCGCCGGTCGTCAGCGGGGTGCCGGCGGCGCCCATGTTGACGATGTCGACCGAGCCGTCGGCCTTCTTCACCAGCCAGGTCCAGCCCGAACCGAAGTTGCCCACGGCCGAGGTCTGGAAGGCCTTCTTGAACTCGTCGAACGAGCCCCACTTGGCGTTGATCGCGTCGGCCAGCGCGCCGGTCGGGGCACCGCCGCCGTTCGGGGTCATGCAGTTCCAGAAGAAGGTGTGGTTCCACACCTGGGCGGCGTTGTTGTAGATGCCGCCGCTGGAGGTCTTGACGATCTCTTCCAGGCCCTTGCCTTCGAACGCGGTGCCGGGCACCAGGTTGTTCAGGTTGGTGACGTAGGCCTGGTGGTGCTTGCTGTAGTGGTAGTCGAAGGTCTCGGCCGACAGGTGCGGAGCCAGGGCGTCCTTGGCATACGGCAGGGCGGGCAGTTCGAAAGCCATGTGTGAATCCTTCGTGGTTGGGGTGCGAGAGGGTGATCAAGGGCCGGCGCGCCACCCGGAGCGGCGCTCGCCGGCGGCTCGGCGGCTCATTGTAGGGAGAAGCCTCTTCTTTCGCAGGGCCGGGCCCGATCGCCGCAGCGTCACGCTGCGCCGTCGTCCGGCCAGACCTCGGCGACGTCCAGCGCCAGGCGGCCGTCGGCGAGCCGCGCCTGCAGGCGCCGGCCCGGGCGGAGCGCGCCGACGCCGACCAGCGGCCGGCCCTGCTCGTCCTCGAGCAGCGCATAGCCGCGCGCCAGCACCCGCTGCGGGTCGAGCGCGGCCAGCCGGGCGCCCAGCAGCTCCAGACGGCGCGCGGTCTCGCCCTGGCGCTGGCGGCGCGCGTCCGTCAGGCGCTGCGCCAGGCGCTCGAGCCGCGCCTGCTCCGCCGCCAGCCGCGCGGCGGGCAGACCGGCATGGCGCTGGGCCAGCAGCGCCAGCCGGCGGTGCTGCGCGTGCAGCGCGTCGGCCGGGCGCGACAGGCGCAGCGCCGCGCGGTCCAGGCGCTGAGCCTCGCCGTCGAGCCGGAAGTCCACCCGCTGCCGCAGCCGGCGCGCGAGCTGCCGCAGCGCGCGCAGGCAGTCCTCGCGCGGCGGCGCGGCCAGCTCGGCCGCGGCGGTGGGCGTGGGCGCGCGCAGATCGGCGGCGAAGTCGGCCAGCGTCGTGTCGGTCTCGTGGCCGACGCCGCAGATCACCGGCACCGCGCTGGCGGCGATCGCGCGCACCACGCGCTCGTCGTTGAAGGCCCACAGGTCCTCGAGCGAGCCGCCGCCGCGGCAGACGATCAGCAGCTCGACGCCCTCGAGCTGCCCGGCCGCCGCGATGGCGCGCACCAGCTGCGCTGGCGCCTCCGCGCCCTGCACCGCGGCCGGGCACAGGATCACCTCGACCTGCGGCGCACGCCGCGCCAGGGCGCTCAGCACGTCGCGCAGCGCCGCGGCCGCCGGCGAGGTGACCACCGCGATGCGCCGCACGAAGGCCGGCACCGGGCGGCGGCGCGCCGGATCGAACAGCCCCTCGGCCTGGAGCTTCGCCTTCAGGCGCAGGAACTGCTCCATCAGCCGGCCCTCGCCGGCCGGGCGCATCGCCTCGACGATCATCTGCAGCTCGCCGCGCGGCTCGTAGATCGCCAGCCGGCCGCGCAGCTCGACCTGCAGGCCGTCGCGCGGCGTGAAGTCGAGCAGCGACGCCGCGCGGCGGAACATCGCGCAGCGCAGCCCGGCCTCGCCCTGGGGCGAGCGCAGGTTGAAGTAGCAGTGGCCGCTGGCGGCGCGGGTGAAGCCGGCCAGCTCGCCGCGCACCGCCACCGCGCCGAAGCCGTCCTGCAGCGCCTCGCCGACGGCGCGCACCAGCGCCGCGACCTCCCAGATGCCGTCACCTTCGGACACGATCGTGCTCCGGCCGAGAAATCTTCATGTTGCGGTCACATTGATGAAAAATGAGGCAACCCAGGAAATTGCGTTGCCCGACAGCCACTTGCAAGCTTGCCACCCAGGTTTTCCAAAGACTTGTCCACAGGCTCCGTGGACAATCCTGTCGCCGGCCGCGGCCTGCCGGCACCGGTCCGGAGCGGCGGGGAGGCTCCGGCTTGAGGCCATAATCAGCGCCGCTGCGCCATCCCGGCACAGCGGTCCTTGCGACGCCCTGGGGAAAGACCTTTGTTTTCGATCATACAAGCCGCTGGCTGGCCGATCTGGCCGCTGATCCTGTGCTCCATCGCCGCGCTGGCGATCATCATCGAACGCTTCATGAGCCTGCGCGCAGCCCGCATCGTTCCGCCGACGCTGCTCGACGAGGTGATCACGCTGACCCGCAGCGGCCTGCCCGCGCCCGACGTGCTCGACAAGCTGCGTGACAGCTCGGTGCTCGGCGCCGTGCTGGCCGAGGGCATCCGCGCCGCCGCCACCGACGCCCGCGGCGACGAGACCCAGCTTCGCAACGCCTTCGAGAGCGCCGGCCGCGTCGCCGCGCACCGCCTCGAGCGCTACCTGAACCTGCTGGGCACGATCGCGTCGGCCGCGCCGCTGCTGGGCCTGCTGGGCACGGTGGTGGGCATGATCGAGATCTTCGGCTCGCAGTCGCCCGGCTCCGGCAGCAACCCCGAGCAGCTCGCGCACGGCATCTCGGTGGCGCTGTACAACACCGCCTTCGGCCTGATCATCGCGATCCCCGCGCTGGTGACCTGGCGCCATTTCCGCGGCCTGGTCGACGGCTACCTGCTGCAGATGGAGCAGGCCGCCGAGCGGCTGCTGCCGCAGCTGCTGCGCGTGCGCCGCTGAAGCCGCCCGCACGAGGAGCCGCACGATGGCGATGAACTTCCGTCCGCGCCGCGCCGAGGAGCCGGAGATCAACCTGATCCCCTTCATCGACGTGCTGCTGGTGGTGCTGATCTTCCTGATGCTCACCACCACCTACGCCAAGTACACGCAGCTGAAGGTGACGCTGCCAGTGGCCGAGTCGAACCGGCTCGACAGCCGCCCGCGCGAGCTGATCGTCGGCGTGTCGTCCGAGGGACGCTACAGCCTGAACGGCCAGCCGGTCGACGGCAGCGGCGTCGACGCGCTGGCCGCGGCCCTGGCCGCCGCCGCCCAGGGCGAGCGCGACCGCCCGGTCATCATCTCGGCCGACGCGATGGCCGCGCACCAGAGCGTGATCAACGTGATGGACGCCGCGCGCCGCGTCGGGCTGGTGCAGCTGACCTTCGCGACCCAGTCCTCCAGCCGTGGCGGCAGCGGCCGCTGACGACGCCCGCGGCGCGGCCGCCCGTCTCGAGGCGATCTGGCGCGACGGCGGCCCGGCGCAGTGGCTGCTGCGGCCGCTGGCGCTGCTGCACGCCGCGCTGGTCGGCCTGCGCCGCGCGCTCTACCGAGCCGGCCTGCGGCGCCGCGAGCGCCTGCCGGTGCCGGTCATCGTCGTCGGCAACCGCGTCGCCGGCGGCGCCGGCAAGACGCCGGTCACGATCGCGCTGGTGCAGGCGCTGCGCCAGGCCGGCCGCCGGCCCGGCATCGTCTCGCGCGGCCACGGCCGCAGCCACACCGGGACGATCCGCGAGGTGCAGCCCGCCGACACGGCCGCCGACAGCGGCGACGAGCCGCTGCTGATGCGCCGGCGCACCGGCGCGCCGGTGGTGGTCGGGCGCGACCGCGCCGCCGCCGCCCGCGAGCTGCTCGCCCGCCATCCCGACACCGACGTCATCGTCTGCGACGACGGGCTGCAGCACCTGCGCCTGGCGCGCGACATCGAGATCGTCGTCTTCGACGAGCGCGGCGCCGGCAACGGCTGGCTGCTGCCGGCCGGCCCCTTGCGCGAGCCGGTGGATGCGCCGCCGGCCGGCCGCGTCCAGCTCGTCGTGCTCAACACCGACCGCACCGAGCCGCCACCCGGCGCGCCGCCCGGCGAGCGCAGCCGGCGCCAGCTCGGCCGCCCGGTGCCGCTGGCCGACTGGTGGCGCGGCACGCCGAGCGACACCGCCCTGACGGACGAGGCCGCCTGGGCTGCGCTGCGCGGGCGTCGCCTGCTGGCCAGCGCCGGCACCGGCCAGCCCGCGCGCTTCTTCGACGCGCTGCGCGCGCACGGCCTCGAGATCGACACGCTCGCGCTCGACGATCACCACGACCACATGACGCTGCCCTGGCCCGCCTCGGCCACCGAGGTGCTGGTCACCGAGAAGGACGCCGTCAAGCTCGATCCGGCCCGGCTGGCCGCCGAACGGCCCGGACTGCAGGTCCAGGTGGTGCCGCTCGAGCTCCAGCTTCCCGCCGCATTGATCGCGGCCGTTCTCCAGGCCCTGCCGGCAAGGTAGCATCCACGCCCATGGACACCCGACTGATGCAACTGCTCGTCTGCCCGATCTGCAAGGGTCCGCTGACGCACCTGCACGACACCCACGAACTGCTCTGCCCGGCCGACCGGCTGGCCTTCCCCGTGCGCGACGGCATCGCGGTCATGCTCGAGAACGAGGCGCGCAGCGTCGATCCCGACACGATCGCACCGCCGCCGCCCGCCCTCGCCATGCCACCCGCCGCGCCGTGACGATGCTCGACTGCACCGTCCTGATCCCGGCCCGGCTGGCCTCGACCCGGCTGCCCGACAAGCCGCTGGCCGATCTGGCCGGCGTGCCGATGGTGGTGCGCGTGGCGCAGCGCTGCCGCGAGGCCGGCGCGCGCGCGGTCGTCGTGGCCGCCGACTCGCCGCGCATTCTCGAGGCCTGCCAGGCGCACGGCGTCGACGCGGTGCTGACCCGCGCCGACCACCCCACCGGCAGCGATCGCCTCGCCGAGGCCTGCACGCTGCTGGGCCTGGACGGCCGCGACATCGTCGTCAACGTGCAGGGCGACGAGCCGCTGATCGATCCGGCGCTGGTCGCCGCCTGTGCCGAGCGGCTGCAGGCGCATCCGGAATGCGTGATGAGCACCGCCGCGCACACGATCGACAGCGTCGAGGAATACCTCAACCCGAACGTCGTCAAGGTGGTCACCGACGCGGCCGGGCGGGCGCTGTACTTCTCGCGCGCGCCGATGCCGTGGTGGCGCGACGGCCACGCGCAGGGCGTGACGGCGCTGCCCGATCCGGCGCCGCTGCGCCACATCGGCATCTACGGCTACACCGCCGGCTTCCTGCGCCGCTTTCCCGCGCTGCCGCCGGCGCCGCTCGAGCAGATCGAGTCGCTCGAGCAGCTGCGGGTGCTGTGGCACGGCGAACGCATCGTCGTGCACCTCAGTCCGCAGCGCCCCGGCCCCGGCGTCGACACGCCCGAAGACCTGGCGCGGGTGCGTCGCATCTTCGAACAGCGCTCGTCCGCGGACACCCGCTAGACCATTCCGCGCCCGACGCAAACCCTGGGCAGACCCTGACACGAAGTGTCAGTTTCATCACAGGGGGCCCGTGCTATTCTGGAAGCGATTCTGACAATGCACACGCCCGCGTCGGCAACAGCGCTCAATCACACGCAAAGCACAGTCATGCCGGGCCGATCGTCCGGCACCGTTTTTCAGAGACCGAGGAGATTCATGAGACTGATTCTGTTGGGCGCACCCGGCGCCGGCAAGGGCACGCAGGCTGCTTTCATCTGCAAGCAGTTCGGCATTCCGCAGATCTCGACCGGCGACATGCTGCGCGCCGCCGTCAAGGCCGGCACCCCGCTGGGCATCGAGGCCAAGAAGGTGATGGACGCCGGCGGCCTCGTCGGCGACGAGATCATCATCGGCCTGGTCAAGGAACGCATCGCGCAGCCCGACTGCGCCGGCGGCTTCCTGTTCGACGGCTTTCCCCGCACCATCCCGCAGGCCGACGCGATGAAGGCCGCGGGCGTCAAGCTGGACTATGTGCTCGAGATCGACGTGCCGGACGCGGACATCATCGGCCGCATGAGCGGTCGGCGCGTGCATGTGGCCTCGGGCCGCACCTACCATGTCGTCTTCAATCCCCCGAAGGTCGAAGGCAAGGACGATGTCACCGGCGAGGACCTGATCCAGCGCGATGACGACAAGGAAGAGACGGTGCGCAAGCGTCTGGACGTCTACCAGAGCCAGACCCGCCCGCTGGTCGACTACTACTCGAGCTGGGCTGCCACCGGCGACGACAACGCCCCGAAGTACCGCGCCATCGCCGGCGTGGGCAGCGTCGACGAGATCACCGCCCGCGCGCTGGCCGCGCTGAGCTGATCGCCGGCAGCGCGCCCGCCGCGCTGCCCGCCTCCCGACAAGGCCGCCCTGCGCGGCCTTTTTCGTTTCCCCCAGTTGACGTTTACGTCAACGTCAACCAGCATCACGCCCCACCGGACCTCTCCCACAACTCCGCAACGCACAACGCAGGAACACATTCCATGGACATCGCAGGCAAGGTTTTCATCGTCACCGGCGCGGCCTCGGGCCTGGGCGAAGGCGCGGCGCGCATGCTGGCGCGCGAGGGCGCGAAGGTCGTCATCGCCGATCTGCAGGCCGAGCGCGGCCAGGCGGTCGCCGACGAGATCGGCGGCGCCTTCGTGCGCTGCGATGTCTCCAGCGAGGACGACGGCCGCGCCGTGGTGGCGCAGGCGCTGTCGATGGGCGCGCTCTTCGGCCTGGTCAACTGCGCCGGCATCGCGCCGGCAGCGCGCACCGTCGGCAAGGACGGCGCGCATGCGCTGGGCCTGTTCGCCAAGGTCATCCAGATCAACCTGATCGGCAGCTTCAACATGATCCGTCTGGCCGCCGAGGCGATGGCGAAGAACGCGCCCGAGCCCACCGGCGAGCGCGGCGTGCTGATCAACACCGCCAGCATCGCCGCCTTCGACGGCCAGATCGGCCAGGCGGCCTACGCGGCCAGCAAGGGTGGCGTGGTCGGCATGACACTGCCGATCGCGCGCGACCTGTCGAAGAACGGCATCCGCTGCATGACGATCGCGCCGGGCATCTTCGGCACGCCGATGCTGTTCGGCATGCCGCAGGAGGTGCAGGATGCGCTGGCCGCCGGCGTGCCCTTCCCGAGCCGCCTGGGCAAGCCCGAGGACTACGCCAAGCTGGTGCAGCAGATCGTCACCAACGACATGCTCAACGGCGAGGTGATCCGCCTGGACGGCGCGATCCGCCTCGCGCCGCGCTGACCGATCGGCGGCACCGCGCCGCCCGGCGGCGGCGACTTCATGCCACCATCGTGACCTGCATCACGACTGCCCCCGCAGCTCCAGGGAGAACGCATGATCCTTCGCCGCCCTGCCCCGACCCTGCTCGCCACCGCCACGCTGCTGGCGGCCTGCGCCACGCCGCCGGCCCCGCCCCCCGACGCCGGCCTGCCGCGCCAGCCCGAGATCGCCACCGGCCAGCAGGCTGCCCGACCCGCCAGCCGGCATGCACGGTTCGCGGTGGCCGCGGCCAATCCGCTGGCCACCGAGGCCGGCCGGCAGATGCTCGCGCGGGGCGGCTCGGCGCTGGACGCGGCGATCGCGGTGCAGATGGTGCTGACGCTGGTGGAGCCGCAGTCCAGCGGCATCGGCGGCGGCGCCTTCCTGCTGCACTGGGACGGCCAGCGCGTGCAGGCCTTCGACGGCCGCGAGACCGCGCCGGCCGCCGCCGACGAGCGCCTGTTCCTGACGCCGGAGGGCAAGCCGATGGCCTTCATGGACGCGGTGGTCGGCGGGCGCTCGGTCGGCGTGCCCGGCACGGTGCGCATGCTGGAGATGGCGCACGCGCAGCACGGCCGGCTGCGCTGGGCCGAGCTGTTCGAGCCGGCGATCCGCCTGGCCGAGACGGGCTTCCCGGTCAGCCCCCGGCTGCACGCGATGCTGCAGGCCGAGACGCACCTCAAGAACGACCCCGCGGCCGCCGCCTTCTTCTACCAGCCCGACGGCACGCCCTGGCCGGTCGGCCACCGGCTGAAGAACCCCGAGCTGGCCGAGGTGCTGCGCCACCTGGCGCGCGACGGCTCGCGGGCGCTGCACGAGGGCGAGATCGCGCAGGCCATCGTCGCCAAGGTGCAGGGCCACCCGGGCAATCCGGGCCGGATGACGCTGGCCGACCTGGCCGGCTACCGGGCGAAGGCGCGCGAGGCGATCTGCCACGCCCATCTCGCCGGCGGGCACAGCTGGCGGATCTGCGGCTTTCCGCCGCCGAGCTCCGGCGCGATCACGGTCGGCCAGATCCTCGGCCTGATGGCGCGCAGCCCGGCCGCGCGCGAGCCGCTGGCGGCCGACACCGGCCTGCCCTCGGCCGGCTGGCTGCACACCTACATGGAGGCCTCGCGGCTGGCCTTCGCCGACCGGGCGCAGTACCTGGGCGATCCGGACTTCGTGCCGGCACCCGGCGGCGACTGGTACAGCCTGCTCGAGCCGGCCTACCTCGACGAGCGCGCCGCGCGCCTGGGCCCGCAGCGCGCGCCCTCGGCGCCGGCCGGCACGCCCGGCGGCGTGCGCACCGGCCTGGCGCCGATGCCCGAGCAGATCGAACACGGCACCAGCCACATCAGCATCGTCGATGCCGCGGGCCGGGTGGTGTCGATGACGACGACGATCGAGGACGCCTTCGGCGCGCGCCAGATGGTGCGCGGCTTCCTGCTGAACAACGAGCTGAGCGACTTCAGCTTCGCGCCGGCCGACGCCGCCGGCCGGCCGGTGGCCAACCGGGTCGAGCCGGGCAAGCGCCCGCGCTCGTCGATGGCGCCGACGCTGGTCTTCGACGACCAGGACCGCCCGGTGGCCACCGCCGGCAGCCCCGGCGGCGCGCTGATCATCCACTACACCGCCCGCACGCTGCACGGCCTGCTGCAGTGGCGGCTCGACCCGCAGGCCGCCATCGACCTGCCCAACTTCGGCACCACCGGCGGGCCGGTGGTGCTCGAGAAGGGCCGCTTCCCCGCCCCGGTCATCGAGGCGCTGAAGGCCCGCGGCCACGAGGTGCGCGAGCAGGACATGACCAGCGGCCTGCAGGCGATCGCGCGCGGCACGCAGGACGGGCGGACGGTCTGGCGGGGCGGCGCCGATCCGCGGCGCGAAGGCGTGGTGCTGGGCGACTGATCAACCGGATCACCGGCAAGGAAAAGTCACGTCGGCATGGGCCGCGATCCGTGTGGCCAACGCCTTGAAATCCTGGTAGCACGCCCGCACCGCATCGATGTGAGAACCGATGGCACCGTCGGCCGCCCGCAGGAGGAACATCGGCTTGTGGGCGTCCATTGCCAGCGGCATCAGGCTGCGGTAGTGCCTGAGCAGCGCCAGCATGTACGGATCGTCACCGGGTGACGGAATCAGCTGACCGACGCCGTCCCTCTCAGGTTCACCCTTGATGCGGCAGACCGTCTCGCCCAGGACCACTTCCCGATAAACCCCAGGCACCCGGTCAACCCAGGCTTGGTATGCCTTCACGGGTCGGCTTTCTCGCACGCTGTGCTGCATCACGACATAGCCGACAGGCTGCATCTCCCCAGAAGGCAGCTCGATCGAGGTCCCGGCGGGAACCTCCTCGACACGCTTCTTCCAGCCTTTGCGCCACTCTCGCAGCGTCGGACCCAAGTTGCGCAGGCCCTGTAGCGAGAACAGGTCAGGCGCCAGCGGCAGCACCACCTGCTCGGCGGCGATCAGCGCCGAGCGGTTGATCGCACCCAGATTCGGTCCCACATCGATCAGCACCAGATCGGCCGACATCTCGCGCGCACCCGCCAAGATGATGCGATGGAAGGCCGTGAGCACACGGAACGCGGCCTCCTGCCCATCCAGGCATTTCGGCCAGTTCTCCGACAGCAGATCCTCGAAACGGGACAAGGCCAGATGCCCGGGAATCAGCCCAAGTTCAGGTTTCAGCCGCTCGACCACAGGCGCAAGGATGTCACCCGTGCGGGCCATCAGCGGACGCAGACAGTCATGGATCGTGCGCGGCTCGCCGTCATCGCTCCACAGCGAGACCAGCCGGTCCTCGTCGAGGAACATGGCCGTGAGGTTGGCTTGCGGATCCAGGTCGGCCACCAGCACCCGCACGCCGTGCTCGGCGTACATCCACGCCAGGTGATAGACCAGCGAGGTCTTGCCGACGCCGCCCTTGTTGTTGAAGAAGGCAATCGACTTCACGAGGTGCCCCTGTCAGGCGTGCGGCCGCGGATCGTGACTCCGAACACGCGGTCGTCGATCTCGAAGTCCGGCGGTGGGTGGCCGGCGTCCCGGAGCAGCTGCTCGGCACGCTGGATGCCGTAGCCGAACTTGTTGACGTAGTCCATCGCCTTGAGCGCCTCGGCAAGCACGGGGTTGCGGTAGGCGTTGCGTCGCGTCAGCGTGTCGCGCGTGACGGTGCCGTAGAGCCCGCCCGGGTTCTGTATCTCGATGCGATCACTGAACCAGTAGAACCGAATCGGGCTGGTTGATGCGTAGTCCCGGTGCATCACGGCGTTGAGCAGCAGCTCACGCAGCGCCCATTGCGGATAGGCAGACTCTGGTCGGTCTTGAAAACCCCGTCCGGCCCCGAGTGCGACGGCGTTATGTGCGTCGATGCGCGCCCGCAGCGCCTCAATGACCGTACGCAGGTCGCCATCGATCTCCTTCTGATCGATAGGCAGCTCGGTCATCGTCGTACCGGGAAAGCGCACGAACTGGACATACGCCCCGGGCAGGAAATAGCGCGGGTTCTTGCCGAACAGCAGGATGCCGGCCACGGTCGGGCAGTGCGCGATCAGGTCGAAGCAGCGCAGCGAGGCATACTTTTCTTCGGTGCTGCGGTGGTTGGCAGCAATGACATCCGGATTGACGGTCAGCGCGCGGTAGTCCTCGAACAGCCGGTGGCTGAGATCGCCCAGGACCGCCTCGCGCACCGGATGGATGTCGAAGGTGGTCACCAGCGCGGAGCGCCGCTCCGACAGGACACGCTCCTCCTGCTCGTTGGCGACCGCCTTGCGCGGACCGACGCGAATGTGGACCTTGCCCTTGTAGCGCACCGGTGGCACGCTGGACGGCTGCACCTCGACCACCGCCACATCACCGCCGGGCAGGCTGAACTTGGCGACGCTCATGGCAGGCGGCGGCAGCACGTTGCCATCCGCCCGGATGCCGGCCAGGTTGCGCAGCAGCAGATCCGTCACCTGCAAGCCGTCGAGCGCCCCATCGTCGCGCACGCCGATCAGCAGGTAGCCGGGCGTGCGGTGGTTCGGGTAGTCGTTGGCGAAGGCGCAGATGGCTTCGGCGAACTTGTCGGTGTTGCTGATGGACGTGGTCCGCTCGATCCGGTCGGATTCGAGGTCAGTCAGCAGGGATTCGAGTTCCTGGGGTGTCAGCATGCGTGCAGGATGCCAAAAGATCAGGGCATCTGAAACCACATCATCACACGGTCAGATCCCTGCGTGCCACCGCAGCGCCAGCCAGCCCGCCACCACCGCCAGCGTCACGAGCGTCACCGGCACGCCGGTGCGCGCGTGGCGGCGCCAGTCGATCGTGATGCCGCAGCGCGCGGCGGCGTCCACCACGATGAGGTTGGCGATCGAGCCGACGATCAGCAGATTGCCCGCCATCGTGCTGACCAGCGCCAGCGTCACGCCGACGTGCTCCCCTTGGGCGAGCGGCATCAGCACCATCACCGCCGGCACGTTCGACACCAGGTTGCTCAGGCCCAGGATGGCGACGAAGAGCGTGGCCGGCTCGGCCAGATCCACGCCCTGCGTCCCCAGCCAGGCCACCGCCTGACGGGTGAGCCCGGTCTGTTCCAGCGCTTGGTTGACGACGAACAGGCCCATGAACAGGATCAGCAGCGGCCAGTCGATCAGGCTCATCACCCTCGACGAGTGGAAGCGCTGGCTCAGAGCGTGTTCACGATCCCGACTGCCCTGAAAATGCGGGGATGCCGACGAGAAAAGCCTACGCGAGTGACATCAGCCGAGAGCGGTTTGCGGAGA
>NZ_JABSNM010000005.1:0-222504 GCF_013294065.1 Sphaerotilus uruguayifluvii
CAAGGCCCAAGCCGCCACCAGGCTGCACGGTCCGGTCTGGCCGCCTCAACGGCGTTCAGACTCTACCGCGCTGGTCTGGTCTGAAACATACAAGCCCGGCCCGTCCGGGTCCGGACCGGGCGCCTGCCGGCCGGCTTCAGCCGGCGGCAAGGCCCGCGAAACGAGGTGCGCGAGGATTTGCGCACAATGCCGATCCGGTGCCCCCGCGCCTGCGGGGGTGTGAACGACGTCACGAAGATGGCGCCGATTGAACCCGGATCCGGATGCCGCTACGCTGGAAACCTTTCTGCCGCAGCACCGCCTCGAGACGAGGCTGGAGCTGCCTGAGCTTGGCCGCGACGGCGGGATTGCCCGCCAGCAGCGTCCATCCCTCGTCGTCGGCGGGGCCGGAGCGCACATGCCTGGCCAGCGCGGCGGGCAGCAGCGGACGCACCGCATCCATGCGCGCGCTGGCCTGCGCCAGCCGCTGCTGGAGCCTCAGCAACGGCTCGCACTGGTCCAGTGCCCGCTGCAGCGGCAGCGGGTCCGGCACGGAAACCGACGCGCCCGGCGCGGGGCGAGGAACGAAGCGACGATGGATATCCTGATCACCCATGGCGGACTGGCCCGCACGCGCTCGCTGCACCTGCGGCCGCTGCAATTGTGGCTGATCCTCGCCGGGGCGGTCCTCGCGATGCTGCTGCTGTCGGGCACGGTCTACCACTTCGTGTTTCTGAAGGCGGTGCGCGAGGGCTGGCCGGTGGTCAGCCAGATCGTCGGCCCGGTCATCGGCCGCGACGCGGTGCAGCGCGAGCGCTACCTGCGCGAGAACGTCGACGCGATGGCGCAGAAGGTCGGCGAGCTGCAGGCCAAGCTGCTGAAGATCGAGGCGGTCGGCGAGCGTGTCTCGGGCCTGGCGGGCATCAAGGCCGAGGAGCTGCGTGCGCTCGACGAGGCCGCGAAGGCCGCCTCGGCGGGGGGCGCGGCGTCCGCGCCCGCGCGGCCGTCGCCCCGGGGCGGCCCCTTCGTGCCGGCACCGGTGCCGGTGCCGGCCGATGGCGCCGGCCGGCTCGAGGCGCTGATGCAGCAGCTCGATGCCCAGGCCGATCGCCAGTCCGACCTGTTCGTGCTGGCCGAGTCGCGCCTGCTGTCGAGCCGGCTGGAGATGATGCTGGTGCCCAGCGTGCGGCCGGTCGACTCCGGGATCGGCTCGGGCTTCGGCTTCCGCATCGACCCGTTCAACGGACGCACCGCGCTGCACACCGGGCTGGACTTTCCCGCCCCGGTCGGCACGCCGATCCACGCCGCCGCCGGCGGGCGCGTCACCGAGGCCCAGCCCGACGGCGCCTACGGGCTGGCGCTGCTGATCGACCACGGCAACGGCCTGGTCACCCGCTACGGCCACACCTCGCAGATCCTGGTGCGCCCGGGCGAGCTGGTGCGCCGCGGCCAGCAGGTCGCGCTGGTGGGCAACTCCGGCCGCTCCACCGGCCCGCACCTGCACTTCGAGGTGCTGCTCGACGGCGCGCCGCAGGACCCGGCGCGCTTCCTGGCGCGTGGCGAAAGCCTCGATGCGGCCGAGCGCGCCGCGCTGCTCGCGCCCGCGGCGGCGCCCCTCAGGAAAGCCGCCAGAGGCCGGTGATATAAACTCGAAAACTGTTTCCGTCGTCCGAGGGCGCGCCACAGCGGCGCGCCGGCCTGGCCTGCCGCGCTGCTGAACTCACACGGCCGCACCTCACCCACCTTGTTCCCGGATCCTGCGGCAAGGGCTGAACCGCCGCGGAGTCCCCTGCTCGCGTCGCGCACGTCCCCGTTCATGTTGCCCAAGCTCCTGACCCAGATTTTCGGCAGCCGCAATGACCGCCTGCTCAAGCAGTACCGGCGTGTGGTCGAGCGCATCAATGCACTCGAGCCGCAGTTCGAGAAGCTCAGCGATGAGGAGCTGCGCGGCAAGACCGACGAGCTGCGCCAGCGCGTCGCCGGCGGCACCTCGCTCGACGACCTGCTGCCCGAGGCCTTCGCCACCGTGCGCGAGGCCGGCAAGCGCGTGCTGAAGATGCGCCACTTCGACGTGCAGCTCATCGGCGGCATGACGCTGCACAACGGCAAGATCGCCGAGATGCGCACCGGCGAAGGCAAGACGCTGATGGCGACGCTGCCCGTCTACCTGAACGCGCTGTCGGGCAAGGGCGTGCATGTCGTGACGGTCAACGACTACCTGGCCAGCCGCGACGCGGCGACGATGGCGAAGCTGTACGGCTTCCTGGGCATGAGCGTCGGCGTGAACCTGCCGAACATGCCGCGCGAGGCCAAGCAGGCCGCCTACGCCGCCGACATCACCTACGGCACGAACAACGAGTTCGGTTTCGACTACCTGCGCGACAACATGGTCTACGAGACGGCGGACCGCGTGCAGCGGCCGCTGAACTACGCCATCGTCGACGAGGTGGACTCGATCCTGATCGACGAGGCGCGCACGCCGCTGATCATCTCCGGCCAGGCCGACGACCGCACCGACCTGTACCTGCGCATCAATGCGGTCGTACCCTTCCTGAAGAAGCAGATCGGCGAGGCCGATCCGCGCACCGGCGAGGGCGTGATCGAGCCGGGCGACTTCACCGCCGACGAGAAGACGCACCAGGTCTTCCTGACCGAGGCCGGCCACGAGAAGGCCGAGCAGCTGCTGGCCGAGGCGGGCCTGATCGTGCCGGGCGCGTCGCTGTACGACGCGGCCAACATCACGCTGGTGCACCACCTCTACGCCTCGCTGCGCGCGCACCACCTGTTCAACCGCGACCAGCACTACGTCGTGCAGAACGGCGAGGTCGTCATCGTCGACGAGTTTACCGGCCGCCTGATGAGCGGACGGCGCTGGTCCGACGGCCTGCACCAGGCGGTCGAGGCCAAGGAAGGCGTGAAGATCCAGGCCGAGAACCAGACGCTGGCCTCGATCACCTTCCAGAACTACTTCCGCATGTACGCCAAGCTCGGCGGCATGACCGGCACGGCCGACACCGAGGCCTACGAGTTCCAGGAGATCTACGGTCTGGAGACCGTGGTGATCCCGCCGAACCGGCCGATGATCCGCAAGGACGAGCTCGACCTGGTCTACAAGACCGACAAGGAGAAGTACGACGCGGTGGTCGCCGACATCCGCGACTGCTTCGAGCGCGGTCAGCCGGTGCTGGTGGGCACGACCTCGATCGAGAACTCCGAGCAGGTCGCGGTGCTGCTCGAGAAGGCCGGGCTGCCGCACCAGGTGCTCAACGCCAAGCAGCACGCCCGCGAGGCCGACATCATCGCCCAGGCCGGTCGGCCGAAGATGATCACGATCGCCACCAACATGGCCGGCCGCGGCACCGACATCGTGCTGGGCGGCAACATCGAGAAGCCGCTGCAGGCCATCGAGGCCGACGAGTCGCTGTCCGAGGCCGACAGGGCCGCGCGCATCGACCAGCTGCGCGCCGAGTGGAAGGAGCTGCACGAGAAGGTGCGCCAGCTCGGCGGCCTGCGCATCGTCGCCACCGAGCGCCACGAGAGCCGCCGCATCGACAACCAGCTGCGCGGCCGCGCCGGCCGCCAGGGCGACCCGGGCTCCTCGCGCTTCTACCTGTCGCTGGAGGATCCGCTGATGCGCATCTTCGCCGGCGACCGGGTCAAGGCGATCATGGACCGCCTGAAGATGCCCGAGGGCGAGGCGATCGAGGCCGGCATCGTCACCCGCTCGATCGAGAGCGCGCAGCGCAAGGTCGAGGGGCGCAACTTCGACATGCGCAAGCAGCTGCTCGAGTACGACGACGTCTCCAACGACCAGCGCAAGGTCATCTACCAGCAGCGCAACGAGCTGCTCGAGCAGACCGAGATCGCCGCGCAGCTCGCGCACCTGCGCCGCGGCGCGCTGACCGACGTGGTGCGCGCCTTCGTGCCGGCCGAGAGCGTCGAGGAGCAGTGGGACCTCGACGGCCTCGAGAAGGCGCTGGCCGAGGAATGGCAGCTCGAGATCGGCCTGAAGGGCCTGGTCGAGTCCAGCCAGGAGATCGACGACGCCGAGATCGTCGAGCGCGTCATCGCCGCCGCCGAGGCGTCCTACCAGGCCAAGGTCGCGCTGGTCGGCGAGGATCAGTTCAACAACTTCGGCCGCATGGTGCTGCTGCAGGCCATCGACACCCACTGGCGCGAGCATCTCGCCTCGCTCGACTACCTGCGCCAGGGCATCCACCTGCGCGGCTATGCGCAGAAGAACCCGAAGCAGGAATACAAGCGCGAGGCCTTCGAGCTCTTCAGCCAGATGCTTGATGTGGTAAAAATGGAAGTCAGCCGTCTGCTGCTGACGGTGCGCATCCAGTCCCAGGAAGAGGCCGCGCGTGCGGCCGGGGCGATCGAGTCCGAGGCCGAACACCTCGACAACGTCACCTACACCCATCCGAACGAGGATGGCAGCGTGTCCGAGGATCCGGCCGGCGAGGCCGATCCGGCGTCCCGGCCGCTGCCCGAGCACCTGATGCAGCGTGTCGGCCGCAACGATCCGTGTCCCTGCGGCAGCGGCAAGCGCTTCAAGCTGTGTCACGGCAAGCTGACCTGATCCTCGCCCGGTCGGTCAGACGAGTCCGAGAACAGGGGGCCCGCGGGCCCCTTGTCGCTTTCTCCGCGTTGTTCATCGTGTCAGGCCGGTGCCTTCCCGGCTCTCCTTTCCGACAGCAGGACCGTCGCCCATGACCCCAGACACCTTTCGCCACAGCCCGGAAATCCTGCCGGGCCGCCGCCTGCGGCTCGAGAAGATCCATGTCCGCCATGCGCCGGCGCTCTACGCCAGCGTGCGCCGCTCGATGCCCGAGCTCGACTACATCGCCTGGGGCCACCAGCACTGGGACGAGGAGGCCGCGCGCCACCACTGCGAGAGCACCCGCGAGTGGATCCTGTCGGAAGGCGAGGGCGTCAGCTACCTGGCCTTCGAGTACGACACCAGCACCTACGTCGGCTGCGTCGACCTGCACAGCGTCGACTTCGGCGTGCCGCGCTGCCAGATCGGTTTCGTCGGCTGCACCCGCCAGCGCGGCCGCGGCCTGATGCGCGATGCGGCGCTGACGCTGATGGACTGGGCCTGGCGCCAGGGCATGGTGCGCATCGAGGTCTGGTGCGACGTGCGCAACACCCGCTCGCTGGCCTTCGCCGAGAGCCTGGGCATGCTGCGCGAGGGCCTGATGCGCCAGGTCGAGCGCGACGGCCGCGGCCTGCTGTGCGACCACCATCTGCTGGCGCGCCTGGCCGGCGATCCGGTGCCGGATCGGCTGCCTACAATGCCCGCGCGCCGGGCCCGTGCCGATTCCGATCCGGCCGTGGCCTGAATCCCTCCTCATCTGCCCACCGTCCGACTGCCATGCCCGTCAATCTCTCCGCTCCGAATCCCCAGGACCTGCACCCGGTCGCCGGCGTGCAGCTCGGCATCGCCATGGCCGGCGTGCGCAAGGCCAACCGGCGTGACCTGACCGTCATCACGCTCGCTCCGGGCTCCAGCGTCGCCGGCGTGTTCACGAAGAACCGCTTCTGCGCCGCGCCGGTGCAGATCTGCCGCGAGCACCTCGCCGCCGGTCCGGCCAAGCGCGCGATCGTCATCAACACCGGCAACGCCAACGCCGGCACCGGCGACGACGGCCTGGTGCGCGCGCGCGCCGTGTGCCTGGCGCTGGCCAATGCGCTGGAGATCGCGCCCGAGGAGATCCTGCCGTTCTCGACCGGCGTCATCATGGAGACGCTGCCCAGCGACCGCATCCAGGCCGGCCTGCCCGCCGCGCTGGCCGACGCGAAGGCCGACAACTGGGCGGTCGCCGCAGAGGCGATCATGACCACCGACACGCTGCCCAAGGCCGCGTCGCGCCAGGTCACGATCGGTGGCAGGACGGTCACCGTCACCGGCATCAGCAAGGGCGCGGGCATGATCCGTCCGAACATGGCCACGATGCTGGGCTTCGTCGCCACCGACGCGGCGATCGACCCGGCGCTGCTGCAGCCGCTGGTCACCGAGGCGGCCAACCTCAGCTTCAACCGCATCACCATCGACGGCGATACGTCCACCAACGACTCGTTCGTGCTGATCGCCACCCACCAGGCCGGCAACGAGACGATCGCCGCGCTGGATTCGGCCGAGGGCCGGGCGCTGCGCGACGCCGTCGTGGCGGTGTCGCAGCAGCTCGCGCAGGCGATCGTGCGCGACGGCGAGGGCGCGACCAAGTTCATCGCCGTCACCATCGAGGGCGGCCGCACCGAGGCCGAGTGCCTGCAGGCCGCCTACGCCATCGCGCACTCGCCGCTGGTCAAGACGGCCTTCTTCGCCAGCGACCCGAACCTGGGCCGCATCCTGGCGGCGGTGGGCTATGCCGGCATCGACGACCTCGACCAGACCCTGATCGACCTGCACCTCGACGACGTGCATGTGGTCCACCAGGGCGGCCGCCGCCCCGAGTACCGCGAGGAAGACGGCCAGCGCGTCATGAAGCAGGCCGAGATCACCATCCGCGTCGGCCTGAACCGCGGCGACGCGCAGGCCACCGTCTGGACCTGCGACCTCTCGCACGACTACGTGACGATCAACGCCGACTACCGCAGCTGAGCGTCGGCGCAGACCATCGGCGTGGCCCGGCTCAGGGCCCGCAGTGGCTGCTGGTGTCGCTGGCCTGACGGATCAGCGTCTGCGCCAGCAGCTGCTCGGCGCTCGACAGCACGCCCGAGCAGTCCGCGGGCGCCGGAGCCGGTGCGCAGGTCGGGGCTGGTGCGCTGGTGCAGCTGCCGCCCGTGCCGCCGCCGCTGCTCCACTGCGCGAGCAGGTCCGCGGCCTGGGTCAGCAGGTCGCCGCAGTGCAGCGTGTCGGTGGTGCCGCCGCTGCTGCAGCTGCCCGTCGACGTGGTGTGGGTCGCATCGGTCGTCGTGAGGCCGTCGTGGCTGCAGGGATCGGCCAGCGACCAGTTCAGGATGCTGCCGGTCAGGCAGCCCGAGGTGTCGGGGACCAGGCAGGACGTGGCGGGAGCGCACTGCACGTCGCAGTGGCCGTTGCCGTCGACGTCGATGCCCAGCGTCAGCGAACCCGTGCGGCTGTCGCCGTCGGCATCCGTCAGCACGAAGCCGATCTTCTCCTGGTAGTCGTGCGAGGCGCCGGCCGGCGGCTGGTAGCTGTAGTGGCCGTTCTCCATGTTGAAGGTGAACTCGCCGCCGCTGGCGGTGCGCACCGTGACGGTGTCGGAGGCGCTGGTGGCCGGATCCCAGCGGTGCTGCACGCCGTCGACGATCAGCGCGCTCAGGTGGCCGCCGTCGGCGCCGGCGGCGTGATCGAGGCCGCCGGCCACCAGATCGCCCTGGACCGGGTCGGCCACCGTCTGCGCCAGCGCCGCGTCGAGCTGCTCGAAGCGGGTGACCAGCAGCGGCGAGATGCTGTCGTTGTGGTCGACGCCGTCGTGGGCGACCGGCGCCAGCGCCGAGACCGGCACGTCGCAGCCCAGGCCGATCGCGTAGGAGCGGATGTCGTGGCTGTCGAGGAAGCTCTCCCAGGTCTTCTGCTCCGCCGCGTCGATGCCGACGTCGCTCGTGGGCAGGTTCGGCCGTCCGTCGGAGAAGAAGTAGGCGACGCTCTGCCCGTCGACCAGCCGCCCCGGATCGTCGAAGGCGCCGCGCGCCGCGTCCAGCGCCGCGTCGTAGTTGGTGTTGCCGCCGGCGCTCAGGCAGTGCAGCGCCGAGCGCGCCTGGTCGGCCGTCATCCAGCAGGCGCCGCGCTCGCTGGCGCCGGTCGAGAAGGTCACCAGCCGCACCATCACGTCGCCGTGCTCGGCGTAGCTGTCGATCAGCTTCTCGATCGAGGCGATCGCGCTCTGCAGCCGGGTCTGGCCGTCGATGCCGTCGCGCGTCGACATCGAGCCCGACACGTCGAGCGTGACCAGCAGATTGGTCTGCACCAGGCTCAGGTCGGCGCAGCGGGCCACGCACAGCGGCACGGGTGAATCGTCGCGCACGCCGACGTCGATCGTGGCGCTGCTGCTCGAGTGGCCGTCGCTGACCTGCACGCCCAGCGACAGCGTCAGCAGGTCCTCGCTGCCGCGCACCGGGTGGTCGAGCGGCGCGTGCAGCGTCACGGTGTAGCGACCCTCGGCGTCGATCGTCGCGCTCAGCACCGGCTGGCCGCCCGCGCTGCCCACCAGCGGGTGCGCGGCCGAGCCGTCGCCGCTCCAGCTCAGCGCCACGCCGCCGCTCGAGTACAGGCCCGAGGGCGCGCCCAGCGTGAACGACAGCGTGCTGCTGTCGACGTCGCTGAACTGCAGCCGTCCGGTCGCGCAGGTCGTGACCGGATCGCCGGTCTCCGGCCGGCCGCCGGGCAGGCCCTCCTCGCTGAGCAGGGCGGTGCCGCCGCGCAGCACCGGCGCGTCGTCCACCGGCGTGATCGCCAGCGTCAGCGTCGAGACCGCGGCATGGCCGTGGCCGTCGCTGACGGTGCAGCTGGCCGCGGGCACCGCGCCGGCGTAGTCCTTGGCCGGCGTGAACAGGAACTGCCCGTCGCTGCCCACCGTCAGCGTGCCCACGCCGGCGATCGTCGCGCTGCTGCCGGCCGTGAAGCTCTGGTCGTTCCAGGTGAAATGGGTGACGGTGAGCGTGTCGCCGTCCGCGTCGCGGTCGTTGGCGAGCAGGTTGCCGCTGACGGCGGTGTCCTCCGGCGTGACGGCGCGGTCGGCCTGCAGCACCGGCGCGCTGTTGCCGTCGGCGATCTGCGTCGTGACCGAGAAGGCGCCGGGGTCGCCGCGCAGCACCTCGAAGCCGCCGCCGGAGATCGTGCCCAGCGTGACGGTGATCTGCTCGCCGCCCTCGGCCACGCCGTCGGCGGCGGTGGGCAGGTCGAAGCTGGCGCTGCGGCTGCCGGCGGGAATCGTCACCGAGGCTACCGGCGCGAAGTCGCTGCCGGCGCTGGCGCTGCCGCCGTAGTTCAGCCGGATCACCACGTCGGTGATGGCCGCCTGGCTGAGCGTGACGGTGTAGCCGCTGGCGACCGCACCCTCGGCGACCGCGGCCGGGCCGGTGATCGACACCAGGCAGGTGTCCTCGGCGCCGGGCGTGCCGGGGCCGAAGGGGCCGGCGTCGTCCAGCAGCGTCGTCGTCACGCTGCGCTCGAGCGGATGCACGACGATGGCCTCGAAGCCGCCGCCGGAGATCTCGCCGACCGAGACGGTGAGGGTCTCCTTGCCCTCGGCCAGCGCGTCGTCGAGGGTCTTCAGGTCGAAGGCGACGCTGCTCTGTCCGGCAGGGATGGTGACCGTGGTGACAGCCGAGTAGTCGGAGCCGTCGGTGGCGGTGCCGGTGTAGGCGAGCTTGACGGTGACGTCGGTGGCCGCGGGCTGGCTGAGCGAGACGGTGTAGCCGCCGGCGGTCTCGCCCTCGACCACGGTGGTCGGGCCGGAGATCGACACCAGGCAGGTGTCCTCGGCGCCGGGCGTGCCGGGGCCCGAGGGGCCGGCGTCGTCGTGCAGCAGCGTGGTGACCGAGGCCCGCGCCGGATCGCCGGCAATGGCCTCGAAGCCGCCGCCGCTGATCGTGCCCAGCGTCAGCGTGATCGTCTCGGTGCCCTCGGCCAGCGCGTCGTCGAGGGTCTTGAGGTCGAAGCTGGCCTGGCTCTGGCCGGCGGGGATGGTCACGCTGGCGACCTGGATGAAGTCGGTGCCGGCGGAGGCGGTGCCCGAGCAGACCAGGCGCACCGTCACGTCGGTCTGCGCGGGCTGCGTCAGCGAGACGGTGTAGCCGCCGGCCACCTCGCCCTCGACGACCTCGCCGGGACCGGAGATCGAGACGAGGCAGGTGTCCTCGGCACCGGGCGTGCCGCCACCGCTGCCGCCGACGTCGTCGATGAGGGTGGTGGTCACCGCGCCGTGCGCCGGATCGACCGCGGTCGCCTCGGAGCCCGGCGCGCCGATCCGCGCGATCGCGACGGTGAACTGCTCCGCGCCCTCGGCGAGCGCATCGTCGAGCGTCGAGATCGAGAACGTGGCCTGCGTCTGCCCCGCCGCAATCGTGATCGAGGCCACCCGCACGAAGTCGCTGCCGTCGACCGCCGTGCCCGAGTAGCTCAGCCCGACGACGACACCCTGCGCCGACGGCTGGCTGAGACTGACGACATAGCCTTCCGCCACCTGACCTTCGACGACCTCGCCCGGCCCCGTGATCGACACCAGGCAAGTGTCCTCGCTGCCCGGCGTGCCACCGCTACCACCGCCGACGTCGTCGGTGATCGTGGTCGTGACCGACCCATGAGCCGGATCAGCCGCGATGGCCTCGAAGCCGCCACCGGTGATGTCGCCGACCGAGATGGTGATGGTTTCGGCGCCTTCGGCCAGGGCGTCGTCGATGGTCTTCAGATCGAAGGTGACGCTGCTCTGGCCTGCGGGGACGGTGACCGTGGTGACGGCGGTGTAGTCGCTGCCGTCGGCGGCGGTGCCGGAATAGGTGAGCTTGACGGTGACGTCGGTGGCTGCCGGCTGGCTGAGCGAGACGGTGTAGGAACCGGACTCGCCTTCGGTGATGGAGCCGGCGGCCGGGCCTGCAATCGACACCAGGCAGGTGTCCTCGCCGCCCGGCGTGCCACCGCCACTGCCTCCGACATCATCGGTAATCGTCGTGGTCACCGAGCCCTGAGCCGGATCGGCCGCGATGGCCTCGAAGCCGCCGCCGGTGATGTCGCCGACCGAGATCGTGATGGTCTCGGCGCCTTCGGCCAGAGCATCGTCGATGGTCTTCAGATCGAAGGTGACGCTGCTCTGGCCGGCGGGGATGGTGACCGTGGTGACGGCGGTGTAGTCGCTGCCGTCGGTGGCGGTGCCGGAATAGGTGAGCTTGACGGTGACGTCGGTGGCTGCCGGCTGGCTGAGGCTGACGGTGTAGCCGGTTGCCGGTTCACCCTCGACGACGGAGGCGGGGCCGGAGATCGAGACGAGGCAGGTGTCCTCAGCGCCCGGCGTGCCACCGCCACCACCGCCGACGTCGTCGGTGATCGTGGTCGTGACCGAGCCCTGAGCCGGATCGGCCGCGATGGCCTCGAAGCCGCCGCCGGTGATGTCGCCGACCGAGACGGTGATGGTCTCGGCGCCTTCGGCCAGCGCGTCGTCGAGGGTCTTCAGATCGAAGGTGGCGCTGCTCTGGCCGGCGGGGACGGTGACCGTGGTGATGGCGGTGTAGTCGGAGCCGTCGGTAGCGGTGCCGGAATAGGTGAGCTTGACGGTGACGTCGGTGGCTGCCGGCTGGCTGAGCGAGACGGTGTAGCTGGTTGCCGGTTCACCCTCGACGACGGAGGTCGGGCCTGCGATCGAGACGAGGCAGGTGTCCTCGGCGCCCGGCGTGCCACCGCCCGAGCCGCCGACGTCGTCGGTGATCGTCGTGGTCACCGAGCCCTGAGCCGGATCGGCCGCGACGGCTTCGAAGCCGCCGCCGGTGATGTCGCCGACCGAGACGGTGATGGTTTCGGAGCCTTCAGCCAAGGCGTCGTCGAGGGTCTTCAGATCGAAGGTGACGCTGCTCTGTCCCGCGGGAATGGTGACCGTGGTGACGGCGGTGTAGTCGGAGCCGTCGGTGGCGGTGCCGGAATAGGTGAGCTTGACGGTGACGTCGGTGGCTGCAGGTTGGCTGAGCGAGACGGTGTAGGAGCCGGACTCGCCTTCGGTGATGGAGCCGGCGGCCGGGCCTGCAATCGACACCAGGCAGGTATCCTCGGCGCCCGGCGTGCCGCCACCACCGCCGACGTCGTCGGTGATCGTGGTCGTGACCGAGCCATGAGTCGGATCGGCCGCGATGGCCTCGAAGCCGCCGCCGGTGATGTCGCCGACCGAGATGGTGATGGTCTCGGAACCTTCGGCCAGGGCATCGTCGATGGTCTTCAGATCGAAGGTGACGCTGCTCTGGCCGGCGGGGACGGTGACCGTGGTGACGGCGGTGTAGTCGGAGCCGTCGGTGGCGGTGCCGGAATAGGTGAGCTTGACGGTGACGTCGGTGGCTGCCGGCTGGCTGAGGCTGACGGTGTAGGAGCCGGACTCGCCTTCGGTGATGGAGCCGGCGGCCGGGCCTGCAATCGACACCAGGCAGGTATCCTCGGCGCCCGGCGTGCCACCGCCACCACCGCCGACGTCGTCGGTGATCGTGGTCGTGACCGAGCCCTGAGCCGGATCGGCCGCGACGGCTTCGAAGCCGCCGCCGGTGATGTCGCCGACCGAGATCGTGATGGTCTCGGAGCCTTCGGCCTGCGCGTCGTCGAGGGTCTTCAGATCGAAGGTGACGCTGCTCTGGCCGGCGGGGACGGTGACCGTGGTGACGGCGGTGTAGTCGCTGCCGTCGGTGGCGGTGCCGGAATAGGTGAGCTTGACGGTGACGTTGGTAGTTGCCGGCTGGCTGAGGCTGACGGTGTAGCCGGTCGCCGGCTCACCTTCGACGACGGAGGTCGGGCCGGAGATCGAGACGAGGCAGGTGTCCTCGGCGCCGGGCGTGCCACCGCCCGAGCCGCCGATGTCGTCGGTGATCGTGGTCGAGACCGAACCATGAGCCGGATCGGTTGCGATGGCCTCGAAGCCGCCGCCGGTGATGTCGCCGACCGAGACGGTGATGGTCTCGGAGCCTTCGGCCAGGGCATCGTCGATGGTCTTCAGATCGAAGGTGATGCTGCTCTGGCCGGCGGGGATGGTGACCGTGGTGACGGCGGTGTAGTCGCTGCCGTCGGCGGCGGTGCCGGAATAGGTGAGCTTGACGGTGACGTCGGTGGCTGCGGGTTGGCTGAGGCTGACGGTGTAGCCGGTTGCTGGCTCACCCTCGACGACGGAGGCGGGGCCTGCGATCGACACCAGGCAGGTGTCCTCGCTGCCCGGCGTGCCACCGCCACTGCCTCCGACATCATCGGTAATCGTCGTGGTCACCGAGCCCTGAGCCGGATCAGCCGCGATGGCCTCGAAGCCGCCGCCGGTGATGTCGCCGACCGAGATGGTGATGGTTTCGGCGCCTTCGGCCAGCGCGTCGTCGATGGTCTTCAGATCGAAGGTGATGCTGCTCTGGCCGGCGGGGATGGTGACCGTGGTGACGGCGGTGTAGTCGGAGCCGTCGGTGGCCGTGCCGGAATAGGTGAGCTTGACGGTGACGTCGGTGGTTGCCGGCTGGCTGAGGCTGACGGTGTAGCCGGTTGCCGGCTCGCCCTCGACGACGGAGGCGGGGCCGGAAATCGACACCAGGCAGGTGTCCTCGCTGCCCGGCGTGCCACCGCCCGAGCCGCCTATGTCGTCGGTGATCGTGGTCGTGACCGAGCCCTGAGCCGGATCGGCCGCGACGGTCTCGAAGCCTCCGCCAGTGATGTCGCCGACCGAGACGGTGATGGTTTCGGAGCCTTCAGCCAGGGCGTCGTCGATCGTCTTCAGATCGAAGGTGATGCTGCTCTGGCCGGCGGGGATGGTGACCGTGGTGACGGCGGTGTAGTCGGAGCCGTCGGTGGCGGTGCCGGAGTAGGTGAGCTTGACGGTGACGTCGGTGGTTGCCGGCTGGCTGAGCGAGACGGTGTAGGAGCCGGACTCGCCTTCGGTGATGGAGCCGGCGGCCGGGCCTGCAATCGACACCAGGCAGGTGTCCTCGCTGCCCGGCGTGCCACCGCCCGAGCCGCCGACGTCGTCGGTGATCGTGGTCGTGACCGAGCCCTGAGCCGGATCGGCCGCGATGGCTTCGAAGCCGCCACCGGTGATGTCGCCGACCGAGATGGTGATGGTCTCGGAACCTTCAGCCAGGGCATCGTCGATCGTCTTCAGATCGAAGGTGACGCTGCTCTGTCCCGCGGGAATGGTGACCGTGGTGACGGCGGTGTAGTCGCTGCCGTCGGTGGCCGTGCCGGAATAGGTGAGCTTGACGGTGACGTCGGTGGCTGCCGGCTGGCTGAGCGAGACGGTGTAGGAGCCGGACTCGCCTTCGGTGATGGAGCCGGCGGCCGGGCCGGATATTGAGACGAGGCAAGTGTCTTCGCCGCCCGGCGTGCCACCGCCACTGCCTCCGACATCATCGGTAATCGTCGTGGTCACCGAGCCCTGAGCCGGATCGGCCGCGATGGCTTCGAAGCCGCCGCCGGTGATGTCGCCGACCGAGATGGTGATGGTCTCGGAGCCTTCAGCCAGCGCGTCGTCGATGGTCTTCAGATCGAAGGTGACGCTGCTCTGGCCGGCGGGGACGGTGACCGTGGTGATGGCGGTGTAGTCGGAGCCGTCGGTGGCGGTGCCGGAATAGGTGAGCTTGACGGTGACGTCGGTGGCTGCCGGCTGGCTGAGCGAGACGGTGTAGCCGGTTGCCGGTTCACCCTCGATGACGGAGGCGGGGCCGGAGATCGAGACCAGGCAGGTGTCCTCGGCGCCCGGCGTGCCGCCGCCACCACCGCCGACGTCGTCGGTGATCGTGGTCGTGACCGAGCCCTGAGCCGGATCGGCCGCGATGGCCTCGAAGCCGCCGCCGGTGATGTCGCCGACCGAGATGGTGATGGTCTCGGCGCCTTCGGCCAGCGCGTCGTCGAGGGTCTTCAGATCGAAGGTGACGCTGCTCTGGCCGGCGGGGATGGTGACCGTGGTGACGGCGGTGTAGTCGGAGCCGTCGGTGGCCGTGCCGGAATAGGTGAGCTTGACGGTGACGTCGGTGGCTGCCGGCTGGCTGAGGCTGACGGTGTAGCCGGTTGCCGGTTCACCCTCGACGACGGAGGCGGGGCCGGAGATCGAGACCAGGCAGGTGTCCTCGGCGCCGGGCGTGCCGCCGCCCGAGTCGCCGACGTCGTCGGTGATCGTGGTCGTGACCGATGCGTGTGCCGGGTCGATCGTGATCGTCTGCCCTGCGGTCGTGCCGCTGATCTCGCCGATCGTGATGGTGACGCTCTCGGCTCCTTCGGCCAGGGCATCGTCGAGGGTCTTCAGGTCGAAGGTGATGCTGCTCTGGCCGGCGGGGATGGTGACCGTGGTGATGGCGGTGTAGTCGCCGCCGTCGGTGGCCGTGCCGGAATAGGTGAGCTTGACGGTGACGTCGGTGGTTGCCGGCTGGCTGAGCGAGACGGTGTAGCCGGTGGTCTGGCCTTCGATCACGCTGGGGGGGCCGCCCAGTCCGACCTGCGCATGGTGGCTGCCCTCGCCGCCGTTCCCGCTGCCGGTGTCGGTGCCTCCGCCCTGGTCGAGGCCGGTGCCGAGCGTGCCGTCGGCGCTCTCCGGCTCGACGAACGAGGGCGTGCGGTCGTAGGCGTACTGGTATTCCTGCGGCGTGACGATCTCGATGACCCGGTCGACGATCATGCCCGGCTGCAGGCTGCCGTCGCCGCCGCCCTCCAGGCCGGCTCCGGGCTCCATCTCGAGCTCGCCGTTGTCGAGGCTGGCGATGATGCGGTCGAGCGCGTCGTCGCCCGTCGGATAGGTGACGGGCCGCACGTTGGTGGCCACCGCGTCCCCGCCCAGGCTGATCTCGACGACGCCGTTCTGTCGCGTCAGCAGCACGTCGCCCTTCAGCACCACGTCCCCGAGCTGCAGCGCATGCGTGCCGCCGTCGTCCTGGCGCATCACCGCGTCGCCCCACAGTCCGACGACCACGCCGGCCGGCAGGCGGCTCGGGACATAGTGGACGTTCAGCCGCGGCAGGTCGGGCTGGGCAGCGCTCGACGAGGCGGTGGAACCATGGGGGGAGAGGGTGGCGGGCATGGAGAGCCTTTCGACGGTCGCGAATGCGTGAGCGGGGCGCGCGTGCAGCGCGCCTCGCCGATATCGGAGGCGTCGGGAAGGCTCTTGAGAAGGTGCGCCGGTTCGCGAAAAACCGGCGGCACGCGCCGGCCGGGGTCGCTCAGTCGGCCGGCACGAAGCGGTCGACCTCGTCGCTGATCAGGCCGTCGATGCCCAGGTCGATCAGCTCGCCGGCGCGGCCGGGATCGTTGACGGTGTAGGCCAGCACGCGCAGGCCGTCGCGATGCAGCCGCCGGATCAGCTCCGGCGTGAGCAGCGACTGCGCGAGCACCATCGCGCTGCAGCCCAGCCGCTCGGCGATGTCGATGCAGTCGGGCCACAGCGTCTCGACCAGCAGCGCGCGCGGCAGCTCCGGCGCGACCTCGCGGGCCGCCGCCAGCGCCTGCGGCCGGAACGAGCTCAGCAGCGGCCAGATCGCCTGCTCGTCGTGCACCGCCTCGCCCCAGAGGCGGCGCACCTCCAGCGCGACCTGCCGGCCGGTGCGCTCCTCGTCGCCGGCCGCGGCCTTCAGCTCGATGTTCAGCGCGTGGCTGTTGCGCAGGCAGAAGGCGGCGACGCCGTCCAGGCTGGCCAGCGGCTCGCCGGCGAAGATCCGGCCGTGCCAGCCGCCGGCGTCGAGCCGCGACAGCTCGGCCCAGCCCAGGTCGAGCGCCGCGCCGGCGGCATCGGTGGTGCGCTCGAGCGTGTCGTCGTGCAGCAGGAAGGGCACGCCGTCGGCGCTCAGCCGCACGTCGCACTCGAAGGCGCGCCAGCCCAGGCCGGCCCCGGCGCGCATCGCCGCCAGGGTGTTCTCCGGCGCCAGCCGGCCGGCGCCGCGGTGCGCGAACCACAGCGGATAGGGCCAGGGCCGCGCCGGGGTCGGTGTCGTGTCCTCGTCGTCGCTGATGGGGTCGTCGGGCAGGTTCATCGGGATCCCTCGTGCTGGTCGGCCTCCAGATTGCGCCGTGGCGATGTCCGGGTCAAGACAGCTTTTCGTGGCAGCGCATCCACGCCGTCTCGGGACCGGAAAGGACGTGCCGCGGCGGGAAAAAGGCCCGCTGCGGTAGCATTGCCGGTCCTGCGCGCGCCTCGCGCTGCTGCCTTCGCGGCCCCATGAACGCTCCGCTGCCCCCCAATCCGCTGCTCCAGTCCCCCGGTCAGGACGTCGATCCGGCCCACGCCGAACCGCGCCTGCGCGAGATTCCGTACAACTACACCTCGTTCTCCGACCGCGAGATCATCATCCGCCTGCTGGGCGCGCGCGCCTGGGAGCTGGCCGACCAGCTGCGCGGCGAGCGCCGCACCGGTCGCTCCGCACGCATGCTCTACGAGGTGCTGGGCGACATCTGGGTCGTGCAGCGCAATCCCTACCTCGAAGACGACCTGATCGACAACCCGAAGCGGCGCGAGAACCTCATCGAGGCTCTGCATCACCGCCTCGCCGAGGTCGAGAAGCGCCGCACGCCCGGCGCCGATCCGGCGCGCGACGCGCTGGTCGGCGAGCTGATGGCGATGGCGCGCGGCGCGGTCGAGCGCTTCGCCGAGCGCTTCCGCCAGGTCCACGACCTGCGCCAGCGCACGAAGAAGGTGCTGGGCCGCCACACCCGCGCCGACAACCTGAAGTTCGACGGCCTGAGCCGCGTGGCCCACGTCACCGACGCCACCGACTGGCGCGTCGAGTACCCCTTCGTCGTGCTGACGCCCGACACCGAGGCCGAGATGGCCGCGCTGGTGGCCGGCTGCGTCGAGCTCGGCCTGACGATCATCCCGCGCGGGGGCGGCACCGGCTACACCGGCGGCGCCGTGCCGCTGACCTGGAAGAGCGCGGTCATCAACACCGAGAAGCTCGAGCAGATGACCGAGGTCGAGTTCGTCGACCTGCCGGGCGTCGCGCACAAGGTGCCGACGATCTGGACCGGCGCCGGCGTCGTCACGCAGCGCGTGGCCGATGCGGCCGAGCGCGGCGGCCATGTCTTCGCGGTCGATCCGACCTCGGCCGAGGCCTCGTGCGTGGGCGGCAACATCGCCATGAACGCCGGCGGCAAGAAGGCGGTGCTGTGGGGCACGGCGCTGGACAACCTGGCCAGCTGGCGCATGGTCACGCCCGAGGCCAAGTGGCTCGAGGTGGTGCGCCTGGACCACAACCTGGGCAAGATCCACGACGTCGAGGTCGCCCGCTTCGAGCTGAACTACTTCGATGCCTCGGGCCGCACGCTCGAGCGCACCGAGCGGCTCGACATCCCGGGGCGCGTCTTCCGCAAGGAAGGCCTGGGCAAGGATGTCACCGACAAGTTCCTCGCCGGTCTGCCCGGCATCCAGAAGGAAGGCTGCGACGGCCTGATCACCTCGGCGCGCTGGGTGGTGCACCGCATGCCGGCGCACACCCGCACCGTCTGCCTGGAGTTCTTCGGCAACCCGAAGGACTGCGTGCCCTCGATCGTCGAGATCAAGGACTTCATGTTCGGCGAGATGAAGAAGCCGGGCGGCGCGATCCTGGCCGGCCTCGAGCATCTCGACGACCGCTACCTGAAGGCGGTCGGCTACGCGACCAAGAGCAAGCGCGGCGGCTTCCCCAAGATGGTGCTGATCGGCGACATCGTCGGCGACGACGAGGACGCGGTCGCGCGCGCCACCAGCGAGGTGGTGCGCCTGGCCAACGGCCGCTCGGGCGAGGGCTTCGTCGCCATCTCGGCCGACGCGCGCAAGAAGTTCTGGCTCGACCGCAAGCGCACCGCCGCGATCTCGAAGCACACCAACGCGTTCAAGGTCAACGAGGACGTGGTGATCCCGCTCGAGCGCATGGGCGAGTACACGCTGGGCATCGAGCGCATCAACATCGAGCTCTCCCTGCGCAACAAGATCGCGCTGGCCGACCGGCTGGAGGCCTTCTTCCAGAGCGGCAACCTGCCGCTGGGCAAGACCGACGATGCCAGCGAGATCCCGAGCGCCGAGCTGCTCGAGGACCGCGTGCAGCAGGCCCTGGCGCTGATCCGCGAGGTCCGCGCGCAGTGGCAGCAGTGGCGCGACGGCCTCGATGTCGTGCAGCCCGACACCGGGCGGACCTTCTTCGAGCAGATCCAGGACGTCAGCCTGCGCGCGTCGTGGAAGACGCAGATCCTCAAGGCCTTCCAGCAGCGGCTCTTCGCCGGCGCGGCCTTCGTGCCGGTCATCGAGGCCTGCAAGAAGATGCACAAGGAAGTGCTGCGCGGGCGCACCTGGGTGGCGCTGCACATGCATGCCGGCGACGGCAACGTGCACACCAACATCCCGGTGAACTCCGACAACTACGAGATGCTGCAGACCGCGCACGAGGCGGTCGCGCGGATCATGGTGCTGGCGCGCAGCCTGGGCGGCGTGATCTCGGGCGAGCACGGCATCGGCATCACCAAGCTGGAGTTCCTGACCGACGCCGAGCTGGCGAACTTCGCCGCCTACAAGGCGCGCATCGATCCGGAAGGGCGCTTCAACAAGGGCAAGCTGCTGCGCCCGCAGGACCGCGTCACCGACCTGGGCACCGACACCCGCTCGGCCGACCTGAGCGAGGCCTACACGCCCAGCTTCGGCCTGATGACGCACGAGTCGCTGATCATGCAGCAGAGCGACATCGGCGACATCGCCGCGTCGGTCAAGGACTGCCTGCGCTGCGGCAAGTGCAAGCCGGTGTGCGCCACGCATGTGCCGCGCGCCAACCTGCTCTACAGCCCGCGCAACAAGATCCTGGGCACCTCGCTGCTGATCGAGGCCTTCCTGTACGAGGAGCAGACCCGCCGCGGCGTCAGCCTCAAGCACTGGGAGGAGTTCGAGGACGTCGCCGACCACTGCACCGTCTGCCACAAGTGCTTCACGCCGTGCCCGGTCAAGATCGACTTCGGCGACGTGACGATGAACATGCGCAACCTGCTGCGCAAGATGGGCAAGAAGAGCTTCCGGCCGGGCAACGCCGCCGCGATGCTGATGCTCAACGCCACGAACCCCGAGACGATCAAGATCGCCCGCTCGGCGATGGTGGGCGTCGGCATGAAGGCGCAGCGCCTGGCGCACGACGTGCTCAAGCTGGCCGCGAAGAAGCAGACCAGCGCGCCGCCGGCGACGGTGGGACCGGCTCCGATCAAGGAGCAGATCATCCACTTCGTCAACAAGAAGATGCCCGGCGGCCTGCCGAAGAAGACCGCGCGCGCGCTGCTCGACATCGAGGACCGCGACTACGTGCCGATCATCCGCGACCCGAAGGCGACCACCGCCGAGACCGAGGCGGTGTTCTACTTCCCCGGCTGCGGCTCGGAGCGGCTGTTCAGCCAGGTCGGCCTGGCCACGCAGGCGATGCTCTGGCACGCCGGCGTGCAGACGGTGCTGCCGCCGGGCTACCTGTGCTGCGGCTATCCGCAGCGCGGCTCCGGCCAGTTCGACAAGGCCGAGCAGATGATCACCGACAACCGCGTGCTGTTCCACCGCGTCGCCAACACGCTGAACTACCTCGACATCAAGACGGTGGTGGTCTCGTGCGGCACCTGCTACGACCAGCTCCAGGGCTACCAGTTCGACAAGATCTTCCCCGGCTGCCGCATCGTCGACATCCACGAATATCTGTTGGAAAAAGGCATCACGCTGCAGGGACAAGGTAACTTCATGTACCACGACCCCTGCCACACGCCGATGAAGCTGCAGGACCCGATGAAGACGGTCAAGGCGCTGGTCGGCCCCGGCGTGGTCAAGGCCGAGCGCTGCTGCGGCGAGTCCGGCACGCTGGGCGTGACCCGCCCCGACATCTCGACGCAGATCCGATTCCGCAAGGAAGAGGAGATCCGCAGGGCCGAAGGCCAGCTGCGTGCGCAGGGTGCCCAGGGCGACCTGAAGATCCTGACCTCCTGCCCGAGCTGCCTGCAGGGCCTGTCGCGCTATGGCGACGACCTGAAGGACGGCCTGCTCGAGGCCGACTACATCGTCGTCGAGATGGCACGCCGCATCCTCGGCGAGAACTGGATGCCGGAGTACGTCGCGCGGGCCAATGCCGGCGGCATCGAGCGCGTCCTGGTCTGAGTCGTGCCTGCAGGCGGGCCCGCCGGCCCGCTTGTCCCGTCTCTTCACCTTTGTCATGTCCGCCGTCACGGCCGGTCGCGGATAATCGGGGCGCCTGCACCGTCGGCTGCCGCCGCGGTGCCTCTGATCCTCCCGGTCGCGCCGCTGCCGGCGCGCCTTTTCCGGACCCTTCCCGCATGACCCATTCCGTGCCCCAGCCCACCGCGCTGACGCTGCACCAGCAGTCCCGCGTGCTGGAGATCGGCTTCGACGACGGCCAGACCTTCCGTCTGCCCTACGAACTGCTGCGCGTGTACTCGCCGTCGGCCGAGGTCCGCGGCCACGGCCCCGGGCAGGAGGTGCTGCAGACCGGCAAGCGCGAGGTCGAGGTCGTCGACCTGCAGCTGGTCGGCCACTACGCGATCCAGCCCGTCTTCAGCGACGGCCACGACAGCGGCCTCTACACCTGGGAGATGCTGCACGACCTGGGCATGCGCCAGGCGCAGCTCTGGCAGGAGTACCTCGATCGCCTGAGCGCGGCCGGCGTCGACCGCGATGCACCGATGCAGGGCGCCGCGAGCGCCGGTGGTGCCTGCGCGTCCCACGGCCACTGAGATCCGTCAGGCACGGAAGCTGCTAATTCCCCGACCCGATTTCCTGCCCATGAGCGATACCCATTTCGGCTTCAAGACCGTCGACGAGCAGAGCAAGGCGCGCATGGTGCGCGGCGTGTTCGACTCGGTCGCGGCCCGCTACGACCTGATGAACGACCTGATGTCGGGCGGCATGCACCGGCTCTGGAAGGCCTACACGCTGGCCGTCTCGGGTGCGCGCGAGGGCCAGCAGGTGCTCGACATCGCCGGCGGCACCGGCGACCTGAGCCGCGCCTTCGCGCGCAAGGTCGGCCGCAGCGGCTGCGTGGTGCACACCGACATCAACGAGGCGATGCTCGGCCGCGGCCGCGACCGGCTGGTCGACGAGGGGCTGGTGCTGCCGACGGTGCTGTGCGATGCCGAGAAGCTGCCCTTCCCGGAGGCGCGCTTCGACATCGTCTCGGTCGCCTTCGGCCTGCGCAACATGACGCACAAGGATGTCGCGCTGGCCGAGATGTGCCGGGTGCTCAAGCCGGGCGGCAAGCTGATGGTGCTGGAGTTCTCCAAGGTGGCCGCGCCGCTCGAGAAGGTCTACGACTGGTACTCCTTCAGCGTGCTGCCGAAGCTGGGCCAGCTGGTGGCCGGCGACGCCGAGAGCTACCGCTACCTGGCCGAGTCGATCCGCATGCATCCCGGGCAGGCCGAGCTGAAGGCGATGATGAAGACCGCCGGCTTCGGGCATGTCGATGTCCACAACCTGACAGGTGGTGTCGTCGCGCTGCACGTCGGTCTGAAATGTTGAGCCGGAGTTGATCCTGGTCGGCCTTCGAGTGCGTATTGCACGCCAGACTGCGCGGTGATGCGGCAGTACCGGGATTGCGGGATTACTTGTTTTCTCAATTCGAACGACCGTTACAGAATTCGGCGTACTGTCTGATTTGCACCTCTGTCAGAGTCACAGTTGGTACAAGTCTTCACTCTCTCGTTAATACGTCACACAATCGTGATCCAGTCTCCCTTGCGTGAGGGGGAGCCGGTCGAGCCGATGTCGAGGCCGGACCGCTTGGGTCGAAAATCCGGAGGGCAGGGATGCCAGCCTTCCGCGCGGCGGGATGCGCAAGGGCATCCAGTGTTTGCCAAGGGGGCTGCAAGAATGTTTCGAGTTTTCCAGCACCGGTCGTCGGGAACCCACTTCGTGGAACTGTTCGCCGATGGTCTGCTCTGCTTCATCGCCGCGCTGCTGTCTGCAGCCACGCTGGCCAGTCCGGTGCCCGGAGCCAGTCCGCTGACCCAGGTCATCACGCCGACGATCCTCTTCTCGGCCTTCTCCTTCGCGCTGGTGATGGCGCTGCTGTACTCCTTCGTCGGCCTGTACCGTCATCGCAACCTCGGCCTGGTGCCGATGGTGCTGCGCATCGGCTTCGCCTTCCTGGTCGGTGGCTACATCACCTACCTGACGATCAAGTACATCCGCTATGACGGCTACGCCAGCAGCCTGGTCGGCTACTCGCTGGTCTACCTGATGGTGGGTCTGGCGATCTACCGTGGCGTGGCCTGGGGCGTGCGTCAGGTCGTCGGCACCCGTCGCGTGCTGATCGTCGGCACCGGCCCGGATGCGCGCCAGGTCTGCACCGACCTGCGCGCCGGCGGCCAGTGGGCCGGCTACGACGTCGTCGGCTTCTACCCGACCACCGAGCAGACCGACCGGGCCGCGCTGCGTGGCGCCGCCCATGTGTTCGATGCCCGCCAGAAGCTGGTCGACCTGGTGCGCGAGCACCGCATCAACGAGATCATCGTCGCGGTGCGTGAGCAGCGCGGCGGCGGCGTGCCGATGAACGATCTGCTCGAGTGCCGCATCGGCGGCGTGCCGATCATGGATCTGGCCTACTTCTACGAGCGCACGAAGGCCGAGGTGCCGGTCGACAGCCTGAAGGCCAGCTGGCTGGTCTACGGCGACGGCTTCGTCCAGGGCCATGCCCGCGAGATCACCAAGCGCCTGTTCGACATCGTCAGCTCCTCGGTGCTGCTGGTGCTGGGTGCGCCGGTCATGCTGCTGACCGCGCTGGCGATCCGCCTCGACAGCCCCGGCCCGATCCTCTACAAGCAGGAGCGCGTCGGCATGAGCGGCAAGGGCTTCATGTGCATCAAGTTCCGCAGCATGCGCACCGATGCCGAGAAGGATGGCGTGGCCCGCTGGGCGTCCAAGAACGACTCGCGTATCACCCGCGTCGGCGCCTTCATCCGCAAGACCCGCATCGACGAGCTGCCGCAGCTCTTCAGCGTGCTGCGCGGCGAGATGAGCATGGTGGGTCCGCGTCCGGAGCGCCCGTCCTTCGTCGCCCAGCTGCGCGAGCAGATTCCCTACTACGACCTGCGCCACACGGTGAAGCCGGGCCTGACCGGCTGGGCCCAGGTCCGCTACGCCTACGGCGCCTCGCTCGAGGACGCGCGCAAGAAGCACCAGTTCGACCTGTACTACGTCAAGAACAACTCGCTGCTGCTGGACCTGCAGGTCCTGATCGAGACGGTCAGCGTGGTGCTGTTCCGCGAGGGAGCGCACTGAGGAATACCGGGGAGACCTGCCCGCTGCCGGCACAGCCTTCCTTGCGACAGCGCACGAGCCTTTGTTCGTGCGCTGTTTCGTTTGGGGTGATGTTCATTTTTTTCATTTGGGCGGAAATGCCGGTTCTGGTTCACGAATGGTCACGATTGCTGTCCGACAGGCCTGTTCTGTAAGGAATCATTGCAAACCGACGGTACGATCACGTCACCGTGTGGACAGACCGGCGGGACAGATTGCTCTGGCTATCGCAGTTGGCTTGCAGTTATTGAAGAGAGGAATTCGCATGAGGATCGAAACGGGCCGTCTCACGCGTGCGGCCGCATGGCTGCTGGCTTCGACGCTGGCTGTGGGGGCCCTGTCGGGTTGCGGCAGCATCGGCCGCTATCCGCCGGCGCCGCGCAGCGCCGAGACGCCGGACCACCGCTATCGCATCGGCCCGCTGGACACGCTCAATGTCGTCGTCTGGCGCAACCCGGAGCTGTCGGCGACCGTCACCGTGCGTCCGGACGGCCGCATCTCCACGCCGCTGGTCGAGGATCTGCTGGCGTCGGGCAAGAACCCGTATGACCTGTCGCGCGAGATCGAGAAGGAACTCGGCAAGGTGATCCGCGATCCGGTCGTCACCGTGGTCGTCGGCTCGTTCCAGGGGGTCTACAGCGACCAGATCCGCATCGTCGGCGAGGCGGCCAAGCCGCAGAGCGTGGCCTTCCGCCAGAACATGAGCCTGCTCGACGTCATGATCCAGGCCGGCGGCCTGACCGACTTCGCCGACGGCAACTCGGCCGTGCTGGTGCGCGGCTCCGAAGGCGGCAAGCAGTACAGCGTCCGGCTGAAGGACCTGCTCAAGCGCGGCGACATCTCGGCCAACGTCGATGTCAAGCCGGGCGACATCATCATCGTGCCCCAGAGCTGGTTCTGAGACACGCCTGCCGTCGCACATGGCCGGCCCCGGCAGGGGCGGCCCGCGGTCCGACGGCCCGAACTGACGATTACAGGTAGACAGCCGGTATGAACGATTTCACCCGACAGGCTGCGATCTTGGCTGGAAGCGTATGGCGACACCGCTGGGTGGCGGTGGCCGTCGCGTGGCTGGTGGCCATTCTTGGTGCGCTGGTGGTCATGGTCGTGCCCGAGCGCCACGAGGCTCGAGCCCGGATCTATGTGGACACGCAGACCGTGCTGCGTCCGATGATGGTCGGTCTGGCCTTCCAGCCCGACATCGACCAGCAGGTTCGCATGCTCGGCCGCACGCTGATCTCGCGCCCGAACGTCGAGCGTCTGGTCAACAACCCCACGGTCGGACTCGAGAAGGTCGAGCCGTCGAAGGTCGACAGCCAGATCGAGACGCTGATGAAGACCATCAAGGTCGAGCAGACCGGGGGCAACAACCTCTACGCCATCAGCTATCGCGACACCAACGGCGAGCGCGCCCAGCGCCTGGTCGAGGCCCTGGTCTCCATGTTCATGGAGAGCGGCATCGACTCCAAGCGCAAGGACTCGGCCGACGCGAGCCGCTTCATCGACGAGCAGATCAAGTCCTACGAGACCAAGCTGACCGAGTCGGAGAACCGCCTGAAGGAATTCAAGCTGAAGAACATGAACGTCGCGGCGACGCAGACGCAGGACTTCTTCGGCCGGATCCAGTCGATGACCGACGAGGTCAACCGCCTGAAGGTGCAGCTCAGCGCCGCCGAGCGCTCGCGCGACGCGATCCGCCGCGATCTCGAGGGCGAGGATCCGCAGCTGCCGATGGGCGCCGCCTCCGCGGTGTCGATGACGCCGGACCTCGACGAGCGCATCCTCGCGCTCAAGCGCCAGCTCGACGACATGGAGCGCCGCTACACCGAGAACCACCCCGACGTGAAGACGACGCGGCGCATGATCACCGAGCTCGAGCAGAACCGTCGCGCCGAGCTCGACCGCCTGCGTGCCGAGAACCCGAAGCGCCGCACCGCCGCGACCAATCCGGTCTACCAGCGCCTGCGCAACAACCTCTCGGATGCCGAGGCCAACGTCGCCTCGCTGCGCGGCCAGCTCGAGGCCCAGGCCGCACGCCTGGAGGAGATCCGCTCGCAGGCCAACCGCGTGCCGCAGGCCGAGGCGGAGCTGGCGCAGATGAACCGCGACTACGAGATCCTGCGTCGCAACTACGACCAGCTGGTGCAGCGCCGCGAGGCCGCCTCGCTGGGCGTGAAGATCGACCAGACCGCGTCGATGGCCGACTTCCGCATCATCGAGCCGCCGCGCATGCTGCCGGCGCCGGTCTTCCCGAGCCGCATCCAGATGGCTGCGGGCGTGATGCTGCTGTCGATGGTGATCGGCGTCGCCGTCGCCTACGCGATGACGCTGGTCAACCCGACCTTCGCCAGCGAGCGCGAGCTGCGCGAGTTCACCAAGCGTCCGGTGCTGGGCAGCCTGACGAAGATCGAGGATCCTCGCGAGCGTGACCAGCTGCGCCAGGACCGCATGAAGCTGGCCGGCGTGATGGGGCTGTTCCTGCTGGCGAATGTCGGCTGGATGGCCTGGATCTCGATGCGCGCGGCCACCTGAGGGAGTCATCCAGATGAACACCATCGAGCAGGCCGCCAAGCGCCTGGCTGAACTCAAGCGCGCCGGCTACGACGTCCCGGTGCCCGACATGCCGGGCGGAAGCCCGGCGGCGCAGCCCGGCGCCACGCCCGCGGTGCCGCTGCCGGCCGAGGCCGGGCCGGCGGGCGCGTCCGCGCCGGCCGCCGTCGCGGCGGTCGCGGCGGCACCCGCGGTGCCTGCGGTGCGCAGCGCCCAGGTCGAGATGCTGCCCTCGTCCGGCCGGCGCTCGCGCGAGGTCATGATCGACGTCGCCCGTCTCGAGCGCGAGGGCTATCTGGTGCCCACGCAGGCCCGCTCGCAGCTGGCCGAGCAGATGCGCATCATCAAGCGCCCGCTGCTGGCCAATGCCCGTGGCGAGACGGCGCAGCACATCCCGCGCGCCAACCTGATCCAGGTCGTCAGCGCGATGCCCGGCGAGGGCAAGACCTTCTTCGCGATCAACCTCGCGATGAGCATCGCGATGGAGGTCGACCTGTCGGTGCTGCTGGTCGACGCCGACGTGCTGCGCCCCTCGGTGCTGGCGCGCTGCGGCATCGAGCCCTCGCGCGGCCTGATGGATGTGCTGAAGTCGCCCTCGCTCGACCTGGCCGACGTGATGCTGCGCACCAACGTGCCCAAGCTGACGCTGCTGCCGGCCGGCACCGCCAACGCGCAGTCGACCGAGCTGCTGGCCAGCGCGGCGATGGAGAAGCTGCTCGACGAGCTGGCCTCGCGCTTCCCGGACCGCATCATCGTCTTCGATGCGCCGCCGCTGATCCCGACCACCGAGTCGCGCGTGCTGGCGTCCCGCGTCGGCCAGGTCGTCATGGTCGTCGAGGCCGGCAAGACCACGCACGGGCAGGTCACGCAGGCCTATGCCGCGGTCGAGCAGTGCCCGATCGTGCTGTCGGTGCTCAACCGCGCCAGCACCAAGTCGAACGAGGCCTATGGCTATTACTACGCCACCTGAGGCTGCCGCGGTGCGGCGCATCGTGCTGTCCGTGCTCGGTGCGCTGGCCGTGGTGGCGGCCCAGGCCCAGCAGGTGCCGGGCGCAGCGGCCAACGATGCCGGCGCGGCCGCGACGCAGTTCAACCCGAACCGCACGCCGGTCAACGCGATTCCCGACGCCGCCCAGGCGCTCGGCGGCGTCGGCGGCGCGCCGCCTCCGGCGGCCGCCTCGGCGCCGGCGCGCGGATGGCGCGTGGCGCCGGCGCTGAAGGTCACGGCCACCGCGACCAACAACGTCGGCCTGCAGCAGGGCGACCGCCAGGCCGACGTCGTCACGACGGTCACGCCGCAGCTGCAGCTGCTCGGCACCGGGCCGGACTACCGGCTCAATGCCAACGTCGCCGCCGACGTGGTGCAGTACCTCGGCCGCACCCGCGCCGACCGCATCTTTCCGCGCGGCCAGGTGGCGCTGAACGCGCGTCTGCTCGAGCGGCTGTTCTTCGTCGACGCCGAGCTCGGTGCCGACACCACCTCGTCGACGCCCTTCGAGATGCTCGGCGACGGGGCCACCTACTACACCGCCAGCACCGTCACCCGCGAGCGGATCAGCCCCTACATCGACCGCGAGCTGTCGCCGGGGTCGCGCTTCACCGCGCGCAGCGACAACACCTGGTCGCAGGGCCGGGGCACCGGCACCGCCGCGGCGGCGCAGCTCAACGCCGACGCGCATGTGCGCACCGACACGCTGCGCTACGACCTGCGCCCGCAGCCGACCGGCCTGCGTGCCGAGTACAACCGCCAGGACACCCGCTACCGCGACAGCGCCGGCAGCCTCGTGCTGGCCACCGCGCGGCTGTCGGCGCTGTACGCTCCGGATCCGACGCTCACGCTCGGCGTGACCGGCGGCAGCGACGGCGCCGACTACTCGACCAACTCGGTGCGCGAGACGCTGCGCGGCGTGCTGCTGCGCTGGGCGCCGTCCGAGCGCACCGTGTTCGACAGCCTGGTCGAGAAGCGCTTCTTCGGCACCGGCTGGAACGCCACGCTGACGCACCGCTCGCCCTTCATGGCGCTGTCGGCCGGACTGCAGCGCCAGGCCTCGACCTACGCGTCGCGCCTGGGCACGCTGCAGGCCGGCGGCGACGTGGCCACGATGATCGACGCGATGCTGCAGACGCGCATCCTCGACGAGGCCACCCGCCAGGCCGCGGTGCAGGACCTGATGAGCAAGCGCGGCCTGTCGAACTCGCTGGGCAGCGCGGTCGACCTGTACTCGCGCACCGTGCAGGTCCAGCAGGGCGTCAACGTCACGCTGGCGCTGGTCGGCGTGCGCCACACCTTCACGATGCGGCTGTACCAGACGCGGCTGGAGGACTATCACGGCGGGAACGAGGACAGCAGCGGCATCGTCGGCCTGGCCAGCGACTCGATCCAGCGCGGCATGACGCTGGGGCTGAGCCGCCGGCTCGATCCGGACACGACCGCCTCGGTGACGCTGACACGCGCACGCACCGAGGGCATCGGCGCCAACGCGACGCTGGGCACGCGCAGCGGCACGATCGTGCGGCTCGGCCTGTCGCACGCGCTGTCGCCGCGCACGACGGTCACCGGCGCGCTGCGCCACCAGTCCGGCTCGACCTCGCTGATCAGCCCGACGGCCAGCGAGACCGGCCTCTCCGCCGGCCTGCTGCACCGTTTCTGACGGCTTCGAAGAACGACGATGTACGAATCCCACTTCGGTTTCAGCGGCCCGCCCTTCCAGCTCAACCCGGATCCGGCGTTCTACTTCAACAGCCGCGGCCACGGCCGCGCGCTGGCCTACCTGCAGTACGGTGTCGCGCAGGCCGAGGGCTTCGTCGTCATCACCGGCGAGATCGGCGCGGGCAAGACCACGCTGGTGCGCATGCTGCTCGACGGGCTGGACCGACAGAAGGTGCTGCCGGCGCAGATCGTCAGCACCCAGCTGGAGTCGGGCGAGCTGCTGCAGTCGATCATCACCGCCTTCGGCATTCCCGCGCAGGCCAGCAGCTCCAAGGCGCACCTGATCGCGACGCTGGAGGCCTTCCTGACCGCGCTGGCGGCGCAGGGGCGTCATGCGCTGCTGATCGTCGACGAGGCGCAGAACCTTGAACCGCGCGCGGTCGAGGAGCTGCGCATGCTGTCGAACTTCCAGCTCGGCAACCATGCGCTGCTGCAGAGCTTCCTGGTCGGCCAGCCGGAGCTGCGCCGCCTGCTCGAGTCGCCGACGATGGAGCAGCTGCGCCAGCGCGTGACCGCGTCCTGCCACCTCGGGCCGCTGACGCTCGCGGAGGCGCGCGACTATGTCGAGCACCGGCTGCGCCATGTCGGCTGGGACGGCCGTCGTCCGGCCTTCGCCGACTCCGCCTTCGACAGCCTGTTCCGCTGGTCCGGCGGCGTGCCGCGGCGCCTGAACCGCCTGACCAACCGCTCGCTGCTGGCGGCCTTCCTCGACGGCGCCGACACCATCGACGCCGAGCTGGTCGAGCGCACCGCCGCCGAGCTGCGCAGCGAGATCGGCGAGGGCGACCTGGCGCCGGTCGAGCCGCTGGCGGCTGCGTCGGCGGTGGACGCGCCTGCGCCGGCCCCCGTTCCGGTCGCCGAACCCGTGGCGCCACCCCCTTCGGCGCCGGTGCTGCAGTTCATCGCGCCGCCGGCACCGGCTCCGGTTCCGAGCCCGGCGGCGACGCCCGAGCCTGCGCCGGCACCGGCGGCCGAGGCGCCCGCACCGGCCACGATCGAGCTCGACGAGCGCGCGCGCGACTCGCTCGAACGCGAGCCGCTGCCGCGCATGGCGCTGCCGGCGGCCCGTCTGCAGGCGCTCACCTCCGCGATCCGCGCCGCGCGCAGCCATGCCGACGGCCTGCTGGCGCGCCGCGCCAGCCGCGATGTCCTGCTGTGCCTGGCCGACAGCACCAGCGCCGCGCTGAAGTTCGCCGCGCTGGCCGAGGCGATGGCCGAGATCGGCCGCGCGCCGCGCATGGTGCTGGTCAGCCTCGGGCCCCTGCCTCTGGTCTGGCCGTGGAACGGCATGGGCCGCGTGCTGCCGACGCTCGAGGTCGGCCTCGATCTCGAATGGGTGCCGGGCGACATCGAGCAGAGCATCTCGCGCATGACCGAGGGGCTCGGCCAGTTCATCGAGGAATTCGCGCCGATGGCGGTGCTGAGCCTGGGATCGAGCGACGCGATGACCGCCTGCTGCCTGGCCGCGCACCAGCGCGGCCTGCCGCTGCTGCGGCTGGAGGCCGGCACCCGCACCACCGGGCCGCAGGCCTGGAACGCGACGATGATCGAGCAGGCGGCCGACGTGCTGTTCGTGCCGGGGCAGGCGGCGCCGATGGGCCAGCTGCGGCGTCAGGGCCTGCAGCCGGATAGGCTGTTCTGCGTGCCCGACCGGCTCGAGTCCGACGCGCTGGCGCGGCTGTGGCCGGAGGTGCCCGCACCGTCCGGGGCCTGCCTGCGCAACGGCCTGCCGATGTATTTCGGCCCGACCTGGTCGGTCAATGGCGTCGAGGGCGAGCCCTTCATGCTGGTGGCGGTCTCGCTGCTCGGCCATCCGGTCGAGGCGGCTCGGCGACTGGTCGAGGCGCTGCTGGGTGCGGGCGGCCCGATGCGCCGGCTGTGGATGATCGATGCGCCGACCCGCGAGGCGCTGAAGGCGCTGCTGGCGCAGCAGCCTGCGCTCGACGGTCCGGTGCTGCTGATGCCGTCGGGCGGACCGCGTCCGGCCGGCCTGCGCGAGCGCATCGACGCGGCGCGGTTGCTGTGCTGCGAGGTCGGCTCGCTGCCGGAGCAGATCGGCCTGCTGTGCGGCGCCAGCGCCGCGCTGGTCGAAGGCGGCCATGTGCTGGCCGACGCGGCGGCCCGGCTGGGCATCGCGCTGGCCGGTGTCGACGTCTCGCGCGGCGTGCTGCTGGGCACCGCGTCCGAGGGTCCGGCGGCCGAGTCGCCGCTGGAGGCTGCGACGCTGTCGGCGCTGCTCGGCCTGGACGGTGCGGTCGCGCTGCGCGACGGCCCGGTCGAGCCGGTGAGTGCCTCCGGCGCCTCGGTCGAGATCGCCAGCTACCTGCAGGCCTGGATCGACCGGCTGATGTCGGACCGCGACGGACCGCTGCAGCCGGCCGCCTGAGGCCGCCGGGCCTGCCGGCTCAGCTCAGCAGCGCCTGCGCGAACTCGCGGGCGCTGAAGGTCTGCAGGTCCTCCAGCTTCTCGCCGACGCCGATGAAGTAGACCGGCACCGCCGGCTTGCCCTGCGCGACGCGCTCGCGCACCCACAGCGCGATGGCCGCGAGCACGCCGCCCTTGGCGGTGCCGTCGAGCTTGGTGACGATCAGCCCGGTCAGGCCGATCGCCTCGTCGAAGGCCTTGACCTGGGTGAAGGCGTTCTGGCCGGTGTTGCCGTCGACCACCAGCAGCACCTCGTGCGGCGCGCCCTCCATCGCGCGGCCCAGCGTGCGGCGGATCTTGCGCAGCTCGTCCATCAGGTGCAGCTGCGTGGCCAGCCGGCCGGCGGTGTCGGCGATGACCACGTCGCAGCCGCGCGCCTTGCCGGCCGAGACCGCGTCGAAGCAGACGGCGGCCGGATCGCCGCCTTCCTGGCTGACGATCTCCACGCGGTTGCGGTCCGCCCAGACCGCCAGCTGCTCGCGCGCGGCGGCGCGGAAGGTGTCGGCCGCAGCCAGCAGCACCTTGCTGTCCTGCTCGGCCAGATGGCGGGTGAGCTTGCCGATGCTGGTGGTCTTGCCCGCGCCGTTGACGCCGGCGACCATCATCACGGTGGGCTGGGTCGCGCCGATCTGCAGCGAGCCTTCCAGCGGCGCGAGCAGCTCGGCCAGCACCTCGGCCAGCAGCGCCTTCACGCCGGCCGGATCGGTGCAGCGCGTGTCCTTGACGCGCTTCTTCAGCTCCTCGAGCAGGTATTCGGTGGCGCCCACGCCGGCGTCGGCCATCAGCAGCGCGGCCTCGAGCTCCTCGTAGAGCGCCTCGTCGATCTTCGTGCCGGTGAAGACCTGGGCGATGCTGGAGCCGGTGCGCTGCAGGCCGGCCTTGAGCTTCTGCAGCCAGGAGCCGCGTGCGGCCGGGGCCGGTGCGGGCTCCAGGGGCGTGACGGGCGCCGGCAGGTCGGCCGGTACAGGCGCCAGGGCAGGGGCGGGCAGGGACGCTGCCGAGGGCGACTCGGCCGCCGGGCCGTCCTGCGGCCCCTCGGGAGCGGGTTCCGGGGCCGGAGACGACGAGAAGAGCTTGCGACGGAGGAAACTGAACATGCGGGCGGGGGCCGGGTGAGCAGCCGGCAGGGAGTCGGGCAGGGCCGGCGCCGGTGCCGCGCGAGGCGGGCAGCAGACGGCCGCAGGATGATGGTCCGATTGTAGGCAGCCCGCCTGACTAGAATGCCGCCCGTGCCCAGAAATCATCCCGACCGCCGTGCGCCGGCCTCGCCGCACGCCCCCCGCGCTTCCCGTGCCGACGGTGGCGCGCCCGGAGAGATCCGCCTGATCGGCGGGCGCTGGAAGCGCACGCGGCTGCCGGTGCTGGCCGAGCCCGGTCTGCGCCCGACGCCCGACCGGGTGCGCGAGACGCTGTTCAACTGGCTCGGCCAGGATCTCTCGGGCTGGCGGGTGCTCGATGCCTTCGCCGGCACCGGCGCGCTCGGCTTCGAGGCGGCCTCGCGCGGCGCGGTCGAGGTGGTGCTGCTGGAGCAGGGGCCGCGCGCGGCCGCGCAGCTGCAGCAGGCGGCCGCGCGGCTCGGCGCGACGATGGTCGAGGTGCGGCGCACCGACGCGCTGGCCTGGATGGCGGGAGCTCCCGCCGGGCATTTCGATCTGGTGCTGCTCGATCCGCCTTTCGGCGCCGACCTGTTCGAGCGTGCGCTGCAGGCGGCGCGGCGGCTGCTGGGCGAGGGCGGCTGCATCTACCTGGAGGCCGACCGGCCCTTCGACGAGGCCGCCTGCGCCGCGCTGGGGCTGACGCTGCACCGTCATGGCCGCGCCGGCATGGTGCATTATCATCTTCTGAAACTGCACCCCTGAAGCATCCGCTCCGGAGCCCGTCTTGACCCCCGCGATCCAGCAACTCACCGCGATCTATCCCGGCACCTTCGACCCGATGACCCTGGGTCACCAGGACCTGATGCGTCGCGCCAGCCGGCTGTTCAGCCGCCTGATCGTGGCGGTCGCCGCCGGCCACCACAAGCGCACGATGTTCACGCTCGAGGAGCGCCTGGAGATCGCGCAGGAGCTGGCCCAGCCCTACGGCAATGTCGAGGTGGTCGCCTTCCGCGGCCTGCTGCGCAACTTCGTCGTCGAGAACGGCGGCAAGGTGGTGGTGCGCGGCCTGCGCGCGGTCAGCGACTTCGAGTACGAGTTCCAGATGGCGGGCATGAACCGCCAGCTCATGCCCGAGGTCGAGACGCTGTTCCTGACGCCGAGCGACCAGTACCAGTTCGTCAGCGGCACCTTCGTGCGCGAGATCGCGATGCTCGGCGGCGATGTGTCGAAGTTCGTCGCGCCGTCGGTGCTGGCGCGTCTGCAGCAGCGCGTGGCCGCCGGTCCGCGCGACTGAGCGGGCCTCAGGAGAACCGGATCATGGCGCTGACCATCACCAGCGAGTGCATCAACTGCGACGTCTGCGAGCCCGAGTGCCCGAACCAGGCCATCTCGATGGGCGAGGAGTTCTACGTCATCGACCCGGCGCGCTGCACCGAGTGCGTCGGCCATTTCGACGAGCCGCAGTGCGTGCAGGTCTGCCCGGTCGAGTGCATTCCGGTCCATCCGGAGCATGTCGAGACGCGCGAGCAGCTGCAGGCCAAGTACGACCTGCTGCAGCGCAGCGCGCTGCCGCGCACCTCGATCGGCTGAACGCGTCGGCTCAGCCGCCTTCGGTCGGCGTCGGCGCTGCCGGCGGCCTGGGCGGGCGCGGCGGCTTCGGGCGCTGCGGCCCGGCGTGCAGCAGTGCGGTGGCCTTCGCCATGTCGCCGGCCAGCAGCAGGTCGAGCGCCTCCATCGAGCGGTCGATGCAGCCCTCGATCAGCTCGCGCTCCGATGCCGGCGGCTTGCGCAGCACATAGCCCGCGACCTCGGCGCGGTCGCCCGGATGCCCGATCCCGAGGCGCAGCCGCCAGAAGGCCGGCGAGCCGAGCTGGGCCTGGATGTCCTTCAGCCCGTTGTGGCCGGCGGCGCTGCCGCCCTGCTTGAGCTTCATCTGGCCGGGCAGCACGTCGAGCTCGTCGTGCACCACCAGGATTTCCTCGGGCGCGATGCGGAAGAAGCGCGCCAGCGGCGCCACCGACTTGCCCGACAGATTCATGTAGGTCTGCGGCTCGATCAGCCAGATCGGGCCGGCCGGGCGGTTCACCCGCGCGACCAGACCGTGATAGGCCTTGTCGGCGCTCAGGTGCGCGCCCAGGCGCCGCGCTACGGTGTCGATCCACCAGAAGCCCGCGTTGTGGCGGGTCGCCTCGTATTCGGGGCCCGGATTGCCCAGGCCGACCAGCAGTCGGATCATGATCTCCTTCCCACGCAAAAAAGCCCCGCCAGGGCGGGGCTTCTCGTCGGTGCAACCAGGGTCGCGAGGCAAGAATTACTTCTTGCCCTTGCCCTTCTTGCCCTTGTCGGCGGCCGGAGCGGCAGCGACGACGATGATTTCCTCGACGATCTCCACCGGGGTGGCGATGACCGGGTTCTTGCGGCCGTGCGTGCGGACCTTGATGCTCGGGTCGAGCACCAGATCGTCGACGTGCAGCGACTTGCCCTTGACCATGCCCTTCAGGTCGACGGTCAGGAATTCCGGCAGCTGCTCGGCCAGGCACTCGATGTCCAGCTCGGCCACGACGTGGTTGATCGTGCACTTCTCGAGCTTGACGGCTTGCGACTCGGCTTCGTTGATGAAGTGCAGCGGAACGCGCTTGCGGATGCGGGTGGTGGCGTCGACGCGCTGGAAGTCCACATGCAGGACCAGCGGGCGGAACGGGTGCATCTGCAGGCTGCGCAGCACGACCTTGGTGGTCTCGCCGCCCAGTTCCATCTCGAGGACGGAGCAGTGGAAGGCTTCCTTCTTCAGCGCGTGGTACAGCGCATTGTGGTCCAGCTCGATCTGGGCCGGATCCTTGACGCCGTAGACGATGCCGGGAACCTTGCCGGCATTGCGCAGGCGGCGGCTCGCTCCGGTCCCCTGCACTTCGCGCGGGAATGCGACGAATTTCATGTGATTTCTCCAGACAATGGAAGGGCGCCCGCGACCAGGCCGCCCCGGGTGAAACGGATCAGAAGTTGTTGTTCTGTTCCGAGAAGAGATCGGTCACCGAGGCGCCGTCGGAGATGCGACGGATCGTTTCGGCGAACAGGAAGGCCACCGACAGCTGGCGGATCTTCTTGCAGTCCTTGGCCGCGCCACGCAGCGGGATGGTGTTGGTCACCACCACCTCGTCGAGCTGCGAGCCGGCGATGCGGTCCACGGCCGGACCCGACAGGATCGGGTGCGTGCAGTAGGCGAAGACGCTGTTGGCGCCGCGGTCCTTGAGCACCTCGGCGGCCTTCACCAGCGTGCCGGCGGTGTCGATCATGTCGTCCATGATCACGCAGTTGCGCTTGTCGATGTCGCCGATGACATGCATCACTTCGGAGACGTTCGCCTTCGGGCGGCGCTTGTCGATGATGGCCAGGTCGCAGCCGAGCTGCTTGGCCAGGGCCCGCGCGCGCACCACGCCGCCGACGTCGGGCGAGACGACCACGAGGTTCTCGTAGTCCTTGCCCTTCAGGTCGCTCAGCAGCATCGGCGAGGCGTAGATGTTGTCGACCGGAATGTCGAAGAAGCCCTGGATCTGGTCGGCGTGCAGGTCCATCGTCAGCACGCGGTTGACGCCGGCGGCTTCCAGCATGTTGGCGACGACCTTGGCGCTGATCGGCACGCGGGTCGAGCGCGGACGGCGGTCCTGGCGTGCGTAGCCGAAATACGGGATCACCGCGGTGATGCGACGGGCCGAGGCGCGCTTGAGCGCATCGACCATCAGCAGCAGCTCCATCAGGTGCTCGTTGGTCGGCGCGCAGGTCGGCTGGACGACGAAGACGTCGCGGGCGCGGACGTTCTGCTGGATCTCGACGGTGACTTCGCCGTCGGAGAAGTGACCGACGGCAGCCTTGCCCAGTTCGAGGCCCAGTTCGGAGGCGATCTCGCGGGCCAGGGCCGGGTTGGCGTTGCCGGTGAAGAGAAGGGTGTCGGAGAGCATGTGCGGAGCTGCCCGCGGAAGCGGACTTTTCAGGCCATCAAGAAACAAGCGCCTCGCCGTGTGACCGGCAGGCGCTTGATGTGGATGGTTTGGCAGGGGAGGAAGGACTCGAACCCTCGCATGTCGGAATCAAAATCCGATGCCTTAACCAACTTGGCGACTCCCCTACGCTGGACCCGTCTGTCGACGCGCCCGAAAACTCTGTGCCGCTTTTCAGTCCTGCACCCAATGCTGCATCGGGTGTTCATCCAGACCTCTGCACGTTCTCGCTGTCCAGAGCTCATTCGGTGTCGCCAAACTCCGAAGAACCTTTTCTGTCAGCGTGTCGTGCTGGACACTGCATTCTCGCAGACTTTCCGGATACTGCGCAAAAACTGCGCTTCCTGATCCGCTCATCTTGCTGAGCCCTAGATTCTGCTTGAGAATTTTTAGTCCGTCAACTACTTGCTTGCTGTACGCTTCGGCGCCGGCTTGCAGATCGTTTTTCCCGAACTCGGGCTCTGCGAGAAAGACTGCAATTGTGGCGGGTTTCGTGTCGCGGCGCAAGAGGGGGCTCGAAAAAATCGCGGCGGTCGGAATCGCGACCGGGGGCTTGAGCACCAGATAGGTTGCCGGCGGCAGCTCGATCGGGGTCAGGATCTCGCCGATGCCCTCGACCCAGGCATTGCGTCCGCCGACGAAGAACGGCACGTCCGCGCCCAGTTTCACGCCGAGCTCCAGCAGCGTGCGCCGGTCCAGCCCGAGTTTCCACAGCCGGTTCAGCCCCAGCAGCACGGTGGCGGCATCGGAGCTTCCGCCGCCCAGGCCGGCCCCCCAGGGCACCTGCTTGTCGATCGCGACGTGCACGCCCTCGCGGGTGCCGGTCACCTGCTGCAGCAGCCGCGCGGCGCGGGTGCACAGGTCGTCCTCGGGCAGCGCCGGACCGAGGTCCTCGCGGCTGATCCGGCCGTCGGCGCGGCGTTCCAGATGGATCGTGTCGCACCAGTCGATCAGCCGGAACACCGACTGCAGCAGGTGATAGCCGTCGGCGCGGCGGCCGACGACATGCAGGAAGAGATTGAGCTTGGCCGGGGCCGGCAGGTCGTACAGGGCGGACAGGGACATGCGCGCGCGGGCGGGTGAGCGGGTGAGAAGGCAGGGGCGGGACGGGCGTCGGCGGTCAGGACGGGCCGTCGAGCCTGAGTCGCACGGTGACGGTCGGCGCGGGCAGGCGGCGCTCGGCCAGCAGCAGTCCTTCGGGCAGGCGGCCGGTGCGCACGCTCCAGCCGAGCTGGCGAAAGCCCGGGGCGCCGTCGGCCTCGGACAGCGGCCGGCTGCTCGCGCCCGACCAGGGCCGGCCGTCGATCCAGTCGAACAGCGCCGCCAGCGGCAGCGCATCGCCGACCAGCGCCTCCATCATCGTGTCGAGATCGCCGAAGCGCTGCGTGGTGCCGGCGCTGTCGAGCAGGACCTCGCCGGGACGCCACTGCGCGCGGCCCAGCGGCAGGCCGATCGGGCTGATCAGCGTCAGCCGGCCGGCCTGCGCGTCGCCCTCGAGCTCGAAGCCCGAGCTGAAGGAGCGCGAGGCGTCGCCGCTGACCTGCACCGCGAGCCGGCCGCTGCGCAGCGCGGTGGCCGCGGCGCCGGGGCGGCCGGTGTCGGGCGGCGTCAGGGCCGCGCAGCCGCCCAGCAGCAGGGCCAGGCCGAGCAGCGGCGCGGCCAGCGCCGCGCGGACCGGCCTCACGGCTTCACCTTCAGCCGCTCGAGCGTCTCGATCAGCACCTCGTTGCCGGCATCGCGCTCGCGCGACTCGCGCCAGACCTGGCGGGCCTCGTCACGGCGGCCCATCGACCACAGCACCTCGCCGAGGTGGGCGCCGATCTCGACGTCCGGCCGCTGGCCGTAGGCCTGGCGCAGCAGCCGCGCGGCCTCCTCGGCGCGGCCCATGCGGAACTCGACCCAGCCGAGGCTGTCGGTGATGTAGGGATCGCCCGGCGTCAGCGCCAGCGCCCGCGCGATCAGCTCGCGGGCCTCGGGCAGGCGCTGGCCGCGCTCGGCCAGGCTGTAGCCGAGCGCGTTGTAGGCGTGCTGCTGTTCGGGGCGCAGCGTGATGACGCGCCGCAGCAGCGTCTCCATCTCGTCGTAGCGGCGCAGCTTCTCGGCCAGCAGCGCCTGCTCGTAGAGCAGGTCGGCATCGTCGGGCAGGCGGGCGGTGGCCTGTGCGAGCAGCTCGTGCGCGGCCTGCCACTGGCGTGCGTCGCGCAGCAGCTGCGTCTCGGTCAGCAGCCGGGCGCGCTGCTGCTCGGGCGTGTCCTGCGGCAGTCGCTGCAGCAGCGCGCGCGCCTCGTCGAGGCGGCCCTGGCGCATCAGCAGCGAGGCGCGGCGGCTCAGCACGGTGGCCGAGTCCTGCGGCTGCAGCTCGGCGGCGCGCTCGAGCCAGGTCTGCGCGGCGGCGTAGTCGCGCAGCTGCTCGCTGGCCTGCGCAAGCATCAGGAAGGCCTGCAGCAGCTCCTGCTCGTCGCCGCGGCGCAGCAGGTCGCCGGCCTCGCTCGAGCCGTCGTCCTCGTCTTCGCCGGATGTCTGCGGACGGACCAGCGGCGGCGTGGCCACGCTGCGCAGGTCCAGATAGCGCTGCAGCGACACGCGCGCCGGAGCGGGCTCGCCGGCCTCGATCTCGAGCGCGCCCTGCATCAGCCAGCCGTTGCCCATCTCGGGCGCGGCGCGGGTGAGCGCGCGCGCCTCGCGCAGCGCCTCGCCGTAGCGCTGTGCGGTCGACAGCCGGCGCACATAGCCGGCGCGCACCGCCGGGGCCGGCATCGGCGAGGCCAGATGCGCGCGCACGATCTCCTCGGCCGCGGGCGTGTCCTTCATCAGCTCCAGCGCCAGCAGCGCCGGGGTCGGATCGGCCGGGTCGCGCCGGCTGGCCTGGCGCACGTAGCCCAGCGCACGCTCGCGCTCGCCGGCCGTCAGCCAGGCCGCGGCGGTGGCGATCTGCGCGCTGGCGAGCGTGGCCGGGCGCGAGCGCCAGACGGCCAGCGTCTCGTCGAGCATGCGCGCGGTGTCCTGCGGCTTGGCTCCGGCGAGCACCAGCCGCGGCAGGCTGGCGATCGCGGCCGGGCGCTCGGCCTCGGGCGTGAGCTCGATGAAGCTCTCGAGCGCCTTGCGCGCGTCGGCGAAGCGGCCCAGCGCGACCAGCATCTGGGTGTCGATCTCGGCGGCCTGACGCGACTGGGGCAGCGCCTGGCGCCACTGGCGCAGCGCCTCGGCGGCCTGCTCGCCGGCCTGCGCGCCCAGCGCGATGTCGACCGCGCGCCGGTAGAGCGCCTCGTCGCGCGAGCGCTTGGCCGCCTCCATCATGACCTGATAGGCCAGCGCCGGATTGCCCGCGCGCAGCTCGAGCTCGCTCACCAGCACCTGATAGAACAGCACGCCGTCGAGCGCCGAGCGCGTCGGCGCCGCGGCCGCAGCCGAGGCGGCAGGGGCGGACGGTGCCGCCTCCTGCGCCCGGGCCGGCAGCGCGAGGCCGCCCAGCAGGCCCAGGCCCGCCATCAGCGCGCACAGGCCGCGCAGGCGCCCGCCGGGATGTTTCAGGGGGGCGCGGCGCGCCGAGATGGCGGGAACGGGCGGCAGGGGCATCGAGGCGGACTCCATGTTCGAGGCCATTCTAGGGCGCGGCGCCGGCCGGGCCTGCGGGCTTCGATAATTCCGCGCATGCCTGAACTGCCTGAAGTCGAAGTCACCCGCCTCGGTCTGGTCGACCGCATCGAGGGCGCGCAGGTGCATGCGGTCCGCCTGGGCAAGCCGCTGCGCTGGCCGCTGGGCACCGATCCGCAGGCGCTGGCCGGCGCCCGCGTCGGCCGCCTGCAGCGCCGCGGCAAGTATCTCTGGCTGCCGCTGGGCGCCTGCGGCGGGCTGCTGCTGCACCTGGGCATGTCGGGCTCGCTGCGCTTCGATGCGGCCGAGGCGCTGCCGCCGGCCGGGCCGCACGACCATTTCGAGATGCAGACCGACCGCGGCCTGCTGCGCCTGACCGATCCGCGCCGCTTCGGCGCGGTGGTGTGGTCGAGCGCGCTCGACGCGGCGCCTGCGGCCACGCTGCTGGCGCGGCTGGGCGTCGAGCCGCTGTCGCCCGCCTTCAGCGCCAGCGTGCTGCAGCAGGGCCTGCGCGGGCGGCGCGTGCCGGTCAAGCAGGCGCTGCTGGCCGGCGACGTCGTCGTCGGCGTGGGCAACATCTACTGCTCGGAGGCGCTGTTCGCCGCCGGCATCGATCCGCGCCAGAGCGCCGGCACGCTCGACCGCGCGGCCTGCGAGCGGCTGGTCGACACCGTCCGCGACGTGCTGCAGCGTGCGCTGGCCGCCGGAGGCTCGACGCTGCGCGACTTCCGCGACGTTCATGGCATGGGCGGCGCCTTCCAGCTGCAGGCGCAGGTCTACGGCCGCGAGGGCCTGCCGTGCCGGGTCTGCGCCACGCCGGTGCGGCGCATCGTGCAGGGCCAGCGTGCGACCTATTTCTGCCCACGCTGCCAGCGCCTGCCGCACGGATCCTGAACTCGCGAATCCGCTGCGCTACCATGCCAGATCACCCCGGGCCGCGCGCTGCGCGTGCCGCTCGGACCAGCCTCAGCCACGCCACAGCGATGAGCGAACATCTTTCCGGGCCGCAGGCGGCCCCGCCCGACGAACCCGTCCACGAGCCCTTCGTGCGCAGCCTCGACGCGCTCGGGCGCTGGCGCGCGGCGCTGCAGGAACGGGTGCACGACCTGTCGCGCTTCCTGCGCGAGCAGGGCCTGCTCGACGAGAACGCCGACGACCTGCTCGACGCGCTGGCGCGGCGCCTGGCCGGCGAGAAGCTGGTGGTGGCCTTCGTCGCCGAGTTCTCGCGCGGCAAGTCCGAGCTGATCAACGCGATCTTCTTCGCCGATGCCGGCCGGCGCATCATGCCGGCCTCGCCCGGGCGCACGACGATGTGCCCGGTCGAGCTGGGCTGGGATCCGGAGGAGGCTCCGGGGCTGGCGCTGCTGCCGATCGAGACGCGGCTGGACGGCGCCTCGCTGGCCGAGCTGCGCGCGCAGCCGCGTGCCTGGCAGCGCGAGTCGATCGACGTGCAGGACCCCGCCGCCTTCGCCCGCGCGCTCGACGCGGTGCGCGGCGTGCGCGCGGCCTCGGTCGACGAGGCGCGCCAGCTCGGCTTCTGGAACGACGAGCAGCCGGCCGACAACCCGCCGATGCTCGCCGACGGCCAGGTCGAGATCCCGCGCTGGCGCCATGCGCTGATCAACGTGCCGCATCCGCTGCTCAAGCGCGGCCTGGTGGTGCTCGACACCCCGGGGCTGAACGCGATCGGCGCCGAGCCGGAGCTGACGGTCGGCCTGCTGCCGAGCGCGCATGTCGCGGTCTTCGTGCTGGGCGCCGACACCGGCGTGACCCGCTCGGACCTGGAGATCTGGCGCGACCACCTCGCCTCGCAGGCGCTGGCGCGCTATGTGGTGCTGAACAAGATCGACGCGCTGATCGATCCGCTGTCGCCGCGCGAGCACAGCCTGGCGCAGATCGCCTCGCAGTGCGAGCAGGTGGCGCGCACGCTGGGCATCGCGCCGGAGCGGGTCTTTCCGCTGTCGGCGCGCCAGGCGCTGGCCGCGCGGGTCGAGGGCGACGTGGCGCGGCTGGCCGACAGCCGGCTGCCCGCGCTCGAGCAGGCGCTGGCGCAGCAGCTGCTGCCCGAGCGGCGCGCGGTCTTCGAGCAGCTCACGCTCGAGGCGCTGGGCGTGATCCGCGCCCAGACCGGCCGCACGCTCAACGACCTGCGCCGCCAGCTCGCCGAGCAGCTCCAGGAGCTGCGCGGCCTGCGCGGCAAGAGCGGCGCGAAGGTGCAGCTGCTGCTGCAGCGCGTCGGCGCCGAGACGGCCGAGTTCGAGCAGTGCACCGCGCAGATCCAGGCGCTGCGCGTCGTGCACTCGCGCTCGCTCAAGGCGGTGCTGGCGACGCTGGCCAGCGACATGCTCAAGCGCGAGGTCGATGCGATGATCGGCTCGATCCGCGACTCCTTCCTGAAGCTGGGCGCGCGGCGCTCCTACACCCAGCTCTTCGCCGACCTGCGCCAGGCGCTGGAGACGGCGCAGCAGCAGGGCGGCGAGCTGCGCGAGCTGCTGTCGGCCTCGTGCCACCGGCTCAATGCCGAGTTCGGCTTCAGCCTGATGGTCCCGCCGGCGCCGGAGCTGGCGCGCTTCCGCGACGATCTGGCGCTGATCGAGCGCAACTACATCCAGTACCTCGGCCTGACGCAGGCGGTGCGGCTGGCGCAGCCGCGCTTTCTCGAGCAGTTCCGGCGCATGCTGATGTCGCGCCTGCGTGCGGTCTTCGAGGGCGCGGCCGGCGAGATCGAGCTGTGGAGCCGCACGCTGTCGGGGCAGATCGACGCGCAGCTGCGCGAGCGCCGCAAGGCCTTCAAGCGCCGGCGCGAGTCGCTCGAGCGCATCCGCGCGGCCGCCGGCGAGCTGGAGTCGCGCCTGGCCGAGCTCGAGGCCCAGGACCAGCGCCTGGCCACGACCGAGGTGCGGCTGCAGGCGATGCACGAGCGGGTGCGCCGGGCCGCGATCCGCCACGAGCTGGCGCTGCCGAGCGACTTCGCCGCGCTGGCGGCGGCGCCGGTGCGCGCGGGGGGCTCGCCCGCGCCGGCCGCGCCGGTCTCCAGCGATGCCTGAACCGCGCATGGACGACGACGACGACCTGGCCGGCCGGCTGGTGCGCTGGCAGCGCAGCCACGGCCGCCACGCGCTGCCGTGGCAGAACACCCGCGATCCCTACCGCGTCTGGCTGTCGGAGATCATGCTGCAGCAGACCCAGGTCGCGACGGTGCTGGGCTACTACGAGCGCTTCCTGGCGCGCTTCCCCGACGTGCGCGCGCTGGCCGCGGCACCGCTGGACGACGTGCTGGCGCTGTGGAGCGGGCTGGGCTACTACAGCCGGGCGCGCAACCTGCACCGCTGCGCGCAGCAGGTGGTCGAGCGCCACGGCGGCGACTTCCCGCGCAGCGCGGCCGCGCTGGCCGAGCTGCCGGGCATCGGCCGCTCGACCGCGGCGGCCATCTCGTCCTTCTGCTTCGGCGAGCGGGTGGCCATTCTCGACGGCAATGTGCGCCGGGTGCTGTCGCGCGTGCTGGCCTTCGAGGGCGATCTGGCGCAGGCGGCGCAGGAGCGTGCGCTGTGGGACCTGGCCACCGGCCTGCTGCCCCAGGATCCGGCCGACATGCCGGCCTACACCCAGGGCCTGATGGACCTGGGCGCGACGCTGTGCATGCCGCGCCGCGCCGACTGCCTGCTGTGCCCGTGGCAGGCGCCGTGCCGCGCGCGGGCGCTCGGCCGCGAGCTGGACTTCCCGGTGCGCACCCGCAAGCTCAGGCGCGGCCGGCGCGAGAGCTGGTGCCTGTGGCTGCGCACGCCGCAGGCGGTGTGGCTGCAGCAGCGCCCCGACACCGGCGTCTGGGCCGGGCTGTGGACGCCGCCGATGTTCGACGACGCGGCCGCGCTCGACGCGGCGGTGGCGCGGCTGGGCAGCGGCGGCGCGCAGGCGCTGCCGTCCTTCGTGCATGTGCTGACGCACCTGGACTGGACGCTGCATCCGCGCCGGGTCGAGCTGGGCGGCGCGCTGCTGGCCTGCGAGCCGGGGCAGGATCCGCCCGCGGCGCCGCTGCCGGAGCTCGCGCCCGGGCGCTGGTGGCGCCACGACGAGCTCGACGCGGTCGGCCTGCCCGCGCCGCTGCGCCGGCTGCTGCAGCCGGCGGCGCCGGCCGGCCCGCTCAGTCGCTGATCACGCCGTGCCGGCGCAGGAAGCCGTCGACCAGGCGAAGCCGCGACACCGGATCGGGCAGCATCATCAGCTTGTGGCGGGTGGCCAGCGGAATCGGCAGGATCTCGCTCCAGCGGTTGGCGACCCAGCCGGCGTCGTCGAGCCGGTGCGGCTCGAGAAAGGGCGCCTGCTCGCGCTGCGCCAGCGTCGCGATCGCGCGGCCGAGCGCAGCGGCACAGGCCTGCAGCTCCGCGCCGACCGGCTGCGCCGGGTCGGCGGCCTGCAGCACGGCGTCGGCGCGCCACAGTCCGTCATGGCCCTGGTGCGGTGAACCCACCAGCGTGAAGCGCTCGAGGCCGCGGCAGCGCACCTGCAGGATGCCGGCCTGCTCGCTGTCGCAGTCCAGCACCTCGGCCAGGCAGCCCTCGGGCTCGAAGCGCACCGGCTCGTCGTCGCGGCGCACCTCGCTGCCCTGCACCAGCGCGACGACGCCGAAGCGCTCGCCGCTGCGCAGGCAGGCCGAGATCAGGTCGAGATAGCGGGCCTCGAACACCCGCAGCGGCAGCAGCCCGCCCGGAAACAGCACCGTGCCGAGCGGGAAGAGCGGCAGCTGCGGGCGCAGGCCGGGAAAGAGCCCGGGCGCCGTCGGCGCCATGCCGTCATCGGACGGGAACGGGCCGGGGCGGTCGCCGGGCGTCATGTCGGATCCTCAGTGCTGAGCGGCGGCCTCGCGGGCCTCGATCTCGCGGTGGCGCACCAGCGTCGGGATGCGGTCGCGGAAGCGCGCCGCGAGCTGCTCGACCGAGTAGACCGAGCGGTGCTGCCCGCCGGTGCAGCCGATGGCCACCGTCAGGTAGCTGCGCTGGTCCTGCTCGTAGGCCGGCAGCCAGCGGGCCAGGAAGCCCTCGATCTGCGCCAGCATCTCGGCGACCTCGGGCTGGCCCTGCAGGAACTCGATGACGCCGGCATCGCGGCCGTTGAGCGCGCGCAGCTCGCGCACGTAGTGCGGATTGGGCAGCACGCGCAGGTCGAACACCAGGTCGGCGTCGCGCGGCACGCCGTGCTTGAACGCGAAGGACTCGAACACCAGCGTCAGCGACGAGTGTGCCGCGCCGACGAGCTGGCGGATCCACGAGCGCAGCTGCGTCGGGCGCAGGTCGCTGGTGTCGATCACGGTGCTGGTCTCGCGCAGGGGGCTGAGCATCTCGCGCTCGCGCTCGATCGCCTCGCCCAGCGCCGAGCGGGACTGGCCGCCCTGGCCGTCGTCCTCGCTGGAGAGCGGATGGCGCCGGCGCGTCTCGGAGAAGCGCCGCACCAGCGTCTCGGTGCGCGAGTCCAGGAAGATCATCAGCACCGGCGTGCCTTCGCGGCGCAGCGTGTCGATCATCGGCAGCAGCTTGGGCAGCGAGGCGGCGGTGCGCACGTCGGCCGCGATGGCCAGGCGCCGGCGCGGGTCGCGGCCCTCCAGCCGGATCAGCTCGGGCAGCAGCTCCGGCGGCAGGTTGTCGACGCAGAAGTAGCCGGCGTCCTCCAGCGCGTTGATCGCCACCGACTTGCCGGATCCGGAGATGCCGGAGATCAGCACCACCGGCTGGGGTGGCGAGCCGGTGGGCGGCGCGGCGAGGGCGCCGGTCGGTGCGGGGTCGGTGGCGGTCGTCATGTCTCTTTGTCGGTCAGGGAACGGTGTCTTGGAGCGGATTCTGCGATGCCGCGGCCTGCAGCATGTCCCGCGCATGCGCCAGGCCGGCGCCGGAGCTGCTCTGGCCGCCGATCATGCGGGCAATCTCGCCGACGCGCTCGTCGCCGCCGACCGGACGGATCTCGCTGCGGGTGCGGCCGTCGTCGCCGACCGCCTTGCTGACCACCAGATGGGTGTCGGCGCAGGCGGCGACCTGGGCCAGGTGCGTGACCGCCAGCACCTGGCAGTCCCGGCCGAGCTGGCGCATCAGCCGCCCGACGGTGTCGCCGACCGCGCCGCCGACGCCGGAGTCGATCTCGTCGAAGATCAGCGTGCCCGCGCCCAGGCCGCGCGCCTGGCGACTGCGGCCGGTGGTGACGGCGATGGCCAGCGCCAGCCGCGACAGCTCGCCGCCGGAGGCGACCTTGGCCAGCGGCCGCGGCGTGCTGCCGGCGTGGCCGGCGACCAGGAACTCGACCGATTCCAGGCCATGCGCCTGCGGCTCGGCCAGCGTCTCCAGCGCGATCGCGAAGCGTCCGCCGGCCATGCCGAGCTGCTGCATCGCCGCGGTCACCGCGTCGGCCAGGCCAGGCGCGGCCGCCTGCCGGCGTGCCGAGACCTGGCGCGCCTGCGCGACGAAGGCCGCCCGCGCGGCCTCGGCCTGGCGCTGCAGGCCCTCGAGATCGGTGGCGGCATCGAGCTCGGCCAGCTCGGCCTGCCACTGCGCCAGCTGCGCGGCCAGATCCGGCGGCGGGCAGCGGAAGCGCCGCGCCAGCCCGATCCAGGCCGACAGGCGCGCATCGAGCTCGGCCAGGCGCTCGGGCTCGAGCTCGGTGCGGCGCAGCAGCGCCTGCAGGCTGCGTGCGGCGTCGGCCAGCTGCGCCTGCGCGCCGGCCAGCACCTCGATGACCTCGGCCAGCGCCGGCTCGTAGCCGGCCACCGTCTCCAGCGCCTCGAGCGCGCGTGCGGCCTGGCTGCTGGCCGCCGCCTCGCCTTCGTGGACCGCGTCGACCGACAGCTGCACCGCGTCCAGGATGGCCTGCGCATGGGCCAGGCGCTGGTGTTCGGCGTTGAGCTCGGGCCATTCGTCGGCGCCCGGCGCCAGGCGCTCGACCTCGCCGATCTGCCAGACCAGGCGCTCGCGCTCGCGTTCGCGCTCGGCGCCCAGGCGCTCGGCGGCCTCCAGCCGCGCGAGCTGCTCGCGCCAGCGCTGCCAGGCCTGCAGCATCGGGCCGCCGTCGACCTCGGCATGGTCGTCGAGCCACTGGCGCACCGCCGCGGGCCGCGTCAGGCTCTGCCAGGCGTGCTGGCCGTGGATGTCGACCAGGTGCTCGGCGATCTCGCGCAGCTGCGCGACGGTGGCGGCGCTGCCGTTGATCCAGGCGCGGCTCTTGCCCTGCGCGTCGATCGTGCGGCGCAGCAGCAGCGTCGCCGCGCCGGCCTCGTCGGCCGGGGCCAGGCCGGCCTCGTCGAGCCAGGCCGCCAGCGCCGGCGGCACCGGCTCGAACTCGGCGGCGATCTCGGCGCGGCTCTCGCCCTCGCGGACCACGCCGGCGTCGCCGCGTCCGCCCAGCGCGATCTGCAGCGCGTCGATCAGGATGGACTTGCCCGCGCCGGTCTCGCCGGTCAGCGCGGCGAAGCCGGGGCCGAAGTCGACGTCGAGACGGCTGACGATGACGAAGTTCCGCAGGGACAGCCGGCGCAGCATCACTGGCCTCCGTCGCCGGGCAGGGCGCCCTCGTTCCAGTGCAGCTTGCGACGCAGCGTCGCGTAGTAGTTCCATCCGCGCGGATGCAGGAAGCGCACGCGGTGGTCGGAGCGCCGCACGGTGATGCGGTCGCCGATGAGCAGGCTGGCCAGCGATTGCATGTCGAAGTTGACGGAGGGCTCGCGCGCCGAGACGATCTCGATGCTGATGCGTCCCGAATCGGGCACGACGATGGGGCGGTTGGAGAGCATGTGCGGCGCGATCGGCACGATCAGCCAGCCGGCCACGCCCGGGTGCAGGATCGGGCCGCCGGCCGACAGCGCGTAGGCGGTCGAGCCGGTCGGCGAGGACACGATCAGGCCGTCGGCGCGGAAGTTGGCGACGAACTGGTCGTCGACCTCGACGCGCAGCTCGACCATCGAGGTCGTGCCGCTGCGCAGCACCACGTCGTTCATCGCCACCGCCTCGTAGATCGACTCGCCGTCGCGCAGCACGCCGCCCTCGAGCATCGCGCGGTGCTCCTCCTCGTAGTCGCCGGCGACGATGGCCTTGAGCGCGTGCAGCACCTGTGCGACCGGAATGTCGGTGATGAAGCCCAGCCGGCCCTGGTTGACGCCGACCATCGGCACGCCGTAGCGCGCCAGCGTGCGGGCGATGCCCAGCATCGTGCCGTCGCCGCCGACGACGATGGCGATGTCGCAGGTCTGGCCGAGCTCGTCGGGCGTGAGCGCCGGATAGCCCGCCAGGCCGGTGTTGTGCGCGGTCTCGATCTCGACCGAGACCTCCAGGCCCCGCCGGGTCAGCAGGTGCGCGATCTCCTCGAGCAGCGGGCGCATGCCACGGGCCTGGTACTTGCCTATGAGCGCGGCATGACGGAAGCGGCTGATCATGGGCACAAATTACACCACAGCACTTTGACAGTCCGGGCCGCGCCCCCATGTCGGCAGGCAAGGGGGCGTCCTGTCAGGAAGCGCGCCCTACAATCGGTTTCACCATGATGGACGATCGTTCGAAGCTGCTGCTGAAGACGCTGGTCGAGCGCTACATCGCCGACGGCCAGCCGGTGGGGTCGCGCACCCTGTCGAAGACCTCCGGGCTGGAGCTGTCGCCGGCGACGATCCGCAACGTCATGGCCGACCTCGAGGAGCTCGGCCTGATCGCCAGCCCGCACACCTCGGCCGGGCGCATTCCGACCGCGCGCGGCTACCGCGTCTTCGTCGACACGATGCTGACGGCGCGCCCGAACGGCAGCGGCTTCGAGGAGTCCTCGATCGCGCCGCTGCAGCCCGACCAGCCCAAGCGGGTCATCGCCAGCGCCGCCAACCTGCTGTCGAACCTGTCGCATTTCGTCGGCGTCGTCACCGCGCCGCGCAAGGTCGGCGTGTTCCGCCACATCGAGTTCCTGCGCCTGGGCGAGCGCCGGGTGCTGCTGATCCTGGTCGCGCCCGACGGCGACGTGCAGAACCGGGTGCTGTTCACCGCGCAGGACTACAGCCAGTCGCAGCTGCTCGAGGCCTCCAACTACCTCAACGCGCACTACGCCGGCCTGACGATCGACGAGGTGCGCGACCGCCTGCAGGGCGAGGTCGACCGGCTGCGCGTCGAGATCGCCACGCTGATGCAGGCGGCGGTGCAGGCCGGCAGCGATGCGGCCAGCGACGAGGCCGCGCAGGTGGTCGTCTCGGGCGAGCGCAACCTGCTGGGCGTGAGCGACTTCAGCAACGACCTGGGCTCGCTGCGCAAGATGTTCGACCTGTTCGAGCAGAAGACCCAGCTCATGCGCCTGCTCGACGGCTCCAGCCGCGCCGAGGGCGTGCGCATCTACATCGGCGGCGAGAGCGGCGTGGTCCCGATCGAGGACCTGTCGGTGGTCTCCGCCCCCTACGAGGTCGACGGCCAGGTGGTGGGCACGCTGGGCGTCATCGGCCCGACCCGCATGGCCTACGACCGCATGATCCAGATCGTCGACATCACCGCGCGCATGGTCGGGCAGGCGCTGAGCCAGAAGTGATGCACACCGCCTGAAACCGCAAAGCGCTGCCGCAGCCACTACAATCGCGCTCCCACGGGCCTCTAGCTCATGCCTGGTTAGAGCAGCGGACTCATAATCCGTTGGTGCGGGGTTCGACTCCCCGGGGGCCTACCAATGAAATCAAGGGGTTGGCGCGGTGTCGTGCAGACCCCTTGGCGTTTCTGGGGAATCTGCAGGCGTCCTGCAGGTGCCGAGTCCCGTCAGTTCGTGGGCCAGAGGCGGTTCGGCATGCGACTGCCGCTTCGCGGCAGGGAGCGTCGCCTTTTGGCCTCACCTCGGCGTGAGATTTCCTCGATGGACCGGAATGCGGCACTGTGGATCGTGCGGCGGACAAGTGCGCTTGACGTAGCGTGCGGATACTCCGGATCCATGCAGATTTCCAGAATTGCGATTTCGCTGCTGCTGGCCTCGGCGCTGTCTCCGGCGCTGGCCGCGCAGACGGACTGCCCGCAGCACTACGCCGGCGGACAGGCGCCCGACCTCCTGAAGCCCGCGATGCAGCAAGGCGCACGCCCGCTGTGCTTCTCGGCCTTCGGCGTCGTGCACAGCGCGGTGTCGCGCACGCCGCTGTGGTCGGCCGAATACCTGACGCCGGCGCGCGTGGCCAAGGCCGCCACGCTCGAGCGCAAGGACAGCTTCCACGAGGAGGAGCGGCTGCCCGAGGCCGAGCGTGCCGAGCTCGAGGACTACCGCGCCTCGGGCTACGACCGCGGCCACCTCAGCCCGAACCACGACATGCCGGACCTGCAGGCGCAGGCCGAGAGCTTCTCGCTGGCCAACATCGTGCCGCAGGCGCCGTGGGCCAACCGCGGCCAGTGGGGCGATCTGGAGGAGGCGGTGCGCAAGCGCGTCAAGGCCGGCCGCAGCCTGCATGTGATCAGCGGGCCGATGTTCGAGGGCAGCCAGCTGGCGCAGCTCGACGGCCGGGTGCTGGTGCCCAGCGCGATGTTCAAGCTGGTGTGCGACCTGCAGGCGCGCCAGCTCGTCGCCTTCGTGCTGTCCAACGAGCTTCGGCCGGCGGCCACGCCGCGCTATCAGCAGGTGTCGCTGGTCGAGCTGGAGCGGCGCCTGGGGATGACGCTGCTGCCGGGCGTGCCGGAGGCGGCCGCTTTCGGTAAGCTGGTGCTGCCGGGCACCTCGACGGCCTCGCGATGACGAACCCAGCGGAGAAGCACCCCATGCAGCCCTATGCCAATGACGCCGATTCGGACGCGATCGACGGCCTGACCATCGAGAACGGCACCGACCGCCTGTCGCTGTACGGCAGCCTGACGCTGACGCGCGACCAGGCCGGCCTGGCGCGGGCGCGCCAGCTGCTGGCGCTGCTGCAGCAGACGGTCGCGGTGCTGGAGTCCGCGCCGCTGCCCGAGCAGATCGCCGAGCGGCCGGCGACGAAGGTCGCCAACCCCTTCGGCTGATCGCTCAGTACTCCATGAACATGCGCTGCAGCGCCTTGCTGTCGGCGCCGCGGGCCAGCGCGACCATCGTCAGGATGCGGGCCTTCTGCGGGTTCAGGTCATGCGAGACGACCCAGTCGTACTGGTCGTCGGGCTGCTCGGCGTTGCGCAGCACGAAGCCGCCGGCGGTCACGCGCGCCGAGCGGACGATCTGCACGCCCTGGGCCCGCAGCTCGCGCAGCGCCGGCACGACCGGGGCCGCCACCGAGCCGTTGCCGGTGCCGGCGTGGATGATGGCCTTGGCGCCCTTGGCGGCGAAGGCACGGTAGGCGGTGTCGTCGGCGTTGCCCGAGCCGTAGGCGATCGAGACCGCCGGCAGCGCGCCGATCTGCTCGATGTCGAACTCCGAGCCGGTGGTGTGGCGCTTGACCGGGGCGCGGAACCAGTAGGTCTTGCCCTCGACGACCATGCCCAGCGGGCCCCAGGGGCTGCGGAAGGCCTCGGTCTTGATGTTGACGCTCTTGGAGACGTCGCGGCCGGTGTGGATCTCGTCGTTCATCACGACCAGCACGCCCTTGCCGCGGCTGTCCTTGGCGGCCGCGGTGGTGACCGCGTTGAGCAGGTTCAGCGCGCCGTCGGCCGAGATCGCGGTGCTCGGGCGCATCGAGCCGACCACCACCACCGGCTTGTCGGTGTGCACGGTCAGGTTCAGGAAGTAGGCGGTCTCCTCGAGCGTGTCGGTGCCGTGCGTGATGACGATGCCGTCGACGTCGGGCTGCTTCGCCAGTGCGGCGACCCGCTTGCCCAGCGTCAGCAGATGCTCGTTGGTGAAGCTCTCCGAGGCGATCTGGAAGACCTGCTCGCCGCGCACCTGCGCGACCTGGGCCAGCTCGGGCACGCCGGCGATCAGCTTGTCGACCGGCACCTTCGCGGCCTGGTAGGAGGCGCTGTTGGCGGCGGTGGCGCCGGCGCCGGCGATGGTGCCGCCGGTGGCCAGCAGCACGACCTGCGGCCTGGCCGGCGGGGTGGCCGTCTGCGCGTGCACGGCGGCGGCGAAGGTCAGCGCGACCAGGCCGGTCGCGAGGGAGTTCATCAGCTTCTTCAGCATGGCGACATCTGCGTTGGTGAGGGAGGCCCTCGCCATTGCAGATGCCATGCCAGTGCGCACCGCCCCCGGTGCGATGCTGCAAGTCCTTGATTCTTCAGGAGCCAGGCGGTCGAGCGGCCCGGACCCGCACGAGAATCCGTCGCCGAACGATCGTTCGGCGACGTGTGTTCGTCAGGGCGTCAGACGACCTTGCCGAGGTTGAAGATCGGCAGGTACATCGCCACGACGATGCCGCCGATGATGGTGCCCAGCACGACGATGATGATCGGCTCCATCAGGCTGGACAGGCCCTTGACCGCCTCGTCGACCTCCTGCTCGTAGAAGTCGGCGACCTTGCCGAGCATCTGGTCGAGCGAGCCCGACTCCTCGCCGATCGAGGCCATCTGCAGCACCATGTTCGGGAAGATGCCCGAGGCCTGCATCGACGAGGTCAGCGCCGCGCCGGTGGCGACGTCGCGCTGGATCTGCTCGGTGGCCTGGGCGAAGACCGCGTTGCCGGAGGCGCCGCCCACCGAGTCCAGCGCCTCGACCAGCGGCACGCCGGCGGCGAACATCGTCGACAGCGTGCGCGTCCAGCGCGCGACGGTGGCCTTGTGGATCAGGTCGCCGAAGATCGGCAGCCGCAGCGCCGCGCGGTCGATCGCCATCTGCATCTTCGGGGAGCGTCGCCAGCTCTGGATGAAGAAGTAGATGCCCGCGCCGATGCCGCCGAAGATGATCCACCAGTAGTCGACGAAGAACTCCGACATCGCGATCACCAGCAGCGTCGGCGTCGGCAGGTCGGCGCCGAAGGACGAGAAGACCTGCTTGAACGACGGGATCACGAAGATCATGATCACCGCGACGACGACGAAGGCCACGACCAGCACCGCCACCGGATAGACCAGCGCGGACTTGATCTTCTGCTTCAGCGCCATCGTCTTTTCCTGGTAGGTCGCCAGGCGATCGAGCAGCGCCTCCAGGATGCCGGCGGCCTCGCCGGCCTCGACCAGGTTGCAGTAGAGCGCGTCGAAGTGCAGCGGATGGCGGCGGAAGGCCGCCGACAGGCTGGTGCCGGTCTCCACGTCGCTGCGGATGTCGTTGAGCATGCGGGTGAGCCGCGGGTTCGAGCTGCCGCGCGAGACGATGTCGAAGGCCTGCAGCAGCGGCACGCCCGACTTCAGCATCGTCGCGAGCTGGCGGGTGAAGATGGCGATGTCCTTGGAGCGGATCGCCTTGCCGCCGGACATGCGGCGCTTCCTGACCTTGCTGACGAGAATGCCCTGCCGGCGCAGGCTGGCGTTGACCATCGCCTCGCCGCCGGCCCGCATCTCGCCGCGCACCGCCTTGCCGTTGCGGTCGCGGCCCTCCCATTCGAAGATGAATTCCTTGACCTTCTTCGAAGCATTCGCTGCCGCTGTGGCCATTGTCGGTGCGCCTCCTGGCGGGGTCGGGGTCAGCCGCAGGCCGACCGGGGAATCGGATGTCGCCGCTCGGGCGGCGTCGCTGCACGCGCCATCGCCGCGTTCACTGGTTGGTGACGGAGATCACTTCTTCCAGTGTCGTCACGCCGGCGCGAACCTTGATCAGGCCGGCCTGGCGCAGGTCGCGCACGCCGTCGCGCTGGGCCTGTTCGGCGATGTCGATCGCGTTGCCCTGCGCCAGGATGATGCGCTGGATCTCCTCGGAGATCGGCATCACCTGGTACAGGCCGACGCGGCCGCGGTAGCCGTTGTTGCACGAGGAGCAGCCGATCGCGCGGTACGGCCGCCACGAGCCGTCGAGCTCCGAGGGCGGGAAGCCGGCGCGCAGCAGCGCCTCGCGCGGATAGTCGGCCGGCGCCTTGCAGTTCTCGCACAGCCGCCGCGCCAGGCGCTGCGCGGTGATCAGGATCACGCTGGCGGCGATGTTGAACGGCGGCACGCCCATGTTCAGCAGCCGCGTGAGCGTCGTCGGCGCGTCGTTGGTGTGCAGCGTCGACAGCACCAGGTGGCCGGTCTGCGCGGCCTTGATGGCGATGTCGGCCGTCTCCAGGTCGCGGATTTCGCCGACCATGATGACGTCCGGATCCTGGCGCAGGAAGGCCTTCAGCGCCACGGCGAAGTTCATGCCCGCCTTGTCGTTGACGTTGACCTGGTTGACGCCGGGCAGGTTGATTTCCGCCGGATCCTCGACGGTGGAGATGTTGATGCCGGGCTGGTTCAGGATGTTCAGGCAGGTGTAGAGCGACACCGTCTTGCCCGAGCCGGTCGGGCCGGTCACCAGGATCATGCCGTAGGGGCGGCGGATCGCGTTGAGCAGCCGCTCCTTCTCGTCGCGCTCGTAGCCCAGCGCATCCACGCCCAGGCGGGCCGAGGACGGGTCGAGGATCCGGATCACGATCTTCTCGCCGAACAGCGTCGGCAGCGTCGAGATCCGGAAGTCGATCGCCTTGCTGCCGAACTTCAGCTTCATGCGGCCGTCCTGCGGCACGCGCTTTTCCGAGATGTCGAGCTTGGAGATGACCTTGATGCGCGAGGAAAGCTTGTCCTTGATCGCGATCGGCGGCTGCGTGATCTCGCGCAGCTCGCCGTCGATGCGGAAGCGCACGCGGTAGGTGTTCTCGTAGGGCTCGAAGTGCAGGTCCGACGCGCGCATGTTGATCGCGTCGATCAGCATCTTCTGCAGGAAGCGCACGACCGGCGCGTCCTCGACCTCGGCGGTGACCTCGTCGTCGGCCTTGGCGTTGGGATCCTGCTCCTCGACCTCGAAGTCGAACTCGCCCGCCGAGACGATGGAGTCCAGCGCATCGCTCACCGAGGCGGTCTTGGAGTCGACGATGCGCGCGAGCTTGTCGTACTCGACGACGACCCACTCGGGCGTGAGCTGCGTGGCGAACTTGATGCGGTCGACCGCTTCCTGGTCGGTCGGGTCGGCGCCGCCGATGAACAGCCGGTTGCCGCGCCGGCCCAGCACCAGCACCTGGTACTGCGACAGCGTGCGCGCGTCGACCAGGTTCTGCGGCAGCCGGTTGATGTCGATCGCGTCGAGGTCGAGCAGCGGCAGGCCCAGCACCTGCGACAGCGAGATCGCCAGGTCGTTGGCGCTCAGCGCGTTGGCCCCGACCACCGCGGACACGAAGCTGCGGCGCTGGTCGCGTGCGGTCCGGGAGAGATCTTCCGCGGTTCGTGCCGGCAGCTTGCCGGCGTGCACCAGCACGCGCGCCACGCCCGACAGGGTGCTGGCAGGTCCATCAGGAAGGGTTTCGGCAGCCACGTGAACGACAGGAATCGAGAGGAAAGGGTGCTGGAATGCGAAAAGCGGATGATCGGCGATCCAGCCTGTGCTGTAAATCACGTCCTGCCAGCCCCGGGCCGGGGATCTCGAGGGCGTTCGCCGTCGGGTCTGCTTGTAACTCACGCCCGTGCGCGAAACGTGAAGCGGGTGCACCGGTTCCGTGCGTTTGTATCAATTTCTTGCACTTTCGCCAGAAAGTCACGGAATGGGACAGCGTCCGGCCCGGTGCGGGATCGCCGGGGCGGCCTGCGCATGCGCCGGCTCTTGAAAAGCCGCTGGCCGGCCTCATGCTCGTCAGCCACGGCAGGCGGCATGGCCGGCCGACGGTTTTCACCGCATCTTTCCTCTCCAGAGACGTCCCGAGACGACCCACGACCATGGAAAAACAGACCCTGTCCTTCCAGGCCGAGGTGAAGCAGCTGCTGCACCTCGTCACCCACTCGCTGTACTCCAACAAGGAGATCTTCCTGCGCGAGCTGGTGTCGAACGCGTCGGATGCCTGCGACAAGCTGCGCTTCGAGGCGCTGAACGATGCCTCGCTGTTCGAGGACCAGCCCAACCTCGAGATCCGCGTCGGCTTCGACAAGGAGGCCCGGCGCATCATCATCAGCGACAACGGCATCGGCCTGTCCGCCCAGGAAGCCATCGACCACCTCGGCACCATCGCCAAGAGCGGCACGAAGGAGTTCATGGCCAAGCTCGACGGCGACAAGGCGCGTGACGCCAACCTGATCGGCCAGTTCGGCGTGGGCTTCTACTCGGGCTACATCGTCGCCGACCGCATCACGGTCGAGAGCCGCCGCGCCGGTCTGGCCGCGGATCAGGGCGTGCGCTGGTCCAGCGAGGGCACCGGCGACTTCGAGGTCGAGACCATCACCCGCGAGCGCCGCGGCACCGACATCATCCTGCACCTGCGCGAGGGCGAGGACGAGTTCCTCTCCACCTGGAAGCTCAAGAGCATCGTCGGCAAGTACAGCGACCACATCTCGCTGCCGGTGCTGATGCGCAAGGAGTCGTGGGACGCCGAGAAGGGCGAGAACGTCGTCTCCGACGACTGGGAGCCGGTCAACAAGGCCGCGGCCATCTGGACGCGCTCGAAGTCGGACATCACCGACGCCGAGTACAAGGCCTTCTACGAGCAGCTGACCTACGACACCACCGCGCCGCTGGCCTACACGCACAACCGCGTCGAGGGCCGCACCGAGTACACGCAGCTGCTCTACATCCCGGCCAAGGCGCCGTTCGACCTGTGGAACCGCGACAAGCGCGGCGGCGTCAAGCTCTACGTCAAGCGCGTCTTCATCATGGACGACGCCGAGGCGCTGATGCCGGTCTACCTGCGCTTCGTCAAGGGCGTGATCGACTCGGCGGATCTGCCGCTGAACGTCTCTCGCGAGCTGCTGCAGGAAAGCCGCGACGTGCGCGCGATCCGCGAAGGCTCGACCAAGCGCGTGCTGTCGATGCTCGAATCGCTGGCCGACAGCGAGAGCGCCGACGACAAGGCCAAGTATGCCGAGTTCTGGAAGCAGTTCGGCGCGGTGCTGAAGGAAGGCGTCGGCGAGGACCACGCCAACCAGGAGCGCCTGGCCAAGCTGCTGCGCTTCGCCTCGACGCAGGCCGACGAGGGCGTGTCCTTCGCCGACTACGTCTCGCGCATGAAGGAAGGCCAGGAGGCGATCTACTACATCACCGCCGAGACCCTGGCCGCCGCGAAGAACAGCCCGCAGCTGGAGATCTTCAAGAAGAAGGGCATCGAGGTGCTGCTGTTCACCGACCGGGTGGACGAGTGGATGCTCTCGCACCTGTTTGAATTCGAGGGCAAGAGCCTGCAGAGCGTCGCGAAGGGCGCGGTCGACCTGGGCAAGCTGCAGGACGAGGAAGAGAAGAAGCAGGCCGAGGCCGCCGCCGAATCCTTCAAGCCGACGCTCGACCGCCTGAAGACCGCGCTGGCCAGCCGCGCCAAGGACGTGCGCGTCACCACCCGCCTGGTCGACTCGCCGGCCTGCCTGGTGGTCGAGGAGGGCGACATGAGCGGCCACCTGGCGCGCCTGCTCAAGCAGGCCGGCCAGAGCGCGCCGAACAGCCAGCCGGTGCTGGAGGTCAACGCCGAGCACGCGCTGGTGAAGAAGCTCGCCGCGCTGCCGGAAGGCGCGGCGCAGTTCGACGACCTCGCACAGGTGCTGTTCGACAACGCGCTGCTCGCCGAGGGCGGCCAGCTGGAAGACCCGGCGGCGCACGTCAAGCGCATCCAGGCGCTGATCCTGGGCTGAGGCTCGGCTCGCGTCCTGCCGGCCTGCACTGCAGGGTGTCGGCCTGACGCGACAGTGCGATTACACGGCCGGGTATGCCCGGCCGTTTTCCTTGGCGCGTCCCGCGCGGCGTGCGCCGAGAATTCACGGATGTTCACATCGTCCGTGCGTCGTCGCCTGATCCTGGCCAGCGTCCTGCTGGTCCTGGCCGGGCTGCTGCTGCCGGCGATGTCGGCGGTGCTGCGGCTGCGCACCGGGACGGTCGGTGCGTCCGTCGGCCTGACTGGCGCACCGACCGGGCTGGAGGATGTCTGCGTCGCTGCCGGCCCGGGCGTCTCGCACCCGGAGGCCGAGGCCTCCGTCTCCGCTCAGGGCCTGGTCCGGCTGCTGCATCTGCTGCAGGCCTGCGAGCACTGCGCGCAGGCACCGCTGGCCAGCGCGCTGCCGCTGCCCGATGCGCCCGACCTGCCGGACCCCGCGCCGCAGGTCCGTGCCCTCCGCTTCGCCGCCTTCGAGGCCGGCACGCTGCGCCGCCCGGCCTTCCTGCGCCCGGCCGGCCGCGCCCCGCCCCGGGGCTGATCTCCCGCCCCCCCGCACCCGTCGGACCGGATCGAGCAGGGCTCGAGGCCGTCCGGCGGCCCGAGATCCGTTCCTGCTTCCGTTTCCCATGCAACAGCTTCCCCTGGTCCGGGCCCTGAGCCTGGCGTTTCCGCTCGCCTGCGCGCTCCCCGTCTCCGCGCAGGCCGACGAGGGCGACAGCCCCCCCGTCAAGTCGCTTGGCCTGATCGTCGTCACCGGCACGCAGCCGACCTCGCTGCCGACGCAGATCTCGACGACGATCGAAGGCATCAAGGGCGCCGAGATCGCCGAGAAGATCAACGCCACCGACGCCGAAGACGCGCTGCGCTACTTCCCGAGCCTGCTGGTGCGCAAGCGCTACATCGGCGACTACAACCACGCGGTGCTGTCCAGCCGCGCCTCGGGCACCGGCAACAGCGCGCGCTCGATGGTCTATGCCGACGGCATCCTGCTGTCGAACTACCTCGGCAACGGCGCGACCTTCACGCCGCGCTGGGGCCTGGTGACGCCCGAGGAGATCGAGCGGGTCGACGTGCTCTACGGCCCGTTCTCGGCCGCCTATCCCGGCAACTCCGCCGGCGCCGTGGTCGACTACGTGACCCGCATGCCCCGGCAGTTCGAGGCCCACGCCCAGGTCGGCTACTTCACGCAGCCGTTCTCGCTCTACGGCACCGAGGCGACCGCCTCCGGCCAGCAGGCCAGCGCCTCGCTCGGCAGCCGGGACGGCGCGTTCTCGTGGTGGTTCAACCTCAACCGCACCGACAGCACGGGCCAGCCGCTGACCTTCCCGACCAGGCTGGTCAGCAGCGGCACCACGCCGACCGCCGCAGCGCCCGGCACGGCGGTGACCGGCGCGGTGCTCGACCAGGACAAGAGCGGCAACCCCTGGTACCTGCTCGGCACCGCGACCCGCTACCACACGATCCAGGACCACGCCAAGCTGAAGCTCGCCTACGACTTCGACCCGACCGTGCGCGCCGCCTACACGCTGGGCGTGTGGAACAACCAGGCCACCAGCCAGTCCGAGAGCTTCCTGCGCGACGCCAGCGGCCAGCCCTTCTACGCCGGCACCGCCAACATCGGCGGCAGGAACTACACGATCGCCGCCACCGATTTCGGCCAGTCGCGCGAGCAGCTCGAACACGTCATGCACGGCCTGTCGGTCAAGAGCCGCACCCGCGGGGTCTTCGACTGGGAGGTGGCGGTGTCGCTGTATGACTACCGCAAGGACTTGCAGCGCACCCCGACGGTGGCCAGGCCCGCCGCGGACCTCGGCGGCGCCGGGCGGCTCACCGACCTGGGCGGCACCGGCTGGGACACGCTGACGCTGAAGGGCGTCTGGCGCCCCGAGGGCGTGGACGGCGAGCACATCGTCGACTTCGGCGTGCAGCAGGACCGCTACCGCTGGCGCCAGCTCGTCAGCAACACGGGCGACTGGATCGGCGGCGATGCCACCAGCCCCTTCACCGACTTCGGCGGCCGCACGCAGCTGCGCAGCGCCTACGCGCAGGACGCCTGGACGCTCTCGTCGCAGTGGAAGACCGTGCTGGGCCTGCGCGCCGAGCAGTGGCGCGCGTTCGAGGGCTACAAGGTCGCCTCGGGCGGGCAGCGCGTCGTCTATGCGGATCGCCGGGAGACCTGGCTGTCGCCCAAGGCCGCCGTGGGCTACCAGGCGGCCGCGGACTGGACGCTCAAGCTCGCCAGCGGCCGGGCGGTGCGCATGCCGACGGTGGGCGAGCTGTTCCAGGGCGGCCTGAGCAGCAGCGGCACCTATGTCGCGTCCGACCCGGTCACCAACCCGGACCTGCGGCCGGAGAAGTCGTGGACCACCGAACTCAGCTCCGAATGGGACCACGGCACGCACCAGTGGCGCACGACGCTGTTCCACGAGCTGACGAAGGACGCGCTGTATTCGCAGAGCGCCGTCGTCGACGGCAAGACCGTCACCAGCACCCAGAACATCGACCGCATGCGTACCGTCGGCCTGGAGCTGGCCTGCCGCGGTCAGGACGTGGGCTGGCGCGGCATCGACCTGAACGCCAGCGCCACCTGGACGCGCTCGCGCATCCTCGACAACGCCGGCTACGTGAGCACGCCGGGCGACACGATCGGCAAGCAGCAGCCGCGCGTGCCGATGTGGCGCGGCAGCCTGCTGGTCACCTGGCGCGCCACGCCGCAGCTCAGCGTGAGCTACGGCGCCCGCGCCGCCAGCAACCAGTACGGCACGCTCAACAACAGCGATCCGAACGGCTTCACCTACCAGGGCTTCTCGAAGTTCTTCACCACCGACCTGCGCCTGCGCTACCGCTTCGACCGGCAGTGGTCGGCGGCCTTCGGCATCGACAACCTGAACAACTATCAATACTGGAACTTCCACCCGTACCCGCAGCGCACCTACAGCGCCGATCTGAAGTTCGACCTGTGACCCTTTTCCCTCGGAGTCTTTCCATGTCCAAGATCCTGTCCCGCGCGCTGCTGTCGTCGGCGCTGTTCCTGTGTGCCGGCGCGCACGCCCATGTCACGCTGGTCACGCCGTCGGCGGTGGCCGGCAGCTATCACAAGGCCGTGCTGACGATCGGCCACGGCTGCGACGGCCAGCCCACGCACACCGTGACCGTGCGCATTCCCGCCGGCTTCCAGGGCGCCAAGCCCGCGCCCAAGCCCGGCTGGACGGTGACGATCCGCCGCGAGCCGCTGGCCCGGCCCTATGTCAGCCACGGCAGGACCGTCACCGAGGACGTGACCGAGATCGTCTGGAGCGCGCGCAGCGACGAGGCCCGCCTGCCGGACGACCAGTTCGACGAGTTCGCGGTGCGCGGCCAGATCGCCGTGGCGCCGGGGCCGATGTGGTTCAAGGTGCGTCAGGACTGCCCGGCCGGCCAGCTCGACTGGAGCGAGGTCCCGGCCGACGGCGGCACGTCGACCCGCGGCCTGAAGGCGCCGGCCGCGCTGCTGCGGGTCGAGCCGGCCGAGGGCGAGCACGCCCATCACTGAGCCTGACCGGGCCTGCCCCGACGTCGCGGCGCGCTGTTTCAATTGCGACACTTGATATTGCCACTTGAAGTGTTCTAATTGCGCCATGACGACGACCCCCGACGCCGCCGGCCACACGCTGGCGGAACTGTGCGCGCTGGTCGATCTGCCGGCCCGGACGGTGCGCTACTACGTGCAGCTCGGGCTGGTGGACCGTCCGGTCGGCGAGACGCGGGCGGCGCGCTACGGCGCACGGCATCTGGAGCAGCTGCTGCAGATCCGGCGCTGGAGCGCAGCCGGCCTGTCCCTGGAGCGCATCCGGGAGCTGCTGCATGGCGAGACGCCGGAGCTTCCCGCCCGCGCGCCTTCGCCCGGCACGGTGACGGTGTGCAGCCATCTGACGGTGGCCGACGGGGTCGCGCTCGTCATCGACCCCGGCCGGGCCGGCGTGTCGTCCGAACAGCTGCGCGTCTTCGTGCGTGCGGTCATGGCGGCCTGGGACGAGGCGCTGGGACCGATCGGAGCGGGAGCGCAGCCGCCCCCCTGACCGTCGACGAAGGAGCAGCGCTTGACCCAGCCCACCGCATCGAACCCGTTCCAGAATTCCCCTGGCTTGCCGGCCGAGCGTCACCGGCGATCGCCGTCCCTGCCCCTGCTGCGCGGGGCGCGGGTGAGCGGCAAGCTGCGCGGCCTGCTGTTCGAGTCGACGCTGGAGCTGGTCTTCCGCAACGACACCGACGAGAGCCTGGAGGTGATCCACACCTTCGCGCTGCCGGCCGGCGCGGTGCTGCTCGACATCGAGGTGCAGCTCGACGGGCAGCGGCTCACCGGCCGCATCGTGCCCGCGGCGCAGGCCGACATCGGCTACGAGCAGGCGCTGTGCGAGGGGCGCAGCGCGGTGATGCTCGAGTCCAACCGCAACGGCTCCTTCTCGCTCAACCTCGGCCATCTGCGCCCCGGCGCCGAGTGCGTGCTGCGGCTGGGCCAGGCCTGCGAGCTGCAGCCCCAGGCCGGGCACCTGCGCCTGATCGTGCCGACGGTGATCGCGCCGCGCTACGGCAACCCCCAGCAGCAGGCCGGGCTGCAGCCCCACCAGGTCGCGCCGGTCTCGCCGACGGTCGAATATCCCTTCGAGCTGGACCTGCGCCTGCACGGGCCGCTGGCCCGGGCGCGGCTGTCCTCGCCGAGTCATGCGCTGGCGGTCGAGCCCTCCGGCGACGGCCGGAGCGTCGCGGTCACGCTGGCGCAGCCGGGCTGGCTGGACCGCGATCTGGTGCTGGTGCTGGAGCGGCTGCCGGGGCTGTCGCTGGGGCTGCGCGCCGCGCCGGATGCGGCGCTGAGGGCGGGCCGCATTCCGGTGCTGCTGGCGATGCCGGTGGTTCCGCCCGAGACGCTGGCGCCGGTCAGCCGGCCGATGCGCCTGAAGATGCTGATCGACTGCTCCGGCTCGATGAGCGGCGCCAGCCTGCAGTCCGCGCAGCAGGCGCTGCGCCATGGCATCGCGTCGCTGCGCAGCGGCGACCAGTTCTCGCTGTCGCGCTTCGGCACCGAGGTGCAGCACCGCAGCCGCGCGCTGTGGACCACCACGCCGGCGAGCCTGCAGGCGGCGCAGGAGTGGGTCGACCATCTGGCGGCCGATCTGGGCGGCACCGAGATGAGCCGGGCGCTGGCCTCGGTGCTGGCGCTGCCGGCCGACGGTCCCTGCGACGTGCTGCTGGTCACCGACGGCCAGATCCACGGCGTCACCGAGCTGATCGAGACCGCGCGGGCGGGCCGGCAGCGCATCTTCGTCGTGGGCATCGGCCCGGCGGTGCCGGAGGCGATGCTGCGCGAGCTGGCGCTGCAGACCGGCGGCGCCAGCGAGTTCGTCACCCACGGCGAGGCGGTCGGGGGCGCGATGCAGCGGCTTTTCGCGCGGCTGCGCGAGCCGGGCTGCACCGGGCTGAGGCTGCGGCTGCCTCCGGACGCGGGCGAGCCGATCTGGGCCTCGGCGCCGCCGGACATCGGTTTTCCCGGCGAGACGCTGGTGCTGCGCCTCTGGCTGGAGCGGCTGCCGGCCGAGGGCGACTTCGTGCTCGAGGGCCTGCCGAGCGATGGCCTCGGTCAGGCGGACGAGCCGGTCGAGCTGGCGCGGCTGCCGGTGAGCGCGCTCGACGAGGCGGGGGAGAGGCTACCGCGCATGCTGGTCGCGGCCGAGCTGGCGCAGGTGGTGCACGCCCAGGCGCCGGGCAGCGCGCTGCCGCCGGCGCTGCTCGAGCGGGTGCTGGCCGCGCGGCTGATGTCTTCGGGCACGCGCTTCCTGATGGTCGACGAGCGGCAGGACGTGCCGCCGGTGCTGACGATGCCGCGCCAGCAGGTGGTGCCGCAGATGGCGACTCCCGATCGGGCCCGCTTCAGTCCGGGTCAAAGGGTGATGCGGCGCGCCAGCGTGAGCACGAACATGCCGCGTGCGCCCATGACGGAGGCGGACCGCGAGGCCCAGGCGGCCCGTCAAGCCGCCGCCGAACGTGAGGGCGATGCGATCCGCGACATGATGATCCGCAAAAGATTCCGCCGGGCCGAGGTGTCGCGCCGCGCCGGTTCGCCGGAGGACTTCCTGCAGACGGTGCTGATCGCGCGGGCCTGGCAGACCCCGCTGGACTGGACGGATCTGCAGCGGATGGGCTTGTCCGCCACCGTGGTGCAGGCGCTGAAGGCCTGTGGCCAGCCGGAGGGATCGGCCGAGCTGCTTGCCGCGCTGATCGAGCTGCTGTGCGACTGGGATGTCGATCAGCAGGCGCCGGGCCGTCCAGGCAGCGGCGGCATCTGGCACGAGGCTCTGGTGGCGGTGCTGCGCGAGGCGCTGCGTCCCGAGCGCTGGGATGCGGCCTGAGCGCCGCTGCCCGGCTCAGGCCACCAGCGGCTCGTCCTCCATCGCCGCGATCTGCTCGCGCAGCAGCGTCGTCTGCTGCGACCAGTAGGACGGGCTCTCGAAGCTCGGGAAGGCGACCGGGAAGGCCGGATCGTCCCAGCGCCGCGCGATCCAGGCGCTGTGCTGGACGATGCGCAGCGTGCGCAGCGGCTCGATCAGCGCGAGCTCGCGGCGGTCGAACTCGCGGATCGTCTCGTAGCCGTCGAGCAGCGCGCCGAGCTGGGCCTGCATCTCGTGGCGGTCGCCGCCCAGCAGCATCCACAGGTCCTGCACCGCGGGGCCGTTGACCGCATCGTCCAGATCGACGAAGTGCGGGCCGGCCGAAGTCCACAGCAGGTTGCCGACATGGCAGTCGCCGTGCAGGCGCAGCAGCTCGAGCGCACCGTGGCGCCGCAGCCGGGTGTCGACCGCGTCGAGCGCGCGCAGGCAGGTGTCCTGCCAGCCGTGCAGCGCGTCCGGCGGCAGCCGGTCGCCGTCGATCAGCCACTGCACCGAGGTGCGCGCCGCGGCGCTGCCGTCGAGCGTCAGGCGCTGCGCGAAGGGCCGGCGCGCGCCGACCGTGTGCAGTCGGCCCAGGAAGCGGCCGATCCATTCGAGCACCGACGCATCCTCCAGCTCGGGCGAACGCCCGCCGCAGCGCGGCGACACCGCGAAGCGCCAGGGTCCGAGCGTGGCCAGCGTCGGCGGCTCGCCCTGCAGCGTCAGGGCGGCGGGGGCCTCGGGAGGCGCCTGCAGCACCAGCGGCGCGACGGCCGGCACTTCGGCCTCGGCCAGCTCGCGCGCGAAGGCGTGTTCCTCCAGGATCTGCGCGTCGCTCCAGCGCCCCGCGCGGTAGAACTTCGCCACGACCACCGCCGGCTGCTGCGCCTGCGGATCGAGGCTTTCCTCCAGATGGACCTGGAAGACGCGGTTCTCGTAGGAGTTGAGCTGCAGGATGCGGCCGTCGCCGCGCAGGCCGGCGGCGTCGAGCGCGTCGAGCACCGCGTGCGGGGTCAGGCCGGCATAGGGCAGGTCAGGGGAGGGCAGGGATGCGGTCATCGGCGCATCCTAGCGAACCCGGCTCGGCCCCGGGTCTGCGGTGCTTCAGCGCTTGCCGACGATGTTGCCGGCGGCGTCGCCCGGCGCGCCGAAGTCGCCCGGGGTGAACTTGCTGGTGGCCGGACCCGCCCAGCTGCGGCCGCCCGGTGCGCCCGGGGCGCCGGCGGGGCTGTCGTCGAAGGGGTCGCGCTGGGTTTCCGGCGCGAAGAAGGAGTCGTGCGAGAAGCCCGACTCGTACCACTGGCTGCTTGCGCCGTTGGCCGGCGCGCCGTGGCGCACCGCGTTGGCCAGCGTCGAGCGGCGCGGCGTGCCGTCGCCGGGCGCGCCCGGCACGACCGGGCGCTGGCTGTCGCCGCTGGCCGGCACCAGCAGCTGCAGCTCGGCGGCGGTCGGCAGCTGGTCGGAGCGGCAGCGCACGTAGCGCACGCGGCAGGCGTCGAGCACCGCCAGCTTGATTGCCGCGGTGCGCTTGGACGGCGGCCGGTTCGGGCGCTCGATGTCGACCGCCGCCAGCACCCGGCCGTTGTCCGCGCAGACCACGAAGCTCACATGGATCGGGCCGAGCAGGTTGAACCAGTAGCGCAGCTCCTCGCGGTCCTCGGGCTGGCAGAAGCGCACCAGCGGCAGCTTCGCCAGGATCATGTGGTGCGGCAGCGCGGTGCGCAGCTGGCGGTAGAGCGCGCGCTCCTCGGGAGAGAAGATCGGCCGCTGCGTCAGCGGCCATTCGCTGGGCAGCTCGGCGGACGCGGCATCGGTCGATCCGGAGCGCCGGAGGACCAGCACCGCCAGGCCGATGATGCCCGCGATCGCGGCGAGGGCGAGGATCCAGACTTGCGTGGGCATGGGACGTTCCGAGAGGTTGCAGAAATGAAAGGCAGTGGATGCCCTGACCGCTCTATCGGCCGTCCGGATCGGCAATTGGCACCCGTCAGGCGCAATTATGTAACGTCGTGTGAATACTTTTTCCTGATGAAACTGCAAGGGCCCTCGGCGTACCCTTGGCGCGACTGTCGCGGCGTGGTCCGGACGCGAAGCGCCGCCGGACCGGGAGCGGTCGCGGCGGCGCGTGGGTGTGTGCGTGTGCGGGGGAGGGGGCGGCGCGGTCGGCCGGGGTCAGCGGCCTGCGGTGCCCAGCGCGGTGCGCATCAGGCGCTGCTGCAGATGGCGGCCGATCGCGAGCAGGTGGCGCCACTGGCGCTGGCCGACCCGGGACTGGTAGTCGATCTCGGCGGCCTGGCTCGAGAAGAGCTCCTCGAGCTGGCTCATCAGCGTGTCGGGCGGCAGGTGCAGCCAGGCCTCGGTCTCGCCGCCTTCGCTGCGCAGCTCGGCGCCGGCGCGGCGGGCGATGCGCAGCATCGCGGTGTTCTCGCTGAGCGCGTGGATGAACAGCCGGTCGATGCCGTGGTTGCGGGCGTGGCGCACCGCATGGTCGAACAGCCGCGCGCCGTAGCCGCGGCCGCGTGCGCGCTCGTCGACCGAGACGGCGAACTCCGCCATCCGGCGCACGCCATGCTGGCTGCCGGCCACGTCGCAGCAGGCCAGGTGCGAGACGGCCAGCAGCTGCAGGCGCCGGTCGAAGATGCCGAACACCTCGTCCTGCTGGAAGTCGATCGAGGCGACGTAGTGCCGGATGCGCTCGTCGCTGGCCGGATAGCCGAAGCGCAGGTAGCGGTCGCGCTCGCCCAGGGCCAGCAGATGATGTTCGATCCGTGCACGATGCGCGCTGTCGAGCCGGCGGATCGGCACCCAGCGCCATCCTGCGCGAGCGGGATGGGGCGTCGGGGTGGAGGCGGTGTTCATGGCTTCAATATACGGGTAAACCCTTGATGCGCTGAAAGAGCGATGACCATAGACCCTCATGCTGATGCTGCATTGCAGCAAATGTTGCCGGATCCGGCACGTCGCCGCGCTCTGGCGCGCAGCCTGGCGGCGCTGGCCGGCGCGGGCGCGCTGATGCTCGGCGGCTGCGGCACGCGGCCGGCGGGACGCTCGCCGCTGCGGGTGCCGGCCGCGGCCGATCTGGCGCGGGCGACGCGGCTGGGCTGGGGCATCGAGGCGGCCCTGGCGACGCGCTGGAGCGAGCGCGGCCGCGCTCGCATGCTCGAGACGCTGCTGCATCCGCCGACCGACGAGGCCCTGCCGGCGCGGGTGCAGGCGCGCCTGGACGCGATGTCCATCGTCACGCTGTCGCCGCTGGAGCGGCTGCAGCAGATCGAGCAGCTGCGCCGCGGCGAGGACCGGCAGGCCGCCTCCCGCCGGCTCGACGAGCTGCACCGCGAGGCGGTCGACCGCACGCTGCTGCTGGCGCTGCACTCGCCGCACGGGGTGCGCGAGCGCATGACCTGGTTCTGGAGCAACCATTTCAGCGTCGCCGCGGCCAAGTCCAACCTGCGGGCGCTGGTCGGCGACCATGAGCAGGCGCTGCGCGAGCGCGCGCTCGGCCGCTTCGAGGATCTGCTGCAGGCTGCCACCTTCCAGCCGGCGATGCTGCGCTATCTCGACAACGAGTCCAGCGCCGCCGGGCGCCTGAACGAGAACCACGCGCGCGAGCTGCTGGAGCTGCACACGCTGGGCGTGGACGGCGGCTACACCCAGCGCGACGTGCAGGAGCTGGCCCGGGTGCTGAGCGGCCTGGGTCTGAGCCTGGCCGAGCCGGGCCAGCTGCCGAAGATGAGGCCGGCGCAGCAGGTGCTGTACTGGCGCGACGGCCCGGCCGAGTTCAACCCGGCGCGCCATGACGACGGCGACAAGACGCTGCTGGGCCGGCGCATTGCCGGCGGGCGCGGCCGCGAGGAGATCGTCGAGGCGCTGCGGCTGCTGGCGCGTCATCCGGCCACCGCCCGCCATCTCTGCACGAAGCTGGCGCTGTTCTGGCTCGGCGTGCCGGGCTCGGAGGGGTTGATCGAACGCCTGGGCCGGCGCTTTCTCGACGAGGACGGCGCGATCGCGCCGGTGCTGGCGCTGCTGTTCGCCGATCCGGAGTTCGAGGCCTCGCTGGGGAGGCGCTTCAAGGAGCCGCTGCTCTATGTGGTGTCGGCCGCACGGCTGGCGGGCGACAGCGTGCCGGTGCTCGACACCGCGCCGCTGTGGAGCGCGCTGGGCCGGCTCGGCCAGCGTCCCTTCGGCCGGCAGACGCCCGACGGCTATCCGCTCGACGAGGCGTCCTGGGCCGGTGCCGGCCAGATGGTGGCGCGCTTCGAGGTGGCGCGTGCGCTGGCGCGGGCCTTTGCGGCGCCGCCGCGGCCGGTCGCGCTGCTCGACGAGACCGGCCAGCTGGTGCCGCTGGGCGAGCGCAGCCGCGGCGTGCTCGATCAGGTCCGCACCCCGCAGGAGCGCAACGTGCTGCTGCTGTCCTCGCCGGAGTTCATGCGCGGCTGAAGCGCGCGGGCGGGCCGGCCGATGTCTTCGCCCATCCGAAGGAGATCCATGATGCGTTCCGACCCGCGCCCGATGTCGTCGACCCGCCGCCGGCTGCTGGGCGCCGCCGCGCTGGTCGGGCTGGCCACGCCCTGGCGGCTGAGGGCCGCGCCGGCGGACCGGCCCCGGCTGCTGGTGGTCTTCCTGCGCGGCGCCTGCGACATGGCCAGCCTGCTGGTGCCGGCCGCCAGCGACGACTACCTGACGGCGCGCCCGCGCATCGCCATCGCCCGGCCGGGCGGCGGTGCCGAGGCTGCGCTGGCCCTGCCCGGCGAGGTCGACTGGGCGCTGGCCCCGGCGCTGGGCGACAGCCTGCTGCCGCTCTACGCCCGCGGCGAGCTGGCCTTCCTGCCCTTCACCGGCATCCATGACCTCTCGCGCAGCCATTTCGAGACGCAGGACCGGCTGGAGATGGGCGCGGCCGACGGCTCGCCCGCCGAGGTGCGCCGCAGCGGATGGATGAACCGCCTGGCCGCCGAGATCGGCGCCGGTCGCGGCGAGGTGATCGCGCTGACGCGCGAGCTGCCGCTGATCCTGCGCGGCGACATCGCGGTGCCCAGCCAGGCGCTCGACGGCGCCAGCCTGGCCGGCGTCGATGCGCGTCAGGCGGCGCGGCTGCGCCAGATGTACGCCGGCACCGCGCTGGCCAGCGCGGTTGACGACGGGCTGGAGGTGCGCCGCATGGCGCAGCAGGACCTGGCGCCGGGCATGGAGCCGGCCGGCCGCGGCGCCATCTCCGCACGCGGCTTCGAGGGCGAGGCCCGCCGCATCGCCCGGCTGATGCGCGAGCGCTGGCGCCTGGGCTTCGTCGACATCGGCGGCTGGGACACGCATGTCGGCCAGGGCGGCGCCACCGGTGCGCTGGCCACCCGGGCCGGCGAGCTCGGCCGCGGTCTGGCCGGCTTCGCCGCCGAGCTGGGCGAGGCCGCCTGGCGCGACACCGTGGTCGTGGTGATGAGCGAGTTCGGCCGCACCTTCCGCGAGAACGGCAGCCGAGGCACCGACCACGGCCACGGCACCACCTGGATGGTGCTGGGCGGCGCCGTGCGCGGCGGCCGCATCGCCGGCGAGCAGGTGCCGGTCGGCTTCGCCACGCTGCACCAGGGCCGCGACTGGCCGGTGCTCAACGACTACCGCGTGCTGCTCGCCGGCCTGCTCGGCCGCATGTACGGGCTGGACGCGGCGCGGCTGGCGCGGGTGTTCGATGCGCGGGTGGCGGGGGCGTCAGGGCCGGGGGGCGGGCTGGTGTGAGGGAGAAATCAGCCACTGGTTGCAGGGACTGGAGGGCACTTCTCGAAACTTACCCTGCAGCCCTGAACCCGGCCTACGCCTGCACAAATCCAGCGCGGGCGAGCAGTTGATGCCGGCAGCGCGCCGCTGTCCCCACCGTCGCGGTACCCCGCGACGGGTTTTTTCCCCTCACGCGGGCTGTGCAGACGCACCTGCGCTCTTGACCAGCCACACCAGCCGGCGCGCGTTGTAGGCCACGCACTGCAGCGTGATGGCCAGCGCATTGCGTGCCAGTGTCATCGCCCGCACGCGCTTGCCGCCCTGCTGGCTCAGTGCCGCAAAGACGTGCTCGACCCGCGCCCGCGTGCGGTTGATCGTCTTGTTGCGCTGCTTGAGCCGAACCTTGGCCGTCTGCCCGGGCTTGGCGCGACGCGCAATGCCGTCAGCCAGTCCGTGCTGCTGCAGCGTCTGGCGGTTGGCAGCGCTGTCGTAGCCCCGGTCAGCCAGCAGTCGATTGCGCGTGTTCGCCCCCTGCAGCACGTCGGGCAGTTGCTGCCCGTCGTCCGCATTGGCTGCCGTGATCTTCATCTGGCGGATCAGCTTGTAGCGCGCATCCACGTTGCCGTGCAGCTTGTAGCCGTAGTACGACTTGCCGTGCTTGATCGTCCAGCGCGCGTCCCGGTCGGTGTGCGCCAGACGCTTCTTGCTCCAGCCTTCGGGCGCTTCCCCCTTGTTCAGCGCCTCGCGCTCCCGGGCGTTGGCCTGCGTGATCGGCGCCTGCACGATGCTGGCGTCCACGATCTGCCCGCCCCTCGGGATGAAGCCGTGCTGCTGCAGCTGCTGGCTCAAGCTCTCGAAGATCGCCCGGCCACCCAGCCCGCCTGTGGCCAGTCGCTGCCGGAAGCTCCACAGCGTGCGTGCGTCCGGAATGTTCAGCGCGCCGTCCAGCCGGCAAAACCGCTGGAAGCTCAGCCGGTCGAGCACCTGGTGCTCGCACTGCTCGTCCGACAGGTTGTACAGCCCTTGCAGGAACACCATGCGCACCAGCGCCTCGGTCGGGTACGGCGGGCGTCCGCCCTTGCTGCGGTCAGCGCGAGGGCAGGCCTTGTCCACCGCCGCAGCCATCCCCGCGAAGTCGATCAGTTCGTCCATCGCCGCCAGCGTCTGCACGTAGCCCTCCAGCTTGGCCTTGCGCTGCTGCGCCACGAACAGGTCGTCCGCGGCCTCTTCAGGGAAGAAGCTCGATGGCTTGATGCGGGGCGTGATCATGGGGCGCCATCTTGCCGCAGTCCTCGGTTCAGGTGGCGGTCAGGGCAGGTTTCGAGAAGTGCCCTGGAGTGCTGGTCTGCGTACTTGTATTGCTCACGCTGGCAGTACCGTTATTTCGTCTCAAATCAGAAATCACATCGAATAATCTGCGGATCGGTTCGGCTAGCCGCTTCGGCAATACGCGATGCTGGGTATGAATTTTCTGGTCGTCATTCCAGTGATGAGCAATCCAAATATCTTCTTCGGGATAGTTGTTGTCGACACCATTGCAATACTTGTAGCCAACAAGCGCATCGGTGCGCGACAGCAGAATTCGTGTCATCGTCATGTGGAATAGATGCGCTTGGAGATCTGCTGGGCCACGAGGGCGCGGTATGGTCAGTCGTAGACACCGCTGAGGATTAATATCACTCCAGTCGGGACCAACGACCTGTCCTGCTCGTTCTAGCATCGTGCGCGATTGCTTGCTCTTGCCGTTGACCATGGCAATAGCAACGGTATTTTTCGGGTAATTCAGTTTTGTGGCGAGCTGGTTCATCCAGTTCACAAATTTGTTCAGATCATCATTATTCGCAAAAATTAGAAACTGATGCCGCTGTTCGGGGTCAAGAATTTTTGGCAGTTGTGCATAGAGAGGGTACAGCAGGTCGTGAATATAAATATAAGTTGGTCTGCGCCCTTGCTCGTGGCTCCGTGTGGTCAAACTCAATACCTGCTGTGCCCACTCAGGTGTGATTTCATCCAGTGTCATCTCGGTGATGTCAATGGAGATGAGTGGGAATCCGATCGACTTTCCGATCAGAGCCTTGCGTCCGTCAAAGGCATGTCCGAGTTCTATTTCAATGCCGCCAAGCACCATTGGTTCAGTCTTGATGGGGGGGCCGAGCACGGCAACGTCGAGCCGGAAATTGCTGCCGAATGGCGTCTTCAGGTGGTGCTCGGTTGCCACTTGGTCTGCACCAAGCAAAAAATTTCCTTCTAGTGGGTAGTCTGATGCCCCCGTGTCCTTGAATGCCCATGGCATTGCAAGTCCGGCCTTCAGGCGGCGTGAGAGTTCAGCCGCGATAAGTTCTTTCGCGCGTCGATGCTCAGCGCTTTCCTGTGCGATGTTCCACCGGCGGGTCTCTTCATCGTCGAAATGTGCCTTAAGGTCGAAGCCGTGTTGGGCAGGAAGTACCCGGAAATGAGAACGTCGACGTAATTTGCTATTTTCAAATGAAGGACTTACCCAAGTTACCATCTGCCGCGATTTGTCGGAAGAAACCAGAGGCCATAGTTTGCGCGCATGTTCCCGACTGCGAATATTGCACGCTGCGATCGTGGCCTGAAAAATTCCTTTTCGAGAGAAGACAACGATTGCTTCGTTCATAAGAAAACAAGAAAAAAGCCCCAAGCGACAGGCGCTTGAGGCTTCTGAGTGACTAGGCAATAAGACGCAGGCTTCAGAACGGAATGTCGTCATCCATGTCGTCGAAGCCGGTCGACGACTTCGGCGCGGGGGCCGGGGCGGGGCGGGGGGCCGGACGCGGGGCCGGGGCGGCCTGGCGCATCGGGGCGCGCGGGGCCGGTGCCGGGGTGTAGCCGGATTCGGCGTCGTCGCCGAAGTCGCCACCGGCGCTGCGGCTGCCGCCACGGCTGCCGCCGCCCGAGCCGCCTGCAGCGCCGTCCTCGCGGCCGCCCAGCAGCTGCATCTGGTCGGCGATGATCTCGGTGGTGTACTGGTCGACGCCGTCCTTCTGCCACTTGCGGGTCTTCAGGCGGCCCTCGACGTAGACCGGACGGCCCTTGCGCAGGTATTCGCCGGCGATCTCGGCCAGGCGGTCATAGAAGACGACGCGGTGCCATTCGGTCTCTTCCTGGCGCTCGCCGGAGGCCTTGTCCTTCCAGTTGCGCGAGGTGGCGATGGTGACGTTGCAGATCGCCGAGCCGCTGGGCGCGTAGCGCACTTCCGGGTCGCGGCCGAGGTTGCCGATGAGGATGACTTTGTTGACGGAGGCCATGGGCGCTCGCTCCTGGGACGGGTGGGGCCGCGCGAGGGCATCGGGCGGATGCGCCGGGCGGCCGTGATGTGTGACGACTTGGGGGACAATTGTGCCGCACCGCCCATGCCCCGCGCTGTCGGGCGTGTGCCCCTCCCTGGTGATGCCCCGCTCCTGATGTCCCAGCCTCCCGACCGTTCCGTGCGTGCGCTGATCGAGCCGCTGCTGCGCGAGATGCGCCTGGGCCGGCAGTGGGTCGACCGCACCGTGGTGCTGGTGTTCGCGCTGCTGACCGGGCTGGTGGTGACCGCCTTCACCGCGCTGGCCGAGCTGGCCACCGGCACCTGGGTGGCGCTGCAGGGATCGGGCTGGACCGGCGCGCTGCTGGCGCTGCTGTGGTCGCCGGTGCTGACGGTCGCGGTGCTGATGTGGACCCGCCGCTTCGCCCGCGAGGCCGGCGGCTCGGGCATCCCGCAGGTGCTCGCCGCGCTGCATGACGACACGCTGCCCGAGCGTGTCTCGGCGCTGGTCTCGCCCCGGCTGGCGCTGCAGAAGCTGCTGCTGACCTGCGCCGGGCTGCTCGGCGGCCTGTCGATCGGCCGCGAGGGGCCGACGGTGCAGGTCGGCGCCGGCGTGATGCTGGGCGCGCGGCGCTGGCTGTCGCCGGGCAGCGGCATCGACGCGCACGACCTGATGGTGGCCGGCGCCGCCGCCGGGGTGGCCGCGGCCTTCAACACGCCGCTGGGCGGCATCGTCTTCGCCATCGAGCAGCTCACCCGCCGCCGCGACCTGCGCCACAGCAACCTGACGATCGCCGCGATCGTGCTGGCCGGCCTGGTGTCGATCTCGGTCTTCGGCAACAAGAGCTATTTCGGCGCGCTCGAGGTGCCGCGGCTGGACTGGACGCTGCTGGCGCCGGGCGTCGCGGTGGCGCTGGCGGCCGGGCTCTCGGGCGGGCTGTTCGCGCGGCTGCTGGTGCTGTGCGCGCAGGGTGGCGGCGACCGCGTCAGCCGCTGGCGCGCCGCGCATCCGCTGCACTTCGCCGCCGCCTGCGGGCTGGCGGTCGGCCTGATCGGCCTGGTGACGTCGGGCGCGACCGCCGGCGCCGGCTACCACCCGACGCGCGCGCTGCTCGAGCAGGGCGAGGACGGCCTGCCGCCGCTCTACACGCTGCTGAAGTTCGTCGCCACCTGGCTGTCGGCCTGGAGCGGCGTGCCGGCGGGTACCTTCGCGCCCTCGCTGGCGATCGGCGCCGGCCTGGGCCACGACATCGCGCGGCTGGCGGGCCTGGCCGGGCGGCCGGAATCGGTCGCGCTGGTGGCGCTGGGCATGGTCGGCTTCCTGTCGGCCACCACCCAGGGGCCGATCACCGCCTTCATCATCGTCATGGAGATGGTCTCCGGCCAGGCGATGGTGCTGAGCCTGATGGCCTGCGCGCTGCTGTCGGGCGCGGTGGCGCGGCTGGTGAGTCCGTCGATGTACACCGAGATGGCGGTGCTGTGGGGCATGCCGCGGCCGGCGGCGGGCCTGGCGGGCGCCTCTCCCCATTCGGGGTGATCCGGCGCGCCGGTCGGCCTCGCGTACCATCGGCCCGATCATGAACGCGCCCGACCCGACCCCGCCGTCCCCCACCGTCGCCGCCGCGCGGCGCGTGCTTGCCGAGGTGTTCGGCTATCCCGCCTTCCGCGGCCAGCAGCAGGACATCGTCGAGCAGGTGATCGACGGCGGCGACGCGCTGGTGCTGATGCCCACTGGCGGGGGAAAAAGCCTGTGCTACCAGATCCCGGCGATCGTGCGCCATGGCGCCGGCCAGGGTGTCACGGTGGTGGTCAGCCCGCTGATCGCGCTGATGCAGGACCAGGTCGGCGCGCTCGACGAGGTCGGCGTGCCGGCGGCCTTCCTGAACTCCTCGCTGGGCGCGCAGGAGGCCTCGGCGGTCGAGCGCGACCTGCTGGCCGGGCGGCTGACGCTGCTCTACGTCGCGCCGGAGCGGCTGCTGACGCCGCGCTTCCTGGCGATGATGGAGTCGCTGCACGAGCGCGGCCTGCTCGGCCTGTTCGCGATCGACGAGGCGCACTGCGTCAGCCAGTGGGGCCACGACTTCCGCGAGGAATACCTGGGCCTGAGCGCGCTGCACGAGCGCTTTCCCGCGGTGCCGCGCATCGCGCTGACCGCCACCGCCGACGACCACACCCGCGCCGACATCGTCGAGCGGCTGCAGCTGCAGGATGCGCGCCTGTTCGTCAGCAGCTTCGACCGGCCCAACATCCGCTACACCATCGTCGAGCGCGACAACGCGCGCACCCAGCTGCTGCGCTTCATCCGCGACGAGCACGAGGGCGACGCCGGGGTCATCTACTGCGGCAGCCGCAAGAAGGTCGAGGAGACGGCCGCCTGGCTGCAGGACGAGGGCGTGCCGGCGCTGCCTTATCACGCCGGGCTGGACGCCGGCACCCGAAAGCACCACCAGGACCGCTTCCTGCGCGAAGAAGGGCTGGTGATGGTGGCCACCATCGCCTTCGGCATGGGCATCGACAAGCCGGATGTGCGCTTCGTCGCCCACCTCGACCTGCCCAAGAACATCGAGGGCTACTACCAGGAGACCGGCCGCGCCGGCCGCGACGGTCAGCCCGCCGATGCCTGGATGACCTACGGCCTGGCCGACGTGGTGCACCAGCGCCGCATGATCGACGACAGCCCGGCCGCCGACGAGTTCAAGCGCGTGCAGCGCGGCAAGCTCGACGCGCTGCTGGCGCTGGCCGAGGCGCATGACTGCCGCCGCGTGCGCCTGCTGGCCTACTTCGGCGAGGCCAGCGGACCCTGCGGCAACTGCGACAACTGCCTGCATCCGCCCTCGACCTGGGACAGCACCGACGCCGCGCGCAAGGCGCTGAGCTGCATCTACCGCTTCGCCCAGCACGGCCGCGAGACCCAGGGGCCGCGCAGCTTCGGCGCGGTGCACCTGATCGACGTGCTGCGCGGCAGGCCGACCGACAAGGTGGCGCAGTACGGCCACGCGGGCCTGAGCACCTTCGGCATCGGCGCGGACCTGTCCGAGGCGCAGTGGCGCGCGGTGCTGCGCCAGCTCGTCGCGCTGGGCCATGTGGTGGCCGAGGGCGAGTACGGCACGCTGGCGCTGACCGACTCGGCGCGCGCGGTGCTGCGCGGCGAGGTGCGACTGCAGATGCGGGTGCCGGCCGCGCCGGTGCGCGGGCGCTCGAAGCGCGGCCGCGCGGGTGCCGACGCCGCGGGCAAGGGCGCGCGCTCCGCGCCGGCCGACCTGAGCGGGCGCCAGCTCGATCGCTTCGAGGCGCTGCGCACCTGGCGCTCCGGCGTCGCGCGCGAGCACAACATTCCCGCCTACCTGGTCTTCAACGACGCCACGCTGGTCGAGATGGCCCGCAGCCAGCCGGCCACGCTCGACGAGCTCGGCGAGGTCAGCGGCGTGGGCGCGCGCAAGCTCGCCGCCTACGGCGAGGCGCTGCTCGAGGTGCTCGGCGCCCCTTGAACCTCAGCGTCCCTTGAACAGCGGATCCTCCGCTTCCTCGAAGATCGCCGACACCGGCGGCAGCGTCGGCGCCGGACGGCCGCGACGCGTGCCGCCGAGGCGCATCAGGCGGCCGAGCTTGGTCGCGAACCAGGCGCCGGTCAGCCGCAGCGCCGGGCCCAGGTCGTCGACCGGGGCCAGCTGGCGCACCGTGCCGGGCCGCAGCAGCGAGCCCAGGTAGCGCGCCCAGCTCAGCTCGCCCTCGCGCACATACTGGCGCGAGGCGCGGAAGTCGTTCTTCTCGTTGATGTAGCGCAGGCCGGTGCGCCGCGGCGGCAGCCCGGCCGCCGGCAGGCCGCAGGCATCGCGCCAGGCCATCGCGGGCAGGTTCAGTCCGCAGCGCGTCGTCAGGATGTGCCACTGGCTCAGCCGCGGATTGATCTCCAGCAGCTTGTACTCCCCGGTGAGCTCGTGGCGCTTGAAGTCGAGGTTGGCCACGCCACGGTAGCCGATGCGGGTCAGCACCTCGGCGGCGAGCGTCTCCAGCTCCGGCAGGCGCAGGTTCTCGCAGTAGGAGCCGCTGCCGACATGCGGCGGATCGTGGCGCAGCTTGCGCCCGCAGCTGCTGGCGCGCACCGCGCCGTCCGGGCCGATGTAGACATCGACGGTGAAGTGCTCGGCGTCGCCGCCGGGCACGTACTCCTGCGCGATGATGTGGAAGCCGTGCGGCGCCAGCATGCGCGCGATCTCGCGCAGCCGCTGGGGCGTCTCGACGACGATCGCCTTGGCGCGCGCCACCGCCGGCTCGACGTCCGGATGCTGCCAGGCCACCGGCTGCGCCGGCTTGACGATCAGCGGGAAGTCGATCGCGCCGGCGACGATGTCCTCGATCTGCGCCATGCGCTCGATCAGCAGCGTGCGCGGCACCGGCAGCGCGTGCTCCAGCGCGAGCCGGTCGAAGCGGGCCTTGTCGACCAGCCGCGCGACCAGCGCCGCATCGGCCAGCGCCGGGCGGATGCGCTCGCCCAGCTGCGGCATCACCTCCAGCAGCGCCTGCAGGTCCGGGTCGGCGGTCGGGAAGACCACCGGGGCGGTGCCGCACTCGCTGGCGATTCCGAGCAGCGCCTTCGCCAGCCGCTGCGGATGGCGGCTGAAGTCGGGCACATGCAGGAACTGCGCGCAGTGGCGCGAATGGCGCGACGGGGGCTGCTCGTACTCGGCCACGACGATGACCCGGATGCCCTGCGCGCCCAGCGAGCGCACCGCGTTCAGATCCCCTTCGGGGGCACCGAGGCAGGCCAGCACGACGGCCGGGGCGTCGGCTCCGGGCGGAAAGGGGCGGTGAGTGGCATCAGGGAACATGGTGGTGGCGCGCCCGGTACGGCGGGCGTCTGTTGTCAGTGTGTGAGCGTGGCTTCCTGCTGCAAAAAATAGTCGAAGAACGAAATGGTTCTGCGCGGATTGCGTAATCTTTCGAAGAGAAATGATTGCAGCTTGTTATTTTTGCGTTTCGGTTGTTTTCTCTGGCGGTCGATGCGACACCGGTTCGGGGGATGGTCGAGGGCGGCTGGCTGTGCTTTCGGTGTCGGCGGTCGATGACGCGGCCGCGCCGATCCCGAAGGCGCGGCCGATCTCGCGTCCACCCTCGCGCACGCCCTGCCAGACCGTCTCGCCGGTCTGGCGCGCCGCGCTGCCGACCGCGCGCGCGGTGCGCGCGACGCCCGAGGCGGCTTCGCGGCTGTCCTGCGCCACCGTGCGGCCGACCTGGGCCGCACCCTGACCGACACGCCGGCCGGCCTCGCCGATCTCGCGGCCGGCCTCGACCGTGTCGCGGCGGATCTGCTCGCCCAGGCCGGCTGACGCCGGTGTAGCCGGTGCCGAGGCGGCGGCCTCGGGCCCCGCTGCCGTGGCCGCCGCCGGCGCGAGCAGCAGCCCGGTCAGCAGCGCGCCCGCAACCCGGCCTGCGTAAAGACTGGCGGTGAAAAAACGTGAAATATCTGACATAACGACATCTTCGATGGTGCCGCCGGTCCGGTCAAATACCCCTTTGGTACCGAATGTCACCCTTGGTCATGGGGGAGGGATCGCGGGCCCGGACCTGGAACCGGCGCGTGTCATGACCTTGACACACTGTGACACGAGAGTCGCGGATCACGCCCGCTCCCGGGCGCCGTTCCCGACGCTCAGCCCATGCGACATGCCCTTCTCGGTGCCGGCGACGCGGCCGTGCCCATCCTGCAGGCCCTGGTTCGCCGCCATCAGGTCGCCCCCGCGCCGGTTCCCGGACTGCCGGTGACCGAGCCGGCGCCGGCACCGCTGCCGCCCCTGGGCCCGGCCGGGCCGGACGGCGAGCTGCCGCCGGCGCTCGAGGGCTTCGGCGCGGACGGTGCGGACGGCGCGGCGCCGCAGGTGCTGCATCTGGTCTTCTCTCCGGACGAGCTGGCGGGCGAGCGGCTGGCCGCGTGGATCGCGCGCCTGCGCGCCGGCCGGCCGGGGCTGCGCATCGAGCTGCATGCGGATCGCTGGCCGGCCTCGCCGCAGGCGGTGCGGGTTGCGGGCGCGGCCTGCTGCTGGATGCCGGCCGCCGGCCCGGCGGGGCCGCAGGCGATGGCGGCCTGGCTGCTGCAGCGCCTGGCCGGCGACTCCCCGGCCGAGGCGCCGGCCACGGCGGCCGACGGGCGCCTGCTGGCCTGGTCGCTGACCGAGTGCCGTGCCGATCTGCAGGCGGTGCGCCAGCATCTGGCGGAGGTGCTGCTGGGCCAGCTGCTCGGCGCGCTGCGTCAGGGGCAGGGGCCGACCCGCCCGCCGTCCGGGGCCGGCGAGGCCGCCGGCCTGCCGGCACCGCCCGCGGGCGACGATCTCTCGCCCGGCGCGGCGCAGGCCGGCGCGATGTGGCAGCGCCTGTCGCTCCACTATCAGACGCTGGCGGCGCAGTGCGAGCCCGCGCGCCAGGCGGCCGAGCTGCGCCGGCTGTTCGCGCTGGGCGTGCACGAGGGCTTCGACGGCCGAGGCGTCGAGGCGGCGATGCATGCCGACGACGCCCGCCTGCAGACACGCGCCCGGGACTGGGCCGCCGAGGTCGAGACCCGGCTGTGGCAGGACTGGCGCGCCGGCCGGCTGGCGCTCGACGCGGTGGCGCAGGCGGCGCGCGAGCTGGCCGCGCTGCTGCAGCGCCAGCGCGAGGAGGTGCGCCAGCGCGGCCAGCAGGACGAGGCGCTGGCCGCGGAGCTGCAGGCGGCGCTGGACCGGCCGGTGCCGGCGCGGGGGCTCGGACGCTGGTTCGGCGGCGCGGCCCGGCCCGATCTGGCCGCGGCGGCGCATGCGCTGCAGGCCTGGGCGCAGGCCCGCACCACCGCCGCCCGCACCCGGCGCGACGAGCGCCAGATCGAGGCGGCGCAGGCCGCGCTGAGGCGCCGGATCGAGGCGATCGAGGCGGCGGACCTGGCGCTGGGCAGCCTGGCGGCCGAGGCCGGCCTGCTGGCCGGCGAGATGCTGGCCGACGAGCAGGACGGGCCGCAGCGGCTGGACCGTCCGGCGCAGGTGCGTGCGCTGGCGCGCACCTGGGTCGGCGGCGAGGGCGTCGAGGCGCGCCAGCGCCTGATGCGGCTGCGGGCCGACCTGTTCCTGCGCCAGGGCGAGGCGGCGCGCTTCGAGACGCTGGCGCATCAGATCGGCGAGGGCCCGGGCTGCGAGGCGCTGCGCCGGGCCTGCGAGCAGGCGATCGCCGCGCCGGTGACCGCCTCGGTGGCGCAGTCGGGCGTGCAGTGGCTGCTGCGGCGCTGGGAGGACGAGGCGCTGCGCGCGCGCGAGCTGGCGGCGCTGCAGCCGCGCCTGGCTGGCGAGCCGGCGGTGCAGCGCCTGATGCTGGCGGCCGCGCTGCGCGAGCGGGTCGATCCCGGGGCGGCGGTGCTGCCGACGCTCGGGCCGCGGGCGGCGGCTCTGGCCTGGCTGGCGCTGTCGCCGCCGCTGGAGGCGCTGCCGCCGTTGCCGGTGATGGCGCCCGAACCCGAGCCTGTTCCCGTTCCCGAGCCGGCGCCGCCCGAGGCCGCGGCGCTGCCCGACTGGGCGCCGCAGCTGCTGCTGGCCGAGGCGCTGGACCTGCTGCGCGAGACGCCGCAGGGCTGGCTGCGCGCCGAGCTCGATGAGGCCGGGCTGGAGCTGGCGCTGCATCCGCTGGGCGCCGACTGGGCGCAGATGCTGGCGCGGCTGCAGGCCGATGCCGGCGAGCGCCGGTCGCTGCTCGAGGCGCTGGCGCCGCTGCGTGCGGCGGTGCCGATGTCGGCCCGGCTGCGCGAGGTGATCGCCCGCCGGGTCGCTCGGCTCGATCCGGCCTGGGCAGCGGCGGCGGCGCGTGCGCTGGCCGGTTCCACCGAGACGACCTTTTCCGATTCCACCCACCGACAGGACCCGAGACGATGAATCCCACCCACGGTGTCTGCACCAACCTTCCCGAGGCCTGCGGGCTGGCGGCAAGTCGCCAGCCGCAGCCGATGGCCGATGGCCAGGGCCGCTGCAGCGGCTGCGGCGCCGCGCTGATGGTGCCGGCCGCGGTGCCGGCGGCGGCTGCGCCGTCGCCGCTGCGCTGGCTGGTGCCGCTGCTGGCGCTGCTGCTGGCGGGCGCGGCGCTGGCCTGGTGGCTGACGCAGCGCGCGCCGCGGGCGACGCCGGCCGAGCCGGCCGCCGCTGCCGCGACCGGCGCCCTGGCGACCGCAGCCTCGGCGGCGCTGGCCGCCGGGTCGGCGCCGCCGCCGCTGCCGGCCGGCGCCGCGGTGCCGACGATCCGCCTGCAGGGCTCGAACACCGTCGGCGCCGCGCTGGCGCCGGCGCTGGTGCGCGCCTTCCTGGCCCGCGAGGGCTACACCGAGATCGGCGCCGTGCCGACCGGGCCGGAGGAGCAGCGCCTGGACGCGCGCCGCCCTGGCGACGGCGCGCGGCTGCGCGTCGAGCTGGCCGCGCATGGCACCGCGACCGGCTTCGCGGCGCTGGCGGGCGGCCAGGCCGACATCGGCATGGCCTCGCGCGCGGTCCAGCCCAAGGAGCTGGACGCGACGAAGGCGCTGGGCGATCTCTCCGCCGAGGGCAGCGAATACATCATCGCGCTCGACGGCGTGGCGGTGATCGTGCATCCGAGCAATCCGCTCAAGCAGCTGACGCTGGCTCAGCTGCGCGAGCTGTTCGCCGGTCGCGTCACCGACTGGTCGGCGCTGGGCGCGCCGGCCGGCGCGGTGCATCTGCATGCGCGCGACGAGAAGTCCGGCACCTGGGACACCTTCCGTGCGCTGGTGCTGGACAAGCAGCCGCTGGCCGCCGGTGCGGTCCGCCACGAGGACAGCCGCGAGCTGGCCGCGGCGGTGGCCGCCGATCCGCTGGCGATCGGCTTCGTCGGCCTGCCGTATGCCGATGCGGCCAAGACGCTGGCGCTGGCCGACGGCCAGGGCGCGGCGCTGCGGCCGAGCCGCTTCACCGTCGCGACCGAGGACTATGCGCTGGCGCGCCGGCTGTACTTCTACGTCGCGCGCGACGCGCAGCCGCTGGCGCGCCGCCTAGCCGACTTCGCAGTGTCCGAGGAGGGCCAGCGTGTCGTGACCCCGACCGGCTTCGTCGGCCAGACGCCGGAGGCCGACCCGGGCGCGGCGGCGGCCGCCGCCGACGTGCCGGCGGAATACCGGCGCCTGAGCGCGGGCGCGCAGCGCCTGGCGGTCAACCTGCGCTTCCGCCCCGGCGCCGACCGGCTCGACAACAAGGCGCTGCGCGACGTCGGCCGCATCACCCGGCTGCTCGAGCGCGGCGGCGCCTCGTCGCGCCAGCTGATGCTGCTGGGCTTCTCGGACGACCGCGGCGATCGCTGCACCAATGTCGCGCTGTCGCTGCAGCGTGCCCGCGCGGTGGCGGCGGAGCTGTCGACCTACGGCGTGCGGCCGGCGGTGGTGCAGGGCTACGGGCCGGCCGCGGCGGTGGCGTCGAACGACACCGAGGCCGGCCGCGAGCGCAACCGCCGCGTCGAGGTCTGGGTGCTCGAGCGGGGGGCGGCGGTGCCGGCGGTGACGCCGCCGGCCGGCTGCGGCCGGTCGCGCGCGGCAGCGCCGGGCGCCTCGGCGGCCGCCGCGGCCTCGGCCGCGGTCAGTACACGGTGACGCCGGCCCAGCCGCTGGTGCCCGACTGCCCGGCGTCGTCCCAGGCGCGGGCGCGCAGGCGCAGCATGCTGCCGCCGGTGCCGTAGGGCAGCACCACGTCGAGCATCCACGGCGCGCTGCGCACGCCGCCGAGCGAGACGATGCGCCCGTCCGGATAGGCCAGCTCGAAGTCGACCTGCGTGATCGCGTAGTCGTCGCGCGGATAGGCGGTCAGGCGCACCGTCGTGCCGGCGCCGGCCTGGCTGGCGCTCAGGCCGAGCGAGACGGTCGGCGGCGCGTCGTAGCTGCTGCCGTAGCCGCCCTCGACGCCCACCCCGACCGACACGCCGCCCCCGCAGCCCGACAGGCCGAGCGTGCCGGCCGAGAGCGCGCCGGCCAGCAGCACGAGACGCGCGGCGCGCAGGAGGGACGGACGGGCGAGGCGGGCGGTGTTCATGGCGCGCACAACGGCATGAAGACCTGCGGCGTTGACCGCCGGCGGCCGGCCCTTCACCCGGCCTTCATCTGCGCTTCATCTTCAGGATGCTCAGTCCGGGTAACGCACCATCACATGCGCGCCCGGCGCGGGCATCAGCGCCGCCTCGGGCGCGATCTCGCGCGCCGGCACCTGGCGGGCGCTGCCGTGCGCCAGCAGCCAGTCGTGCCAGGCGGTCCACCACGAACCTTCATGGCGCGGCGCGGCGCGCTGCCAGTCGTCCGGGCTCATCCACGGATCCTCGGCGCCGCAGGCCAGCAGCGCGTAGTGGCGTCCGGCATGGCCGGGCTCGCTGACGATGCCGGCGTTGTGGCCGCCGCTGGTCAGCACGAAGGTGAGCTCGGTCTCGGTCAGGCGCAGCACCTTGTAGACCGAGCGCCACGGCGAGACGTGGTCCTTCTCGGTGCCGACGACGAACATCGGCTGGCGGATGTCCGACAGCGACACCGGCCGCTCCTCGACCGGATAGCGGGCCTCGGCCAGGTCGTTGTGCAGGTAGCAGCGCCTGAGGTACTCGCCGTGCATGCGCGCGGGCATGCGGGTGACGTCGGCGTTCCAGGCCATCAGGTCGCTGGGCTGGCTGCGCTCGCTGAGCAGGTATTCCTGCATCCGCGTCGACCAGACCAGGTCGCGCGAATGCAGGAACTGGAAGGAGCCGGCCATCTGCCGCCCGCTCAGGAAGCCGCGCTCGGCCATCATCGCCTCGAGCAGCTGCACCTGCGCCTCGTCGATCAGCACGCCCAGCTCGCCGGGCTCGCTGAAGTCGGTCTCGGCCGCCAGCAGCGACACCGAGGCCAGCGGCGCCATGCGTCCGGCGCCTTCGACCTGACCCGGGCGCGCCAGCGCGGCCGCGGCGATCGACAGCAGCGTGCCGCCCAGGCAGTAGCCGCAGGTGTGCACCGATTCGCCCGGGACGAGCTCGGCGATGCGCGCCAGGCTGTCGAGCACGCCCAGGCGCAGGTAGTCGTCCATGCCGAGATCGGCGTCGCCCGCGTCGGGGTTCTTCCAGCTCAGGATGAAGACGGTGTGGCCCTGGTCGGTCAGCCATCGCACCATCGAGTTGTGCGGGCTGAGGTCGAGGATGTAGTACTTCATGATCCACGACGGCACGATCAGCACCGGCTCGGCCTGCACGGTGGCGGTCGTGGGCGCGTACTGGATCAGCTCGACCAGGCGGTTGCGCATCACCACCGAGCCGGGCGTGGTCGCCACCTCGATGCCGGGGCGGAACTCGCGCTCGGGCGGCTGCAGCGGCTCCAGGCCGTGGTCGCGGCGCCAGTCGTCGAGCGCGTGCTGCGCGCCCTGGACGAGGTTGGCGCCGGCGGTCTCGCGGGTGCGTCGCAGCACCTCGGGGTTGAAGGGCAGGTTGCTCGGGCTGAGCAGGTCCAGCCACTGGTGCGCGAAGGTGCGCACCACCTCGGCGTGGTGGCGGGTGAGGCCGTCCAGGCGCATCGCCTCGTCCCACCAGCGCTCGCTGCGCTTGTAGGCATGGGCCAGGCCGCTCCAGGGCCAGGCGCGCCAGTCCTCGCTGGCGAAGCGCGGGTCGCGCCGCACCGTCTCGTCGTCGCTGCACAGGCCGCTGGCGCAGTGGCCGGCCCATTCCACCGCGCCGGCCTGGGCCAGCGCGGCCAGCCGCAGCGCCTGGCCGGGCTGGCTGGCCAGATGCTGGGCCCAGTCCTGCCAGGCCAGCGACAGCGAGATCGGCGACAGGCCGGAGGTCAGCGGCGCCGAGCGTGCCTGCACGATGCGGTCGAAGGCCGCCGCGGCCTGCTGGGACTGCCGCTCTGCGGACAGGTCGGACGGAAGGGTCGGGGTCGATTGCACGGAGTCTCCACCGGGGCTGGCCAGGAACCGATCCATTGGAGCGCAAGGGCGGCGTCGTCGTCATGACAGAGCGCATGGCCCGTGGCCGCACAGCGCCGGAGCTTGATCTCCGTCAGGTCGGCGCGGCCTCGCGGGCGTGCTGCAGCGCCTCGCTCCAGGTCTGCTGCGCGGCCTCGAAGCTGAACGAGCCGATCTGTTCGGCGAGCTGCCGTGCCAGCTCGCCCAGCGCCGGCTCGAGCACCGGCAGCGCCTGCTCGACCAGATCGGCCAGCGCGGTGTCGTGCTCGATCAGCAGCGGTCCCATCGCCTCGAGCCGCAGCCGCACGTCGGCCCAGTCGACCGGTGCGGCGGCGCGCGGCGGCTCCGGCGCGTGTGCGGGCTGGCCGGGCGCCGTCGGCTGCGCGGCCGGGGCCAGCGCCTCGTGCAGCTGCGTGCACAGACGCTCGGTCGCGTCGGCCAGCGCGAGCACGGCCGCCGTCGCCGCGTCGGTCGCCTGCGTGCCGGTGGCCAGCCGCGTGCCGGCGTCCAGCTCGAGCTCGCGGGCCAGATGCTGCAGCGCCGGCGCGCCGATCGTGCCGGCGGCGCCGGCCAGCGAATGCGCGAGCCGGCGCAGTTCGGCCAGCGGGATGCCCGGGCGGCGCATCGTCGCGCCGTCCTGGCCGTGGTGATCGGCGAACAGCCGCAGCGAGCGCCGGTACAGCGGCAGCTGCCCGCCCATGCGGGCCAGCGCGCCGTCGACGTCCAGCCCGGCCGCCTCGAGCCGCTCGCGCAGTCCGGCCTCGCCGGGTGCCACCGGGCGTGCCGGCGGCGGCGGCGAGGCGTCCGGCCCGAGCCAGGTCATCAGGCAGCGGCGCAGCTGCTCCGGCTCGACCGGCTTGCCGAGAAAGTCGTCCATGCCGGCCTCCAGGCACTGCATGCGGTCGTCCTGGAAGGCGCTGGCGGTCAGCGCGATGATCGGCACCCGCGCGCCGCCGGGCAGGCGACGGATCGCGGCGGTGGCGCGCAGGCCGTCCATCACCGGCATCTGCACGTCCATCAGGATCAGCGCATGCCGGCCGGGCACGAAGCGCTCGAGCGCCTGCGCGCCGTTGTCGGCCAGATCGACCGTCAGGCCGAGCGTGCGCAGCAGCTCGGCGGCGACCTCCTGGTTGATCGGATGGTCCTCGACCAGCAGCACCCGGGCCGGGCGCAGCGCGACCGTGGCCGGCACGGGGGGCGCGGCCGGCGCCGGCGCGATCCGGCGCTGCGGTGCCGGGGCATCGGCGCCTGCCGGCACGGCGCCGTCCAGCGGCAGGTCGAACCAGAAGGTGCTGCCCGCGCCGGGCTCGCTGCGCAGGTCGATGCGGCCGTGCATCAGCTCGATCAGCCGCTTGCTGATCGCCAGGCCCAGGCCGGTGCCGCCGAAGCGGCGCGTGGTCGAGACGTCGGCCTGCTCGAAGGCGGCGAACAGGTGCGCACGCTGCGCCGGCGCGATGCCGACGCCGGTGTCCTCGACCTCGATGCGCAGCCAGCCCGGGCCGGCCTCGCCGGGGTCCGGCCCGACCGGCTGCGCCCGCACCTCGACCCGGCCCTGCGTGGTGAACTTGATCGCGTTGCCGAGCAGGTTCAGCAGCACCTGCTCGAGCCGCAGCCGGTCGGCGACCAGCCGCGGCGGACAGCGCTCGAGCCGCACCTGCAGCGTCAGCCGCTTGGCGCGCGCGCGGTCGCGCAGCATGCCCGCCACCCGGCCGATGCTCTCGCGCGGATCGAAGACGCTGGTGTCGAGGTGGATCTTGTGCGCATCGATCTTCGAGAAGTCGAGGATGTCGTTGATGACCTGCAGCAGGTGCTGGCTGGCATCGGTCAGGCGGCCGAGGTGCTCGTGCTGGCGCGGCGTCAGCGGATCGCGTCCGAGCAGGTGGGCGAAGCCGATGATCGCGTTCATCGGCGTGCGGATCTCGTGGCTCATGTTGGCCAGGAAGGCGCTCTTGGCCTGGCTGGCGGCGTCGGCGGCGGCCTTGGCCTGCTCCAGCGCCAGCTCGGTGCGGCGCCGGCGGATGATGCGCCACAGGTCGGAGCCGACCAGCTCGAGCTCGCGCCGGTCGCTGTCGTCGTAGGGGCCGTCCCTGCCGGTGGCGCACAGCACGAAGCGCAGCGTCTCGTCCTCGACGATCGGCACCGCGATGCCGGCGCGCGACGCCAGCAGCTCCTCCCGGAGCCCGGGGCTGCAGCCGCTGCAGGCCAGCAGCGCCGGCGTCGCGCCTCCGGCGCCGCCGTCATGCAGGCAGCCGGCGCGGCTGCCGCTCAGGCGCAGCGCCTCGTCGAGCCCGAAGCGCAGCAGGTCGGACTCGCCCAGCGTGCTGGCCTTCTGGCTCAGCGAGAGCATCGCGCGCAGGCGCCTGTCCTCGCGGTTGAGGCGGGCGTTGACCTGCTCGAGCTCGGCGGTGCGGGTGGCGACCAGCTCCTCCAGGTGCTGGCGGTAGCCGGCGAGCTCGCGCTCGGTGCGCACCCGCTCGGAGATGTCGATGCCGGTGCCGACGATCAGCGGCTCGTCGAGGTCGACGCGGCGCGACACGAACAGGTAGGGCGTGCGCCGGCCGTCGCGGCTGACCAGCGAGGCCTCGGCCTGTGCCTCGCCCCGCTCGAGCACGTCCTGCACCCGCGCGGCGATCAGCGCCCGCTCTCCGGGATCGAAGTAGTCGACCGCGACGCGGTCGCGGAGCTCGTCGCCCGAGTAGCCGGTGACCTCCTCGAGGCGGCGGTTCCACATCATCACCCGGCCGCGGCGGTCGAGCACGAAGAACAGCCCGGCGACCGATTCCATCATCTGCTCGCGCAGGCGCTGCTCCTGGCGGGTCGCCGCCTCGGCGCCGCGCAGCTCCAGCGCGAAGCCGACGTCCTGCGCCAGCCGGGTGTACAGCGCGATCTGCTCGGTGTCGAAATGCCCGGCGCTCCCCGCGTAGACCGACAGCACGCAGCGCGCGCGCTCCCCGACCACGACCGGGAAGGCGGCCGAGGCGCGGTAGCCGTGGCGCAGCGCGGCCTCGCGCCAGGGCTTCATGCGCAGGTCCGCCGCGATGTCGTTGATGATCGCCGGCGCGCCCGAGAGCAGCGCCTGCGCCGTCGGACCCGGGCGCTCGTCGTGCAGCGGCAGGCGCAGCCGGTCGAGGTAGCCGTCGGCGTGTCCGGCGTGCACCAGCGGCACGATCGCGTCGTCCTCGACCTGGCCGATCCAGGCCATGCGGAAGCCGCCGATCTCGACGACGATGCGGCAGACCTCGGCATGCAGCCGGTCCGGGTCGCGCAGCCGCACGATCGCCTCGTTGACGCCGCTGAGCACCGCATAGGCCTGGTTGAGCCGGTGGATGCGTGCCTCGTGCCGCCGGCTCTCGGTGATGTCGCGCCAGACGGCCGACACCAGCGGCCGGCCGGAGTAGCTCAGCATGCGCAGCGTCAGCGCGGCGTGCTGCACGCCGCCGTCGGCGCGGCGGTGGCGCGTCTCCAGGCTCAGCGAGGCGCCGGCGCACACCTGCTGCACCGCCTCGCGCACCTCGGTCTCGTCGAGGTCGAGCTGCAGGTCGGTCGGCCGCAGCGTGGCGAAGGCCTCCTTCGTGTAGCCCAGGCCGCGCCAGGCCGCCTCGTTGAAGGTGACGAAGTCCAGCGTGTCCGGCTCGAGCAGCACGATCGAGTCGGTCGTCTGGCTGAACATCGAGTCGATCAGCCGCTCCTGCTCGGCCATCGCGCGCGCGCCCTGGCGCAGCAGCGTGATGTCGCGCGCGACGCCGAGCACGCCCACGCGCGCGCCGCGATCGTCGTGCAGCGGCGCGCGGATGGTCTCGAACAGGCCGCGGCGGCCGTCGGCGCCGCCCAGCCAGAGCTCGCTGCCGTGCAGCGGCGCGCCGTCGAACACCGCCTCGTCGCCCTGGTCGAGCGCGCAGGCGGTGTCCGGATCGAGCAGATCGGCCGGGCGCCGGCCGAGAATGTCGCCGGCCGGCCGGCCCACCAGCTGCGCGAAGGCGGTGTTGCAGCTGCGGATCACGCCGTCGCGGTCCTTCAGCCAGACCAGGTCCGGGATCGCATGCAGGATGTCGCGCAGCTGCCGCTCGCTGCGGTGCAGGCGCTGGGTGGTCGTCCACTGGGTGATCGCGGTGGCGGCGAGCTGCGCCGAGAACGACAGGTGCTCGAACTCCTCCTCGTCGGGGCCCGCGTCGCCGGGCTCGACGGTGATGTGCCCGAGCAGGCGGCCCTGCGCGCCGGTGATCGGCACGGCGCAGCGGCGCGGCGGGCCGGCCTCGGTCCAGGGCGCGTCGGCGCCCGTGCGGGGCGTGTCCTCGTCGAGCAGCTCGACGCGGCAGCGGCTGCGCGGGAACAGCGCCTCGTGGTCGCGCGCGAGCTGGTCGAGCAGCGGGGTCAGCGCTTCGCCGCGGGCGAGGTTCTCGAGCAGGCGCAGCCGGCTGCGGTCGCGCCGCGCGGCGCGGTGCAGCCGGGTCACGTCGGTCATCACCGCGACCCGGCAGGCGCGGCCCTCGTGCACGATGTCGTGCGAGCGCGAGACGACGACGACGGGGCTGCCGTCCTTGCGCTGCTGATGCCATTCGCCGGTGTTGACCAGGCCGCTGATCGTGCGCGTCAGCGCGACCAGGCGCTCGCGCTCCCAGGGCGCGTACAGGTCGGGCAGCCGCAGCGCGGCGATGTCGCCGGCCTGGTGGCCGTAGAGCTGCAGGAAGGCCTCGTTGACCTCGACCAGCGCCAGCGTGTCGCGCTCGTAGACCAGCATCGGCGCCGGGTTGTGCGCGAAGAGCGCGCGGTATTCCTGCTCGACGCGGCGCAGCGCGGTGATGTCGCGCCCGATCCCCAGCACGCCCAGCACCGAGCCGTCCGGCCGGCGCAGCGCGGTCTTGATCGTCTGCAGCAGCTCCTGGTGGCCGTCGCTGGCGAAGGTGACGACCTCCTCGTTGATGCGCGGGCCGTCGCCCTGCATCGCCGCCAGGTCATGCTGGCGGAAGAAGTCGGCCAGCTCGGGCGAGACGAAGTCGCGGTCGCTGCGCCCGAGAATGCCCGACTCGGGCTGGCCGTAGAACTGCTCGAAGCGGCGGTTGCAGGCCAGGTAGAGGCCGTCCGGGTCCTTCAGCCAGACCAGGTCGGGAATCGCCTTGAGCACCGCGCGCTGCAGCGCCAGCCGGTCGGGGGAGAGGTCCTCGCTGTCCATCATGGCAGGGGTCGGTCAGGGTGACGATGACGGGGACGGTGGCGGACCGGGCGGGGCTCACGCGTCGGCGAGCCGCGCCGCGATCGCGGCGAACTCGTGGCGCACCTGCGCGAACGCGGCGATGAGGTCGGGGTCGAAATGCCGGCCGGCCTCGGCCAGCAGGTGCTCGGCCGCCTCGTCGGTGCTCCAGGCGCGCTTGTAGACGCGGCGCATCGTCAGCGCGTCGTAGACGTCGGCCACCGCCATCAGCCGCGCCGGCAGCGGGATCGCCGTGCCGGCCAGGCCGTCCGGGTAGCCCTGGCCGTCCCAGCGCTCGTGGTGGTGGGTGGCGATGAGCCGGCCGGTCTCGAGGAAGCGCAGCACCTCCGGCGTGTCGGTCGCGTCGCCGCTGGCCTCGCGGTACTGCGGCAGCACCTCGCGGATCGCGTGCTCGATCGCCTGGCCGCCCAGCCGCGCATGGGTCTTCATCACCTCGAACTCCTGCGGCGTCAGCCGGCCGGGCTTGAGCAGGATCTGGTCGGCGATGCCGATCTTGCCGATGTCGTGCAGCGGCGCGGCCTTGACGATGCGCCGCAGCGTGGCCTCGTCGAGCTCGGCGGCGAAGGCCGGCAGCGACTGCAGCCGGCGCGCCAGCGCCTCGACGTACAGGCGGGTGCGCAGGATGTGGTTGCCGGTGTCGTTGTCGCGTGTCTCGGCCAGGCCGGCGACCATGCTCAGCGTCAGGTCCTGCGTCAGCAGCGTCTCGCGCATGCGCCGCGCCAGCTCGCGCTCGAGGTCGGTGTTCTGGTCGTGCAGCCGGTCGCGCGCGGCCTTGAGCTCCAGATGCGTGCGCACCCGCGCCAGCACCACCGCCGGCTTGACCGGCTTGGAGATGTAGTCGACCGCGCCGAGCGCCAGGCCGTGTTCCTCGTCGACCTCGGAGCCGAGCGCGGTGACGAAGATCACCGGCACCGCGCGGGTGCGCGGGTCGCCCTGGAGCTGGCGCAGCACCTCGTGGCCGTCCATGCCGGGCATCATCACGTCGAGCAGGATCAGGTCGGGCAGCGTGTGGCGCACCAGCTCGAGCGCGCCGCTGCCCGAACGCGCGCCCAGCACGCGGTAGTGCGGATTCAGCAGGCGGGCCAGCACCGCCAGGTTGAGCGGCTCGTCGTCGACGATCAGCAGCGTGGGCTTGGAATTCATGCACCGGGCCCGGCGGCACGTCAGGATCCGCCAGGGATTTCGATCCTGCCAGATCCCGGACGGGCCCGCCACCCGCCTTGGGTCGAGCCCGCAGGCGGGTCGTGTCGGCCGCCGCGGCGCCTCAGCCGGGTGGTTCCGCGGCGTCCCCGGCCGATGTGCCGAGCAGCGCCCAGGCCGCCTGCGCGGCGACCCGGCCCTCGTCGGTCGGCACCACCCAGACCTCGACCGCGCTGTCGGCGGCATGGATCGGCCGGATCGTGTCGCCGGTGGCGGCGGCGTTGGCCTGCGGGTCGATCGTGACGCCCAGGAAGTGCAGCGCCTCGGCCATCGCCGCGCGGGTGGCGGCGTCGTGCTCGCCGATGCCGCCGGTGCACACCAGCACGTCCAGGCCGCCGAGCACCGCCGCCAGCGCGCCGCTCTCGCGGCGCAGCCGGTGCACGAACAGGTCGATGGCGCGGCCGGCCGTCTCGCTGCCGGCGGCCGCGGCGCGGCGCAGCAGCCGCATGTCCGAGCCCAGGCCCGACACGCCCAGCAGGCCGCTTTCCTTGTAGAGCAGCTTCTCGACCTGCGCCTCGGTCCAGCCCAGGCGCCACAGGTGCAGCACCACGCCGGGGTCGAGCGCGCCGCTGCGGCTGCCCATCATCAGGCCGTCGAGCGCGGAGAAGCCCATCGTCGTGGCCACGCTGCGCCCGCCGACCGCGCCGCACAGGCTCGCGCCGCTGCCCAGATGCGCCATCAGCACCCGGCCGCCGGCGCGCGCGCTGAAGGCCGGCAGCACCTGCATCAGGTACTGGTAGGACAGGCCGTGGAAGCCGTAGCGGCGGATGCCCTCGTCATGCAGCACCTGCGGCAGCGCGAAGCGGGTTTCCAGATCGGGCAGGCTGGCGTGGAAGGCGGTGTCGAAGCAGCCGACCTGCGCCAGCCCGGGAAAGGCGCGGCCCAGCGCGGCCACGCCGGCGAGGTTGTGCGGCTGGTGCAGCGGTGCCAGCGGCGCGAGCCGGGCGAGCCGCTGCAGCGCCGCGTCGTCCAGGACGATCGGCGCGACGAACTCGCCGCCGCCATGCACGATGCGGTGCGCGACCGCGACGATGCGCGCCTGCGGCGCGACCGTGGCGACATGGCGCTGCAGCGCCTGCAGCGCGACGTCGAAGCGGTCGTCCTCGTCCTGGCCGGCGTCGAGGTCGACCGGCGCCTCGCCGGCCGCGCACAGCTGCAGCCGCCCGCCCGGCTGCAGCCCGTCGAGCTGGCCGGAGGCGAAGGACGGATGCGCGGCGAACTCGGCCGCCGAGTCGCCGCTGCGCGGGTAGAGCGCGAACTTCAGCGTCGACGAGCCGGCGTTGACGACCAGGACCGCGGCCTGTGCGGCGAGCGCTGCGGCCGCCTGGGGCTGCGGCGCGCTCACGGCCGCTGCTCCCGCCAGGCCAGCGCCAGGCGCGCGGCCAGCGCCGCCGAGGCCAGCCGCGAGGCCTCGCCGTCGGCGCGGCTGGTCAGCGCGATCGGCACCCGCGCGCCCAGCACGATGCCGCAGGAGGCGGCGCCGGCCAGGTACTCGAGCTGCTTGGCCAGCATGTTGCCGGACTCCAGGTCGGGCACCAGCAGGATGTCGGCGTCGCCGGAGACCTCCGAGCGGATGCCCTTGATGCGCGCCGCCTCGGCCGAGATCGCGTTGTCGAAGGCCAGCGGGCCGTCGAGCAGGCCGCCGGCGATCTGGCCGCGGTCGGCCATCTTGCACAGCGCCGCCGCGTCCAGCGTCGAGGCCAGCTTCGGGTTCACCGTCTCGACCGCCGACAGGATCGCCACCTTCGGCCGCTCCACGCCCAGCACCCGCGCCAGGTCGATCGCGCTGGCGACGATGTCGGCCTTGTCCTCCAGCGTCGGCGCGATGTTGATGGCCGCGTCGGTGATCAGGATCGGCTTCGGATAGGTCGGGATGTCGAAGCGGAAGACGTGCGAGATGCGCCGCTTGGTGCGCAGCGCCGGCGTGGCGATCACCGCGTGCATCAGCTCGTCGGTGTGCAGGCTGCCCTTCATCAGCACCTCGACCTGGCCGGAGGCGGCCAGCTCGGCGGCGCGGGCGGCGGCGGCGTGGCTGTGCTCGACCGCCTCGATGCGCGCGTTGCCCAGATTCAGCCCGGCCTGCTCGGCCAGCGCGCGGATCTTCGCCTCCGGGCCGATCAGCCACGGCACGATCAGGCCGCGTCGCGCCGCCGCCAGCGCGCCCGCCAGCGAGGTGGCGTCGCAGGGATGCACCACGCCGCACTGCACCGGCGGCTGCCCGGCCAGGTCGGCCGCCCAGCCGTCGACCCAGCGCGCCAGCCGCGCGTCCGGATCGAACAGGTGCATCTGCGGCAGCGCCGCGCGCGCCCGGCTGACCTTCTGCAGCGGCGCGCGCACCAGCGCCTCGCCGCTGACGACGGTCGCGCCGGTCTGGTTCGTCACCACGCAGTCCAGCGTCAGGCGGTGGCGCTCGACGTCGCGTGCGGTCACGACCGCCTCGGCGGTCAGCGTGTCGCCGGCGCGCACCGGCAGGTGGAAGCGCAGCGTCTGGCCCTCGTAGATCGTGCCGGGGCCGGGAAACTCGGTGCCCAGCAGCGAGGAGATCATCGCGCCGGCCCACATGCCGTGCGCGATCGTGCCGTGAAAGCGCGAGGCGTTGGCGTACTCGGGGTCGACGTGGGCCGGGTTGACATCGCCCGAGACCAGCGCGAAGGCGACGATGTCGTCCTGCGTCAGCGTGCGGCTGATGCGGGCCCGCGCGCCCACGGGCAGCTCGTCGAAGGTGAGGTTGGTGATCGGTTCGGAAGACGGGATCGGGTTCATGGCGGTCTCAGGGCATCAGGTCGTCAGGGCGTCGGGGCGTCGGGGCGTCGGGGCGTCGGCCAGGGAGGCGGGGATCAGCGCACCACATGGAAGCCGGCGTCGACGAAGAGCGTCTGCCCGCTCATGCCGCGTCCGCCCGGTCCGGCCAGGAAGGCCGCCAGCGCGCCGACCTCCTCGAGCGTGACCAGCCGGCGCAGCGGCGACTCGGCGCGGGCGGTGGCCATCAGCGCGTCGAAGTCCTGCAGGCCGGAGGCCGCGCGGGTGGGCAGCGGTCCCGGCGAGATCGCGTGCACCCGCACGCCCTGCGGGCCCAGCTCGGCGGCCAGGTAGCGCACCATCGATTCCAGCGCCGCCTTGACCGGGCCCATCAGGCCGTAGTGCGGGATGGCCTCGTCGGCCCCGAGATAGCTCATCGTCATCAGCGCGGCGTCGTCCGACAGGTGCGGCTCGCAGGCCCGGGCCAGCGCGGCGAAGGAGTGGCACGACACCGTCATCGCCCGCGCGAAGCCGGCGGCCGAGCTGTCGACGACGCGGCCGTGCAGGTCGGCCAGCGGCGCCCAGGCGATCGAGTGGATGACGAAGTCGAGGCCGCCCAGGTGATCGACCGCGGCCTGCACCAGCCGCTCCAGGTCGCCCTCGGTCTCGACGTTGCAGTCGACGAGCGGGGCCTCGACCGCGTCGGCCAGCGGCTGCACGAAGGGGCGCGCCTTCTCGTTCAGGCAGGACAGCACCAGCGAGGCGCCCTGGGCGCGCGCGACCTGCGCGCAGCCCCAGGCGATGCTGTGCTCGTTGGCGACGCCCAGGATCAGGCCGCGGCGGCCCGCCAGCGGCAGGGAAACATCAGGCATGGCATGAACTCCGGTTCGGTCTCGGCCCATCCGCCGCGACCGTTTCCACCAGCATGCCAGCGCCGTCATGCCCTGATGTGACAAACGGATGTTGCGGTGCAGCATCCTTGACCAGGGTCAATCTGGGGTGTCCGCGGTACCGCGGACACCGGGGCGAGAAGGGCTCAGCCGGCCAGCTTGCCGGCCAGCTCCGCCAGCGTCATCTCGCCGCTGGCCAGGCGCTCGAGCACGCCGGTGGCCAGCACGCCGGCCTGCATCGTGCGCTGCATCAGCCGGTCGCTGGGCAGCAGGTGCGCCAGCGCGAGCAGGGCCCAGGCGCGGCGCAGGTGCGGCTTCCAGCAGGCGGCGGCGCGCAGGTGCGGCATCGCCTCGCGGCGGCGGCCCGCCATCAGGCCCGACAGGCCGGTGTAGAGCTGGTAGTGGCGCAGGATCAGCGCCAGCTCGGGATCCCGGGCGAACTCGTCGGCATAGAGCTCGCGGAAGTGCGTCATCTTGTTGAGCTCGAAGGCGAAGGCGTTCGCGCCGGTGGCCAGGTGTTCCTGACCGAGCCGGCTGGCATCGACGCCGCGCTCGTGCTTGCGCGCGGCGACCAGGCCGACCAGGCTCGCCGGGAAGGACTGGGCGAGCCGGCCCAGGAAGAGGTAGTCCTCGGCGGTGCGCACGCCGGTGCGGAACGGCCCGATCGTCTCGAGCGCATGGCGCGTCATCATCGTCGCCGGCAGCCAGGCGAGATAGCCCCAGCGCATCGCCGGGAACAGGTCGCCGCGGTACAGCCAGGCCGAGGCCTGCCCGCGCGCCTGGAGCGCCGGCCGGGCCCAGTCGCCGAGCGGCTCGCGCGTGGCATAGACGCGCAGATAGGTGTCGCTCTCGCCGTCCGGCATCGCCAGGGCGAACGAGCCGATCGAGCGCGCGAACGCCGCGTACATCTCGATGCCGTCGATGTTGGGCCGGATCGGGCGGCCGTCGCCGCGGTCCTGGTCGAACTCGGTCAGCACGAACTGCCGGTCCGGCTCGGCCTCGAGAAAGCCGGCCGTCAGCGCCAGGAAGTCGGGCAGCCAGGCGTCGTCGGAGTCGAGAAAGGTGATCAGCCGTCCGCGCGAGGCCGCCAGCGCGGTGTTGCGCGCGCTGGCCACGCCGCCGTTGGGCTGGCGGATCAGGCGGATGCGCGCATCGCCGCGGGCCGCGACCCGGTCGGCGGTGTCGTCCTTCGAGCCGTCGTCGACGACGACCAGCTCCCAGTCGTCGCGGGTCTGGGCCTGCACGCTGTCGAGCGCGCGATCGATCGTGTCGGCCCGGTTGTAGGCGGGCAGGACGATCGAGATCGTGGGCGCGGGGCCGGGAACGGACGACATCGTGGCGGCGGCTGGGGGTCGGGGCGAAACATTATCTTACGCAGGGTCCCCGCTGGTTTCGATGCCCGGGCTGCTGGGAGAAGCCCCCCTGACGCAGTGGGCACAGGTGTTGCAGAATTCACGCGCCTCGTTGTCCAGGAGCCTCCATGACCCGTTCCGATCGCGTGTTTTCCCGGGCCGCCGTGCTCGCCGGACTGGCTGCGGCCCTGACCGGCGGCGCGCTTCCGGCGGCGCAGGCCCAGGCCCAGCCTGCGGTCGTCTACGACGCCGGCGGCAAGTTCGACAAGTCCTTCAACGAGGCCGCCTACAACGGCATGGAGCGCTTCAGGAAGGAAGGCGGCGGCAGCTACCTCGAGTTCGAGATCGCCAACGACACCCAGCGCGAGCAGGCCTTCCGCCGCATGGCGCAGAAGGGCGCCAACCCGATCATCGCCATCGGCTTCACCCAGGCCTCGGCGCTGGAGAAGGTGGCCAGGGAGTTCCCGCAGCTCAAGTTCGCCATCGTCGACATGGTGGTGAACCTGCCCAACGTGCAGTCGGTGGTCTTCAAGGAGCAGGAGGGCTCCTTCCTGGCCGGCATGGCCGCGGCGATGGCGAGCCGGTCGGGCAAGGTCGGCTTCATCGGGGGCATGGACGTGCCGCTGATCCGCCGCTTCCAGTGCGGCTACGAGCAGGGCGCGAAGTACGCCAATCCGAAGGCCGAGACGCTCTCGAACATGACCGGCACCACGCCGGCGGCCTGGAGCGACCCGACCCGCGGCGGCGAACTGGCGCGCAACCAGTTCTCGCGCGGCGTCGACGTGATCTTCGCCGCGGCCGGCGGCACCGGCGTGGGCGTCTACCAGGCGGCCAGGGACCAGGGCCGCCTGGCCATCGGCGTCGACAGCAACCAGAACCACCTGCACCCGGGCACGATGCTGACCTCGATGGTCAAGCGCGTCGACGTGGCGGTGTTCAACATCGCCCGCTCGGTCAAGGACAATCGCTGGCAGTCGGGCGTGCAGGTGCTCGGCCTGAAGGAGAACGGCGTGGCGCTGGCGATGGACGAGCACAACGCGAAGCTGGTGACGCCGGAGATGAAGAAGCGGCTCGACGCGGCGCAGGCCGACATCGTCGCCGGCAGGATCCGCGTCGCCGACTACATGGCGGACAACGCCTGCAAGTACTGACGCCGTCGGCATCGACCCCGTGATCGCGCTGCGCGGCATCCACAAGCGCTTCGGTCCCGTGCATGCCAACCGCGGCGTCACGCTGGAGGTGGCGCCCGGCTCGATCCACGGACTGATCGGCGAGAACGGCGCCGGCAAGTCGACGCTGATGGGCATTCTCTGCGGCCTGCACCCGCCCGACGAGGGCACCATCGAGGTGGACGGCCATGCCCTGAAACCGGGCAGCGCCCGCGACGCGATCGCCGCCGGCATCGGGATGGTGCATCAGCATTTCATGCTGGTGGACCGCTTCACCGTGCTGGAGAACATCGTGCTCGGCGCCGAGCAGGGCTTCGTGCTGGCGCGCGGCCTGGCGGCGGCGCGGCGCGAGGTGCTGCGGCTGGCGGCGGAGTTCGGGCTGGAGGTCGATCCGGACGCGGTGGCCGGCGAGCTGCCGGTGGGCGTGCTGCAGCGCGTCGAGATCCTGAAGGCGCTGTACCGCGGCGCCAGGGTGCTGATCCTCGACGAGCCGACCGGCGTGCTCACGCCGCAGGAGGCCGACCAGCTCATGCGCATGCTGCGCCAGCTGAAGAGCCGCGGCACCACGGTGCTGCTGATCACGCACAAGCTGCGCGAGGTGCTGGCGGTGACCGACCGGGTCACGGTGATGCGCGCCGGCGAGGTGGTCGCCACCCGCGAGACGGCCGCCACCACCGAGGCCGAGCTGGCCGAGCTGATGGTCGGACGCAAGGTGCGGCTGGGCCGCGAGGGGACGCCCGCCCCGCCCGGCGCGGCGGTGCTGAGCGTGCGGGGCCTGGGCTGGCGCGACGCGCAGGGCGTGGCGCGGCTCTCGGGCATCGACCTCGATCTGCGCCAGGGCGAGATCGTCGGCGTGGCGGGCGTCTCGGGCAATGGCCAGAGCGAGCTGCTGGAGCTGCTCGCCGGGCTGCGGCCGCTGCAGTCGGGCGAGATCCGGCTGGCGGCCGACGGCGATCGACCCGCGGGCGTCTGGCCGCTGGATCCGCACCGGCTGCGCCAGCTCGGCGTGGCGCATGTGCCGGAGGACCGCCAGCGCCGGGGCCTGGTGCTGGAGTTCGAGGCCTGGGAGTCGGCGGCGCTGGGCTACACCGACGATGCGGCGATCGCCCGCGGGCCGGCGGTGCTGGGCCTGCTCGACGCCCGGGCGATGCGCGCGCAGTGTGCCGAGATGATGGCCGCCTTCGACGTGCGCCCGCCCGATCCGGCCTGGCGCTCGGCGAAGTTCTCCGGCGGCAACCAGCAGAAGCTGGTCATCGCGCGCGAGCTGCGCCGCGCGCCGCGTCTGCTGCTGATCGGCCAGCCGACGCGCGGCGTCGACATCGGCGCCATCGAGACCATCCACCGCGCGCTGCGCCGGCTGCGCGACGCCGGCTGCGCGGTGCTGCTGGTGTCGACCGAGCTGGACGAGATCCTGGCGCTGGCCGACCGCATCGTCGTGATGTCGCAGGGCCGCATCACCGGCGAGATGGCGCGCGACGCCGCCGACGAGGTGACGATCGGCCGCTGCATGGGCCAGGGAGGGGCCGCGGCATGAGCGGATCGACCGCAGGACACGACGGGGCGTCGCTGCCGCGCTGGATCGACTTCGGCGTGCTGCCGCTGCTCAACGTGCTGCTGGCGCTGGCGGTGGCGGGCGCGCTGGTGGCGCTGCTCGGCCACAGCCCGGCGCAGGCGATGCGGCTGCTGGTCGAGGGCGCCTTCGGCTCCGGGCTGGCCTGGGGCTACACGCTGCACTACGCGACCAACTTCATCTTCACCGGGCTGGCAGTGGCGCTGGCCGCGCACGCCGGGCTGTTCAACATCGGCGCGGAGGGCCAGGCCTCGGTCGGCGGGCTGCTGGCCTGCGTCGTGGCGCTGGCGCTGGACCGCTGGCTGCCGGGCTGGGCGGTGGTGCTGCTGGCCATGCCGGCGGCCGCCCTGGGCGGCGCGGCCTGGGCGGTGGTGCCGGCCTGGCTGCAGGCCCGCCGCGGCAGCCACATCGTCATCACGACGATCATGTTCAACTTTCTCGCCTCGGCGCTGCTGGTCTGGCTGCTGGTGAACGTGCTGGCGGTGCCGGGCAATCCGTCGGTGGAGAGCCGGGCGCTGGCCGAGGTCGTCGGGCTGCCGACGGCGCAGGCGCTGCTGGCCGCGCTGGGCGTGAACGCGCCGGCCACGCCGCTGAACGCGGCGCTCGGGCTGGCGCTGCTGTGCGCGGCCGGGCTGTGGGTGCTGCTGTGGCACACCCGGCTGGGCCACGCGCTGCGCACGCTCGGCCACGCGCCGGCGGCGGCGCACTACGCCGGGCTGTCGTCGGTGCGGCTGACGCTGATCGCGCTGACGGGCTCGGGCGCGCTGGCGGGCGGCGTCGGCATCAACGAGGTGCTGGGCGTGCACCACCGGCTGCTGCTCGACTTCGTCGCCGGCGCGGGTTTCACCGGCATCGCGGTGGCGCTGATGGGCCGCAATCACCCGGCCGGCATCGTGCTGGCGGCGCTGCTGTTCGGGGCGCTGGTGCAGGGCGGCTCGGAGCTGGCCTTCGAGATCCCGGCCTTCTCGCGCGACATGGTGACCGCGGTGCAGGGCCTGGTGGTGCTGTTCTGCGGCGCGCTGGCGCTGATGCTGCGGCCGCTGGTGGCGCGTCTGTGGGCGCTGCGCGTCGCGCCGGCCGGGGAGGGCGCATGAGCGAGCTGCAGGAACTGGCGACCGTCGTCGCCTCGGTGCTGGGCGCGACGCTGCGCATCAGCGTGCCGCTGGTGCTGTGCGCGCTGGCCGGGGTGCTGAGCGAGCGCGCCGGCGTCATCGACATCGGCCTGGAGGGCAAGCTGCTGGCGGCGGCCTTCGCCGCGGCGGTGGCCGGCGCCTTCGGCTGGCCGGCCGGGGCCTCGCTGCTGGCGGCCGTCGCGGCCGGCATGGCGCTGGCGGCGGTGCACGGGCTGGCCTGCATCCGCTTCCGCGGCGACCAGATCGTCTCCGGCGTGGCGATCAACATCCTGGCGCTCGGGCTGACCGCGGTCATCGGCCTGCACCTGTTCCAGCGCGGCGGGCGCACGCCCGATGTGCCGCCCGAGGGGCGCTTCGGCGTGCTGTTCGACGGCGCGGCGCGCACGGTGCAGGACTGGCCGCTGGTCGGGCCGCTGCTGGCCGAGGCGCTGCTGCGCCAGACGCTGCTGGCCTGGCTGGCCTTCGCGCTGGTGCCGGCGGTGGGGTGGCTGCTCCACCGCACCCGCTTCGGGCTGCGGCTGCGCGCGGTCGGCGAGAACCCGGCGATGGTGGACGCCGCCGGCATCTCGGTGGCCGGGCTGCGCTGGCGCGCGGTGCTGCTGGCCGGCGCGCTGTGCGGCATCGGCGGCACCTTTCTCGCGCTGGCGCAGAACGCCGGCTTCACGCCGGGCATGAGCGCCGGCCGCGGCTTCATGGCGCTGGCGGCGATGGTGTTCGGCCACTGGCATCCGGTGCGCGCGCTGCGGGCCTGCCTGCTGTTCGGGCTGCTCGACGCGGTGGCCATCCGGCTGCAGGGCACGGTGATCCCGGGCCTGGGTGCGGTGCCGGTCGAGCTGATCCAGGCGCTGCCCTACCTGTTCACCGTCGTGCTGCTGGCGGGTTTCCTGGGCCGGGCCGAGGCGCCGCGCGCGCTGGGGCGGCCGTTCGCGAAGGAGCGCTGAATGGCGGTGCGACACCCGGATCCGCGGGGGCGGCTCTCACGAATCGTCACGCCTGACACATCGGGTCTTGCCTACCATCCGGACCCGTCCGCCGCGATGACAATGCGGCTCGAAATGAACAATCTGCCTCCTTCCGGGCCGGCCGGCCGCTGTGGACGGTGGCGCCTCCGGGGAGATGACCGATGTTCGACAAGCTGCGACTGATCGCGACGACCGCAGGCCTGCTGGTGGCGGTCTGGATCGGACACGGCATCGGCTCGGCCGGACGCGAGGCGGCCGAGAACCGTGCCGCGAAGCTCGAGACGCAGCTGCGCGACAGCGAGGCGCGCCACCGCGAGGCGCAGGTGGCGCTGGCCGAGGAGCTGCGCTCGCGCGAGGCGGCCTTCGAGGCCCGGATGCGCGAGCTGCATGTGGCCTTCGACGAGCAGAAGGTCGAGATGGTCGAGGCGCTCGACGACAGCCAGTCGCAGCTCGCCGCGCTCGAGCGGCGCCGCCGCGACAACGACGCCGAGCTGCTGCGCGTGCGCAAGGCGCTGACGGCGGCCGGCAGCGGCGCGCCGGGCCGCCTGCGCGACGAGCTGCGCGAGCGCGAGATGCAGCTGGTGCTGCTGCAGAGCCAGCTGCGCCAGGGCTCGTCCGGCCAGAATTGCCTGTCGGCGCCGGTGCCGCCGGAGGCGCTGCGCACGCTCAACCGCGTCGCCGCCGGCCGCGGCCGCTGACCTGCCCCGAGGACGAGGACGATGAGGTTCGTGACTCCTGCCCTGCCCGTGCTGCTGGCCGCGCTGCTGGTCGGCTGCGCCACCCGGCCGGCGACGCCGACCCCGCCGGTGACGCTGCGCTGCGTCGTGCCGCCCGGCGCCGACAGCGCCTGCCCGACGCCGCAGCCGCTCAAGCCCGGGCTGACCTACCGCGAGCTGCTCGAGGCCCATCTGGCCGACCGCCAGCAGCTGCAGCGCTGCGCGCTGCAGCACGAGGAGATGCGCCGCATCGTCGCGGCCTGCAATGCGCGCATCGACGCGCTGGCGGCCCCCCGGCGCGACTGACGGCGCGCTTGTGGGACAATGCCGGCCGTGGAGTCAGCCAGACCGCCGCTGGTGCAGGGACCGAAAGGTCGCACTGGAGGAAGGTCCGGACTGCACAGGGCAGCGCAGGAGGTAACACCTCTCCACCGCGAGGTGAGGATCAGAGCAACAGAGACGAGCCGGTTCGGTCCGGGTGAAACGGGCAATCTCTGCGCGCAGCAACACCAAATAGGCCAGCTATGACGCGGCCCGCTGAGCTGGCGGGTAGGTGGCATCGAGCCGTTCCGGCGACGGGCGGCCCAGAGGAATGGCGGTCACGGCCGGGGCGACCCGGCCGCACAGAATCCGGCCTATCGGCTGGCTCCACACTTTTCGCCCGTCTTCCCCTTTCCCTTTTCCTTTCCGGTTCCGCCGCCCTTCGACGACCCGTCCGCCGATGCGTCCCCATCTCGACACCGTTGCCGTCCTGAGCCTGCTGCTGTGCTGCCTGCTCTGGGGGCTCAACCAGGTCTCGGTCAAGCTGGCGCTGCCGGAGGTGCCGGCGCTGGTGCAGGTCTCGATCCGCAGCATCGTCGCCTTCATGCTGCTGCTGGCGTGGATGCGCTGGCGCGGCATCCGCTGGGACTGGCGCGGTCCGACGCTCGGGCCGGGGCTGCTGTCGGGCCTGCTGTTCGCGACCGAGTTCGCGCTGGCCTTCGTCGGCCTGCAGCACACCACCGCCGCGCGCGGCGTCGTCTTCATCAACACCTCGCCCTTCGTCGTGGCGCTGGTGCTGGCGGCGACGCACCGCGGCGAGCGGCTCGCGCCGATGCAGTTCGCCGGTCTGCTGGTGGCCTTCGCGGCGCTGGCGGCGGCCTTCGGCGAAGGGCTCGCCGGGTCCGGGACCTGGCGCGGCGACCTGATGATCCTTGTCGCCGCGGTGCTGTGGGGGCTGACGACGGTGACGATCCGTCTGTCGGCGCTGCGCTCGGCGCCGTCCGAGGTCACGCTGGCCTGGCAGCTGGGCGTCGCGGCGCTGCTGTCGCCGCTGGCCGCGCTGGTGCATGGCGATGCCTGGCCGGTGCGCTGGGGCGCGGTCGCGATCGGCTCGCTGGTCTACCAGGGCGTGATCGTGACCTTCGCGAGCTATCTGCTGTGGTTCTGGCTGCTGACGCGCTATCCGGCGACCCGGGTGCAGGCCTTCGTGTTCCTGACCCCGGTCTTCGGGACGGTCAGCGCCGGGCTGCTGCTGGGCGAGCCGGTCACGCCGGCCCTGCTGCTGGCGCTGGCCGGCATCGGCCTGGGACTGGCGCTGCTGAACCGGCGCCCGGCGGCGGCTGCCGCTTCCGCCGGGCAGGGCTGAGCTCAGAGCTTCAGCTCGAGCGGCGGCAGGTCCGCCAGCGCCGGGTCGGCGCAGGTCGTGGCCAGCGCGCGCGGCGCGTCCGCGCCCTCGTCGCGGCGCTGCGAGCGCATGCCGGTGCGCAGGTAGCGGTTGTGGTGGTTCGGCCGGGGCGGGATGAATCGCGCCAGCTCGGTCAGCGCCATCTCGTAGACCTGCCGCTTGAACTCGATCACCACGTCCAGCGGCACCCAGTAGTCGTGCCAGCGCCAGGCATCGAACTCCGGGTGCGTGGTCGCGCGCAGGTTCATGTCGGTGTCCCGGCCCATGAGCTGCAGCAGGAACCAGATCTGCTTCTGTCCCTTGTAGTGCCCGCGCGCGTCGCGGCGGATGTAGTGCTCGGGCACCTCGTATCGCAGCCAGTCCCGGGTGCGCGCGATGATGCGCACATGTTCAGGATGCAGCCCCACTTCCTCGTGGAGCTCTCGGAACATCGCCTGCTCCGGCGTCTCGCCATGCTTGATGCCGCCCTGCGGAAACTGCCAGGAGTGGGTGCGTATGCGCTTGCCCCAGAACACCTGATTCCGCTGGTTGAGCAGGATGATGCCGACGTTGGGCCGGAAGCCTTCTCGGTCGAGCATAATCAGACCCCAATTTTCACGTTGAACCCATTATTGCACCGGGTCCGATTGGCGCAACCCCGCGGATCACCCGAGCATGGACAAGGGCTCCCGTCGCCTGTCCAGAGGTTCCACTCAGTACCCGTCCGCGTACCGACCACCCCATGAAAGCCTCCCAGTTCTTCATCGCCACCCTGAAGGAAGCGCCCGCCGATGCCGAGGTGATCAGCCACAAGCTGATGATGCGAGCCGGCATGATCAAGCGCCTGGGCGCGGGCATCTACAACTACATGCCGATGGGGCTGCGCGTGATCCGCAAGGTCGAGGGCATCATCCGCGAGGAGATGAACCGCGCCGGTGCCGTCGAGCTGCTGATGCCGGTGGTGCAGCCGGCCGAGCTGTGGCAGGAGACGGGCCGCTTCGACAAGATGGGGCCGGAGATGATGCGGGTGAAGGACCGGCATGACCGCGACTTCATCATCCAGCCGACCTCGGAGGAGGTGGTGACCGACATCGCGCGTCAGGAGCTGCGCAGCTACAAGCAGCTGCCGAAGAACTTCTATCACATCCAGACGAAGTTCCGCGACGAGCGCCGGCCGCGCTTCGGCATCATGCGCGGGCGCGAGTTCACGATGAAGGACGCCTACTCCTTCGACCGCAGCCCCGAGGCGGCAGCCAAGAGCTACGAGACGATGTTCGCGGCCTACAAGCGCATCTTCGACCGCTTCGGCCTGCAGTACCGCGCCGTCGCGGCCGACACCGGCGCGATCGGCGGCGACCTCAGCCACGAGTTCCAGGTCATCGCCCAGACCGGCGAGGACGCGATCATCTACTGCCCGACCAGCGACTACGCCGCCAACATCGAGCTGGCCGAGGCCGTGGCACCCGCCACGCCGCGCGCCGAGCCGACCGCCGAGATGGTCAAGACGCTGACGCCGGGCAAGAGCACCTGCGCCGATGTCGCTGCCTTCCTCGGCCTGCCGCTGACGAAGTCGCTCAAGAGCCTGGTGCTGGCCACCGACACGCTCGACGAGCAGGGCAACCCGGCCGGCTCGACCGTCTGGCTGCTGCTGCTGCGCGGCGACCACGAGATGAACGAGGTCAAGGTCGGCAAGGTCGAGGGCCTGAAGGCGGGCTTCCGCTTCGCCACGCTGGCCGAGATCGACGAGCACTTCGGCTGCAAGCCCGGCTACCTGGGCCCGGTCGGTCTGAAGAAGCCGGTGAAGATCATCGCCGACCGCACGGTGGCCGCGATGAGCGACTTCTGCTGCGGCGCCAACGAGGCCGACTACCACCTGACCGGCGTGAACTGGGGCCGCGACCTGCCCGAGCCCGATCTGGTCGCCGACCTGCGCAACGTCGTCGAGGGCGACCCGTCGCCGGACGGCCAGGGCGTGCTGGCGATCGAGCGCGGCATCGAGGTCGGCCACGTCTTCTACCTCGGCACCAAGTACTCGAAGGCGATGAACGCGACCTTCCTGGACGAGACCGGCAAGCCGGCGCTGATGGAGATGGGCTGCTACGGCATCGGCGTCACGCGCATCCTGGGCGCGGCCATCGAGCAGAGCCACGACGCGCGCGGCATCATCTGGCCGGACGCGATCGCCCCGTTCACCGTGGCGATCTGCCCGATCGGCTACGACCGCTCGGCCGAGGTCAAGGCCGCCGCCGATGCGCTGCACGACGAGCTGCTGGCCGCCGGCGTCGACGTGATGCTCGACGACCGTGGCGAGCGCCCGGGCGCGATGTTCGCCGACTGGGAGCTGATCGGCGTGCCGCACCGCGTGGTGCTGTCCGACCGCGGCCTGAAGGAAGGCCAGGTCGAGTACCAGGGCCGCCGCGACGAGGCCGCGACCAAGGTCGCCGCCGCGGAGGTGGCCGCCTTCGTGAAGGGCCGCCTGAAGGCATGAGCTGCCGGCGCCGCGCCTGGCTCGCCTGGGCCGGATCGACGCTGGCCGGGCTGGGCGCCAGTCCGGCGGCGCACGCCGGCGGCCAGGTCGAGGAGCCGCTGGCCGACGCGGTGCGCACCGCGCTGTCGGCGGCGGTGGCGGGCAACGGCGCGCCGCCCAAGCTCGAGTTCGCGTCGATCGAGGCGCGGCTGGCCCACCTGCGCTGGCTCGGCGCGATGAGCGAGCGGCTGGCGCGGCGCAAGGCCGACTTCGACGTGCGCCGCGAGTTTCTCGAGACGGTCTGGTACGAGAGCCGGCGCGCCGGGCTCGATCCCGCGCTGGTGCTCGGGCTGATCGAGGTCGAGAGCGGATTCCGCAAGTACGCGATCTCCAGCGTCGGCGCGCGCAGCTACATGCAGGTCATGCCCTTCTGGGCGCGCACGATCGGCGATGGCGACGCGGCGCGGCTTTTCCACATGCAGACCAACCTGCGCTTCGGCTGCGTGATCCTGCGCCACTACCTCGACCGCGAGAAGGGCGACCTGTTCATGGCGCTGGGCCGCTACAACGGCAGCCGCGGCCAGGCGGCCTATCCGAACATGGTGATGGCGGCACGGCGCCGCTGGGACTATGGCGATCCGGCCGCGTCGCTGGCCGCGGCGGCGCTGCCGGCACCTTCGCCTGCGCGGTGATGGCCGTTTCGCTACACTCGAATCCATGACCCGTCGGCTGATCACCCTGTTCGCGACGCTGCTGCTGCTGTGCGCCGGCCTGTCCGGCGCGGCGCGGGCGGCGGTGGCGACGGCCGTGCTGGCCGAGCGGGCCTTTCCGGAGATCGTGTCGGTCGGCAGCCCGGCCGAGACGGTCCGGACCGTGATCGAGGCGCCCGGGTCGCCGGCCCCGCTGCCGGATCCGGACGCCGACCCGGCATTCCCGAGCCTGGCGCTCGACGGCGAGCCGGGTCTGGAACTGGCCGACGTGCCGCCGCCCCTGCCGCCCTGTGCCCCGCCGACGCCCGGCTGCGCCGGCGCGCTGCGCGTGGCGCCGCCGTGCGCGCTGACCGCGCCGGCCTCGCCCTATCTCGAGGGCCTGCTCCGGCCGCCCAGCCTGCGCGGCTGAGCCCTCCGAGCGGGCTGCGCCGCCCGGCGCGCCCGCATGCACGACGCCCTGCGCGCGCAGGTGCCCGCCCGTGCTCCCCCGCCTGCATTCCCGCTTTCCGGACCTTTCCAGGAGATCCTCATGTCCGATCTGTTCCAGAACCACGGCTTCGCGTCGATCGCGATGCCCAGCGCCGCCGAGCGCAACCGCGTGATGCGCAACACCTACTGGCTGCTTGCGCTGTCGATGATTCCCACCGTGCTGGGCGCCTGGCTCGGCGTGGCCACCGGCGTGACGCGGCTGATGTCGCCGATGGTGGGGCTGGTCGTGTTCATGGCCGGCGCGTTCGGCTTCATGTTCGCGATCGAGAAGACGAAGAACTCGGCCGCCGGCGTGCCGGTGCTGCTGGTCTTCACCTTCTTCATGGGCCTGATGCTGTCGCGCCTGATCGGCACGGTGCTGGGCCTGTCCAACGGCGCCAGCCTGATCATGACGGCCTTCACCGGCACCGGTCTGATCTTCTTCGGCATGGCCACGCTGTCGACGGTGATCAAGCGCGACCTGTCGTCGATGGGCAAGTTCCTGTACATCGGCGCGATGCTGCTGCTGGTGGCGGGCATCGCCAACATCTTCCTGCAGTCGAGCGCGCTGATGATCACGCTGTCGGTGCTGGCCATCGGCATCTTCTCGGCCTTCATCCTGCACGACCTCAAGCGCATCGAGAACGGCGAGGAGACCAACTACATCACCGCCACGCTGGGCATCTACCTGAGCCTGTACAACGTGTTCCAGTCGCTGCTGTCGCTGCTGGGCATCTTCGGCGGCAACGACGACTGACACGGACGCCGCCAGCCGGGCGCAGCCCCGGCCGGCACCGCCGCACCGGCATCCGGGCGGCCGATCGCCTCGCGCGGTCGGCCGCCCTTTTTGCTGGGCACCGTCTTTTTCTCTTCCTGTCCTCGTTCTTTCCTTTGCATCTGCGGTGACCCCCGGCCGGGGGAGTTCTGTCGCGGGATGGTCTCCAGGAGGACATTCCAAGAAGATAATGATTCATAAGTCACGTCTGGTTACGATGTGATCTCGTCATGAGTCTTCACCGATGCCTGTCTCGATCGTCGTCCTGAACTACAACTACGGTCGCTTCGTCGCGGCGGCCATCGAGTCGGCGCTGGCGCAGACCGCGCCGGGCTGCGAGGTCATCGTCGTCGACAACGGCTCGACCGACGATTCGGCCGAGGTGATCGCGCGCTACGCGGACCGGGTGAGGGTGGTGCGCCAGCCGGTCAACATCGGCCAGGGCCAGGGCTACAACCTCGGCATCGAGGCGGCGCGCGGCGAATGGATCGTCTGGCTCGACGCCGACGACCTGCTCGATCCGGACGCGATCGCGACCTGTCTGGCCGCGGCCGACGACAGCACCGCCAAGGTCCAGTACGCGCTGCGCCTGATCGACGCCGAGGGCCGGCCGCTTGGCGGCACCATGCCCTACCTCAGCCACCACGGCGACGTGGTGCCGATCATCCGCCGGCTCGGCCACTACGCCGGCCCGCCCGGCAGCGGCAACCTCTACCGGCTGCGCGCGGTCGCGCCCTATTTCCCGGTCGATCCGAAGGACTGGCCGATCTGCACCGACACCGTGCCGTTCCTGACCGCGCCGTTCCATGGCCGTGTCGTCCATGTCGAGCGCCCGCTGGGCAGCTACCGGCTGCACCGCAGGCCGGCCGACCGCGACGCGCCGGGCTACCGCGGCAACTACAGCGGCAGCGTCGGCCAGGAGGTGCGGCTGGTGGTCGACAGCCGCGAGCGCACGCTCGAGCTGCTGCGCCAGCGCTCGGGCCTGCGCATCGATGCGCCGGCGCTGATGCTGCCCACGCATGTGCGCCACCGCATCACCTCGTGGCGCTGGGCGCCCGAGTCCCATCCCTTTCCCGACGACAGCGCCGACAGCCTGTGGGCGCTGATGCGCGCGTCGCTGCGGCACTGCCCCGGCTACGGCGAGGCGCAGCGCGCGGCGCTGCTGGCCTGGGCGGCCGGCGCGCTCTTCCTGCCCGCGCCGATGGCCGGCGCGGTGATGAACGGCGCGCAGCCGCTGCGCGAGGCGCTGGGCCGCTGGCGTCGTCGCGCCGGAGCCTGAGGCGCTGCCGTGCGCGAGTCCGTGCGCGCGAGGTGCGCCGGCCGCTCCATTTCCTGATCCGAATGCCGAGAAGAAGTCCGCCATGAACGACGATGCGAACGACGTGAACGACGACGTGAACGACCCGAAGCGGGCCGACCGCCTGCTGCCGGCCTGCCGCTTCTGCGGCACGCCGCTGCGCACCAGCTTCGTCGACCTGGGCCTGAGCCCGCTGTGCCAGACCCACATCGAGGCGCACCAGCTCGGCGAGATGGAGCGCTTCTATCCGCTGCATGCGCGCGTGTGCGAGCAGTGCTTCCTGGTGCAGCTGCCGGCCTTCGTCGCGCCGGACGAGATCTTCGGCGAGTACGCCTACTTCTCGTCCTTCTCGTCGAGCTGGGTCGAGCATGCGCGCCGCTACACCGCGCAGATGACCGAGCGCTACCGGCTCGGCGCGCACAGCCGCGTCGTCGAGGTCGCCAGCAACGACGGCTATCTGCTGCAGCACTTCGTCGCCGCCGGCGTGCCGGTGCTGGGCATCGAGCCGGCGGCCAATGTCGCGCGCGCCGCCGAGGCCCGCGGCGTGCCGACCCGGGTGGACTTCCTGGGCGAGGCCACCGGCCGGGCGATCGCGGCCGAGTTCGGCGCCGCCGACCTGGTGCTGGGCAACAACGTGCTGGCCCATGTGCCCGACATCAACGACTTCGTGCGCGGGCTGCGCGCGCTCTTGGCGCCCGCGGGCGTCATCACGATGGAGTTCCCGCACCTGATGCGGCTGATCGAGCGCAGGCAGTTCGACACCATCTACCACGAGCACTTCAGCTACCTGTCGTTCTCGACGGTGGAGCGCATCTTCGCCGCACACGGCCTGGTGCTGCACGACGTGGAGGAACTGCCGACGCACGGCGGCTCGATCCGCATCCACGCGCGCCACGCCGCGAACGCGGCGCTGCCGGTGGGCGAGCGCGTCGCCGAGATGCGCGAGCGCGAGCGCACGCTGGGCTACCACGCGATCGAGCGCTATCTCGGCTTCGGCGAGCAGGTCCGCCAGGTCAAGCACCGGCTGCTGGCCCACCTGATCGAGGCGAAGGCGGCCGGACGCAAGGTGGTCGGCTACGGCGCGCCGGGCAAGGGCAACACGCTGCTGAACTACTGCGGCATCCGCAGCGACTTCCTGGACTTCACCGTCGACGCCAATCCCTACAAGCAGGGCAAGTTCACGCCCGGCACCCGCATCCCGATCCTCGCGCCCGAGGCGCTGCGCCAGGCGCGGCCCGACGAGGTGCTGATCCTGCCGTGGAACCTGAAGGACGAGATCGTCGAGCAGCACGGCTACATCCGCGAATGGGGCGGGCGCTTCATCGTGCCGATCCCGCAGCTCGAGGTGATCACGCCGTGAGCGCCATGTCTGCCATGAACGCCGCCGTCATCGATCCCGCCTTCTGGCGCGGCCGCCGGGTGATGCTGACCGGCCACACCGGCTTCAAGGGCGCCTGGCTGGGGCTGCTGCTGCACCGGCTCGGCGCCGAGGTGCTGGGCTTCTCGCTGCCGCCGCCGACCGTGCCCAGCCTGTTCGATCTGGCCGGCGTCGGCGCCGACCTGCGCACCGTCACCGGCGACGTGCGCGACGCCGCGGCGCTGGCGGCGGCGGTGCGCGACTTCGCGCCCGAGGTGCTGCTGCACATGGCCGCGCAGTCGGTGGTGCTGGACTCGTATGCCGATCCGCTGGGCACCTACTCGACCAACGTGATGGGCACCGCGAACCTGCTCGAGGCGGTGCGCCGCGCCGGCCTGAAGCGGCCGCTGGCGCTGGTCAACGTCACCACCGACAAGGTCTATCACAATCAGCGCTGGCTCTGGAGCTACCGCGAGAACGAGGCGCTGGGCGGGCGCGATCCGTACTCGAACAGCAAGGCCTGCTCGGAGCTGGTGACGCAGTCCTTCGTCGCCTCCTTCTTCCCGCCGGAGCGGCGGGCCGAGCACGGCGTCGCGGTGGCGTCGGCGCGCGCGGGCAATGTCATCGGCGGCGGCGACTGGACGCCGCACCAGCTGGTGCCGGCCATCATCGCCGCGGCGCAGGCCGGGCAGCCGGTGGCGCTGCGCAACCCGGCCGGCGTGCGGCCCTGGCAGCATGTGCTCGACTGCCTGCACGGCTACCTCGGCCTGGCCGAGCGGCTGCTGCGCGAGCCGCATCTGGCGGCCGGCGACTGGAACTTCGGGCCGCCCTCCGACGAGGTGGTCACCGTCGCGCAGGTGGCCGAGGGCGTCGCCCGCCACTGGGCGCTGTCGCCGGCCTGGACCCAGGTGCCGGGCGAGCGTCCGCCCGAGGAGCCCGAGCTGCGCCTGGACTGCAGCAAGGCCGCGCGACGGCTGGGCTGGCGCTGCCGGCTGGCGACGCCGCAGGCGCTGGACTGGGTCGCGCAGTGGCATCTGCGCCATCAGGCGGGCGAGGGCGCGCGCCAGATCTGTCTGGACCAGATCGACGCCTTTCTCGCGCACCTCGGGCTGGAGGCGCCGCGATGAGCACGCTGCGCTACGTCGCGCTGGCGATCGAGGGCGCCTTCCGGCTCGAGCCGCAGCCGGTGCAGGACGAGCGCGGCGGCTTTGCGCGGCTGTGGTGCCGCGACACGCTGCGCGCGGCCGGCCTGGACGAGGCGCGGCTGGCGGTGATGCAGACCAGCGCGTCCTTCAATCGCCGCGCCGGCACGCTGCGCGGCCTGCATTTCGCCTGGCCGCCGGCGCAGGAGGCCAAGGTGGTGCGCTGCGCGCGCGGGCGCATGCTCGACGTGCTGCTCGACCTGCGGCCCGGCTCGCCGACCTGGCTGCGCCATGTCGCGGTCGAGCTCGATGCCGACACCCGTCAATCGCTGGTGGTGCCGGCGGGCGTCGCGCACGGCTTCCAGACCCTGGTCGACGACACCGAGGTCCACTACATGATGAACGAGGCCTGGCGGCCGGACTGCGCCGCCGGCGTGCGCCCGGACGATCCGGCCTTCGGCGTGGCCTGGCCGCTGCCGGTCGCGGCGATCTCCGAGCGCGACCGCGACGCGCCCGACTTCGACGCCGACGCGCACCGCCGGCGCTGGTCGGCCGGCGGGGAGGGCCGCTGATGGCGCTGCTGCTCGACGAGCTGCGCTCGACCGACGGCGCCGCCGAGGCCGGCGCGCGGGCCTGGCGCCTGGCCGAGGCGATGTATCCGCTGTGCCGCAGCCTGACGGGCGCCGGCGTGCGCGCCACGCTCGACCTGATCGAGACGCAGGGCGGCCTGCCGCTGCAGCGCACCGAGGTGCCCAGCGGCACGCCGGTGCACGACTGGGAGGTGCCGCTCGAGTGGAACGTGCGCGACGCCTGGATCGCCGATGCCGGCGGCCGGCGGGTCGTCGACTTCCGCGCCCACAACCTGCACCTGATGAGCTACTCGGTGCCGGTGCGCCGGCAGATGACGCTGGAGGAACTGCAGCCGCACCTGCACTCGCTGCCCGAGCGGCCCGACGACATTCCCTACCGCACCAGCTACTACCGCGAGCACTGGGCCTTCTGCCTGCGCCACCGCGACCGCGAGCGTCTGGGCCCGGGCCCCTACGAGGTGGTGGTCGACAGCACGCTGGCGCCGGGCCACCTGACGCTGGCCGAGTTCGTCGTGCCGGGGCAGAGCGACGACGAGATCCTGGTCCACACCCATGTCTGCCATCCCTCGCTGGCCAACGACAACCTCGCCGGCATCGCGGTGGCGGTCGAACTGGCGCGGGCGCTGGGCCGCAGCCGGCCGCGCCACACCTGGCGCTTCATCTTCGCGCCCGGCACGATCGGCTCGCTGACCTGGCTGGCGCTGCGCCCGCAAGTGCTGCCGCGGGTGTGCGCCGGCCTGGTGCTGGGCCTGCTGGGCGACGGCGCGCCGCTGCAGTACAAGCGCAGCCGCCGCGGCGACACGCTGACCGACCGCGCCGCCGCGCATGTGCTGGCCGGCCTCGAGGGCGCGCGCCTGCTCGACTTCGAGCCCTACGGCTACGACGAGCGCCAGTACGGCTCGCCCGGCTTCGACCTGCCGGTGGGGCGGCTGACCCGCTCGGTCAACGGCGGCTACCCCGAATACCACTGCAGCGCCGACGACATGACGCTGCTGCGCCCCGAATCGCTGGCCGGCGCGCTGCAGGCGCTGGCGCGGCTGGCGCAGGTGCTCGACGGCAACCGCCGCCTGCTCAACCTCAGCCCCTTCGGCGAGCCGCGGCTGGGCCGGCGCGGGCTCTACCGCAGCACCGGCGGCCACGCGCCGGGCGCCTTCGAGCACGCGCTGCTGTGGGTGCTGAGCCAGTCCGACGGCGCGCACGACCTGCTGGCCATCGCCGAGCGCGCGCGGCTGCCCTTCGAGGCGATCGAGGCCGCCGCCGAGGCGCTGCAGCAGGCCGGGCTGCTGCGCGATCTCGCGCCGGGCGAGCCCGCCCCGGCCTTCACGATCCCTGGCTCCCAGACCCCGAAAGGCACCCCGACATGAAAGTCGTCCTGTTCTGCGGCGGACTCGGCACGCGGCTGCGCGAGCATTCCGACACCATCCCGAAGCCGCTGGTCAACATCGGCGTGCGGCCGATCCTGTGGCACCTGATGCGCTACTACGCGCACTTCGGCCACAAGGAATTCATCCTCTGCCTGGGCTACCGCGGCGACCTGATCCGCGACTATTTCCTGAACTACAACGAGTGCCTGTCGAACGACTTCGTGCTCAGCGAGGGCGGCCGGCGCGTCGAGCTGATGCGCAGCGACCTGCAGGACTGGAAGATCACCTTCGTCGACACCGGCCTGCACGCCAACATCGGCCAGCGCCTGCTGCGGGTGCGCAAGTACCTCGGCGACGACGAGGAGTTCCTCGCCAACTACGCCGACGGCCTGAGCGACCTGCCGCTGGACCGCCACATCGCCGAGTTCCGCGCGCGCGGCGCCGCCGCCAGCTTCGTCGCGGTGCCCTCGCCGCAGAGCTTCCACACGCTGCACGGCGACGAGGACGGCCTGGTGACCTCCTTCGGCCCGATGAGCGAGGCCAGCCCCTTCTGGATCAACGCCGGCTTCTTCTGCCTGCGCCGCGAGATCTTCGACCTGATCGAGGAGGGCGACGAGCTGGTGGAGGCGCCGTTCCAGCGCCTGATCGCGCAGCGCCGGCTGGGTGTGTTCCGCTACCGCGGCTTCTGGCAGGCGATGGACACCTTCAAGGACAAGATCACCTACGACCGCATGGAGGGGCGCGGCGAGTGCCCGTGGATGGTCTGGAAGGACCGCACGCCGGAGGCGCTCGAGGCGCTCGACGGGGCCGCGCCGCTCGGGCTGGCCGGCGACCGGGCCGCGGCGTGATGCTGCGGCTCGATCCGGCCGCCGGGCGCCGGCGGCTGCATCTGCTGTGCCTGGGCGCGCACAGCGACGACCTGGAGATCGGCTGCGGCGGCGCGCTGCTGCGCTGGCTGGCCGAGGTGCCCGAGCTGCACCTGACCTGGGTGGTGCTGAGCGCGCCGGGCGAGCGCGCCCGGGAGGCGCGGCGCAGCGCGCGTGCGCTGATGAAGGGGGCGGCCGGGCTGGAGATCGTCATCGGCGACTTCGCGGACGCGCAGTTCCCGGCCGAGCTGCCGCGGCTGAAGGCCTTCCTGGCCGATCTGGGTCGGCGGGTGTCGCCCGACCTGGTGCTGACGCACCGGCTGGAGGACCGCCACCAGGACCACCGCACGGTGGCCGAGCTGACCTGGCAGACCTGGCGCGACCATCTGATCCTCGAGTACGAGATCCCGAAGTACGAGGGCGATCTGGGCCAGCCCAATGTCTATGTGCCGCTGACGGCCGAGCAGGCCCGGCGCAAGGTCCGCCACCTGATGCGCCACTTCGGCAGCCAGCGCTCGAAGGGCTGGTTCTCGGAGGCGACCTTCCGCGGCCTGATGGCGCTGCGCGGCATCGAGTGCCGCGCGCCCGACGGCCAGGCCGAGGCGCTGCACGCGCGCAAGGTGGTGCTGTGAGCGCAGACGGACCGCCGCCGCAGCGGCTGGTGCTGCTCAGCGGCGGCTCGCGCGGGCTGGGCGCGGCGCTTGCGGCGGGCTGGCGCGGCGAGGGCTGGCGGGTGCTGACGCTGTCGCGCACCGAGCCGCCCGACACGCCGCCGGGCGACTGGATCCGCGCCGATCTGGCCGATCCGGTCGCGGCCGCCGCCGCGCTGTCGGCGGCGCTGGCCGGCATCGATCCGGCCGGCGTGGAGGCGCTGATCGTGCTGCACAACGCCGCGACGCTGGAGCCGCTCGGCCCGGTCGAGCAGGCCGCGCCCGAGGCGCTGGCCGCCGGGCTGCAGGTCGGGCTGGTCGCCGGGGTCACGCTGCTGGCCGCCGCGATGGCGCATTTCCGCGCCTGCTCGGGGCGCAAGATCGTCGCGCAGGTCAGCTCGGGCGCGGCGCTGCGCAGCCACGCCGGGCTGACGGTCTACGGCGCGGTCAAGGCCGGACTGGACCACTTCATCCGCGGGCTGGCGGTCGACGAGGCGCAGCAGCCCCGGCCCTTTCTCCCGGTCTCGCTCGATCCGGGCGCGATGGACACCGCGATGCAGCAGCGCCTGCGCCAGCGGGATGCGGCCGGCAGCCGCCAGCGCGAGCAGGCCGGCCGGCTCGGGGCGGTGGAGGAGGTCGCGGCGTGGATGCGCGCGCTGCTGGCCTCACCCGGGCTGGAGCCGGGCTCGCGCCATCATGTGCGCGACGGGCTGGCCGGCGTCGTCTGACCGAGCCCGGCCCAGGCCTGCGGCCGGGCCGCGGCGATGCCGGCGAGCTGCAGCACCCGCTCGACCGTCTCGTCGACCAGCTCGGCGATGGTCTGCGGCCGGTGGTAGAAGGCCGGCAGCGGCGGGAAGACGATGCCGCCCATCTCGGTGACGGCGGTCATGTTGCGCAGATGCGCGAGGTTGAACGGCGTCTCGCGCACCATCAGGATCAGGCGGCGGCGCTCCTTGAGCGTCACGTCGGCCGCGCGGGTCAGCAGGTTGTCGCCGAAGCCGTGCGCGATCGCGGCCAGCGTCTTCATCGTGCAGGGCGCGATCACCATCGCCGCGGTGTCGAAGCTGCCGCTGGCGATGCAGGCGCCGATCTCGCCGGGCGCATGCGCGACCGCGGCCAGCGACTCCAGCGCGCGCCGGTCCAGGCCGCACTCGTGGTGCACGTTGAGCACGCCCGAGGGCGTGACCACCAGATGCGTCTCGACGCCCAGGTCGCGCGCGCGCTCGAGCAGGCGCACGCCATAGGCCGCGCCGGACGCTCCGGTGATGCCGACGACCAGCCGCGGGCGTGTCGCCGGGGCGGTCATCGCGTCCGGCATCAGGCCTTCGGGGCCAGCAGCTGCTGCAGCTCGCCGGCCTGGTACATCTCCATCATGATGTCCGAGCCGCCGACGAACTCGCCGTTGACGTAGAGCTGCGGGATGGTCGGCCAGTTCGAGTAGTCCTTGATGCCCTGGCGGATCGCCGGATCCTCGAGCACGTTGACGGCCGTGATCTGGCTGACGCCGCAGGCCTTCAGGATCTGCACCGCGCGGCCGGAGAAGCCGCACTGCGGAAACTGGGCGGTGCCCTTCATGAACAGGACAACCGGGTTGCCCTTGACGAGTTCGTCGATCTGCTGGTGGGTGCTCATGGCGTGTCGGAGGGAGGTGGAGAAAGGGAAACAGGGGCAGTGCCAGGGCCGATTTATACGGCAAAGCCGCGGCGCCGGCCGGCGGTCCGGCAAGAGACCGTGCCGCTCAGTCCGGACGGCGCGCGCCGGTGCAGCGGCGGTGGCCGGCCAGGTCCTGGCGGTGCGACACCGCCTGCCAGCCGGCCGCGCGCAGCAGCGCGGCGACCGCGTCGGCCTGGTCGTGGCCGTGCTCGAGCAGCAGCCAGCCGCCGGACGCCAGATGCGCGGGCGCGTCGGCGACGATCTGGCGGATCGCGTCCAGGCCGTCGGCGCCGGAGGTCAGCGCCAGGATCGGCTCGTGGCGCAGCGCCGGCAGGTGCGTGTCACCCTCGGCGATGTAGGGCGGGTTGCTGACGATCAGGTCGAAGCGGCGCCCGACCAGCGGCGCGAACCACGCGCCCTCATGCCAGTTCACCGCCAGCCCGAGCCGCTCGCCGTTGCCGCGCGCGACCGCCAGCGCCGCCGGGCTGAGGTCGACCGCGCTGACCTGCGCATCCGGCCGCCGCGACTTGAGCGCCAGCGCGACGGCGCCGCTGCCGGTGCCCAGATCGACCAGTGCGCGGCCCGGCGGCAGCGCGGCCAGCATGTCCAGCGCCCAGTCGACCAGCGTCTCGGTGTCGGGCCGCGGGTCGAGCACGTCGGGCGTGACCGCCAGCATCAGGCCGTGGAACTCGTGCTGGCCGGTCAAGTAGGCGACCGGGACCTCGTCCTGGCGCCGGGCCAGCCAGTCCTGCCAGCGCGCCTGCTGCGCGGCGTCGAGCGGCGCGTCGTCATGCGTCAGCAGCCAGGTGCGCGAGCGCGCCAGCAGCGCGCCGAGCAGCGCCATCGCGTCCGCGCTGTCCAGCCCCTGCGCCCGGGCCTGGCGCAGCGCCTCGGCGACGCTCGTCATGCCTGCGCTTCCATCTCGGCCAGCAGCTCGGCGGCGCGGGCGGCCCTCAGCGCGGCGATGACCTCGTCCAGATCGCCTTCCATGATGCTGCCCAGCTTGTAGAGCGTCAGGTTGATGCGGTGGTCGGTCAGGCGGCCCTGCGGGAAGTTGTAGGTGCGGATGCGGTCGGAGCGGTCGCCGGAGCCGATCAGGCCCTTGCGGGTCGCGGCCTCGCGGGCCTGGCGCTCCAGCCGCTCCTTGTCGCGCAGGCGGGCGGCGAGCACAGCGAGTGCCTTGGCCTTGTTGCGGTGCTGGCTGCGGTCGTCCTGGCATTCGGCCACCAGCCCGGTCGGCAGGTGGGTGACGCGCACCGCCGAGTCGGTCTTGTTGATGTGCTGGCCGCCGGCGCCGCTGGCGCGGAAGGTGTCGATGCGCAGCTCAGCCGGGTTGAGCGTGACCTCCTCGGCCTCGTCCGGCTCGGGCAGCACCGCCACCGTGCAGGCGCTGGTGTGGATGCGCCCTTGCGTCTCGGTGGCCGGCACGCGCTGCACGCGGTGGCCGCCGGACTCGAACTTCAGCGCTTCATAGACCGCGTCGCCGGCCAGCCGCACGACCACTTCCTTGTAGCCGCCGAGGTCGGATTCGTTCGCCGACATGATCTCGGCCTGCCAGCCCTGGCGCTCGGCGTGGCGCAGGTACATGCGCAGCAGGTCGCCGGCGAAGAGCGCCGACTCGTCGCCGCCGGTGCCGGCGCGGATCTCGAGAAAGGCGCTGCGGTCGTCGTCCGGGTCGCGCGGCAGCAGGGCCGTCTGCAGCTCGGCGTCGAGCCGGGCGATGTCGGCCTCGGCGGCGGCGATCTCCTCGCGCGCCATCTCGGCCAGATCGGCGTCGTCCAGCATCGCGCGGGCATCGTGCAGGTCGTGCTCGCGCTGCTGCAGCTGCGTCCAGCGCCCGGCCAGGGCCGAGACGCGCGCATGGTCGCGGGTGAGGGTGCGCAGCCGGCCGATGTCGGCCATGACCTGCGGATCGGCCAGGGCGGCGTCGAGTTCGGCAAGGCGCAGGATCTGGCGGTCGAGCTGCTGGCGCAGGAAAGGCGTCATCGGGTCGGGTTCTCGCCGCGCAGGAACAGCCGCGTGACCGCGTCGATCATCTGCGCGCGCTGCTGCGGGTCGGCGTTGTGCAGTTCGGCCATCGCGCCGTGCAGCATCTTCTGCGTCAGGCTGCGCGCCAGCGCCTCCAGCGCGTCCTCGGGCGAGTCGCCGCGGGCCAGCAGCTTGCGCGCGCGGGCCAGCTCGTGCTGGCGCCACTGCTCGGCCTGCGCGTTGAGCGAGCGGATCAGCGGCACGGTGGCGCGCTGGTCGAGCCAGTGCACGAAGTTCTGCACGCCCGACTCGATGATGGCCTCGGCCTGCGCGACCGCGGCCTGGCGCTTCTCGCCGGCGGTCTGCACCACCGCCGACAGGTCGTCGACGGTGTAGAGGTAGACGTCTTCCAGCTGCGCGACCTCGGGCTCGATGTCGCGCGGCACGGCCAGGTCGACCATGAACATCGGGCGGCGGCGGCGCGCCTTCAGCGCGCGCTCGACCGCTCCCAGGCCGATCAGCGGCAGCGCGCTGGCGGTGCAGGACACCACCGCGTCGAACTCGTGCAGCCGCGAGGGCAGGTCGGCCAGGCGCATCACCTCGGCGCCGAACTGCGCGGCGAGCTTCTCGCCGCGCTCGAGCGTGCGGTTGGCGATGCTGATGTGGCGCGGCGCCTTCGCGGCGAAGTGGGTCGCGGCCAGCTCGATCATCTCGCCGGCGCCGACGAAGAGGATGCGGATGCGGCTGAGGTCCTCGAAGATCTGCCCGGCCAGGCGCACCGCGGCGGCGGCCATGCTGATCGAGTGCGCGCCGATCTCGGTGGAGGTGCGCACCTCCTTGGCGACCGAGAAGGAGCGCTGGAAGAGCTGGTGCAGCGTCGTGCCGAGCGCGCCGGCGGCGTCGGCCTCGCGCACCGCCTGCTTCATCTGGCCGAGGATCTGCGCCTCGCCCAGCACCATCGAGTCCAGCCCGGAGGCGACGCGGAAGGCGTGGCGCGCGGCCTCCTGGCGCTCCATCACATGCGTGTGGCGCAGCAGCTCGTCGGCGCTGACGCCGCCGTGCGTGGCCAGCCATTCCAGCGTCGGGCGCACCAGCGCGCGGCCCTGCGTCGGATCGGTGGCGATGTACAGCTCGGTGCGGTTGCAGGTCGACAGCAGGGCGGCTTCCGGGGTCGCGCGCGACAGGCCGGAGCGCAGTCCGTGCAGTGCGGCCGGAATCTGCTCCAGCGTGAACGCGAACCGGCCGCGCAGGTCGACCGGCGCGGTGTGATGGTTCAGGCTGAGGGCGAAGACGCTCATCCCGCGATTGTAAGATCCCGGGCCTGCCGTCAAACCTTGATGTCCGTCACGTTCCTGTGCGTGAGGCTCCCCGAAAGATGGGTCCGATCGACGCCTTCTGGCATTTCTGCAACTTCCTCGCGCCGGCCTGCATCGTGGCTGCGCTGACGACGGCCGCCTGCCGGCTGCTGTGGCGGCGCGAGCTCGCCGGCCGGCGCTGGCGCGAGCTGCTGCAGCCGACGCTGCTGGTGGCGGTGCTGGCGCAGCTCGCCGGGCTGGTGGTCTGGGGCCGCGACGGCCGGATCGCCACCTACGCGCTGCTGGTGCTGGCGGTGGCGCTGGCGCTGTGGTGGCGCGCCTTCGGCCCGGCGCGGCGCGAGGGCTGAACCTCGGGCCGCTTCAGGCCACCTCTGGCTGTCTCAGGACGACAGGGCCAGCGCGGCTCGGCCGTTCGACGGATCCTGCGCCGGGTCCTGCCACGGGTCGTGGTCGCCGCCGCCGTAGGTGCGCAGCAGGAAGTCCCAGAAGGCGCGGGTGCGCGCCGGCACATGCTTGCGGGCCGGCCGGGTCATCCACAGGCCGATGCTCAGCGCATGCCACTGCGGCAGCACCCGCTCGAGCTGTCCCTGGCGCAGCGCCTGCTCGACCACCAGCGAGGTCAGACCGGCGATGCCCAGGCCGGCCAGCGCGGCCGCGTGCAGCGTGTCGGTGTGCGCGGTCGTCAGCAGCGGCACGCGCGGGGCCGGCACCCGCATGCTGCTGCCGTCGCCGGCGTGGTGCAGCACCAGCTCGCGCTGCATCGGCGGCGAGGTCGCCGGCAGCAGCAGCTGGTGGCGCTCGAGGTCCTGCGGCACGGCCGGGCGGCCGTGGCGGTCGAGGTAGTCCGGCGACGCGCACAGGATCACGTCGCTGCGCGCGAGCTGGCGCACGACGAAATCGCCCTCGGGCGGCTCGCGCATCGCCAGGATGGTGATGTCGTGCAGCTCGTCGGAGCCGGCGTAGTCGCCGCTGGGCGTCAGCGTCAGCGTGATGCGCGGATGCTCGGCATGGAATGCGGGCAGATGGCGGGCGAGCTGGTGGCAGGCGAAGGCCGAGGGCACCATCACCCGCAGGTGGCCCTGGGGCTCGTCGGTGGCGTCCTGCACCAGCGCCTCGGCCTCGTCGAGATCGGCCAGGATCACCCGCACCCGCTCCAGATAGCGCTCGCCCAGGCCGGTCAGCGCCAGGCTGCGGGTGGTGCGCTCGATCAGGCGGACGCCGAGGTGGTCCTCGAGCTCGGCGATCAGCCGGGTGACGACGGCCGGGGCCAGGTCGAGCGCCCGGGCGGCGCCGGCAAAGCTGCCCTCGTCGATGACTCGCGTGAAGACGCGCATGGCGCGCAGCTGATCCATGAAGACTCCCTAGACATCGTGAATCACGTGCAGCTCGTCCAGGCGCAGCGCGCCGACGGCCAGCAGTTCTCGGAGCAGCTCGTGCAGCCAGTCGGCCGGCGAGCCGTCGAAGCCCGCTCTGCGGCGGGTGGAGGAAAAAAGCGGGGTGCCCGATGCCCACGCCAGCGTCTCGGCGAGGGGTTGCCGGCGCACTTCCATCAGATGGTATTTCAGCAGCACTTTTGCTGCATGACGGAAATGCAATGTCGGTTGCGCGACAAAACGGGACAGTCTCGTTTCAGCCCGGCGCAGTGCGGCGCCGACATCCTCGAACGGTGCCCCATGACCGGGAATGACCCGGCGTGGCGCGATGCGCGCGATCAGCGCCAGCGTCTCGGCGACCTGGTCGAAGGCGCTCTCGCCGTCGAGCTCCGGGAACACCACGCCGAAGCCGTTGTGCCACAGCGCATCGGCCGAGATCAGCACGCCGTCGACGGCATCGAACAGCATCAGCGCATCCGGATCGTGCCCCGGCGCGGCCAGCACCTCCCAGGTGCGGCGGCCGACCTGCAGGCGCTCGCCCGGCGACAGCGCGTCGTCGGCATGGAAGCGCTCGCAGCGCTGGCCGGTCGGCCGGTACCCGAGCCTGTCCTCGTCCCAGCGGTTCACCGCGCCCAGCAGGCTGCCGGGGACCGCGATGCGTGGACTGAACGTCGCCGCCACCCGGGCATTGCCGCCGCAGTGGTCCGAGTGGAGATGGGTGTTGACCAGACGCGCCAGCGGCTCCGTGCCGAGCGCCTGGCGCAGCAGCGCCAGCGTCTGAGGCGCATGCAGGCAGTGGCCGGTGTCGACCAGCACCGCGCCCTCGCCGGGCTCGCCGTGCAGCACGATGTTGTTGGACGACAGCCAGCCGCGCTCGAGCACCGTCAGGTCGGGAATATTCACCATGGTCGATCCGTCCGCTTCCGTTGCGCGTCACGCAAACGGGTGAGGGATCCCGAGTTTCGTGACGCTACAGTCATCGGCGGGGGGGACGCATCATGAAGACTCTGGTGCTTGTCGATGATCATGTGATGTTCAGGGAGGGCATGTCGCTGCTGCTTCGGCAGCGGCTGCCCGAGCTGCGCGTGCTCGAGGCCGGATCGCTGCATCTGGCGCTGCGGCTGCTCGAGCGCCAGCGCCAGCCGGTCGATCTGGTCATGCTCGATCTGGAGCTGCGCGACAGCCGTGGCCTGGCGACGCTCGACCGGCTGCGTGGCGACTGGCCGCGGCTGCCGGTGCTGGTGGTGTCGGGTTCGCTCGACGAGTCGCTGGCCGGCGAGGCGCTGCGCCGCGGCGCGAGCTGCTTCCTGAGCAAGTCGGTCGGCTCGGACCGGCTGATCGAGACGCTGCGGCGCACGCTGCTGGTCGACGCCGGCGAGGCGCCCGAGCGGGCCGAGCCGCTGTCGGACCGGCAGCAGGAGGTGCTGGGCCTGCTGCTCGAGGGCAAGTCGAACAAGCTGATCTGCCGCGAGCTCGACCTGTCGGAGGCGACGGTCAAGTCGCACCTGCAGGCGATCTTCCGCAAGCTCGAGGTCAGCAGCCGGACGCAGGCGGTGCTGGCCGCGGTGCGGCTCGGCCTGAGTCCGGACGGCTCCGGCGGTCCGCGCTGAGGCGAGGCGCGCGGCGCGCGGGGCGGACGTGCCGGTCATGGCGCGGCTCCCGCGCCGCCGAGCGCCGCCAGCAGGGCCTGCGCGCTGCAGGGCTTGGGCAGCACCGGGTGGCCGCAGCGCTGCAGCCGCTGCCGCTCCGGGCCGCTGACATCGCCGGTCACGATCAGCACCGCGGTGCGCGGATGGCGCCCGCGCAGGCGCGCGGCCGCCTGCAGGCCGTCGCCGTCGGGCAGGCGCAGGTCGGTCAGCAGCGTGTCCGGTGCCGCTTCGCCGGTCTGCTCGATCAGCCGGTCGAGCTCGCGCAGCGACTCGCAGGCGACGACCCGCGCGCCCCAGCCGCCGAGCCGCTGGCGCAGCGCGTCGCGCAGCAGCGCGTCGTCCTCGATCAGCCAGATGTGGCGGCCCTCGAGCGGGAGCGCCCGGTGCGGCGCGGCCGGCTCGGCGACCTCGGCCGGCACGACGGATCCGGTCGGTGCGGCCGGCCGCGCGCGCGGCAGCTCCAGCGAGAAGCAGCTGCCGCGGCCCGGCACCGAGCGCAGCGACAGCGGCGCGCCCAGCAGCGTCGCGCAGCGCCGCACGATCGCCAGGCCGAGACCGACGCCCTGGCGGCGGTCGCGGCCAGGATTGTTCAGCTGCACGAACTCGTCGAACACCCGCTGCTGCTGCGCCGGATCGATGCCGGGGCCGGTGTCGAGCACGACCAGGCGCAGCCGGCCCGGCCCGGCCGGGCGTGCGCCCACCAGCACGCCGCCGCGCCGCGTGTGCTGCACCGCGTTGCCGACCAGATTGCGCAGGATCTGCTCGAGCAGCAGCGCGTCGGCGTCGACCACCGCGTCGGTCGGATGCACGATCAGCCGCAGGCCCTTGCGGTGCGCCTGCACGTCGCAGTCGGCCGCGATGGCGCGCAGCAGCGGCTGCAGCGCCACGGCCTGGCGCTGCACCTGCGTGCGCCCGCCCTCCAGCCGCGACAGGTCGAGCAGGCCGCCGAGCAGTTCCTCCATCGCGCGGCCGGCCTCGTCCAGACGCTGTCCGAGCAGGTCGAGCGTGTGCCGCGCCGGCACGGCCGCGGTGGCGGTGGCGCCGCCGGCCTGCTCGCGGGCGTGGTCCTGCAGCAGGCTGATCAGCATGCGCATCGTCGCCATCGGCTGGCGCAGGTCATGGCTGGCCGCGGCCAGGAAGCGGTCGCGGGCCTGCACGGCCGCCTCCAGCGCGCGGGTGCGCTGCTCGACGCGCTGCTCGAGCTCGGCGCGGTCGAGGTCGGTGCGCCGCAGCGCCTCGGCCAGCCGCGCCAGCAGGCGCAGCGCGAAGCCGGCGACGATCAGCGGCGTGGCCGCCGGCATCCAGTAGTCGTCCATCACCGAGGTCAGGCCGATCTGGTAGGCATAGTCGTGCAGCCCGGCGACCAGCACCGCGCCCAGGCCCAGCGGCATCAGTGCCCGCGCTGGCAGGCTGTGTCCGGGCGAATGGCGCACCAGCAGCGCCAGCGCCACCAGCACGCTTCCCAGCAGCGGCGGATAGGCCAGCTGGCGGGTCAGGTCGGGCTCGCCGGCGGCGAAGCCGGCCGTGCCGAGCAGCGCGATCAGCAGCGCGCCGCCGTCGAGCGCCCGTCGCAGCCGCGGCCGCTGCAGTCCGGTGTGCAGCAGCACGAAATGGCCCAGCAGCACCGCGGTGCCGATCTGGGCCAGGAAGAAGAGCCAGCCGCTGGCCGGCCCCGGCACCGGCGAGGCGCCGCTGAAATAGGCCTGGTTGCGCAGCGTCGCCAGCAGCGCCAGCAGGCCGAAGCAGCCCAGCGCCTGCTCCTGGCGGCGGTTCGACCACAGCATCAGCATGAACAGCGCGATGCCGCTGGCCGCGGCATTGACCAGCTGCAGCCGCAGGCGGCCCTGCTGGTGTGCCCACAGTGCGCCGCGCTCGAGCGCCTCGGCGTCGTCGTAGAGCGGCGCCGACAGGCCCGCGCGCGGCAGGCCCGCGCCGACCTCGATCTCGACGAGATTGCGCCCTTCGCGCAGCAGCACCGGCGGCACCGGCAGCAGCAGCGAGCCCAGCGTCAGCGCGCCCTGCGGCTGCGAGAGGCGGTCGACCAGCAGGTGATCGTTGACGCGCACCCGGTGGCGTGTCGGCAGCCGCTCGATCCACAGCGCGCCGGGATGTTCCAGACGGGCCCGGTCGAGCTGCAGCGTCAGCCGGTACAGGCCGGACCGGTCGGTCGGCTGGTCGCGCCGGCGCCAGGAGTCGGGCAGCGCCACCGGCTGCCACAGGCCGCTGCCGTCGACCATGAACTCGGCCTGGTCCAGACGCAGCGGCGCACCGGTCCGCGGCGCATCCGCACCGACAGGCAGGCAGGCCAGCAGCACCAGTGCCAGCAGCACGCCGCCGGGCAGGTGCCGGAGCAGGGGGATCAGGACACGCGTGAGGGACGGCATCGGTCGACGAGGGACGGATTCAGGCGAGCATCTTGCCGGTGGGACCGGGTCCGCGTCGCGCAGGCTCAACCGTATGGTTGAGGAGGGCGCCATGCGCCGGCTGCCGGTGAATACCCCCCGCGGTGGCCGCAGGCGATCTTGATGTCGCGCAAATCCGCGCTCGCGTCGCGGTACGCAGAATTCCTGCAGGGATCATGCAGTTCCGGTCCGGCCGGACGGGGGGTCCGGTCGCCGGCGACGCAGTCCTGCGGGGAGAACCGACATGACAAGAACCGTGCTGCTGGTCGACGACCATGTGCTGTTTCGCGAGAGCCTGGCGCTGCTGCTGCGCCAGCGCCTGCCGGACCTGCGGGTGCTGGAGGCGGGCTCGCTGCATGTGGCGCTGCGCCAGTGCGAGCTGCATCCGGACCTCGATCTGGTCGTGCTCGACCTGATGCTGCGCGACAGCCGCGGGGCGCTGACGCTCGAGCGCCTGCGCCAGGCGCGGCCTGATGCGGTGGTGGTGGTGGTTTCCGGCGCGATGGACGCCGGCCTGACCGTGGAGGTGCGCCGGCTCGGGGCCCGCGCCTTCCTGTCGAAGGACGTCGGTGCCGAGGAGCTGCTCGAGGTGATGCGCCGCGCGCTGATGATGCCCGCGCCGGCCGCGAACGACGTGCACGAGCCGCTGTCGGCGCGTCAGCGCGAGGTGCTCGACCGGATGATCGAGGGCAAGTCGAACAAGGCCATCTGCCGCGAGCTCGACCTGTCCGAGGCCACCGTCAAGACCCATGTGCAGGCGATCTTCCGCAAGCTCGACGTCAACACCCGCACCCAGGCGGTCATGGCGGCGATCCATCTCGGGCTGCACCAGCCCGGCGCGATGCCGCTGACGGTGGGCTGATCACTGGTACCTGGTGGTTTCTTTTTGTGACGGATTTCGCGCATCCGGCGGCTGAAGGCCGGTGGCAGGCCCCAGGCTGGTGCGCGGCTGCATAGCATGAAGGACGCCCTGGCCGCCGTGGCCACCCAGGGGCGATGCAAAGACAACGAGGACCGGGAGCGGCGAAGTGAAGCAGTACAAGGTGTTCAGGCATCCCTCGGGCGCGCTGGAGAGCGTGCGTCCCGGCTGGTCGTGGTCAGCCTTTCTTCTGGGCTGCTTCTGGGCCTTCACGCTGAAGATGTGGGGCGTGGGCATGGCCGGGCTGGTCGCGCTGGCGCTGGTCGGCGTGCTGGTGCCGATGGAGATGCTCGGTGTCGTCATCTTCGGCGTCGTGCTGCTGCTGTGCCATCTGGCCTACGGCCTGCTGGGGCCGCGCTGGCGCATGCGCCACCTGCTGGGGCGCGGCTACCGTCATGCCGACACGGTCACCGCGCCCGATCCCGAGCGGGCCCTGGCCCTGGCCGCGCGCTACCGCGGCTGGCAGGAAGCGGGCGAGGACGCGCTCGGCGCGCGCTGATCAGGCCACCACCACCTCGCCGCGCAGCGAGTGCGGCAGCGCCGAGGTGATGGTCACGTCGATCATCTGGCCGACCAGACGGGCCGCGTTCGGGCCGCCGGGGAAGTTGACGATGCGGTTGCATTCGGTGCGGCCCATCAGCTCGGTCGGATCCTTGCGGCTCGGTCCCTCGACGAGGATGCGCTGCACGGTGCCCACGCGCGAGGCGCTGATGCGGCGCACGTTCTCCTCGATGGCGGCCTGCAGCTCCTGCAGGCGCGCGAGCTTGACCTCCTGCGGCGTGTCGTCGGGCAGCGCGGCGGCCGGCGTGCCGGGGCGGGCGCTGTAGATGAAGCTGAAGCTGGCGTCGAAGCCGATGTCCTCGATCAGCTTCATCGTGCGGGCGTGGTCCTCGGCCGTCTCGCCGGGGAAGCCGACGATGAAGTCGGTGGACAGGCTGATGTCCGGGCGCACCGCACGCAGCTTGCGGATCGTGCTCTTGTATTCGAGCGTGGTGTAGCCGCGCTTCATCGCCGACAGGATGCGGTCGGCGCCGTGCTGCACCGGCAGGTGCAGGTGGTTGACCAGCTGCGGCACGCGGGCGTAGACGTCGATCAGGCGCTGCGTGAACTCGTTCGGGTGGCTGGTGGTGTAGCGGATGCGCTCGACGCCGGGAATCTCGGCGACGTACTCGATCAGCATCGCGAAGTCGGCGATCTCGCTGGTCTCGCCCATCTTGCCGCGGTAGGCGTTGACGTTCTGGCCCAGCAGCGTGATCTCCTTGACGCCCTGGTCGGCCAGGCCCGCCACCTCGGTCAGCACTTCCTCGAACGGGCGGCTGAACTCCTCGCCGCGGGTGTAGGGCACGACGCAGTAGGAGCAGTACTTGCTGCAGCCCTCCATGATCGAGACGAAGGCCGACGAGCCCTCGACGCGCGCCGGCGGCAGGTGGTCGAACTTCTCGATCTCGGGGAAGCTGATGTCGACCTGCGGGCGGCCGGCGCGCTGGCGGGCCTCGAGCATCTGCGGCAGGCGGTGCAGCGTCTGCGGGCCGAAGACGACATCGACATAGGGCGCGCGCTCGATGATCGCCGCGCCTTCCTGGCTGGCCACGCAGCCGCCGACGCCGATCAGCACGCCCTTCTTCTTCAGGTGCTTGACGCGGCCGAGGTCGCTGAAGACCTTCTCCTGCGCCTTCTCGCGCACCGAGCAGGTGTTGAAGAGGATCAGGTCGGCCTCTTCGGGGTCGTCGGTCGGGGTGTAGCCCTCGGCGGCCTTCATGACATCGGACATCTTGTCCGAGTCGTATTCGTTCATCTGGCAGCCGAAGGTGCGGATGTAGACCTTCTTCTGCGTCGGCGCATCGGTGGGAGCAGGGGTGACGTCGCTCATGATTGCAAGCAAATCGAAACAAAGGAAACCGGCGCGGCCGGGCGGCCGGCCGGCGGAAGGCGTCTGCGGGGAATGCGGGCGGGGGTAGGGCGGGTGCCCTCAGCCGGTGCGCCGGCTCCAGACCTGAGCCACCGGGTCGAGCTGGTAGCGCGCGGCTTCCTCGCGCGAGCGCGGCCAGAAGTTCGCGATCTCGTCGGCACGCAGGATCCAGACGTCGCGCAGCAGCACCGAGCCGTCGAACTGCGGCTCGACGGTGTAGTGCACGGTCATGCGGCGGCCGTCGAGCGCGCCGCTCATCGCCAGCAGGTTGTTCTCGTCGCGGATGCGCGCGCCCGGCGCGAGCCGGGCCGCCTCGCCGTTCAGGCGCACGTCGGGCGCGTCGACGATCAGCAGCGTGCCGCGCAGCGCGTCGGCCGGAAAGGCGCGACGCACCTGCTGCGCACGAGCCGGGCCGCCGGCCAGCGCCAGCAGCGGCAGGGCCAGCATCGCCAGGTGCCGACGGCGGTCGATCGCCACCGGGTGGGGGCGGGGGAGTCGTTCATCACAGCGGGGCATGGTGTGGATCCAGGGGCTGCGTCAGGAAAGGCGCGATCTTAACCGGCGGATCGCCGGCCGGACGGGCCCGGCAGGCAAGGGTCTTGCACGTACCAAAAACAGACGATCAAGGTCAAAAATTGGGCTTCAGCTTCGTTTCATGCGCTTAGGGCAGGTCAATCGGTGAGCCAGCCATGTTCAAATCGAGGATATGCAGGGGGTTTGATGCATTTCTCACGAGTTCAGATCATGTCGGCGGGTCCGACGGGTGGCGCGGGGGCCCGCGGCGCCTTTGCCGATCCCGGGTGCCCCGGGACCGGGGGGGCGGGCTGCGGCCGGCCGGCAGCGCGCGGCGGACTCGTTAACATCGTCCCGGGCCGGACTGCGGCGCATCGGCAACTCCCTGGCGAGCCGGGCTGACTGACCCGATCCTGTTGCAGTCATGGTCGAAGATGCCTTCATGCACAGCACATCCGATACGTTTCATCACCGATCGCGGGGGCCGCACGCCATGCCCATGCACTTCCTCCGGTCCAAGAGGACGGCCGATCCGAAGCTCGAGCGCATCGACTGCCTGCTGGGCGCGGGCACCCGGGTCAGCGGCGACCTGGTCTTCTGCGGCGGGCTGCGCATCGACGGCCGCGTCGAGGGCGACGTCTCGGTCGCGCACATCGAGGCGGGCACGCTGACGGTTGGCGACGAGGGCGTGGTGGCCGGGGACGTGCGGGTCTCGCATCTGGTGGTGTTCGGCTGCATCGAGGGTTCGGTGCATGCCACGGGCCTCGTCGAGCTGCGCGCCGGTGCGCGCATCCGCGGCGATGTCCACTATGGGGCGATCGAGATGCACCAGGGTGCAGTGATCGAGGGGCACCTGATGCGGTGCGGTGGCAAGGCAAGCGGTGGCGGGTGGCAATGAGCGCAGTGCAGGTCTTCCAGGGGTCGATCGACCCGGTGTTCGCGTACATGCGTGCCGGCCGCATCGACTGTCCGCCCGGCGTCGAGCCCGCCGATGCCTGGCGGCATGTCTCCGGGCTGGTCGCGCGCGATCCGCTCGACGTCGAGGCGCATGTGCGCCGGGTGCTGCTGGCCTGCCGGCCGGCGCTGGCCGAGCGGGCCTTCGGTGCGCTGGTCGATCTCTTCCTGGCGCTGGGCGACCGCGGTCGCGGCCTGCGTCGGCTGCTGCTCGATCAGGCCGAGCCCTGGCTCGATCCGCAGGACGCGCACCTGCTGCGCGTGCATCTGGACAGCGGCCTGCCGCGCGGCACGCGGCTGCCGGCGCAGGACTGGTCGCTGCTCGACAGCGCGGTGCTGGGCGCCTCGGCGATGGTCGACCTGCAGCGCCGCGAGGTCGCGCTGGAGACGCCTTTCCAGCAGGCGATGTCGTTACTGGAATACGGCGACCTCGACGGCGCCCGTGGCATGCTTGAGGAAGCACTTCTCGACGCGCCGCAGGACGAGGAAGTCCTGCGCGAGCTGCTGGCGATCTATCGCCACAGCCGTGATGATGCCGCCAAGGCCGTGATGGCCGAGCGGCTGGTCGCGCGCCACGGCGCAGTGCCCGCGGGCTGGGTCTGAAACGCCGAAGGCGTGACGGACCCTGCCTCCACGATCGATCCCTACGACCCTAGAGCCTGTAGTCAGTGGAAGCCTCCAAGCTGCAAACCCGATTGAAGGTTGCCCTTCTTTCCCTGCCGCCGCGCACGCAGGCGGTGCTGGATTTCTTCTTCTCGAGTTCCGGACGCAGCAGTTTTGCGCCGAGCGGCGAGGACATCGCCGACGTGGCCATCTTCGACTTCGACACGCTCGAGTCGCGCCAGCACTGGGAGGCCTTCCGGGCCCGCAGCGGCCGGCCCGGCATCGCGCTGTCGACGCAGCCGCAGCAGCTCGAGGGTGCGCTGTGGGTGCAGAAGCCGGTCACGCCGGCGGCGCTGCTGGCGGCCGCGGCCGATCTGCGCGCCGGCCGCACGGGCGGTGCGGCCGCCGATCCGGCGCCGACGGCCGCACCGGCCCCGGCCCCGCAATGGCAGGAGGTGACTCCGGCCCCGGTGGCCGCGCCCGAACCGATGCCTGAACCGGTGCCCGAGCCGGTCGCCGTGCCCGCACCGGCGCCTGCGCCCGTGCCGGAGGTGGCTGCGGCCCCGGTGCCGCCCGCCGTGCCGGCCCCGCCGGAGGCTCCGGTGCGCCCGGCCAGCTCCGAGCCGGCGGCGCGCCCCGGGGGCCTGGGCGGTCTGCTGCGCAGGATCTTCGGCGGACGCAGCCCAGCCCCGGCGCCTGCGCCGGTCGTGCCGGCCCCGACGCCCGCCCCTGCGGTGCGCCCGGCCGCGGTGCCGGCAGCGGCTCCGGTGGCGGTCGCGCCGGCGGCGAGCGTGCCCGAGGCCCCGGCCGTGCCGGTCGCTGCGCCTGCCGCCGAGCCGGTGCTCGAGTCGGTCGCTCCGGCGGCACCTGCGCCCGCACCGGCGGCGGCGCCTTCGCAGCCGGCACGCCGTCCGGCCGCTGCCGCGCCGGTCGCGAAGGCCCCGGCCGCCAAGGCACCGGCGCCCGCCGCGCCGGCTCCTGCGCCCGCGCCGGTCGCGAGGAAGGAGCCGGAGAAGCCGGCCGTCGGCGCGCCCGCCTTCGATGCCAGCGGCCAGCGCCGCGTGCGTGCGGAGGAGCAGGCCGACGAGGCACGCTACTGCGGCGAGCGTGGCGATCTCGACGCCGCGACGCTGGGCAGCGATGCCTCGCTGCGCTATGACCCGGCGCAGCATCTGGTCGGCGTGCTCAAGGACGCGTTCCAGGTCAGCGGCAAGTGGCAGGTGCCGGCCCACCTCGAGAGCCCGGCCGGCCGCATCACCGTCGACGGCACGACCAACCTGATCTACTGCGAGTTCAGCGCCGAGCAGTTCGCCGCGCTGGCGCGCGCGCCGATCGACAAGCGTCCGAAGACGCGCGCGTTCAGCCGCCAGGAGTTCGCCGACCTGCAGGAGACGCTCACCCGCACCGCGCTGGTGCGCCGGCTCGATCAGGTGCTGTGGCAGACCGCGCTGGAGACCTCGGCCGGGCGCCTGCCCGCTGGCGTCGATCCGGCCGCGACCGTCTACCTCAAGAGCTGGCCGAACCTGACCCGTCTGCACCGCACGCCGCATGCGCTGCGCATCGCCGCGCTGTGGGCCACCCGAGGGGCTTCGCTGCTGGAGACCGCGCAGACCCTGAAGATCGCCCAGCGTCATGTCTTCGCGTTCTACAACGCGGCGCTGGCGCTGGACCTGATCACCGAAGACGGCGGACAGATCCGCAGGCTGCAGCGTGGCGGGGGCAAGTCCAAGGGCAACCGCGGCCTGCTGACCCGCCTGTTCGGCTGGCTGAACAAGTAACGAAGACGTCCCCCCACGCCACACCAGGACGCCCCGGACACATTCCCATGGCCCATACCGACCACAAGATCATCTTCACCGGCCCCGTCGGTGCCGGCAAGACCACGGCGATCGCCTCGATCAGCGACATCGAGCCGATCCGCACCGACGAGCACGCCTCGGACATGACGCAGAAGCGCAAGTCCAACACGACGGTGGCGATGGACTACGGCATGATCCGCCTCGGTCCCAGCGAGAAGGTCCACCTGTACGGCACGCCCGGCCAGGAGCGCTTCGACTTCATGTGGGACATCCTCACCAAGGGCGGGATCGGGCTGGTGCTGCTGCTCGACAACACCCGGCCGACGCCCTTCGAGGACATGCGCTTCTACATCAAGTCCTTCAAGGAGTTCATCGACAGCACGCGCCTGGTCATCGGCGTGACGCAGATGGACGCGCGCGCGACGCCGACGATCGACGAGTACGCCCGCCAGCTCGCCGAGCTCGAGGTGACCGCCCCGATCTTCGAGGTCGACGCGCGCCAGCGCACCGACGTCTCGGTGCTGATCGAGGCGCTGCTGCTGCAGATCGATCCGACCCTCTGATCCTTCCGACTCCCGACTTCCCCGGCGACCTGCGCCGACGCCCGCGCCCATGGATCACTACACGCTCACCGGCGAGTTCTACCTGCACCCGACGCCGGCGGGAGCCTACTACGCCGCGAGCCGGCCGACGCGCGAGCCGGCGCGGACCTTCCTGCAGCGCCTGCTCAGCGAGCCGGAGACGCCGCGGCTGAGCGCCGACCTGGTGCAGGACTGGATGGGCATGAACCAGCAGGATGCGCTCGAGTTCATCTACCGGCTGCAGTCCTCCGGTTTCGTGCAGGGCCTGCCGATGCAGGTCGAGGTGCCGCCGGACTCGATCGAGGCGATGCTGCCGCCGCTGCTGACCCAGCTCTCGGACGAGGGCAAGGCGATCCTGGCCGACAAGCGCGGCCTGTACCTGGGCACCGCCGGCTTCGCGCACGAGACCTCCGAGGAGCTCGCCGCGCTCGGCGGCGACCTCGCCAGCGTGCACGAGCGCCATGCCCGGCTGCTGCACGGCAACATGCGCCTGCGCAGCGACGGCTGGGGCATGGTCAATGCCGCCGGCTGCAGCGAGGTCGGCTTCTGGCCGCTGTACTTCGGCGACGACTACTTCATCCTGATCGTCAGCGGCATGCCGCGCTTCAACCAGGAGGCCTTCACCACGCTGGTGTGGGCGCTGGGCGTGCGCTACGGCCACACCTCGATCTGAGCCGGCTGACCCGGACCACGGGTGATCTCGGGGCGGCGGGGGGCCGCTCCGGCTGCCCGGATCCCTTCCCTCTCCCCTCGACCACCCCAACCCTGACTTTTCCCGAAGGAAACGCCCATGCGTGAAGACCTGCTGAACTCGATCCTGAGCGAACTGAACGGCTCGACCGCCGACATCGAGGCCTCGGCCGTGCTGTCCACCGACGGTCTGATGATGGCCTCGATGCTGCCGGCCGGCATGGACGAGGACCGCGTCGGCGCGATGAGCGCCGCGATGCTGTCGCTGGGTGACCGCACCTCGCGCGAGCTGGCCCGCGGCGAGCTCGAGCAGGTGCTCGTCAAGGGCGCCAAGGGCTATGTGCTGATGACGCACGCCGGTCCCGACTCGGTGCTGACCGCGCTGTGCAAGCCCAATTCCCGCCTGGGCCTGATCTTCCTCGACGTCAAGCGCGCCGCCGACGCCATCAGCAAGGTCATCTGATCGGTCCGCTTCGTGATCGAGGGAATCCGATGATGACCGACATGAACGAGTCCGATCTGGTGCCGGGGGAACGGCGCGAACTGACGATGAGCTACCACGACGGGCGCACCCGTCGGGTGCTGGTCGTCGACCACGAGGTGCCTTATCCGGACGGCAAGCTGATCGTGTCCCGTACCGACACGACCGGCGTGATCACCCATGCCAACCAGGCTTTCGTCGACATGTCCGGCTACGAGCGCGACGAGCTGATCGGCGAGAACCACTGCATCCTGCGTCACCCGGACATGCCGGCGGCCGCGTTCAAGGACCTGTGGGACACCGTCGGCCGCGGCGACAAGTGGCAAGGCTACGTGAAGAACCTGCGCAAGGACGGCGCGCACTACTGGGTCTTCGCCACCGCGATCCCGAACGTGCGCGACGGCCGGGTCGTCGGCTACACCTCGGTGCGCCGCAAGCCCTCGCGCAGCAAGGTCAACGAGTGCATCGCGCTCTACGCCCGCATGCGGGCGGAGGAACTGAAGTGAGCGAGAACGCCGCCACCACGCCGCTGGAGCTGACCGTCAGCCCGGACTTCTCGCCGGAGCACATCGCCGGCTGGTATGTCTTCAACACCTGGCTGCAGCGCCGGCTCGGCGAGCGCATCCATCTGGAGCTGTACGAGGACTTCGCCGCGCAGCGCCAGGCCATCGCCGCCGACAAGATCGACCTGATCTACGCCAATCCCTACGACGCGGCCATGCTGGTGCGCGAGAAGGGCTTCGTCGCGATCGCCGCGCCGAAGGACTGCCCCGACGAGGTGGTCATCGCGGTGCCGGCCGACTCGCCGGCGCAGTCGATCGAGGACCTGCAGCCCGGCCTGCGCCTGGCCGTGACCCGTGATCCGGACGTCAACCTGATCGGCATGATCCTGCTGGAGTCGGCCGACCTGAACCGCGACAACGTCGCCACCACGCCGGTGTCCACCTATGTGGTCCTGGCGCGAACCATGCTTCAGGGCAAGGCCGACTGCGGCTTCTTCCTGAAGGAGGCCTTCGACGACCTGAGCGCGCCGATCCGCCGCCAGCTGCGCCCGCTGATGACCAGCCAGATCAGTCTGGTGCGGCATGTGCTGCTGGTCGGGCCGCGCGCGGCGCACCTGCGCGAGCCGCTGCAGCAGCTGCTGCTCGGCATGGCCGACCCGTCCTCCGACGGGCGTCGCACGCTCGAGGCGCTGGGCCTGAGCGGCTGGGAGAAGCAGGACCAGGAGGACACCGAGTTCATGATCGATCTGATGGACACCTTGATGGTGTGAACGCCCCATGCTGCCTCCTCTGAAGCGCCGACTCCTCCACCTCGCGCTGGCCTGCGCACCGCTGGCGCTGCCGCCGCTGGTGTCGGCCCAGCCCGCGGCGGAGCCGATCGTCGGCGACTCCGCACGGCCTTTCCGCACCACCGTCGAGCAGGACAACCTGTGGGACATCGCAGGGATGGTGGCCCGGCAGGCCGGCGTCAGCCGCCAGCAGGCCATGGTGGCCGTGCTGCGCCGCAATCCGGACGCCTTCGTCAAGGGCAACATCCACCGGCTGCGCCGCGGCGTGCCGCTGACGATGCCCTCGCTGGGCGAGCTGCGCGCGGAGGATCGCGCCGCCTCGGTGGCGCTGGTGGAGGCGCATCTGAAGCTGATGCGTTCGGGAGGCGAGCTGCCGGCGCTGCCCGCGCTCGGTCCGGTGGTCGCGGCGCCGTCGGTGCCGGTCGCGCCGCCTGTGCCGCCGGCCTCGGCCGTCGTGCCCGCGCCGGTCAAGCCGGTGCCTGCGCCCGTGCCCGTTCCCGTGCCTGCGCCGGTCCCGGCCTCGGCTCCCGAAGCGGCCCCCGCGCCGGCGCCGGTGGCCTCAGCGCCCGCGGTGGCCGCAGTGGAGGCATCCGCCTCGGCGGTGGACGCGGTGCCTGCGGCCAGCGGCCCGACGCTGCGACCGGCCGCCGATGCGGCGGCCGAGCCGGGCACGCCGACCGATGGCGGTGCCGCGCTGCGCTGGCTGCCCTGGCTGCTGGGCGCAGGGGCGCTGGCCGGCGGCCTGATCCTGTGGCGTCGCCGCGCCGGCGTGACGCCGGAGGGCGAGGCCCTGCCGACCGTGATGCCGCAGGAGACCGCGCCGCGGCCGTCGGCGCCGCGCAGTCTCGATGTCTCGACCGCCGCGGCCGACATGGCGCGCACCGTCGAGGCCTCGCCGCTGGTGACCGAGCTGGTGCGGGCGCAGGCCGGCGAGACGGACACGGCCGAGGCCGCGGCTCCGGCGTCGTCGCCGGCCGGCTTCGACGATCCGGACCTGCGCGGCGGGCTGCGGGTCGAGATGGCGCGCACCTGCCTGGAGCTCGGCCGCGAGGCCGATGCGCGTGCGCTGCTGCAGGCGGTGCTGCGCGAGGATGCCGGGCGCCATCAGGCCGTCGCGGCGGAAATCCTCGCCCGCATGGGCTGACCGGCTCGGCTCGACTCAGATCAGCCGGCGCGGCGAGAACTGCCGCGCCTGCGGGCTCTGGTCGGCGGCGCGCACCGCGCGCGTCAGCACCTGATCGGCCTCGACCGGGCCGAGCGCCTCGCACAGCGCCATGTACAGCAGGTGAACCACCTGCGACAGATCGGCCGCCGGCAGGTCCAGCACCCAGTGCGACTGCAGCGGGCGCGCCCACAGCTCGCGCAGCGTGCGCCGCAGCGACGGCGCCAGGCGCATCGTCTCGAGCAGGTCGAGCGCGCTGTCGCCCAGATCCTTCAGCGCGCCGGGATGGAAGCGCTGCACCTCGGCCAGCGCGCTGCGGACCAGCTCGGCGCAGACCGCCTGCTCGGCCGGCAGCGGCGAGGCGGCCGGAGCCGCCGGGGTCGCCGGCGCGGCGTTCGGGCGCGCCGCCGGCAGGGTGGGCGGCGCGACGGGGGGGCCCGCGGCCTCCAGCGCCGCGGCCACCGGATTGATCGTCGGCCGCGCGGCCGGCGCTGCCGGAGCGGGCGCCGCCGGAGTGGCGACCGCCGGGGCGGGCGCGGCCGCGGGCGGATGCATCAGCGGCCACGGGTCCATCGGCAGCTGGTCCTCGGGCAGCCGCAGCGCCTTGTAGAAGGCCTCGTAGAGCTTCTTGCGCGCGGCCGGATCGATGGCATGCCGCTCGGCCACCTGATCGATGTAGCGGATGATGTCCGCGACCCCGTCGCCTCGCATCGACTGGTGCTGCAGGCGCAGCGCGTCGAGCAGCGCGTCCTCGTCGAGCACAGGGGAGAGGACCGCGCAGGCGGCGCGGCGACGCAGGGACAGGGCTTCTGTGGCCATCGGATCAGGTGGGGTGGACAGGGACTCAGGATTCCTTGTGCAGCTGTCCCGGCGAATCCTGGAACTCGGGATAGCCGATCTCGTGGTGCTCGGTGTAGTCGAGGCCGCGCTGCTCGTTGAGCGTCGGCGCGCGCAGGCCGATCAGCCGGTCGACCAGCTTGAACAGCAGCCAGGCCACCGGGAAGGCCCAGGCGAAGGCAGCGAAGGCGCCCAGCAGCTGCACCAGCACGCGCGAGCCGCTGAACAGGTCGCCCTGGTAGAACAGGCCGGCGGCCAGCAGGCCCCAGACGCCGCCGAGGCCGTGCACGGCGACCGCGTCGACGGTGTCGTCCACCCGCAGGCGGCGCAGCGCCTCGGCGCCCCAGGTGGCCAGCACGCCGGCGACCAGGCCGGTCAGGATCGCGAAGCCCGGGCTCATCGTCGCGGCACCGGCCGTCAGCGACACCAGGCCGCACAGGCTGCCGTTGACCGAGGCGCTCATCAGCACCGGCCGGCCAGTCAGGCGCATGAAGGCCAGCGCGCCCAGGCCGCCGGCGCAGCCGCCCAGGTAGGTCGACAGCAGCACGGTGCCGAGCTGGCCGCTCTCCAGGCTGCCGATCGAGCCGCCGTTGAAGCCGAACCAGCCCAGCCACAGGATGAAGCCGCCGAGCGCGACCATCGGCAGGTTGTGGCCGGGAATGTCGCGCACCTCGCCGCCGCGGCCGAAGCGGCCCAGGCGCGGCCCCAGCACCAGCAGGCCCGCCAGCGAGCACCAGGCGCCGATCGAGTGCACCGCGCCGTCGCCGGCCAGGTCGACGAAGCCCATCGTCTTCAGCCAGCCCGACGGGTTCCAGGCCCAGTGCGCGTAGACCGGGTAGATCAGCAGCGACATCAGCAGCGTGAAGGCCAGGTAGGCGCCATAGCGCATGCGTTCGGCCACCGCGCCGGAGACGATGCTGACCGCGGTGGTCGCGAACATCATCTGGTAGAGCAGGCCGACCGCATCGAAGGCCTTCAGGCCGTCGGGCGCGAACAGGCTCGCGCCGATCAGGCCGCCCTGGCTGCTGCCGAAGGCCAGCCCGTAGCCCGCCACCCAGAAGCCCACCCCGACCAGGCAGGTGCCGAGGTAGATCTTCATGATCACGTTGATCGAGTTCTTGGCCCGCGACAGGCCGCCCTCGACCAGCGCGAAGCCGGCCTGCATGAAGAAGACCAGGGCGGCGCAGATCGCCACCCAGGCCATGTTGATCAGTTCGTTCATCGTGAGGTTCACCCGCAGTCTTGAAGAGGCTCGCACTCCGGTGGTGCGAGTCGTCGGAACCTGACGAATCGCAATTGCAGTGCCAAGCATGGCTCATCGCGGGAGCTCTCCGTCTCGGGACTTCGACGGAGGGCCCGCAAGAACGGGGTGGTTCCAATGCACGAATCAGCCGATCGGCGCGAGGATCTGCCAGATCCGGCCGGTCGGCCTGCACCGGTTGCGATCATCGCGACGCCCCGTGATGGTGTGTCGCGTCGAGTGCGGGCGAGCTCTCATGGTGCGTCGCGCACCATGATGGGGCTGTCTGGGCGGGTCGGGCTGCCGGGGGCGCGGCCCGGCTCAGGCCGGGAAGACGCCGGTGGAGAGGTAGCGGTCGCCGCGGTCGCAGACGATGAAGACGATGGTGGCGTTCTCGACCCGGGCCGAGACCTGCAGTGCGGCCCAGCAGGCGCCGGCGGCCGAGATGCCGGCGAACAGGCCTTCCTCGCGCGCCAGGCGCCGGGCCATGTCCTCGGCGTCGGCCTGCGACACCAGCAGCATCTCGTCGACGCGCCGCGGCTCGTAGATCTTCGGCAGATAGGCCTCGGGCCACTTGCGGATGCCGGGAATGCGCGAGCCCTCGGAGGGCTGCGCGCCGACGATGCGCACCTGCGGGTTCCTCTCCTTCAGATACTGCGAGGTGCCGGTGATGGTGCCGGTGGTGCCCATCGCGCTGACGAAGTGGGTGACGCGGCCCTCGGTGTCGTTCCAGATCTCCGGGCCGGTGGTCTCGTAGTGGATGCGCGGGTTGTCGAGGTTGGCGAACTGGTCGAGCACGCGGCCCTTGCCGTCGCGCTCCATCTGCTCGGCCAGGTCGCGGGCGTATTCCATGCCGCCGGCCTTCGGCGTCAGGATCAGCTCGGCGCCGAAGGCCTTCATCGTCTGCGCGCGCTCGATCGACAGGTCCTCCGGCATGATCAGCACCATGCGGTAGCCGCGCACGGCCGCCGCCATCGCCAGCGCGATGCCGGTGTTGCCGCTGGTGGCCTCGATCAGCGTGTCGCCCGGGCGGATGTCGCCGCGCTCCTCGGCGCGACGGATCATGCTGATGGCCGGGCGGTCCTTGACCGAGCCGGCCGGGTTGTTGCCTTCGAGCTTGGCGAGGATGACGTTGCCGCGTCGCGCGGCCTCCTCGCCGGGCAGGCGCTGCAGCCGCACCAGCGGGGTCGCGCCGATGACGTCCTCGACGGTCTTGTAGTCAGGCATCTTCTCTCCTTGGGATCCGGGGTCCGGGCGATTGTGGCAGCAAGGGCCGGCGCGCGTGGGCGCCATGCCATAATCGCCGCCGCGCAACCGACGCACCCCTTCTCTCCCGCCGGAGTGGCGAAATCGGTAGACGCAGTGGATTCAAAATCCACCGCCCTCACAGGCGTGCCGGTTCGAGTCCGGCCTCCGGCACCATTCCCTCCCCCCAGCGCTGCCCACCGGTCGACATGCCCCAGCTCCCGCCCGTCACGAAGGCCCTGATGCTGATCTGCACCGCGATGTACTGCGTGCAGATGCTCACCGGCTACTGGGTCGAAGTCCTGTTCGCGCTCTGGCCGGTCGCCACCGACGCGTTCATGCCGTGGCAGCTGATCACCTACGCCTTCCTCCACGGCAGCGTCGGTCATCTGTTCTTCAACATGCTCGGCCTGTGGATGTTCGGCTCGGAGCTCGAGCTGATCTGGGGCCGCCAGCGCTACTTGCAGTTCCTCGGCGCCAGCGCGCTGGCCGGCGGCCTGACGCAGCTGCTGGTCGTCAGCCTGGGCCTGCCCTCGGGGCCGACGCTGGGTGCCTCGGGCGCGCTCTACGGTCTGCTGATGGCCTTCGGGATGATGTTCCCGGAGCGCACGATCATGCCGCTGTTCCCGCCGATCCCGATGAAGGCCAAGGTCTTCGTGCTGGTCTTCGGCGGCATGGAGCTGCTGTTCGGCCTGGTCGGCGGCGGCGGCGTGGCGCACTTCGCCCACCTCGGCGGCATGCTGGGGGGCTGGCTGATGATGCGCTACTGGCGCGGCCAGCCGCCGTTCCCGTCGCGCAAGCGCCGACGCTGAGCGGATCGGCCCGCGCGTTCAGGCCAGCAGCCCGCTCGCCACGCTCGGGTGGCGCAGCGCCAGCCGCAGCTCGTCCTTCAGGCGCCGGTTGACCAGCTGGCGCGACTCCGACAGGAAGCTCATCTGCATCGGCGAGAGCCGCTGCACCGCCTCGGCGCGGCCGATGCGCGGCGGCCGCGGCAGCCCGCACAGGTCGGCGGCCAGATCGAAGTAGTCGCCCATCCTCAGCTCGGTGTCGTCGCAGGCGTGGATCACCCGCTGCGGCCGCCCGCGCAGCAGCGCGGCGACGCAGGCGCGCGCCAGGTCGTCGGCATGGATGTGGTTGGTGTGCACGTCGTCCTCGGCGCGCAGCACCGGCGTGCCGCGCAGCAGCCGCTCGCGCGGGTGGCCGCCGGGGCGGTCGCCGGCGTAGATGCCGGGAATGCGCAGGATGGTCGCCTTCAGCCGGCCGCCGCGGCCGGCCTGGCGCAGCCGCGCCTCGGCGGCGACACGCCGGCGCGCCCGATCGCTGGCCGGCGCGACCGGGCGGGTCTCGTCGAAGCGCGCGCCCGCGCAGTCGCCATAGACGCCGGTGGTGCTGCCGTAGACCAGCCGGTGGCCGCCCGGCGGCGCGCGGCGGGCCAGCGCCTGCAGAAGGTGCGCGGTGCGCGGGTCGTCCGCGCCGTGGCCCGGCGGTGGCGCCAGATGCAGCACCCTCGGCGCCAGCGCGCCCAGCCGGCGCAGCGTGGCGGGCTCATCCAGGTTGCCGACGAGCGGCCGGATGCCCAGCGCGCGCAGCGCCGGCACGCGCGCGGCGTCCGAGGTCAGCGCGATCAGGCGCCAGCGCGGGTCCAGCAGGCGGGCCACGCGCTGGCCGACATCGCCGCAGCCGACGATCAGCAGGCGCGGGCGCCGCAGCAGGCGGGTCGCCGCGGCAGGGAGGGCAGGGCGCGGGCCCCGGTGGTGGTGCGGCACAATCTCGCCCCGTGGTGATGTGATGACAACCCCGAAGGATAAGAGATGAATTTCACCGTGACCGTCCAGCCCTCCGGCCGCCAGTTCGAGGTCGCGCGCGACGAGGTCATGCTGCCCGCGGCGATCCGCCAGGGCATCGGTCTGCCCTACGGCTGCAAGGACGGCGCCTGCGGCTCGTGCAAGAGCCGCCTGCTCGAGGGCCGGGTGATCCACGGCGCGCACCAGCTCAAGGCGCTCAGCGCCGAGGAGGAGGCCGCCGGCCTGATCCTGAGCTGCTGCGCCACGCCGCAGACCGACTGCGTCGTCGAGTCGCGCCAGGTCACGGCCGCCGACCAGTTCCCGGTGCTGAAGATGCCCACGCGGGTGATCTCGATCACGCGCGCGGCCGACGACGTCGCGGTGCTCAGGCTGCAGCTGCCCGCCAACCAGCCCTTCCAGTACCACGCCGGCCAGTACGTCGACTTCCTGCTGCGCGACGGTGCGCGCCGCAGCTACTCGATGGCCACCGCCCCGTCGCTGGCGCAGGGTGCGATCGAGCTGCACATCCGCCACATGCCGGGCGGGCGCTTCACCGACCATGTCTTCGGCGCGATGAAGGAGAAGGAGATCCTGCGCATGGAAGGGCCCTTCGGCAGCTTCTGGCTGCGCGAGGACAGCGCCAGGCCGGTCGTGCTGCTGGCCTCGGGCACCGGCTTCGCGCCGATCAAGGCCTTGATCGAGCAGATGGAGGTCAAGGGCCTGACGCGGCCGGCCGTGCTGTACTGGGGCGCACGCAGGGCGGCCGATCTCTACCTGCGCGACTGGGCCGAGGCCGCCGCCGCGCGGCTGCCGTGGCTGCGCTTCGTGCCGGTGCTCTCCGAGCCCGATGCGGACTGGAGCGGGCGCACCGGCCTGGTCCATCAGGCGGTGATGGCGGATCTGCCCGACCTGTCGGGCCATCAGGTCTATGCCTGCGGTGCGCCGGTGATGGTGCAGTCGGCGCAGCGCGACTTCGTCGCGGCCTGCGGTCTGCCGGAGGAGGAGTTCTTCGCGGACGCCTTCACCAGCGAGGCGGACAAGGTGGCAGGCGCCTGAGGCGGCCTGTTCGCGGAGCCCGGCCCGGGGCTCCGGCCTGCGGGCCGGAGCCTCAAAGCAAAAGGCCCGCTTGCGCGGGCCTTCGGCTGGGATCCACCCGGATCAGCTGATTCAGGCGGCGGCCGGAGCCAGGGCCTTGATCTTGGCCGACAGGCGGCTCTTGATGCGCGAGGCCTTGTTCTTGTGGAAGATGCCCTTGTCGGCGATCGAGTCGATCACGGCCTGGGCGGTCTTGAAGGTGTCGCCAGCCTTGGCCTTGTCGCCGGTGGCGACGGCCTTCAGCACGCCCTTGATGGCGGTGCGGAACTTCGAGCGCAGCGCGGTGTTGGCGGCGTTCAGCTTGACGTCTTGACGCGCACGCTTGCGACCCGAGGCAATGCGGACGGTCTTCTTCTTGGCTTTGGAAGAGGTGGCCATGGTGTGTTTCGTGTTCCGGGTGGAGGAAAGCCTAGCAGTATAGCATGGATAATCGCAAGTCCTGCGACCCCAAGACCCCGCCCATGAGTCTGCTTCGTTCTGCCTCCGTCGTCTCGGCGCTCACGCTGGCGTCCCGCATCACCGGCCTGGTGCGCGAGCAGCTGATCGCGGCCGCCTTCGGCGCCAGCCTGGCCACCGACGCCTTCCAGGTGGCCTTCCGCATCCCGAACCTGCTGCGGCGCCTGTTCGCCGAAGGCGCCTTCTCCCAGGCCTTCGTGCCGATCCTGGCGGCCTCGCGTGCCACCGACGGCGACGAGAAGACGCAGGCGCTGATCGACGCGGTCGCCACCGTGCTGCTGTGGGCGCTGCTGGCGGTGTGCACGCTGGGCGTGATCGGCTCGCCGCTGCTGGTCTGGGTGATGGCCTCGGGCCTGCCGGCCGAAGGCCAGGCCTCGGCGGTGGTGATGACGCGGCTGATGTTCCCGTACATCGGCTGCATGTCGCTGGTGGCGCTGTCGGCCGGCATCCTGAACTCGTGGAAGCGCTTCGCGGTGCCGGCGGTCACGCCGGTGCTGCTGAACCTGAGCGTCATCGCCGCGGCCTGGGGGCTGACGCCGCGCTTCGCGGCCTGGGGCCTGCAGCCGGTCTACGCGCTGGCGGTCGGGGTGATGATCGGCGGCGTGCTGCAGCTGGCGGTGCAGGTGCCGGCGCTGCGCGCCATCGGCATGCTGCCGCGCCTGGGGCTGGGTCCGGCCGCGCTGCGCCGCGCCTGGCATCACGATGGCGTGCACCGCATCCTGAAGCAGATGGCGCCGGCGCTGCTGGGCGTGTCGGTCGCGCAGCTGTCGCTGCTGGTCAACACCCAGATCGCCTCGCACCTGCCCTCGGGCTCGGTGTCCTGGCTGACCTACGCCGACCGGCTGATGGAGTTCCCGACCGCGCTGCTGGGCGTGGCGATGGGCGTGGTGCTGCTGCCGCAGCTCTCGGCCGCGCAGGCCAGGGGCGAGATGGAGCGCTATTCCTCGCTGCTGGACTGGGGCCTGCGCCTGGTGGTGCTGCTGGCGCTGCCCTGCGCGGTGGCGCTGATGGTGTTTCCGGCGCCGCTGGTGTCGGTGCTGTACCACTACGGCCGCTTCTCGGCCGAGGACGTCGGCCAGACGGTGACCGCGCTGATGGGCTATGGCGCCGGGCTGATGGGCCTGGTCGGCATCAAGGTGCTGGCCCCGGGCTTCTACGCGAAGCAGGACATCCGCACGCCGGTGCGCATCGCCATCACCGTGCTGGGCCTGACGCAGCTGATGAACGTCGTCTTCGTGCCCTGGCTCGGCCATGCCGGCCTGGCGCTGTCGATCGGCCTGGCGGCGCTGGTCAACGCGACCTGGCTGCTGACCGGCCTGAAGCGGCGCGGCAGCTACCGGCCCGAGCCGGGCTGGGCCGCCTTCGTCGCCAAGGTGGCGGCCGGCTGCGCGGCGCTGGGCGCGGTGCTGGCCTGGGCGGCGCACCACATCGACTGGATCGGCCTGCGTGCGCAGCCGGGCCTGCGCGCGCTGCTGCTGGCGGCGGTGCTCGGCGGCGTGGCGCTGCTCTATTTCGGCGTGCTGCGGGTGCTCGGCGTGGACCTGCGCCAGTTCGCCCGCCGGCAGTGAGGCCGGACAGGATCGGGGCCTTGACGCCGACGATGTTCACGCTGTCGATACACTTTCGGCCATGGACTGCCTGATTCCGTCCCCGCTGGACTACTTCGCCGCGCTGGTCGCCGACGATGACAGCCTCTCGCTGACCGAGGCCGCCGTCGCGATCGCGCAGGCCGACGAGCCGGGGCTGGACGTGCAGGCGGTGCTCACCGAGCTCGACACGCTGGCCTGGCGGCTGCGCCGGCGTCTGCCCGACGACGCCGCGCCGCTGCACCGGGTGCGCGTGCTGCACCACTTCCTGTACGAGGACCTGGGCCTGCAGGGCGGCGACGTCGACGATCCGGCCGGCAGCCATCTGCACGAGGTGCTGCGCCAGCGCTGGGGCATCCCGGTGTCGCTGGCGGTCATCTACCTGGAGCTGGCCGGGCAGATCGGCCTGCAGGTCGACGGGCTGGCCTTTCCGGGCCACTTCCTGGTCAAGCTGCACCTGCCGATGGGCGAGGCGGTGATCGATCCGCTCGACGGGCGCTCGCTGGCGCGCCACGAGCTCGAGGAGCGGCTGGAGGACCACCTCGATCCGTCCGACATCGACCCGCTCGGCATCGAGGCCGCCGCCGGTGCACTGGGCGAGCTGCTGTCGGCCTTCCTGCAGCCGGCCTCGCCGCGCGAGATCCTCGCGCGCATGCTGCGCAACCTCGAGCGCATCCACCGCGGCAGCGGCGACCTGCCGCGCCTGCTGCAGATCCAGCACCGCCAGGTCGTGCTCGAGCCCGAGGACTGGTCCTGGCGGCGCGAGCGCGGGCGCACGCTGGCCAGCCTGGGCCAGACCGGGCCGGCGATCGAGGACCTGCAGGCCTATCTCGACCACGCCGGACACGGCGCGGTCGACCGGCGCCGCGTCGGCGCGCAGCTGTCGGCGCTGCGCGAGGCCGGCCCGCCGCGCTGGCACTGAGCCGGCCGCCCGCGATGGTCGTCCTGCCCAGGCTCTCCCGCACGCGCGGCCTGATGCTGGCGTGGCTCGGGCTTGCGCTGCTCGCCGGCGTGCTGGTGTGGCTGCTCGCGCCGGTGCTGGCGCCCTTCCTGGCCGCGGCGGTGCTGGCCTATGCGCTGCAGCCGGCGGTCGAGCGGCTGCGGCGCTGGATGCCGCGCGCGCTGGCGGTGCTGCTGGTCGAGCTGGCGGCGATCGCCGGGCTGCTGGGCGTGCTGCTGCTGATCGTGCCGATCATCTCGCGCGAGCTGCCGCAGCTGCGCGAGCAGATCCCGCTGCTGGCTGCCCGGCTCAACGAGCTGCTGTCGCCGTGGCTGGCGCAGTACGGCATCGACGTGCGCTTCGACCTGGCCGGCCTGCGCGACTTCGTGATGCGCTACCTGGACGCCAGCGGCGACGACTGGCTCGGCGCGCTGCTGAGCTCGGCGCGCATCGGCGGCAGCGTGCTGCTGGCGCTGGTGGGCAACGCGGTGCTGGTGCCGGTGGTGATGTTCTACCTGCTGCTGGACTGGCCGGCGCTGATCGCGCGGCTGGGCCGGCTGGTGCCGCCGCGCCACCGCGTCGGCGTCGACGGCTTCGCCGCCGAGTGCGATGCGGTGCTCGGACAGTATCTGCGCGGGCAGCTTCTGGTGATGCTGCTGCTGGCGGCCTTCTACACTTCAGCCCTGGCGCTGGCACGGTTCGAGCTGGCGCTGCCGGTGGGCGTGTTCACCGGGCTGGCGATCTTCATTCCGTATCTGGGCTTCGGGATCGGCGCGCTGCTGGCGCTGCTGGCCGCGGTGCTGCAGTTCGCCAGCCTGTACGGCGTGGTCGCGGTCGCGGTGATCTACGGCATCGGCCAGCTGCTCGAGAGCTTCGTGCTGACGCCGCGCCTGGTGGGCGAGCGCATCGGTCTGCATCCGATCGCGGTGATCTTCGCGCTGCTGGCCTTCGGACACCTGTTCGGCTTCGTCGGCGTGCTGCTGGCGCTGCCGTCCGGGGCACTGGTGCTGGTGGCGCTGCGCCGGCTGCGCCGTCTCTATGTCGCCAGCCGGCTGTACCGCGGCTGAGCCGCGAGCGGATCGAAAGAAACGACAGAAGTCTTCACGCATGTCCCGTGACCCGTCCTCGATGATGCGACAGGTGCCGCTGGCCTTCGGGCCGGAGCCGGTGCTGCGCTTCGATACCTTCGTGCCCGGCGCGAACGCGCAGTGGGAGCAGGTGCTGATGGCGCTGCTGTCGCCGAACCCGACGATGCCGCTGTACCTGTGGGGCCCGCCGGGCAGCGGCAAGTCGCACCTGATGCAGGCCGCGGCCAGCCAGGCGCAGTCCTTCGGGCTGCAGGTGGCCGCCTTCGACCTGAAGTCGCCGGTGCCCTGGGAGTTCGACGAGGAGGCGCGGCTGCTGATCCTCGACGACTGCGACCGCTACGACCGGCGCCGCCAGCACGAGGCCTTCCGGATGTTCGTCGAGGCCACGACGCTGGGCGTGCCGATCCTGGCGGCCGGGCGGCTGCCGCCGGTGGACCTGCCGGTGCGCGACGACCTGCGCACCCGGCTGGCCTGGGGGCTGGTCTACCGGCTGGTGCCGCCGACCGACGAGCAGGTGCGCGCGCTGCTGCGCCGCGAGGCCGAGCGGCGCGGCATCACGCTCGACGACGAGATGATGGCCGAGCTGGTCGGCCGCGCCGGCCTGGATCTGGTGCCGCTGATGGAGCTGCTCGACCGGCTCGACCGCTATGCGCTGTCGGGCAAGAAGGCGGTCACGCTGGCGCTGCTGCGCCAGATGCTCGCCGAGCCCGATGACTTCTGACCCCACCGACGCGACGATGACCGCCTCTCCCCGCCATCTCTGCCTGTTCGACCTGGATCACACGCTGATCCCGATCGATTCGGACCACGCCTTCGGCAGCTTCATGGTCGAGATCGGCTGGGCCGACGCCGACGAGTTCCGTCGCCGCAACGACGCGTTCTACGCCGACTACCAGGCCGGCACGCTCGACCTCGACGCCTACATCGACTTCGCCACCTCGGTGTGGCGCCAGCGGCCGCTGGACGAGGCCCTGGCCGCGCGCGAGCGCTTCCTGGCCGAGGTGCTGCGCCCGAAGGTGACGCCGCAGGCGCTGGAGCTGGTGCGCCGGCACCAGCGCCGCGGCGACCTGGTGGCCATCGTCACCGCGACCAACGAGTTCGTCACCACCCCGATCGCCGCCGAGTTCGGCGTCGAGCACCTGCTGGCCGTGCAGCTCGAGCGCGAGTCCGACGGCCGCTGGAGCGGCCGGGTGCGCGGCACGCCGACCTTCCGCGAAGGCAAGGTCGCGCGGGTGCACGACTGGCTGGCCGGCCTGGGCGTCTCGCTGGCCGACTTCTCCGGCGTGAGCGTCTACAGCGACTCGCCCAACGACCTGCCGCTGCTGGAGATCGCCTCCGAGCCGGTGGCCACCAACCCGAGCCCGTCGCTCGAGGCCACCGCCACGCAGCGCGGCTGGCGCATACTGCGTCTCTTCCCATGATCAAGACCATCATCAGAAAGCTGCTCGGCAAGTCGGGCGCATCCATTCCCGCCGGCGAGAGCCCGGACGGGCTGTCCGTGCCCGTCATCACGCCGCGGGCTGCCGCGCCGGTGGCGGCGCCTGCCGCGGTGCCGATGGCGCCGGTGGCCGCCGCCGCGGCCGAGCTCGCCGGCAGCCTGCCCGCCGGTGCGCCGGTGCGCGGCCGCCGCGTCGAGGTGCCGGCCTCGGTGCACCGCATCGATCCCTCGCTGCTCGACGACCGCGCGGTCAAGGTGGTCACCACGCTGCAGGACGCGGGCTTCGAGGCCTACATCGTCGGCGGCGCGGTGCGCGACCTGCTGCTCGGCCATCGGCCGAAGGACTTCGACGTCGCCACCAACGCCACGCCCGAGCAGGTCAAGGGCCTGTTCCGGCGCGCTTTCATCATCGGCCGGCGCTTCCGCATCGTGCACGTCGTGCACGGCCGCGGCCGCGAGCACGAGGTGATCGAGGTCTCGACCTTCCGCGCCTACCTCGACCCGGCCGCGGCCGAGCAGGTCGAGGGCAACGAGAAGACCTCGCGCGCGGCGCTGGCCGACAAGAGCCATGTGGTCGACGCCAGCGGCCGGGTGCTGCGCGACAACGTCTGGGGTCCGCAGGACGAGGATGCGGCGCGGCGCGACTTCACCGTCAACGCGCTCTACTACGACCCGCGCCGGCGCATCGTCGTCGACTACCACGACGGCATCGCCGACGCGCGGGCCCGCGTGCTGCGCATGATCGGCGACCCGGTCACCCGCTACCGCGAGGACCCGGTGCGCATCATCCGCGTGGTGCGCTTCGCCGCCAAGCTGGGCTTCGAGATCGAGCCGGGCACCCGCGAGCCGATCCGCGCCTGCGCCGAGCTGCTGTCGGCGGTGCCGGCCAGCCGGATGTTCGACGAGATGATCAAGCTGCTGCAGACGGGCCACTCGCTGGCCAGCCTGGAGGAGCTGCGCAAGCAGGGCCTGCACAGCGGCATCTTCCCGATCCTCGACGCGGTGCTCGACGACGCGCATCGCCACGACGGGCGCGAGCAGTTCATCCAGCGCGCGCTGGCCGACACCGACCGCCGCGTCGGCGAGAGCAAGCCGGTGGCGCCGAGCTTCATGCTGGCGTGCATGCTCTGGCATGACGTGGTGCGCCGTGCCGACGAGCTGCGCGCCCGCGGCGAGCCGCCGGTGCCGGCGCTGCAGCAGGCGATCGACGCGGTGTTCGACGCCCGCATCGGCGACATCTCCGGCCGCGGCAAGCTGGCGGCCGACATGCGCGAGATCTGGATGATGCAGCCGCGCTTCGAGCGGCGCACGCCGTCGGCGGCGCTGTCGCTGGCGGCGCAGCCGCGCTTCCGCGCCGGCTTCGACTTCCTGCGCCTGCGCGCCGACACCGGCGAGGCCGATGCCGACCTGGCGCACTGGTGGGAGCGCTTCTCGACCGCCGACGACTCGCTGCGCGAGACGCTCCTGGCCGAGGCGCGCCAGCAGGACCAGGCGCGCCGCGCCGCGGTCGCCGCCGGCGAGCTGCCGGCCGAGACGGCCGCGGTCGCCGCGAGCGGCGGCCCGGCCGCGAAGAAGCGCCGCCGTCGCCGCAAGCCCGCCGGCGCCCGCACCGAAGGCGCGGCCGCCCTGGCCGACGGAGGCGAGGGCGGTGACGGCGGCGAATGAGCCGGGGCCGGCCGGTGGCGCGCCGCGGCGTGCCGTCATCGGCCTCGGGGCCAATCTCGGCGAGCTCGACGCGACGCTGGACGCGGCCTGCGCCGCGATCGCCGCGCTGCCCGGCAGCCGCTGGCTCGGCGTGTCCGGGCGCTGGTGCAGCCGGCCGGTCGACTCGTCCGGGCCGGACTACCTGAACGCGGTCGCCGCGATCGAGACCCGGCTGGCGCCGCGCGAGCTGCTCGCGGCGCTGCAGGCCGTCGAGAACGCGCATGGCCGCGAGCGCCCGTGGCGCAACGCGCCGCGCACGCTCGACCTCGACGTGCTGCTGGTCGACGATCTGGCCAGCGACGATCCGGTGCTGCTGCTGCCGCACCCGCGCCTGCTCGAGCGCGCCTTCGTGCTGCTGCCGCTGCTGGAGCTGCACGCCGCGCTGGGCGGCGCGCTGCCGCTGCCGGCCGGCGGCGATGTGGCGGCATTGCAGCATCTTGCAGAGCGGCTGGCCCGCGAGCAGGGGCTGGAGCGCCGGCCGGACTGAAACGTTTCCGGCCTGTACCGGACAGCGGATACACTCCGGGCGGTTTCGATCATGACAACACCGTGACAGGTTGCCGCCGCCCGGCGGGCATTCGGTCACACCCCGACCGTCGACCCTTTCGTCACGACACTCCCTCCCCCCTGGAGCTCAACACATGCTGTTCGGCAAGCTGCTGCCGCGCGAAGGCAATTTCTTCGAACTGTTCAACAAGCACGGCGAGGCGATGGTCGCCGGATCGCGCTCCTTCCAGAGCCTGCTGCAGAACTACGGCGACACCTATCTGCGCGAGAAGTACGCCGCCGAGGTGGACGCGGCCGAGCACGCCGCCGACAAGGTGACCGCCGAGGTCAACCGCCTGCTGCACAAGACCTTCATCACCCCGATCGACCGCGAGCAGATCCACGGCCTGATCAACGCGATGGACGACGTGCTGGACCTGTTCCAGGACGTCTCCGAGACGCTGGCGCTGTACGACGTGCGCTCGATCACCGAGGAGGTGCTGCGCCTGGGCGACCTGGCGGCCAAGTGCGGCGAGCGCGTCGCGCACGCGGTGTCGCTGCTGGGCAAGCTCAGCGACCACAGCGTCGCCGAGGCCACCGTCAAGACCTGCGAGGAGATCGACCGCCTCGAGTCCGACGCCGACCGCGTCATGCGCTCGGCGATGTCGCGCCTGTTCCGCGAGGAGCAGGACATGCGCGAGCTCATCAAGCTCAAGGCGATCTACGAGATGCTCGAGTCGATCACCGACAAGTGCGAGGACGTGGCGAACCTGATCGAGGGCATCGTCCTCGAGAACTCCTGATCGCATCATGGACGGCATTCAGGTCAGCCTCTGGGTGGTGGTGCTGCTGGTCGTTCTGGCGCTGCTGTTCGACTTCATGAACGGCTTCCATGACGCGGCCAACTCCATCGCCACGGTGGTCTCCACCGGCGTGCTCAAGCCGCAGCAGGCGGTGCTGTTCGCCGCCTTCTTCAACTTCGTCGCGATCGGCATCTTTCATCTGAAGATCGCCGCGACCGTCGGCAAGGGCATCGTCGAGCCGGGCATCGTTGACTACCACGTCGTCTTCGGCGCGCTGGTCGGGGCGATCACCTGGAACGTGGTCACCTGGTTCTACGGCATCCCGTCGAGCTCCTCGCATGCGCTGATCGGCGGCATCGTCGGCTCGGTGACCGCCAAGGCCGGGCTGAACGCGCTGATCGGTGCCGGCATCTGGAAGACGGTGGCCTTCATCCTGGTGTCGCCGACGCTGGGCTTCATCCTCGGCTCGCTGCTGATGGTGGTGGTGGCCTGGGTCTTCCGGCGTGCCACGCCGATCCGCATCGACAACTGGTTCCGCCGGCTGCAGCTGGTCTCGGCCGGCCTGTACAGCCTGGGCCACGGCGGCAACGACGCGCAGAAGACCATCGGCATCATCTGGATGCTGCTGATCGCCACCGGCTACGCCAGCGCCTCCGACGCGATGCCGCCGACCTGGGTGATCTGGTCGTGCTACATCGCCATCGGCCTGGGCACGATGTTCGGCGGCTGGCGCATCGTCAAGACCATGGGCCAGAAGATCACCAAGCTCAAGCCGGTCGGCGGCTTCTGCGCGGAGACGGGCGGCGCGCTGACGCTGTTCCTGGCCTCCTGGCTGGGCGTGCCGGTGTCGACGACGCACACCATCACCGGCGCGATCGTCGGCGTGGGCTCGACGCAGCGCGCCGCCGCGGTGCGCTGGGGCATCGCCGGCAACATCGTCTGGGCGTGGATCTTCACGATTCCCGCCTCGGCCGCGGTCGCCGCCGGCGCCTACTACCTGGGCACGCTGGTGCTCTGATCGCTGACCTCCGGCCCGGACTGCAGCTCGAACCAGCGCTGCAGTCCGAAGGCCAGCGAGGACATCAGCACCGTCGCGCCGACCAGCAGCGCGGCGATCACGCCGAGCACCGCGCCCCAGCCGCTCGGCGGCGTGCCGCCCGCGCGGCCGGCGTTGTGGCGCACGTCCCAGCGCTCGTCCGGCGTCAGTCCGGTCACGATGGCCGACAGCGCCGCCGCGGCGACGGACAGTCCGCCCAGCGGCAGCATCCACGCCGCGCTGGCGTCGTCCAGCCCGAAGACGCGCAGCCGCAGCAGCCCGCCCAGGCCGGCGAGCATCGCCAGCAGATGCAGCCAGCCCCAGGGGTCGCGCAGGCCGTGGCGCAGGAAGCGGTGCAGCCCGAAGGCGCCGCCGAGCAGCGCCAGCCAGGTCGCCGCGGTCTTCGATCGGGGGCGGGCGTTCACGCCGGTCCTCAGCCGCCGGCCGGCGCCGAGGCGCTGCCGTCGCCGAGCGCGCGCTGCATGATGACCACGTCGAGCCAGCGCTCGAACTTCCAGCCCGAGTCGCGCATCACGCCGGTGTGCTCGAAGCCGCAGGCGCGGTGCACGCCGATCGAGCCGGCGTTGGCCGAGTCGCCGATGACCGCGAACATCTGCCGCGCGCCCAGCGCGGTGCAGCGCGCGATCAGCTCGGCCAGCAGCAGCCGGCCCAGGCCGCGGCGATGCGCCTGCGGGCCCAGGTAGATCGAGTCCTCCAGCGAGAAGCGCCAGGCCGGACGCAGCCGGAACAGGTTGGCATAGGCATAGCCGACGACCTGCGGGCCGCGGCCGTCATCGCCGTCGACCTCGACCACCAGCCAGGGCAGGCCGCGGCCGAGCACCTCGTCGCGCCGGCGCGCCATCTCGGTCGAATCGGGCGCTTCGGTCTCGAAGGTGCCGGTGCCGTGGAGCACGTTCCACGCATAGATCTCTGTGATGGCCGCCACGTCGGTCGGCAGGCTTGGGCGAATCAGTGTCTCGGACATCGAAGGCAGCTTATAATCTCGGGTTTTCCGGCGACGGCTGACCGGCAGCATGCCACGCAGCACGTATCTAACGGGGCCGGGAGAAGCCTGATTGTCAATGCAATCGTCACTTCGATCTGCCGGCCTGCGTGTCTCCCGGTCCTGTGGATCAACCGGTCATTCCGGGGCACCGGTGCCTGCGCCCCGAACCTGACACCTTCTGATCGAGGAAACATCATGGTCGTGATTCGTCTGTCCCGCGGCGGCTCCAAGAAGCGCCCGTTCTACAACATCGTCGTCGCCCCGAAGGCCGAGCGCCGTGACGGCCGCTTCATCGAGCGCGTCGGCTTCTACAACCCGGTCGCTTCCGGCCAGGCCGAAGCCCTGCGCGTCGCCTTCGACCGCGTCGAGTACTGGACCGGTGTCGGCGCCCAGCTGTCGCCGACCGTCGACCGCCTGGTCAAGCAGGCCAAGGCCGCTGCCGTCGCTCCGGCCGCTGCCGCCTGAGATCCGGCTCGACCGGACCTTCCTGCACCTCTCGTCTGACCTGAACGGATTCCGATGAACACGCTGCCTCACGACGACGACGTGGCCTGGCCCGACGACGCCGTCGAGGTCGCGCGGGTGCAGGATGCCTGGGGCATCAAGGGCTGGCTGCGCGTGCAGCCGCATGCCGCCGATCCCCAGGCGCTCTTCTCGTCGCGCCGCTGGTTCCTGCAGCCGCCGGCCGGCAAGCCGCGCCCGGCGGGCGCCCCCGCGCTGCCGCGTCTGCTGCATGTGACGCTGGCCAAGGAGCACGGCGACGGCGTCGTCGCCTCGGTGCGCGAGGTCGTCGACCGCAACGGCGCCGAGGCGCTCAAGGGCGCACGCATCTTCGTGTCGCGCGCGAGCTTCCCGTCGACCGATGACGGCGAGTACTACTGGGTCGACCTGATCGGCCTGGAGGTCGTCAACCGCGAGGGCGAGCCGCTGGGCACCGTCGCCGAGATGATCGACACCGGGCCGCACTGCGTGATGCGACTCGAGCAGGCCTCGACCGATGCCGCCGGCAAGGCGTGCACCGTCGAGCGCATGATTCCTTTCGTCGCCGCCTACATCGACGACGTCGACCTGCCCGGACGGCGCATCACCGCCGACTGGGGCCTCGACTACTGACCTTCCGTCGCGCGTGCCGCGGGCCGCGTGCCGGACCGGAGCTGGCATGCGCTTCGATGTCCTGACCCTGTTTCCCGAGCTGTTCGACCCGTTCATGACGGTCGGCGTGACCCGTCGTGCCTACGCGACGCGCCAGGTCGACGTGCGGCTGTGGCCGCTGCGCGACTTCGCCGACGACAACTACCGCCGGGTCGACGACCGGCCCTACGGCGGCGGCCCTGGCATGGTCATGCTGGTCGAGCCGCTGGAGCGGGCGCTGGCGGCAGTGCGCGCCGACCGCGCCGAGCCTGAAGAGGCCCGTGCACCGGTGATCCTGTTCAGCCCGGCCGGCGCGCCGCTGACGCAGGCGCGCGTGCAGCGCCTGGCGGCCTCGCCCGGCGCGGTGCTGCTGTGCGGCCGCTACGAGGGCATCGACCAGCGCTTCGTCGACCGCCATGTCGACGAGGAGATCAGCCTGGGCGACTTCGTGCTGTCGGGCGGCGAGCTGCCGGCGCTGACGCTGCTCGACGCGGTCACGCGGCTGCAGCCCGGCGTGCTGCACGACGCCGCCTCGCACGAGCAGGACAGCTTCTCCGACGGCCTGCTCGACTGCCCGCACTACAGCCGCCCCGAGCGCCTGGGCGACGACGCGGTGCCGGAGGTGCTGATGTCGGGCCACCACGCCCGCATCCGGCGCTGGCGGCGCGAGCAGCAGCTGGCCATCACCGCCCGTCGTCGGCCCGACCTGATCGAGGCCGCACGCGCTGCCGGCCAGCTCAGTCGCGCGGACGAGCTGTTTCTGGCCGGTCTCGTGCTATAATCTTCGGTTTTGATCCTCTGCCAGAAGGCTGACGGCGTCCCGACATGGTGCGCTGCCCTTGCCGCGCACGATCTCAGGAGCCCCCCATGGATCTGATCCGTCAGCTCGAGCAAGAAGAAATCGCTCGTCTCAACAAGACCATCCCCGAGTTCGCCCCCGGCGACACGGTGATCGTCAGCGTCAACGTCGTCGAAGGCACCCGCAAGCGCGTCCAGGCCTACGAAGGCGTCGTCATCGCCCGCCGCAACCGTGGCCTGAACAGCAACTTCATCGTCCGCAAGATCTCCAGCGGCGAAGGCGTGGAGCGCACGTTCCAGCTGTACAGCCCGCTGATCGCCTCGATCGAGGTCAAGCGCCGCGGCGACGTGCGCCGTGCGAAGCTGTACTACCTGCGCCAGCGCAGCGGCAAGTCGGCCCGCATCAAGGAAAAGCTGGCCTGATCGTCAGATCATCGGCAAAGCTGCAAGGCCGCCTTCGGGCGGCCTTGTCATTTTCGGCCTATGCTCGAAGGCATGGCCCGACCCACGCTCATTCGCGATCCGCGCGCCGTGCCGGTGCTGCGCGCCGACGACCATCTGCCCGCGCTGCCGACGCAGCAGCTCACGCCGCAGCACCTGCGCGCCGTCTTTGCCGAGGCGCCGCCGGACTGGCAGCCGGAGCTGCCGGGCGATGGCGGCGGGCCGCTGGCCGACCGCACGCCGGCCGCCGCGGCGGTGCTGGTGCCGCTGGTGCCGCGCGATGACGGCCTGCGGGTGCTGCTGACGCGGCGCACCGACCACCTGCGCGACCACGCCGGCCAGATCAGCTTTCCCGGCGGCCGGGTCGATCCGGGCGAGACCGACCCGGTGGTCACCGCGCTGCGCGAGGCGCGCGAGGAGGTCGGCCTGGACGCGCGCCATGTCGAGGTGATCGGCGCGCTGCCGGTCTACACCACCGTGACCGCCTACCGGGTCACGCCGGTGGTCGCACTGGTGCACCCGCCCTTCGAGCTGGCGCTCGACGCCTTCGAGGTGGCCGAGGCCTTCGAGGTGCCGCTGGACTTCCTGATGACGCCGGCGCATCACCGGGTGCACCAGCTCGGCGGCGATGCCGGGCGCCGCTTCCTGTCGATGCCGTGGCAGGACGCGCAGCGGGAATATTTCATCTGGGGGGCGACGGCCGCGATGCTGCGCAACCTCTACCACTTCCTGGCGAGGGCTCAGGCGAGCGCCACATCGGCACCGCTATCATTCGTGACATGAGTTTCCTCGCCGTCCTGCTGGCCCTGATCGTCGAACAACTGAGGCCGCTGCCTCAGGGCAATCCCGTCCACGAGGCCCTGATCGACTGGGCCCGCTGGACCGCGCGCAACTTCGACGCCGGGCGCGAGCACCATGCCTGGGTGGTCTGGGCGGTCACCGTGAGCGCGCCCTCGCTGGTGGTGTTCGGCCTGTTCTCGCTGTTCGACCACTACAGCGTGGTGCTGGCGCTGCTGTTCAATCTGGTGGTGCTGTACCTGACGCTGGGCTTCCGGCAGTTCAGCCACCATTTCACCGACATCCGCGACGCGCTCGAGCAGGGCCAGGAAGAGCGTGCCCGCGCGGTGCTGCAGCAGTGGCGCCACCTCGATGCCAGCGAGCTGCCGCGCACCGAGCTGCTGCGCCATGTCATCGAGCATGCGCTGCTGGCCGCGCACCGCCATGTCTTCGGCGTGTTCTTCTGGTTCGTGCTCGGCTCGGCGATGGGGCTGGGGCCGGTCGGCGCGGTGGCCTATCGCATGGCCGAGTTCTGCTCGCGCTACTGGGCGTTCAAGACCCGCGCCGAGGTCGCCGCGGTCAACGAGGGCCTGTCGCAGCGCTCGCAGCTGGCCTTCTCGGTGCTCGACTACGTGCCGGCACGCATGACTGCCGCCGGCTTCGCGATCGTCGGCAACTTCGAGGAAGCGGTGGACTGCTGGCGCCAGCACGCCGGTCTGTGGAAGAACGACAACGACGGCATCCTGCTGTCGGCCGCGGCCGGAGCCTGCGGCGTGTCGCTGGGCGGGGCCAGCGCGCCGGTCGTGCCGCCGCCGCCGGGGGCGGGCGCGACCGGCTTCGACGCGCTGCTGCCGGGCGACGAAGGCGGCCAGGGCAGCACGCCTGGCGCCGCGCCGACGCTGGCGCATCTGCGCTCGGTCGTCGGGCTGGTCTGGCGCTCGATGGTGCTGTGGATGCTGCTGCTGGCGCTGCTGTCGCTGGCGAACCGGCTGGGCTGACCGCGCATCCGCGACGAGCCGGGCCGCACCGGGCCGGTCGCCCGGACGCGGTTCAGGCGTTGAGCGCCCGCAGCGTCAGGCCGCCGGCCAGACCGGCCATCATCACCGCCACGCCCGCATCGAACACCCGCCAGGCCCGCGGCTGGCGGAACAGCGGCGCCAGCCGTCCGGCCGCCCAGGCCAGCAGCGTGAACCACAGCAGGCTGGCGGAGATCGCGCCGCCGGCGAAGGCCCAGCGCTGCGCGCCCTGCGCATTGGCCAGCGAGCCGATCAGCACGGTGGTGTCGAGCCAGGCATGCGGGTTGAGCCAGCTGAAGGCGGCCGCCTGCAGCATCGCCGTGCCCAGCGGCAGCGCGACGCCCTCGGCGCGTCCGTCCATCGCGCCTCCGGCCGGCCGCCAGGCCCGCCGCGCCGCCTGCCAGCCGTAGACCGACAGGAACAGGATGCCGGCGATCGTGATCACCGGCACCGCCATCGGCAGGCGCTCCGACACCACGCCGATGCCGGCCGTGCCCAGCGAGATCAATAGCGCGTCCGACAGCGTGCACACCGCGACGATCGCGGCGACATGCTCGCGCCGGATGCCCTGGCGCAGGATGAAGGCGTTCTGCGCGCCGATCGCGATGATCAGGCCGGCGCAGCTGGCCATGCCCAGGAAGTAGGTCGGGAAGGAGAAGGTCGGGAAGCTCATGGGCCTCAGCGTAGGCGGCGCTTCGGGTGCAGGCCAGCTAAACTTCCTAAGCGTGATTAAGCGGAGCTTCACTCCATGATCGATCTGGTGGCGCTGCGGGCGCTGGCGATGGTGCTGCGGCTGGGCTCGTTCGAGCGTGCGGCGCGCGAGCTGCATGTGACGCCCTCGGCGATCTCGCAGCGGGTGCGCGCGCTCGAGGACCGGCTGGGCTGCATGCTGGTGGTGCGTGCCAGCCCGACCGAGGCCACGCCCGAGGGCGCGCGGCTGTACCGGCATTTCCTGCAGATCGAACTGCTCGAGGCCGACCTGCGCGAGGACCTGCAGCCGCTGGCCGAGATCGATCCGGTCGGCCCCCGCAGCATCCCGATCGCGGTCAACGCCGACAGTCTGGCGACCTGGGTGGTGCCGGCGCTGTCGGACTTCCATGCCCGCACCGGCGACACGGTGGCGCTGCAGGTCGACGACCAGGATCACACCCGCGAGTGGCTGAAGAACGGCACGGTCGTCGGCGCCGTCACCGCCGCGGCCGAGCCGGTGGCCGGCTGCCGGGTCGACGCGCTGGGCTCGATGCGCTATGTCGCGGCGGTCAGCCCGGACTTCCGCGCCCGCCATTTCGACGGCCGCTCGCTGGCCGAGGGCTTCCGGCAGGCGCCGATGCTGGTCTTCAACCAGAAGGACCTGATGCAGCACCGCTTCCTGACCCAGGCCGCCGGGCAGGACTGCGTGCCGCCGCAGTGGTGGGTGCCCTCGACGCAGGGCTTCCTGGACGCGGCGCTGGCCGGCCTGGGCTGGGGTCTGCATCCGCGCCCGCTGGTGGCCGGCATGCTGGCCGACGGTCGGCTGGTCGACCTCTGCCCCGGCCACAGCCTGACGGTCACGCTCTACTGGCAGAGCTGGCGGCTGGAGTCGGCGCGGGTGAAGCTGCTGCGCGAATGCCTGTGGCGTGCCTCCAGCGCGGTGCTCGAGCCCGGCGGCTGAGACGCGGGCCGGGGTGCGGGCCGGGGCGCACGGCTCACCAGCGGGTGCGGGTCAGCTCGTCGCGCAGGTCGAGGTAGATGCGGTGGCGCGTCGCGGTGATCTCGCCGCGATCGAGCGCCGCCAGCACCGTGCAGCCCGGCTCGTGGTCGTGGGTGCAGTTGGCGAAGCGGCAGCCGCCGAGATGGCGCGCGAAGTCGGGCATCAGCGCGGCCAGATCGGCCGCCGGCACCTGGCGCAGGCCGAATTCCTGGAAGCCGGGCGAATCGATCAGCGCTGCCTCGTGGGCCTTGTCGAGCCAGTACCAGCGGGTGTGCGTGGTGGTGTGGCGGCCGGAGTTCAGCGCGGTCGAGATCTCGCCGACCTGCGCGGCCGCGTCCGGCACCAGCAGGTTGACCAGCGTGCTCTTGCCGGTGCCCGACGGTCCCAGCACCAGCGTGGCACCGCTGGAGAGCGCGGCCAGGCGCGCTCTGGCCTCGTCGGGGCGGGCCTTCAGCGCCACCTCGACGATCGGGTGGCCCATCGCGGCGTAGGGCGCCAGGCGCGCGCGCGCGGCCGCGGCCGCCTCGCCCAGGTCGGTCTTGTTCAGCAGGATGTGCGCCGGGATGCCGGCGTGCGCGGCGGCGATCAGCGCGCGGGTGAGCTGGCTCTCGCTGAAGACCGGCTCGGCGGCGACCATCACCAGCAGCCGGTCGAGGTTGGCGGCGAAGGACTTGGTCTTCCACTCGTCCTGGCGGTAGAAGAGGTTGCGCCGCGGCTCGATCGCCTCGATCACGCCCTCGTGGCCGCGGCTGTCGGTGACCTGCCAGCGCACCCGGTCGCCGACCACGCAGTCGCTCTTCTTGCCGCGGGTGCTGCACTGGACCTCGCGGCCCTCGGGCGTCTCGACGATGTAGTGGCGGCCGTGGCCGGCGATGACACGGCCGATGTCGAGTTCGATGGTTTGCGGCATGAAGCGGGAGTCAGCGCCCGGCCAGCGCGGCAAGGCGCTCCGACGCGGGCGGGTGGGAATAGTGGAAGCGCACGTACGCCGGGTCCGGCGTCAGCGTCGAGGCATTGTCCTGGAAGAGCTTGAGCAGCGCCGCGCGCAGGTCGGCGCCCGAGGCCTGGCGGCAGGCGTAGGCGTCGGCCTCGAACTCGTGGCGGCGCGAGACCGCCGCGGTCAGCGGCGCCAGCAGGAAGCCGAACACCGGGCCGGCCAGCATCAGCAGCAGCAGCGCCAGCGCGTGGTTGGGCGCCATCAGGCTGGGCTGCACGCCCAGGCCGACGTAGAAGGCCGGCTGCGCCATCAGCCAGCCCAGCAGCGCCAGGCTCGCCAGCCACACGCCCATCAGCGTCAGGATGCGCTTCGGGACATGGCGGTGGTGGAAGTGGCCGAGCTCGTGCGCCAGCACCGCCTCGACCTCGCCGGGCGTCAGCCGCGACAGCAGCGTGTCGAAGAACACCACCCGCTTGGAGGCGCCGAAGCCGGTGAAGTAGGCGTTCGCGTGCGCCGAGCGGCGCGAGCCGTCCATCACGAACAGCCCCTGCGCGCGGAAGCCGCAGCGCTGCATCAGCGCCTCGACGCGGCCCTTCAGCGCCTCGTCGGCCAGCGGCTGGAACTTGTTGAACATCGGTGCGATGACGGTCGGATAGACCACCTGCATCAGCAGCGTGAAGCCGGCCAGCGCCGCGAAGGCCCACAGCCACCACAGCGGCCCGGCGGCGGCCATCAGCCACAGCACCAGCGCCAGCAGCGGCACGCCGACCACCGCGCCGACGAGCGCGCCCACCAGCGCGTCCTTCAGCCACAGCCCCGGCGTCATGCGGTTGAAGCCGAAGCGCTGCTCCAGCCGGAAGGTGCGCCACAGGTCGAAGGGCAGGTCGATCAGGCTGCCGATCACGCTGACGGCCATCACCAGCGCGATCTGGTAGGCCAGGTCGCCCCAGCGCGGCTGCACCGCGTCGCGCACGAGGACGTTGAGCGCGTCGAGCCCGCCCAGCAGCGTCCAGCCCAGCAGCACCGCGCTGCCCCAGGCGGTGGTCAGCAGCTCCAGGCGCTGGCGCGCGATCGTGTAGTCGGCGGCCTTGCGGTGCGCCTCCAGGCTGACGGTGCCGGCGAAGTCGGCCGGCACCGCGTCGCGGTGGCGCGCCACATGGCGGATCTGGCGGCCGATCAGCCACAGCCGCAGCACCAGCCGCAGCACCACGGCGGCGGCGAAGACGGACATCACGACAAGCGAGTTCATGCGCGGCATTCTCGCCGATGGCGCGTGGGAAAATCCCGGCCTTCCGATGGAGTCCCCGATGTCCGATCTGACTGTTCCCGAACTTGCCCGCCACGACCAGAACCTGATCTGGGTCGACATGGAGATGACCGGCCTCGACCCGATGACCGACCGCATCATCGAGATCGCCGTCGTCGTCACCGACGCGCAGCTCAATGTGCGCGTCGAGGGCCCGGTGATCGCGGTGCACCAGTCCGACGAGGTGCTGAACCGGATGGACGCCTGGAACAAGGGCACGCACGGCAAGAGCGGCCTGATCGACCGGGTCAAGGCCTCGACGATCGACGAGGACGCCGCGCAGCTGCAGGTGATCGAGTTCCTGCGCAGGTACGTCAGCGCCAAGGCCTCGCCGATGTGCGGCAACAGCATCTGCCAGGACCGCCGCTTCATGGCCAACTACATGAAGCGTCTGGAGGCCTTCTTCCACTACCGCAACGTCGACGTCTCGACGCTGAAGGAGCTGGCGCGGCGCTGGCAGCCGGGCCTGGTCGAGGGCTTCAAGAAGCACCAGAAGCACACCGCGCTGGCCGACATCCACGAGTCGATCGACGAGCTGCAGTACTACCGCCAGCACATCCTGAAGATCTGAGGGCGGCGGCGCCCGGCGTTCAGTCCGCGGCGCTCACCTGGTGCCGCGCCACCTTGTCGAGCAGCTCGATCAGCATCGCGCGCTCGGCGCGGCTGAGCGCGCCGTCGAGGTCGGCCTCCATCGAGGGCGTGCGCGAGAGCGCCTGGTCGGTCAGCGCGCGGCCGGCCGAGCTCAGCAGCACATGCTGCGAGCGCCGGTCGGTCTCGCTGCGGATGCGCTCGATCAGGCCGCGCTCCTGCATGCGGTCGAGCAGGATCGTCAGGTTCGGCGCCGACAGCGCCAGCGCCTGCGCGAGCTGCTTCGGGGTGAGGCGGATGCTGGCATCGAGCAGCATCAGCAGCGAGTACTCGACCGGGCGCAGCTCGAGCGGCTGGCCGACATGGCGCAGGAACATCGCCTGCGTCGTGACCCGCGCGCGGGCGACGTGGTAGCCGACGACATCGTCGAGCACGCCCTGGCGGACCGGATTCTTCTTGGCGTGGGGGGTGTCCATGCCGCCATCTTGCCCGCACTCGGGCGGGGGGCCCGCGGGCGAGCGGCTCAGAGCCCCGGCCACGCCAGCTCCGGCACGCCGGATTCGATGCGCGTCCAGCGCCAGCGCGAGGCCGGCAGCAGCCAGTCGCGGCCGTGCGCGCACAGCGCCTGCAGGCGCTGGCGCCGCGCCGCGTCCTGGTCGCCCAGGCTGGCCCGCAGCAGCCGCGCCCAGGCCCAGGCCAGCAGCGTGTGGCCGAGCGCGTGCAGGTAGTCGTCGGCGACCAGGAAGGGCAGGTCCGGGCGCGCCGCGCGCTCGCGCTGCAGCGTCGCGGTGGCGCGCTCCAGGGTCGCGGCCTCGTCGCGCAGCAGCGCGGCCCAGCGCGCCAGGCCGGCCGGATCGCCGTCCGCGGCGGTCTCGGCCTGCGTGTCGAGCGTGGCGGCCTCGTCGCGCAGCACCTCCAGCAGCAGCGCCAGCCGCCCCGGCCGGTCGAGCACCTTGCGCATCAGCAGGTCGATGGCCTGGATCTCGTTGGTGCCTTCGTAGATCAGCGCGACGCGGCTGTCGCGCACATGCTGCTCGATGCCCCAGTCGTGCACATAGCCGTGGCCGCCGAGCACGCCCAGCGCCTCGTTGGCGCCGTGGTGGCCCAGGTGGGTCAGGAAGGCCTTGACCACCGGCGTGAGCAGGGCGACCAGATCGTGGCGCTGCGCGCGCAGCGCGGCGTCCGGATGGTGCTCGGCCTCGTCGAGCAGCAGCGCGGTCCAGTAGGCGATCACCCGCGCGCCCTCGGTGCGGGCCTGCAGGTCGAGCAGGATGCGGCGCATCGCCGGATGCCAGGCGATCGGGTCGGGGCCGCGGGCGGCTGCAGCGTCGCTGCCGGCCGGGCGGCTCGGCGCGCGCAGCTGCAGCCGCTCCTGCGCGTAGGCCGAGGCGATGCGGGTGGCCGCCTCCAGGTGCCCCAGGCCCTGCATGCCGACATGCAGCCGCGCCGAGTTCATCATCAGGAACATCGCCGCCAGGCCGGCGTTGGGCTCGCCCAGGATCCAGCCCTCGGCCTGCTCGAAGCGCATCTGCGCGGTGGCGCTGCCCTTGATGCCCATCTTCTTCTCGATGCCGTCGCACCAGGCGCCGTTGCGCCGGCCGTCGGGCAGGATCTTCGGGACCAGCACCAGCGTCAGGCCCTTGGTGCCGTCCGGTGCGCCGGGCAGGCGCGCCAGCACCAGGTGGACGATGTTGTCCGTCATGTCCTGGTCGCCGCCGGAGATGAAGATCTTCTGGCCGGTGACGGTGACGGCCGCGCCGTTGACCACCGGCGCGGCCGCGTCCACCGGCTTGCAGCGGGTGCGGCTCAGGCCGAGGTCGCTGCCGGCCTGCGGCTCGGTCAGGTTCATCGTCGCCAGCCATTCGCCGCTGACGACCTTGGGCAGATAGCGCTCGCGCAGCGCCGGCACCGCGTGGTGGCCGATGGCCTCGCAGGCGCCGTGCAGCAGGCCGGGGTACATCGTCCAGGCGTGGTTGGCGCCCACCAGCATCTCGAAGAGCGCGGCGTTGAGCAGCTGCGGCAGGCCCTGGCCGCCGTCCTCGGGCGCGCAGGGCAGGGCGGGCCAGCCGCCCTCGACGAAGGCCCGCCAGGCGGCGGGAAATCCGTCGGGCGTCTTCACCGCGCCGCCGGACTGCCAGGTGCAGCCCTGCAGGTCGGCCGGGCCGTTCAGCGGCGCGATCACGTCCTGCGCGAAGCGGCCGGCCTGCTCCAGTACCTCGCGCGCCAGATCGGCGTCGACCTCGGCGAAGTCAGGCATCGCGCGCCAGGAGGCCGGTGCGTCGAGCACCTGCTCGATGACGAAGCGCATGCGCTCCAGCGGGGGGGTGTAGCTCATGTCCGGGCTCCGGGGCGCATCACTTCTTGGCGCCCAGATAGGTCTCGATGACGCGCGGGTCGACCGCCAGTTCCTTGGCGGGGCCCTCCAGCGCGATCGCGCCGGTCTCCAGCACATAGCCGTAGTCGGCGACTTCCAGCGCGGCGCGCGCGTTCTGCTCGATCAGCAGGATGGAGACGCCCGTCTCGCGCAGCCGCTCGACGATGCGGAAGATCTCGCGCACGATCAGCGGCGCCAGGCCCAGGCTGGGCTCGTCGAGCATCAGCACCTTGGGCTGGCTCATCAGCGCGCGGCCGACCGCCAGCATCTGGCGCTCGCCGCCCGACATCGTGCCGGCCTGCTGGTCGCGGCGCTCCTTCAGGCGCGGGAAGAGGTCGTAGACGCGCTCGAGCTGCTCCAGCCACTGGCCGTTGCCGCGGCGCTTCTGGCGCCAGCCGCCCAGCACCAGGTTGTCCTCGACGGTCATCGTCGAGAACAGCTCGCGCTTCTCGGGCACCAGCGCCAGGCCGGCCATCACCCGCTCCTCGAGCGGCATGTCGATGATGTCGCGGCCGTCGAAGGTGATCGCGCCGCGCGCGGGCAGCACGCCCATCAGCGCGTTGAGCGTCGTCGACTTGCCGGCGCCGTTGGGGCCGATCACCGTCACCACGCTGCCCTGGGGCAGCCTCAGGTCCAGGCCCGAGAGCACCTCGGCCTTGCCGTAGCCGGCGCGCAGGCCGCGCACTTGCAGCAGATCCATCGTCCTTGTCTCCCGTGAAGGCTGAGTCTCAGTGCTCGGTGCCGAGGTAGGCCGCGCGCACCTCGGGGCTGTCCTGCACCTCGGCCGGCGTGCCCTCGATCAGCTTGGTGCCGAACTCCATCACCACGATGCGGTCGGTCAGGTTCATCACGAAGTCCATGTCGTGCTCGACCAGCAGCAGGCTCATGCCCTCGCTTTTCAGCTGGCGCAGCACCGCGGCCAGCGCCTGCTTCTCCTTGTGGCGCAGGCCGGCGGCGGGCTCGTCGAGCAGCAGCAGCGCCGGGTCGGTGCACAGCGCGCGCGCGATCTCCATCAGCCGCGCCGGGCCCAGCGCCAGGTTGCCGGCGAGCTCGTGCATCTGCTCCTTCATGCCGATGCGCTCGAGCTGGCGCTCGGCCTCGCGGAAGAGGCGGCGCTCCTCGTCGCGGTCCAGCCGCAGCATCGCCTGCGCCATGCCGGCCGAGCTGCGCAGGTAGCCGCCCAGCGCGACGTTCTCCAGCACCGTCATGTCGGGCAGCATCTTGACGTGCTGGAAGGTGCGGCTCATGCCGCGCCGCGCGATCTCGCGCGAGGCCAGCGCCGAGACGTCCTCGCCGCGGAAGCTCACCCGCCCGGAGGTCTTCGACAGCACGCCCGAGACCAGGTTGAAGGTGGTCGACTTGCCCGCGCCGTTCGGGCCGATCAGGCCGATGATCTCGCCGGCATGGATCTGGAACGACACGTCGTTGACCGCCACCAGGCCGCCGAACTGCTTGCGCACCCGGTCGACGTCGAGCAGCAGCTCGCCCGGCGCCGGCTTGGCGCGCTCGGGCAGCGGCGCGGCGTCGGCCCAGTCGCGCACCCGGCGCTTCTCCGGCAGGAAGCGCGCGAACAGGCGCTCGATGTGCGGCCACAGGCCCTCGGAGGCGTACTTCAGCACCACCACCAGCACCAGGCCGAAGACGATGACCTCGTAGTTGCCGCTGGTGCCGATCAGCCGCGGCAGCCAGTCCTTCAGCTGGTCCTCGGTCAGCTTGACCAGCGCCGCGCCGGTGAAGGCGCCCCAGACCTGGCCGACGCCGCCCAGCACCGCCATGAACAGGTACTCGATGCCCTTCGACAGCGAGAAGGGCGAGGGGTTCACGGTGCGCTGGAAGTGCGCGAAGAGCCAGCCCGAGACCGAGGCCAGCATCGCCGCCAGCACGAAGACCTGGACCTTGTAGCGGTAGGTCGAGATGCCCATCGCCTCGGCCATGGTCGTGCCGCCCTTGAGCGCGCGGATCGCGCGGCCGCTGCGCGAGTCCAGCAGGCGGATGACCGCCAGCGCCGCCAGCAGCGCGATCGTCCAGATCACGTAGAAGTAGCTGCGCCCGGAGCCGAGGTCGAGGCCGAACAGGCTCAGCGCCGGCACGCCCAGGATGCCGTCGTACTTGCCCAGCGACTCCATGTTCGACATGGTGTAGTAGAGCGACAGCGCCCAGGCGATGGTCGCCAGCGGCAGGTAGTGGCCCGACATGCGCAGCGTGACGGCGGCCAGCACCAGCGCCACGAGCACGGTGATGGCCAGGCCGATGAACAGCGTCAGCCACGGCGACAGCCCGACGTTCACCGCCAGCGTGGCCGCGGTGTAGGCGCCGATGCCGACGAAGGCGGCCTGGCCGAAGGAGGTCAGGCCCGCCACGCCCGTCAGCAGCACCAGGCCGAGCGAGACGATGGCGTTCAGGCCGATGTAGTCGAGCTGGGTGATCCAGAACTCGGGAACCGGCAGGACCGGCAGCAGCGCGAGCAGCGCGGCGAAGGCGATGAACCAGCGTGTACGGGCCGACACCACGTCAATCCTCCTCATGATGCGGGTCGCGCAGCGAACGCCACAGCAGGACCGGCAGGATGGAGGTGAACACGATCACCTCCTTGAACGAACTGGCCCAGAACGAGCCGAACGATTCGAGCAGGCCGACGAGCATCGCGCCCACCAGCGCCATCGGGTAGCTCGACAGCCCGGCGAACACCGCCGCGACGAAGCCCTTCAGGCCGATCAGGAAGCCCGAGTCGTAGAACACCGTGGTGGTCGGGCCGATCAGCAGGCCCGAGAGCGCGCCGATGAAGGCCGCCATCGTGAAGCTCAGCCGCCCGGCCTGCACCGTCGAGATGCCCATCAGCCGCGCGCCCAGGCGGTTGACCGCGGTCGCGCGCAGCGCCTTGCCGTAGAGCGAGCGCTCGAAGAACAGCCACAGCATCACGATCAGCGCTGCCGAGGCCAGGAAGATGATGACCGTCTGCCCCGAGAGCATCAGCGGCCCGGCGGCGAAGCGCTCGTCCCAGAAGCTCGGGTTGCGGAAGCCCTCGGCGCCGAAGAACAGCAGCCCCAGGCCGATCAGCGCGAAATGCACGCCCACCGAGACGATCAGCAGCACCAGCACGGTGGCGTCGGCCAGCGACTCGTAGGCGAGCCGGTAGGTCAGCCCGCCCAGCGGCGTGACGATGGCCAGCGTCAGCAGCGCCTGCGCCACCAGCGGCAGCTGCATCGGCGCGACGACGACGGCCAGCGCCGACACCGCCACCGGCACCGCCAGCGTCAGGGCCGCCTCGCGCAGCAGCAGCGCGGTGGCGCGGCGCTGGCGCAGGCCCTGCACCAGGCCGGTCAGCGCCGCCAGTCCCGCCATGATCAGCAGCAGCCAGACGGTGCCGGGCACCCGGCCGGCCTGCAGCAGCGCCAGCGTGAGCGCCCCGAAGGCGACGAACTCGCCCTGCGGGATGAAGATCACCCGGGTGACGGCGAAGAGCAGCACCGTCGCGGTGGCCAGCAGCGCGTAGACCGCGCCGTTGGTCACCCCGTCGAGTGCGAGGATGCTTGCGATCGAGAGGTCCATGGGTTCGTCTCGTGCGGGCCCGGGCCGGCGGCGGCGCGGGCGGGGCGGTTGTTACTCGACCTTCCAGTCGCCGTTGACCACCTTCAGGATCACGCCGGTCTCGGTGGTGAAGCCCCAGTGGTTGTCCTTCGCGTAGTTCAGGACGCCGTGCGAGACGACGGTGCGGCCCATCGTCTCGGTGGCCTCCTTCAGCGCGGCGCGGAATTCCGGCGTGCCGGGCCTGCCCTTCTTCAGCGCGACCGGGACGATCTTCTCGAGCACCAGCGCGGCGTCGTAGGCGTGGCCGGCGAACTGGTTGCGCGAGTTCGGGCCGTAGACCTTCTCGTACTTCTGCACGAAGTCGAGCGCGACCTTCTTCGACGGATGGCTGTCGGGCAGCTGATCGCCGATCACCGCAGGGCCGGAGACGACGAAGGCGCCCTCGACGTCCTTGCCGCCGACGCGCATCAGGTCGCGGGTGGCCGCGGCGTGGGTCTGGTAGATCCTGCCCTTGTAGCCGCGCTCGACGACGGCCTTGTGCGGCATGGCCGCGCCCGAGCCCGAGGCCACGATCAGCATCGCGTCGGGGTTGGCGGCCGTCAGCTTGAGGGCCTGCGCGGTCACGCTGGTGTCGGAGCGGGCGAAGCGCTCGGTGGCCACCACCTTGATCTCGGGCGCGATCTTCGCGGCCTCGGCCTGGAAGTCCTTCAGCCAGCTCTCGCCGTAGGCGTCGGTGTAGCCGAGAAAGCCGACGGTCTTCACGCCGAGCTTCTTCATGTGCGTCAGCAGCGCATGCGACATCACCGCGTTGGACTGCGGCAGCCGGAAGGCCCAGGCGTCCTTGCCGGCCTGCAGCACCGCCGGCGAGAACATGAAGTGCGGCGTGCTGGCGGCCGCGACGGTGTCGGCCATCGCGATGGCCACCGGCGTGGCGGCCGAGCCCATGACGATGTCGGCCTTGTCCTGGGTGACGAAGCGCTGCGCGTTCTGCACGCCCTTGGTCGGGTCGGTGGCGTCATCGAGCACGATGACGTTGAGCTTCTCGCCGGCGATCGAGGTCGGCCACAGCTTGATGGCATTGCCCATCGGAATGCCCAGGCCGCTGGCCGGCCCGGTCAGCGGCAGCGACACGCCGATGGTGATGTCGGCCATCGCGGCGCCCGACATCGCCCACAGCGCCGCGCTGGCGAGCAGGGTCTTCAGGAGCGGCTTGCTTGCGTTCTTTTGCGTCGTCATGTCTTCCTCCGGGGTCCGGTGAGGTGGGTGGCACTGTGCCGTTGAGCGAAATCAAGGACCATGCGGATATTCCCGACCGTCCGGTCGGTCTATGTGACGCCTCCGCGAAGCGTCGGGTCGCGTCCGGGTCGGCTGCGTCCGAGGCGGGCGATCAGCGCGGCGCCAGCCGCAGCGCGCCGTCGAGGCGGATGACCTCGCCGTTGAGGTGGCCGTTGGCGACGATGTGGGCCGCCAGCATCGCGAACTCGGCCGGGTCGCCCAGCCGCTTCGGGAAGGGAATCGCCGCGGCCAGCGACTGCTGCACCGCCTCGGGCAGCTCGTTCATCAGCGGCGTGGCGAACAGGCCCGGCGCGATCGTGCAAACCCGGATGCCCCACTGCGCCAGGTCGCGCGCCAGCGGCAGCGTCATGCCGACCACGCCGCCCTTGCTGGCCGCGTAGGCCTCCTGGCCGACCTGGCCGTCGAAGGCCGCGACCGAGGCGGTGTTGACGATGACGCCGCGCTCGCCGGCGGCGCCCTCCAGCGGCTCGAGCCGGGCGATGCGCGCGGCCGCCAGCCGGACCATGTTGTAGGTGCCCAGCAGGTTGACGCGCACCACGCGCTCGAAGTCCTCCAGCGGCGCGGGCGAGCCGTCGCGCTGGATCACCCGCTTGGCGGTGCCGATGCCGGCGATGTTCATCAGCATGCGCGCGGGACCCAGCGCGGCCTCGGCGGCATCGAGCGCGGCCGAGACGCTGGCGCTGTCGGTGATGTCGCAGCGCAGCGCCAGGCCGCCGATCTCGGCGGCCACCGCCTCGGCGCCGGCGGCGTTGACGTCGAGCACCGCGACCTTCGCGCCCTGGCGGGCCAGTTCGCGGGCGACCGCGGCGCCGAGGCCGGAGCCGCCGCCGGTGACGAGGGCGGTGTGTCCTGGGATCTGCATGGGAGGGGGTCTTTCGTGGGGCCCCGCCTGCGCGGGGATGACGGAATCAGCGGCGCGGCAGGATCAGGAAGGGATCGCTCTCGCGGCCTTCGTACATCGCCTCGACCAGCGCGTCGCGGTGCTGCAGCACGGCGCGCTGGTTGATCGAGCCCTTGTCGGTGACCTCGCCCTTGTCGATCGAGGGCGGCTCGGCCAGCACATGCAGCCGCGCCGGCCGGTTGGCGCTGCCGGTGCCCTCGCGCCAGAGCCGGTCGGCGAGCTGCTGGAAGAATCCGCGCACCGCGGGCAGGTGCAGCAGCTCCGGCACCGGCAGCGTCGCCGCGGCCGGCTCGCCCAGCTCGGCGGCGAGCCGGCGGCACTCGTCGATGCGGGGGAAGACCAGCAGGCCGATCTCGTCGCGGTTCAGCCCGGTGACGACGACGTCCTGCACGCAGGGCGCGCCGGCCAGCGTGACGCGGGCGCGCAGCGGGCCGACGCTGACGAAGGTGCCGGTCGAGAGCTTGAAGTCCTCGGCGGTGCGGCCGTCGAAGACCAGGCCGCGGTTCGGGTGGGCCGGATCGATGAAGCGCACCGCGTCGCCGGTGCGGTAGAAGCCGTCGGCGTCGAAGGCGTCGCTGGTCTGCTGCGGCGCGCGCCAGTAGGCCGGCATCACGTTGGGGCCGCGGAAGCGGATCTCGGTCTTGGCATGCGGATCGTCGGCCGCGCCGTCGCGCACCAGCTTCACCTCGACGCCGGGCACCGGCAGGCCGATCCAGCCCGAGCGCACGTCGGTGCCGACCGCGAAGGTGCACGACGGGGCCGTCTCGGTCATGCCTAGGCCGGTGATGATGCGGATGCGCTCGCCCACCGTCGCCTCGGCCAGCGTCTCCAGCCGGTCCCAGACCGCCTGCGACAGGCCGGCGCCGGCGAACATGAAGGCGCGCACGCGGGCAAACAGCGTGCGCCGCAGCTGCTCGTCGGTCTCCATCGCCGTGGCGATCTCCTCGAAGCCCTTCGGGACGTTGAAGTAGACCGTCGGCGAGATCTCGCGCAGGTTGCGCAGCGTCTCGGCCATGCCCTTGGGCGTCGGCTTGCCGTCGTCGATGTAGAGCGTGCCGCCGTTGTAGAGCACGATGCCGACGTTGTGGTTGCCGCCGAAGGTGTGGTTCCACGGCAGCCAGTCGACCAGCACCGGCGGCTCCTCGGCGAGGAAGCGCAGGCACTGGCGGATCATCTGCTGGTTGGCGCAGATCATCCGGTTGGTGTTGATGACCGCCTTGGGCAGCTTGGTCGAGCCGGAGGTGAACAGGAACTTGGCGATGGTGTCTGCGCCGACCGCCGCATGCGCGGCCTCGCCCGAGGCCTGCGGCGCGGTCGCCAGCAGGTCGTCGAAGGGCGTGACCTCGCGGCCTTCGAGCGTGCCGGCGCCGAGCACCACCTCGACGTCGGGCGCGAACACCGCCTCGATGGCGCGGCCGTAGGCGGCGCTGGCGGCGAACACCAGGCCCGGCGTGACGGTCGCGGCGATGTGGCGCAGCTTGCCGTGGTCCTGCGACACCAGCGAGTAGGCCGGCGACACCGGCACGTAGGGCACGCCGGCCCACATCGCGCCCAGCGCCAGCGTCAGGTACTCGATGTCGTTGTCCGACAGGATCATCACCGGCCGCTCGGCCGACAGGCCGCGGTCGGTCAGCGCCTGGCCGATGGCGCGCACCCGCGCCAGCATCGTCGCGTAGCTGATGCGGCGCCAGTCGCCGCCGTGGACGCGCCGGGCGACGAAGATGCGCGACGGCGCCTCGGCGGCCCACTGCTCCAGGCAGTCGGTCAGCCGGTCGGGAAACCAGCCCAGCGCCTCGGTCGAGCGCAGCACGGTCGTGCCGTCGGCGCGGGCCTCGATCGTCGCGTCGACGCAGCCGCCGACCTCGGCGTGGCGGTAGCGGGCAGGGGTGTCGACATGCATCGCGTTCACTCCTTCACGACCTTGCCGGCCCGGCCTTCGAGGAAGGCGCGCAGCCGCGCCTGCGCCTCGGGCGTGTTGCTGGCCGAGGCGGCCATCAGCGATTCGGCGAACAGGCCCTCCGACGGGCTCATCTCGACGATGCGCGGCAGCGCGTGCATCACCGCGAACGCCGTCATCGGCGCGTTGCCGGCGATCTTCCGGGCCAGCTCGATGCCCTTGGCCAGGCCGGCGCCGTCGCCGACGCGGTAGTTGACGACGCCGTAGCGCTCGCCCTGGTCGGCGTCGAAGACGCGGCCGGTCAGCATCATGTCGGTCATGCGCGCCGCGCCCATCAGGCGCGGGATGCGCACCGAGCCGCCGCCGCCGACGAAGATGCCGCGCTGGCCTTCGGGCAGGCCGAAGTAGGCCGAGTCCTCGGCGACGCGGATGTGGCAGGACGCCGCCAGCTCCAGCCCGCCGCCGACCACCGCGCCGTGCAGCACCGCGATCACCGGCACGCGGCCGTACTGGATCGCGTCGAAGGCGGCGTGCCAGCCGCGCGAGTGCAGGATCGCGGCGTGGATGTCGCGCTCGACCAGCTCGGAGAGGTCCAGCCCGGCGCAGAAGTGCGCGCCCTCGCCGCTGACCACCACCGCACGCACGTCGGCGGGCAGGTTGACGAAGGCGGTGTGCAGCTGTGCGATCAGGCCGTCGTTGATGGCGTTGCGCTTGACCGGGCGGTTCAGGCGGATGTGCAGCACCGCGCCGTCCTGGCTGACCTGCAGCAGGTCCAGGCCGGCCAGCAGGCCGGTGGCGGGGATGAAGGTGGCGTCGGGGGCAGGCGTGCTCATGTCGTGAGGACTCGTTTCGCTGTCGCTTGATGCTTAGGAAATATAAGTATCTGGCTGCGATGAACACCCCCATGGAAACCCTTGATCTGCAATCTTTAGCCTTGATGAGTCGTGTTCTTGCGGGTAAACCCTCGGTGCGGGATGCTTTTTTGATTACAGAATTTAAGCAAATTTCCCGTGACACCGCCCGCAAGACTGCCCCAGGACTGGACCCCGCCGATGAACACCGATGACCTGATCGCGATCGACATCCACACCCATGCCGAGGTGTCGTGCTGGAATCCGTTCGACAACTACGGCGAGGAGTACGACCGCGCCGCCGACAAGTACTTCGGCTCGAACCGGCGCCCGACCATCGCCGAGACGGTCGCCTACTACCGCGAGCGCAGGATCGGCCTGGTGATGTTCACCGTCGACAGCGAGAGCAAGCTGGGCCGCCGGCGCATTCCCAACGAGGAGATCTGCGAGGCGGCGAAGGCCAACGCGGACATGATGGTGGCCTTCGCCTCGATCGACCCGCACAAGGGGAAGATGGGCGCGCGCGAGGCGCGTCGCCTGATCGAGGAGCATGGCGTGCGCGGCTTCAAGTTCCATCCGACGGTGCAGGACTTCCTGCCCTACGACCGCATGGCCTGGCCGATCTACGAGGTCATCGCCGAGCACAAGCTGCCGGCGATCTTCCACTCGGGCCACTCGGGCATCGGCTCCGGGATGCGCTGCGGCGGCGGCCTGCGTCTGCAGAACTCCAACCCGATGCTGCTGGAGGACGTGGCGATCGACTTCCCCGACATGGAGATCGTCATCGCCCACCCGAGCTGGCCGTGGCAGGACGAGGCGCTGTCGCTGGCGCTGCACAAGCCCAACGTCTGGATCGACCTCTCGGGCTGGAGCCCGAAGTACTTCCCGCAGCAGCTGGTGCAGTACGCCAACACGCTTTTGCGCGACCGCATGCTCTTCGGCTCGGACTATCCCCTCATCACGCCCGAGCGCTGGATGAAGGACTTCGACGAGGCCGGCTTCAAGGACCGCGTCAAGCCGCTGATCCTCAAGGACAACGCGATGCGGCTGCTGCGCATGGGACCGTACCGGGACGGCGCAGCCTCCGCCTGAGCGCATCTGTCACGGAGTTGCGCACTGCCCGGGCCGGGTGTTCCAGCGCGGACGGCTCGGGCCTTTCCGGTACAGGGTTAGCACTGTCACCACGGCGGTGGCGGTCGCGTTGAATCACGGCACGCGGCTTGCTGTTGAGGCCGCGGCGCGGACGGCTTGCCGACCGGTCCCGTCCGCTCTCTGATCAACGCCCCGTACCGAGGAGACTCCATGAAGTTCTTTGCCCTGCCCGTGCTGGCTGCTGCCCTGACGATGACCGCCGGCCTGGCCCATGCCAATGCCGACGGCAAGGAGGTCTACAACCAGAACTGCGCGATGTGCCACGCCGCCGGCCTGGCCAACGCGCCGAAGTTCGGTGACAAGGCCGCCTGGGAGCCGCGCATCAAGACCGGCAAGGACGCGCTGCTGAAGTCGGCGCTCAATGGCAAGAACGCCATGCCGGCCAAGGGCGGCAACCCGAAGCTGAGCGACGAGCAGATCAGCGCCGCGATCGACTTCATGGTCGCCGCCGCGAAGTGATCCTTCCCTGACGGGGACCCGTTCCGGGCGGCCAGGCCGCCATGCTGCTGAAATATCGGGCATTCCAGAAGAATGCCTTTCAGATCAAGGGCTTGTAGGGCCGATGGGCGGGTCATCCCCAGGGTTATCCACAGGGATTGTGGACACCCTGGTCCGGCATGACGAAAAAAAGCGCGACACCGGGTCGCGCTTTTTTCGTTTCAGGCGAGCCTGATGCGGCGTGGGGTGCGTGGGATCACTGCTCGGCGAAGGCGCGCTCGATGACGAAGTCGCCCGGCTTGGTGGTGTTGCCCTCGGCGAAGCCGCGTTCTTCCAGCATCTTCTTCAGGTCGCGCAGCATGGCCGGGCTGCCGCAGATCATCACGCGGTCGTCCGTCGGGTTCAGCGCCGGCAGACCGAAGTCGGTCCACAGGCGGCCGTCGTTGATCAGGTCGGTGATGCGGCCCTGGCGCTCGAAGGGCTCGCGGGTCACGGTCGGGCAGTAGATCAGCTTGTCGCCGATGATCTCGCCGAGGAACTCGTGCTGGGGCAGGCTCTTGAACAGGTCCTGGTAGGCCAGCTCGGCGACCTCGCGGCAGCCGTGGACCAGGATGACCTTCTCGAAGCGCTCGTAGGTTTCCGGATCCTGGATGATCGACAGCCACGGAGCCAGGCCCGTGCCGGTGCCGAACAGGTAGAGGTGCTTGCCGGGGTTCAGGTAGTCGAGCAGCAGCGTGCCGGTCGGCTTGCGGCCGACCAGGATCTTGTCGCCCGGCTGCAGGTGCTGCAGACGCGAGGTCAGCGGGCCGTCCGGCACCTTGATCGAGAAGAAGTGCAGCGTCTCTTCCCAGTTCGGGCTGGCGATCGAGTAGGCGCGCAGCAGCGGCTTGCCATCGACCGGCAGGCCGATCATCACGAAGTGACCGTTGGAGAACCGGAACGCGGTGTCGCGGGTGGTGGTGAAGCTGAACAGGCGGTCGGTCCAGTGATGCACCGAGAGCACGGTCTCTTCGTTGAAGGCTTTCATGGCGGCAGGTCAGGGGGCTGGGGCAGATCAGAGCGGATCGGACCGCGCGGCGCCCCAGGCCCCGTCCGGTCCGTCACCGGATCTCGGCGCGGGGCTCGGAACCGGTTATGGCATTCGATACCCCAAGCAGTATCACAACCGGGCGGTCGGTGCAAGCGGGGCATGCGAGGGCGCCAAGGATACCCGATCTGCCGGCGCCGCCGCAGGCGCTGGCCGACCGGATGTCCCGGCCCGTTTCCTGATCTGGCCGGGCCGGTTCAGCAGGCCCAGGGATAGGCGGTGCAGGCGGACGTCAGCATCGACCCGAGCGTGCTGTCGAACTGCGAGCCGCCCTGGACCTTGACCGCGGCATTCGTGTAGCCCCACGAGACGACCGAGACGGCCATGTTGGCGCTGTTGTCCTGCGGCAGGGACGAGCTGTCGGCGTAGTTGACGCGGTAGTTGAGAACGACCGGGCCGCCGCTGGAGCCGCCCTGCATGTCCGATCCCCAGATGCCGTTGTTCAGCGAGCCGTAGTTGTTGACCATGCTGTCGACCCGGTGCATCACCCCGCCGGAGTCGAGGTTGCCGGGATAGCCGATCACGGTCGCATGCTTGCCGATCATCGCCGGGTACTGGACGCCCAGCGTGCCGGTGTAGTCGCCGACCCGCTTCAGGCTGGCGTTGCGGTTCAGGACGATCAGCGCCCAGTCGCGGGTGTTGGGCACGCCGCCGCCGCCGCTGAACCAGTTTGTCGTCGTGTAGACGTTCGCCCAGCTCGACCAGGTGCCGAACGGCGCCGAGCCGCTGCGGAAGGACGGGATGTACTGGAAGCTGTTGTACCAGCCCGAGGCCAGGCCGTTGCCGCTGTGCACGCAGTGGCCGGCCGTCAGCACGATGCCCGGCTTGATCAGCGAGGCGGTGCACATGTAGCTGCCGGTGCCGATCTTGAAGTAGAGCTTGCCGGCGGCGCTGCGCGGCCAGGCGGCTTCTTCCCCGGCGGTCGCGGCCACGCGCGAGGAGGTGAACTGGATCGCGCCGGTGCCGACGGCCGACGGCGTGATGCCGCCGCTCGTGTCGACCGACGAGGTGAAGGGCAGGATCTGCTGCAGGCCGCGTGCGCCGAGCGTCGGCGGCAGCGCCGGCGAGCTGGAGACGACCGGCGTGGTGGCTGCGGTCGAGACCGCCGCGTTGTAGTCGAAGGCCTGGGCCGGCAGGAAGCCGACCGTGGGGGTGACCGAGCGGGCCGACGCATAGTCGGCCGCCGACCAGGTGCCCGACGACTGCGCGGCCACGGCCGGCGCATCCATCGAGACGACGTCACCGACGCGCGCGGCGCCGGCGTTCAGGGCGAGACCGGCGCCGGCCAGCAGCAGGGCCAGAGGGCGCATCGGATTCGGGGCGTGACGGGTCATGTGAGCCTCCTGTCTTTGTGACGGATGTCATGGATGAACCCGGTCAGTGTGCCTCCCGAATCATGAAAATCTGCTCAAGTCGGAAAAACTTCGTCATCAGTTCTGATGACGGACGAGCCTCAGCCGTTGGCCACCGGGCGCAGGTGCGCCTGGGCCGCGGGCGCCAGGAAGCGCTCGGTGATCGAGGCCTCGATGCCGGCGGCGTCCAGGCCGCACTGCGCCAGCAGCGCCGCCGGATCGCCGTGGTCGACGAAGCGGTCGGGCAGGCCGAGCTGCAGCACCGGCACGGTCAGGCCGACGGCGTTGAGGTGCTCGGTGACGGCGGAGCCGGCGCCGCCCATCGTGCAGCCTTCCTCGATCGTCACCAGCGCGTCGTGGCTGCGGGCGAGCTGCTCGACGAGCGCGCCGTCGAGCGGCTTGACGAAGCGCATGTCGGCCACCGTCGCGTCGAGCTTCTCGGCCGCGGCCAGCGCGGGGTGCAGCAGCGTGCCGAAGGCGAGAATGGCCACGCGGCGGCGGCCCGCGGGCAGCGTCGACTCGCGGCGCACCACGCCCTTGCCCCACTCGATCTCGTCGAACTCGCGGCCGGCCTCGGCACCGACGCCGCTGCCGCGCGGGTAGCGCACCGCCACCGGGCCGCCGTGGCGGTAGGCGGTGGTCAGCGCGCGGCGCAGCTCGGCCTCGTCGGAGGGCGTCAGCATCGCCATCTTCGGGATGCAGCGCACGAAGGCGATGTCGTAGGCGCCGGCGTGCGTCGGGCCGTCGGCGCCGACCAGGCCGGCGCGGTCCAGCGCGAAGACCACGTCGAGGTCCTGCAGCGCCACGTCGTGGATCAGCTGGTCGTAGGCGCGCTGCAGGAAGGTCGAGTAGATCGCCACCACCGGCTTCAGGCCCTCGCAGGCCAGGCCGCCGGCGAAGGTGACCGCGTGCTGCTCGGCGATGCCGACATCGTGGTAGCGGTCGGGAAAGCGGCGGTGGAACTCGACCATGCCCGAGCCCTCGCGCATCGCCGGCGTGATGCCGACGAGCTTCATGTCGGCGGCGGCCATGTCGCACAGCCACTGGCCGAAGACCTGCGTGAAGGTGGGCTTCGGGGCGACGGCCGGCTTGACCAGGCCGACGGCCGGGTCGAACTTGCCCGGGCCGTGGTAGGCGATCGGGTCGGCCTCGGCGAGGCGGTAGCCGTAGCCCTTCTTGGTGACGACGTGCAGGAACTGCGCGCCCTTCTTGTCGCGCAGGTTCTCCAGCGTCGGGATCAGCGCGTCGAGGTCGTGGCCGTCGATCGGGCCGACGTAGTTGAAGCCGAACTCCTCGAAGATCGTGCCGGGCACGACCATGCCCTTGGCGTGCTCCTCGAAGCGGCGCGCCAGCTCCAGCAGCGGCGGCGCGTTCCTCAGCACCTGCTTGGCGCTCTCGCGCGCGGCCGTGTAGAAGCGCCCGCTCATCAGGCGCGCGAGGTACTTGTTCAGCGCGCCCACCGGCGGGCTGATCGACATGTCGTTGTCGTTGAGCACCACCAGCAGGTTGGGTACGCGGCCGGCGTGCGGCATGCCGCCGTTGTTCAGCGCCTCGAAGGCCATGCCGGCGGTCATCGCGCCGTCGCCGATGATGGCCACGCAGTGGCGGCTCTCGCCCTTGAGCTGCGCGCCCAGCGCCATGCCCAGCGCCGCCGAGATCGAGGTCGAGGAGTGCGCGGTGCCGAAGGTGTCGTACTCGCTCTCGTCGCGCTTGGGGAAGCCCGACAGGCCGCCGGCCTGGCGCAGCGTCGGGAAGCGCTCCTTGCGGCCGGTCAGGATCTTGTGCGGATAGGTCTGGTGGCCGACGTCCCAGACCAGGCGGTCGTCCGGCGTGTCGAAGACATGGTGCAGCGCGATCGTCAGCTCGACGGTGCCGAGGTTGGACGACAGGTGGCCGCCGGTGCGGGCCACGTTGCGCAGCAGGTAGTCGCGCACCTCGGTGGCGAGCTGCTTGAGCTCGAGCCGGGAGAGGTGGCGCACGTCGGCGGGAGACTGGATGCGGTCGAGCAGCGGAGTGGGCAGGTTCATCGCGGGGTGTCCGTCGTGCGCTCAGGAGACGCGGTCGATGACGCGGTCGGCCAGCACCGCCAGCGTCGAGGTGTCGGCCAGGCCGCTGGCCTCGAGCGCGGCGCGGGCCCGCGCGTGCAGCGTCGCGGCGCGTTCGCGTGCGCCGTCGAGGCCGAGCAGCGAGACATAGGTCGGCTTGTTCTGGTCGGCGTCCTTGCCGGCGGTCTTGCCCAGCACCTCGGAGTCCTGGGTGCAGTCGAGGATGTCGTCGACCACCTGGAAGGCCAGGCCGATCGCCCAGCCGTAGTCCGACAGCGCCTTCGCCGCCGCGGGCGAGAGCTCGCCGCAGGCCGCGCCCATCATCACGCTGGCCTGCAGCAGCGCGCCGGTCTTGCGCCGGTGCATGTCCTGCAGCTGCGGCTCGGCGAGCGGACGGCCGACGCTGGCCAGGTCGATCGCCTGGCCGCCGGCCATGCCCTCGACGCCGGAGGCGCGTGCCAGCAGGCTGCACAGCCGCGCCTGCAGCGCCGGGGGCACCACCTCGCGGCCGTGCTCGTCAGGCGGAGTCAGCACCTCGAAGGCCAGCGCCTGCATCGCGTCGCCGGCCAGCATGGCCTGGGCCTCGCCGAACTCGACATGGACCGTCGGCTTGCCGCGGCGCAGCACGTCGTTGTCCATGCACGGCATGTCGTCGTGGATCAGCGAGTAGGCGTGGATCAGCTCGACCGCGCAGGCCGCGCGCATCGCCGCCTCGGCGTGGCCGCCGACGGCTTCGGCCGCGGCCAGCACGAGCAGCGGGCGCAGGCGCTTGCCGCCGTCGAGCACGCCGTAGCGCATCGCCAGTCCGAGGCTGGCCGGGGCATCTGCGCGGACATGGGTGCTCAGCGCGGTCTCGACCGCCGACAGCTGCGCAGCCACCCAGTCATCGAAGGCAGGGCGCTTCATGAGGGATCGCTCCAGGGTTTGAGCTGCCCTTCGTCGAGCATCCGCACCTGGGTCTCCACCGCGTCGAGCCGGGTGCGACAGAAACCGAGCAGCTCGGCGCCGCGGCGGTAGCCGTCGAGCAGCTGGTCGAGCGGGAGCTGGGCGGACTCCATCGACTGCACCAGCCGTTCGAGTTCGGCCAGCGCGCTTTCGTAGCTTTCGGGCTCGTTGGAGGAGGGTTCGGGGGCGCTCTTGGGCATGGCGTCTGGGGAAAGGCCTCGATTGTAGGGCGCGCGCACCCCCGTCATGGTGCATTGCCGCGAAGATGCCCCGGCGTCCGGTCGGCCGACTCAGCGGAAATGAAATTTCCGCCGATGTTGTTCCCGATCAACATCCTGCCCGCGCGACACCTTCGAGCTGCACCCCGTCGACCCGCAACGGCGGGCTCGGCTACAATGCGCGGTTCGCCCTGGGCAGACCCGCCCACCCCGGTCCTGCAGCATCCGCTGCGATTTCGTGCCTTCCATACGGCAAGCGCCCAGTGGCCTGGGACCGTTCCAAGGGGGTGGTGGTTCGACATGGATTTTTGGAGATCCTGGGGATCATGTCCGACCTGAGCACACAGCAAGCTCTCCTTCGCAGCCGCACCCAACTTCCGGTGACCAGCTATTTCGACCCGGTGCTCCACGAGCGGGAGATGAAACTCATCTTCGATGCCGGTCCCCGCTATGTCGGGCACGAGCTGATGGTCCCGGCGCGGGGTGACTTCCATGCGCTTGCGCAGGAACGGGAGGGCCGTGCGCTGATCCGCACCGACAAGGGCGTCGAGCTGGTCTCCAACGTCTGCCGGCACCGCCAGGCCGTCATGCTCAAGGGGCGCGGCAACACCGGCAGCAACGTCGTCTGCCCGCTCCACCGCTGGACCTACGACCTGGCCGGCAAGCTGATCGGCGCGCCGCACTTCAGCGACGATCCGTGCCTGAACCTGCGCAACTATCCGGTGCGCACCTGGAACGGCCTGATCTTCGAGGACAACGGCCGCGACGTCGCCGCCGATCTGGCGGACCTGGGCCCGAAGGACGTCCTCGACTTCGAGGGCTACCAGTTCCACAACGTCATCCAGCACGAGTGCAACTACAACTGGAAGACCTTCATCGAGGTCTATCTGGAGGACTACCACGTCGTGCCCTTCCATCCCGGCCTGGGCAACTTCGTCACCTGCGACGACCTGCGCTGGGAGATGGGCCGCGAGTACTCGGTGCAGACGGTGGGCACCGCGCCGGGCATCGGCCAGGCGCTGGGCAAGCCCGGCTCCAAGGTCTACGAGCGCTGGCACGAGCAGGTCATGCGCTACCAGGACGGCGTCGCGCCGAAGCACGGCGCGGTCTGGCTGACCTACTACCCGCACATCATGATCGAGTGGTATCCGAACGTGATGACGGTGTCGACGGTGTTCCCGCTGGGCCCGCAGAAGACGCTCAACACGGTGGAGTTCTACTACCCCGAGGAGATCATCGCCTTCGAGCCCGAGTACATCGAGGCCCAGCAGGCCGCCTACATGGAGACCTGCATCGAGGACGACGAGATCGCCGAGCGCATGGACGCCGGCCGCCGCGCGCTGATGGAGCGCGGCGACAACGAGGTCGGCCCCTACCAGAGCCCGATGGAGGACGGCATGCAGCACTTCCACGAGTGGTATCGCCGCGTCATGGACTTCAAGGACTGATGTTCGCGCACTGATCGCCGCCGGCGGCCCCTGACGGCCGCCGCGCGTCGCCGACCCGGGGAGGCCCGGGCCGTTAGCATGCCGGGCATGAACGCCCCGCTGCTGATGGTCCTGGCCTCCCTTCTCTTTTCGCTGATGGGCGTGTGCGTCAAGCTCGCCAGCACGCAGTTCGGCACCGGCGAGATCGTGATGTACCGCGGCCTGGTCGGCGCGGTGGTGATGGCGGTGCTGGTGCGCGTGCGCGGCGAGTCGCTGCGCACCGCCGTGCCGGGCATGCACCTGTGGCGCAGCATCGTCGGCGTGTCGGCGCTGTGCCTGTGGTTCTACGCGATCGGCGGCCTGCCGCTGGCCACCGCGATGACGCTCAACTACATGTCGCCGATCTGGATGGCGATGTTCCTGATCGGCGGCTCGGTGCTGCTGGGCGGCGCGCGGGTGGACGCGCGGCTGGTGGCGACCGTGCTGGCCGGCTTCGTCGGCGTGGCGGCGATCCTGCGCCCGAGCATCGACCGCGACCAGCTCTGGTTCGGCGTCGTGGGCCTGTTCTCGGGCATGCTCTCGGCGCTGGCCTATCTGCAGATCACCGCGCTGGGCCGTGCCGGCGAGCCCGAGACGCGGGTGGTCTTCTATTTCTCCTGCGCCGGCACGCTCGCCGGTCTGGTGCTGACGCTGCTGCAGGGCGGCGCCAGCGGCGGCCACGACCTGCGCGGCCTGCTGCTGGTGCTGGCGGTGGGCGTGTTCGCCACCGCCGCGCAGCTGGCGATGACGCGCGCCTTCTCCATCGGCCGGCCGCTGGTCAATGCCAGCCTGCAGTACCTGGGCATCGCCTTCTCCTTCGCCTGGGGCGTGCTGCTGTTCGACGATCCGGTGCATCCGCTGGCGCTGCTGGGCATGGTGATGGTGATCGGCGCGGGCATCGCCGCGACCCGTCTGCGCCATGCCGGGGCCGCGCCGCGCCAGAATGCGTCCGATACGCTGCCGCCCGATCTCGAGTCCTGACCTGCCGCTCCACACCATGACGACTTCCCCCGACTCCTCCTCCCCGCTGATCTCCGCCGAGGCGCTGAAGGCCGCGCTGGGCACGGTGCGCGTGTTCGACGTGCGCTTCGACCTGGCCCGGCCGGAGGCCGGCGAGGCCGCCTGGCGCGAGGGCCATCTGCCCGGCGCGCACTACCTGCACCTGGACCGCGACCTGAGCGCCAAGGACGGCGTGCCCGCGCTGTGCGGCGGGCGCCATCCGCTGCCGACGCGCGAAGTCTTCGCCGCCACCGCCGCACGGCTCGGCCTGACGCCGGACACGCCGGTGGTGCTGGTCGACGCGCAGGGCGGCATGTTCGCCGCGCGCGCCTGGTGGATGCTGCGCTGGATCGGCGCGCGCGACGTGCGGGTGCTCGACGGCGGCCTGGCCGCATGGCGCGCGGCCGGCGGCGCGCTGGAGCCTGGCGAGGTCGCCCCCCCCGCGGCCGCGCCCGCCTGGCCGCTCGAGCCCGAGCCGGCGGGCCTGCGCCTGACCGCCGACGCGCTGGCGGCGCAGCTGGGCCGCGTCGCGCTGCTGGATGCGCGCGCGCCCGAGCGCTACCGCGGCGATGTCGAGCCGCTCGATCCGGTGGCCGGCCACATTCCCGGCGCGCTGAACCGTCCCTTCAGCGCCAACCTCGGGCCGGACGGCCGCTTCCTGCCGCCCGAGGCGCTGCGCGCGGCCTTCCAGGGCCTGGCCGGTGCGCGTGCGGTGGTGCACCAGTGCGGCTCGGGCGTGACCGCCTGCCACAACCTGCTGGCGATGGCGGTGGCCGGCCTGCCCGGCGGCGCGCTCTACGCGGGCTCGTGGAGCGAGTGGTGCCGCGATCCGGCGCGGCCGGTGGCCCGAGGCTGACGCCGTCCTTGCAGTCGGCGTGGTTCTTGACGTTGCTCAAGCCGCGCCCGGCGGCGCGGCGCATGATCGGTCCATCCCTTTTTTGCGTCTGCAGGAGTTCCGATCATGTACAAGAGCATTCTGGTGCCGACCGACGGCTCGGAGATCACCGCCAAGGCGATCGAGACCGCGGTGGCGATGGCCAAGGCCTTCGGCGCGAAGCTGGTGACGCTGGCGGTCAAGGAACCCTTCCCGTACAGCGCGATCACCGAGATGCAGCCGATCCCGCCGCAGGAGTTCTTCGACGCGCAGGAGCGCATCGCCGTCAAGCACATCGACCAGGTCAAGGCGACCTGCGCGGCCGCCGGCGTCGAATGCCATGCCGCCACCGTCGAGGCCGCCCATCCCTGGGAGGCGATCATCGACTTCGGCAAGGACCAGGGCGCCGACCTGATCGTCATGGCCTCGCACGGCCGCCGCGGCGTGGCCGCGCTGCTGCTGGGCAGCGAGACCCAGAAGGTGCTGACCCACAGCACCGTGCCGGTGCTGGTGGTGCGCTGAAGGCCGGACGGCGACGGTCAGTCGTCGTCGCCGCCGCCGAGCAGGCCGCCGAGCAGCGTGCCACCGGCCAGACCGCCCAGCATCGAGCCTTCCTCGCGGCTGCCGCCCATCTGCGGCGCCGCGGCGAACACCCGGCTCGCCAGGCGCGAGAACGGCAGGCTCTGCAGCCACACCGTGCCCGGCCCGGTCATCTTCGCGAAGAACAGGCCCTCGCCGCCGAAGAGGGCCGTCTTGATCTTGCCGACGTACTGGATCTCGAAGTTCACGTTCGGCGTGAACGCGACGACGCAGCCGGTGTCGATCAGCAGCGTCTCGCCGGGCTGGAGCTCGCGGCGCACCACGGTGCCGCCGGCGTGCACGAAGGCCAGGCCGTCGCCGTCGAGCTTCTGCATGATGAAGCCCTCGCCGCCGAAGAAGCCCACCGACAGCTTCTGCTGGAAGAAGATGCCCAGCGAGACGCCGCGCGCCGCGCACAGGAAGGCGTCCTTCTGGCAGATCAGCGTACCGCCGAGCTGGCGCAGGTCCATCGGGATGATCTTGCCGGGGTAGGGCGCGGCGAAGGCGACGCGCTGCTTGCGCGCGGCGCCGTTGGTGTAGACGGTGGTGAACAGCGACTCGCCGGTGATCAGGCGCTTGCCCGCGCCGAGCAGCTTGCTCATGAAGCCGCCGCCCTGCTGCCTGCCGCCGTCGCCGAAGACGGTGTCCATCTGGATGCCGCCCTCCATGAACATCAGGCTGCCGGCCTCGCCGATGGCCGCCTCGCCGGGGTCGAGCTCGACCTCGACGAACTGCATCTCGGAGCCCTTGATCTCGTAGTCGACGACATCCATCGCGGAGGTCGAGCCGGAGCCGGCCGGCGAGGACGACGGGCCGGAGAACGAATCGAACAGTGACATGGCGCGGAAGTGGGGTGGATGGAGCGCCGATTCTCGCCGACTCAGGCGCCCGGACGGGGCGCCTGCAGCAGCGGCGCGCGCAGGCGCGTGGCGAAGTCGCGCGGCGCGACGTACTGCAGCACCGGCTTGCCGCGCCCCTGCGGATCGAGCGAGATCGACAGGCCCCGGGCCGGGTAGAGCAGGTTCACCATGCCGTCCGGGCCGGCGATGCGCTCGGCCGGCGCGCCGAAGCGCTCGGTCGCGGCGGCCTCGTCGATGCGCGCCGCCGGCAGGAAGGCCAGCGCGACGAGCGTCGCGCCGCGGGCCTGCGCCTCGTCCTCGGCCCGCAGCGTCAGCCGGTAGCTGCCGCTGGGCTGGGGCTCGCGTGCGCTGGCGCGCGATTCCCAGCGCCGCAGCGTCGCGTCGTCCGCCTGGCCGGTCAGCACGACGCGGCCCTGCACGAAGCCGGCGCGCACGTTCTCCAGATAGGCCTCCAGCGTCAGCCGCCCCTGCGGATCGCGCACCAGCGCGACCTTCATGTCGGCGGTCTCGGCCGGCCAGGTCGAGGCGATGCTCGCGATCGTGTCCTGGCCCGGACGCACCCCGAAGACCCGCGTGCCGCCGTCCTCGAGCGTCTCGATCTGCCAGGGCAGGTCGCGCGTGGCCACGGTGGCCGCGCCGTCGCCGACCGGGCCCGGGTGCAGCATCTGCCACAGCGCCGGTCCGGTCAGCGCGATCACCAGGAACAGCAGCGTGCCCGTCAGCAGGCCCGCGATCATCCGCCCGTTGCCGCGCGCGCTCACAGCGTGTACCCCATCGACTGCAGCCGCGCCGCGGAGAAGCGTGCGGCCTCGCCCTGGCGGCTGACCTGCAGACAGCGCGCGTAGTGCTCGGCCGCGCGCCGGCCCTGGCCCATGCCGTCGAGCGCGACGGCCTTCATGAACAGCACGCCCGGATCGCCCGGCAGCACCCGGTCGTGCTGCTCCAGCGCGTCGAGCGCGGCACCGGGCTCGCGCAGGCCCAGGTGCAGCGCGGCCGCCAGCCGGTGCGCCTGCGCCTCCTGCGGACAGATCGCGCGGGCCGTCTCGGCCACGGCCAGCGCCTCGCGCGGGCGCTCCTGCGCCTGCAGGCACTGCGCCATGCGCAGGTGCGCGGCGTAGTCGCGCGGCGCGGTCTTCAGCGCCAGCGCGAACTGCTCGCCGGCCTCGGCGTGGGCGCGGCGGCTCATCGCCAGCTCGCCGTTCCTGCAGGCCTGGATCGCCGGGGCGATGCGGCGCAGGCTGGCGATCGAGTCCATGAAGCGCTCGCGCCGGGCCGGGGCCTTCAGCGTGGCCGCATGCAGCGTCTCGGCCCGCTCGCGGCTGCGCTCCAGGCGCTCCTCGCTCATCGGATGCGACACGAACATCGTCTCGAGCAGCCCGGGACGCTCGCGGTGGCGCGCCACCAGCCGCTGCTGCAGCTGCACCATGCCGGAGGCCGGATAGCCCGCCGCGGCCATGCCGGCCTGGCCGAGCGCATCGGCCAGGCGTTCCTGCTCGCGCGAGTAGCCCGGCAGCAGCGCGCTGGCGCCGATCTGCGTGCCCGGGCCGAGGGGCGGCGAGCCGGCGGCGTTCTGCGCCGCCGCGTTCAGCGAGGTCGCGGCGGCCCGGGCCATCGGCGTCTGGCCCGGCGACGGGCCGGCGTGGCGGGCATTGACGTGGCCGAGCTCGTGACCGAGCAGCGCCGCCAGCTCCGCCTCGTCCTGCAGGTCGACCAGCAGGCCGCGCGTCACCCCGGTGGCGCCGCCGGGAAAGGTGTAGGCGTTGTCGTGGTGGGCGTTGAGCACGCGGCCGCTGTAGGCCAGGTCCTGGCGCGGCATGCGCGCCATCAGCGCGAGCCCGACCTGGGCGATGTAGTCGCTGACCGCGTCGTCCTGCACCGCGCCGAGGTCCTGCGAGAACTGCCAGGCGGCCTGCTGCGTGTCGGTCTGGCGCTCCTGCGCCTCGCCCGCGCCGCCGGCCGGCAGCGCCGCGCAGCCGGGCAGCGCGGCCGCGACCGTGCCGGCACCGAGCAGCCACAGCAGGTCGCGCCGCTCGAGCCGGTTGCGGCGCAGCCGCGTCGCCAGCGCGTCATGCGCGCAGGCAGGAGGGGAAGGGGAGCGTGAGGTCGGCGTCATGGCGGCGGTCGGTGACAGGCGAGGTCGGACGTGTCGAGGATTCTAGGCAGGCGATGCTTAACGGCGGCAGCGCTCGCGCGGACAATGCCGGCGCATGACTGCCCGCGAACCGCTTCCGACCCCGTCCGCCCCGGCCTGCGAGGCCGGGCACCTCGTCATCCTGACCGGCGCCTCGCGCGGGCTCGGTGCGGCGATGCTGCGCCGGCTGCTCGCCGATCCCGATCCGGCGCTGCACCTGATCGCCATCGCGCGCGGCGCCGTGTCGCCGACGCCGGCCGACGGCCGCTGCGAGGCCTGGCCGCTGGATCTGTCCGACCCGCCAGCGGCGGCCGCGCGGCTGTCGGCCTGGCTGGCCGCGCAGCCGCCGGTGCGCTGGCGCCGCGTCACGCTGATCAACAATGCCGGCGTGATCCCGCGCATCGGCCCGCTCGGCGAGGACACGGCTGCAGCGCTGTCGGCCGCGCTGCGCGTCGGCCTGGAGGCGCCGATGCTGCTGACGGCCGCGCTGCTGGGCGCGACCGCCGGCTGGGCGGCGCGTGCTGGTGGCGAGGTGCGGGTGCTCAACCTCTCGTCCGGCCTGGGCCGGCGCGCGATGGCCGGCAGCGCCGCCTACTGCGCCGCCAAGGCCGGCATGGACCACTTCAGCCGCGCGGTCGCGCTGGAGGAGGCCGCCGGCGCACACCCGGCGCGCATCGTCTCGCTGGCGCCGGGCGTGATCGACACCGACATGCAGGTGCAGCTGCGCGGCGCCGACCCGGCCGGCTTCCCCGACCACGGCCGCTTCGTGCATCTGCAGTCGGCCGGCCTGCTCGACAGCGCCGACGCGGCCGCCGCCAAGGTGCTGGCCTGGCTGGAGCGGCCGGACTTCGGCGCGCAGCCGGTGGCGGACGTGCGCGAGGGCTGAGGTTCAATCCTCGAAATCGATGCAGCCGTCGATGCTGGCCTGCAGCGAGGCGTAGAAGGCGGCCGAGAACATCAGTGCCGCGGGCATCACCAGCACCATGCCGGCCGGGCCCAGGCCGAGCAGCGTCACCAGCGCGGCCAGCACCGCCGACAGCAGCAGGTCCGCGCCGATCCAGCACAGGCCGTAGACCACCATCGCGCCGAGGTGGCGCAGCGTGGCGGTGGCGCTGACGAACAGCGACTTGGCCAGGCCGGCCTGGGTGCGGGTGGCCACCACCGGGGCATGCCAGAACAGCAGCACCAGCGGGATCAGCAGCGCCGCGCGCAGCACCATGCCCTGCTGCAGCGTCGCCACCGTCGCCAGCATCGCGTCGCTGGCCGCCTCGCTGTCGTGGAAGGCTTCCCAGGCCTCGGCCATGCCGGGGTCGAGCAGGTCGCCCAGCGCCAGCAGCATCCAGGCGCCGAAGGCGTGCAGCAGGCCCAGGCCGAGCAGCGTCGGCCGGGCCGGGCCGCGCAGCGGCACCAGCAGCTGCGTCAGCCGCGGCATCTCGCCGGACTGCATCGCCCGGCCGACCTCGTGCCAGCCGGCGGTCAGCGCCGGCATCAGCGCCGCCACCAGCAGCCCGCCCAGCCCGGGCAGGCCCAGCAGCAGCGACAGCGTGAACATCGCCGCGGCGAACAGGCCGGTCAGCGCCATCGGCGCAGCGCGCAGCCGGCTCACGCCGGCGAGCATCCAGCGCAGGCCGTCGCGCGGCGTGGTCTGGCGCAGCTTCATCGTCGCGGCTCCGGTGCGGCGTTCAGCCGCGCACCCAGTGCCACGGGTTGGCCACGCGCTCGCGCAGCACCCGCTCGAAGTGGGTCGGGTCGTGCGGCTTGAGCATCGAGGCCTCGCGCGGCAGGTGGAAGTCCCACAGCCGCGAGGTCCAGAAGCGCAGCGCGCCGGCGCGCATCATCGCCGGCAGCAGACGCAGCTCGTCGGCGCTCAGCGGGCATTCGGCGTCGTAGGCGGCGACCATCGCGCTGGCGCGGTCCTCGTCGAGGCGGCCGGTGGGCAGGTCGATGCACCAGTCGTTCAGGCACACGGCCAGGTCGAACAGCCAGGTGTCGACGCCGGCGAAGTAGAAGTCGAAGAAGCCGGTGAGCTTCTCGTGGCCGGGCAGGCCGTCGAACATCACGTTGTCGCGGAACAGGTCGGCGTGGATCGGGCCGCGCGGCAGCGCCTGGTAGCCGGCGGTCTCGGCCAGATGGCGCTGGAAGGCCAGCTCGTCCTCGATGAGCCGGCGGGCGCTCTCGTCCATGTGCGGCACCACCACCGGCACCGTCTCGATCCACCAGGACAGGCCGCGCAGGTTGGGCTGGTGGCGCGGGTAGTCGCGCCCGGCCAAGTGCATGCGTGCCAGCATCTGGCCGACCTGGCGGCAGTGCCAGACCGAGGGCGCGAGCTGGTGGCCGCCGGAGAGCCGGTCCACCAGCGCCGCGGGCTTGCCGCAGACGGTGTGCAGGATCTCGCCGCTGGCGTCGGCCTGCGGATCGGGCACCGGGATGCCGCGCCCGGCCAGGTGCTTCATCAGGTGCAGGTAGAAGGGCAGCTGCTCGTGCGTCAGGCGCTCGAACAGCGTCAGCACCCACTCGCCGCGCTCGGTCGTCACGAAGTAGTTGGTGTTCTCGATGCCCGAGGCGATGCCGCGCAGCGCGGTGACGGGCCCCAGGCCCAGACGGTCGACGAGCGCCTGGGCGTCGGCGAGGGAGACTTCGGTGAAGACGGCCATCGGAGAACAGTGCAGCGAGCAGCGGAGGAGCGGGCGAAACGCGGATTGTAGGCGGCGCCGTCCGTGAGCCACGTCACGCCGGGCGATCGCCGACAATTCCGCCATGAACGATGCCCCCGCCTGCGCCGACCGCCCGACGATGCTGCTGATCGACGGCTCGAGCTATCTCTACCGCGCCTACCACGCCATGGCCGACCTGCGCGGCCCCGACGGCGAGCCCACCGGCGCGATCCACGGCTTCGTGGCGATGCTGCGCCGCATCGCCAAGGACATTCCGAGCGAGCACGCGGTCTGCGTCTTCGACGCCAAGGGCCCGACCTTCCGCGACGAGATCTATCCCGAGTACAAGGCGCACCGCGCGCCGATGCCCGACGACCTGCGCGCGCAGGTCGCGCCTATCCACGAGGTGGTGCGGCTGCTGGGCTGGCCGGTGCTGGAGGTGCCCGGCATCGAGGCCGACGACGCCATCGGCACGCTGGCGCGGGTGGCCGCGGCCAGCGGTCACCGGGTGGTCGTCTCCACCGGCGACAAGGACCTGGCGCAGCTGGTCACGCCGGAGGTCACGCTGGTCAACACGATGACGAACGAGACGCTCGACGAGGCCGGCGTGCTGGCCAAGTTCGGCGTGCGCCCCGAGCGCATCATCGACTACCTGACCCTCATCGGCGACGCGGTCGACAACGTGCCCGGCGTGGCCAAGGTCGGACCGAAGACGGCCGTGAAGTGGCTGCAGGAGCACGGCTCGCTCGAGGGCGTGATGGCCGCGGCCGCCACGATCAAGGGCGTGACCGGCGAGAACCTGCGCCAGGCGCTGGGCTGGCTGCCCACCGGGCGCGAGCTGATCACGGTGCGCACCGACTGCGACCTGTCGGCGCAGGTGGCGGGCTGGCCGGGGCTCGACGCGCTGGCGCTCCGGCCGGTGGACCGCGCCGGCCTGCTGGACTTCCTGGTGCGCCACGGCTTCCGCACCTGGCGCACCGAGATCGAGCGCGAGATCGCCGCAGAGGCGGCCGCGCAGGCGGCAGCCTCGGCGGCGTCCCCGGGCCCGCGTGCCGGCGAGACTGGCGACCTGTTCGCCTTCGACGACGCGCCCGCCGACGCCCCGGCCGCCGAGGCCGCTGCTGCCGCGCCCGAGTACGAGACGGTGCTGACCCGCGAGGCGCTGGCCGTCTGGCTGGACAAGGTGCGTGCGGCCGAGCTGGTCGCGCTCGACACCGAGACCGATTCGCTCGACCCGATGCGCGCGCGCGTGGTCGGCATCAGCCTGGCGGTGCAGCCGCGCGAGGCCGCCTACATCCCGCTGGCGCATGACGGGCTGGATGCGCCCGCGCAGCTGCCGCTCGACGAGGTGCTGGCCCTGCTGCGGCCGTGGCTGGAGGATGCCGGCGCGGCCAAGGTCGGCCAGAACGTCAAGTACGACACCCATGTCTTCGCCAACCACGGCATCGCGGTGCGCGGCTGGCAGCACGACACGATGCTGCAGAGCTATGTGCTCGAGGCGCACCGGCCGCACTCGCTCGAGAGCCTGGCGCAGCGCCACCTCGGCCGCAGCGGCCTGAGCTACGAGGACCTGTGCGGCAAGGGCGTCAAGCAGATCCCGTTCTCGCAGGTGGCGGTCGATCTGGCCACGCGCTACTCGGGCGAGGACAGCGAGATGACGCTGGAGGTGCACCGCACGCTGTGGCCGCAGCTGGTCGAGCCCGGCGCCGAAGGCCTGCGTGCGATCTACGAGACGCTGGAAATGCCGGTGTCGGCGCTCCTGGCGCGCATCGAGCGCCACGGCGTGTGCATCGACGCCGAGGTGCTGGAGGCGCAGAGCCGCGAGCTGGCCGAGCGCCTGGTCGAGCTGGAGGCCAAGGCGCACGAGATCGCCGGCCAGCCCTTCAACCTCGGCAGCCCGAAGCAGCTCGGCGAGATCCTGTTCGGCAAGCTCGGCCTGCCGGTGAAGAAGAAGACCGCCAGCGGCGCGCCCAGCACCGACGAGGAGGTGCTGCAGGAACTGGCCGCCGACTATCCGCTGCCGGCCGTGCTGCTCGAGCACCGCAGCCTGGCCAAGCTGCGCAGCACCTACACCGACAAGCTGCCGCAGATGGTCAACCCCGCCACCGGCCGGGTGCACACCAATTACGCGCAGGCGGTGGCGGTGACCGGCCGGCTGGCCAGCAACGAGCCCAATCTGCAGAACATCCCCGTGCGCACGCCCGAGGGCCGGCGGGTGCGCGAGGCCTTCGTGGCGCCGCCGGGCCATGTGCTGGTCAGCGCCGACTACTCGCAGATCGAGCTGCGCATCATGGCGCACCTGTCGGACGATCCGGCGCTGCTGCACGCCTTCGCCGAGGGCCTGGACGTGCACCGCGCCACCGCGGCGGAGGTCTTCGGCGTGCCGCTGGCCGAGGTCACACCTGAGCAGCGCCGCTACGCCAAGACCATCAACTTCGGCCTGATCTACGGCATGGGTGCCTTCGGCCTGGCGCAGAGCCTGGGCATCGAGCCGAAGGCTGCGCGCGACTACATCGAGCGCTACTTCGCCCGCTACCCCGGCGTGCGCCGCTTCATGGACGAGACGCGCGCGCAGGCGGCCGAGCGCGGCTATGTCGAGACGCTGTTCGGCCGGCGCATCCATCTGGTCGACATCCGCGGCGGCAGCGGCCCGCGCCGCGCAGCCGCCGAGCGCCAGGCGATCAACGCGCCGATGCAGGGCACCGCCTCCGACCTGATCAAGCGCGCGATGCTGGCGGTGCAGGACGCGATCGACACCCAGGGCCGCGCCACCCGCATCGTCATGCAGGTGCACGACGAGCTGGTGCTGGAGGTGCCCGAGGCCGAGCTGGACTGGGTGCGCGCCGAGGTGCCTGCGCGCATGGCCGGCGTGGCCGCGCTGAAGGTGCCGCTGCTGGCCGAGGTGGGCGTCGGGCGCAACTGGGACGAGGCGCACTGAGCGGGGCGGCGGCGCCCGCCTTGGCGTCTGTGCCGGCTCAGCCGGCGGCGGCCAGCCCCGGCTCCAGCCGCGCGTGCAGCGCGACGAATTCCTGCGTCAGCCGGTGCTTCGGGTCGAGGTGGATCAGCGGCAGCGACTGCTCGTGCGATTCCTTCACCCGCACCGTCGACGACAGGTAGGGCTCGAGCACCGGCAGGCCCTCGGCCACCAGCTCGCCGACGATCTTGCGCGGCAGCGTCGCGCGCGGCTGGAACTGGTTGACGACGATGCCCTCGACCGTCAGGCCGCGGTTGTGGTCGGCCTGCAGCTCGCGCACGTTCTCCAGCAGCGCGTAGAGCGCGCGGCGCGAGAAGTCGTCGCAGTCGAACGGGATCAGGCAGCGCTCCGAGGCGATCAGCGCCGAGCGGGTGTAGAAGTTCAGCGCCGGCGGCGTGTCGATCCAGATGCGGTCATAGCGGTCGGCCAGCTCGTCGAGCGCGTCGCGCAGCTTGTAGATCTTGTAGCGCGACTCCAGCTTGCCCTGCAGCTCCTCCAGCGCCGGGCTGGAGGGCATCAGGTGCAGATGCTCGAAGGGCGTGGGCACGACGAAGCCCTCGGCGCCTTTCGGGTTCACCGTGAAGCGCAGCGTCTGCTCGAAGAAGGCCGCCAGGTCGGTGCCGGGTGCATCCGCTCCGGCGCCGAGCAGGTAGCGGGTGCTGTTGCCCTGCGCATCGAGATCGAGCAGCAGCGTGCGCAGCCCGCGGCTGGCGCTGATCGCGGCGAGATTGCAGGCGATGGTGGACTTGCCGACCCCGCCCTTCTGGTTGAAGACGACGCGACGCATCGCAGGACTCCTCGGTGCTGTTTGCCATGTGGCCTGAGCCGGAGCCGCGATTGTCGCAGGTCCGTCCCGCGGGTCTGCGGGGGCGTGTTGCGTTGCAGCATCCCGACGCCGCCCCCTGGACATCCCGCGACCCCGGGGGGCGGCCACCCCTCGGACCATCCGGTATCGCACCAGAATCCCCCGCATCCCGAAATGAACATCTGTCGTCAAGAGAACGCATCGCGAGGGGGAGTTCGCGCAACATGGCCGTACCGCATGTGAACATCCGGTTTTCCGGATACTGGAGCGATTTCAACATCGGCCTGATGCCGCGCCGGCCGGGCCTGTTCTGCGTCTACCGGGCGCGCTTCGACGATCTGGACAAGACGACGACGATGCTCGAGCTGCTGCACGTCGGCGCGTCGGCCAACGTGCACCAGAGCGTCTCGCAGCACCGCGATCACGGCCGCTGGCGCACCCGGCTCGGACCGGGCGAGTCGCTGTCCTTCAGCTTCGGTTCGGTCGCCGAGGACGATCTGGCCGCCTGCGAGCTGGCGATGCTGATGCGCCACCGCCCGCCGCTGAGCGGTTCCGTGCCCGACCACTTCCCCTTCGGCGGCATGACGGTCTCGCTCGACGGCCGCACGCCGCTGCTCGACCGCCAGTTCACCGTCGGCACCGCGACCGTCGGCGGCTTTTCCGGGCGCGGCTCGGCCTGGCTGCGCCGCGGCATCGAGCGGCTGCGCACCAGCGTCAGCGGCTGAGGGCGTGCGGTCGATTGCACTCTGTTTCCACCTGGAAACATTTCCAAGGGATGACGCAGATGTGAACAAGTTGAAAAATCGGGGCTTTTCCCGTGAGGATTCCTGCATCCTGCCGGTTGCCCTGATTCTTTTCCGCTGCCGATTGCATGACTGACGCCCTGGCTCTGCTGACCGACCGCCTCCGCGAGGCCCTCGGCACCGAATTCGGAGAGATCCGCTTCTGGGGCTTTGCCGTGGTCAGGCCGAACGACCGCGCCTGGCGGCTGGAGTCGGTCAGCCGCGAGGGCGAGTCGGTGCTGCTGGGCCTGTGCGATGCCGGCGGCACGCCGGTGCCGGCGCTGCTGTGCATCGAGCAGCCGGTCGGGCTGACGCTGTCGGCGCACGGGCTGACCCTCGAGCGCGCGGCGCGGCTGGGCTTCGATGGCCATGAGGCCTGGCCCGAGCCCGACGGGCGCAGCTACGGTCTGGCCACGCCGCGCGGCACCGGCCGCTTCGAGATCCAGGGCCTGCCGGCGCTGACGCTGCAGGTCTGATCCCCGCGGGAGCGGTTCGACGGTTCAAGCGAGGAGATGGAGATGGCAATGGGTTTTTCCGGCGGCCTGCGGGTCGCGGCGATGGGCTGCGCGCTGCTGCTGGCCGCCTGCGGCGGCGGCGATGACGGCAACGGCCTGCAGCCGCAGATCGCCGCCAGCGCCGAGGTGCTGCAGTCCGGCGACGCGGGCTACGAGCGCGCGGTGATCGGCTCGGCGGTCAAGGCGGCCGGCCAGGGCGGCGTGTCCGAGGGCTTCGTGATCCGCATCGTGCAGGACATCCCGGTCTGGCGCATGTGGAGCGGCCCGGCCAAGATCGATTCCCGCGGCAACACCAACCGCATGGGCGGCTGGTGGTCCTACGACGCGCCGAAGGGCACGGTGCAGCAGTACCGCGCCGCCTACGAGATCTGCAATGGCTGGAACGACCTGAAGTGGGTCGTCAAGTGCACGCTGAAGGCCGGCTCGGTCGTCGTCGTCGGTCCCGGCCAGTCGGTCTCGGCGCAGACCTGCGGCGATGTCACCGGCCTCGAGAACTACGCGGCCAATCCGGTCGACTGGCAGCTCTACATCGACAAGCCGTGGAACCGCGGCGCCGAGCTGGTCTGCCCGGACGTGTCGGCCGACTACGAGGCCGACCCGGCCGACATCTCGCGCGCGAAGACCGCGTCCTGAGCCGGGTTCGCGCGCCGGTGCGGGGCTGGCGTCATGCCGGTCCGGCCGGTCCGGCGTGCAGCCGGTCGCGGGCCCACAGCGCCGGAAAGAGCCGGGTCCACAGCCCGGCCACCAGCAGCACGCCCACGCCGCCCAGCAGCACCGAGCCCACCGGCCCGAGCAGCGCGGCGGTGGCGCCCGACTCGAACTCGCCGAGCTGGTTGCTCGCGCCGATGAAGACCGAGTTGACCGCGCTGACCCGGCCGCGCATCTCGTCGGGCGTGCCCAGCTGCACCAGCGTCTGGCGGATCACCACGCTGACCATGTCCGCCGCGCCCGAGACCGCCAGCGCGATCAGCGACAGCCAGAACGACGCCGACAGCGCGAACACCAGCATCGCCACGCCGAAGACCGCGACCGCGCCGATCAGCGTGCGCCCGACGCGGCGCTCGAGCGGGTGGCGCGCCAGCCAGACCGACAGCAGCAGCGCGCCGACGGCCGGCGCCGCGCGCAGCAGCCCCAGTCCCCACGGGCCGACATGCAGGATGTCCTTCGCGAACATCGGCAGCAGCGCGGTCGCGCCGCCCAGCAGCACCGCGAACAGGTCGAGCGAGATCGCGCCCAGCATCACCGGCTGGCCGCGCAGGAAGCCGATGCCGGCCAGCACGCTGCGCCAGCTCGCCGGCTCCTTCGGGGGCGGCACGCGCTGGTAGCGCACGGTCGCGGCGCAGGCGCAGGCCGCCAGCAGCAGCGCCGTGCCGGCCGCATGCACGGTGGCGGCGCCCTGAACGTACAGCAGCCCGCCCAGCGCCGGGCCGCCGATGATGGCCATCTGCATGCCGCTCGAGCCGAGCGCGACGGCCTGCGCCAGCAGCGTCGGCGGCACCAGCAGCGCCGGCAGCGCCTGGGTCGCCGGCATCTGGAAGGCCTTGGCGACGCCCAGCAGCACCGACACCGCCAGGATCAGCTCCCGGTTCATCCAGCCGCCGTGCGTGCCCAGCGCCAGCGCGAGCGCGGCCAGCGCCTGCAGCGCGGTGGCGGCCAGCATGATCCGGCCGCGATGGAGGCGGTCGGCGACATGGCCGGCGGGCAGCGTCAGCAGCAGCGCCGGCGCGAACTGCGCCAGGCCGACCAGGCCGAGGTCCCAGGCGCTGCCGGTCAGGTCGTACATCTGCCAGCCCAGCGCCACCATCAGCATCTGCGAGGCCGTCTGCGTCAGCACCCGGGCCAGCCAGTAGCCGACATAGGCCGGCCGCGCCATCAGCTCGCGCATCGCGCTCATGAGCGGAACAGCCGCGAGTACTGCGCCTCGTGCCGGGCCGACAGGATGGCCAGCATCGGCGCATGCGCCTGGCGCTCGCCGTCGGTGCAGGCCAGCGCGAGATCGACCGCTTCCGGCGCTGCCTCGACCAGCCGGGCGAGCATGCGCTGGCCAGCGCTCTGGCCCAGCGGCACGGCCTTGATCGCCGCCTGCACCATGTTCTCGGCCCAGCCGAAGGCCTGCGCCAGCAGCGCCTCGCGCAGCGGCGCGCCGCTGCGCTCGACCGCCAGCGCGAACGCGACCGGCCAGGTCGGTGCGGGCCTGAGCGCCGCCAGCTGGGCGATGCGTGCGTCGGGCGCCTCGGCGCCGGCGTCGCGGGTGCGCAGCCACTCGAGCAGCGAGCGGCCCATCTGCTCGGTCTGCAGGCGCATCTCCATCGTCTCGCGGGTCATGCGCACCCAGTCGTTGAGCTCGGCGATGCGCGCGGCATCGCCCCGGGCCCAGGCCCGGTGCGCCGCGGCGCTGACGGCCAGGTCGGCGCGGGCCTGCGCCAGCCGGAGCTGGTCGACCAGCCAGGTGCCGGCCGAGGCCTCGCCGTCGATGCGGCCGGACTCGACCGCCGCCTCGAGGCCCTCGGAATAGCTGAAGCCGCCGACCGGCAGCGCCGGCGAGGCCAGCCACATCAGCTGCAGCAGTGCCGACGCCGTCAGCGGCGCCGGGCGGGAAATCACCTTCGGCATCGGGGCGCGGCGTCAGTGATCGTGGTGGCCATGCCCGTGGTCGTGACCGCAGCCGGGGCCGTGCACATGCGGCGCGGCCTCGGCGCGCACCGCGATGCCGATCGGGCGGCCGCGGACGGGGGCCGGTGCCGGGGCGTGCGCGTGCCCATGGTCGTGCGGATGGCCGTGCCCGTGATCGTGAGCATGTCCGTGGCCGTGGGCATGGGAGCCTGCGGCGTAGGCGCCGCCCTCGGGCTCGAAGGCGGCCTGCGTCTCGGTGACGATCAGGTGCATCTGGCGCAGCATGTCGGCCAGCACATGGTCAGGCTCGAGCTTGAGGTGGTCGGGCTGCAGCTCGAGCTGCACATGGCGGTTGCCGAGGTGGTAGGCCGCGCGCAGCAGGTCGAAGGGCGTGCCGTGCTCGGCGCAGATGCGCACCTCCAGCACCGGCTGGGCCGCGGCGACGACCTTCACCATCGAGCCGTCCTCGGCCACCAGCACGTCGCCGCCGCGCACCAGCGTGCCGCGCGGCAGGAAGACGCCGAGATGGCGACCGGTGCTGTCGGTGATGTCGAAGCGGCTCTTCTGGCGCACGTCCCAGTCGAGCTCGACGCTCGGCGCGCGGTTGAGCAGCACGCGGGCGAGGCCGCGCCCCTGGGGCAGGATCTTGTTGACGGTCAGCATGATCGCCGCATTGTGCGGCAAGGCCGTCCTCCGTGCCGGCGCGGCCGGCGCTCAGCCGCGCAGCCGGATCATCAGGCGCTGGTGCCACGGCCGCTCGTGCCACGCGGCCAGCGCGCGGTCGGCGAACTGCGCGCCCACCGCCGTCAGCCGGAAATAGCGCAGCCCGGCAAAGCCGTCCGGATTGTCGAACTCGGCCACCAGGCCGTACTCGTGCAGCGTGCGGAAGGACCAGTGCAGTCCGGAGCCGTCGAGCACGCAGGTGCGTGCATCCCGGTCGAGCGCGACGATGACATGGCCGCGACGCAGGGCGGCGAGCGCGTCGACGAACTCGCCGCAGTGGATCAGGGAAGGGGTGCTCATGCTGCGCTCCCGTTGGCAGCCTTCTGCATCGGTCCCGATCCCGCACCGGTCCTCGCGCAGCCACTGCGAGCCAGGGACGATAGCGAAGCCCCGGTCCGGCCATCCGTCGAACTGGGGTGCCTTCGTCACGCAGAGGGACAAATGATGGAGAAAGCCGGCACGTGCCGGCATTTGTGCCACCCCCGCGACGGCCTCCGGGGCTCAGGGCACCAGCACGAGGATCCAGTCGACCAGCACCCGCGCGTCCTCGGCGCTCAGCGCGTCGGCGTTCGGCGGCATCGCCTCGGCGCCGACCTTGCCGGCCCAGTGGCGACGCTTCGGGTCGGAGCCGTCGAGCACGGTGCGCACCAGCGTGTCGTGCGCGCGCACGTCGTCGCGGTACTTGATCGCGATGTCACGCCAGGCCGGCGCGATCGGCGGCAGCCCGTCGGCGCGCTTCGGCGCCGGCAGCACGGAGTGACAGCGCATGCAGCCGCTGTCGGTGGCCAGGCGGATCATCGCCGCATCGTTCTCGGCCGGCGTGGCCTGGACGGTGCCCGCCAGCGCGGCGCCAGCCAGCAGCATCGCGATCCGGGAAAGGAGAGGGCGCAGAAGCATCGGAACAGCCTTGTCCGTCAGTGAGGATCCGGCCGAGCTTATGCAATGGTCCTGATCGCAGATTGACGATCGTCATGCCGGATGCTTCTGGCTCGCCTTCGACCGGCTCAGAACAGGAAGTAGCGCTGCGCCATCGGCAGGCTCGTCGCCGGCTCGCAGGTCAGCAGCAGGCCGTCGGCGCGCACCGAGTAGGTCTGCGCGTCGATCTCCATCACCGGCGTGTAGCCGTTGTGGACCATGTCCGCCTTCTGCACGGTGCGGCAGCCCTTGACCGTGGCGGTCTGCTTGCGCAGGCCCAGCCGCTCGGGCACGCCGCCGGCCTGTGCGGCCTGCGACAGGAAGGTGAGCGAGGTGCGCGCGAGCGCGCCGCCGAAGCTGCCGAACATCGGCCGGTAGTGCACCGGCTGCGGCGTCGGGATCGAGGCGTTCGGGTCGCCCATCGCGGCCATCGCGATGAAGCCGCCCTTGAGCACCAGGCTGGGCTTGACGCCGAAGAAGGCCGGGCGCCAGAACACCAGATCGGCCCATTTGCCGACCTCGACCGAGCCGACCTCGTGGCTGATGCCGTGCGTGATCGCCGGGTTGATCGTCAGCTTGGCCAGGTAGCGCTTGACGCGGGCGTTGTCGTGGCGGTCGGTGTCGCCGGGCAGCTTGCCGCGCTGCGTCTTCATCTTGTGGGCGGTCTGCCAGCAGCGCAGGATGACCTCGCCGACCCGGCCCATCGCCTGCGAGTCCGACGAGAACATGCTGATCGCGCCCAGGTCATGCAGGATGTCCTCGGCGGCGATGGTCTCGCGGCGGATGCGCGATTCGGCGAAGGCCAGGTCCTCGGCGAGCGACGCGTCGAGGTGGTGGCACACCATCAGCATGTCCAGGTGCTCGTCCAGCGTGTTGACGGTGTACGGGCGCGTGGGGTTGGTGGACGAGGGCAGCACGTTGGCCTCGCCCACCACCTTCATGATGTCGGGCGCGTGGCCGCCGCCGGCGCCTTCGGTGTGGAAGCTGTGGATGGTGCGGCCCTTGAAGGCGGCGACCGTGTCCTCGACGAAGCCCGATTCGTTCAGCGTGTCGGTGTGGATCGCGACCTGGATGTCGGTCTCCTCGGCCACGCTCAGGCAGTTGTCGATCGCCGCCGGCGTCGTGCCCCAGTCCTCGTGCAGCTTGAGACCGATCGCGCCGGCCTCGGCCTGCTGGCGCAGGGCCTCGGGGCGGCTGGCGTTGCCCTTGCCGAGGAAGCCGATGTTCATCGCGAAGGCGTCGGCCGCCTGCAGCATGCGCGCGAGGTTCTCGGGGCCGGGCGTGCAGGTGGTGGCAAACGTCCCGGTGGCCGGGCCGGTGCCGCCGCCGATCATCGTGGTCACGCCCGAGGTCAGCGCCTCCTCGATCTGCTGCGGGCAGATCCAGTGGATGTGCGTGTCGATGCCGCCGGCGGTGACGATCATGCCCTCGCCCGCGATCACCTCGGTGCCGGGGCCGATGACGATGTCGACGCCGGGCTGCACGTCCGGGTTGCCCGCCTTGCCGATCGCGGCGATGCGCGAGCCCCGCAGGCCGATGTCGGCCTTGACGATGCCCCAGTGGTCGAGGATCAGCGCGTTGGTGATGACGCAGTCGACCGCGTCGCCGGGGCCGGGGCCGTTCGGGCGCTGGCTCTGGCCCATGCCGTCGCGGATGGTCTTGCCGCCGCCGAACTTGACCTCCTCGCCGTAGCCGCCGGCGCGCAGGGTCAGGTCCTGCTCGACCTCGATGATCAGGTCGGTGTCGGCCAGGCGCAGGCGGTCGCCCACCGTCGGGCCGAACATCTCGGCATAGGCGCGGCGGGGGAAGGTGGCTTTCGATGTCGTCATGTCAGAGCGCTCCCTGCACCAGGCCGCGGAAGCCCCAGACCTGGCGGTCGCCGGCGAAATCGCACAGCTCGACGGTGCGCTGCTGGCCGGGCTCGAAACGCACCGCCAGTCCGCTGGCGATGTTCAGCCGCATGCCGTGCGCGGCCGCGCGGTCGAAGCGCAGGCCGGCGTTGGTCTCGGCGAAGTGATAGTGCGATCCGACCTGGATCGGGCGGTCGCTGGCGTTCTCGACCACCAGCGTCAGCGTGCGCCGGCCCGGGTTGAGCAGGTGCTCGCCTGCGTCGGTGAAGAGTTCTCCGGGAATCATCGGGGGTCTCCGCAGACAGGCCGCATCACTTGCGGGTGAACCACAGCGCCGCGCCGATGCCGGCGGCCAGCACATACCCGATCGCGTCGGTCGCGTGCCAGTGGGCGCTGCCGGGCAGGCCGTGGCCCTCGTGGGCGAAGGCGGGCAGCGCGGCGCCGAGACTCAGCAGCGCGGTGGACAGCAGGGAGGCGGTCTTCTTCATGGTCAAGGGCAGGGCGGTGAAGGAAGAGCGTGATGCGCAAAATTGGTGCGCACCGACGTGGTTCATGCGATCGGCTGGTGCACGGTCACCAGCTTGGTGCCGTCGGGGAAGGTCGCCTCGACCTGGATCTCGGGGATCATCTCGGCGATGCCGTCCATCACGTCGGCGCGGGCGAGCACGGTCTTGCCCTCGCTCATCAGCGCGGCGACCGACTTGCCGTCGCGCGCGCCTTCCATGATCGCGGCGGTGATCAGCGCCACCGCCTCCGGGTAGTTGAGCTTCAGGCCGCGGGCCCGGCGACGCTCGGCCAGCAGCGCGGCGGTGAAGATCAGCAGCTTGTCCTTCTCGCGAGGGGTGAGTTCCATGGTGCAGGTGCGGACGTGACTTCGGCCGGCCTGACGGGCGACAGACCGGGCTGGTGCGTTTCTTGAGTGCCTCCGCCCCCATGAGCGAGGACGGAGACCCATCGGCAGCAGGCCTGCAGGCAGAAATCGGGCCAGCCCGCGGGCTGGGCCCGGCGGGCGAGGCCGGCGAACCGGTGCAGCGCGTCATCAAGATCCGGCGCGACTACAACGACTGGGTCGCCAGCGAGACGCTGGAGGACTACGCGCTGCGCTTCGCCCCGCGCAGCGCGCGGCGCTGGAGCATCGGCCGCGTCGCGGTGACCGCGCTGGGCGGCGCGGCCTCCTTCCTGGTGCTGGAGGCGGTGGGCGCGACGCTGCTGGTGCAGCACGGCTTCGTCAACGCCGCGCTGGCCATCCTGGCCACCGGGCTGATCATCTTCCTGGCGGGCCTGCCGATCAGCGCCTACGCCGCGCGCCACGGCGTCGACATGGACCTGCTGACCCGCGGCGCGGGCTTCGGCTACATCGGCTCGACGCTGACCTCGCTGATCTACGCGAGCTTCACCTTCATCTTCTTCGCGCTCGAGGCGGCGGTGATGGCCTACGCGCTGGAGCTGGCCTTCGACATTCCGCCGGCCTGGGGCTATCTGGTCTGCGCGGCGGTGGTGCTGCCGCTGGTCACGCACGGCGTGACGATGATCAGCCGGCTGCAGGTCTGGACCCAGCCGCTGTGGGCGCTGATGCTGGTGCTGCCCTATGCCTTCGTGCTGCACGAGAACCCGGGCGTGCTCGACGCGCTGCGTTCCTATGGCGGCGAGTCCGACCTGACCGGCTTCGACCCCCATGCCTTCGGTGCGGCGATGACGGTGGGCATCGCGCTGTTCACGCAGATGGGCGAGCAGGCCGACTACCTGCGCTTCATGCCCGAGCGCACGCGCGAGAACCGGCTGCGCTGGTGGGCCGGCGTGGTCACCGGCGGTCCCGGCTGGGTGGTGTTCGGCGTGCTGAAGATGCTGGGCGGCGCGCTGCTGGCCTCGCTGGCGATCGGCCACATGGTGCCGATCGAGCGCGCGGTCGATCCGAACCAGATGTACCTGGCCGCCTACGAGTACGTCTTCCCGCACTACGGCTGGGCGATCGCGGCCACCGCGCTCTTCGTGGTCATCTCGCAGCTGAAGATCAACGTCACCAACGCCTACGCCGGCTCGCTGGCCTGGTCGAACTTCTTCTCGCGCATCACGCACAGCCATCCGGGGCGGGTGGTCTGGGTGGTGTTCAACACCGGCATCGCGCTGATGCTGATGGAGATGGAGGTCTTCCAGGCGCTCGGCGGCGTGCTGAGCCTGTACTCCAACATCGCCATCAGCTGGATGATGGCGGTGGTGGCCGACCTGGTCGTCAACAAGCCGCTGGGCCTGAGCCCGAAGGGCATCGAGTTCCGCCGCGCGCATCTCTACGACATCAATCCGGTCGGCGTCGGCGCGATGGGCGCGGCCTCGCTGGTGTCGGTGGCGGCCTATCTGGGCATCTTCGGCGCGATGGCGCAGGCCTGGTCGGCGCCGATCGCGCTGGTGACGGCGCTGCTCGTCTCGCCGCTGCTGGCCTGGGCCACGCGCGGGCGCTTCTACCTGGCGCCGCGGGTGGGCGAGGGCACGGGCGTCTATCGCCGCTATGCCTCGCCGCAGCGCTGCACCGTCTGCGAGCGCGAGTACGAGGGCGAGGACATGACGCACTGCCCCGCCTACCGCGGCGCGATCTGCTCGCTGTGCTGCACGCTCGACGTGCGCTGCCACGACCTGTGCAAGCCGCCGCAGGCGCATCTGTCGGCGCAGTGGGTGGCGGTGCTGCGCCGGCTGCTGCCGCGCCCGGTCTGGCCGTCGCTGGAGCGCGGCCTGGGCCACTACCTGCTGATGATGGCCGGGCTGCTGCCGCTGCTGGCGCTGCTGGCCGGCATGCGCCGCGAGCTGGTGCTGCCGACGCTGGCGCTGGTGTCGGGCGTGGTCGCCTGGTGGCTGGTGCTGGCGCACAAGAGCCGCCAGGTGGCGCAGGAGGAGGCCAACCGCCAGACGCAGGCGCTGCACGCGCAGACCCAGGCGCTGCGCCGCGAGATCGAGTCGCACCGCCAGACCGATCTGGCGCTGCAGCAGGCCAAGCAGGCGGCCGAGTCGGCCAATCTCGCCAAGAGCCGCTACATCACCACGATCAGCCACGAGCTGCGCACGCCGCTGAACTCCATCCTCGGCTACGCCCAGCTGCTGGAGGAGGACGAGACGATGCCGCCGCAGCGCCGCCAGGCGGTGAGCGTCATCCGCCGCGGCGGCGACCACCTGCTGTCGCTGATCGAGGGCACGCTCGATCTGGCGCGCATCGAGAGCGGGCGCCTGCGCCTGGACGTGCGCCCGATGCGCTTCGCCGAGACGCTGGGCGAGATCACCCGGCTGCTGGAGCTGCAGGCCGCCGCCAAGGGCCTGGTCTTCCGCAGCGAGATCGCCGGCGCGCCGGCCTGCGTGCGTGCCGACGACAAGCGGCTGCGCCAGATCCTGATCAACATCGTCGGCAACGCGATCAAGTTCACCCGCGAGGGCGAGGTGGTGCTGCGGCTGCAGTACGCGCGCGAGATCGCCCGCTTCGAGATCGCCGACACCGGCCCGGGCATGACGGCCGAGGAGATGGCGCGCATCTTCGAGCCCTTCGAGCGCGGCTCGGCGGCGGCCGGCGGCAGCGTCAGCGGCGGCGCCGGCCTGGGGCTGACGATCAGCCGCATGCTCGCCGACCTGATGGGCGGCGAGCTGACGGTCGACAGCCAGCCCGGCCGCGGCACCACCTTCCGGCTGCGGCTGTTCCTGCCGGAGGTGCACGACGGCGCGGCCGGCCGGCCGGCGCCGGTGCGCCGGCGCATCGGGGTGGCCGGTCCGCCGCGCTGCATCTGGGTGGTCGACAACGAGGAGGTCGACCGTGGTCTGATCGTCAGCCTGCTGCAACCGCTGGGCTTCACGATCCGCCAGGCCGCCAGCGGCGAGGAATGCCTGCGCGCGCTGCAGGAGGCGGGCGGGGCCCTGCCCGACGCGATCTTCATGGACCTGGCCATGCCCGGCATCGACGGCTGGGAGACGCTGCGCCGCATCCGCGCCCAGGGCCTGCTGCTGGCGGGCACGCCGGCGGCGATCGTCTCGGCCAACGCCTTCGACAAGGGCCTGGACAACGACGTGGGCATCGAGCCGGGCGACTTCCTGGTCAAGCCGGTGCGGGTCAGCGAGCTGCTCGACTGGCTGGGCCGGCGCCTGGCGCTGCAGTGGATCGAGGCCGAGGCGCCGGCCGCGGAGCCGGCCCTGTCCGCGCCGGGCGCACCGGCCCGGCCGCCGGCGCCGGAGGTGCCGCTGCGCATCGACCCGGAGCGGCTGCGCGCGCTGCGGGACGCGATCGGCATCGGACATGTGCGCGGCGTGATGCGCGAGCTCGACCGCATCGAGGCCGCGCAGCCCGAATGCGCCGCGCTGGTCGGGCGGCTGCGCGCGCTGGCGCGCCAGTTCCAGCTCGACGCGATGAACGGACTGCTGCGCAGGACGCTGGATGAGAACGACCCACGCGATGGCCATGACGACACCGATGAACGCTCCCGCTGAACGCCGCGCCGATGTGGTGCTGATCGTCGACGATGTGCCCGACAACCTCGCGGTGCTGCACGACACGCTCGACGAGTCGGGCTACACCGTGCTGGTGGCCACCGACGGCCCCAGCGCGCTCGAGCGTGCGCTGCGCGCCCGGCCCGACGTGATCCTGCTCGACGCGATGATGCCGGGCATGGACGGCTTCGAGGTCGCGCGCCGGCTCAAGGCCGATGCGCGCACCGCCGCGATTCCGATCATCTTCATGACCGGCCTGACCGAGACCGAGCATGTGGTGGCCGCCTTCGCCGCCGGCGGCACCGACTATGTGACCAAGCCGATCCGCGCCCGCGAGGTGATCGCGCGCATCACCGCGCACTCGCTGGCCGCGCGCGAGCAGCAGCAGGCGCGCAACGCGCTCGACGCCTTCGGCCACGCCACGCTGATGGTGCGCATGCACGACGGGCGCATCGTCTGGCAGACCTCGCTGGCGCGGCAGATGCTCGAGCAGCATTTCGTCTTCGACGGCCGGCGCGCGCCGGTCGAGGTGCTGTCCTGGCTGCAGCGCGAGACGGTGCGCCACGCCGGGCTCGACGAGGGGCCGGTGCCGGGCTCGCCCTCGCTGGTGCTGGAGGCCTCGCTGAGCGGGCGGCGGCTGCGCTTCACGCTGCACGAGGCCGCCGGCGACGGCCAGTGGCTGCTGGTGCTGCGCGAGGCCGACGATGCGGCCGCGCTGGAGGCGCTGGCGCTGGCCTTCGCGCTGACGCCGCGCGAGGCCGAGGCGCTGTACTGGGTCGCGCGCGGCAAGACCAACCGCGACATCGGCGAGATCGTCGGCGCCAGTCCCGCGACGGTCAAGAAACACCTCGAGCATGTCTACGAGAAACTCGGCGTCGAAACCCGCAACGCGGCTGCGGCGCTGGCGGTGGCGCGGGTCCCCCAGATCGGGCGCTGAACCTCGGTCGGGTCGGCACGAAACTTGAATTGGACGCGCCGCTGCAGGTATTCGACCCTTCGTGGTGCATGGCTTCCTCCTAGACTTCACTGCATGCCGGGAAAACCCCGCCGGCATGCATAGCGGACCTTTCCATTCCGTTCAGGAGGATCCTTCGATGTTCAAGAATCTTGCCGTGGCGCTGGCCCTGACCGCAGGCCTGGGCGCACCGGTGTGGGCCGCCAGCGACCTCGGCTTCGAGTCCGGCGACACCAGCGGCTGGACGCTGTCGGGCGGCGCGACGCTGTCGGCGGTCGGCTCCTACTCGACCAATGTGGTCGACGAGTACGATCCGGGCTTCGTCATGCCGGTGTCGCTGTCGCCGGTCGAGGGCAGCCAGTTCGGCGTGCTGCAGATGGGCCCCGCGCCGGCGACCAGCTCGCTGCTGCCGGTCAGCCACGACAGCACCGCGACGCTCTCGCTCGGCGCCGCGTCCCGCTACGGCGACGTGCTGTATCTGCGCCTGCTCACCGCGGACTATTTCTATTCGGTGGCACCTTCGCCGGGCATTCCGACCTACAACGACCGCGTCAGCGTCGTGTATGACGGCAACGTCGCCAGTCCGGACGTGCTGAGCGCCGCCGACATCCTGAATTCCGGCTATACCGCGGATTCCGGCTGGCTCGGCTATGCGCTGCGTCCCGGCACGCAGCAGGTCAGCATCACGCTGACCAATTTCCACGACATCGGTGGCAGCAATCCTCCGACGCTGGCGATCGATTTCAGCGCGGCGCCGGTGCCGGAAAACTCCTCCTTTGCGCTGATGGCCGCCGGCCTCGGCGTGCTGGCCCTGGTCGGGCGCCGTCGCCAGACGTCGCGCGCCTGACCGTCCCTCAGGCCGGTCCCCCTGCCGGCCCTTTCGTTCTTTGGTCTCGTTTCGTACTCATCCTTGATGCCGCCCTTCGGGGCGGCTTTTTTTTGCCCGACCGGATTCTTCCGAGATCTTTGTCCCCCGATGCTTCGCTCCCCCTGAACGAGTTTCATTATTTTCATAAATTCACCTAGTTTCATTTGGATCGCCAGAACAGCACATGATCGGGGGTGCAAACCCTGAGCGGACCCGCCCTACACTGGATCGAAGCAATCAGCCACCGGCCTGCGGCGGCGGATTCTTCAGATCATCCTAAATCAGGAAAGGGCCTCCCCCATGTTCAAGAAGATCGCCTTCGCTGCCGCTCTGGCAGCTGTCTCGGCCTCGCCGGCCTTCGCCGTGACGGACGCCGGCTTCGAGACCGGCACCAGCGGCTGGATCACCCTGCCGACGCCGGACGGCGCGCTGCTCAGCGCCGTCGACAGCGGCACGACGCTGCACACCATCAACGACGAGACCGGCACGCCGTTCTCCTACGCCCACGATGATGGCGTGCCCGGCACCGGCGTGCTGGCCGCCGACGGCAGCAAGTTCGGCCTTCTGGAGATCTGCGCCGCCTCGACCGTGACCTGCGGCAGCAATTCGGCCTACACGCTGAACCTGGCCGGCCCGGTGTCGAAGTACGGCGACGTGCTGTGGCTGCGCCTGATGACCGAGGACTACACCGCCGGCGCGCTGTACAACGACTCGATCAAGGTGTCGTACTACGGTGCCGGCTCGACCTCGGCGCTGGGTGCCGATTCGATCTCGGTGGCCTCGATGATCGCCTCGGGTCTCAACTACGACTCGGGCTGGCAGGGCTTCGCGGTGCCGGTCGGCACGCAGAACATGCTGATCACGCTGACCAACGCCGATCCGTACAACCGCCCGCTGGGCCTGATCGACTACACGGCTGCTCCGGTGCCGGAAGCCGACTCGATCGCGATGATGCTGGCCGGCCTGGGCGTGCTGGGCTTCGTGTCGCGCCGTCGCCAGGTGCGCGGCTGATCGACGCCGCAGGATGACCGGCCCCCGCGGCCGGTCGTCTCCGGCACGACGCCCGGAGGGAGCGATCCCGTCCGGGCGTCGTCGTCTCTGGCGGGGCGGGTCAGGCCGCCGGGCGGGTGGCCAGATGGGCTGCGGCGCCGGCGGCCGCGCTGACCAGCGTGCCCCAGGCCACGTCGACCAGCGCCAGGCGCAGGCTCCAGTGGCGCAGCGTCGCCATGTTGGTCAGGTCGTAGGTGCCGTAGACCAGCAGGCCGACCAGCGCGGCGCGCAGCACCGCCTCGGGCAGCGCCTCGGGCCGCGGCCACAGCACCAGCGCCGCGACGCCGGCCGGGTAGCCGACGTAGAACAGCAGCGCCGGCAGCGTGCGAACCTGCGCGGCCATCAGGTCGCCCATCTCGCGCACGTAGAAGCCCCGCGCGATCCAGCCCAGCCACAGCGCGTCGAGCAGGCCCACGGCCAGCAGCGCTGCCCCCCAGCCCTTCAGCCAGAGCATCGCCCGGTCGCCTTCAGGCCACGCCGTAGCGGGCGTCGAGATAGCGCTTGAACTCGGCGCCCAGCGTCGGGTGCGTCAGCGCCAGCTCGACGTTGGCCTGCAGGAAGCCTTCCTTGCTGCCGCAGTCGTAGCGCTGGCCCTGGTAGGTGTAGGCGAAGACCTTCTCGCGGCGCAGCAGGCCGGCGATGCCGTCGGTGAGCTGGATCTCGCCGCCGACGCCGCGCGGCTGGTTGCGGATCTCCTTGAAGATGCCCGGCGTCAGGATGTAGCGTCCGGCCACGCCCAGGCGCGAGGGCGCGACCTCGGGCGCCGGCTTCTCGACGATGCCGGTCAGGTCGAGCATGCGCTCGCCCACCGGGCGGCCGGAGACGATGCCGTAGCGCTTGGTGTGCTCGGCCGGAACTTCCTGCACCGCCAGGATCGAGGTGCGCCATTCGCGGAACTGCTCGACCATCTGTGCCAGCACCGGCGGCTCGCCGACCATCAGGTCGTCGGCCAGCAGCACCGCGAAGGGCTCCTCGCGCACCACCGGCTCGGCGCACAGCACCGCGTGGCCCAGGCCCAGGGCCTTGGGCTGGCGCAGGTAGATGCAGTGCATGTCGTCGGGCTTGATCGAGCGCACCGTCTCCAGCAGCTCGGTCTTGCCGGCGGCCTCCATCTCGGTCTCGAGCTCGTAGGCGGTGTCGAAGTGGTCGGGAATGGCGCGCTTGTTGCGTCCGTTGACGAAGATCATCTCGCGGATGCCGGCGGCATAGGCCTCCTCGACCGCGTACTGGATCAGCGGCTTGTCCACCACCGGCAGCATTTCCTTGGGCAGGGCCTTGGTGGCGGGCAGGAAGCGGGTTCCCAGACCCGCCACGGGAAAGATGGCCTTGGTGATCTTGGTGGTCATCGCGTGTTCGCTCCGTGGGTGACTGTGGTGTTGAAAGGATCAGGCGATCTGGCCGCAGTCTGCACCAGATCCCGGCCTGCCGGCATCACCCGGAATGAAGCGCTTCACGTCAGCCGTGTCCGGCCGTGCCTGACAGATGTCTTCTCACCACATGCAGGCTCATGCCGAGCGTGCGGCTGATCTCCTTGTGGCTGAGCCCTCCGCGCTGGAGCGCCCGGATCTGCTGCTCGCGCGCGTCCTGCGCCTCGTCGCTGTCGCGCGCCCGGCCGGCCAGCGCCATCAGCGCCTGCGTGTGGGCCTGGCGGGCGCGCAGGTACAGCGTCTGCAGCACCGAGCGCGGCAGCCACAGGTCGCCGCTGTCCAGCGCCCGCAGCACCCGCCCGAGCGCCAGCTCGTCGATGTCGGGCGAGACCGCCGCCTGGACGCGATAGCGCTCGAGCTGCTCGAGCAGCGCCGGCGCGGTCGACGGGCAGCGCCAGGTCACGATCCAGCAGGTCTGCGGCTGGTGCAGGCGCAGCTCGAGCAGCCGCGTGGCATCGCCATCGCCGGCGTCGAAGCCGTGCTCGTCGACGACGAGCACATCGACCTTGGGCAGCCTGGCCACCTCCGCGCTGTCGGGCAGCCGCGCCCAGCGCTCGGTGCGCCAGCCCGCCGGCGCCACGGGCGCGCGCTGCGCGTCGGCGCCGCCCAGCCAGACGATCAGGCCTTCCATGTCGACACCCGCGACGATCCGGCCGGCATGCGTGCCAGGCCCTTGCGCGCGATGGCCGGGCTCGCGCTGTCCTGCAGGTCGCGGCCGACGACGATGCGCACGTCGGTCTCGCCCAGGTCGGGCATCTCGCGCAGCCGCACCGGCACCGGCATCTGCCGCGCCAGCGCCTGGGCGCGGTCCGCATGGCCGGGCCGGTAGCCGATCTCGGTGCGGTCGGCATCGAAGCGGCCCAGGTTGGACAGTCGCACCCTGGGCAGGCCGAGCCACCGGCCCAGCCGGGCGGCGGCGCCGGCGCGGCCGTTGCCGTTGACGATGCGCACGCGGGCCTCTGCCTGCCGCGGGTCGGGGCCCAGGCCGGGAGAGACCGCGGCTTCGGGCGTCTCCCGCGGGGCGGCGCCGGGCGTGGCGACAGCCGGCGCGGTCGGCGCGGCAGGCGCGGGCAGCCGCTCGAGATTGACCTGCGCGCGTCGCATCGACGGATCGATCTCCAGCGCGGCGAGCAGATGGGGGCGTGCCTCGTCCGCGCGGCCGGACTGCATCAGCAGGAAGCCGAGGTTGTTGCGCATCGCCGCCTGCCGCGGCGCCAGCCGGACGGCCTGCTGCAGCTGCGCGATCGCCGCGTCGAGGCTGCCGGCCGCGGCCAGCAGCAGCGCCTGCCGGTGCAGGCGGTCGGCGGGCGCGGTGGCCTGGGGCTCGCCGGCCTCCAGCGCGTGTCGGACCTGCTGCAGCGGCTCGATCCGCCAGGGGGGCGTGCGTGCCGGTGCGGCCGCGGTGTCCGGCGGGGCGCTGGCGGGCAGCACCGCGCAGCCGCCCAGCGTCGTCGATGCGAGCATCGCCAGACCGGACGATGCGATCAGGGGGCGTGTCATCAGGATCTCCGGGTGGGGGGCTCAGCCCATGCTGCGCAGCGCGCGCACCAGCTGCAGGCCGGCGGGGCCGACCAGCACGACCAGCAGCGCGGGAAAGATGCAGAACATCAGCGGGAACAGCAGCTTCAGGCCGATCTTGGCGGCGGCCTCCTCGGCGCGCTGGCGCCGGCGCGTGCGCAGCAGGTCGGACTGGATGCGCAGCGAGGCGGCGATGCTGGTGCCGAAGCGCTCGGCCTGGATCATCATCGTCGCGAAGCCGTCGATCTCGTCGACGCCGGTGCGGAAGGCCAGGTTGCGCAGCGCCCGCGGCCGGTCCATGCCGGCGCGCAGCTCCAGGTTGAGCAGGCGCATCTCCTCGGCCAGCACCGGGCTCTTGATGGCGATGTCGTCGGCCACCCGCAGCATCGCGGCCTCGATGCCCAGGCCGGCCTCGACGCAGACCGTCATCAGGTCGAGCGCGTCCGGGAAGGCCTCGAACAGCTCGCGCTGGCGCTGCTGGATGCGCCGTGCCAGCAGCAGGTTCGGCGCGTAGTAGCCGGTCGCCGCCAGCAGCAGCGGCACCAGCAGCTGCAGGCTGCCGTCCTGCCGGCCCGCGCCGCCGCTCAGGTGCCGGGCCAGCAGCATGAGCAGCGGCAGGCCCAGCGTCAGCACCGTCTTGATCGCGAAGAAGGTGCGCGGCGCCGAGGCGTCGCGCAGGCCTGCCTGCACGAAGCGGCGCTTCAGGGCCGAGGCCTCGAAGCCTTCCTCGGGCGTCGAGAGCCGGCCGGCCGGCTCGATCCACCGCAGCAGCGTGCGCAGCCAGCCCGGCATCGCGGCATCGTCGCGCGGGGCCAGCGTGTCGCCGGCCAGGCGGTCCAGGCGCTGCCGCGTCCGGCGCCGCTCGATCAGCCAGCCGGCGGCTGCGGTGCTCGCGGTCACGACCGCGAACACCAGTCCCAGGAAGATCAGCTGCTCGATGTCCATCGTCAGAGTCCGCAGTCCAGTCGGTTCGGGGGGAGCACGGCGGGTTCAGGCCCGCAGGCGGATGATGTGGCGCATCCAGAGCTGGCCGATGGCCACCAGCAGCAGCGCCGTGCCCGACAGCATCCGGCCGGTCGGATCGGTCCACAGCACCGACAGGAAGTCCGGGTTGACCAGATGCACCATCAGGCCGACGCCCAGCGGCAGCAGCGTCAGGATGCGCGCCGACAGCCGGCCCTCGGCCGAGAGGGTGCGCACCTGGCCGTGCAGCTTCATGCGCTGGCGCACCAGCGTGCCGATGCCGTCGATCAGCTCGGCCAGGTTGCCGCCGGCTTCGCGCTGGATCGTCACCGCCGCGACGAAGTAGCCGATGTCGGGCAGCGGCACCCGCTCGCTCAGCCCGCGCAGCGCCTCGTCGAAGGACACGCCGTAGTGCGTCTCGTCGGCCAGCAGCGCGAACTCCGGGCCGAGCGGCGTCGGCAGCTCGTCGCCGCACATCCGGATCGCCACCGGCAGCGCATGGCCGGCGCGCAGCGCGCGCGCCATCAGGTCCAGCGCCTCCGGGAACTGGTTCTCGAGGCGCTGCAGGCGCTGCTCGCGCTGCCGGCTCATGCGCAGCCAGGGCAGGGCGCCCAGTGCCGCGCCCAGCAGCAGGCCGGCGAGCAGGCCGCGCTCGAGCAGCGCCGCCACCAGCAGGCCGGCACCGGTCAGCAGCCCGGACAGCGCCAGCAGCTCGCTGGCCGCCAGCGTGCTGCCGCCGGCGCGCACGTGGCGCTCCAGCCGCAGGCCGGCCGGGGTCGCGCGCAGCAGCCGGTCCAGCGCCGGCAGCCGGGTCTCCTCCTCGACCCGCTCGAGGCGGCTGACGTCCCATTCGGCGTCGCCGGCCAGCGTCGACAGCCGGCTGGCGATGCGCCGGGCCTCGGCGCTGCGCCGGCTGGCCCAGAGGTTGTAGAGCCCCTCCAGGCCGAGCACGACCGCCAGGAAGGCCAGCAGCGAGAACAGGACGAAGGTGGTGTCCATCGGCGGAGTCCGCGGCGGTGCCGGTTCAGATCACCCGGCGCACCGGATGGAAGAGCGCCTCGGCGAGCCGGATGCCGCGCGAGCTCAGGCGCTCCCAGCAGCGCGGGCGCACGCCGGTGGCATGGAAATGCCCCTGCACCAGCCCGTCCGCGCCGACGCCGGTCTGACGGAACGCGAAGATCTCCTGCATCGTGACCACCTCGCCTTCCATGCCGGTGATCTCCTGGATGCTGGTGATGCGGCGCGAGCCGTCGGCCAGCCGGTTGGCCTGCACGACCAGCGACACCGCCGAGGCGATCTGCGCCCGCGCGGCGCGCATCGGCAGGTCGACGCCGCCCATCGCGATCATGCTTTCGAGGCGCGCGAGCGCGTCGCGGGCGGTGTTGGCGTGAATGGTCGTCATCGAGCCTTCGTGGCCGGTGTTCATCGCCTGGAGCATGTCCAGGGCTTCGGCGCCGCGGGTCTCGCCCAGGATGATGCGGTCCGGGCGCATGCGCAGCGCGTTGCGCACCAGCGCGTTCTGGCCGATGGCGCCGCGGCCCTCGATGTTGGGCGGGCGGGTCTCCAGCCGCACCACATGGGGCTGCTGCAGCCGCAGCTCGGCCGCGTCCTCGATGGTGACGATGCGCTCGCCGGCCGGGATGAAGCCGCTCAGGATGTTGAGCAGCGTGGTCTTGCCCGAGCCGGTGCCGCCGGAGATCAGGATGTTGAGCTGCGCCTCGGCCGCGGCCGCGAGGAACTGCGCCATCTCCTCCGACAGCGAGCGCAGCCCGACCAGGTTGTCCATGCGCAGCGGCGTGGCCGGAAAGCGCCTGATCGACACCACCGGGCCGTCGAGCGCCAGCGGCGGGATGATGGCGTTGACCCGGCTGCCGTCGGGCAGCCGCGCGTCGACCATCGGGCTGGACTCGTCGATGCGCCGCCCCACCCGCGACACGATGCGGTCGAGCACCTTCATCAGGTGGTCGTCGTCGACGAAGCTGACATCGGTCAGCTCCAGCCGGCCGCCGCGCTCGATGTAGATGCGGTGCGCGCCGTTGATCAGGATGTCGGAAATGCCGGGATCGGCCAGCAGCGGCTCGAGCGGGCCGTGGCCGAGCATCTCGTTCTGCACGTCGCGCACCAGGTTGCGCCGCTCGGTGGCGTTCAGCACCAGGTTCTCCTCGGCGAGCTGGCGCTCGACGAGCAGGCGCAGCTCGTCGCGCATGCGCTCGGCCGGGAGGTTCTCGAGCGCGCTCAGGTCGATGCGGCGCAGCAGGCTCTGGTGCATCTGCGCCTTGATCGTCTGGTAGGGCCGCAGCGGCATCGCGGCGGCCTCGCCGGTCTCGTTCTGGCCGCTCAGTCCCTGGGGCGGGACCGACGGGGCGCCGAGGCGTTCTCTCAGGCTCATGGGGGGCTCCGGGCGGGATGGGGTCAGGGCGAGGGCGTGGCGGACGATCCGCCGAGGATCTGGCGCAGCCAGCCGCCCCGCGGGCGGCCGGCGGCCGGGGCGGCCTGCGGCACCAGCCGCGCGGCCAGATCCCCCAGCGCGCGCGACAGCGGGCTCGACGGCGCCACCTGCGCCACCGGCAGGCCCTGGTTGACCGCGGCGGCGGCGGCGGCGTAGTGGTTCGGCAGCGTCAGCACCTCGTCGATGCCCAGCGTGCGGCGCAGGTCGTCGAGCGTGATCTGGCCGCCCTTCTCGTGGCGGTTGACGATCCAGGCGGTCTTGTCGTCGGCATAGCCGAGCGAGCGGAAGACCTCGCGCAGGCGCCGGCCGTCGCGCACGAAGGGCAGCGTCAGCTGCAGCACCGCGCAGACCCGGTCGGCCATGTCCAGCGCCTGCAGCGTCACGCCGGTCAGCGCGCGGCCGGCGTCGATGACGACGACGTCGAACATCGTGCGCGCGAGCTGCACGATCGCCTCGACCTGCGCCGGCGTGACCGCGCTGCCGCGCGAGGGGTCCTCGGGCGCGGCGAGCACCATCAGCCCCGGCGACACCTCGGTCATCGCCGCGCGCAGCAGGTCGGCATCGAGCCGCTCCAGCGAGGTCGCCACCGTGGCGACGTCGCTGGACGCGCGGGTGCTGCCGAGAAAGAGCAGCGCGTCGCCGAACTGCATGTTCAGGTCGATCAGGCCGACCCGGCGCCGTCCGCCGTCGGCCAGCCGGTGCGCGATGTTGGCGGCGACGAAGGTCGCGCCGCTGCCGCCCTTGCAGCTGATGAAGGCCAGCACGCGGGCTGCCGCGCTCGGCTGGGCCGCCGCGGGAAAGGCGGCGCGGCGCTTGCGCGCGATGCGGCGCACCGCCTCGACGAGGGCCTCGGTCGCGGTGGGAGCGGGCACGACCTCGCGCACGCCGGCGCGCATCGCGCGCAGCAGCATGTCCTGCGTCAGCGCGTTGCCGATCAGCACGAAGTCGATCTCGGGATGCTGCGCGGCCAGCCGTTCCAGCGCCTCGAAGTCCCGCGAGGCCACGGTCTCGACGATCACCAGGTCCGGCCGGCTGCCGTTGACCAGCACCAGGACCTGGTGCAGCGGCAGCACGATGGCCTCGGGCTGCAGCGTGGCGTCGCCGGCGCCCAGCGCGGCACTCCAGGTGTCGGCGTGGCGGGCGATCGGCGAGATGACCTTGATCTTCATGGCTGGCACAGCGTGTTGTCGGTGCTGGAGAGGGATTCGCGCGGCAGCGTGGTGCGCTGCGGCGGCAGCACCGGGGCGAAATCGACGAAGGGAATGAAGGTGGTGACGCTGCGGGCCTGGAGCGTCACCTGCACCCGCTGGCAGGTGTCGCGGTCGCAGCCGGCGGGCTCGAGGCTGATCTGCGGCACGATCACGCTGGCGGCACCGGCGCCGAGGCTGTCGGCCACGCGCCCGGCGATGTCGGCGTCGCCGATGTCGCAGACCACCGCCAGCCGGGCGGCCAGACGCGAGGCCTCGCCGCCGGCGTTCCACAGCCACATCACGCGGCCGACCTCGATGGTGCCGATCAGCAGCGGCAGCAGCACGCTGGCCACCAGCGCGAACTCGATGGCGGTCGCGCCGCGCTGGCGCTTCAGGGCGGACAGGCGGGCGCGTCTCATCACAGCCCCTGGCGCATGGTCGCCGAGATCGGCGAGAAGGTGAAGGCGGGCACCAGCCAGCTCGCCAGCGGCTGGAAGTCCAGGCCGCTGATGCGCACCTCCACGAGGTTGATCACGCCGCGGCCGGTGGACTGCAGCCTGTGCGCGCCGCTGCTGCTGGCGTCGAGCACCGTCACCTGGGCGGTCGTCAGGCCGCTCACCAGTGCGGTGGTGCCGGCGCTGGTGCTGCCGTAGACGGCCAGATTCGTGGCTTCGGCGATCGCGCCGGCATCGCCCGGCGCCTTCTCCGAGAGATGGCGCACCGCGTCGCGCGTGCTGCGGGTCAGCGCGGCGTACTGGTTCATCGCGCGGCCGAACTCCACCGCGCCCAGCAGCAGCGTGATCAGCACCATCGCCACCAGGCCGAACTCGACCGCGGCGACGCCGCGCTGGCGCGTGCGCAAGGGCAGTCGCGGATGGGCGGATCGTGTCGTCATCGCGGGCTCCCGGTTCATTGCTCGAGCATCGGCACCCTCGGGCCGCTGCTGGTGCTGCCGCCGGGCGTGCCGGTGCTGCCGCAGGGCGTCGTGCCGCTTGATGCGTTGCCGAGGTACTGGAAATGGAGGTCGCTGGTCGCGCCGTCGCCCATCGGGTTGAGCATCAGCAGGCAGGCGACGCCGCTGATCCTGGGCGTGCCGGCCGTGCAGTCGGTGACGGCCACGCTGATCAGGCGCCGGTCGGTGCCGTATTGCTGGTGCGCGGCCTGGGTGATCGGGTTGCCGGAGTAGCTGCCGCCGGCATTGCCGTTCCCGTTTCCGTTGCCATTCCCTTTGCCGTTGCCTGGCGGATTGCCCTTGTAGTCGTTCGGCGTGAAGGGCGTGAAGCTGGCGCGCCGGCTCAGGTAGTCGCCGTAGACGTCGGTGCCGATGCCCAGGGTCTTGCTGGGGTAGGCGTAGCCGGTGCGGTCGGGCGGGACGGTGGACGGGGTCGCGGCACCGGCGCCGTTCGGGTACAGGCCGAAACGGGTGTTGTAGGCGCTCTTCGTGCCTTGCTGCGTGCCGTTCGACAGCGTCACGGTGCTGCCCTGCGCCTTGCCGCAGGCCGGGGTCGAACCCTCCAGCTGGTCGCGGATCGCGTTCGTGCTGGTGTTGCCGGTGATGCTCGCCCAGCGCAGACTGCCGCCCAGGCTGGCATCCTGGCCGCTGGCCGTGGAGGTCACGGTGATCCACTGGTTGACCGTGTAGCCGAAGTTGCTGCCTGCGCCGCTGCTGCACAGCGCCATCGGTGTCGACAGGCAGAAGTCCTGCGCCGGCGCGGTGGTGGCCACCGCGCTGGCCGCCACCGTGCTGTTGCCCGCGCCCAGCACGCCCATCAGCCACGGCTGGATGCCGCCGACCTGCGCGGTGCAGCGCACATGGCGGGCGGTGGCCGCGGCGCCGGCGGTCCGGGCCGCATAGCTGCCCGACAGCGTCGAGGCGAAGGTGACGCTGGCGCTGACGGCGGCGGCCTGCAGGTCGGCCTTGTGGCGGGCGGCGACCGTCTGGCCGGCGGCTTCCGCATTGGCCAGGCAGCTGGTGTCGGTGCCGGTGCAGACCAGCTCGCGCGCTGCCGCCAGCGCGCAGGCGTCCACCGCCGACTGCAGCTCCGACTTGGCGACGTAGAGCCGGCCGGCGTCGATCGACAGGCCCGCCGCGCCGATCAGCACCACCAGCGACAGGCCGACCATGATCGCGACCGCACCCTGCTGGGCGGCGCGCGGGCGGGGCGGCTGGCGGAGACGGCGCGGGGCGCGGAGCGTGCTCATGGCCGCAGCCTCACTGGCCGGCGCCGCTGCCCGCGCCGCCGCTCACGCCCAGCGTGATCTGCTGCGGCACCGGCGGCGCGCGGAAGCTCTCGAGCTGGCGCGCGCCCGCCTCGCGCACGGTGCGGCCGTCGGCCGCGGGCTGGCTGTCGGCATGGCGCAGGCCGGCGCGCGGGTCGGCGGCCTGCTGCAGCAGCAGCGTGCGCGCGGTGTCGCCGAAGCGGCTGTCGTAGTCGGGCGAGGTGCTGGCGCAGCCGGTGCACAGCAGCGCAAGCAGCGTCAGGGCGGCAGGGCGAGGGAAGAACATCATCGGCGGACCTCGTTCGGTGCGGGCGGCTCCAGGCCGCCGTCTTCCGGGGACGTGCGCGCGGCCGGCGCGGTCGCGGCGGTCTCGGGCAGCGGTCGTTCGCTGCGGCCTTGCAGCATCAGCTCCTGGCGCGTCGGCGGCAGGTAGGCGTCGGTCGGCAGCCGGTAGCCCGGCTCCAGCGGCTTGACCAGGCGCGGCGTCACGACGAACACCAGCTCGCTGCGGTCGTTCTGGAACTCGGTGCTGCGGAACAGCGCGCCCAGCACCGGCAGCTCGCCCAGGAAGGGGAAGGCCTTGATGCTGGTGGTGGTGTTGTTCTTGATCAGGCCGCCGATGGCGAAGCTCTGGCCGTCCATCAGCTGCACGGTGGTCTCGGCCTTGCGCGAGGTGAAGGCCGGCAGGATGGCGGTGCCCGACACGCCCGAGGCGGTGATGCCCACGCCCTCGCGGTTGAGCTCCGACACCTCCGGGCGCACGCGCAGGTGGATGCGCCCGCCGCCGAGCACCGTCGGCGTGAAGCGCAGCGACACGCCGAACTCCTTCTCCTCCAGCGTCACCTCGCGGGTGCCGTTGCTGCTGGTCGAGGCCACCGGGATGAAGATCTTGCCGCCGGCCAGGAAGCTGCCGGTCTGGCCGCTGATGGCCATCACGTTCGGCTCGGCCAGCACCTTCACCAGGCCGTCGGTCTTCTGCGCGTCGATCGACAGCGACAGGTTGCCCGCGCGCAGCGCCGACAGCGCGGCGTTGCCGCTGCTGAGGAAGTCGGCCAGCAGCGCATAGGTCCAGTTGCCGTTGGTGCGGCTGGCGCCGAACTGCGCGCCCAGCTTGTCGATCAGCGACTTGGACACCTCGGCGACCTTCACCTCCAGCATCACCTGCTGCGGCGCGGCCACGCTGGTCATGTTGACGATGCGCGGGTTGGCGGCTGCGCCGCCCTGCGCGCCGCTGCCCTGCTGGCTGCGCACGAAGGCGTTGGCCAGGTCGGTGACGCGGATCAGCGCCTCGCTGTCGCTGACGCTGCCCGACAGCACGATCGAGTCGAAGGCGGCGGCCACGCGCACGTCCTTCTCCTCGGGCAGCAGCTGCGCGATCAGCGCCTGCAGCGCCGAGACGTCCATGCCGACGACGACGTCGAAGCTGGTGCAGCGGCCCTGGCGGTCCATCATGACGACATTGGTCGTGCCCAGCGCCTTGCCCAGCAGGTGGACCTCGCCGGGGCCGAGCAGCACCACGTCGACCTCGGCGACGCCGGGTCGGCTGGCGGCGGCCGCGCCCGCGCCGGAGGCCGCGGCCTGGCCGGGGTTGCCGAGCACGATGCGCGCCACCGGTGCGGCCGGGCGCAGCAGCGTCGACTTGCCGACGGCGACCTGCACCGCCGGGCCCGGACGGACGTCGCTGCAGGACGGCGCGGCGGCCGGCGCCGGGGCGGCGTTCGCCCCGCTCGACAGCGCGCCCAGGACCAGGGCGCTCAGGAGAGACGTCTTCAGAAGCATTCGGTCACCTTGCTGGAGCCGCGGATGATGTCCACGCAGTGGGTGCGATCCGGCACGGGCGCCGGAGCCGGCGCTGGCGCCGGCCGGGGGGCGGGCGTCGCCCGGGACGGGGCGGGGGCTGGCGCGGCGGCGACCTGCGGTGCGGTCGCGGCCGGACGCGGCGCCGGCGTGACGGTGCCCAGCAGCGTGTCCTTGGTGACGCCGCTGGAGGCCTCGCCGCGGGCCTCGGCCGGGTTGCGCAGCACCAGCGAGAGCGTGCCGACATTGCGGGCGAGGTCGAGGATCTCGGCCTCGCGCGGCGTGACCTCCAGCGTCACCGCGTTGACCACCTTCGGCCGGGTCGGGTCGCGGTCGACGTCCTGCGCGACCGCCAGCACCAGCATGCGCTCGAGCACGATCTTCGAGATCGGCCGCTCGCGGCTGCCGTCGCCGCGATCTTCCTGGGTGCTGACGATCACGTCGACATGGGTGCCCGGCAGCGCGAAGCCGGCCACGCCGACGACGTCGTTGACCCGCACCGTCATCGCGCGCTTGCCCGGCGTGACCAGGGCGGTCAGGCCCGCCTGGGCGCCGACCGGCGCCAGCCGTGCGGCCAGCACCGGCTCGCCGCGCACCAGCGCCGTGGTGACCACCCGGCCCTGGAGCGCCGCGGCCTGCTCGAAGGTGCCGGCCGGACGCTCGCCGCGCGGCCAGTCGACCACGCTCAGCATGTCGGCGTTCAGCGCGGTGCCGATCGGAATGTCCTGCCGGGCCACCAGGACCGGCTGGGCGGCTTGGCCCTGGCGCTGGACCCAGCGGGCGGCCAGCACCGTGGCGGCCAGGCCGGCGAGCAGGGCCACCACCAGCATCAGGATTGCGCGGGATCGCATCAGGCAGGTCCTCGGGGCGTGAGAAGTGAGAAGGAAGGGCTCGGGCCGTCGTGGGGCGACCGGTCGTCTTCAGTGGGCACTGACGCCGTGTGTGGCGGGCTGCCGGTCCAGGTGCTGGTGCAGCGTTTCGCGCAGGTGCCGGCGCGCCGAGGCATCCAGCCACACCGAGGTGACGCCGTTGAGGGTCCGGCTGCTCTGGTAGATCGTCAGCCGGGCCGGCCGGCGGGTGTCGAGCAGCGGGCACTCGAGCAGCCAGGTCTCGCGGTGGCTGCCGGTGCTGCCGCGTTCGGACAGCGCCGACTCGAGCTGGCGCGCGTCGGCGCGCGACAGCGTGGTCGAGACCGAGAAGTCGCCCTCGACCAGCGCGAGGGTGATCTGATCCGGGGTCGGACTGCTGACGGTCCAGTTCAGTTCGGTCATCGTCATCGCAGGCTCCGTGGCGTCGAGGACAGGGGACGGCGCGCCCGTGGGCGCAGGGCAGGGAATTCGGGTCAGGCCGGACCGGCGTGCAGCACGGCGATCAGGGTTCCGGCGGCAATCGCCACCGCATAGGGCAGGCGCGCGGCGGTCGTGGCCAGCGGCGCCAGCCGGGCGCGTTCGCCGCTCTGGGTGCGCACCATCAGGTCGGTCACCAGAAAGCGGATGTTCTCGAGCGTCTGCCGCGCCACGCCGCGGCCCAGCATGAACACCAGCGAGAGCACGCCGCCCGAGACCAGCGTCCACAGCGCGGCGTCCAGCACCACGGCCGGCCCGACGAAGCCGCCGACCATGGCCATCAGCTTGACGTCGCCCGCGCCGCAGGCGCGCATCAGATACAGCGGCATCAGCACGAGCAGGCCCGTGCCACTGCCCTTGAAGAAGGCGATCAGGGCCTCGCCCGCAGGCGAGCCCGGATCCAGCAGCCGCCCCGCCAGCCCCAGCCCCAGCCCGACCGCGACCAGCACGTTCGGGATGCGCCGGCTGCGCAGATCGGTGGCGATGGCCACGATCAGCAGGGCGGCGAGGAGCAGGTAGGTCGCAAGCATGTTCAAGGCGCTGCAGTGCCACCAATCGCAGTGACAACGCTGTTGAACAGGACTTTGAGTTGGGTACCCAGGTTGGTGACTGCGCCAATGATGACCACGGCGATCAGCGCAGCGATCAGGCCGTATTCGATCGCGGTCACGCCTTCTTCGTCGCGCAGAAAATTGCGAATCAGGTTCATTTCTTATCCTGAATTTGCTAAGGGTTTAAGTCGCAGCCGTGCCGCCAAGCGCCGTAACGACGCTGTTGAACATAACCTTGAGGCGTGCTCCCAGATTGGTGACGGCACCAATGATGACCACGGCGATCAGCGCAGCGATCAGGCCATATTCGATTGCGGTCACGCCTTCTTCGTCGCGGATGAATTTCTTGATCAGGTTCATGAGGTACTCCTTGAAAGAATCCGCTTGAATCAGGCCGGATTCGCAACCTGTGCAAAAAATTGTAGGGATCCGCTCCGGCCTGATGAAGTGACGATCGTGGGGGATCTGTCGGGTGGAAAGGTCACAGGTCGCCGGGACATTCCGCTTCCTGCATTCGCGGGGTGGCTTTCATATTTATTGATCAATTGGACTATTTCGATTTTCCGGGCGCGGTTCCGCTCTGGCCGGGCGTTGTGCCGCTCTGCCCGGGGGCCGTGCCGCTCTGCCCTGGAGCCGGAGCCGGAGCTGGAGCCGGAGCCGGAGCCGGAGCCGGAGCTGGTGGCGGTGGCGGTGGCGGTGGCGGTGGCGGTGGCGGTGGCGGTGGCGGTGGCGGTGGCGGTGGCGGTGGCGGTGGCGGTGGCGGTGGCGGTGGCGGTGGC
>NZ_JABSNM010000005.1:222601-264305 GCF_013294065.1 Sphaerotilus uruguayifluvii
GGCACCGGTTCCGGGGCAGGAGCGGGCGCTGGCTCGGGCGCTGGCGTGGGTGTCGGGGCCGGGCTGTTGCCCAGGGCCGCCTGCAGCTGTGCCGACACGCGCGTGTAGAGCTGTGCCACCGACTGGCCGGAGGCCGTCAGCGCGGTTGCGGTCGCGGCGGCCACCAGGGCGCCCATCAGGGCGTATTCGATGGCCGTCACGCCCGACTCCTCGTCGAGCAGGCGGCGTCGGCCGGGCGTGGGCGGCGGTGGGGGAGGGGTCAGCATGGGAGGGTTCCTGGCGTCACGGGCGGAATCTTCCTGATCGTCCGGGGCGTTTCGTGCCGATGAATCCCCGGTTGCTCCTGGGCGGCGGGGGAGTCTCCTCCCGGTCGCCGTTCAGCCTCGGCCCGCGGGGCCCGGCTCGTCCCGGTCCAGTCCGTTCCGCGTCGCGAACACATGCAGCTCCAGCCGGCCGCGCAGATGCAGCTTGCTGTAGATCGTCGTCAGGTGGTTGCGCAGCGTGTGTTCGCTCATGCCGAGCTCGTCGGCGACCGCCATCTGCTTGCGTCCGACGCCGCGGGTCATCGCGGTGATCACCTGGCGCTCGCGCGGCGTCAGCTGCGCGATCGCGTGCTGCTCGGGGCTCTGCGGCGCCACCGGCGGCCGGCCGGTCAGCTGCCCGAGCACCTCGCCGAGCATGCCGCGCTCCAGCCAGACCTCGCCGCGGTGCACCTTCTCGATCGCCAGCAGCACCGTCTCCGGCGCCTGCGACTTGTGCACCAGGCCGCGGGCCCCGTGCAGCACCGCCTCGCGGTGCTTCACCGGGCTGTCCTCGCCGGTCAGCACGAGCACATGGCCGCGACAGCGCTGCAGCAGCTCGCCCAGCGTCTCGCAGGCGTCCTCGCCGCCCAGGTCCATGTCCATCAGCACCAGATCGGCCGACGGCAGCGCGGGATGCTCCAGCAGCGCCTTGCGCGTCGTCGCCGTGCCGATGACCTGCATGCGCGGCGCGGTGCCTTCGATCAGCCGTTCGAGGCCCCACAGCGTGACCCGGTGATCCTCGGCGATCAGCACCCGGATCGGCGCATCGGCCGCCCGGGTCGCGGCCGGCTGCACAAGGGGATCTTCAGTCAGCGTGGTGGCGGGCATGCATGTCTCCTGTGGGAACGAGGATCGTCATTTCGGTGTCCATGCCCACGGTCTCGATGCGCAGCGAGCCGCCGAGGTCCTGGACACGCTCCCGGATCGAGCCGGGGTCGAAGGGGGGCGCCGGCCGGCCGCTGCGCGTGCCGGCATCGTCGCGGAGGGTCAGCTCCAGGGCCTGCGGCCCGGGAACGAGCCGGATGTGGACCGCGCGGGCAGTGCTGTGCTTGCGCAGGTTGTTGACCACCTCGCTGATCAGATGGAACAGCGCGACCGCCCGGGGGCGCGGCAGGGCCAGCGAGGGCGGGCATTCCAGCGTGATCTCCAGCCCGAACAGCTCGGCATGGCGCAGCGCCTGGCGGCGCAGCGCGGGCAGCAGCAGGTCCTGCTCGCCGGTCTCGCCGGCCCGCAGGGTCGAGACCACGCCGCGCAGCGTGTCGAGTTCGCTGCCGACCAGATCCGACAGTGCCTCGAGGTCGACCTGCAGGCCGGCATCGGTGCTGCCGCGTCGCACCAGGCCGTCGAGCGCGAACTTCAGCCCGAGATAGGGCTGGATCGCGCTGTCGTGCAGATCGCGGCCGATGCGGCTGCGTTCCTGGGCCGCCAGTTCCCGCTCGAGCCGGTCGGTCAGCTCGGCGCGCGCCAGCAGCTCCAGCAGCGTCGGCGCGATCGCGGCCGTCAGCGCCCGGGTGCTGCCGGCGGCATCGGGCCGGTCCCGGCCGATCAGCACATGCACATGCGCGGGCGTGTGGCCGCGCATCGGCACCACGTCCAGATGCCGGCACTGCAGCAGCGCCCGCAGCGCCTCGAGGTCCGGCCGCGTGCCGATCCCGTCGTCGCGGCGGTCGCTGGAGACCGGGCCTTCCGGGGCCGGCACGAGCCGCTGGCGCAGCTCGTGCGCGACCGCGGCCGTCGCGCGGAAGTCGCCTTCGCCCTCGGTGGACAGCCAGGCGATGTCGCCGTCGGGCGAGGGCGCGAGGATCACGACCAGCGGCACACCGCCATGCAGGCGCAGCCGCCGCGCGGCCTGCTCCAGCGTCGCCTCGATGCCGCGGCGCGGGTCGATCGACTGCTGCATGTCCTGCTCGAGCAGCCGGTGCCGCTGCAGCCGCACCAGCGGGGTCGACAGGACCGCCGTAGCCGTGCACAGCGCCACCATGCCCAGGGCCGCCAGATCACCGCCTGCCGGCCCGGCGGCGGGCACCAGCAGCATGCCCAGCGTCGCGCTCAGGCCCAGCAGCAGGCCGTGGAGCAGGCCGCACTCCAGCATGACCCGCAGCATCGGCACCACCATCAGCAGCGCCAGCAGCGGCTGGCTGGGTCGCAGCTGCATCAGCATGACCAGGATCCAGAGCATGTCGATCCAGCCCTCGCGCAGCGGGCGCAAGGTGTCGCCGCCGGGCGCGGTCCGCGTGCGCCAGAGCAGCAGCGCGGCCCACAGCACATAGCCCGGCAGCAGCCCGTTCGCCAGCGGCGCATTCCACGACAGGACCGGCTGCAGCAGCAGCGTGCACATCAGCGCCATCGCCAGCCGCAGACCGGCGGCCAGCCGCAGCGCCTGCGCGGGCAGCGCCATGCCGTCCGGCAGGCGGGGCCGGGCGATGGCTGCACGCTTTTCCTGGGAATGCGGCTGCTGCTGGGGGTTCGGCTCGGCGTCGAATCCCGGTACGGCTGGGATATTCAATTCAAGCTCTCGGACAGGCGGGCACGGCATGGAGCCAGTCTCCTGACGGCACTGAAAGCTCCGGGCGGCTCGCCATCGTGCCTTCGTCGACGGCCTTATCGGTGCTTGAGCCGGTCAGTGGATGCATTTCTTCCAGATCGGAAGGTTTTCGGTCGGTTCGGGGAGGTCTTTGTGGCGTAAATCACCCTTCTGATGGAAATGTAAGGACTTTCCTAGGAGGGCGGCTGCATAGGACGGTGGTGAAGATTTCCACCGGAAAATGAATATGCAGAAAAAGTGCGATATTCGTCGCCGATCGCGGATGTACCGGCAGGGGTGTCGCCGCTGGGGCGCATGCGCGCTCTACGCCATCCGGCGTATTTCACGAATCGGCCGCGACTTCGACACTGGCTCCATTCCAACGCTGTCAACGCAACCCGTCAGCCTCACAGCCTCTTCCCGGAGTCAACCTGTCATGCAAGCTTCCCGTCGCTCCTTTGCCGCCAAGCTCAGCGCCGTCGCCCTGGGCGTCGCCGTGACCACGCTGCCGATGCTGGCCCAGGCCGCCGACACCATCAAGGTCGGCATCCTGCACAGCCTGTCGGGCACGATGGCCATCTCGGAGACGGTCCTGAAGGACGTCGCGCTGATGACGATCGACGAGATCAACGCCAAGGGCGGCGTGCTGGGCAAGAAGCTCGAGCCGGTCGTCGTCGATCCGGCCTCGAACTGGCCGCTGTTCGCCGAGAAGGCCAAGCAGCTGATCGACCAGGACAAGGTCGCCGTCGTCTTCGGCTGCTGGACCTCGGTGTCGCGCAAGTCGGTGCTGCCGGTCTTCGAAGAGAAGAACTCGCTGCTGTTCTACCCGGTGCAGTACGAGGGCGAAGAGCTGTCGAAGAACGTGTTCTACACGGGCGCCGCGCCGAACCAGCAGGCCATTCCCGCGGTGGAATACCTGATGAGCAAGGACGGTGGCTCGGCCAAGCGCTTCGTGCTGCTGGGCACCGACTACGTCTACCCGCGCACCACGAACAAGATCCTGCGCGCCTTCCTGAAGTCGAAGGGCGTGGCCGAGTCGGACATCATGGAGGAGTACACCCCCTTCGGCCATTCCGACTACCAGTCGATCATCGCCAAGATCAAGAAGTTCTCCAGCGAAGGCAAGAAGACGGCGGTGGTCTCGACCATCAACGGCGACTCGAACGTGCCCTTCTACAAGGAACTGGGCAACCAGGGCCTGAAGGCGACCGACGTGCCGGTGGTGGCCTTCTCGGTGGGTGAGGAAGAGCTGCGCGGCGTCGACACCAAGCCGCTGGTCGGCCATCTGGCGGCGTGGAACTACTTCATGTCGATCAAGAACCCGACCAACGCGGCGTTCATCAAGCAGTGGAGCGACTACGCCAAGGCCAAGGGCATCGCCGGCCACAAGGACAAGCCGCTGACCAACGACCCGATGGAGGCCACCTACATCGGCATGCACATGTGGGCGCAGGCGGTCGAGAAGGCCAAGTCCACCGACACCGACAAGGTCATCGCCGCGATGGCCGGCCAGACCTTCAAGGCGCCGGGCGGCTTCACCAGCACGATGGACAAGGAAAACCACCACCTGCACAAGCCGGTCTTCATCGGCGAAGTGAAGGCCGACGGCCAGTTCAACGTGGTCTGGAAGACCCCGGGCCCGGTGGTCGCCGATCCGTGGAGCGACTACATCCCCGAGAACAAGGGCAAGAAGAACGTGCCCGAGAAGAAGTGAGCGTGCGGCGGGCCTGAACGGCCCGCGCCGGTCGCCTTCCTGACGGCCCTCGTCGCGGCTTGCCGTGCCGAGGGCCTCGACACGAGATCCTGCCGTGAAATTCCTGCGAATCCTGACCCTCGCGCTGGCCGGCTGCCTGCCCGTCGCCCATGCGCTCACGCCCGAGCAGGCCGCCGCGATCGCCAGCGGCGAGACCGATGCGCGCATCGAGGCGCTCAACCAGGCCGCCGCCGCGGGCGACGCCCAGCTGCCCGGCTTCGTGCGCGCGCTGCTCGACGGCGAGGTCAAGGTGCTCGACGGGCGGGTGTTCCAGATGCAGGGCGACAAGGTGGTCGTCGCCGGCACCGCGCAGGCGGTCAAGCTGCCGGAGGCGGCCGAGGATGTCGTCAACAACAACCGCATGCGTGGCGCGCTCGAAGCCGCGCTGGGCGCGCTCAAGCTGGTCTCGCCCGACGCGAAGGTGCGCGCCGAGGCGGTCGAGGAACTGCGCAAGCAGGCGCTCGACGAGGCGCAGCTGCCGCTGATCGAGAAGGCCTGGGCCGCCGAGAGCGATGCCGCGCTGAAGGCGCGGCTGGAAGTGATGCGCGCGACGATCCTGATCTCGTCGTCCGATGCCGCCAGGCGCTTGGCTGCGGCGCAGGCTCTGTCCGCCAGCAGTGAGCCGGCCGTGAAGAGCCTGCTGCAGGAGCGCCTGGCGCCTGGTGCCGAGACGGACCCGGCGGTGCGCGGCGCGCTGATGACGGCGCTCGCCGCGGTCGAGGGCAAGCTGGCCTGGGGCGAGCGCCTGGGCGTGCTGTTCACCGGCGCCAGCCTGGGCTCGATCCTGCTGCTGGTGGCGCTCGGCCTGGCGATCACCTATGGCCTGATGGGCGTGATCAACATGGCGCACGGCGAGCTGATGATGATCGGCGCCTACGCCACCTTCGTCGTGCAGAACCTGTTCCGCCAGTACCTGCCCGGGGCCTTCGACTGGTACATCGTGCTGGCGATTCCGGTGTCCTTCCTGGTGTCGGCGCTGGTGGGCGCGGCGCTGGAGCGCTCGGTGATCCGCTGGCTCTACGGCCGCCCGCTGGAAACCCTGCTGGCCACCTGGGGCATCTCGCTGGTGCTGATGCAGGGCGTGCGCAGCCTGTTCGGTGCGCAGAACGTCGCGGTCGAGAACCCGGCGTGGCTCTCGGGCGGCGTGCAGGTGCTGTCGAACCTGATCCTGCCCTACAACCGGCTGGCCATCATCGCCTTCGCCTTCCTGGTGCTGGGCGGCGTGACGCTGATGATCAACAGGACGCGCCTGGGCCTGTTCGTGCGCGGTGTCACCCAGAACCGCCGCATGGCCGCCTGCGTGGGCATCCCGACCGCGCGCATCGACACCTATGCCTTCAGCCTGGGCGCGGGCATCGCCGGGCTGGCGGGCTGTGCGCTCAGCCAGGTCGGCAACGTCGGGCCCGACCTGGGCCAGGGCTACATCGTCGACGCCTTCATGGTGGTGGTCACCGGCGGCGTCGGCCAGCTTGCCGGCACGGTCTACGCCGCGCTGGGCCTGGGCGTGCTCAACAAGTTCCTCGAGGGCTTCGCCGGCGCGGTGCTGGCCAAGATCATGGTGCTGGTGTGCATCGTGGTCTTCATCCAGAAGCGTCCGCAGGGCCTGTTTGCCATGAAGGGCCGGAGTGCCGAAGCATGAGTGCCGTTCCGATGACGTCTTCCTCCTCGATGAGCTCTTCCCGGCTGACGCCGCGTCGCGGCCTGCTGCTCGGCCCGGCCGGCTGGTCCGCGGTGATGGGCGCCGTGCTGGTCGTGGCGGTGCTGGTGCCGGTGCTGAACCTGATGGTGCCGGCCGGCAGCGCGCTGCACCTGAGCGACTACGCCGTCGCGCTGGTCGGCAAGATCATGTGCTACGCCATCTGCGCGCTGGCGATGGACCTGATCTGGGGCTACACCGGCATCCTGAGCCTCGGCCACGGCCTGTTCTTCGCGCTCGGCGGCTACGGCATGGGCATGTACCTGATGCGCCAGATCGGCCGCGACGGCAACTACAAGAGCGATCTGCCCGACTTCATGGTCTTCCTGGACTGGAAGGAACTGCCCTGGGCCTGGACCTTCTCGGACAGCTTCCTGTTCCAGATGGCGATGGTGGTGCTGGTGCCGGGGCTGCTGGCGCTGGTCTTCGGCTTCTTCGCCTTCCGCAGCCGCATCAAGGGCGTGTACTTCTCGATCATCACGCAGGCGATGACCTTCGCGGCGATGCTGCTGTTCTTCCGCAACGAGACCGGCTTCGGCGGCAACAACGGCTTCACCGACTTCAAGCGCATCCTGGGCATTCCGATCGCGCACCAGTCGACCCGGGTGACGCTGTTCGTGCTGACCGGCCTGACGCTGATCGGCTGCTATCTGATGGCGCGCTGGATCGTCAACAGCAAGTTCGGCCGCGTGCTGCAGGCGATCCGCGACGCCGAGAGCCGCGTGATGTTCACCGGCTACGACCCGCTGGCCTACAAGCTGGCGATCTGGACGCTGTCGGCGGTGATGTGCGCGGTGGCCGGTGCGCTCTACGTGCCGCAGGTCGGCATCATCAATCCCGGCGAGATGAGCGCCGCGGCCTCGATCGAGATCGCGATCTGGGCGGCGGTGGGCGGGCGCGCGACGCTGATCGGCCCGATCCTGGGCGCCTTCTTCGTCAACGGCGCCAAGAGCTGGTTCACCCAGGTCTTCCCGGAGTTCTGGCTGTATTTCCTCGGCGCGCTGTTCATCGCGGTGACGCTGTTCCTGCCGCAGGGCATCGTCGGCCTGTTCGACAAGTTCTCGTCCAAGAAGAAGGAGACCCGCGCATGACGCCCGACCTGATGGAATCGATGCGCGAGGTGCGCGAGCGCCACGAGGCGCGCGCCCAGCAGGCCGGTGCCTCCGGCGGCGACGCGTCCTTCGGCCGCCTGCTGCACGCCGGCCAGCCCGACTTCACGCAGGGCGTGGCGCTCTACCTGGACGACATCACCGTCAGCTTCGACGGCTTCCGGGCGCTGAACAAGCTCAGCCTGGCGATCAACGTCGGCGAGCTGCGCTGCATCATCGGCCCGAACGGCGCCGGCAAGACGACGATGATGGACGTCATCACCGGCAAGACGCGGCCGGATGCCGGCAAGGCCTCGTTCGGCTCCACCATCGACCTGCTGCGCCTGCGCGAGAACGAGATCGCGCAGATCGGCATCGGCCGCAAGTTCCAGAAGCCCACCGTCTACGAGCAGCTCAGCGTGTTCGAGAACCTGGAGCTGGCGCTGCGCGCCGACCGGCGGGCGCGCGCCAGCCTCTTCCACCGCCTCTCGGGCGAGCAGCTCGACCGCATCGGCGAGATCCTGACGCTCATCCACCTCAGGGGCGAGGCGCAGCGCACCGCAGGTCTCTTGAGCCACGGCCAGAAGCAGTGGCTGGAGATCGGCATGCTGCTGATGCAGGATCCCAAGCTGCTGCTGCTCGACGAGCCGGTGGCCGGCATGACCGACGAGGAGACCGAGCGCACCGCCGAGCTCTTCCTGAGCCTGGAGGGCCGGCACTCGCTGGTGGTGGTCGAGCACGACATGAAGTTCGTCGACCAGCTCACCGAGGGGCGCAAGACCGTCACCGTGCTGCACGAGGGCAGCGTGCTGGCCGAGGGCCGGCTCAGCGAGGTGCAGGCCAACGAGAAGGTGGTCGAGGTCTACCTCGGCCGCTGAAGACCCTCGACGACGCAAGGAAAGAGACGAGATGCTGAAGGTTTCCGGTCTGCACCAGTATTACGGCGGCTCGCACATCCTGCGCGGGCTGGATTTCGAGGCCCGGCTCGGCGAGGTGACGGTCGTGCTCGGCCGCAACGGCGTGGGCAAGACCACGCTGCTGAAGAGCCTGATGGGCGTGGTGCCGATCCGCAGCGGCGCCGTCACGCTCGACGGCGCCGACATCTCGAAGGACACCTCCTACGACCGGGTGCGCAAGGGAATGGGCTATGTGCCGCAGGGCCGCGAGATCTTCGGCCGCCTCACGGTCGAGGAGAACCTGCGCATGGGCCTGGCGAGCCGGCCGGCGCGCACGCCGATTCCCGCCGAGCTGTTCGAGCTGTTTCCGATCCTGAAGCAGTTCATGCACCGTCGCGGCGGCGACCTCTCGGGCGGCCAGCAGCAGCAGCTTGCCATCGCCCGCGCGCTGGCGCCGGGGCCGAAGCTGCTCATCCTCGACGAGCCGACCGAGGGCATCCAGCCCAGCATCATCAAGGACATCGGCCGCGTCATCCGCATGCTGGCCGACCGCGGCGACATGGCCATCGTGCTGGTCGAGCAGTTCTACGACTTCGCCGCCGAGCTGGCCGACCAGTACCTGGTGATGGAGCGCGGCGAGATCATCCAGCGCGGCCGCGGCAAGGACATGGAGGCCGAGGGGGTGCGGCAGCTGATGGCGATCTGAGCTGGCGGGATGACACGTAACCAGTTATTTTCAAGCTTGTATCTTCATTTCTGAATGTGAAACGATTCAGGGATGAAAATAAAATCTAAATCCTTGTGGCTAGTGATAGGAAGTGTGCTGCTGACAGGCTGTGCGACGCAGAGGGAGGTCTGCCAGCCCAAGATCGATGCAGCTCGGCTGAGCGTCGATCAGGAGTGGCGTGCCGATGCGAAACAGCGCAATGAACAGATCTCGAGCAGCATCCATGCGACATGCGCGGTTGGTGGTGCTGTTCTACCTCTCGGTAAGGTGGTCAAGGCTGGATGCACTGCCGTTGGAAAGCAGCTGGCATCGACCTTCAAGCCGAACGCGCTGGATCCCGACGAAATCAACGAGCGCGTGAAAGCCAAGGTCGCTCCCGAGTGTCGAGCCTATCTTTGACCTGGCACTAGACTGTGCAGGATGTCCTTTCCTGCTTTTTCCCTGAAAGTCGCCGTCGTCGGCGGCGGTCCCGCCGGCCTGATGGCCGCCGATGTGCTGCTCGCCGCCGGCGCGCAGGTCGAGCTTTTTGACGCCATGCCCTCGGTCGGGCGCAAGTTCCTGCTCGCCGGCAAGGGCGGGCTCAACATCACCCATGCCGAGCCAGAGGCCGCCTTTCGAGGCCGCTACCGCGAGCGCGCCGCCGAAGTCGGTCGCTGGCTGGACGACTTCGGCCCCGAGGCGCTGCGCGCCTGGGTGCATGCGCAGGGCATTCCGACCTTCGTCGGCAGCTCCGGCAAGGTCTTTCCCGAGGGCATGAAGGCCGCGCCGCTGCTGCGCGCCTGGCTGTACCGGCTGCGCGCGGCCGGGCTGGTGCTGCATGCGCGCCACCGCTGGACCGGGCGGATCGACGCGGTGCCGGGTGGCGGCTGGACGCTGGGCTTCGACACGCCGCAGGGGCCGCGGGCGAGCACGCACGATGCGGTCGTGCTGGCGCTGGGCGGCGCGAGCTGGGCGCGGCTGGGCTCGGACGGCGCCTGGCAGCCGTGGCTGGCCGGGCAGGGCGTCGACGTGGCGCCGCTGGTGCCGGCCAACTGCGGCTTCGACATCGCCTGGAGCGACTTCCTGCGCGAGCGCCATGCCGGCACGCCGCTGAAGAACGTGCGCCTGAAGTTCACCGACCGCACCGGCCAGGTCTTCGACCGCCTGGGCGAGGCGGTGCTGGGCGCCGGCGGGCTGGAGGGCAATCTCGTCTACGCCGCCAGCGCGCTGCTGCGCGACGAGATCGCCGCCTGCGGCCACGCCGACATCGCGCTCGATCTGCTGCCGGCCAAGGACGAGGCGACGCTGGCCGCCGCGCTGGCCAGGGGCCGCGGCGCGCGTTCGATGATCAACCACCTGAAGGAGCAGGCCGGCATCCACGGCGTGCGCGCGGCGCTGCTGCGCGAGGGGCTGGATGCGGCGCAGTGGACCGCGCTGTGCGCCGATCCGGCGGCGCTGGCCGCGCGCATCAAGGCGCTGCCGCTGCGCCTGATCGCCGCGCGCCCGATCGACGAGGCGATCAGCAGCGCCGGCGGCGTGCGCTTCGAGGCGATGGACGCGCGGCAGATGCTCGCGGCGCTGCCGGGCGTGTTCTGCGCCGGCGAGATGATCGACTGGGAGGCCCCGACCGGCGGCTATCTGCTGACGGCCTGCCTGGCCAGCGGGCGCGCGGCGGGACAGGGGGCGCTGGACTGGCACGCGCACCGGCCGCGGGGCTGAACGAGGGCAGAAAAAAAGACGCCTCCTTGCGGAGGCGTCCTTGCCGGTCCCGCTCGGGGCGACCGGGCTCTTCATGCGCTCATCAGTCATCAGGTCTGACGATCATGCCGGTTGAGTAGGCCGGCATGCAGGGACTCGTCAACCTGGGATGAAGGTTAGCAGCGTGAATCTCTGACGCCGAGACCGATTTTCCGGATCGATCTCCCGAAGATGCGGGGCGAGCGTGAATATCCGACGCCCCGGCCGCACGGGCGCTTCGCCGGCCCTTCAGTTCAGCCGGCGCTGTCCTCGGTGTAGACGAGCTGGGCCTGCGCGCCGCACTGCGCCGCCCACTGCGCCAGCGCCTCGTCGCTGGGCCAGAAGCGCGAGCGCTCGCCCAGGTCGATGTCGCCCACCGCCTGCTCGCGCACGATGCGCAGGCGCACCGGCACGCCGCGCGTCAGCGTCTCGCCGTAGTCGGTGTCTTCCTGCTTCGGTGGATGCGCGGCCAGCACCGCGTCGAGCGACGGCAGCGTGCGCCCGACCACCACGCGCAGGAAGCGCGCATGGCGGCAGCGCGCCTCGGCCAGGTCCGAGATCTGCTGCACGTTGAAGCGCAGGCCGCCGCTGAAGCGGTCGGGCTGGACCTTGCCGGTCAGGATCAGCAGCTCGTCGTCCTTGAGCCGCTCGGCGTTGGCGTTGAGCAGCTCCTCGGCCACCACCGCTTCGATCGCGCCGCTCCTGTCGTCGAGCTTGAAGATCGCCGCGCGGCCGCGCTGGCCGTTGACGACGCGCAGGTCGGCGACGATGCCCGCCACCGTCTGCGGCTCGCGGCTGTCCTGCAGGTCGGCGATCTCGCGGCGCACGAACTGGCGCACCTCCGGGCCGCTCTGGTCGAACAGATGGCCCGAGAGGTAGTAGCCGATGGCGACCTTCTCGTGCGACAGGCGCGTCTTCACGTCCCAGGGCTCGACGGCCGGGTAGTCGGGCTCGCGGGTCGAGCTGCCGTGCGCGTCCGCCTCGTCGCCGAAGTCGAACAGGCCGCCCTGGTCGGCGTGCGCGGCCTGGTTGTCGGCGTACTCGAAGGCCAGCGTCACGCTGGCCAGCAGCTGCGCGCGCCCGTCCAGGCCGAGCGGATGCAGCCTGTCGAAGGCGCCGGCCTTGATCAGCGCCTCGACGACGCGCTTGTTGATGCTCTTCCTGTCGACGCGGTGCGCGAAGTCGAAGATCGAGCGGAAGGGGCCGCCCTCGGCGCGCGCGCGCAGGATGGCCTCGATCGCGCCCTGGCCGGTGCCCTTGATGGCGCCCAGGCCGTAGCGGATGAGCTTGTCGCCGGCCTTGCCCGGCGCCGGCTCGAAGCGGTAGACGCCGACGTTGACGTCCGGCGCCTCGAAGGCGATGCCGAAGTGCTTGGTGGCGTCGTCGCGCAGGATCTTGAGCTTGTCGGTGTCGTCGAGCTCGATGGTCATGTTCGCCGCGTAGAACTCGGCGGTGTGATGGACCTTGATCCAGCCGGTGTGATAGGCCAGGAGCGAATAGGCGGCGGCGTGCGACTTGTTGAAGCCGTAGCCGGCGAACTTCTCCATCAGGTCGAAGACCTCGTCGGCCTTGTCCTGGTCGATGCCCTTCTTCGCGGCGCCCTCGCGGAACAGCAGGCGGTGCTGCGCCATCTCCTCGGGCTTCTTCTTGCCCATCGCGCGGCGCAGCATGTCGGCGCCGCCGAGGCTGTAGCCGCCCAGCACCTGGGCGGTCTGCATCACCTGCTCCTGGTAGACCATGATGCCGTAGGTCTCGGCCAGCACCGGCTCCACCAGCGGGTGCGGGTACTCGACCACCTCGCGGCCGTGCTTGCGCGCGACGAAGCTGGGGATCAGGTCCATCGGGCCCGGGCGGTACAGGGCGTTGAGCGCGATCAGGTCTTCCAGCCGGCTCGGCTTGGCGTCGCGCAGCATGCGCTGCATGCCGCCCGATTCGAACTGGAACACCGCCTCGGTCAGGCCGTCGGAGAAGAGCTTGTAGACCCGTGCGTCGTCGAGCGGAATGGTCTCGAAGGCGAAGTCCTTGCGGTGCGCATGGCGCGCGACGATGAACTCCTTGGCCAGCTCCAGGATGGTCAGCGTGGCCAGACCCAGGAAGTCGAACTTCACCAGGCCGATGGCCTCGACGTCGTCCTTGTCGTACTGGCTGACCGCCGAGTCGCTGCCGGGCTGCTGGTACTGCGGGCAGAAGTCGGTGATCTTGCCCGGCGCGATCAGCACGCCGCCGGCGTGCATGCCGATGTTGCGCACCATGCCCTCGACGCGGGTGGCCAGCTTCAGCAGCTCGGCCACTTCCTCGTCGTTCTTCTCGCGCTCCTCGATCTCCGGCGCCTCGTGGCGGGCGTAGATCAGCTTGGACTTGGCCGGGTCGAAGTTGGCCGGCAGCGGCGCCAGCGTCACCGTCTTGCCCGGCGGCGCCGGGATCAGCTTGGCGATGGAATCCACATGGCCGTAGCCCATGCCCAGCACGCGGCCGATGTCGCGCAGCGCCGCCTTGGCCGCCATCGTGCCGAAGGTGGCGATCTGGCTGACGGCCGGGCGGCCGTAGCGGTCCTTGACGTAGTCGATGACGCGGTCGCGGTTGCCCTGGCAGAAGTCGATGTCGAAGTCGGGCATCGAGACCCGCTCCGGGTTCAGGAAGCGCTCGAACAGCAGGTTGTACTGCAGCGGGTCCAGGTCGGTGATCGACAGCACGTAGGCCACCAGCGAGCCCGCGCCCGAGCCCCGGCCCGGGCCCACCGGGCAGCCGTTGGCCTTGGCCCAGCGGATGAAGTCCGACACGATCAGGAAGTAGCCGGGGAAGCCCATCTTGAGGATGGTCGTCAGCTCGAACTCCAGCCGCTCGACGTAGCGCGGGCGCTCGGCGTCGCGCCTGGCCGGGTCGGGGAAGAGCAGCTTCAGGCGATCCTCCAGGCCCTCGACGGAGAGCTGGCGGAAGTAGTCGGCCATCGGCATCGACGTGCCGTCGGCCAGCAGCGGCGTGGGGAAGTTGGGCAGCTGCGGCTTGCCCAGCACCAGCGTGAGGCTGCAGCGTCGGGCGATCTCGACGGTGTTGTCGATCGCGCTCGGGATGTCGGCGAAGAGCGCGGCCATCTCGGCCTGCGTCTTGAAATGCTGGTCGCGGCTGAAGCGGCGCACGCGCTTGGGGTTGGCCAGCGTGTCGCCGTCGGCCACGCAGACGCGCGCCTCGTGCGCGTCGAAGTCGTCGGGCTCCAGGAACTGGATCGGGTGCGTGGCGACGACCGGCAGGCCCAGCTTCGCCGCCAGCGGCACGGTGGCGCGCACGCTGGCCTCGTGGCCGGCCAGCTGCGCGCGCTGCAGCTCGAGGTAGAAGCGGCCGGGGAAGACCGCCGCCAGCCGCTGCGCGACGTCGCGGGCGCGCGCCGTGTCGCCCACTGCCAGCGCCTGGCCGACCGCGCCCATCAGGCCGCCGGAGAGCGCGATCAGCCCGCCGCCCAGCTCCTCCAGCCACGCCCACTTCACCCAGGCCTGGTTGCCGCGCTGCACGTTGGTGATCCACGCGCGCGACAGGATCTCCGACAGGTTCAGATAGCCCTGGCGGTCCTGCACCAGCAGCAGCAGCCGGGTGGCCGGACGCACCTCGCCGGCCACCGCCGGGCCGTCGGGCTCGAGCCAGACGTCGACGCCGATGATCGGCTGCACGCCCTTCTTGCGCGCGGCGTTGTAGAACTTGATGCCGCCGAACAGGTTGGAGAGGTCGGTGATGGCCATCGCGACCTGGCCGTCCTGGGCGGCCGCATCGACCGCGTCGTCGATCCGCAGCGTGCCGTCGACCACGGAAAACTCGGTGTGGGAGCGCAGATGGACGAAGTTCTTCGGGGCATTCATCGCGGGATTGTAGGCAGCAGCTGTTGCAACTCGTGTCAGATGTCGTGATCTCTGCAACTTCAGGTGCCGGACTGGAAGTGGAAATAACGCAAAATGCCAGCGGATTACCCCGCATTTCCGGGGGCAGACGGGGCGATCCGGCGGTGGGGGGCCGGCGGTTTGCCGGGACCATATCGACCGGCCGGGCGGCAGCGTTGCCGCTTCCGGCGTGACGACATTGCTGGATACGACGCTGACATGAATCATCTGTATCTCGGGCTCGGGGGGGCCGGTGTCCGGGTATGGCAGGCCCTGGGCCGGCGGCTGGCATGCCGGCCGGACACGGCCGGCCGCAAGGCGGTGCTCGAGCCGCTGCTGATCGACACCGATGCGAGGGAACTGCGCGACGAGGCGCCCGGCTGGCGCCTGCTGGGAGGCACGCTGGCGCCGCCGCCCGCCCAGCGGCTGCTGCTCGACGCCGACGCGGAGGCGCTGCACACGCTGCTGCGCGCGCGCACCGACCTGCGCGACTGCATCGCCGCCGACGCGGCCGACTGGGAGGCAAGGCTGACCGATCTGGGCGCCTTCGATGCGCCGCTGTCGCAGGTCGCGGCGCGGCTGCCCGGCTGGCCCTCCCGCCGCCTGGGCCGGCTGCTGCTGGCGCAGGGCCAGGGCCGGGTGCGCATCGCGCTCGACGCGGTGGCGCAGTCGCTGCAGGCGCGCCACGCCCATCCGTCGCTGACCATCCATCTGGTGGCGCAGCTCGGCGGCGCCACCGGCGCCGGCCTGCTGATGGACCTGCTGACGCTGCTGCGCCGCCATCCGCCGGCGCCGCGCTGCAGCGTGCACCTGCATGCGCTGCTGCCCGAGGCCGACACCGCCGGCGGCCGGCCCGCGCCGCTGGCCGAGGTGCAGGCCTACGCGGTGCTGCGCGAGCTGCAGGCGGCCGCGCGCGAGGGCCTGTTCGAGCTGTGCCTGCTGTCGGGCCAGACCGACGAGCGCGGCCTGCAGCCGCTCGACGCCGCCAGCCGCGAGCGCCAGCTGGCCGACTGGATCTTCCATCGCGTCAGCGGCGAGCCGGAATGGGTCGTGCCGCCGCGCGCCGGCGCCGGCGGGGTGCGTCCCGGCGAGTTCGTCGCCTTCGGCCTGGCCGAGCGCGGCGCCGACCGCGTCGAGCTGCGCACCCACCTGTGCCACGAGCTGATGCTGCGCCTGCTGGCGCAGCTGCGCTACAACCACTGGCGCCCGGGCCTGGGCTTCGTGACGCATCCGCGGCCGGTGCCTGCCGAGCCGATGGCCGAGCTGCTCGCCGCCTGGGGCCTGTCCGATGCGCATCTGCAGCTGGCCGCACCGCTGCCGGAGATCGACGGCGAGACCCCGCCGGGTGCGCCGATCGAGGCGGAGTGGCGTGCGCTCGAGCTGCACTACCGCGAGCTGATCGGGCTGGTCGCGCCGGCGCGGCGCGCCCCCGAGCTGCGCCGCCTGTTCGAGCAGGGCCTGGAGGAGCGCTTCCGCGGCCAGGGCGTCGAGGCGGCCTTCGACCTGCCCGACCATGCGCTGCGGCGCCGTGCGGTGGTCGTGCGCCAGCGCGTCGAATCGGCGCTGTGGGACGACTGGCGCGACGGCCGGCGCTCGCTGCACGAGTGCGGCCAGCTGCTCGCCGCGGTGCTGGCCGACCTGTCCGACCGCATCGAGCCGCTGCGCCAGGAGCAGCATGTGCTCGAGACGCAGGCCGCGCTGCTGTGGCAGCAGATCGAGAGCGCCGAGCAGGCCGCCGCGGTGCGTCCGGGCATGCTCGCGCGGCTGCGCGGCCAGGCCGCGCCGGTCGACCTCGAGGCGCTGATCGAGCCGCTGCGCGAGTACGTGCTGGCGCGCACCCGCTCGGCTGCCGTCACGCTGACGCTGCGCCTGATCGCCGAGATCGAGGCTCAGCTGACGACGCTGCAGGGCATGGTCGACGGCGGCGAGATGGCGCTGGCCGCGCTGGTCGAGGAGACCGATGCCGCCGCCGCGGCCGCGCTGCCGCCGGTCCGCCACGAGGCGGGCGCCTCGCGGCTCGAGACGCGCGAGCAGCTCGCGCACTGGCGCAACCAGCTCATCACCCGCGAGACGATGCAGCGCGAGCACCTGCGGGTGCTGCGCGCCGGCCTGTTCGGGCGGCTGGGCGAGCAGGCCAGCTTCCGCATCTTCGCGCAGCGCCTGGGCGAGGCGGCGACCTGCGACGCGCTGCTCGCCGCGTGCGCGCAGCGGCTGCAGCCCGCGTCGCTGCAGCCGGTGGTCTCGGCGGCCTGGGATGCGTGGATGATGGGCCTGCATGCCGAGCCCGAGCGGCTTGCGCGCGAGCAGGCCGCGCTGCGGGCGCAGGCCGCGGTCTCGATGGTCTGGTCGGCCGACGACCTGCCGCGGGTGCCTGTGCTGGAGTGCCTGCGCGTGCCGGCGGCGCCGTCGCCGGCCGAGTCCGCGCCGGTGGCCGGCGACGGCGCCGAGGCGGGCGAGGCGGACGAGGGCGAAGTGCTCACCCGGGCCGCGCCGTCGCTGCGCATGCCCGACCTGGCTCAGCTGCTGCGCCGCCCCGACGGCGGCACGCTGGTGCTGCAGCACCGCGCCGAGGGCGAGGGCGCGATGGTGCTGCTGCGCCTGGTGCGCGGCCTGCCGCTGCAGGCGCTGCGACCGGTGCAGGCGCTGCACCGCCTGCACGAGGCGCACCGGCTGCAGGCCGGGCGCGCGGCGCTGTGGCTGCAGCTCGACGCGACGGCCGATCTGCCCGAGCTGCTGGCGGTCGACGTGCAGGCGCAGCAGGCGCGGGCGCGCACCGTGGTGCTGCTGGCCGAGGCGCTGGGCCTGCTGCGCCACGAGCCCGAGCCGCTGACCGGCACGCCGGTGCTGGTGCATGTGCGCCTCGACGAGGACGGCTTCGAGCTGGACCGCGTCCGCCTGGGCCGCGATCCGCTCGAGGCGGTCGACCAGGCCCGCGAGCGGGTGCTGCACGACCTGTTCGACGAGGTCTGCGCCGCGCTGCAGTCCGGCCATCACGCCGATGCCGGTGCGCTCGCGCGGCTGCGCGACACGATGCGCGAGCGCATCGAGACGCTGCGCCGGCAGTCGCCGCCGGCGCAGTGGGACACCATCAGCCGGCAATGGAACGAGGCCGCCCGAGAGGCCATGAAGCTGATCCGTCAGGAGGGGACCCGATGAGCCGGGCTGTCTGCACCAATCTTCCCGCGGCCTGCAGCAAGGCGGCCGCGCGCACGCCGCTGCCGATGTCCGGGCCTGAGGACCGCTGCCCGGAATGCGGCGCCGCGCTGCTGCCGATCGATGCGGCCGTCAGCGCCTCGCCGGCCGGGGCTGCGCGCTGGATCGTGCCGGCGAGCGGAGTCGCGCTTGCCGCGCTGGCCGGGCTGCTGATGTGGCGCGGCCACGAGAGCCGGACGGTGCCGCCGGCGCCCGGCCCCGGCGCGGTCACCGCCGAGGCCGTCGTGCCCGCGGCCCCGGCACCGGTCACGCCGGCCGTGACTCAGGCCGCCGCCACGCTCGAGTCCCATCCGCCGGGCGCCGGCCAGCCGGCGGTGCTGACGCTGTCCGGCGCCGGCCTGATCGGCCTGCCGCAGGCGGCCGCGCTGGTCGAGGGCTTCGTGAAGGCCGAGGGCCTGGGCGAGGTGCTGCGTCCTTCCGCCGAGGCCTCGGGCGCTGGCGCGGGCCCCTTGCTCGTGCGCCAGCCTTCCGGTGCGCGGCTGGAGCTGCGTCTCGCGGCGGCCGAGGCCGGCCCCGAGGCCGCCGGCCTGCGCCGCGTCTCGCTGCTGGGCGGCGATGTCGCGACCGGCGATGTCACGCTCGGCCTGGACGCGCTGGCCGTGGTGGTGCATCCGGAGAGCCCGCTGCAGTCGATCACGCTGGCGCAGCTGCGCCAGCGGCTGGGCGGTCGCAAGGGGCGCGGGCCCGAATCGATGCACCTGCCGGCCGAGGCCTCGCTGCAGGCTCTGGTCGCGCGCCAGCTGCTCGACGGCGCGGCGCTGCCTGAAGGGGTGGCACGCCACGCCGATGCGGCGGCCCTGGTCGCCGCGGTGCTGGCCGATCCGGCCGCGATCGGGCTGGTGCCGCTGTCCGCGGTCGGCTCCGCGCGGGTGCTGGCGGTGGCGGATGCCACCGGGTCGACCTGGCTGCCGACGCCGGAGACGCTGGCGGCCGAGCGTTATCCGCTGACCCATCGCCTGGTCATTCGCCTGCCCGAGGGTGCCGACAGCCGGCTGCAGCGTCTGGCGCAGTACCTGGCGGGGCCGACGGCGCAGTCGCGCCTGGCCGCGCAGGTGCGTGTGCCGGCGGCGCCGCTGCTGGTGGAGTCCGAGCGCATCGAGCCGGTCGAGATCGGCGCTGCGGTGAAGATGCCGCGCGACTACGCCGCGCTGACCCGGCCGGCTCGTCTGCTGACCGGTCGCATCGACTTCGGATCTGGCGAGGATGCGCTGGACGAGGCGGCACGCGCCGAGGTCGCGCGGCTCGGCCGGGCCCTGTCGGGCGGACAGGTGCCTCCGGGCGGCTCGGTCATCGTCGTCGCGCTGGCCAACGATCCGGGCAGCTTCTGCGCCAACCGCGCGCTGTCGGAGCGCCGGGCGACGCAGGTCGCGCAGGTGCTGCGCGACGCCGGCGTGCCGGTGGCGGTCGTGCGTGGCGTCGGGCGCCTCGCGGCGGCCGGGGCTGCCGCCAGTCCGGCCGCGTCGCTGGAGCGCCGCGCCGAGATCTGGGTCAGCGACACGCCGGTGCGGCAGCCCGCGCCTTTCCGCTGCGTCTCCGGTACCGGGGCCTCGGGCCCCGAGTCGGCGCCTGTGGCGCCCGCCGCAGCCTCCGGGGCGTGAAATCGGTGGCGCCCTCGTGGCGCCTATCCCCTGATGAGGGGGTTCTTTCCCGTCCTGATCTGACTATGCTGTTTGCATAGTTTTTGCACTTGTTGCAATTCGGCGGGGATCGGCGCCCGGCAGGGCGCCGCATGCAGTGAAGACGGGCACGGTGGCTTGCCGCCACCGGATCCCGCGGATCTCCGCCATCGTCCAGGGGGGATCCGTCACATGCTCTTCAACTCGGCAGAGTTCATCCTGCTGTTCCTGCCGCTGGTGCTCGTGGTCTACCACGCGCTGCCGCACCGCGGACAGAATGTCTTCCTCGTCATCGCCAGCTGCGTGTTCTACGCGAGCTGGGACTGGCGCTTCCTGCTGCCGCTGCTGTTCACCACCGGGGTCGACTACCAGATCTCGCTGAAGCTGGCCGAGTCGGTGCGCCGCGGCGAGCCCCAGGCGGTGCGCAGGCGCTGGATGCAGCTGAGCATCGCGCTGAACCTGGGTCTGCTGGCCTTCTTCAAGTACGCCAACTTCTTCGCCCAGTCGGCGGTCGACGCCGGCCGGCTGCTCGGGCTGGACTGGTCGCTGCCGGTGATGGAGATCGTGCTGCCGGTGGCGATCTCGTTCTACACCTTCCAGGCGATGTCCTACACCATCGACGTCTACCGCGGCGAGCTGCATCCCTGCGACTCGTTCTGGGACTTCTTCCTGGCGGTGCTGTATTTCCCGCATCTGGTGGCCGGTCCGATCCAGCGCGCCTCGACGCTGCTGCCGCAGGTGATCCGCCCGCGCACGATGCAGCGCGACGTGGTGATCGAGGGCCTGCACCTGATGCTGTGGGGCTACTTCAAGAAGGTCTACATCGCCGACAACCTGACGCCCTGGGTCGACGCGGCCTTCCGCACCGGCGTCACGCCCGACACCGCGACGGTGGCGACCGGCGTGCTGGCCTTCACCTTCCAGATCTACTGCGACTTCTCGGGCTACACCGACATCGCGCGCGGCGTGGCGCGGCTGATGGGCTTCGAGTTCGCGCTGAACTTCCGCCTGCCGTACTTCGCGACCAACCCGTCGGACTTCTGGCGGCGCTGGCACATCAGCCTGTCGAGCTGGCTGGCCGACTACCTGTACAAGCCGCTGGGCGGCAACCGCGGCTCGCGCTGGATGACCTGCCGCAACCTGATGATCACGATGCTGCTGGGCGGCCTGTGGCACGGCGCGGCGTGGAACTTCGTGCTCTGGGGCTTCTACCACGGCCTGATCCTGGTGCTGCACCGCCTGGCGCAGCCGGCGCTCGAGCGCATCGGCCGCCGCTTCGAGGCGCTGCCGGGCGTGTGGCTGACGATCCGCATCGCGGCGATGTTCCTGATGACCTGCTACGGCTGGCTGCTGTTCCGCGCCACCTCGCTGGAGCAGATCGGCGCGATGACGCATCTGCTGCTGGTGCCGCAGGGCGGCTTCGACTGGGCGCCGCTGGGCGAGGTGATGAAGCTGGTCGCGCCGCTGCTGCTGGTGCAGTGGGTGCAGTGGCGCACCGGCGACCTGTACTTCACCCGCCAGCTCTGGAGCGGCCGCGGCGCGGGCGCGCCGCTGCGGGTGGCCGGCTACGCGGTCATGGCCTACCTGTGCCTGTTCCTGGGCGGCCAGCCGCAGTCCTTCGCCTACTTCCAGTTCTGATCCGTCCCGGAGCCCGCCATGATGAAGACCCTGTTCCGTCGCCGGCCGGTCCGCTGGGCCGCCTACACGCTGCTGGCGCTGCTGACGCTCGAATGCTGCTCGCGCCTGGAGGACCGCATTCGGCAGCAGGCGCCGCTGGACCGGCCGCACACCATCGATTCCGTCTTCCATGACGGGCCGGACGGCCGCCACGGCCGGCCGGGCGCGCACTTCGCCAAGTGGTCGATGAACTCGCTGGGCTACCGCAGCCCCGAGCCGCGGCCCGACAGCAGCGTGCGCGTGCTGACCTTCGGCGCGTCGGAGACCTTCGGCCTGTACGAGAGCGCCGGGCAGGAGTACCCGCGCCAGCTCGAGCGCGAGCTGCAGCGCCGCGGCCTCGAGCGCGCCGAGGTGATCAACGTCGCGCTGCCGGGCATGCGCATCGGCCACGCCGACTACCTGCGCGAGGCGATCGCGCGGCTGCGGCCGCAGTGGGTGCTGCTCTACCCGTCGCCGGCGAACTACATCGGCGCCGAGGCCCCGCTGTGCCACGAGGGCGCCATCGCGCGGCCGGTGCGCATGACGCCGCCGCCGGAGCAGTTCGAGCCGCCGCCGCCGCGCGCGCACCTGCGCCTGGCCGGCAAGGTCGAGCAGGTCGTCAAGCCGCTGCTGCCGCTGAGGATGACGGTGGCGATGAAGCGCCTGTCGATCCGCCGTGCCGAGGCCGGCGGCGAGGTCATGGACCGTCTGCCCGAGCCGATGATGGGCCATTTCCTGGCCGACCTGTCCTGCACCGCGCGGGTGGTCGAGTCGATGGGCGCGCGGCCGCTGCTGGTGACGCACGCGACCGTCTTCGGCCCCGGCTTCGAGCGCGGCGACGGGCTGATGCTGACGAACTGGCGCTCCTTCTATCCGGAGCTGCGCGAGGACGGCTTCCTCGACATGGAGCGCCGTGCCGCCGAGGGCGTGCGGGCGCTGGCGCGCACGCGCCAGCTGCCGCTGGCCGATGCCTCGGCGCAGCTGCCCGGCGGGACGGAGAACTTCGCCGACTTCGTGCACTTCACCGACGCCGGTGCGGCGCAGATGGCCCGGCTGGTGGCCGACACGCTGCTGCAGGCCGGCGGCCCGCAGGCGACGCGGCCGCAGCTGACCGCGGCGGTCGGGCCGCTGCCCGGCCTGCCCGATCCGCTCACACGGGTTCGTTGAGCAGCTTCACCACCTCGGAGTGGAACTCGCGGCGGTAGAGCACCCAGATCACCGCCGCCGTGCCCACGACCATCGCCAGCGGCGACAGGAACCACAGCACCGCCGCGAAGCTCATGTAGACCGCGCGCAGCCCGTCGTTGAAGGTCTCGGCGCCCAGCGCCATCACGCGGCCGGCCCGGCTGGCGTAGCGCTGGCGCAGCTGTGCGTCGCTGGCGTTCTCGAAGTCGCGGTGCGAGGGCGCCGCGCCGATCAGCAGCGCGCCGAAGCTGTACTGGCGCATCGACCAGGTGAAGCGGAAGAAGGCGTGCACGAAGATGCCGGTCAGCACCAGCAGCTTCAGGTCGAGCACCAGCATCGAGGTGCGTGCGGCGAAGGGCAGGTCGTGCACCATCTCGGCCGTCTTGTCGGTGGAGCCGATCGCGGCGACCAGGCCGCCGATGATGAAGATGGTGGTCGAGGCGAAGAAGCTCGGGCTCGAGGCCATGCTCTGCGACACCGCCGCATCGACGATGCGGTTGTCGCGGAAGGTGGTCTGCAGCATCCAGTCCTGGCGGATGCGGTTGGTGCTGGCCAGCACCGAGGGTCGGCGCACCGCACGCGCCTTGGCGAACTTCACGTAGCCGATCCAGCCGGCAAAGAACACCCCCAGCGCCAGCCAGTCGGCCAGCGGCAGCACCTGAATCACTCGCAGCAGGAAGTCCATGCCGCGACTGTAGCGGCTGGCGCCGCCCCGGGTGGCCGCCGCCGGCCGGCCGATCAGGCCAGACGGGCCGCGACGGCCGCCACGCGGGCGCCGAAGGCGCGCGCGGTGGCCAGGTCGCCCGGCACCATCTCGTCGACGCTGGCGTCCGACGGGGTGGCGGTCATCAGGCCGGCGGACATGCCCAGGTTGTTCAGGTCGTCGCGGGTCGAGGCCTTGGTGTTGGCGGGCATCATGCCGGCGCCCACCCACAGCATGCCGTGCTGCATCGCCAGCGTGGTCAGGTAGGACATCGTGGTGTGCTTGTCGCCGTACAGCGAGGCCGAGTTGGTGAAGCCCGCGGCCAGCTTGTCCTGCCACTTGCGGGTGAACCAGGCCTTGCTCGAGGCGTCGGCGAACTTCTTGAACTGCCAGCTCACCATGCCCATGTAGGTCGGCGAGCCGAACACGATGGCATCGGCGGCGTCGAGCTGCTCCCAGCCGCCCTCGGGCAGGTTGCCCTCGGCGTCGATGGCCAGCAGGCTCGCGCCCGCGCCGGCACCCTCGGCGACGGCGGCGGCGACCTTGGCGGTGTGGCCGTAGCCGCTGTGATGGACGATGACGATCTTCTTGCTCATGGCAGGGTTCCTCTCGGTGGAAGGTGAACGGGGGAGGGAGAACGTGAACGGGGACGGGATCGGGGCGCGCGCGTCAGGGCTGGAGCTCGAACACCAGCACCTCGGCGTCCTCGCCGTCGTGCAGCGCCAGCGCGCTCTCGTCGCTGATGGCCAGCGCGTCGCCGGCGCGCATCGGCTGGCCGGCGACCGTCAGCCGGCCGCGCGCCAGATGCACATAGGCCTTGCGGGACGGATCGAGCTTCAGCTCGGCGCGCTCGGCCGGGCCGTCGAAGCGGCCGATGTGCAGCCGCACGTCGGCGTTGAGCACGACGGCTGCCTGCGCGGCCTCGGCGCTGCCGACCGGGGCGCCGACCAGGTGCAGCCGGCCGCGCAGCTCGGCGTCGTCGATCGTGTGCTGGTCGTAGCTCGGCGGCAGTCCGGCCTGGCTGGGCAGCATCCAGATCTGCAGCAGGTGCGCGACCTCGATGCCGTGGTTCATCTCGCTGTGGCGCACGCCGGTGCCGGCGCTCATGCGCTGGGCCTCGCCGGGGCGGATGGTCGCGCCGTTGCCCAGGCTGTCGCGGTGGCTGAGCTCGCCGCCGAGCATCCAGGTGAAGATCTCCATGTCGCGGTGGCCGTGCATGCCGAAGCCGCGGTGGCCGGCGACCCAGTCCTCGTTGATGACGCGCAGATTTCCCCAGCCCATGCGGTTCGGGTCGAAGTAGTCGGCGAAGGAGAAGCTGTGATAGCTCTCCAGCCAGCCGTGGTGGGCGTGGCCGCGTTCGGCGGAGGGGCGGAGCTGGATCATGGCGGACTCTCTTTCTGAGCCGTCATGGTGGACCGTCCTCCGCCGCGGCAGGTGGCATGGCGATGATGGCATCATTCAAATTGATTGAATTGAACTTCCGGGAGCCCTCCCCATGCCCGACCGCCGCCGCGCCCTGACGCCCGACGCCCTCGAGATGATGGACACCATCGCCCGCACCGGCAGCTTCGCCGCGGCCGCACGCGAGCTCGGCAAGGTGCCCTCGGCGCTGACCTACGGCGTGCGCCAGCTCGAGGAGTCGCTCGACGTGCTGCTGTTCGACCGCAGCTCGCGCCAGGCGCAGCTCACCGCCGCGGGCGAGGAGCTGCTGCGCGAGGGCCGGCGGCTGCTGCAGCAGATCGACGCGGTGGCCAACCGGGTGCAGCGGGTGGCCACCGGCTGGGAGACGACGCTGGCGATCGCGGTCGACACCATCATCGCGCCGCGCGCGATCTTCGACCTGACCGCCGCGTTCTACGCGCTGAACTGCTCCGATGGGCCGCAGGCCGGGCCGCCGCCGACGCGGCTGCGCATCCGCAGCGAGGTGCTGGCCGGCACGCAGGAGGCGCTGCTGAGCGGGCAGTGCGATCTGGCCATCGGCGTGCAGCCGCTGCCGCAGCAGGCCGAGCGGCTGCACTGCGCGCCGCTGGGCACGATCGAGATGCTGCTGGCGGTCGCGCCGCACCATCCGCTGGCGGGCATCGACCGGCCGGTCTCGCAGGAAGAGATCGCGCACCACCGCGTCGTCGCGATCGCCGACACCGCGCAGCGCATGGACCGGCGCACCAGCGGCATCAGTCCCGGCCAGGACGTGCTGACCGTGCCCTCGCTGGCGGCCAAGCTGGAGGCGCAGATCCGCGGCCTGGGCTGCGGCCGGCTGCCCGAGCCGCTGCTGCGCGCGCATGTCGAGGCCGGCCGGCTGGTGGTGCTGCAGGTGGAGGGGCCGCCGACGCAGGTCGAGCTGCACTACGCCTGGCGCGGCGGCCCGGGCCAGGGCCGGGCGCTGGGCTGGTGGCTGGAGCAGCTCGGCAGCGAGGTCACGCGCCGGGCGCTGCTGGAGCAGCACGCGGGGCTGATCCTGTGAGCGCACGCCCCGATCCGCCCTATGTCGGCCGCTTCGCGCCGTCGCCGACCGGCTGGCTGCATGCCGGCTCGATGGTCGCGGCGCTGGCCTCGTGGCTGGACGCGCGCGCGCACGGCGGGCGCTGGCTGGTGCGCATCGAGGATGTCGACGGCCCGCGCTGCATCGCCGGCGCCGAGGACGCGATCCTGCGCCAGCTCGCCGACTGCGGCCTGCATCCGGACGCGCCGCCCGTGCGCCAGTCCGATCGCGGCGCGCTGTACGCGCAGGCGCTGGAGCGGCTGCACGCGGCCGGCCGGGCCTATGGCTGCCGCTGCACCCGGCGCGAGATCGCGCAGGCGCTGCAGGCGCGTGGCCTGGGCCGCGAGCGCCACGGCGATCTGGTCTATCCCGGCACCTGCCGGCCCGGCGGGCCGCAGCCGGTGCCCTGGCCCGAGGCGAGGGCGGTGCGGCTGCTGACCTGCGCGGCCGACGGCAGCGACACCGTCATCGACTGGACGGACCGCCGGCTCGGGGCCCAGCGCCAGAACGTCAGCCGGGAGGTCGGCGACTTCGTGCTGCGCCGCGCCGACGGGCTGTGGGCCTACCAGCTCGCGGTGGTGGTCGACGATGCGGCGCAGGGCGTGACCGACATCGTCCGCGGCGAGGATCTGGCCGACAACACGCCGCGCCAGATCCTGCTGCGCCGCCATCTCGGCCTGCCGCAGCCGCGCCATCTGCACACGCCGCTGGTGCTGGCTGCCGACGGCCAGAAGCTCTCGAAGCAGAACGGCGCCGCGCCGGTCGACACCGGCCGGCCGGCCGAGGCGCTCGCCGCGGCCGCACGGGCGCTCGGTCTGGACCTGGCCGAGGGCCTGAGCGCCGACGCGGTGCGCGCCGAGGCACTTCGGCAGTGGTCCCGGAGGCTGGAGCAGGAGTGATGCGGATGCGGCCGGCCGCGGCTGGTGGCATCATCGCGGCCTTTTCTATCAGTTCTCCCCTTCACACAAGAAAGGCCGATCTCCATGATCACCACCGCTTCGGGTCTGCAGTACGAAGACACCGTCGAAGGCAGCGGCGAGCTTGCCGTCGCCGGACGCCAGGTCAGCGTCCACTACACCGGCTGGCTGCACGATCCGGCGCAGCCGAACGGCCGCGGCCGCAAGTTCGACTCCAGCAAGGACCGCGGCCAGCCCTTCCGCTTCGGCCTGGGCGCCGGCATGGTCATCCAGGGCTGGGACGAGGGCGTGCAGGGCATGAAGGTCGGCGGCACCCGCGTGCTGGTGATCCCGCCCAACCTGGGCTATGGCGCCCGCGGCGCCGGCGGCGTCATCCCGCCGAACGCGACGCTGGTGTTCGAGGTGGATTTCCTCGGGTACTGATCGGCCGGTGCTTTGCGACGGGTCGGGCTTGCCCGTCCGTCTGGACGCATGAATGACAAGCGCCCCGTCGTCGCGGGGCGCTTGTCATTCGGGCGCTTACGTCGTTGGTTTCCGCCGTGTCTTTGGCGGTACAGGCGCGGGGGGGCGGCTTGGATTGATCTGTGCGGCATCCACGCTGTTGGGGCCGGCCGTCGGCACCTTGATCAGTCCGACACCGGTCAGGCCGACCATCAGTCCTGGGGACAGCTCGTTCAAGGAGGGGCCGACCGGACCTGTTCCGATGCTGAAATGCGTCATCAGGTCATACAGGCCGTCGTGAAGGTCAAGGTGGTGCACGAGCAACTCGGTCAGTTGCCGGATGCTCAGCGAGGGTTCCATGGGCACAGGCTGCTCGGGTGCACCGCCTGTTGCGGTGGCGATGGGCGTGTCAGTGGGCATGGTGGACTCCCAGCGATTGCCAGGTGGGCGTGACGGCCACCGAGGTCGTCACGGTGCGGGTGGACTCCGGGGATTCGTCGAACGTCACGCGCACGTTGTGGCTGTGCCGGACCTCTTGGCCCGGGTTGACATAGGCCTCAAGCGCACGGCCGACCACCTCGTTGAGCGAGACGCCATCGCGGCAGGCGCGCACGGACGCGGCGCGGTGCAGCGCCGGGGTGATGCGCACGTTGAACTGGCCCTTGAGGGGCTTCTGCGCTTCCTTGCCGACCAGCTCGCAGGTCTCGATGTAGTCGTCGACGGCCGCCTCGAATTCCTGCTGGAGGGCGGCAGGTGACTCAGCCTCGTAGGTCACCAGGTCGTCGATGAAGAGGATGCGACCGCGGCAGACCTGGCGCTCCATGTCCATGTCGGCGGTGCCTTCGTAGCCTTTGTAGGGACGGGTCGTGGCCATGTGGATTCTCCTTGGGCAATCAGCAGTCGATCAGATGTGGCCGTGAGTCCGGAGGTGCTCGACGACATCGGCCACGCATCCCTTGTCCACCGTCGGGGCCGGATGGGGTTCGTGGCAGATGATCAGCGCCTTGGTCTTCGGATTGAAGAACTTGCGCCGCGAGCCGCTGTTCGTGAGCATCTGGTAGCCCAGATGTTCCAGCACACCCTTGAGTTCCTGCCACTTGATGTCGGACGGTGTGGGCTTGGCACACAGTCGATCCAGCGCTTTCTGTTGCCTTGACATGTGATTTTAGGCGTTTGATGGGCAGTGTAACTGGAAAGTAGTCACATCCTCAGCATCTGTTCAGGCGCCCCCGCGCCACGCGCCGGCCCCGTCTCGGCTGGCCCGGCCCAGCACGGCCAGCGTCTCCAGGATCTGCGGCAGGCGCTTCTTCCAGGGGCCGCGGCCGGTGAAGCGTGCGGCCAGCGCGTCGAGGTCGAGCGGCTGGGCGCTGGTGGCCAGGGTGTCGGCGACCGCGCGCATCTGCTCGGGCAGGTCGGCCGGCCAGGGCTGGCGGGTGGCCGGGGCGGCGGTGGCGGTGGCGGTGGCGGTGGCCGCGGGGGCGCTGTCCTCGTCGGTGTCGGGGGCTGCGGCGTCGGCAGGAGTTGCGGCGCTGCCGCCGACCAGCTCGATGTCGGCCTGGGTCGCGGGGGTGGCCGGGGCGGCGTGGCGCCGGGCCGGATCCTGGAACTCGGGGCGCAGCCAGCGGATGGTGCCGCGGGCTTCCTCGGCGGCGCGGCGGGTGTTGAGATCGACCAGGCGCTCCAGCAGCCGCTCGGTCCAGGCCTGTCGCGCCTCGTCGTCCGACCAGGGCACGGGGCCGAGGTCCTGCCAGCCGTAGGCCTCCAGCACGGCGGCGTCGAGGTCGTCGTGCAGGGTGCGCAGCACGCCGACCAGCGCCTGTTCGTGCAGCGCCTTGTCCTTGGCGTTCAGCGGCTCCTCGCGGCGCAGCTTGTCCAGCACGTTGTACATGCCGGTGAGCGTCACGGACTCGTGGGCGGCCTGGCGGGCCTTGCGGTGCGCGTCGATCTGCTCGGCCAGCGTGCGGATGCGCTCGGCCACCGGGGCAGTCAGGCCGGTGTCGTCGGCGGGGAAAGGGAACGTCTCGAAGCAGCGCGTCTTGTTGTAGCGCGGGTCGTTGCCTACGCCGAGACGCCCGCCAGCCGCCAGTGCCCAGTCGACATGTGTCTGACTGGACAGTATTCCGAGGTTGAGTGCGTCCGCCGTGCTGAAAGTGACCAGCGTGCTGTCTGGTGCGATGGTTTGGGGGATGAAGGCGAATGCCCGATGTTTTGCTGTTTCGACGGTGGCGATATAGCGCGGCAGACCTTGGACGGCCTGTCTGAACTGCTGCCGAGGGTGTCCGATGACCCACCACAGCTTCTGGAAAGTGGCATTCCGGTTCTGATCGCGCTCGGGCTTTGCCCGCGTCAGCAGGTGCTGATAAGCGGCAGGAAAACGCGCCCGAACCTCGTCCGACTCAAGTCCGAAGAAGTCGATGACCCACACGCCACGCGGCCGCGAAGTGAAGTCGCGTCCGTTCAGATACGGCCGGATGTGTTTGTCCAACCCGCTGACCGATCCCAGTCCCAGCCCGCGGGCCGTGGTCTCGTCGATCTGGAAGGCTGCGCCGATGGTCTTCATGCCGACCGAGCACAGGTCGAGGTTGGCACGCAGCGGTCGCGCGCCCGCGACATCGGCGCCGACGCGCAGATCCGCCCCGATCCGGCCGGCGCGCTCGCTCAGCCGCTCGACCAGATCCTCGCCGTCGCCGGTCTCGTCACGTTCGGCCAGCACCTCGCGCAGCATGCCGGGGCGGTCGCTCCGTTCGGCCACGGTCATGGCGATGCGCACGGCCGCGCCGTCGCCGCTGTCCACCCATGGATGATCGGGAATCGCCATGACCAGGGACAGCGCATTCTCGCCGCTCAGGTGCGGCTCGACGGCGCGGCGGACATACGCCTGCCGCAGGCTGTTCGAGGTGATCAGGCCGAAACGCTGCACCTCTCCCGCACGGGTCAGCAGGGCGGCCTTGTGCCACCAGCGCACGACGAAATCGGTGGACTCGGGAATGTCCGGCCAGACCGACTGCAGCGCGTCGACATAACCGTCACCCAGCGCGTGACGCATCCGCTTCGAGCCGATGAACGGCGGATTGCCCACGATGAAATCCGCCTGCGGCCACTGCGCCTGACGCGGATTCAGGTAGCGCCATTCCGGGACACGCGCGGTGTCGTCGGGCACCTTTTCTCCCGTCACCGGATGCACCTTGGTCGTCTTGCCATCCCAGCGCGTGATCGGCCTCCCATCCGCATCCGTCGCCAGCTCCTGCCGGTCATAGGCCAGCACCGCATCCCGGCACGCGATGTTGCCGTAGTCATGCACCACCGGCTCGGCGACGCTCTTCTCGCCGCCGGTGCGGATCTGCCACTGCAGCCAGCCGATCCACAGCACCAGCTCGGCCAGCGCCGCCGCGCGCGGGTTCAGCTCGATGCCGAGCATCTGGCGCAGCGTCACCGTGCCGCCCTCCATCCCGAGCTGCCCCTGTGTCGACTCGCCCAGCGCCTCCAGCCGGTCGAGCACCTCGCCCTCCAGCCGCTTCAGGTGCTCCAGCGTCACGTACAGGAAATTGCCGCTGCCGCAGGCCGGATCGAGCACCCGCACATGGCACAGCCGGTGATGGAAGCGCCGCAGCTCGGCGCGCGCCTCGGCCAGCTTGTCCTCGCGCTTCCTGCCGTCGAGCGCGTCGGCCTCGCCCGCCAGCACCAGCGCCGCGCCCAGCGCGTGCTGCCACTCGGCGCGCAGCGGCTCGATCACCGTCGGCATCACCAGCCGCTCCACATACGCCCGCGGCGTGTAGTGCGCCCCCAGCGCGTGGCGCTCGCCCGGATCGAGCGCGCGCTCCAGCAGCGTGCCGAAGATCGCCGGCTCCACCTCGCGCCAGTTCGCCTGTGCCGCGCGCAGCAGGCCGTCGATCTGCGCGGTCGTCAGCGGCAGCACATAGCCCGGCTGCCCGGCGCCCTTGAACAGCTTGCCGTTGAAGCGCATCAGGTCCTGCGCCAGCACCGGGCTGAAGCCGCCACTGTCCATCGTCGCCCACAGCGCCTGCAGCATCTTGCCCAGCCGCGGCGGCTCGTCACGCCAGCGCGTCAGCAGCCCGACGAAGGCGCCCCGCCCGTCGTCGTCGCGCGGCAGCAGCCCGACATCCTCCGCGAACATCGAGAACAGGCAGCGCGTCAGGAAGGCGGCGACCTGCTCGGCCGGATGCCCGGCCTGCTCCAGGCTGCGCGCCAGCTCCGCCAGCTCGGCCGACACCGCCCGCGTCACCCGCGCGCTGACGCGCGACGGGTCGAGCGACATCGGATCGAGCCACAGCGCGCGCAGCCGCTCGCGGATCTCCGGGCGGTGCAGGTCGTCGAGCCGGATGCGGTGCGTGCGCACGTCGGGGTAGGGCGTGTAGGCACCGCCCGAGCGGCTGAACTCGGCGTACAGCTCGATGACATGGCCGACATCGACCACCGCGATGAAGGGCGGGCGCCCCTCGGCGGCGGGCAGCGCACGCACATAGCCCTCGGCCTGCGACAGCGCCTGCAGCAGCGCGTTGTCGAAGCTCTTGCGCGTGCGCCCGGTCGTGGCCGCCTGCGCGCCCGGATCGAGCTTCTTCGACTCCAGCACGAAGCAGCCGCGGCGATAGCAGTCGATGCGCCGCGCACTGCTCGTGCCGTCGCCATGCATCAGCGTCAGCGGGCGCTCGAACATGTAGTCCTGCTCGGCGGTCGCGTGCGGGCGCGGCACGCCGAGCAGCTCGCACAGCTCGATGGTGAAGCTCTGTGCCGTCGACAGCTCCGAGGCGGTCGAGCCGCGCCAGCGGGTGACGAAGGCCTCGATGTCGGTCGCGGGCAGAGCGGTGCTGCTGTTCATTCTGTCTCCCTGATGATCATGTCGGTCGGCTGCCTGCCAGCGATCGACAGCGCGGGGATCATAGGGAGCGTGGATCCAGGGAGGCTTCGTGCTGACCGGCCATCGATACAGCCGGTTTCAGTTTGTGGCCTTCAGCGCCTCGGACCGTGAAAAAACAGACGCCAGCCACCCCGAAGGGTGACTGGCGCAAAGGTCGGAGACGACAGGAGAAAACGGTACGGGAGAGGGCGCCTCAGAAGCCGAGCGAGGCGAGCAGGTCGTCCACGTCGTCCTGCTTCATCGCCTTGTCGGGGGTCTGCGGTCCCTCGAGCTTGGCCGGAGTCTCGATCTTCGGCGCCGGCGTGTGATGCACCAGCAGCTCCAGCAGCTGCTTCTCGGTGCGCGAGATGATCTTGATGACCTTGTTGATCACCTGGCCGGACAGGTCCTGGAAGTCCTGCGCCATCATGATGTCGTTGAGCGCGTCCTGCTGGAGGCTGGCCACCTCGACCGAGCGCTCGGCGAAGGCCTTGAGCTGGTCGGGCGGCGGATCGGCCGCCAGCAGCGCGCGCCCTTCCTCCAGCAGCGAGCTGCATTCGGGCTTGGCCATGTCGACCAGCGTCAGCACGCGGTCGGCCGCCTGCTCGGTCATCGCGCCGACATAGGCGAGCCGCTCGCGGGCGTCCGGGATTTCCTGGGTGACCTCGTGAAGCACGGCGTCGTATCCCAGGGTCTGCAGGGCATCGTGAAGCTGTCTGACGATGCCGCCGAGTTGCTGGCGGGTGTCGTCGGGCATCAGGTTCTGGCTCATTCGGAATCGACTCCTCGTGTGCACGTCTGAGGTGCGGCCTGGCGTGGCGCGAGGCTGCGGGCGTGGTTGCGCCGGGCCGGCATGGGCAGGTTGTCGGACGGCAGGGCGGGCAACTTGAGCGACAGCATCGTGACGGGCCGCAGTCGGGGGGGATCCGTGTCGGATGCCACCGATCGGGGACCTTCGGCACGTCATGGCGCGCCAAAGGTACCGAGGGTGCCCCGCACAATGCCCGCGCCGGACGAGGCGCGGGCTGCATGACATTTCGCCCGCCCTCCTGCGGTCTGTCTGGATCAAAAGAGGGGGAAATCGATGCGTTTTCTTTTCCTGCACCCGGTCTTTCCGGGGCAGTTCCACAGGATCATGGCCGCGCTGGCCCGCGATCCGGCCCACGAGGTGGTGCATTGCTCGCGCGAGTCGGCGCAGGCCGGCATCCCGGGCGTGAAGCGGGTGCGCTACAAGGTGCCCGACGCGCCGGGCGAGGGCGCGGCCACGCATGCCTTCGCGCTGCGCACCGAGCAGGCGGTGCGCCACGGCCTGGCGGTGCTCGAGGCGGTCCGCGCGCTCCAGGGCCAGGGCTTCGTGCCCGACCTGATCTGCGGCTACGCCGGCTGGGGCCCGACGCTGTTCATGAAGGACATCCACCCGAAGGTGCCGCTGCTGGGCTACTTCGAGTGGTTCATGAACCCGACCGGCTCGGAGTACAACTTCGACCCGGCCCATCCGCTGGCCTTCGAGGCACAGCTGGCGCTGCGCACCAGCAACGCGCCGATGCTGCTGGACCTGCAGGCCTGCGACCGCGGCGTCACGCCGACGTTCTGGCAGAAGCGACAGTTCCCGGCCGGGCTGCGCGATCGGCTCGACGTGCTGCACGACGGCGTCGACACCGCGCGCTTCTGCCCGGCGCCGGAGCCTGCCGGCCTGAGCCTGCCCGGGCTGGAACTGCCGCCCGGCACCGAGATCGTGACCTATGCGACCCGCGGCATGGAGCCCTTCCGCGGCTTTCCGGAGTTCATGCGCGCGCTGCCCCTGCTGCAGCGGCGCCGTCCGCACTGCCATGCCGTCATTCTCGGCACCGAGGAGGTCTACTACTCGCGCGCGCCGCAGGGCGCCCGCAGCTACAAGGAGCTGCTGCTGCGCGAGCTTGACGGACAGATCGACCTGTCCCGGGTGCATTTCGCCGGCTGGTGCGGCGACGAGGCCTACCGCGCGACGCTGCGGGCCGCGTCCGCGCATGTCTACCTGAGCTACCCCTACGTGCTGTCGTGGTCGCTGCTGGAGGCGATGGCCAGCGGCTGCGCCGTCGTCGGTTCGCGCACCGCACCGGTCGAGGAGGTGATCGCGGACGGCGAGAACGGCTGGCTGGTGGATTTCCTCGACCATGAGGCCCTGGCCGACCGGATCGAGCAGGTGCTGTGCGGCGGCGCCGAAGTCGCCCGGGTGCGCGCCGAGGCGCGCCGCACGGTGCTCGAGCGCTATGACCTGGCCCGGCTGCTGCCGCGCCATCTGGCGATGATGGGCCGGCTGGCGGGGCGCTCGCTCGTCTGAGGGCGGCACGGCGCGACGTGACCCTCGACCGGGGCGGATCAGTCCTGCCGCCCGCTCTCCTCGGGTTCAGCATGGCGGCGCCAGCTGCCCATGGCCTCGCGCATCAGCTCGACCTGCCGGCCGAAGCGGGCGCAGCCGGTGCACATCCGCCAGTGCAGCCGAACCCGGGCACGCTCGAGCGGCTGGAGCTGGCGATCCTCGCCCTCGAGCACCAGGCGGGTGGTTTCCTTGCAGTCGGGCAGCAGCATCTTGCGCATGGGGGAGGTCCGTCAGGAAAGAGGGAAGGGGCGCTCAGCGCCCGGCCGCTGGCGCGAACCAGTGGATCTGCAGGCACTCGCGCAGCCGCAGCCGCGCGCGGTGCAGCAGCACGAACAGATGGGTCGCGCTGACGCCGGTTTCCTTGCAGATCTCCTCGGTGTCGAGCTCCAGCCACTCGCGCATCATGAAGATGCGGCCCTGCTGGCCGGGCAGGCGCTCGATGCAGGCGTCGAGCACCGCCAGGAACTGGCGTTGCTGCAGCGCCGGCCCGGGCTGGCCCCAGTCTGCGGGCATCTCTCGCCAGTGGCCGTCCGGGCGGAAGAGCAGCTCGTCGAGATCCTGCGACTCGTCCGCCGCGTCGTGTGCCGGCAGGGCGAACTCGCGGCGATGGCGGCGGATCTGGTCGATGACCTTGTGCTTGAGGATGCCCACCAGCCAGGTCTTGAGCTGCGATCCGCCCCTGAAGGCCTGCGGCCGCTCCAGCGCCGCCAGCACCGTCTCGGACACAGCATCCTCCGCCCAGGCGTCCTGGCGCAGCTGGTGACGGGCATAGCGCAGCAGCTCGGGGCGCAGGGCCTGGACCTGGGTGGCGAAGTCGCTCATCGAAGGGGCGCCGAAAAAAAGATGCGCGCAGTGTAAGGACCGTCGGGCCTGACGCGACAGAGCAGGGTCGATCTCGACATTCCACCCTTCCAAGGAGTCCTTCATGAGCATCACCACCCGCCTGATCCTGTCGTCCGCCCTGGCCTCCGTGATGGCCGCCGGCCTGGTCGCACCCGCCGCGGCGCAGTCCAAGGAAAAGTGCTTCGGCATTGCCCAGGCCGGTCAGAACGACTGCGCCAATCTCTCCGGCACCCATTCCTGCGCCGGGCAGAGCAAGGTCGACAACGGGGCCGACGAATGGAAGTATGTCGCCAAGGGTACCTGCAAGGACCTCAAGGGCATGACCGCCGACGAGGCTCGGGCCGCGATGGCGATGAAGAAGTAAGTCGTCCCGCGCTGCCTGCTGCACCATGCGACCGCCTGCCTTCGCCCCTGCGCTTGTCCCGGCTGCCGGCATCGGCCTGCGTGCCCCGCATCTTGCCGAGGTGCGTGCGCGTCAGCCTGAGCTCGGCTTTCTCGAAGTCCACAGCGAGAATTTCTTCGCCGAGGGTGGCGCGGCGCGTGCCGCGCTGCTGGGCCTGCGCGCCGAGCATGCGATCAGCCTGCACGGCGTCGGGCTGTCGCTGGGCAGCGCCACCGGGCTGGACACCGAGCATCTGGAGTGCCTGGCCGCGCTGGTGGCGGCGGTCGAGCCGGTGCGGGTGTCGGACCACGCCAGCTTCGCCCGGGTCGATCCGGGGTGTGGCCGGCCGGTCTGGCATGGCGCGGACCTGCTGCCGGTGGCCTTCACGCCGGGATCGCTGGCGGTGATGGTCGCCAATGTGCAGCGGGTGCAGGAGCGGCTCGGCCGGCGGCTGCTGGTCGAGAACCTGAGCGCCAGTCTGGCCTGGGCCGACGACACGATGGCCGAGGCCGACTTTCTTGCGGAACTCGCGCGGCGCAGTGGCTGCGGCCTGCTGCTCGATGTCAACAATCTGGTGGTCAACGCGCTGAACGCGCAGCCGGCGGGCACGCCGGCTGCAGCGGCCGATGCCGAGGCCGGCCGGCGTGCCTGCGCCTGGATCGACCGCCTGGCCGCCGCCGCCCCGGCCGGTGCAGTCGGCGAGATCCACCTGGCCGGCTACACGGTGGCCGGCGACGGCCTGGTCGTCGACGATCACGGCAGCCGCGTGCATGCGCCGGTCTGGCCGGTCTATCGCCATGCGGTCCGGCGCTTCGGTGCGGTGCCGACGCTGATCGAATGGGACACCGATCTGCCTGCGCTCGATGTGCTGCTCGACGAGGCGGCGTGTGCGCAGGCCGCGATGAGCGAGGTGCTGGCATGAACCGGCTGGCCGACGACGAGGCGATCCGCCACGAGCAGCTGCGTCAGCAGCTGCTGATGGACGCACTGCGCCGGCGTGATGGGCAAGGCGTGGCCGGCTGGCTGCGGCCGCTGGCGCGCGCGAGCGTCGCACGCGGGCTGGTCGCCTATGCCGCCAATGCGGACGAGCATGCCGCGCGGGCACTGGCGGCTCGCTATCCGACGGTGCAGGCGCTGCTCGGTGCCGACACCTTCGCGCAGGTCGCGGCGCGCCACTGGCGCGAGGCACCGCCGTCCTGCGCCGATCTGGCGTGCTGGGGCGAGCGGCTGCCGGCGGCGCTGGCCGATGACGAGCGGCTGGCCGATCTGCCGTATCTGGCCGAGGTCGCCCGGCTGGATGACGCGGTGGCGCAGGCCGCGGCGGCGGCCGACGCCGACGTGCCCCGGCCCGATACGCTGCTGCGTCTGGCCGACACCGACGCGCAGCAGCTGGTGCTGCGTGCCGCACCTGGGCTGGCGCTGCTGGAGGGGGGGCATCCTGCCGGCTCGATCTGGCGTGCGCACCATGAGCCGGCGGAGCGCGACCGGACCGAGGCCTTTGCCGAGGCCCGCGCGGCGCTGGCCGAAGGCCGTGGCGAGACGGTGGTCGTCTGGCGCCAGGGCTGGGCGGTGCGGGTGGCGGGCGCGATGCCGGAGGTGGCCTGTTTCATCCGGCGGGCGCTGCTCGAGGCCCGGCCGCTGGCCGAGGCGCTGGAAGGCGCCGGCGAGACCTTCGACTTCGTCGCCTGGCTGGCGCCGGCAGTGAGGGATGGCCTGGTGCTGCGGCTCGACGCGTGCCGTGGCGGATCTGCCGAACTTTCGAACCGATGGAGTGATCGAGATGATCCGACCTGATGCCTTGTTGCCCGCGCCGCTGCGGCGCGCCCATGCGGCCTTCGTCAGGCTGGCCGAGGCGCTTCAGCCGCTGGCGCAGCTTGCTGCGCGGCTGTTCGTCGCGCAGGCGTTCTTTCTGGCCGGCCTGACCAAGCTGCGCGACTGGGAGACGACACTGCTGCTGTTCACCGAGGAATACCGGGTGCCGCTGCTCTCGCCCTCGGTCGCTGCGGTGCTGGGCACGACCGGCGAGGTGCTGCTGCCGGGGCTGCTGGTGCTTGGGCTGGGCGGTCGGGTGGCGGCGCTGGGGCTGTCGGTGGTGAATGTCGTGGCGGTGCTGAGCGTGCCGGAGATGCCCGAGCCGGCCTTCATGCTGCATGTGTTCTGGGGCAGCCTGCTGGCCGGGCTGGTGCTGTGGGGGCCGGGGCGCTGGTCGGCGGACGCCAGGCTGGCCTGCGCCCGCTCTCGGGGCCGAGGGTGAAGCACCAAGAAAAAAGCCCAAGTGAATCAATCACTTGGGCTTCTGTCTGGCGGAGAAGGAGGGATTCGAACCCTCGATACGGGGGTACCGTATACCGGATTTCGAGTCCGGTCAGGATGGCCTTCAAGGGGGTTCATCGCTGTTGACTTTGACGGCGTTCACCATAGGAATCAACAACTTAGGCGGCTATCTCTGTTGAGGGGTGTTCATCGGTATGCAAGAATTGCTCTTACATCGGCCGTTACATCGGCTGAGGATGTAAGAGGGGTGCATGGCGAAGGTTTCGTTCACGGCGGGCAGGGTGTCGGGCTTCAAGTGCCCGGCCGGCAAGACTCAGGCGTTCCTGTGGGACGCGAACACGCCCGGCCTTGGCTTGCGCGCCACGCCGGCTGGCCGCCCCGCCTACGTGTTCCAGAGCGTGTTTCAGGGCAAGACCATCCGCGACAAGGTGGAGGGCGAGCGGGTCATCCCGCTGACGCCGCATGTCTGGCGCCTTCTGGCCGCACTGCCGCGCCGTGGTGCCTTCGTCTTCGCGGGTGAGCGGGGGGACATCATGGCCCGGCCGCACCGCTTCCACGACGCCGCGTGCAGCGTGGCCGGCCTGGAGGGGTTGACGCTCCACGGGCTGCGCCGGAGCTTCAAGAGCCTGAGCGAGTGGCAGGACATCCCGGCCGGAGTCGTGGCGCAGTTGATGGGCCACAAGCCAAGCGCGACCGCGGAGCGGCACTACACCGTCCGGCCGCTTGACCTGCTGCGGGTCCATCACGAGCGCCTGGAGGCGTGGATTCTGGAGCAGGCCGGCTTGCCGGTGCCCAGCGCCAGCGAGGAGCCTGCCCGCCTGCGCGCAGTCTGAGTTTCTGCCACGGATAGGCCGGCCAGCCGAAGAGCGGGACACCTTCACCCGCCTGCCGTGGCACCCCGATGAAGGGCACCGGAAGGGGTGCGATGGCTCAAGAGATGATACGCGCGCTGCTGGCCGACAAGGAACGGCGCAGGCAGGAGGAGATTCGTGCTCAGGCTGAAGAGGCAGCACACGAAGCGAGGTTGGTGGCTATGGTGAGGCTGGTCAGCGACCTTGAAAAGCTTGTCATCAATCTAGGCTCTGGCTTGGCCGCTCGCTCCACTGAGCCGCCGAAGGCCGACGGCTTGACGTTCGGTCGTGACGTTCTCGATTCCATCGTCCGCGACGACATGGGGTTGCTTTGTTGTGGTCAAGATTCGAGCCCGCTGGTCATTCGTCAAGATGGGATTTACTTGAATGGCGAGGCCGCCAACGAATTGGGTGGTCCTTGGCACCACCCGCACGGAAAAGCAAAGCCGGTCTTGCCGTTCCCGTTCACGTTGGAGCAGTTCCGCAGCTTCTGCCAATGGCACCTGGTGTTCGAGTGGGAAGCCATCGAGGCGCCATTCATGAACGACGACGGAACATTGGATGAGCGCGCGTTGGGCGAACTGGAGGGCCGCAACCAGGTGGCGGCGCGGCTCGTTCGCCTCATCCTGACAAAGGACGCTTCTGCACAAGGCGCCGCCGATGAGATGCCCGGCATCAGCGGCACACCAGCGGAGTCATCCTTGCCTCAGCATGCCGTCGAACCGCTCGCAGCAGCATCCAGCGCGAGCCCTGCGGCTGCGGGGCTTCCTGAGGCCGTGCCGGAGCGCAACGCAAGACGGCTGCGCGAGTTCGAGGAGCTGGGCGGGGAGGCGCAGGTGTCCGGCGGCGTGGCTACCCTTGTCGGTAGGCGCGGAGCCCTGCAAGAACTGGTAGACCGCGAACGAGCGGCAGGCCGGCCGCGCAGCGACCGCAGTGACATCAGCAAAGCGTTGAAGGCAGAAGCCCTGCGCCGTCACAAATTCCAGTCCGGCTGAAATGGGGACTCCCCGGATGAATTGGGGAGGTTGACCGAGGAGGCTCCCCAATCAACAAATTAAGCATCGTTCCAAAACGGAAAGCGAACGATGCACATCGAAACTACCGCCGCACTGGCTCCGAAGAAGACCCTGGGCCGCCGCCCTCGCACCACGCCGCGCACCTTCACGCCGCTGGCGCTGGAAACCCGGACTCACGTTGACACCGAGACGGCCGCGCATCACCTGAGCCTGTCCATGCAGACCCTGCGCTGCTGGGCGATGCGCGAGAACGGCCGCATCCGCCCGCACCGCATCCCGGGCCGCCTGGGTCTGCTGTGGCCTGTGGCCGATATCCGCCGCCTGCTGGGCGTGGAGGGCGTGCAATGAAGAAGCGCCCGACCCCCCCGAAGGGAAAGCCGAGCGCCGAGGCAGGCCGCAAGGATACCGCACCCGAGAACCAAGGCGACCTGTTCGGCGCCATTCCTGAGCCGCTGCGCACGCTGCCGCCTGCGGGCACGCAGCCGCGCCGAGTCCTGGCGCTGCTGGCCGAAGGCGAGCGCCCCGACCATGCCGATTGGTACCACGAGACCGGCTCATGGCGCTTGGCTGCGCACGTTGGCCGGCTGGTGCATGAATTCGGCTGGCCGGTGCAATCGACTGAGGTGTTGGCGCCGAGCCGGGCGTGCCCTGGCCGGACCATTGCCCGTTATTGGCTCAAGCAGGACGACGTGCAGCGCGCCCGCGTGGCGCTGCGCTGGGAGGGCCAGCCGTGAGCGCCCGCCTGTCCTGTGCGCTGCTGCGCGCTGCTGGCGCTGTGGCGGCCCTGGCCGGGGTGCTGACGTGATGGTCGGCGCCTACACGGTTGACGAGGCGCGCGATGCGCTGCGGTACTGCGACCCGCACCAGCCGCGCCATGAGTGGGTGCGACTGCTGGCCGCAGCGAAGGACGCCGGCCTGAGCTTCGAGGACGTGCGCGACTGGTCGGCGACCGCGCCGAACTTCAAGAACGACCGCGACGTGTCCGCCGCCTGGCGCAGCATCAGCCCCGGCCCCGTCAAGGCCGGCACTCTGTTCCACGAGGCCCGCGCCGCCGGCTGGCAGCCCCGCCAGCGCGACGAAAGCGCCCGGCCTGCCCCGCGTGCCGTCAGGCCTGCCGCGCGCGCTGTGGAGCCTACCAAGCCGCCGCCGCGCTGGTCGGCTGCCGAGGTATGGGAGGAGGCAGAGCCGGCGACTGCGGCGCATCCCTACATCGCACGCAAGAACGGGTCGCCCGAAGGGCTGCGGGTCTGCACGCTGCCGGTGCGCATCGGTGGCGCGGACATGGCCGGCGCGCTGCTGGTGCCGGTCCGCGGCCCGGCCGGCGAACTGGTGAGCCTACAGTTCATCCCGGCCGACGGTCCGAAGATGAACCTTCCGGGGCACCCGATGAAGGGCGCCCACATCGTCGGCGAGCTGCTGCCGGCCGGGCCGGTCTACGTGGTCGAGGGCATCGGGCAGGCGTGGGCGTGCTGGCAGGCGACCGGCCGGGCCGCCGTGGTGTCGTTCGGCTGGGGCCGGGTGCGCGCCGTGGCTGCTGACCTGCTGGCCGGCAACCCGGGGTTGCGCCTGGTGCTGGTCCCTGACTCCGGCAAGGAAGGCGAGGCCCGCGACATCGCTGCCGAGCTGGGCTGTCTGGTGGCGCCCATGCCGGAAGGCTTGCCGGCGAACTTCGATGCCAACGACTACGCCACCGAGCACGGCACCGACGACCTGGCCGAGCTGCTGGATAGTGCAGAGGCCCCGACGCTGCCCGAGCCTGCGCCGGCCCCGTCAGGCCCGCTGACAGAGCGCCCCGCAGCCGACTGGCTCGACGCCCGTGACGGCACCGAGGACACCCGGGCGCTGACCGAGCACGGGAACGCGCTGCGCCTGTTCGATGCCTACGGCGACCGCCTGCGGCACCTGCCTGACCGGAAATCCTGGCTGCTGTGGGATGGTGGCCGCTGGGTGCTGTCCGATGGCGGCGCCGTGCGTGCGCTGGCCGCGCAACTGCCGGATGCCATCTACCGCGAAGGCGCCCGCCACAGCCGGGACGGCCAGCACTTCGCCCGCTGGGCGCGCAAGAGCCAAGAGGCCCGCACCATCGGGGCCGCAGTGCAGATGCTGGGTGACATGCCGCCGGTACGGCTGCATGCGGATGACCTGGACGCCGACCCGATGCTGTGCGGTCTGGACGGTGGCCGGAAGGTGCTCGACCTGCGCACGGGCCGCGTTCGCCCGGCTGTGCAGGCCGACCACATCACCCGTTCCCTGCGCGTGGCCGACATCGGCGAGGCATCGAGGGCGACACGCTGGCAGCAGTTCATCCGCGAGGTGACCTGCGAGGACGCCGAGCTGGCCGAC
>NZ_JABSNM010000006.1:0-18216 GCF_013294065.1 Sphaerotilus uruguayifluvii
CCAGTTCGTCGTGCGGTACTTCGTCCGCTTCTTCTTGGCTTCGCTCACCGCGTCAGTCTACGAGCGCTCGGACGCTCGCTTTGTGCAACAGAGCCATTGCGCGACCATGTCACTGGCAGGGCCTGCCATTCGGAAAACTCCAATCGCTACCAAGTGAGGGTACACCAATCAGTACTTGGCAGGACCGAGACTCTGCGTATGTTTCTATAGTCCAAAGCATCGAGAACGTCGCGCGTGAGCTTCTGACCAGCTCTAGTGAATTGGCCGACGAATGGCTGACGTCGCTCCTATTGCGCAGGAAAGTGGTACGCCAAGTCCAGCAGTGGCTTAGCGAAGGTGGGTTCTATCGAGGCCCTATAGACGGCGAGCCAGCGAATCTGCACCTGAGAGAAGCTGTTCGGAGATTTCAGCTCAATGTCAAAATCACCGCCGACGGACTAATTGGTCCGCAAACGCTGCGTGCTATCAAGGCTAGTCAATGCAGAGGAAATTCCGCTCGCGTCAACGCCCAACAAGGCATTAAACCCGACGGCCCCGCCTTCGGCGGGACCTCGGGTTAATTTGGCGTTAGGCGCTCAGTTTTCCACCATTGCGGAACGCAAACCCAGATGCTCAACGAACGGATCAAAATCCCGGTCGCTGTAAAGCAAAGGCAGGTCGTCCTCGATGCACCGTGTCGCGATGATCGTGTCAATGGTTTTGCGTATCGTCACGCCTTGCGCTCTCAGTGCGCGGTAGTTCCGCGCAGCCTGCAGCGCGATCTCTTGCCCGCCCAGCGTGATCACATCCAGCGATGCCATCAGCCTTCTGGCTTGGTTGAAGTCTTTCTCAGTGCTGAAGCCCTGCAGCACTTCGGCAAGGATCAAATCCCCAACCGCAAGTGGTTCGATACTCAACAGCGAATCGAGTCGCTCGGTCTGTGGCGTCACCACCCCACGGAAGAAATCGATCCAGACGCTGGAGTCCACAACAATCACTTGTCGGTCCTCATGGCGTTCAGGTCACCTTCCCACTGCAGCTTGCCGCGGAAGCGCCGCAACTCTTCTTGCTGGCGCAGTCTCAACAGCGTGCGCAAACCAAGCTCAACTGCCTCCTTCTTGGTCTTCAGGCCGGTCAAGCGAAGCACATCGCTCATCAACTTGTCGTCAATCTCAATGTTTGTGCGCATGATGTGTACCTTTTTTGAGAAACATACACATGTTAGCGTCTTCTCATCATCGCTTCTTCGCTGCGGCGTTCTGCCTCGCACCCTCTGACAAAAGACGCGCGCGGCGTCTTCCTTCGCTGGCCCGGATCGCGCTCTGCCTGCCCCTGCTGCTCTCGCCCCTGCAGTCCCGCGCCCAGGCCACGCCCGAGCCGCAGCAGGGCGTCGCCACCCACTACGACGCCACCGGCCCGGCGAACTGCAGCTTCGATCCCGACCCGCGCGAGCGCCTGATCGCGGCGATGAACGCGGTGCAGTACGGCCAGGCCGACTGGTGCGGCGCCTCGGTGCGGGTCGACGGGCCGAAGGGCAGCGTCGTGGTGCGCATCGTCAACCGCTGCCCGGAATGCCCGGCCGGCCACCTCGACCTGAGCCGCGAGGCCTTCGCGCAGATCGCCGATCTGGTGACCGGCATCGTGCCGATCCACTGGCAGCTCGTCAGCCCGGCGCTGTCGGGGCCGATCGCGTATCACTTCAAGCGCGAGAGCAACCCCTACTGGCTGGCGGTGCAGGTGCGCAACCACCGCAACCCGCTGGTGCGGCTGGAATACGACGCCGGCGGCCAGTGGGTCGAGGTGCCGCGCAAGGACTACAACTACTTCGAGATGGCGCTGCCGAAGCAGGGGCCGGGTCATTACCGCTTCCGCGTCACCGACCTTTTCGGGCACCAGCTCGTCGACGAGGCCATCCCCTTCCAGGCGAATGCCACCGTGAAGGGCCGGGCGCAGTTCCCCCCGGCACCCTGAACGAAGACCCGCGGCCCCCGCGGCCCGCCAGGCCCCGCCGGACTTGCGCCCCGCGCCCGCCCGCCGCACCATGCGCGCCATGACGAACGACGACGATCTCTCCCCGCTGCCGACGATCCGCACCGGCCGCTATCGCCACTACAAGGGCGGCGAGTACCAGGTGCTCGGCGTGGTGCGCCACAGCGAGTCCCTCGAGCCGATGGTGCTCTACCGGCCGCTGGGCCGCGATGTCGGCGACTGGGTGCGGCCGTTCGCGATGTTCCTCGAGACGGTGGAGCACCAGGGGCAGCGCGTGCTGCGCTTCAGCCCGATGGATTGACCGGGGCGTGCGGCCAGGCGTCGCGCCTGGTGTCTTGCGCGAGATCACGGCGACCGCATACCCCCGTGGGCACAATGATCCGGACGACCCCAAGGTCAGTGAGGCTCCACCATGAAGCATGTGATCGAGACGACGCCCTCGGGCCTGCACATCACCGCGACGGTCGGCGCCGACCGGCAGGCGGTGCTGCTCGAGGCGTTCGGCCAGTGCGCCGCCGGCACCTGCTCGTGCCCGTCGGCGCAGTACGGCAAGCTCCAGGCCATCGAGGTGCAGGCTGGCGAGGGCAGCGTGTCCGTCGAGCTGACCGCGCGCGAAGGCGAGCAGCTCGACCCGGAGGACATCGCGCGCTGCCTCGACCACACCGCGCGGCAGGTCGGCGCCTGAGCGGCGCATTTCCCGGACAGGCAGGCTGAGGCCGGAGCGGGCCGCTAGACTGGCAGCCGCTGCCATGACCTGCCCACGCCATGATCTTCCCGCACGAGCTGCACTTCACCGCGATCCGCGCCCAGGGGCCGGGCGGGCAGAACGTCAACAAGGTGTCGTGCGCGGTGCATCTGCGCTTCGACATCCGGGCCTCCTCGCTGCCGGAGGCGGTCAAGGAGCGGCTGCTGCAGTCGCCCGACCAGCGCGTCAGCCGCGATGGCGTCATCGTCATCAAGGCGCAGGCCTCGCGCAGCCTGGAGCAGAACAAGCTGGAGGCGGTCGCGCGGCTGCAGGCGCTGGTGGCCGAGGCCGCGCGGGTGCTGCCGCCGCGCAAGGCGACGAAGCCGACGCGCGGCTCGCAGCGCCGCCGGCTCGAGGCCAAGTCGCAGCGCGGCGAGGTCAAGGCCGGGCGCGGCAAGGTCGGCTGGTGAGCTGACGGGCGGGCCGCGCTCGGGGGCCGGCACAATGCCGCCCATGAGTCCTGATTGTCCGAACCCGGCCCTGCCGGCGACGCTGCCCGCCGACGACCCTTCGCCCGCGCAGGAGGCCGGCGCCGTTCCCGCGCGCCGCGCCAGCGAGGCGCAGCAGCGCCACGACCGCCTGATGCGCGAGATCGAGCAGCTGCGCGAGCGGCTGCAGCAGTGGCAGCAGTGCGAGAGCCGCTATCACGAGCGGGTCGCGCGCGAGCTGCAGCCGGAGCTGAAGCGCTGGTGCGAGCGGCTGCGCGAGCTGGCGCTGCGCATGGAGGGCGCGCTGTTCCTCGATCCGCCGCCCGGCAAGCCGATCGGCCGCGCAGCGCGGCTGAAGGCCGGCCAGTGGATGCTGTCGCTGGCCGCGGCGGTGCTGGCCGAGCGGCCGGACGACGCCGAGATGCTGGCGCTGCGCGCGCGCCATCAGGACGATCTGCCCGCCGAGGACGCCGAGGACGAGCCGGACGCCGAGCAGGCCGCCGCCCCGGCCGAGGATCCCGACGACGGCCTGGAGCCCTGGGAGCGCGAGGCCGCGCGCCGCCGCGCCCAGGCCGAGGCCAGCCGCCAGGCCGCCAAGCAGGGCCGCAAGGCGCAGGCCGAGCGCGAGCGCCGCGAGCGCCACGGCGGGCGCACCGCCAGCGCCGGTGCGGCCTCGCTGCGCGAGGTCTACCGCCGTCTGGCCAGCCGGCTGCACCCGGACCGCGAGCCCGACGAGGCCGTGCGCGCGCGCAAGACCGCGCTGATGCAGCAGGCCAACCAGGCCTACGCCGCCGGCGACCTGCTGGCGCTGCTGGAGCTGCAGCGCCTTCACCTGCCCGAGCCGGTCGCCGCGCCGGTGGTGGCGGCCGCTGCCTCGGCCGCCGGGGGCGACGAGGAGGCGCGGCTGCGCGACCTGATCGCGGTGCTGGCCGCGCAGCGCGAGCGTCTGCAGGCGGAGATCGACGAGATGGTGCGCCGCTTCGCGGTGATGCGCCCGGACCTGCCCGCGCGCGCCGACACCATCACGCCGCAGCTGATCGAGACGCTGCTCGGCACCGAGATCCGCGAGCTGCGCGCCCGCGCGACCGCACTGGAGCGCGATCTGGGCTACTGCCGCGATCCGGCCAGCTTGGGCGCATGGCTGCGGGCGTTCGCCTGAGGCCGGCGCTCAGGCCGGCGCGACCGCCCGTGCCAGCTCGACCACCGAGCAGGGCGCCGAGCCCTCGGCCTTGTTGTTGACGGTGACCAGCACCGGGTGCCCGGCCGCGGCGGTGCCGCGCATGATGCGCGCCAGCGCCTCGCGGGTGGACGGATCGGGATCGACCAGCCGGTCGAAGGGCGCGTAGCCGGCCTTGGCGGCCTCGTAGCCGTGCGCGCCGTGGCGCCGGTTCAGGTTCCAGCGGCAGACGAAGGCGCCGGGCCACATCGCCCGCAGCAGCGGCAGCTGCGCCTCGATCGGCGGCAGCCGCGGGTGCAGGCCCAGGCAGTAGCGCGCGCCGGCGGCCTTCAGCACGTCGCGGAAGGCGGGAACGAGCCATTCCGGGTCGCGCACCTCGACGGCGATCACCGCCTCCGGGGCTCGCGGCGCCAGCGCCGGCAGCGACTCGAGCAGATGCGCCAGCCGCCGCAGCAGCGCCGGCAGGTCGGCCTTCAGCGCGCCGGGCAGCGGCCCGATCTCGATCACCAGCGCGCCGGCTCGTGTGCCCAGGCCCTCGAGCACCGGCTGCACGAACTGTTCGGTGGTCAGCGCCGGGTCGAGAAAGCCGGGATTGAGCCCGACCGGCCGGCCGCCGGCGTCGCGCTGCGCGCCGTCGCTGATCAGCGCGGGGGCCTTGACGACGAAGCGGAAGTCCTCGGGCACCTGCGCGGCCAGCGCGGCGAACTGCGCCGCCGTCATCGGCCGGTAGTAGCTGCGGTCGAGGCTGACGGTGCGCAGCAGCGGGTGGCGCGCGTAGGCGGCCAGGCCTTCGCGGGCCAGCGTCGCCTCGTCATGCCGACCGGCCCAGACCAGGCCGGTCCAGCCGGGAAAGCTCCAGGACGAGGTGCCCAGGCGCAGGCTGGCGGGCAGGCGTGCGGCCAGGGCCTGCGTGCCGGCCTCCAGCCGGGCCGGCTCGACGAGCGGCAGGGGGGCGAACAGCGTGTCCTGGAGCGATTCGGGCGAGGGCAGGGGTGAGGGCATTCCCGGATCGTTGCATAGGTCACGGCACCATTGCGCCCGACATGGCAACGGTCAAGTTTCGCAGCCCGGGTTTCAGTGCGAAAATGAAAGAACCCCAGCTGTACCCACCCATGTCCGCATCCCAAGCCGATTCTGCCGCCCCGGGCGGTCCGTCGCCGTTGCCGCGGGTGCACTGGCTGGTGGCGATGAACCGCCGCAACCGCACGCTGGGCTTCGCGCTGCTGTGGCTGGTCATGGCGGCGCAGATGCGCTGGCATGCGGCCTCGGGGCCGCTGGCCTGGACGCTGCTGACGCTGCACCTGCTGGTGCTGCCGCAGATGATGTACTGGCGCGCCTGCCGCGCCGCGAATCCGCGCGAGACCGAGGTCGGGCACATGCTGCTCGACGCGCTGATGTTCGGCCTGTGGTCGGGCTGGCTCGGCCATCCGCTGTGGATCTCCGGGCTGACGCTGGTCTGCACCACGGTCAACCTGATGGCCTTCCGCGGGCCGCCCGGTGCGCTGCAGGCCGGCGCGCTCTATCTGGTCGGGGCGCTGGCGACCGGCTTCGGCCTGGGCATCGAGCCGGTGCTGCAGACCGACCGGACCGCGACGCTGCTGGCGCTGTTCACGATGGAGGTCTATCTGCTCGGCTTCGCCTGGGGCGCCTACCAGCGCTCGCTGCAGCTGCACCGCACCCGCGGCCAGCTGCGCGAGCGCGAGCAGGACCTGCAGCGCCGGCTCGACGAGATCGCGCTGCTGCAGGTGCGGCTGGCCGAGCAGGCGCGGCGCGATCCGCTCACCGGCCTGCACAACCGGCGCTTCCTGGTCGAGCATCTGGGCGCGCGCCAGTCCGGACGGCCGGCCGCGCCGCCGCTGGGCGTGATGCTGATCGACATCGACCACTTCAAGCGCGTCAACGACAGCCACGGCCATGCGGCGGGCGACGCGGTGCTGCAGGCGGTGGCCCGGCTGCTCGAGCAGCGCCACGGCGGCGAGGCCGAGGTGGTCTGCCGCTATGGCGGCGAGGAGTTCCTGCTGCTGCTGCCCTACCGGGGCGCGGCGCGCATGCGCGCGCTGGCCGAGCAGCTGCGCGTCGAGGCCGAGCTGCTGCGGCTGCCGCTCGGCGAGGGCCAGAGCCTGATCGGCGTGACGCTGTCGATCGGCTGGGCCTGCGGGCATGACGAGCCCTTCGAGGCCCTGCTCGATCGTGCCGACCGGGCGCTCTACCGCGCCAAGCAGGGCGGGCGCAACCGGGTCGAGTCGGGCCTGGCCTGAGCGGCCGGCCGCGCCGGTCGCGTCCGGGTCCGTATCATCGGCGCATGTCCGATTCCCTTTTCACGCCCGCCGACGAGCGCGCGATGCGCCTGGCGCTCGACCAGGCGCTCAATGCCGCGCTGGTCGGCGAGGTGCCGGTCGGCGCGGTGATCCTGCGCGACGGCCAGGTCATCGCCACCGGCTACAACCGCCCGATCACCACCCACGACCCGACGGCGCATGCCGAGATGGTGGCGCTGCGCCATGCCGCCGAGCTGCTCGAGAACTACCGCCTGCCCGACTGCGAGCTGTTCGTGACGCTGGAGCCCTGCGCGATGTGCGCGATGGCGCTGATGCATGCGCGCTTCAGGCGCGTGGTCTTCGGCGCGCCGGACCCCAAGACCGGCTCGGCCGGCTCGGTGGTCGACCTGTTCGCGCAGCCGCAGCTCAACCACCACACCACGGTGCAGGGCGGCCTGCTGGCCGGGCCCTGCGGCGACCTGCTGCGCGAGTTCTTCGCCCGGCGCCGCGCCGAGCAGAAGGCGCAGCGCCAGCGCGAGCGCGAGGCGCTCGCCGGCCTGCAGGCGGGCGCGGCCGACCTGCCGGCCATTCCGGCCGGCGAGGTGAGCGAGCTCGATCCGGTGCAGCTCGGCGCGCTCTCGAACGATCTCTCCGACCTGGGATTCAAGCCATGATGACCGAACCCGCCAGCGCGGCCCGACCGACGCTGACCCTCTACAGCCCGTCCGGCGTCGTGATGCGCGCGCCCGACCTGCGCCGCGCCGCCACCCGCCTGGAGCGGCTGGGCTTCGCGGTGACGGTCGACGCCAGCGCGACCGCGAAGTTCCAGCGCTTCGCCGGCGACGACGACACCCGGCTGGCGGCGCTGCACCGCGTCGCCGACGCCGCGCCCTCGATCGCGCTGGCCACCCGCGGCGGCTACGGGCTGACCCGGCTGCTCGACCGCATCGAGTGGGACCGGCTGGCCGCGGCGGTCGACCGCGGCACCCGCTGGGTCGGCTACAGCGACCAGACCGCGCTGCAGCTGGCGCTGCTGGCGCACACCGGGCGCAGCAGCTGGCACGGCCCGCTGGGCATCGAGGACTTCGGCCGCACCGACGGCGACGGCCCCGGCGGCCTGGACGACCTGACGCCCGACTGCTTCATCGAGGCGATGAGTGGCGAGCTCGAGGCGGTGGGCTTCCGCACCGAGGCCGGCTTCGACGGTCTGGAGGCCGAGGGCGTGCTGTGGGGGGGCAACCTGACGGTGCTGTGCTCGCTGCTGGGCACGCCGCACTGGCCGCGCATCGAGGGCGGCATCCTCTTCGTCGAGGACATCAACGAGCACCCGTACCGTGTCGAGCGCATGCTGCTGCAGCTGCACCAGGCCGGGGTGCTGGCGGCGCAGAAGGCGGTGGTGCTGGGCGACTTCGGCGGCTGGCGCAAGTCGCCGCTGGACCGCGGCTACACGCTCAGGACGATGGTGGCGCACCTGCGCTCGGTCTGCCCGGTGCCGGTGCTGACCGGGCTGCCCTTCGGCCATGTGCCGACCAAGGTGACGCTGCCGGTGGGCCGCGTCGTCGACCTGGTGGTGCAGCGCCGCGACGCGCTGCTGGCCTGGGCGGACGACCACTGAGGAGTGCCGCGCGGGCGGCTCAGGCGTCGTCCCGGCGCAGCGACTTGTCGGCGTACATCTGCAGGTCGCTGCGGCGCATCAGCGTGGCCTGGGTGTCGCCGGTGCGGGCCTGTGCCAGCCCGAGGCTCGCGGTGACCTGCAGCCCCGGGGAGATCGCGCCCCAGTCGTGGCGCGCGATCTCGCCGCGCAGCCGCTCGACCACCGGGCGGGCGCCGCGCTCGTCGGTGTCGGGCAGGATCAGCACGAACTCGTCGCCGGCCAGCCGCGCGGCGAGGTCGCGCTGGCGCAGCACATGGCGCAGCAGCTGCGCCATGCGGCGCAGCACCTCGTCGCCGACGACGTGCGAGTGCAGGTCGTTGATCTGCTTGAAGCGGTCGATGTCGATCATCACCAGGCACCACGGCAGCGCCGTGTCGCCCTCCGCCTCGGTCTGGCGCAGCATCGCGTCGACCTGATGCTCGAGATGGCGGCGGTTGGCCAGGCCGGTCAGCGAGTCCTCCAGCGAGAGCTTCTCGAAGCGGCGCGTGCTGACCTGCAGGTCGGCCAGCGCGCGCGACTGCTGCCGCCAGGCCAGGCGCAGCGCGGCGATGCGTTCGCGCGCGGCCATGTTCTCGCATTCCTGGCCGAGCTGCTCGCGCCGGAAGGCCCGGAAGGCCGCCAGCGCCTCGACCGGCCGGCCGCAGCGCTCGAGCAGGTCGACCTGCATGTGGTGGGCGATCAGCAGCACGCGGGTGTGGTGCAGCCGGTCCGGCGCGCCGAGCAGGTGGTCGATCAGCGCCTGCGCGCGCTCCAGACGGCCGTCCTCGAGCGCCCGCCGCGCGAACAGCCAGGCCGCCAGCGCGCGCAGCCAGTGCGGCTCGAGGCTGTCGATCGGCCGCTCGCTCAGGTCGGCGAGGCCGGGAATGCTGCCCGCGGGCAGGAAGGCGCCCAGCCCGGTCTCGACGACCTGCAGCAGCAGCGGCGCGAGCGTGTGGTCATGCTCGGCGGCCAGCGCGCGCAGTTCGCCGTCGCGCTGCAGCTCGCGCAGCTGCTCCAGCGTCTCGATCGCCTGCGCGCCGACGCCGGCCGGCTGGCCGGTCTGGCGGCACATCTCGAGGCGGTGCAGCTCGTTGAACAGCAGGTTGATCAGCGGCTGCGTGACCGCGCCGGCATGGACATGCACGCGCGCCAGCTCGGCGCTGCGCAGCAGCGCGCGCCGGGCGTAGTCGCTGTCGCGGCACAGCGTCGCCACGCCGAGGTAGTTGTAGGCGATCGCGGTGTGTGCGCCATCGGGCAGCGTCTCGGCGAGCTGCACGGCCAGCGTCGCGCTCTCGATGGCTTCCTCGGCGTAGGCCTGCAGCGTCAGCAGGTAGGCGACCTGCGACAGCGCGATCGATTCGCTGCGCACGTCGCCGGCCAGATGGAAGAGGTGGGCGGATTGCCGCGCATGCGCAAGCGCCTGCTGCGGTGGCATGCGGGCATCGCGCAAGGCGGCGCGTGCGAGCAGGTCGAAGGCGTGGGCCTGGATCGACAGGTCGCCGCTCGACTTGGCGCGCGCCAGGGCATCGGAGGCATGGCTCAGCCCGGCCGCGACGTCGCCGCGCACCAGGGCCTGCCTTGCCGCCTCGATGCCCGGGGAAGGTCGGCCTTCTTCGGTCATGAATCGACGGGAATGCGGACGCCTCCCGCCCCGGCCGCTCCTAGGAGCCCCCCCGTAGCCGGATCACGCCCGTGTTGATGTTGTTGCTCTGGGTCGTGTTCCTGTCGGATGCTGCGATGAACAGGAACGTACCATTGTCGCAGATTTGCTGATTTTCCTTGCGGTCTGCGGAGGTGTCCCGGTGCTGTTCCGTGATCGATGCACGGATGGTCCATGGACAGTCCGGTCATGAAAAAGGGTGCCTTTCGGCACCCTGGGCAGGTGGCGGGCAGCACGGTGCGGCCCTGCGTTCGCTGGGGTCCACCCCGTCAGAGCACCTCGGAGGCGAAGTCCGCCAGGCGCGAGCGCTCGCCGCGCGCCAGCGTGATGTGGCCCGCGTGCGGCCAGCCCTTGAAGCGGTCGACCGCGAAGGTCAGGCCGGACGAGCCCTCGGTGAGGTAGGGCGTGTCGATCTGCGCCAGGTTGCCCAGGCAGATGATCTTCGTGCCGGGGCCGGCGCGGGTGATCAGCGTCTTCATCTGCTTCGGCGTCAGGTTCTGCGCCTCGTCGATGATGACGATCTTGTTCAGGAAGGTGCGCCCGCGCATGAAGTTCAGGCTCTTGATCTTGATCTTGCTGCGCACGAGATCGTTGGTCGCGGCCCGGCCCCATTCGCCGGCGCTGGTGTCGCCGCGCGCCAGGACTTCCAGGTTGTCGTCGAGCGCGCCCATCCACGGGCTCATCTTCTCCTCCTCGTTGCCGGGCAGGAAGCCGATGTCCTCGCCCACCGGCACCGTCACGCGGGTGACGATGATCTCGGTGTAGCGGCGCTCGTCGAGCACCTGGCTGAGCGCGGCGGCCAGCGTCATCAGCGTCTTGCCGGTGCCGGCGGTGCCGGTCAGCGTGATGAAGTCGCAGTCGGGGTCGGTCAGCAGGTTCAGCGCGAAGTTCTGCTCGCGGTTGCGCGCGGTCACGCCCCAGACGGCGTTCTTCGCGTGGGTGAAGTCCTTGAGCGTGCGGATGACGGCGGTCTTGCCGGTGATCTCGGTGACGCGGGCGTAGAGCGGCGCGTTGCCCGGGCTCTCCAGGTAGACGAACTGGTTGATCATCAGCGCCGGTACCAGCGGGCCGCTGATGCGGTAGAAGGTCGAGCCGCCCTGCTGCCAGCTCTCCATCGTCTTGCCATGGCGCTCCCAGAAGTCGCCCGGCAGCTGCAGCACGCCGGTGTAGAGCAGGTCGGCGTCTTCCAGCGTCTTGTCGTTGAGGTAGTCCTCGGCAGCCAGGCCCAGCGCGCGGGCCTTGATGCGCATGTTGATGTCCTTGGACACCAGCACGACCTCGCGCGCAGGCTGCTGGGCGCGCAGGGCCTGCACCACGCCCAGGATCTGGTTGTCGGCCTTGCCCTGCGGCAGGCCGTCGGGCAGCTTGAAGTCGACGAAGGTGGTCTGGAAGAACAGCTTGCCGCCGGCCTCGCGGTGGCCGGTGCGCGCCAGCGCGATGCCGGCGCCCGGGTCGAAGTCCTTGGCCTCGCCCTGGCTGGCGGCCAGCGCGTCGAGCTCGCGGCTGACCTGGCGCACGTTGCGCGAGACCTCGCTCATGCCCTTCTTGTGGCCGTCGAGCTCCTCGAGCGTGATCATCGGCAGGTAGACGTCATGCTCCTCGAAGCGGAACAGCGACATCGGGTCGTGCATCAGCACGTTGGTGTCGAGAACGAAGAGCTTGGCCGGGCCGCCGGTGCTGGCGCGGCTGCGGCGCGGCCGGGTCGCTGCAGCCGGCGCGGGCGCGGGCGCCGCGGCGACCGCGGCCTTCGTGCGGGGCGTGCGTGCCGGCCTGGCCGGCGCGGCCGCAGGCGCCTTGGCCTCGACCGGCGCCGCAAGGGCGACCGCGGGGGTGATCGGAGGCGCGGCCACCGGCTGCTGCGGGGGCTGGAGTTCGAGCGCGCTGCTGTCCTCGACGGCGGCCGGCTTCGGCAGCGAGCGTCGTGACGGTTTCGGCGCCGACTGGGCGTCGAAGGCGGAAGGGTCGAGGACGGAGCCGCGCTTGGCAGGGGGTTTGGGCAGAGGCATGAGCGAAAGCGTCAACGTGAAAAGAAAAAGCCGCACAGCAAGCTGGGCGGCTTCTCGATCGGGGAATGCGGTTCAGGGCTTACGCGCATGAACCCATTATGCACAGGACGCTGCAGGCGCCAAGCCCGCGCACGCGCCGGCTTTCGCGCTCAGGCGGGGTTCTTCAGCTCCTGCACGGCCTTCAGGACGTCCTCGACATGGCCGGCGACCTTGATGCCGCGCCATTCGGTGCGCAGCAGGCCTTCGGAGTCGATCAGGAAGGTCGAGCGCTCGATGCCCTTGACCTTCTTGCCGTACATGATCTTGTTCTTCACGACGCCGAACATGTGGCAGAGCTTCTCCTCGGTGTCGGCGATCAGCTCGAAGGGCAGCTCGAGGTTCTGCTTGAACTTGTCGTGCGAGGCCATGTTGTCGCGCGACACGCCGAACACCACCGCGCCCGCGTTCGTGAAATCCTTGTGATGATCACGGAACTGCATCGCTTCCGTGGTGCAGCCGGGCGTGCTGTCCTTGGGGTAGAAATACAGCACCACCGTCTTGCCGAGGAAGGCCTGGGGGGTGAACTTCACGCCACCGGTTGCATTCGCTTCAAATTCCGGCAGAGGTTTGTTGAGAGCGGGCGTCATGCAAGTTCTGTAGTCTTGTGGATCCCTGATGGGGATAAGCCCATCATTATACTGCCAGTTGGAGGCACTGCCGGCGCCGCCCGGGTTCGGCCGGGCGGGGGATCCCGGCCGCTGCTCAGCCGATGAGCAGCGCCGCCACGGCGCGCCGGCCTTCGCTCACCAGCACGTTGTAGGTGCGGCAGGCCGCGGCGGTGTCCATGCACTCGATGCCGATGCGCGCCTCGATCAGGCCGCGGGTGATCGACGGATGCACGAAGCGCAGCGTGCGGCCGCTGCCGAAGATCACCAGCTCCGGCTCGAGGGCCAGCAGCGCGTCGAAGTCCTCGCGCTGCAGGTCCTCGACGCGGCTGCGCGGCCAGGCGCGCACCGCGCCGCGCCAGGGCACGATGACGCTGCTGCGCCACTGCTCGAGCGCGGTCTGGTTGTTGACCGAGACGGCGTCGGTGGCGGTGCTGAAGATGGCGTTGACGCCGTCGAGTCGGTCGGGCTGGAGTTTCACGGCAGGGCAGGGCGGGCGGGATGCGCTAAATTCTAGCCTTTGGCCGACAATGGCCGCCCTGCTGTCCCCCCTGCGCCGTCTCCAGCGTTCCTTCTCTCTCACCGCGAACAGGATTCCCCCGTGCTCAAGACCGTCGCCAAGTCCGGCAAGCTCGCCAACGTGTGCTACGACATCCGTGGCCCGGTGCTGGAAAAGGCCCGCCAGATGGAGGAAGAGGGCCACAAGATCATCAAGCTCAACATCGGCAACCTGGCGGTGTTCGGGCTGGAGCCGCCCGACGAGATCGTGCAGGACATGATCCGCAACCTGCCGCACGCGGCCGGCTACACCGACTCCAAGGGCCTGTTCGCGCCGCGCAAGTCGGTCGTGCACTACACCCAGGAGAAGGGCATCCGCGGCGTGACCGTCGATGACGTCTACCTGGGCAACGGCGCCTCCGAGCTGATCTCGATGGCGATGAACGCGCTGCTCGACGACGGCGACGAGGTGCTGATCCCCTCGCCCGACTATCCGCTCTACACCGCGGTGGTGGCGCTGTCGGGCGGCCGCCCGGTGCACTACCTCTGCGACGAGTCGTCGGAGTGGATGCCCGACCTCGACGACATCCGCGCCAAGATCACGCCGCGCACCAAGGCGCTGGTGATCATCAACCCGAACAACCCGACCGGCGCGCTCTATCCGGAGCCGGTGCTCCAGGAACTGATCGAGATCGCCCGCCAGCATCAGCTGATCGTCTTCGCCGACGAGATCTACGACAAGACGCTGTTCGACGGCAATGTCCACACCAGCATCGCCTCGCTGGCCGACGACGTGCTGATCCTGACCTTCAACGGCCTGTCAAAGAACTACCGCTCCTGCGGCTACCGCGCCGGCTGGATGGTGGTGTCGGGCGACAAGCGCCATGCGCGCGACTACATCGAGGGCCTGAACATGCTGGCATCGATGCGGCTGTGCGCCAACACGCCGGGCCAGCTGGCCATCCAGACGGCCCTGGGCGGCTACCAGAGCATCAAGGACCTGGTGGCGCCGGGCGGCCGCCTGTGCCGCCAGCGCGACCTGGCGCACCGGCTGCTCTCCGAGATTCCCGGCGTATCCTGCGTCAAGCCCAAGGCGGCGCTCTACATGTTCCCGCGCCTGGACCCGAAGATGTACCCGATCCAGGACGACCAGCAGTTCGCCTACGAGCTGCTGGCCGAGGAGAAGGTGCTGATCGTGCAGGGCACCGGCTTCAACTGGGCCACGCCGGACCATTTCCGCCTCGTCTTCCTGCCGAACTCCGACGACCTGACCGACGCGATCGGGCGCATCGCGCGCTTCCTCGACGGCTATCGCCGGCGCCACGGCGCCTGAGCCGGCGCGGGCTCCACCTCCCAGGTTCTCTCTCGCTTCTCTCGCCTGCACCGACGGAACTCCGGTGCAGTTTCTCACCCAAGAGACGGCGCAGTCACAAGCGCCACCCGTTCGCATGAAACCCATCCAAGTCGGCCTGCTGGGCATCGGTACTGTCGGTAGCGGCACCTTCAACGTGCTCACTCGCAACCAGGAAGAGATCCGCCGCCGTGCGGGCCGCGGCATCGAGATCACGATGGTGGCGGACCTGAACGTCGAGCGCGCCCGTGAGATCGTCGGCGACCGCGCCCGCGTCGTGGCCGATGCGCGCGAGATCATCGCCAATCCCGAGATCGACATCGTCATCGAGCTGATCGGCGGCTATGGCATCGCCCGCGCGCTGGTGCTCGAAGCCATCAGCGCCGGCAAGCATGTCGTCACCGCCAACAAGGCGCTGCTGGCGGTGCACGGCACCGAGATCTTCGCCGCGGCCAGCGCCAAGGGCGTGATGGTGGCCTTCGAGGCGGCGGTGGCCGGGGGCATCCCGATCATCAAGGCGCTGCGCGAGGGCCTGACCGCCAACCAGGTGCAGTGGGTCGCCGGCATCATCAACGGCACGACCAACTTCATCCTGTCGGAGATGCGCGACAAGGGCCTGGACTTCGACGTCGTGCTCAAGGAAGCGCAGCGCCTGGGCTACGCCGAGGCCGACCCGACCTTCGACATCGAGGGCGTCGACGCCGCGCACAAGGCCACGCTGATGAGCGCGCTGGCCTTCGGCATTCCGGTGCAGTTCGACAAGGCGCATGTCGAGGGCATCACGAAGCTGGCCGCGGCCGACATCCGCTACGCCGAGCAGCTCGGCTACCGCATCAAGCTGCTGGGCATCGCCAAGCGCCGCGACGACGTCGGCGGCATCGAGCTGCGCGTGCACCCGACGCTGGTGCCGGCCAAGCGCCTGATCGCCAATGTCGAGGGCGCGATGAACGCCGTGATGGTGCAGGGCGACGCCGTGGGCACGACGCTGTACTACGGCAAGGGCGCCGGCTCCGAGCCGACCGCCTCGGCGGTGATCGCCGACCTGGTCGACATCACCCGCCTGCACACCGCCGACCCCGACCACCGCGTGCCGCACCTGGCCTTCCAGGCCGACGAGCTGCGCGACACGCCGGTGCTGCCGATCAGCGAGATCCGCACCGCCTTCTACCTGCGCCTGCGCGTGGCTGACCAGAAGGGCGTGCTCTCGGCGATCACCGCGATCCTGGCGGCCTCCGACATCTCGATCGACGCGGTGCTGCAGCGCGAGTCCAACGAGGGCGAGCACCAGACCGACGTCATCATCCTGACGCACGAGACCCAGGAAGGCGCGATGCGCGACGCGCTGGCGCAGATGCAGGCGCTGCCGACGGTGCTGGCGCCGATCGTGTCGCTGCGCAAGGAAGAGCTGGCCTGAGCGGGATGCGGCCGTGACGATCGATTCCCGTGAGGTGCTGCTGGACGAGCTGGCCACCGTCCTGCAGAACGATCCCGGTGCGCTCGATGCCACCGACCCGCGCTATGTGCCGGGGCTTCACGGAACCGGGGCCGAGGATGTCGTCCTCACCCTGGCACGATCGATCCGCCGCACCACCGGCTCGCAGCTCTACTACTTCAGCGGCCAGCGCGGCACCGGCAAGAGCACGGAGCTGCGCCGGCTGGCGGTCGAGCTCAACGGCCTGTCGCGCACGAAGGCCTTCATCGTCGACGTGCTGGAGTACATCGGCGAGAGCCATCCGATCCGCACGATCGACCTGCTGCTGGTGACCGCGCTGGCTTTTGCCGATCGGCTGAGCGCGGGTGACGCCTTCGGTGCGGACTTCCGCCGCGAGTCGGTGGCCAGCCGTTTCGGGCAGTGGCTGCAGTCGGATGTCCAGATCACCAGCCTGACGCTGGGCGGCGCCAAGATGGAGTTCAAGCGGCAGCAGCAGAGCATCCTGCAGCACATCCGCGACTTCGATCTGGCCCGCGAGGAGCGCACGCTGGCGCAGTGCCGCGAGTACATCCGCGAGATGGCCGTGGCCGTGCGGCAGCGCTTCCAGGTCGACAAGGTGGTGCTGCTGGTCGACTCGCTCGAGCGGCTGCGCGGCGTCGGGGACAGCGCGGCTGCGGACATGTTCAACCGCGTCGTCAAGCTGTTCGATGCCGACCGCGAGCATCTGCGCCTGCCCGAGCTACAGGTGGTCTATGCGGTGCCGCCGTATCTGCCCTATCTGACGAATGTCGGGCAGTACGTCAGCCTGTCCATGCTGGCATCGGTCAGGGTGTGCGAGCCGCCTGCCAAGGCCAGACGTCAGCCGCGCGAGCAGGGCTTGCAGGTCATGCGGCGGGTGCTGGACCGGCGTTTTCCGCGCTGGGCCGAACTGGTCAGCCCGGAGGCCCTGGACCTGCTGGCGCTGCGCTCCGGCGGCGATCTGCGCCAGTTGCTGCGCCGCTTCCTGCTGGACGCGATGGACCAGGGCTACTACGCGCTGGATCGTCTGCCGCTGCAGGCCGACGATCCGATCATCACCACGGTGATCGACCGGCACCGCGTGGAGTTCGAGAGCATGGTCACCCGTGACGAGTACGCGCTGCTGCATGCCATCGCCGCGGTGAGCGCGCTGGATCTGCCCAGGCGCAGCGACTGGCCGACGGTGGCGCGCTTCTTCGACATCCGTGCGGTGCTGAACTATCGCAACGGAGTCGAGTGGCTGGATCTCAATCCCTTGCTGTGGCCGCTGATCGAGCGGTTCGCGCCTGTTTCCGATGACACCGGCAGCGTCTCCGCCCCGTCCGGCTCTGCAGTCGCTTGAGGCGGCCACGCAGCAGGCCTGGCGCCAGCTCGAGCGCCGCCTGCGGCTGCTGCATGGCTTCGGACTGCTGGTCTACAGCGTCACGACGCCTGCGCTGGCCGAGGCCCTCAAGGCGCGTCTGAGCGAGCACCTGCGCCGCCAGGGGCGCCCCCTGATCGCCATCGGTTCGTCCCATCCAGAGCGCTTCGCCGAGCTGTCGCTCAAGGCCTTGTTCGGTGTTCCCCAGCCCGCCGATGCCGGGGCCTGCTGGCTGGAGGTGCATCGCGGTGCCGGCCTCGCGTCCTGGGATGCCGAGCGGCGTGAACTGCTGCTCCGCCTGAACGAGCGGCGCAGCATCCTGGAGGCCGAGCGCCATGTCCCGCTGATCCTGCTGTTGCCTGCAGGCGGCGCGGCCGAGATGGCCCATCTCGCGCCCGACCTGTGGCATGTCCGGCTGCAGTCGGTCGAGCTGGCCGCGGCCGTCTTGCCTGACAGCGCTGACCGATCGGTCGATCCCGTGATCGATGCCCCCCTGTCGTTGCAGGCCGAGCCGCAGATCGATGCGGTGCTAGGCTACTGGTCCGATCAATGGCGCCTGAATTTCGACGGACTCTCCGCCAGCGAACTGCGCGCCGATCATCCCCGGCTTTGGGATATCTCGCTGTGGGATGGTGGGCGGGCGCTGGAGGTCTGTCTGCGATACGGTCGCCTGGATCAGGCAGGCATGGTGGCGCAAGAACTGCTGAGCGTGTCGCGCTTGCGTCTCCGTGCTGAATCTGACCGACCGCAGCATGTCCGACTGCGGGACGTGTCGATCTCGCTGGACAACGTGGGCCAGGTGGCGCAGGCGCAGGGCGACTGGACGGGGGCGGAGAGCGCGTACCGAGAAAGCCTGGGGATTCGCCGGGAGCTGGTGAAGAGGCTGGGCGGGACGCCGGAGGCGCTGCGGGACGTGTCGATCTCGCTGGACAACGTGGGCCAGGTGGCGCAGGCGCAGGGCGACTGGACGGGAGCGGAGAGCGCGTACCGAGAAAGCCTGGGGATTCGCCGGGAGCTGGTGGAGAGGCTGGGCGGGAC
>NZ_JABSNM010000006.1:18312-100882 GCF_013294065.1 Sphaerotilus uruguayifluvii
TGGGCGACTGGACGGGAGCGGAGAGCGCGTACCGAGAAAGCCTGGGGATTCGCCGGGAGCTGGTGGAGAGGCTGGGCGGGACGCCGGAGGCGCTGCGCGACGTGTCGGTGTCCTTGAACAGAGTGGGCAAGGTGGCGCAGGCGCAGGGCGACTGGTCGGGCGCGGAAGTGGCGTACCGGGAAAGTCTGGAGATCAGCCGGCAACTGGTGGAGAGGCTGGGCGGGACGCCGGAGGCGCTGCGGGACGTGTCGATCTCGCTGGACAACGTGGGCCAGGTGGCGCAGGCGCAGGGCGACTGGACGGGAGCGGAGAGCGCGTACCGAGAAAGCCTGGGGATTCGCCGGGAGCTGGTGGAGAGGCTGGGCGGGACGCCGGAGGCGCTCGATGATCTTGCGATCTCTCTAGTGCGCTTGGCGACGGTGCGAGAGCCTGCCGATGCGGCAGGGCTGTCAGAAGCGGCGACAATCTATGCTTCGCTGGCCCGGCAGTGTCCCCAGGTCGCGGCCTATGCCGATCGGCTCGCGCTGATCCAGGACCTGCTCGATACCCGCAAGAACGCTTTTCCCGACCCCTGTCCCGACGACTCCAAGTGAAATACATCAGCACCCGAGGCGACCAGACCCCCCGCCGTTTCTGCGAGATCCTGCTGGAGGGCCTGGCGCCCGATGGCGGGCTGTACCTGCCGGTCAGCTACCCGAAGATCGATGCGGCGAAGCTGGCGCGCTGGCGCGGCCTGTCGTATGCCGAACTGGCCTTCGAGATCCTGTCGCTCTACATCGACGACATCCCGCCGCTGGACCTGAAGGCGCTGGTCGACAGGACCTACACGGCCGAGGTCTTCGGCACCGCCGCGATCACGCCGCTCACCGCGCTGGAGCCGGGCCTGTGCCTGGAGGGCCTGTCCAACGGCCCGACGCTCGCCTTCAAGGACATGGCGATGCAGCTGCTGGGCAACCTGTTCGAGTACGAGCTGGGTCGCCGCGGCGAGCAGCTCAACATCCTGGGCGCCACCAGCGGCGACACCGGCAGCGCGGCCGAGTACGCGATGCGTGGCAAGAAGGGCGTGCGCGTCTTCATGCTGAGCCCGCACGGCCGCATGAGCCCGTTCCAGCAGGCGCAGATGTTCAGCCTGCAGGACGAGAACATCCACAACCTGGCGGTCGAGGGCGTGTTCGACGACGCGCAGGACATCGTCAAGGCGGTCTCCAACGACCTCGAGTTCAAGCGCGCCTACCGCATCGGCACCGTCAACTCGATCAACTGGGCGCGCCTGCTGGCCCAGGTCGTCTACTACTTCGCCGGCTACTTCCAGGCGACGAAGAGCAACGACGAGGTGGTGAGCTTCACCGTGCCGTCGGGCAACTTCGGCAACGTCTGCGCCGGCCACGTCGCGCGGCAGATGGGCCTGCCGGTCAAGCACCTGGTCGTCGCCACCAACGAGAACAACGTGCTGGAGGAGTTCTTCCGCACCGGCACCTACCGCGTGCGCGCGAGCAGCGAGACCTACGAGACCTCGAGCCCCTCGATGGACATCTCGAAGGCCTCGAACTTCGAGCGCTTCATCTGCGATCTGGTCGGCCGCGACGGCGCACGCACCAAGGCGCTGTTCCATGACGCGATCGCCGGCGAGGGCGCCTTCACGCTGACCGCCGAGGAGTTCGCCCGCGTGGCCGGCTACGGCTTCCAGGCCGGCCGCTCGACCCACGCCGACCGCCTGGCGACGATCCGCGCCACGTATCAAGGCCAGGGCGTGCTGATCGACACCCACACCGCCGACGGCGTGAAGGTCGCGCGCGAACTGCGCGAGGAAGGCGTGCCGATGATCGTGCTGGAGACCGCGCTGCCGGCCAAGTTCGAGGGCACGATCGCCGAGGCGCTGGGCTCGGAGGTCAAGGCGCCGCGTCCGGCCGCGCTGGCCGATCTGGAATCGCGCCCGAAGCGCTTCCAGGTGGTGCCGGCCGACACGCAGGTCGTCAAGCAGTACGTCCGCGACCACGTGCCGCTCTGAGCGGCAAGGCCCGGCCCGCGATGCAGGTCATCGGACTGTGCGGGAGCTCGAACTCCGGCAAGACCACGCTGGCCGAGAAGCTCATCCGTGCGCTGAAGGCGCGCGGCTGCCGCGTCTCGGTCGTCAAGCATGCGCACAAGCGCTTCGACATCGATCGTCCCGGCAAGGACAGCTTCCGCCACCGCGAGGCCGGCGCCTTCGAGGTGCTGGTCGCCAACGGCCACCGGCTGGCGCTGATGCGCGAGTTCGAGACCGAGGCCGAGCTCTCGGTGCACCAGATGCTGGCCGAGCTGAGCGACCTCTCGGCGCTGGGCCTGGAGCACTGGGTGCTGGTCGAGGGCTTCAAGCACGCCGATCTGCCCAAGATCGAGGTCTGGCGCGCCGCGCATGGCGCGCGGCCGCTGTATCCGGACGATCCGTTCGTCGTCGCGCTGGCGGTGCCTGCCGCCGACGCGCTGCCCCATGCCTGCGGCCTGCCGCGCTTCGACCTCGACGAGGCCGAGGCCGGGGCGCTGGCCGATTTCCTCCGCAGCGATCCTTCCCGCTATGAGTACCACGCTCCCGATTCCGACTGAGGCGCCGCGCCGCGCCGCGCTGCGCAGCCTCGACGAGGCGCTCTCGGCCCTGCTGGCGGACCTGGCGCCGGTCTGCGCCGCCGAGCCCGAGGTCCTGCCGACCGCCGAGGCGCTCGGCCGCGTGCTGGCTGCCGATGTCGTCTCGCTGCTGGACGTGCCGCCGGCCGACAACACCTCGATGGACGGCTACGCGATGCGCGCGGCCGACGTGCCGGCCGAGGGCACGGTGCTGCCGGTGTCGCAGCGCATCCCGGCCGGTCACGTCGGCGAGGCGCTGCAGCCCGGCACGCTGGCGCGCATCTTCACCGGCGCGCAGGTGCCGGCCGGCGCCGATGCGGTGGTGATGCAGGAGGTCTGCGAGGCGTTGCCCGACGGCTCGGTGCGCGTGAACCAGGTGCCGACGCCGGGCCAGTGGGTGCGCCGCCGTGCCGAGGATGTCGCGCGCGGCGCGGTGGTGCTGGCCGCCGGCACCCGGCTGACGCCGGCGGCGCTGGGCCTGGCCGCCTCGGTGGGCGCCGCCACGCTGACGGTCGCGCGCCGGCCCCGCGTGGCGGTCTTCTCGACCGGCGACGAGCTGGTGATGCCGGGCGAGGTCGCGCCCGAGGCGATGCGCCCGGGCGCGATCTACAACTCCAACCGCTACACGCTGCGCGGCCTGCTGCAGGCGCTGGGCTGCGAGGTCGACGATCTGGGCATCGTGCCCGACCGCCGCGAGGCCACCCGCGCGGCGCTGCGCGAGGCCGCGGCCGACCATGACCTGATCGTCACCTCCGGCGGCGTCTCCGCCGGCGAGGAGGATCACCTCAAGCCCGCGGTCGAGGCCGAGGGCCGCCTGTCGCTGTGGCAGGTGGCGATGAAGCCGGGCAAGCCGCTGGCCTTCGGCGCGGTGCGCCGCCCGGATGGCGCCGGCGAGGCCGCCTTCATCGGCCTGCCGGGCAATCCGGTGTCGGTCTTCGTGACCTTCCTGCTGACGGTGCGCCCGCTGCTGCTGGCGATGCAGGGCGTGCCTGCCGAGCAGGCCGCGCGGCTGCCGGCGCTGCCGCTGCCCGCCGGCTTCGACTGGCCGAAGCCCGATCGCCGGCGCGAGTTCGTGCGCGCCCGCGTGGGCGACGACGGCCGCGTGCTGCTGTTCCCGAACCAGAGCTCGGGCGTGCTGACCTCGGCGGTCTGGGCCGAGGGCCTGGTCGACATCGCCGCCGGCCAGGCGATCTCGGCGGGCGAGGCGGTGCGCTTCATCCCGCTGGCCGCGCTCGGCTGAGCCGGACCGACCGATCCCGGAGACAAGAACGATGACGATCCAGATCCGCTATTTCGCCTCGCTGCGCGAGGCCCTGGGCGCCGGCGAGGCGCTGGCGCTCGAGCCGGGCGCGCCGGCGCTGACGGTCGGCGCGCTGCGCGACCAGCTGATCGCGCGCGGCGGCGCGCATGCCGAGATGCTGGCCCGCGGCCGCGCCCTGCGCGCCGCGCTGAACCAGACCATGTGCGCCGAGACCGCCGAGATCGCCGACGGCGCCGAGGTGGCCTTCTTCCCGCCGGTCACCGGAGGCTGAGGCCATGAGCCCGACGACGCCCGCGCGCCCGCGCGTCTCCATCCAGACCGAGGACTTCGACCTCTCCGCCGAGGTCGCCGCGCTGCGGGCCGGCGACGGCGCGGTGGGTGCGGTCACCACCTTCATCGGCACGGTGCGCGACCGCCACGCCGGCCAGCCCGACCCGGACAGCGCCTCGATCAGCGCGATGGAGCTCGAGCACTATCCCGGCATGACCGAGCGCGCCATCGAGGCGATGATCGACGAGGCGCTGCGCCGCTTCGACATCCGCGCCGCGAGGGTGGTGCATCGCGTCGGCCCGCTGGCCATCGGCGACCAGATCGTGCTGGTGGCCGTCAGCTCGATGCACCGCGGCGAATCCTTCCAGGCCTGCGAGTTCCTGATGGACTGGCTCAAGTCCGAGGCGCCGTTCTGGAAGAAGGAGACGACGCCCGAGGGCGCGCGCTGGGTCGACGCGCGGGTCAGCGACGAGCGGGCGCTGGCGCGCTGGGGCATCGCCAGCACGAACGCCTCGGTGCCCGCGCCGTGAGCCTGGCCGCGGTCGCGCTCCAGGCCGGCGCGGTCGCGCTCGGCGCCGCGCTGGGCGCGATCCTGCGCTGGCAGGCCTCGCTGCGGCTCGGCTTCGTCGTCGCCGGCTTTCCGCTGGGCACGCTCCTGGTCAATGTGGTCGGTGGCTTCCTGATCGGCCTGGCCCTGGTCTGGTTTCACCTTCATCCAGAAGCTACTAACAGCCGGCTGTTGATCGTCACCGGCTTCCTGGGCGGCCTGACCACCTTCTCGTCCTTCTCGGGCGAGTCCCTGCTGCTGCTGCAGGCGGGGCAGGTGCCGCTGGCGCTTGCGCACAGCGCGGCGCACCTGCTGGGCGCGCTGGCGGCGGTGGCGCTGGGCTGGCGGCTCGGGCAGGCGCTCTTCGGCGGTTGATCCGGCGGCCGCACGCCCGCGGCGGCCCCGGCGTCCGGCTCCGCGCTTTCCCTGCCTTGTCGCTCGGGTGTCAGCGCCGCCGGCCCGTCTGCGCACAGACTGCGCTCCCGTCGTCCCACGCTGCCCGGAGCCCTCGCCGATGTCCGCCACCATGCGCGCCCTGATCTGCCACGCCTTCGGCCCGATCGCCGACCTGACGCTCGAGACGGTGCCGCTGCCCGAGCCCGGACCGGGCCAGGTGCGGATCGCGGTCGAGGCCGCCTCGCTGAACTTTCCCGACGCGCTGATCGTCCAGGGCCTCTACCAGGTGCGCCCGCCGCTGCCGTTCTCGCCCGGCGCCGAGCTGGCCGGCACGATCACCGCGGTGGGCGAGGGCGTGAGCGCCTGGCAGCCCGGCCAGCGGGTGATGAGCTTCTGCGGCCACGGCGGCTTCGCCGAGCAGGCGATCGTGCCGGCCGCGCAGCTGCTGCCGCTGCCCGAGGGCATGGACATGGACACGGGCGCGGCGCTGCTGCTGACCTACGGCACCGCGCTGCACGCGCTGCAGGATGTCGGCCGGCTGCAGCGCGGCGAGACGCTGCTGGTGCTGGGCGCGGCCGGCGGCGTCGGCCTGGCGGCGATCGAGATCGCGCGCGACCTCGGCGCGCGGGTGATCGCCGCCGCGTCCAGCGCCGAGCGCCTGGCGCTGTGCCGCCAGCATGGAGCGCACGAGCTCATCGACTATCACCGCGAGGATCTGCGCCGCCAGGTCGATGTGCTGACCGGCGGGCAGGGCGTGCAGATGGTGCTCGACCCGGTGGGCGGGGCGCTCGCCGAGGCGGCGCTGCGGGCCACGGCCTGGCGCGGCCGCTATCTGGTGGTCGGCTTTGCCGCCGGCGAGATCCCGAAGGTGGCGCTGAACCTGCTGCTGCTGAAGGAGCGCCAGATGCTGGGCGTGTTCTGGGGCGACGCGGTGCGGCGCGATCCGGCGCGGCATGCGCACAACATGCGCCAGCTGGCCGAGGCCTTCGCGCAGGGGCGCATCCGGCCCTGCGTCAGCGAGCGTCTGCCGCTGGAGGGCGCCCGCGACGCGATCGCGCGCATGGCCGCGCGCCAGGTGCTCGGCAAGGTGGTGGTCCGGCCGCAGGAATGAGCCCGGCGATAATCCGCCGGATGAATGCTTTCTCCGCCCCCACCTTCGCCCCCGAGATCGAGGTCCGCATCCTCGACGAGCGCCTGCACGCCTGGGGCCTGCCGCGCTATCAGACCGACCTGGCCGCCGGCATCGACCTGATCGCCTGCCTGGACGCGCCGCTGCGCATCGAGCCGCAGGCCGCCGCGCAGCTGGTGCCGACCGGCCTGGCGATGCACATGGACTCCGACGCCTTCTTCGCGATGATCGTGGCGCGCTCGGGCCTGGGCCACAAGAAGGGCCTGGTGCTGGGCAACGGCACCGGCATCATCGACGCCGACTACATGGCCCAGATCTACGTCAGCGTCTGGAACCGCAACCCGGCGGGCGAGGCCATCGTCATCGAGCCGGGCGACCGCATCGCGCAGCTGCTGTTCGTGCCGGTGGTGCGCCCGCGCCTGAAGGTGGTGGCCGAGTTCAGCGGCGACAGCGCCCGCGGCCTGGGCGGCTTCGGCTCGACCGGCGTGGCCGCGAAGGGCTGAGGTTCCGGGCCCCGGGCCCCGGGCCTTGTATCTTCAAGCCTCGGACCGGCTCAGTGCAGCGTCGTGCCCGGGGGCGCGAGGTCGACCAGGCTGGCCTCGCCGTCGCCGATGCCGCCGTTCTCGATCTCCTCGTCGGTGGCCTCGCGCACCGCGTGCACCTTCATCTGCAGCACCAGCGCGATGCCGGCCAGCGGATGGTTGCCGTCGAGCACCACATGCGTGTCGTAGACCTCGGTGACCGAATAGATCACGTCGGCGGGCATGTCCGGCGTGGTGCTGCCCGGCGGCGGCCCCTCGAAGCGCATGCCGACCTCGACCTGCTCCGGGAAGATCGAGCGCTCCTCGAAGAACACCAGCTGCGCGTCATAGTCGCCGAAGGCGTGCTCGGGCTCGAGGTGCAGCGTGGTCTCGTGACCCTCGCCGTGGCCGGCCAGGGCCTCCTCGACCTTCGGGAACAGGTCGTCGCCGCCGACGAGGAATTCGAGCGGCTCCGTCAGCTCGTCGATGAGCTGGCCATGGGCGTCTTCGAGTCGCCAGCTCAGGCTGACGACGCAGGGGGCTTGGATCTGCATGGGCGCAATCATCGCATGCCGATCCGCTCAAGGTGTGCCTCGTTCACGCCCCGGCACAATGTGCGGATGAACACGAACAAGACTTCCGTCACCCGCCACCCCGATCCCGCGGTCGCGCCGATCGACCAGCCCGTCGCGCTGCTCGGCGGCCTGAGCGCGGCCGACTTCATGCGCAGTCACTGGCAGCGCCAGCCGTTGCTGGTGCGCCAGGCGCTGCCGGGCGTGCAGCCGCCGATCAGCCGCGCCGACCTGTTCCGCCTGGCCGAGAGCGACGAGGTCGAGTCGCGCCTGGTGGTGCGCCACGGCCAGGGCGACGACGCCGACTGGAAGCTGGTGCGCGGCCCGCTGGGCCGGCGCAGCCTGCCGCCGCTGAAGCAGCGCGACTGGACGGTGCTGGTGCAGGGGCTGGACCTGCATGTGCCGGCGGCGCAGGAGCTGCTGACGCGCTTCCGCTTCGTGCCGCAGGCGCGCCTGGACGACCTGATGATCTCCTGGGCGGCCGAGGGCGGCGGCGTCGGCCCGCACTTCGACTCCTACGACGTCTTCCTGATCCAGGTGGCCGGACGGCGGCGCTGGCGCATCGGCCGCATGCCGGACGCGACGCTGCGCGAGGGCCTGCCGGTCAAGATCATCGAGAACTTCGCGCCCGAGCAGGAATGGGTGCTCGAGCCCGGCGACATGCTCTACCTGCCGCCGGGCTGGGCGCATGACGGCGACGCGGTCGGCGGCGAGTGCATGACCTGCTCGGTGGGCTTCCGCTCGCCGCACCGCAGCGAGCTGGCCCGCGAGACACTGCTGCGGGTGGCCGACGCGGTCGAGGACGAGTCGGATGCCGGCACCCGCCCGGTCGTCTACCTGGATCCGCAGCAGCCCGCCACCACCACGCCGGGGCGCATCCCGACGGACCTGCTGCAGTTCACCGAGACGGCGCTGCGCCGGGTGCTCGACGAGCCGGGCGCACTGGCCCGCGCGCTGGGCGAATACCTGAGCGAGCCGAAGGCGAACGTCAGCTTCGAGATCGCGCAGGATCCGCTGCCCGAAGACGGCGGCGTGCGGCTCGACGCGCGCAGCATCATGCTCTACGACGACGCGCACGTCTTCATGAACGGCGACTCCTGGCACGCGGCCGACGAGGATGCCGAGGTGCTGCGCCGGCTGGCCGACGCGCGCCAGCTCGATGCCGCGACGGTTGCCGCCGCCAGCCCGGAGCTGCGCGCGCTGCTCGAGCAGTGGTGCGACGACGGCTGGATCCATCCGCTGCCGGGCACAGTCGCGTAATTGAAACACCTGTGGTGCACGGCTCGCCGAAGGTGCGCCCGGGTGACGATAATGGTGCTCTGCTGCAACACCGGGTTGTCCCGGTCTGGTGCATCCGATCCGGAAGTGCGTTGGCGATCCCGACGTTGCCTTTCGTGGTCTGCAGGAAGAGTGGTTTCTTGATGTACAATGGAAGGCTGCGGTGCAGAAATGCTCGAGCTTTCTGTTTCCGTGATGGCACTTGAAGACCGCGGCAATGCTGGCCGCATGTCGGAGAGGCCTCGATTACCGGTAATTGTCCGACTCTCTTTGACTGAGGTATAAGCATGAACAAGTCGCTCCTGATGGCCGCCCTGATCGCTGCCGCTGCCCTGGCCGCTTGCGGCAAGAAGGAAGAAGCCCCGGCCGCCGCTCCGGCTGCCCCGGCTGCTGAAGCCGTTGCCTCCGCTGCCGCTCCGGCCGCTGAAGCCGCTTCGGCCGTCGTTGAAGCCGCTTCGGCTGCTGTCGAAGCCGCTTCGGCCGCTGTTGACGCCGCTGCTTCGAAGTAATTCGACGCACGCGCTTCGAGCGCGATGAAAAAGCCGCCGCAAGGCGGCTTTTTTTCGTCCCTGCGGGTTTCAGTTCCGGTTCTCGGGGCGACGCTTGAATATCCGCGAGCCTGAAAGCTGAAGGTTTCCTGAAAATGAAGACGCCCCGCGGGAGCAAACGCTCCGGCGGGGCGCCGGCGTGCCGCGCAGGCGGCACGGACAGGGGCGGCAATCTCAGCGCAGTTCGCTGACCAGCAGATTGACGATGTTCGCCGCGCCCTCGTCGCGTGCGGCCGCGCCCTTGTCGTCGAGCACCGACACCACGGTGCGCTCGCCGCTGACGCTCAGGCGCAGGCGGTAGCGGGTGCCGCTGAGGTCTTCCTTGCGCGCACCGAACATGCGCGAGAAGAAGCCGGGCTCCTCCTTGCCGGCCAGCTTCGGATCCACGTAGCGGATCGCGAAGGTCGCGGCGCCGCGGTCGCGCTCCTCGACCGTGAAGCTGCTGCGGTCCAGCGCCAGGCCGACGCGGCGCCAGCTGCGCTCCAGGCTGTCGTCGACCTGCAGCGCAGCGCCCGGCTGGCCCTCGAGCGCGCGCGCGCGCGGCTGCTGCGACGGGGTGGCCTCGACCGACTTCACCGCGCCGTCGATCGCCTTCGGCGAGGGCTTGCCGATCTCGTCGGGCGCGTCCAGGCGCAGCATCAGGCGCGCCAGCATCTCGGCCTCCAGGCCCGGATCGCTCGGCCGGTTCACCCAGCTGAAGGTCTCGCCACGCTCCTTGCTGCCGCTGGAGACTTCCTGCAGGCCGCGGTGGCTGATGTAGACCTCGGTGACATCGCCGTTGCGCTCGACGCGGGTGCGGTAGCGGTCGCGCTCGCTGCTGTCGCGCAGGCGGTCGAGCACCTTGCCGACGGTGCGGCTGACCAGGTCGTCGGGCAGCTTGGCACGGTTCTCGGCCCAGTCGGTCTCCATGACGCCGACCTGGGGCTGGTCGGTCGCCAGCGAGAAGCCGCTGTCCTGCCAGAACTGGCGCAGCACCGGCCAGAGCTGCTCGGGCGTCTGGCGGGTCACCAGCCAGCGCTGCTGGCCGGCGCGCTCGATGCGCAGGTCGGCCTTCGCCGCCGGCGTCACCGCGGTGGCGGGGCTGGCCGTGACCGTGCCGGTCTCGGTGGTGGCCGCCTGCAGCGCGGTGGCGCTGACGCTGCCGCCGACCGGCGGCTGGTAGCGCGGATCACCCGACAGCTGCGTCAGGTCCGGCGGCACCTGCAGCGTCGGCGCCGGCGTGGCTGCGGCCGAGCGGTAGTCGATCTTGGTCGTCAGGGACTCGGAGGTGACGGTGCAGCCGGCCAGGGCCAGCGCCAGCAGCGCGGTGCCGCAGGCGACCGGGCGCAGGGACATCGGGGTCATCGTGTTCATCGGCAAGGGCACTCGGACGATCAGAGCAGGCCGGCCTCGCGCATCGCGCCTTCCAGGCCCGGGACGAGGCCTTCGGACATCGGCACCATCGGCAGGCGCAGCGTGCCGCCGCACAGGCCCAGGCGCTGCATCGCCCACTTCACCGGCACCGGGTTCGGTTCGGCGAACATCAGCTTGTTCAGCGTGGCCAGGCGGAAGTGGATGTCTCGGGCGGTCTTCACGTCGCCCTCGACGGCGGCGTGGCACATCTGCGCCATCAGGCGGGGGGCGACGTTGGCGGTGACGCTCACGTTGCCGCGGCCGCCCAGCAGCATCAGCGCGATGGCGGTGCCGTCGTCGCCCGAGTAGACGCCGAAGCCCTCAGGTGCGTGCTTGATCAGCCAGGCGGCGCGCTCGATGTTGCCGGTCGCCTCCTTGATGCCGAAGACGCCGGGCAGCTGCGCGGCGCGCAGCGAGGTCTCGGGCAGCATGTCTGCCACCGTGCGGCCGGGCACGTTGTACAGCATCATCGGGATGTCCACCGCCTCGGCGATGGCCCGGAAGTGCTGGTAGATGCCTTCCTGCGACGGCTTGTTGTAGTAGGGCACGACGCTGAGCGTGCAGTCGGCGCCGACGTCCTTGGCGAACTTCGCCAGCTCGATGGCCTCGCGGGTGGAGTTGCCACCGGCGCCGGCCATCACCGGCACGCGGCCGGCGGCCTGCTCGACGGCGACGCGGATGATCTCGCAGTGCTCGTCGACCGACACCGTCGGCGATTCGCCGGTCGTGCCGACGACGCCGATGCACGCCGTGCCTTCGGCGACGTGCCAGTCGATCAGCCGGCGCAGGCTGGGATAGTCGACGCTGCCGTCCTCGTGCATCGGGGTGACGAGGGCGACGATGCTGCCTGTGATCGGATTCATGTGCTGAGGTCCTTGTGATCCGTGAATTCTAAACTGGCGGGAAGGGGGAATCTCCGGGTGCGCGTCCGCCGGGGCGGTCGGCTTCAGCCCCTGGAAGGCAACGGATGGAGCGGTCCGTCGGCCGACGGACCGTTGTCCGGGGCCTCGGCCTCGCGTACCGCGGCGATGCGCTGCACCCGCCGCGGGGGATCCTGCAGCACGCCGTCCTCGTAGGCGACGACCGTCAGGCCGTGGCGTCGCGCCAGCTCGAGCAGCTCGCCCGGACGCAGCAGGAAGTCGGGCCGGCTCGGCCGGCCGAAGCGGGCGTGGCCCTGCGCGAAGGTCTCGTGCAGCAGCACGCCGCCGGGCGCCAGCAGCGCGACCGCCTCGTCCAGGCGCGGCCGCCAGAGGTAGTTCGTGATGACGACCGCATCGAAGCGCAGGCCCGCCAGCGGCCAGGGCGCGCCCTCGGGCGGCTCCAGATCGGCCTCGAGCGTGCCGATGCCGGGCAGGCCCGCGCCGGCCAGCGCGCCCAGCGCCGCGGCGTCGCGGTCGACCGCGGTGACCCGTGCGCCCTGCGCGGCCAGCCAGCGTGCGTGGCGGCCGGCGCCGCAGGCCAGGTCGAGCACCCGCGCGCCGTCGGCCAGGCCGGCGATCAGCGGCGCGTGGCGGGTGATCCAGGACGAGGGGGCGCCGCTGCCATGCGGCAGCACGGACAGCGCGGACTCAGGGGGCGAGGGCGGGGGCGAGGACTTCAGAAGCAGCTCCACAGGCGGTTGCCGAGCTCGACGATCAGCGAGGGGCGAAGATAGCTCATGAACACCAGCGCCAGCACGCCGGCGGCGAGCAGGCGCAGGGCCCAGCGCTGCGGCGCGCGCATGTCAGGCCGGCTGCGCGGCCGTGCGCGCGATCGGGCCCTCTCGCACCGGCAGGTTGGCCAGCGCGGCGAACACGCCCAGCGCGATCGCCAGCCACCAGACGATGTCGTAGCTGCCGGTGGCGTCGTAGAGCCGCCCGCCCAGCCACACGCCCAGGAAGGAGCCGACCTGGTGGCTCAGGAACACGAAGCCGCCCAGCATCGACAGGTACTGCACGCCGAAGATCTGCGCGATGACCGCGTTGGTCGGCGGCACCGTCGACAGCCACAGCACGCCCATCACCGCCGAAAACAGGTAGACGCTGGCGGGCGTCAGCGGCGCGGCCAGGAAGAGCGTGATGGTCACCGAGCGCAGCAGGTAGATGGTGGCCAGGATGTGGCGCTTGGCCAGGCGCTGGCCGAGCGCGCCTGCGCCGTAGGTGCCGAAGACGTTGAACAGGCCGATCAGCGCCAGCGCGGTGGTGGCGACCTGAGGGGCCAGGCCGTGGTCCTTCAGGTAGCTGGGCATGTGCACGCCGATGAAGACCACCTGGAAGCCGCAGACGAAGTAGCCGGCCATCAGCCACTGGAAGCTGCGGTAGCCGAAGGCCTCGCGCAGCGCCGCGCCGATGCTCTGCTGCGCGCGTGCCGGGCCGCTCGCGGCGACCGGCTCGCGCAGGCCGCGCGCCAGCGGCGCGATCACCAGCGCCGCGCCGCCCAGCATCATCAGCGCCTGCTGCCAGCCGAAGGAGGCGATCAGCCACTGCTCGACCGGCACCATCAGGAACTGGCCGAAGGAGCCGGCGGCCGCCGCCACGCCCATCGCCCAGGAGCGCCGCGCCGGGTCGATCTGGCGGCCGATGATGCCGTAGACCACCGCGTAGGTCGTGCCCGACTGCGCCACGCCGATCAGCAGTCCGGCGCTGGCGGTGAAGGCCGCGCCGGTGGGCGACAGCGCCATCAGCACCAGCCCGAGCGCGTAGAGCAGCGCGCCGCCGGCCAGCACCCGGAAGGCGCCGAAGCGGTCGGCCAGCATGCCCGCCACCGGCCCGGCCACGCCCCAGGCCAGGTTCTGCACCGCCATCGCGAACGCGAAGGTCTCGCGCGTCCAGCCGCGCTCCATCGTGATCGGCGCCAGCCACAGGCCGAAGCCGTGGCGGATGCCCATCGACAGCGTCACCACCAGCGCCCCGCACAGCAGGACCTGGTGCATCGGCAGCCGGGCAGGCGGGCCGGACGGGGCGGGCGGCGAGGCGGAGGCGGTGGTGCTCATGGCCGGACACTGTAGCGAAATTCACGAACCCCGGCCGTCGCCGCCACGACGGGCGCGGCGGTCGACCTGCCTACAATCGCCCGCCATGGCCACCAAGACCACGAATTCCGCGAACTCCGCCGCGTCCACCGCCCCGTCCGCCTATGGCGAGGCCTCGATCCGGGTGCTCAAGGGCCTGGAGCCCGTCAAGCAGCGCCCGGGCATGTACACCCGCACCGACAACCCGCTGCACATCGTGCAGGAGGTGCTCGACAACGCCGCCGACGAGGCGCTGGCCGGCCACGGCCGGCGCATCGGCGTGACGCTGCATGTCGACGGCTCGGTCTCGGTCGAGGACGACGGCCGCGGCATTCCCTTCGGCCTGCACCCCGAAGAGGGCGTGCCGGTGGTCGAGATCGTCTTCACCCGGCTGCATGCCGGCGGCAAGTTCGACAAGGGCTCCGGCGGCGCCTACAGCTTCTCCGGCGGCCTGCACGGCGTGGGCGTGTCGGTGACGAATGCGCTGGCGACCCGGCTGCAGGTGACGGTCTGGCGCGAGCGCCAGGTTGCCACGCTGGCCTTCTCCGGCGGCGACGTGATCGAGCCGCTGGTGGTGCGTCCGGCCGGCTCGCCCGCGTCGGGCGACCGCAGGCAGGGCACCACGGTGCGCGTCTGGCCCGACGCGAAGTACTTCGAGAGCCCGGAGCTGCCGCGCGGCGAGCTGATGCACCTGCTGCGCAGCAAGGCGGTGCTGATGCCCGGCGTCACCGTCACGCTGCACCACGAGAAGAGCGGCGAGACCCAGACCTGGTGCTATGCGGCCGGCCTGCGCGACTACCTGGCGCAGAACCTCGGCACCGAGCCGCTGATCCCGCTGTTCGAGGGCGCGCGCCACGCCGGCGCCGGCGAGAGCGACAGCTTCGCCGAGGGCGAGGGCGCGTCCTGGTGCGTGGCCTTCCTCGAGGAGGGCGCCAGCCTGCGCGAGAGCTACGTCAACCTGATCCCGACGGTGGCCGGCGGCACGCACGAGGCCGGCCTGAAGGACGGCCTGTTCCAGGCCGTCAAGGGCTTCATCGAGCTGCATGCGCTGTGCCCGAAGGGCGTCAAGCTGATGCCCGACGACGTGTTCGGGCGCGCCAGCTTCGTGCTGTCGGCCAAGGTGCTCGATCCGCAGTTCCAGGGCCAGACCAAGGAGCGCCTGAACAGCCGCGATGCGCTGAAACTGGTGTCGTCCTTCGTGCGCCCGGCGCTCGAGCTGTGGCTGAACCAGCATGTCGAGCAGGGCAGGAAGCTCGCCGAGCTGGTGATCCGCCAGGCACAGGCCCGCCAGCGCGCCGGCCAGAAGGTCGAGAAGCGCAAGGGCTCTGGCGTGGCGGTGCTGCCGGGCAAGCTCACCGACTGCGAGAGCCGCGACATCGCCGACAACGAGGTCTTCCTGGTCGAGGGCGACTCGGCCGGCGGCAGCGCCAAGATGGGCCGCGACAAGGAGACGCAGGCCATCCTGCCGCTGCGCGGCAAGGTGCTCAACGCCTGGGAGGTCGAGCGCGACCGGCTCTTCGCCAACAACGAGATCCACGACATCGCGGTGGCGGTGGGCGTCGATCCGCACGGGCCGGGCGACCAGCCCGACCTGTCGGGCCTGCGCTACGGCAAGATCTGCATCCTGTCGGATGCCGATGTCGACGGCTCGCACATCCAGGTGCTGCTGCTGACGCTGTTCTTCCGCCATTTCCCCAGGCTGATCGAGGCAGGACACGTCTTCGTCGCGCGCCCGCCGCTGTTCCGGGTGGATGCGCCGGCGCGCGGCAGGAAGCCCGCGGCCAAGCTCTACGCGCTCGACGAGGGCGAGCTGCAGGCCATTCTCGACAAGCTGCGCAAGGAAGGCGCGCGCGAGGGCGCCTGGTCGGTCAGCCGCTTCAAGGGCCTGGGCGAGATGAACGCCGAGCAGCTCTGGGAGACCACGCTCAATCCCGACACCCGCCGGCTGCTGCGCGTCGAGCTCGGGCCGGTCGACCTCGAGGACACCACCCGCTCCTTCGGCCGGCTGATGGGCAAGGGCGAGGCGGCGGCGCGGCGCGAGCTGATGGAGCTGCACGGCGACGCGGTCGAGGTCGACATCTGAGCGGACGTCCGAGCGGGCCGTCGGCCCGCCCTGCGGCCGCACCGGGGCAAGGGAGGACATCATGGAACAGGTGAACACGCTGCTGGGGCCGCTGCTCGCGGCGCTCGGGCCGCATGCGCCGCGGCTGGTCGGCGCGCTGGCGATGGCGCTGGCGGCCTGGATCGGCGGCCGGCTGGTGCGCGCGGCCATCCTCCGGCTGGGCCTGCGCGCCGGACTGGACACGCGGCTGCAGTCGCCGGGCCTGTCGGCGCTGCTCGCGCAGGCGGGCGCCGGCGTGGTGTGGCTGTTCGCGCTGCCGGGCCTGCTCGAGACGCTGCAGCTGCGCGGCCTGCTCGATCCGGTCAACGTGATGATGTCGCGCATCATGGGCTTCCTGCCCAGTCTGGCGGGCACCGCCGTCGTCTTCGGCGTCGGCTTCCTGGTCGCGCGCATCCTGCGCCAGATCGTCACCGGCATGCTGCGTGCGGCCGGCTCGGAGCGGCTGGCCGAGCGGCTGGGCCTGGGCGTCTCGCTGGGCGAGGGCGGCCTGGCCGGCGTGGCGGGATCGCTGGTGTTCGCCTTCGTGCTGCTGCCGGTGCTGGCGGCCGCGCTCGAGCCGCTCGGGCTCGACGCGGTGACCCGGCCGGTCAGCCATCTGCTCGACACGGTGATCGCGCTGATCCCGAAGGTCACCGCGTCGGCGGTCATCGTCGCGGTGGCGGCGCTGGTCGGCCGCGCGGTGGCCGGCATCGCCTCCGGCGTGCTCGCCGGCCTGGGCTTCGACCGGATCGGCCTGCATCTCGGCCTGGGCGAGCTGCGCCGCGCGGGCGCGCGCACGCCGTCCGAGCTGGCCGGCTCGGCGGTGATGTTCGCCATCGTGATGGTGGCGGTGATGCAGGCCTGCGAGGTGCTGGGCTTCGCGATCCTGACCCGGATGGTGGCCGGCGCCGGCACGGTGCTGGCCGGCGTCGCGGCCGCGGCGGTGGTGATGGCCGGCGGCCTGTGGGTGTCGGGCCGGGTCGCCGCGCTGGTGCGGGCCAGCGGCGCCTGCGGCGCGCCGGCGCTGGCCTCGCTGGTGCGCGGCGCGATCCTGTTCTTCGCCGCCGCGCTGGCGCTGCGCCAGGCGGGCCTGCCGGCCGACATCGTCGCGCTGGGCTTCGGTGCGGTGGTCGGCGCGCTCGCCATCGGCACGGGCGTGGCGCTCGGCCTGGGCGGGCGCGACATCGCCGCCCGCCTGCTCGGCGAGGCGCTCGAGGCGCTGCGCGAGCGGTCGCCGGCGTCGTCCGCGTCGTCGCTGCCGCCGGCCTCGTCGCCGGTCGCGTCGCCGGAGCCGCTGCCGGCGTCCTCCGGCGCCGCGGCGCCGGACACGACCGGCACGCCGGTCCGCGCCGGCTGAGCGCGGCCATGTCCCTGCTCGCCACGCTGCGCCGCCGCCATGTCGACGGCCTTGCGCTGCACTGGCAGTTCGCGGCCGCGACGTTCGCGCCGGCGCTGCTGGCCGCGGCGCTGATGCACTGGGCGCTGGCGCTGCCGTCGGCGCCGTGCCTGGCGGTGCTGGCCACCGGCGCGGTCTCGGCGCTGTCGGCGGCGCTGCTGGCGCGCCGGGTCGGTCGCGCGCTGCGCGAGTTCGCCGTCGCCGCCCAGCAGCTGCGCCGCAGCAGCCCGCTCGACGAGATCAACCTGCCGCTGCGCCCGATCAGCGCCGAGCTGCGCCATGCCGGCGCGACGCTGCGCCGCATGGTCGAGGTCTGGCGGCGGCGCCAGCGCGAGCTGCTGGCGCAGACCGAGGCGCTGGGCCGGCGCCTGAAGCTGCGCACGCACGAGCTCTCGACGCTGCAGGACCTGTCGATCGGCCTGGCCTCGAAGTCGGAGCTGCACGAGCTGATCGACGAGGCGCTGGGCGCGCTCGAGCAGACCATGGCCTACACCAGCGCCTCGGTCTGGGGGCGCACCGACCGCGACAGCGGCGCGCAGGTGGTGCTGATGGGCTACCGCCACGCCGCCGAGGCGCAGGACGCGGCCGGCGGCGAGGGCGCCGCGCCGGTGCCCCGCGAGGACCTGACCGGCATGCGGCTGTCGCGCGCCAACCTGCAGCGCTACGAGCAGATCGAGCGCGAGGGCCGGCCGATCGTCGAGAACCGGGTGCGCCAGAGCCTGCTGTCGTGGCTGTGGTCCTGGCTGGCGGACGACGCGCGCACCTCCGGCCTGTACCGCGGCACGCGCGCCTGGATGGCGCTGCCGCTGAAGTCGCGCGAGCAGGTCATGGGCGTGCTGCGCGTCGACCATGTCGAGCCGGACTACTTCGACGAGGAGCGCATGCGCCTGCTGGCGGCCGTCAGCAGCCAGACCGGCCTGGCGATGCGCCACGCGCAGCTGCTGGCGCGCGAGAAGGACCTGGCGGTGGTGGCCGAGCGCAACCGCATCGCGCGCGACCTGCACGACGCGGTCTCGCAGACGCTGTTCGCCGCCAACGTCATCGCCGGCACGCTGTCGCGGCTGGCCGAGCGGCTCGACCACCCGGACGCGCCGGCGCTGCGCGAGCAGGCCGAGGTGCTGGCGCGGCTCAACCAGGGCGCGCTGGCCGAGATGCGCATGCTGCTGTTCGAGCTGCGCCCGGACGCGCTGAAGTCGACCCCGCTGGCGGAGCTGCTGCAGCACGCGGCCGACGCGATGGCCAGCCGCGGCGGCATCGAGCTGACGCGGCGCATCGGCCGCGAGGACCGGCTCGACGATGCCGTGCGGGTGCAGATCTACCGCATCGTGCAGGAGGCGCTGTCCAACATCGTCCGCCACAGCGGCGCCTCGAACGCGCTGCTCGAGTGGCGGCCCGACCCGCAGGGCCGGGGCGGGCGGCTGCACATCGTCGACGACGGCCACGGCTTCGACATGGCGCAGGCCCGGCCCGGCCATTTCGGCCTGGGCAACATGGCCGAGCGCGCCGCCGCGATCGGTGCGGCCTGGGCGCTGCAGTCCGCGCCGGGAGAGGGCACCGAGATCGTGCTCGACCTGCCCGGCCCGTCGCGCCCGGCCTGGGCGTCCGGCGCCGCGGCCACCTCTTCCGTTTCTTCCTCCTTGCCCGCGTCGGCCGTATCGCCGGGCGAGAACGTGGCCTGTCCCGCATCCATCAACGACAACAGAGAGCTCGAACCATGAACGGCAATCCCGCCTCGCACGACCGCCAGCGGCTGCGCATTCTCGTCGTCGACGACCATCCGATGATCCGCAACGGCCTGGCCGCGATGATCCGCGGCGAGCCGGACTTCGATCTGGTCGGCGAGGCCTCGCATGGCGCCGACGCGGTGCGCATCGCGCCGGACCTGGCGCCCGACGTGGTGCTGATGGACCTGCTGATGCCGCAGATGGACGGCGTCGAGGCGATGACGCGGCTGCGCCCGCTGCTGCCCTCGACCCGCTTCGTCATCCTGACCAGCCTGACCGAGCCGGCCGAGGTGCAGCGCGCGCTGCAGGCCGGCGCCAGCGGCTACCTGACCAAGACCGCCTCGGCGCAGGAGCTGGTCAACGTGATCCGCGCCGCGCACGGCGGGCGCCGGGTGCTGTCGCCGGAGGCCACCGAGGCGCTGATCGCCGCGTCGCAGACCGGCCAGCCCGGTGCCGACCTGACGCAGCGCGAGCGCGAGCTGCTGACGCTGATGGCGCGCGGCCTGACCAACCAGGACATCGCCGAGCAGCTGCACATCGCGCTGCCGACCGTCAAGTTCCACATCACCAACATCCTGTCCAAGCTGGGCGTGGGCAACCGCACCGAGGCGGTGCTGCTGGCGCTCAAGCACCGGCTGGTGCCGCCGGCCTGAGCGGTGCGTGCGGCGGCGGGCTCAGCGGCGGAGCCATGCTTTGGACGGGTGCGCCGGCCGGGCCCCACGGCCACACTTCTTCCTGCGGGCTGCTTGTCCTCCCCCGCGGACGGCCCGCAGGGAACATAACTGGCAGGGAGGAGCTTTTTTCATAATTCAAGGAATCTGCCAGATTCCCCTCGATCCCGGGATCCCCGGGGGCGGTGCGGCGGGCGTGCCTCGATCGATACTCGGCGAAGTTCATCTTCGCTGATCGACATGGCCGCCCGCCTTCGCCTTTTCTCTCCCCTTCTTTCCTGTCTGCCTGCCGTGCTGCTGGCGCTGCTGCCGTGCGCACCCGGCAGGGCCGCCGCGGCCGAGCCCGCGCCGATGATCGCCGGCTGCGAGATGTTTCCGCCGCAGGCGGTGTTCAACCAGCGCATCGACGACGTGATGCGCTTCCCCGCCCATGCGCGCAGCGCCGAGTGGATCGGCATGATCGGCGCCGGCCGGGCGCTGCATCCGGACTGGGGCAGCGAGGCCGATCCGACGAAGACCGGCAAGTACTACGGCGTGCCGTGGAACGTCGTCGACGGCAGCGAGCGCACCACCCGCTGGCCGCTGGTCAACCACGCCATCGTCGATGCGCGCGACGGCAACGGCTCGGGCGCGCCCGACCAGAGCGACTGCGCCGTGCTCGAGCAGGGCCGCGCGACGATCCGGCGCGGCTGCGACGGCGTGATCCCGACGCGGCGGCGCTTTCCCTTCCCGCTCGACGGCCAGGTGCGCGCCGAGGGCGGGCAGTGCAGCGATCCGGCACGCTGCGGCGACCGCCATGTGCTGGTGCTCGAGAAGGGCGCCGGCGGCGCCTGCCGGCTCTGGGAGAGCTACTTCAGCTACCAGGACAGCGCCGGGCGCTGGAGCGCCTACTCGACCGCGGCCTGGGACCTGAAGTCGCTGGCGATGCGTCCGGACGGCTGGACCTCGGGCGACGCGGCCGGCCTGCCGATCCTGCCGCTGCTGCTGCGTGCCGAGGAGGTCGAGTCGGGCGTGATCCGCCACGCGCTGCGGGTGACCTTCCGCGACGCGGTGCTCGACCGCCGCCATGTCTGGCCGGCACGCCACTCCGCGGGCAACACCCGCGCCGAGGGCATCCCGTTCGGCGCGCTGCTGCGCCTGCGCGCCGACTTCGAGATCCCGTTCTGGTGGAACGAGCAGTCGCGCACCGTCGCGCGGGCGATGCAGAAGTACGGCCTGTACGTCGCCGACATCGGCACGGACTTCTTCGTGCAGGGCGATCCGGACGAGCGCTGGAGCCCGGTCACGCTGATGACGCTGCGCCGACTCCGGCTCAACCAGTTCGAGTTCGTCGACACCGGCGCCTTCACCCGCCATCCGCGCTTCGACCCGGATTCCTACGCGGCGAGCTGGTAGGCCGGGCCGCGCGAGGAACACGCGCGACACGCGGCGCGCGGCTGTCACCCGACCTCGGTCGGGGACGGTCCCGGCCGGGCAGCGGGCGTCAGCATGTCACGTGGCGGCCATCATGACGACGTCGGTTGCCGTGACTCCCCCCCGAAGGTGACCGACCCACGAGAAAACCCAGGGAGGGTTTTTTTCCCGCCGCACGCGGCGGGCAAGGGTCAGGCGTCAGGCACGCCTGGCAGGCCTGACGGGGGGGAAGACCGGAGTCCGTCCGAACGTGGCGGATCCGCCATCCGACACTCACGATGCCCACGCTCATGAACCACCGCCTCGCGTCCGCCCTGCTGTCCGTCGTCGCCCTGGGAGCCGCCGCTGCCGCGCAGGCCCAGACCGCCGCCCCGGCCGCTCCGGCCGCCACGCAGAAGGCCGACGGCCGCTTCCGCGCCGCGCTGGGCCTCGGGGCGAGCCTGTCGTCCGGCAACAGCCGCACCTCGAGCTTCTCGCTCGCCGGCCAGGGCGTCCGCATCACCGACCAGGACAAGCTGGGCGTGCAGGCCTCCGCGCTGTACGCGAGCAGCCAGGGCACCACCACCGCCGAGCAGCTGCGTGCCGGCGCCCGCTACGACTACAACCTCGGCCCGAGCACCTTCGCCTTCGGCCTGGCGGACCTGGAGCACAACCGTCCGGCCAACCTGTCGCTGCGCGGCGTGGTCGGCGCCGGTGCCGGCCTGCACCTGATCCGCACCGAGACCGACACGCTCGACGTCTTCGGCGGCCTGGCCTGGAACGCCGACCGCTATGTGGACGCCGCGCTGGTCGCCGGCGAGATGCGCTCGAGCTACAACTACGCCGCGGTGCTGCTCGGCGAGGAGTCGCAGCACCGCCTGAGCGACACCGTCAGCGTCTTCCAGCGCCTGACCGTGTACCCGAACCTGCGCGAGCGCGGCGAGTTCCGCGCCAGCTTCGGCTCGGGCCTGGCGGTGGCGCTGTCGAACGCGATGAACCTGAACGTCGGCCTGAGCTACGCCTACAACTCCGATCCGGGCGCCGGCCGCAAGAAGGGCGACACGCTGCTGACGACCGGCGTCTCGGTCAAGTTCGACTGAATGCAATGAGGTCGGCCGGTCGCCATGGCCGGCCGGTGCGGGGGAAGGGCCATGTTCGATCTGGGCGTGATCTCGGTGGCGGTGCAGCTGCTGCTGATCCTGGTGCTGATGGCGCTGTTCTCGGGGCGGCGCCACCTGCGCAGCCGTCGCCGGCGCTACGACAACGACGGCCAGCATCGGCCCGATCCGGCGCGGCCGGCATCGCGGCCGTCCGAGGCCGGCGCCGGGCCGCGCACCCAGCCGCCGCCGCCGCGCGACGGCCTGCGCAGCGACGACCTGCTGCCGGCCTGCTTCGCCGACACCTGCGCCGACTGGGCGCCGCGCGGCGGCTCGCGCACCGCGGCGGCTGCCGCACGCACCGATCCCCGCGCCGAGGCCATCGACCTCGATCCGCCGTTGCACTGCAGCACGCTCGATCTGCCCTTCGAGGACGGGGTGGCGGTCCGCCGCCGCCGGTCCGCCGACGCGGTGCCGTCGTTGTCCTGCACAATCGGGCGCCCGGTGCACATGCACGCCTGATGCCCGACGATGGACCAGACGACGATCGACTTCTCCCCCCCTTCCTCCTCCGACGACGCGCTGACGCTGGCGCACTACGCCGAGCGGGCCTATCTCGAATACGCGCTGAGCGTCGTCAAGGGCCGCGCGCTGCCGGACGTCGGCGACGGCCAGAAGCCGGTGCAGCGGCGCATCCTCTACGCGATGCACCGCATGGGGCTGGCGACGCAGCGCGCCAGCAACGGCAGCACCGGCGGCGCGCGGCCGGTCAAGAGCGCGCGCGTCGTGGGCGACGTGCTCGGCCGCTTCCACCCGCATGGCGACACCGCCGCCTATGACGCGCTGGTGCGCATGGCGCAGGACTTCTCGCTGCGCTATCCGCTGATCGACGGCCAGGGCAACTTCGGCAGCCGCGACGGCGACGGCGCGGCGGCGATGCGCTACACCGAGGCGCGCCTGGCGCCGATCGCGCGGCTGCTGCTCGACGAGATCGACGAGGGCACGGTCGACTTTGTGCCCAACTACGACGGCTCGACCGAGGAGCCGCGCCAGCTGCCCTCGCGCCTGCCCTTCGTGCTGCTCAACGGCGCCAGCGGCATCGCCGTCGGCCTGGCCACCGAGGTGCCCAGCCACAACCTGCGCGAGGTCGCCGCCGCGGCGGTCGCGCTGATCCGCGACGAGCACCTGAGCGACGACGCGCTGCACGCGCTGGTGCCCGGCCCCGACTATCCGGGCGGCGGCCAGATCATCAGCAGCGAGACCGAGATCCGCGAGGCCTACCGCACCGGGCGCGGCTCGCTGAAGGTGCGCGCGCGCTGGAAGGTCGAGGAACTCGCGCGCGGCCAGTGGCAGCTGGTGGTCACCGAGCTGCCTCCGGGCACCAGCAGCCAGAAGGTGCTCGAGGAGATCGAGGAGATCACCAACCCGAAGATCAAGGCCGGCAAGAAGGCGCTGACGCCCGAGCAGGTCCAGCTCAAGGGCGCGGTGCTGGCGGTGCTCGACGGCGTGCGCGACGAGTCCGGCAAGGAGGCGGCGGTGCGCCTGGTCTTCGAGCCGCGCAGCCGCACGATCGAGCTGCGCGAGCTGGTGACGACGCTGCTGGCGCACACCAGCCTGGAGAGCTCGGCGCCGATCAACATGACGATGATCGGGCTGGACGGCCGCCCGACGCCCAAGAGCCTGCGCCAGGTGCTGCTCGAGTGGACCGGTTTCCGGCTCGACACGGTGCGCCGGCGCACCGCGCACCGCCTGGAGCGGGTCAGCGAGCGCATCCATGTGCTGGAGGGCCGCCAGCTGGTGCTGCTCAACCTCGACGAGGTGATCCGCATCATCCGCGAGAGCGACGAGCCGAAGGCTGCGCTGATCGCGCGCTTCCGCCTGAGCGAGCGCCAGGCCGAGGACATCCTGGAGATCCGCCTGCGCCAGCTCGCGCGGCTGGAGGCGATCAAGATCGAGCAGGAGCTGGCCGAGCTGCGCGGCGAGCAGGCCAAGCTGGACGACATCCTGGGCAACCCGGCCTCGCTGCGCCGGCTGGTCATCCGCGAGATCGAGGCCGATGCGAAGCAGCATGGCGACGAGCGCCGCACGCTGATCCAGGCCGAGAAGAAGGCCGTGGCCGAGGTCCGGGTGGCCGACGAGCCGGTCACCGTCGTCGTCAGCCAGAAGGGCTGGGTGCGTGCGCGCACCGGCCACGGCCACGATCCGGCCGGCTTCGCCTTCAAGGCGGGTGACGCGCTGCACGGCACCTTCGAGTGCCGCACCGTCGACACGCTGGTGGCCTGCGCGAGCAACGGCCGCGTCTACTCGGTGGCGGTCAGCGCCTTGCCCGGCGCGCGCGGCGACGGCGCGCCGATCACCTCGCTGATCGATCTGGAGCCGGGCACGCAGGTGCTGCACTACCTGACCGGGCCGGCCGACCGGATGCTGCTGATGGCGCACAGCGGCGGCACCGGCCTGCTGGCGCGCCTGGGCGACCTGTTCGCGCGCAACAAGGGCGGCAAGGCCTTCCTGACGCTGGAGCCGGGCGAGCAGTGGTTCGCGCCGGTGCCGGTGGAGGCCTCGCACAGCCGCGTGGCCTGCCTGAGCGCCACCGGCCGGCTGCTGGTCTTCGGCCTGGACGAGCTCAAGCACCAGGCCGGCGGCGGTCGGGGCCTGATGCTGATGGCCGACATCGACCTGCAGGCCGATCCGCTGCTGGCGGTGACGGTGCTGGGCGAGGGCGGTCTGCGCGTCAGCGGCCTGGGCCGCGGCGCCAGGCCGCGCGACGAGGACCTGAAGCCGAACGCGCTGGCCGGCTGGGTCGGCCGGCGCGCGCGCAAGGGCCGGCTGCTCGACACGACGATGAAGGAATTCCGCGGCCTGGCGCCGCTGTGAGCCTGTCCGTGAGCCGGCCCGCCGCGCTCAGGCCAGGCGGCTCACCACCGAGAGCAGCTGCCGCGGGCTGAAGGGCTTGGTCAGGAAGGCGCTGGCGCCGGATTCCAGGCCGCGGCGCCGGTCGGCCGCGTCGGTCTTCGAGGTCAGCATGATGACCGGCGTGCGCCGCAGCGCGGCGTCGCCGCGCAGGCGCTGACAGACCGCGAAGCCGTCGAGCGCCCCCGGCATCACCACGTCGAGCAGCACCAGGTCCGGGCGCAGGCGCAGCGCGGCGGCCAGGCCGGCGCTGCCGTCGCCGGCCTCGTGGACCTCGAGATGCTCGATCTCCAGGGTCAGCCGGATCAGCTCCCGGATCTCGGGCTGGTCGTCGATGACGAGAACATGCTTCATGCGCGGCTTCCGGTGGGCACCCAGGAGGAGATGCTGGCCACTGTAGGCCGGCGCGGCCGGCGCGATGGCGTGAACAGCCCCGCGGCGTCGCGGCTGTTCGTCCGGCCGGGCGAGGGCGGGCGCGTCTACGCTGGCGGTCACCCGTTCCTCCGCCCCTTCCCTGGCTCCCGCCGATGCCCGAACGCTCCATGGACTCGCCTTCATCCGCCCGCCCGAGCCGGCTGGACCGCCTGTTCGCCACCAGCCCGCGCCTGCGCCCGCTGCTGCTGCTGGCGCTGCCGGCGGTGGCCGGCGCGGCGGCGCTGCCGTGGGTCGCTCCGGGACAGGCGCTCGCCCCGCTGCCCGGCGCGCTGGTGCTGATGCTGCTGCCGCTGTCGCAGCGCTGGCCGCTGCCGCTGGGTGCGGCGCTGGTGCAGGCCGGCTCGCTGGCGGCGGCGGGCGCGGCCACCGGCCCGGCGCTGCCCTGGCTGCTGCTGGCAGCCGCGCAGGGCGTCTTCGGCGCGCTGGACGCGCGGGTGCGCGCCGGCCAGGCGCGTGCGCTGTTCGATGTCGATTTCCTGGTGCGAGCGATGGGCCGCTCCGGGCGCATCCACCTCAATCTCGAGGTGCTGCGGGCCGAGACGCCGCTGGGCCAGCGGCTGAAGGACGTGCAGGAGCGCGTCGGCCAGATGCTGGCGCAGGCACGACGCTCCGCGCAGTCGACGGGCGAGTCCGCAGCCACGCTGCAGGACAGCGGCCAGCGCCTGGGCGAGCGCAGCGAGCAGGCCGCGCGCGAGCTCGGCGACGTGGCGGTGTCGCTCGACCAGATCGCGGTGATCGTCAAGGACAGCGCCGGCGCGGCGATGGCCGCGCGCGCCACCGCGCAGTCGGCCACCGCGCTGGCGCGCGAGGGCGGCGAGATCGTCGCGCGCATGGTCTCGCAGATGCACCGCATCGACACCGACGCGCGCCGCATCACCGACATCATCGGCGTGATCGACGCGATCGCCTTCCAGACCAACATCCTGGCGCTGAACGCGGCGGTGGAGGCCGCGCGCGCCGGCGAGCAGGGCCGCGGCTTCGCGGTGGTCGCCGCCGAGGTGCGCACGCTGGCGCAGCGCGTCACCCGCGCCGCGGCGGAGATCAAGGGCCTGATCGGCGAATCGGTGCAGGCCTCGACCGAGGGCAGCGCGCTGGCCTCGGTGGCCGGCACGACGATCGAGCGGCTCAGCGAGGCGGTGGCCCGGGTCGACACCACCTTCCACGACCTCTCGGCCGACACCAACGAGCATGCCGACGGGCTGCTGGCGATGCGCGACACGCTGTTCGCGCTGCGCGAGACCACCCGGGAGAACCTGCAGCTCGCCACCGAGACCTTCGCGATCGCCGACACGCTGGCCGAGCAGGCGCGCGGCCTCGATGGCGTGCTGGCGGAGTTCCGGCTGTCGGGCGACGCGGTCGGTGCGGTCGGCACCGGCGTGCCGCTGCCGCTGCCGCGGGCGTCCGCGACCCCGTCGGCACCCGCCGCGCCGCATGCCGCGCCGCATGCCGACTCCCGCGCGACACCGGCCCCGGCCGGCCAGGGCCTTGTCGAGTTCTTCTGATCCCGGCCCGCGGGCGGCCCTGCGGCAGGTGCTGGAGGTGATGGGCTGCGTGCTGGCGGCCCAGGTGGCGGTGCTGGGGGCGGTGCAGGTGCTGCTGCCGGCGCTGGCGGCCCCGGTGGCGCTGGCCGCCGGGCTGGTGCTGGCCGCGCCGCTGCTGCTCTGGCGCGCCGGTGCGCTGCCGCTGGCCGGGGGCGGCAGCGGGCGTGCGCGGCCCCCGCGCCACGAGCGCGACCGGCTGCTGGCGGCGCTGCGCCAGCATGCGGCGATCGCGGTGCTGGACCGGCGCGGCCGGCTGCGCGAGGTCAGCGAGCCCTTCTGCCGGCTGGTCGGCCAGCCGCGCGAGGCGCTGATCGGCCGCGGCCACCGCCCGCTCGTCGCCGGCGCGCTGGACCGCCGCCGCTGGCGCGAGCTGCGCTGCGTCGTCGCGGCGGGCCGGGCCTGGCGCGGCGAGATCGTGCGCGCCGCGCCGGGCGACGGACCGCTGGGCGTCGACGTGCTGGTGGTGCCGCTGGTCGGGCAGCATGGCGAGCCGCCGCAGCGCTACCTGCTGCTCTGCCACGACATCAGCCGGCACTGCCGGACCGAGCGGGCGCTGGCGCAGGCCAACACGGTGCAGCGGGGCATCCTCGAGAACCTGCCCTGCGGCCTGGCGGTGTTCGGGGACGACCTCGACCTGATGATCTGCAATGCGGAATACCGCCAGCTGCTCGACCTGCCCGAGGCGCTGTTCGCGGGCCCGCGCACCTCCTACGAGCAGATCGTGCGCTGCAAGGCCGAGCGCGGCGACTACGGCGCCGGCGACCTCGGCTCGCTGGTGAGCGCGCGCATCGCGGTGGCGCGCCAGCCGATGCTGCAGCGCATGGAGCACACCCGCGAGGACGGCCTGACGCTCGACATCCGCAGCGCGCCGCTGCCCGGTGGCGGCTTCGTCACCACCTACGTCAACATCACCGACCATAAGCTGACCGAGACGCTGCTGCGCGGCGCGATCGACGCGGTCAACGAGGCCTTCGTCGTCTACGACCCGCAGGACCGGCTGGTGTTCTGCAACGACAAGTACCGCGAGCTCTACGCCACCTCGGCCGACCTGATCCTGCCCGGCGCGAGCTTCGAGTCGATCATCCGCGCCGGCGCCGAGCGCGGCCAGTACCGGGCCGCGACCGGGCGCGTCGAGGCCTGGATCGCCGAGCGCATGGCGGTGCACCGCGCCGCCGACGGCGTGGTCGAGCAGCAGCTCGACGACGGGCGCTGGCTGCGCATCATCGAGCGGCGCATGCCCGGCGGCCACCTGGTGGGCTTTCGCATCGACATCACCGAGCTGGTGCTGGCGCGCGAGCGCGCCGAGGCGGCCTCGCGCGAGAGCCGCCAGGCGCTGGCGCGGCTGCAGGCCATCCACGCGATCCTGCCGGTCGGCATCACCGTGACCGATCCGTCGGGCCGCATCATCGACTGCAATCCGGCCTCCGAGCGCATGCTCGGCCTGGGGCGCAGCGAGCATGTCCGGCGCAACTGCGACGACGCGCGCTGGACCATCCGGCGCGAGGACGGCAGCCTGATGCCGGCCGACGAGTACCCGGGCCTGCGCGCGCTGCGCAGCGGGCAGCCCGTGCGCGATGCGGTGATGCAGGTGCAGGCCCCGGACGGGCGCGCGGTCTGGCTCTCGGTCAGCGCGATGCCGGCCGGGCACGAGGATCTCGGCGTCGTCATCGGCTATGTCGACATCGGCGAGCAGCGCGCCCAGCATGCGGCGCTGCTGCGCGCCAAGGCCCAGGCCGAGGAGGCCAGCGTGGCCAAGAGCCAGTTCCTGGCCAACATGAGCCACGAGATCCGCACGCCGATGAACGCGGTGCTGGGCATGCTGCGGCTGCTGCAGGGCACGACCCTGAGCCCGGCGCAGCACGACTACACCGACAAGGCTGGCCGGGCCGCGCGCGCGATGCTCGGCCTGCTCGACGACATTCTCGACTTCTCGAAGATCGAGGCCGGCAAGCTCGAGCTCGATCCCCAGCCCTTCGCGCTGGAGCGGCTGCTGCGCGACCTCGCCGACCTGGTGGCGGCCAGCGTGGGCGAGCGCGCGCTCGAGGTGGTGTTCGACATCGACCCGGCGACGCCCGGGCGGCTGGTCTGCGACGCGATGCGGCTGCAGCAGGTGCTGATCAATCTGCTGGGCAACGCGATCAAGTTCACCCCGGCCGGCGAGGTGCGGCTGTCGGTGCGGCCGGTGCTGCTCAACCTGACCGATGTGGTGCTCGAGTTCGCGGTGGCCGACACCGGCATCGGCATCGCGCCGGAGCACCGCCAGCGCATCTTCAGCGGCTTCTCGCAGGCCGAGGCCTCGACGACGCGGCGCTTCGGCGGCACCGGCCTGGGGCTGTCGATCAGCCAGCGCCTGGTCGCGCTGATGGGCGGCGAGATGCGGCTCGAGAGCACGCCGGGCCAGGGCAGCCGCTTCTCCTTCGAGCTGGTGCTCGAGATCGCCGAGGACGAGGAGATGCCGGCGGCCGCCGTCCCGGGGGCGCTGCCGGCGCAGCAGGTGCTGGTGGTCGACGACCATGCCGGCACGCGCGAGGCGCTGGTCGCGATGGCCGCGTCGCTGGGCTGGCCGGCGCAGGCGGTGACGGATGCCGACGCGGCGCTCGAGGCGGTCCGCCGCGGCCTGGTGGCCGGGCCGCGGGTGACGCTGGCGCTGGTCGACGGCCTGCCGGCCGAGGCGGCGCGGGCGCTGTGCCGCACGCTGCGCGGCCATGACGAGGACCTGATGCTGCTGTCGCTGGAGAACGCCGGCGGCCGGGTGGCGCTGGCCTCGCAGCCGCTGTCGCGGCGCGACGGCCTGGACGGCTGTCTGGTGCGGCCGGTGATCGGCCCGGTGCTGCGCGACACCGTGGCGGCGGTGGCGGCCGAGCGGCGCGGCGAGCCGCTGCCGGCGGCCCCGGTGGCGGCCGAGCGCCGGCTCGACGGCCTGCGGCTGCTGGTGGTCGAGGACAACCCGAACAACCAGCAGGTCGCGCGCGAGCTGCTCGAGGGCGAGGGCGCGCAGGTGACGATCGCCGCCGACGGCGAGCAGGGCGTGCGTGCGGTCGCCGCGGCCGATCCGATGTTCGATCTGGTGCTGATGGACCTGCAGATGCCGGTGATGGACGGCCTGACCGCGACCGCACGCATTCGCGGCGACCTGGGCCTGACGCGGCTGCCGATCATCGCGATGACCGCCAACGCGATGGCCGGCGACCGCGCCGCCTGCCTGGCCGCCGGCATGGACGAGCATGTCGGCAAGCCCTTCGATCTCGATGCGCTGGTGCGGCTGCTGCTGCGGCTGGGCGGGCGTGCGGACCGGCGGGCGCCGGTCTCGCGGGCGGCGGCGGTGCGGCTGCCCGAGGCGCTGCGCGCCCAGGCCTGGCGGGCCGGCATCGACCTGGACGGCGCGCTCGAGCGCATGTCCGGCCGCGCCGACGTGCTGCGCCGGCTCGCCGCCGGCCTGGTGGTGACGCTGCAGGGCTGCCGGGCGGGGCTCGAGGCGCATCTGGCGCGCGGCGAGCACGAGGACGCGGTGCGGCAGATGCACTCGCTCAAGGGCCTGGCGGCGACGCTGGGCGCCGAGGCGCTGTCGCGCCAGGCGGCCGCGGCCGAGCATGCGCTGGCCGCCGGCCTGCCGCCGGCCGGGCGCACGACGCTGTCGGCCTGGCCCGAGGAGATGGCCGGGCCGGTCGAGCGTCTGGCCGAGGACCTGCAGTCGCTGCTGGCCCAGTGGCCGCAGGACGCCGTGCCGCTCAGTCCGCCGGCCTGAGCCCGGGCAGGAACTCGATGCCGGTGCGCCGGACCAGCTCCGCGTAGGAAATCGGCCGCGGGAAGGTGGCGTCGTCGCGGTTGTCGATCCAGTAGGCCCAGGCGCGGTTCTCGACGGTGTCGTAGACCAGCTTGTAGAGCTGCGACGGCACCCAGACCCGGTTGTCGCCGATGGTGCGGGGACGGTCCGGGAAGACCGGGCCGGTGTAGACCTGCACCGCGCCCTTGCTGCGCATCACGTACTTGCGCGTGGCCTTCTCGATGTCGGCCCAGGGGCCGCGGTTGTTCTGCGGCGCCTGCGGCACCATGTTGGACATCGAGAAGCTCTGCGCCATCGCCGAGGCGGTCGGCATGTCGGCCGCCGGCGCCATGTGGCCGCGGTCGAAGCCGGAGCTGCGGTAGTCGTCCGGCGTCGAGCGCTCCGACGAGGGCAGGCGCGCCTCCGGATAGAAGCGGTTGGTGCGCTCCTCGTCGCGGGCGTCGTTCAGCTGGCGCCGCGTCAGCCGCTCGATCACCAGCACCGGCGTGCGGCTCTGGCCGGAATGGACGACGGCGAAGGCATCGAAGCAGACCTCGCGCAGCCGGCGCTGCGGCGCGAGATCCACCCGCGGCAGCACGTCCTTGCCGGGAAAGAACTGCGGGCAGCGGCTGCTGCCGCCGGGATAGCCCAGCGGCCCGCCGGTGGCGGGTGCGGCCGGCGTCTCCGGCTTCTGGGCCGACTTCGGCAGGAAGGACTTGAACGGCGAATCGAAGGCCGGGGCGGCGGGCGGCAGCAGCAGGGCGGCCGTGCCGGCCAGGATGGCGAGGAGGGGGCGGATCGAGGACACGTCGGGACAGGGGCGGAAAAGGGGGGGGCGCCGCGGGGCGCGCAGATGAAGGACAGATGAAGGGGCGTGACACTAACCGAAGTCGGTGCGGAACACCGCGTTCATCGCCGGGTCGACGCAGCGGAGCCGCTGATACCGTCGCTGACCATGAAGATCTCCTCCTTGCCGAATCTCCTGCTGCCGGCCGCGCTGGCGCTGCTGTCGGGCGTGTCGCTGGCGCTGCCGGCGGTCGCGGCCAGCACCGCCGCCTCGTCGGCCTCCGACAGCGCCTCCTCGGCCGTCGGCAGCCTGTCCACCTCGATCGGCCAGTCCAGCCGCAGCTCGTCGAAGGGCGACCTGGCCGCCGGCGACTGGCGCGTCGTCGATGTCGCCGAGGCGCCGGCCGGCGCGGGCGACGGCACCGTGCCCGGTCCGGCGCTGCTGGCGCTGACGCTGCAGGCCGAGCCGGGCGGCACCGAGCTGGTGCTGAAGCTGCCGCGCGCGCTGGCCGAGCGCCAGGCGCTGGTTGCCGGCGAGCGCCTGAGCGTGCGCCGCCAGGGCTGGGGCTTCGAGCTGGCCCGCGCCGGCGTGGCCGAACCCTTCTTCCTGGTGGTCGACGACACCACCCACCGTGAGCTCGGTTCGCGCCAGGTCGGCGCGTGAGGCCGGCGCACGCCCGGCCCGGGCGGCGTGCCGTGCGTGCCGGCGTGCTGGCCGGCGTGCTGCTGCTCGGCGCCACCGGCGCCCGCGCCGACCTGCTGGGCCTGTGCGCGGCCGCACCCGACCCCGGCGCGCAGGCGATCGGCCGCATGCTGACGCTGGCCGCCCGGGTGCGCACCGAGCTCGAGGGTTCGGGCCGGCGGGTCGCGCTGGTGTCGCGCTCCGGGCTCGACCTGGGCCGCATCGGGCACCGCCACTCGCATGCCGGCTTCAGCGTGCGCGCCAGCGCCGACGGGCCCTGGTCGGTGCGCCAGCTCTACTACGCCTGCGAGCAGGGCCGCGCGCAGCTGTTCGACCAGGGCCTGGGCGGCTTCCTGGCCGGCGTCGACGATGTGCGGCTCGGCTACCTGTCGGTGGTGCTGCTGCCGCCGGGCGAGGACGTGGCGCTGGAGGCCGCGCTGCTCGATGCCGGCCGCTCGCTGGAGGTGCTCGGCGGTCGCTACAGCCCGAACGCCTACGCCTTCTCCACCCTCTACCAGAACTGCAACCAGTGGGCGGTCGAGCTGATCGCCACCGCCGCCGGCGCCGCTCCCGGCCGCACCGCCGCGCAGGACTGGCTGCGCCGCACCGGCTACCAGCCCAGCCGCATCGAGCTGCCCACCTGGGCGATCGACCTGACGCGGCTGATGCCCTGGCTGCATCATGACGATCATCCGCCCGAGGCGCTGGCCGCGGGCCGGATGCAGGTCAGCCTGCCGGCCTCGCTCGAGGCCTTCGTGCATCAGCGCTGGCCGGCGGCCGAGCGGATGGAGTTCTGCCACGCCGACGGCCGCGCGGTGCTGCACCGCGGCTGGACGCCGGTGGCCGAGGGCTGCGCGCCCGGACCGGGCGACGAGGTGTTCGCGCTGGACGCTCCGGTTGCCCGGGCTGTTCAGGCTCCTCCGCAGGCGCGCTGAGCGGCCCGCCGGGCGGACAGGCCGGCGGCCGCGACGGGGTCGTCCGGGTCGTCGATCGCTTCGCTCCAGGGATCGGCCGCCTCGGCGTGGCTGCGGCGGAACTCGGTCGGGGCCACGCCGACGCGCTTGCGGAACACGCGCGAGAAGTACAGCGGATCGTCGTAGCCGACGCGTGCGGCGATGGCCGAAACCGGCGTGGCGGTGCTCTGCAGCATGTGCTTGGCCAGGATGATGCGCTGGTCCTCGCGCCAGCGCAGCAGGTTGACGCCGATCTGCTCGCGGAACAGATGGGCCAGGCGCGACGGCGACAGGCAGACCTCGGCCGCCACCTGCTCCAGGCTCAGGTCGCGCGCGAGCTGGTCGGTCAGCAGCTGGCAGGCGGTCTGGATGCGCGTGTCCAGCGGGCGCGAGTCGCTGCCGGGCTGCTCCTCGTGGCAGCGGATCAGCAGCCGCTCGACCAGGTTGAGCGCCAGCTCCTGCGAGGTGCGCCGGCCGCCGCGGTGGGTGGCGTCGATGTCGGCGAAGAGCTGGGCCATCTCCTCGCGCAGCGCCGGATCGGCCAGGGGCAGCCGGCCGACCCGGCCGCCGGGCGCCGTCGGCCAGTGCAGCCAGCCGGCCCAGAAGGCGCGCGGGCGGAAATACACCCAGCGGTGGTGCCAGCGCTCGGCCTGCGGGGCGCGGCCGTAGTAGTGCGGCACGCCGGCCGGGAACAGCAGCAGATCGCCCTCGTGGCAGTCGAAGCGGTGCTCGCCGTCATGCACCCGCCCGCTGCCGGCCACCGTCAGGTTCAGGATGCAGCCCTTCATGCCGCCGGGGCGGTCGACGTAGAAGTCCAGCGGCCCGTCCTGCTCGATCGGCGTGAGGCCGGCGACCAGGTAGAGGTTGAAGTTGTAGCCAGGCAGCAGCGGGTTGAGCTGACGGGCGGCGTCGCGGCTCACGGGTCGGCCTTCAGCGGTTCTTCTGCCAGACGTCGAGGAACACGGCGGCCAGCAGCACCAGGCCCTTGATCACCTGCTGGTAGTCGATGCCCACGCCCAGGATGGACATGCCGTTGTTCATCACGCCCATGATGAAGGCGCCGATGACCGCACCCATCACCTTGCCGACGCCGCCCGAGGCCGAGGCGCCGCCGATGAAGCAGGCCGCGATCACGTCGAGCTCGAAGCCCAGGCCGGCCTTGGGCGTGGCGGTGTTCAGCCGTGCGGCGAAGACCAGGCCGGCCAGCGCGGCCAGCACGCCCATCGTCACGAAGGTCATGAAGGTCAGCCGTTCGGTGTGGATGCCCGACAGGCGCGCGGCCTTCTCGTTGCCGCCCAGCGCGTAGAGGCGGCGGCCGGTGACGGTGCGGGTGGTCAGGAAGTCGAAGGCCAGCACCAGCGCGGTCATCACCACCAGCACGTTGGGCAGACCCTTGTAGGACGCCATCAGCACGCAGAAGTACAGCAGCAGGCCGCTGAAGACCGCCAGCCGCACCGCGCACAGCGCCAGCGGCTCGGTGCGCATGCCCCAGCGGGCCTGCTGCTGGCGCGCCCGCAGCGCCGACGCCACCAGCGCCACGGCGGCCGCCACGCCGATCAGCAGCGAGCCGGTGCGCAGACCGCCGTCGGCGGCCAGCGGATCGGCGATGAAGCCCGAGGCCAGGCGCTGGAACTCCTCCGGGAAGGGGCCCACCGACTGGCCCTGCAGCAGCGCCAGCGCCAGACCCTTGAACACCAGCATGCCGGCCAGCGTGACGATGAAGGAAGGAATGCGGAAGCGCGCGACGAACAGGCCCTGGGCCGCGCCGATCAGCCCGCCGACAGCCAGGCACACCGCGCCGGCCAGCAGCGGCGACCACTCGCGCTCGACGATCAGCACCGCGGCGAGCGCACCGACGAATCCGCAGACCGAGCCCACCGACAGGTCGATGTGGCCTGCGACGATGACCAGCAGCATGCCCAGCGCCATGATGACGATGTAGCTGTTCTGCAGCACCAGGTTGGTCAGGTTCAGCGGCTGCATCAGCGTGCCGTCGGTCATCACCTGGAAGAATCCCATGATGACGATGAGGCTCAGCAGCATGCCGTATTCGCGCAGATGGGTCTGCAGCAGGCGCCAGAGGCCGCCTTCGGCGGGACGCGAGGCGCCGGCATCGGTGCCGGGCAGGGAGGGGACGGGCAGGGGGCGATCCATGGCGGTGACGACGGTGTTCGGAAACGGGGTTCTGCGGTTCGGGCGGGGGTTCAGGCCGCGCGGGGCGCGGCGGTGACGATGGCGCGCATCACGCGCTCCTGGGTGGCCTCGGCGGTGGGCATCTCGGCGACGAAGCGGCCCTCGTTCATCACGTAGAGGCGGTCGCTCATGCCCAGCAGCTCGGGCAGCTCCGACGAGATCAGGATCACGGCCTTGCCGTCGGCGGCGAGCTGGTTGATCAGGGTGTAGATCTCGTACTTGGCGCCGACGTCGATGCCGCGGGTGGGCTCGTCGAGGATCAGCACCTCGGGCCGGGTGAACAGCCACTTGGCCAGCACCACCTTCTGCTGGTTGCCGCCGCTGAGGTTGACGGTGCGGTGGTCGACCCCGGCGCTGCGGATGCGCAGGCGCTCGCGGTAGTCGCTGGCCACCGCATGTTCCTGGCCGGGCTGGATGACGCCGGCGCGCGCGACGCCGGGCAGGTTGGCCAACGGGGTGTTGAAGCGGATGTCCTGGTCGAGCACCAGGCCGCAGCCCTTGCGGTCCTCGGTCACGTAGGCCAGTCCGGCGGCGATCGCGCGCTGCACGGTCGACAGGTCGACCGGACGGCCGTGCAGCAGGGCCTGGCCGCTGATGCGCGTGCCCCAGGCACGGCCGAAGACGCTCATCGCCAGCTCGGTGCGGCCGGCGCCCATCAGGCCGGCGATGCCGACGACCTCGCCGGCGCGCACCTGCAGGCTGACGCGGTCGATCACGCGCCGATCGGGCTGCTGCGGATGGTGCGCGCACCAGTCGCGCAGCTCGAACACCACCTCGCCCGGGCGGGCGGTGCGCGGCGGCCAGCGCTCGGCCATCGTGCGACCGACCATCGCGCGGATCACCCGGTCCTCGCCGACCGGCTCGACGCGGCAGTCGATCGTCTCGATCGTGCTGCCGTCGCGCAGCACCGTGACCCGGTCGGCCACGCGCGCGATCTCGTTGAGCTTGTGCGAGATCAGGATGCAGGCGATGCCCTGGGCGCGCAGCTCGATCAGCAGGTCGAGCAGGGCCTGGCTGTCGCGTTCGTTGAGGCTGGCGGTGGGCTCGTCGAGGATCAGCAGCCGCACGTCCTTGGCCAGCGCCTTGGCGATCTCCACCATCTGCTGCTGGCCGATGCCCAGCCGGCCCACCGGCGTGGCCGGATCGACGTCCAGGCCCACGCGCTGCAGCAGCTGCAGCGCCCGCTGGTGCGCCGGGCCGGACTGCAGCACGCCGTGGCGCGCGATCTCGTGGCCGAGGAAGAGGTTCTCGGTCACCGACAGCAGCGGCACCAGCGCCAGCTCCTGGTGGATGATGATGATGCCCAGGCGCTCGCTGTCGGCGATGCCGGCGAAGGCCTGCTCGCGGCCCTCGAACAGGATGCGGCCGTCGTGGCCGCCGGCCGGGTACACCCCGGACAGCACCTTCATCAGCGTGGACTTGCCGGCGCCGTTCTCGCCGACCAGCGCGTGGATCTCGCCGGCGTGCACGCGCAGGTTGACGCGGTCGAGCGCGACCACGCCGGGAAAGGTCTTGCGGATGTCCTGCATCTCCAGCAGGGGGGTGTCGTCCATCGGGGGCTCCGGTCGTTCGCGGGAATCGGGGGGCGGCAGGCCGGCGCTCAGCGCAGCTGCGATTCCTTGTAGTAGCCGCTGTCGACCAGCACGGTCTTCCAGTTGCCGGCGTCCACCGGCACCGGCTTGAGCAGGTAGCTGGGCACCACCTTGACGCCGTTGTTGTAGGTCTTGGTGTCGTTGACCTCCGGCGCCTTGCCGCTGAGCACCGCGTCCACCATGTTGGCCGTCACCTTGGCCAGCTCGCGGGTGTCCTTGAAGATGGTCGAGGACTGCTCGCCCTTGAGGATGGACTTGACCGAGGGCACTTCCGCGTCCTGGCCGCTGACCACCGGGCAGGGCTGCTGCGCGGTGCAGTAGCCCACGCCCTTCAGGCTGGAGAGGATGCCGATGGACAGGCCGTCGTACGGGCTCAGCACCGCATGCACCTTGTCCTTGCCGTAGAAGGCGGAGAGCAGGTTGTCCATGCGGGCCTGGGCGACCGCGCCGTCCCAGCGCAGCGTGCCGACCTTGTCCATGCCCGTCTGCTTGCTGCGCACCACCAGCTTGCCCGAGTCGATGTAGGGCTTGAGCACGCTCATCGCGCCGTCGTAGAAGAAGAAGGCGTTGTTGTCGTCGGGGCTGCCGCCGAACAGCTCGATGTTGAACGGGCCCTTGCCCTGCTTCAGGCCGAGCTTGTCGACGATGGAGGTGGCCTGCTGCACGCCGACCTGGAAGTTGTCGAAGGTGGCGTAGTAGTCGACGTTCCTGCTGCCCTTGATCAGGCGGTCGTAGGCGATGACCTTGACGCCCTTGTCGGCCGCGTTCTGCAGCGCCTTGGACAGCGTGGTGCCGTCGATCGAGGCGATCACCAGCACCTTCGCGCCCTTGGTGATCATGTTCTCGATCTGGGCCAGCTGGTTGGGAATGTCGTCGTCGGCGTACTGCAGGTCGGTCTTGTAGCCGCGGGCCTTGAGCACCTTGACCATGTTGTCGCCGTCGGCGATCCAGCGCGCCGAGCTCTTGGTCGGCATCGAGATGCCGATCGTGCCCTTGTCCTGGGCCTGCGCCGGACCGGCACCGCCGAGCCCGACCAGGACGCCGATCGCGCAGGCGCTGAAGGTGGCCACCAGCTGGCGGCGGGAGATGCGGGAGGTGGTCATGGCGTTTGTCTCCGTCGATGTTCCGGGTGGTTTCCGGATGTGGGTTTCGAATATCCTGGCAAGTGATCCGAAGTGATCCGGAGAGGTTTCTCGGGGTCACGGGAAAATGATTCTCCGGATCGTCGTCCGGCCGGTCGGCTGCCGTCGGCGACGCGGACCGCAGGTTAGGCGAGACCGGGTGAATGTCGCCTGAGGGTTCACCCGGATGACGGCAATCGTCAGCCGAAAAGTCCATGCCTTTGACCGACGATGAACAGGCCGCCGGCCAGTCCGGCACCGCTTTCAGGGGGAAGTCTGCGTTCGCGCCTGCAGCGGCCCTGTCGCAGGACCGGCCCGGGCTCCCGATCTTGTCCATGGATGAAAACCATCGCGTACAGCGGCCGGCGTGCCCGGTGGGCTGATGTGCATCGCACGCGTTTCGTGCATGTTTCCAGCCGGATCGTGTTTGTCGTCCGGCGATCGATGCCGCCACACTGCCGCTCGTCTGAATATCTGCCGCCATCGCGGTGGAAACCCCTTCGAGGATTCCGTGACGTGAATATCGACAACGCGATCAGCATCGGCATCGACTTTGGCAGCGACAGCGTGCGTGCGCTGGCCGTGCGCTGTGCCGACGGCCGTGAACTGGCCAGCGCCGCGGCCGCCTACCCGCGCTGGGCCCGCGGCCTGTACTGCGACCCGGCGGCCCAGCGCTACCGCCACCACCCGGCCGACTACATCGAGGCGATGACCGCCGCCGTGCGCGAGGTCGGCGAGGCACTCGGCGCGGCCGGCCGCGCCGCGGTGGTCGGCATCGGCATCGACAGCACCGGCTCGACGCCGGCGCCGATCGACGCCGAGGGCCGCGTGCTGGCCCTGCGCCCGGAATTCGCCGAGAACCCCGACGCGATGTTCGTGCTGTGGAAGGACCACACCGCGATCGCCGAGGCGCAGGCGCTCAACGACCTAGCCCACGGCGGCACGCAGCCCGACGTCACCCGCGAGGCCGGCGGCGTCTATTCCAGCGAGTGGTGGTGGGCCAAGATCCTGCATGTCAGCCGCAGCGCGCCGGCCGTGGCGGCCGCCGCCTGCAGCTGGGTCGAGCTGTGCGACTGGATGCCGGCGCTGCTGGCGGGCCGCAGTGCGCCGACCGTGCTGCCACGCGGGCGCTGCGCGGCCGGCCACAAGGCGCTGTGGTCGCCGCGCTGGGGCGGTCTGCCGCCGGCCGGATTCCTGCAGGCCTATGGCGGCGACGCGCTGCAGCGGCTCGACGCGCCGCTCTACCGTGCGACCCAGACCGCCGAGGTGCCGCTGGGCCGCCTGGATCCGGACTGGGCCGAGCGCCTGGGCCTGCCGGCGGCCGTGGTCGTGGCCGGTGGCGCCTTCGACTGCCACATGGGGGCGGTCGGCGCGGGCGTGGCGCCGGGGATGCTGGTCAAGGTCATCGGCACCTCGACCTGCGACATCACCGTCGTCGATCCGCGGCAGCTCGGCGAGCGCACGATCGCCGGCATCTGCGGCCAGGTCGAGGGCTCGGTGCTGCCGGGCTGGGTCGGCCTGGAGGCCGGCCAGTCGGCCTTCGGCGACCTGTACGCGTGGATGAGCGGCCTGCTCGGCGGCGCGCTCGACTGGGCGGCGCAGCGGCCCGAACTGGCGGCTTGTGCCCCGGCGCTGGCCGAGGCCCGTGCCGCGCTGCTGCCGGCGCTCAGCCAGGCCTGGCTGCAGCGCTGGCAGACCGATCCGGCGGCCACGCTGGCGCGCACGCCGCTGATGCTCGACTGGATCAACGGCCGCCGCAGCCCCGGCGCCGACCAGCGGCTGCAGGGCGTGCTCGGCCATCTGACGCTGGCCAGCGATCCGGTCGACCTGTTCGGCGCCGCGCTGCTGGCCACCGCCTTCGGCGCGCGGGCCGTCAACGAGGCCTTCGAGCGCCAGGGCGTGCCGGTGCGGCGCGTGCGCGCGCTCGGCGGCATCGCGCGCAAGGCGCCGGCCCTGATGCAGCTGCTGGCCGATGTCTGCGACCGCGAGGTCGAGGTGGTCGCCTCCGACGAGTGCTGTGCGCTCGGCGCGGCCATCTTCGGCGCGGTGGCGGCCGGTGCCCATGCGAGTGTCGAGCCGGCGATGGCCGCGATGGCCAGTCCGCTGGCGGCCGTGCACCGGCCCGATGCCGCGCGCCATGCGCTGCTGCAGCCGCTGTTCCAGCGCTACCAGCGCTGGGTCGCCGCCACCGAGCCGCTGCATGCGCCGGCCGCCGAGCCGCTGGCCTTTCCCGTCCTGCCGTCCGCTGTCGAGGCCTCATGACTCTGCCCCTTTCCTTTCCTCCCGTCGCCGAATGCGTGCCGCGCCCCGAGGACGCGGCGGCCGATCGCCAGGCGCTCGACGCGCTGCGCGAGCAGGTGCTGCAGGCCAATCTGGCGCTGCCGCGCCACGGCCTGGTGCTGTTCACCTGGGGCAATGTCAGCGGCGTCGACCGCGCCCGCGGCTGGATGGCGATCAAGCCCAGCGGCGTGGCCTACGAGCGGCTGCAGCGCGAGGACATCGTGGTGCTGGCGCTGGCCGACGGCGCGCGGGTGGCCGGCACGCTCAAGCCCTCGTCGGACACCGCCACCCATCTGCACCTGTACCGCCAGTGGCCGGACATCGGCGGCATCGTGCATACCCATTCGACGCATGCGACCGCCTGGGCCCAGGCCGGGCTGCCGATTCCCGCGCTGGGCACCACCCATGCGGACTATTTCCATGGCGAGGTGCCGTGCTCGCGCCCGCTGCGCCCCGACGAGATCGCCCGCGACTACGAGGGCGCGACCGGCGAGGTGATCGTCGAGACGCTGGCCGGGCGCGATCCCGCGGCCTGTCCGGGCGTGCTGGTGAGCGAGCACGCGCCCTTCGCCTGGGGGCGTGACGCCGCCCAGGCGGTGCACCACGCCGCGGTGCTGGAGGAGGTCGCGCGCCTGGCGCTCTACACCCGCCAGCTCGCTGCCGACCGGCGCCCGATCGGCGCCGCGCTGCTGGACAAGCACTACCTGCGCAAGCACGGCCCCGGCGCGACCTACGGCCAGCAGCCGCCCGCCGCCCGCACCTGAACCGGGCTCTCCTCCCGTTCCTCCTTCCTTCCGTTCCTTTCCGCTGTCTTCATCATGCCCATCACCGTTCCCGATCTCGACTGCTGGCTCGTCGTCGGCTCCCAGCACCTGTACGGCCCGAAGACGCTGCAGCAGGTCAGCGCCCATGCCGAGGCCCTGTGCGCCGGGCTGAACGCCAGCGGCGCGCTGCCGCTGCGCCTGGTGCTCAAGCCGGTGGTCACCGACAGCGACGGCATCCTGGCGCTGTGCCGCCAGGCCGATGCCGATCCGCGCTGCGCCGGCCTGGTCACCTGGATGCACACCTTCTCGCCGGCACGCATGTGGATCGCCGGCCTGTCGGCGCTGCGCAAGCCCTTCATGCAGCTGCACACGCAGTTCAACGCCGAGCTGCCGTGGGCGACCATCGACATGCAGTTCATGAACCTGAACCAGACCGCGCACGGCGGTCGCGAGTTCGGCCACATCGCCGCGCGGCTCAAGCGCCCGCACGAGGTCATCGTTGGCCACTGGAGCGAGGCCACGCTGCAGCGCCGCCTGGGCGACTGGATGCGCGTGGTCGCCGCGGTGCAGGACAGCCAGCAGCTGAAGGTCGCGCGCTTCGGCGACAACATGCGCGAGGTCGCGGTCACCGAGGGCGACAAGGTCGAGGCGCAGCTGCGCTTCGGCTATGCGGTCAACGGCCATGCGCTGGGCGATCTGGCCGCACGCATCGACGCCATCGACGAGGACCGGGTGCAGGCGCTGCTGCAGGCCTACGAGGCCGACTACGAGCTGGTGCCCGAGGTGCGCGAGGGCGGCGAGCGCCGCGCCCGCCTGGTCGACGCCGCCCGCATCGAGGCCGGCCTGCGCGACTACCTGCAGCGCGGTGGCTTCGGCGCCTTCACCACCACCTTCGAGAACCTGCACGGCATCCGCCAGCTGCCGGGCCTGGCGGTGCAGCGCCTGATGGCCGACGGCTACGGCTTCGGCGCCGAGGGCGACTGGAAGACGGCCGCGCTGCTGCGCGCGATCAAGATCATGGGCGCCGGCAAGCCGGGCGGCGCGTCCTTCATGGAGGACTACACCTACCACCTGGTGCCGGGCGAGGAGCTGGTGCTGGGCGCGCACATGCTCGAGGTCTGCCCGAGCATCGCCGGCGCGCAGGAGCGCCCGCGCCTGGACGTGCAGCCGCTGTCGATCGGCAAGAAGGACGATCCGGCGCGCCTGATCTTCACGGCCGCGCCCGGCCGCGCGATCCACAGCACGCTGATCGACCTCGGCCACCGCTTCCGCCTGATCTGCCACGAGGTCGACGTGGTCGCGCCGCCGCAGGCGCTGCCGCGCCTGCCGGTGGCCCACGCCGTCTACCGGCCGCTGCCCGATCTGGCCCGCGGCACCGAGGCCTGGATCCACGCCGGCGGCGCCCACCACACGGTGTTCAGCCAGAACGTGACCATGGACCAGCTGCGCGCCTGGGCCGAGGTCTTCGGCATCGAGTGCGTGCACATCGGCGCCGACACCGACCCGGCGCAGCTCAAGCAGATGCTGCGCTGGGGCGAGGCGGCCTGGCGCTGAGACCCGGGGCAGGGCGCGCGCCGTTCCCTGCGTTCGGCCGCCCCGAGCCCGCCTGTCCGTTCACCCCCGCCGCGTCGCGATCAGCGACTTCACCTGCGGCGCCTGCAGCACCGGGCGGACCGCCTCGGCCTCGGCCAGCGGCTGCACCTCGACCAGCGTGGCCAGGCAGCGCCGGGTCAGGTCGTGATAGGTGCGGGTGCCCTCGAGCTTCCAGGCCACCTCGGCCTCGCTGAGTTCGCGCATCAGCTTCGCGGGCGTGCCCGCCACCAGCGTGCGCGGCGCCACCCGTGCGCCCGCCGGCACGAAGGCGCAGGCCGCGACGATCGCCTCCGCGCCGATCTCCGCCTCGTCCATCAGCACCGCGTTCATGCCGACCAGCGCGTCGCGGCGCACGGTGCAGCCGTGCAGCACCGCGCCGTGGCCGATGTGGCCGTTGCGCTCGATCAGCGTGACCTGCTCGGGAAAGCCATGCACCACGCAGGTGTCCTGCAGATTGGCGCCTTCCTCCAGCACGATGCGGCCGAAGTCGCCGCGCAGGCTCGCGCACGGGCCCACATAGCAGTCCGGGCCGACATGCACGTCGCCGATCAGCACCGCGGTCGGATGCACATGCGCGCTCGGATGCACGACCGGGATGACGCCTTCGAGGCTGTAGCAGGGCATCGGGGTTCTCCTTGATTGTCCGGGATCAAGCTGGGAGCCTAATATCTACCGAACGGTCGGTCAATTGACGAGACCCCAGGAGACACCCTGATGCCTGACGTGACGCCCGAACCCTCCGCACCCTCTGCGGCCCCTGACTCTCCGCTGCGCCTGGAGCGCGCCGGCGCGGTGCTGACGCTGACGCTGGACCGCCCGGCGGTGCTCAACAGCCTGACCACCGAGCTGCTGCGCGCGCTCTTCCTGGCGCTGGACGCGGCGGCCGAGGACCGCAGCGTGCGCTGCGTGGTGCTGACCGGCGCGGGCCGCGCCTTCTGCGCCGGGCAGGATCTGGCCGATCCGGCGATCTCGCCGCCGGACGAGGCCGCGCGCGCCAGCGGCGCCGCGCCGAAGGACATCGGCCATCTGCTGGAGCATTTCTACCGGCCGATGCTGCTGCGGCTGCGCTCGATGCCGGTGCCGGTGATCGCGGCGGTCAACGGCGTGGCCGCCGGCGCGGGCGCCAATCTGGCGCTGGCCTGCGATCTGGTGGTGGCAGCGCGCTCGGCCAGCTTCATCCAGGCCTTCTCGAAGATCGGCCTGGTGCCGGACTGCGGCGGCACCTGGCTGCTGCCGCGCGCGGTCGGCCGGGCGCGGGCGCTGGGCCTGGCGATGCTGGGGGACCGCCTGCCCGCCGTGGAGGCCGAGCGCATCGGCCTGATCTGGCGCTGCGTCGACGACGCGGAGCTGGCGGGCGAGGTCGGCGCGCTGGCCGCGCGGCTGGCCGCGATGCCGACGCGCGCGCTGGTCGAGACCCGCCGCGCGCTGGATGCCGCGCAGCAGACCGACCTGGCCGGCGCGCTCGACCACGAGCAGGCGCTGCAGCGCGAGCTGGGCTTCGCGCACGACTATCAGGAAGGCGTGGCCGCCTTCATGGCCCGGCGCGCGCCGAGCTTTTCCGACCGCTGAGCGCGCGCCATGAACGGACACGACCTGAGCCCCCAGGCCACCGCCGACCATGTGGCCGTGGCGATGATGCGCGAGGACCGCGCCTGCCAGGCGCTGGGCATCGCGGTGGCGTCGATCGCGCCGGGGCGCGCGGTGATGACGATGACGGTGCGCCCCGACATGCTCAACGGCTTCGGCATCTGCCACGGCGGGCTGATCGCCACGCTGGCGGACTCGGCCTTCGCCTATGCCTGCAACGCGTACAACGAGCTGACGGTGGCCTCCGGCCTGTCGGTGGACTTCCTGGCGCCGGGCCGCGAGGGCGACCGGCTCACCGCCGCGGCCGAGGAGGTCTCGCTGGCCGGGCGCACCGGCGTGTACGACGTGACCGTCACCAACCAGCGCGGCGAGCGCATCGCGGTCTTCCGCGGGCGCTCCCACCGCATGAAGGGCCGGCCGACCGTGCCGCCCGCCGCCTGAGGAGACTTCGACCCATGCCCGTGCGCCAACCCGCCCCCGGCGACCTGGAGCCGATCGAGACCGCCAGCCGCGACGAGATCGCCGCGCTGCAGCTCCAGCGCCTGCGCCAGACGCTGCGCCATGCCTATGACCACGTGCCGCACTACCGCCAGGCGTTCGACGCGCGCGGCGTGCATCCGGACGACCTGAAGACGCTCGCCGACCTGGCGAAGTTTCCGTTCACCACCAAGAAGGATCTGCGCGACAACTATCCCTTCGGGCTGTTCGCGGTGCCGCGCACGCAGGTGGCGCGCATCCATGCCTCGTCGGGCACCACCGGCAAGCCCACCGTGGTCGGCTACACCGCCGGCGACATCGACCGCTGGGCCGATCTGGTGGCGCGCTCGATCCGCGCCGCCGGCGGCCGTGCCGGCGACATCGTGCACATCGCCTACGGCTACGGCCTGTTCACCGGCGGCCTCGGCGCCCACTACGGCGCCGAGCGCCTGGGCTGCACCGTGATCCCGATGTCGGGCGGCCAGACCGAGAAGCAGGTGCAGCTGATCCGCGACTTCCAGCCCGACCTCATCATGGTCACGCCGAGCTACATGCAGGTGATCGTCGAGGAGTTCGCGCGCCAGGGGCTGGACCCGCGCGAGATGTCGGTGAAGGTCGGCATCTTCGGCGCCGAGCCCTGGACCGAGGCGATGCGCCGCGAGATCGAGGCCAAGGCCGCGATCGACGCGGTCGACATCTACGGCCTGTCGGAGGTGATGGGGCCGGGGGTGGCCAGCGAATGCGTCGAGAGCAAGGACGGCCCGGTGATCTGGGAGGACCATTTCTACCCCGAGATCATCGACCCGGAGACCGGCGAGGTGCTGCCCGACGGATCGGAGGGCGAGCTGGTCTTCACCACGCTGACCAAGGAGGCGCTGCCGGTGATCCGCTACCGCACCCGCGACCTCACCCGGCTGCTGCCGCCGACCTCGCGCGCCTTCCGGCGCATCGGCAAGATCGTCGGCCGCAGCGACGACATGCTGATCATCCGCGGCGTCAACGTCTTCCCGACCCAGATCGAGGAGATCGTGCTGGCGCATGCGCAGCTCTCCGGCCAGTACCAGATCCATGTCGGTCGCGACGGCCCCCTCGACGAGGTGCGGGTGTGCTGCGAGAGCCAGCCGGGGCTGGCGCTGTCGCCGGCCGATGCCCGCGCCGCGGCCGACTGGGTGGCGCAGCGCATCAAGACGCTGGTGGGCATCTCGACCCGGGTCGAGGTGCTGCCCAGCGATTCGCTGGAGCGCACGCTGGTCGGCAAGGCCCGGCGGGTGTTCGACCGCCGCCCGCGCTGAGGCGGCCCTCCGCATTCAGGAGCCAAGCATGTACACGCAAGCCATGGACACGATGGGCCGCGACGGCCCCGGCGAGGGCGCCGCACGCCCGGTGCGCAGCGTCGAGGAGATGCAGCGCGAGCGCCATCTGCAGGAACGCTTCGACGCGCGCATCGACGACGGCGCCTTCATCGAGGCCAAGGACTGGATGCCCGAGAACTACCGTCGCACGCTGCTGCGCCAGATCAGCCAGCACGCGCACTCGGAGATCGTCGGCATGCTGCCCGAGGGCAACTGGATCACCCGCGCGCCCACGCTCAAGCGCAAGGCCATCCTGATGGCCAAGGTGCAGGACGAGGGCGGCCACGGCCTCTACCTCTACGCCGCGGCCGAGACGCTGGGCTCCAGCCGCGACGAGATGCTGGGCGCGCTGCACTCGGGCCGCGCCAAGTACAGCTCGATTTTCAACTACCCCACGCTGACCTGGGCCGACATCGGCGTGATCGGCTGGCTGGTCGACGGCGCGGCGATCATGAACCAGGTGCCGATCTGCCGCTGCAGCTACGCGCCCTATGCGCGCGCGATGGTGCGCATCTGCCGCGAGGAGAGCTTTCACCAGCGCCAGGGCTACGACAGCCTGCTGGTGATGATGAAGGAGGGCACCGAGGCGCAGCGCGCGATGGTGCAGGACGCGGTGGACCGCTGGTGGTGGCCCTGCCTGATGATGTTCGGCCCCACCGACGACCAGAGCCCGAACTCGGCGCAGTCGATGCGCTGGGGCATCAAGCGCATCTCCAACGACGACCTGCGCCAGAAGTTCGTCGATGCCACCGTGCCGCAGGCCGAGGTGCTCGGCGTCACGCTGCCCGACCCGGACCTGAAGTGGAACGAGGCGCGCCAGCACTGGGACTTCGGCCCGATCGACTGGGCGGAGTTCTGGCGCGTCGTCGGCGGCGACGGACCCTGCAACCGCGAGCGGCTGCAGATGCGCGTCGACGCCTGGGAAGAGGGCGCCTGGGTGCGCGAGGCCGCACTCGCCCACGCCCGCAAGCACACCGAACCGGAGAAGGTTTCCGCATGAGCACCCCGAACGCACCGACCGGCCACGACGCCGCCCGCAACGAATGGCCGCTGTGGGAGGTCTTCGTCCGCCCGAAGGCGGGCCTGGACCACAAGCACTGCGGCAGCCTGCATGCGCCGGACGCCGCGATGGCCATCCAGCTGGCCCGCGAGGTCTATGCCCGCCGCCAGGAGGGCACCAGCATCTGGGTGGTGCCCTCCAGCCAGATCACCGCCAGCGATCCCGGCGACAAGGACATCTACTTCGATCCGATGGAGGACAAGGTGTACCGCCACCCGACCTTCTACGCGCTGCCCGAGTCCGTGAACCACATGTGAGCGGAGCGACCGACCGATGAGCACGCCTTCCATCCAGCCCGGCCGCGATCCGGCGGTGCACTACCTGCTGCGCCTGGGCGACTTCTGCCTGATCCATGCGCAGCGCCTGGGCGAGTGGTGCGGCCACGCGCCCATCCTCGAGGAGGACATCGCGCTGACCAACCTCGCGCTCGACCTGATCGGCCAGGCGCGTGCGCTGCTGACCCGCGCCGGCCAGGTCGGCCACGAGCGCGGCGCGCCGGCCGCCTTCGACGAGGACCAGCTCGCCTTCCTGCGCGAGGAGCGCGACTACCTGAACCCGACGCTGGTGGAGCTGCCGCGCGGCGACTTCGCCTTCACCGTGCTGCGCAATGCGGCGGTCGCCACCTGGATGCGGCTGATGTGGACGCGGCTGCAGGATTCCCGCGATGCCGAGCTGGCCGCGATCGCCGCCAAGGCGCTGAAGGAGTCGCGCTACCACGAGCAGCACGCGGCCGACTGGGTGGTGCGCCTGGGCGATGGCACGCCCGAGTCGCACCGCCGGCTGCAGGACGCGCTCGACCGGCTCTGGCGCTACACGCCGGAGCTGTTCGAGGCCGATGCAGTCGACGAGGCGGCGGCGGCCAGCGGCCTGGGCCCGCGCTGGGCCGATCTGCGCGAGGACTGGCATGCGGCGATGCAGGCGCTGCTGGACGAGGCCGGCGTGCGTGCGCCGGCCACGGGCAGCCACGTCACCACCGGCCGGCGCGGCGTGCACAGCGAGCACATGGGCCGGCTGCTGGCCGAGATGCAGCATCTGCAGCGCGCCTATCCGGGCGGAGCCTGGTGATGTGCGGCGCGCAGGTGCTCGGCCGCATCGAGGCGGCGTGGCAGGCGATCGACCCGGTGCCCGATCCGGAGATCCCGGTGCTGACGCTGCGCGATCTCGGCATCGTCCGCGAGGTGCGGCTGGACGAGGAGGGCGCGCTGGAGGTGGTGCTCACGCCCACCTACAGCGGCTGCCCGGCCACCGAGGCGATTGAGGCCAGCGTCGCCGAGGCGCTGGAGGCCGCGGGCCTGGCGCCCTTCGCGGTCACGCTGCGCCGCGCGCCGGCCTGGACCACCGACTGGATCAGCGAACAGGGCCGCCGGCGCCTGCGCGAGTACGGCATCGCGCCGCCGGGACCGGTGGCGGCCGGCGAGGGCGTGCCGGTGCGGCTGCATCGCCGCGCGGCTGCACCGGTTGAGCCGGCGGCGTCGGCCGATCCGTCCTGCCCGCGCTGCGACAGCCCGCGCACCGAGAGGCTGTCGGCCTTCGGCTCGACCGCCTGCAAGTCGCTGTGGCGCTGCCTGGCCTGCCGCGAGCCCTTCGAGCACTTCAAGCCGATCTGAAATCATGAGCCTGCATTTCCACGAACTCACCGTCCGCGAGGTCCGCCCCGACACCGACGAGGCGGTGCTGCTGAGCTTCGCGCTGCCCGAGGCGCTGGCCGAGACCTTCCGCTTCCAGGCCGGCCAGTACCTGACGCTGCGCGCCGAGGTGGACGGCGAGGACCTGCGCCGCTCCTATTCGATCTGCGCCGCGCCGCAGGACGGCGTGCTGCGGGTGGGCGTGCGCCGGGTGCCCGGCGGGCGCTTCTCGAACTGGATCGGCTCGCGGCTGAAGGCCGGCGACACGCTGCAGGTCTTTCCGCCGCAGGGCCACTTCACGCTGCCGATGCCGGCCGCCGAGGGCGCGGCGCGCCATGTCGTCGGCTTTGCGGCCGGCAGCGGCATCACGCCGATCCTGTCGATCCTGAAGACGGTGCTCGAAACCGAACCGGCCAGCCGCTTCACGCTGGTCTATGCGAATCGCTCGCTGCGCTCGACGATGTTCCGCGAGGAGCTCGAGGACCTGAAGAACCGCTTCCTGACCCGGCTGGCGCTGCACCCGGTGTTCTCGGCCGAGCCGGTGGACACGCCGCTGAACGCCGGCAGGCTGGACGAGGCCAAGCTGGCGCTGCTGCTGCGCACCGTGGTGCCGGCGGACCGGATCGACCAGGCCTTCGTCTGCGGTCCGCACGGCTTCAACGACACTGTCGAGGCCGGACTGAAGGCGGCCGGCGTGGCGCCCGAGCGCCTGCATGTCGAGCGCTTCGGCGTGCCGGATGCGGAGCGCGGCCAGTCGCCCGCGCAGCTGCACCCGGTGCTGCCGGGCGACGCGCCGCAGGCGACGGTCAGCATCGTGCGCGACGGCCTGCGCCGCGAGATCGAGTTCCGCGCCGGCGACGCCAGCCTGCTGGAGGCGGCCGCGCGCGCCGGGCTGGACGTGCCGTATTCCTGCAAGTCCGGGGTATGCTGCACCTGCCGGGCCCGCGTGCTCGAGGGGCAGGTGCGCATGGATCGCAACTTCTCGCTCGAGGCCCACGAGGTGGCCGCCGGCTTCGTGCTGACCTGCCAGTCGCATCCGCTGACCCCACGGGTCGTGCTGTCCTTCGACGAGCGCTGAGCCCCGCCGCGACGCGCCCCGACCGAGACGCCCGACCCCCGACGCTTCCTGATCCCGTGGCCCGTACCCGCTCCCCCGCCTATGACGACCAGCGCGAGATGATCCTCGCCCATGCCGCCGACCTGTTCGCGCGGCGCGGCTATCCCGCCACCTCGATGAACCAGCTGGCCGAGGCCTGCGGCCTGTCCAAGCCGACGCTCTACCACTACTACCGCGACAAGTACGCGCTGCTGGTGCAGATCGCCGAGGACCATGTCGGCCGGCTGGCCGAGCTGGTGGCCGAGATCGAGGCCGAGGGCCAGCCGGCGCGGCCGCGCCTGCACCGGCTGATCATCCGCTTCGTGCAGGAATATGCCGGCGCGCAGAACGCGCACCGGGTGCTGACCGAGGACGTGCGCTTCCTGGAAGAAACCGACCGCGAGCGCATCCTGGTGACCGAGCGCCGGGTGGTCGACGGCTTCGCGCGCGCGCTGGGCGAGCTGCGCCCGGACCTGGACGCGGCGCGGCTGGCGGTGCCGGTGTCGATGCTGCTGTTCGGCATGATCAACTGGATGTTCACCTGGCTGCGGCCCGACGGCTCGCTCGACCACGAGGCGATGGCCCCGATCGTCGCCGATCTCTTTCTTGGCGGGCTGCCCCATGTGAGCGTGCCCGCTCCACCCCCCAGAGGAGACACACCGTGAAGAAGAAGACCTCTCGTCCCCATCCCGTGCGCACCCTGCTGGCGCTGGCGGCGGCGCTGGCCAGCTCGGCCGCGCTGGCCGACATCAACGTCGGCGTGACGGTCTCGGCCACCGGCCCGGCCGCCTCGCTGGGCATCCCGGAGAAGAACACCATCGCGCTGATGCCCAAGACGATCGGCGCGGAGAAGGTGAACTACATCGTCCTGGACGATGCCTCCGACACCACCACCGCGGTGGCCAACACCCGCAAGCTCATCACCGAGCACAAGGTCGACATCATCATCGGCTCGACGACCACGCCCAACTCGCTGGCGATGATCGACGCGGTGGCGGAGGCGCAGGTGCCGATGATCTCGATGGCGGCGTCCGCCCGCATCGTCGAGCCGCAGGACGCCAAGAAGCGCTGGGTCTTCAAGACGCCGCAGAACGACATCCAGATGTCGCTGGCGATCGCCGAGCACATGGCCGCCGCCGGCGTGCGCACCGTGGGCTTCATCGGCTTCGCCGACGCCTACGGCGAGGGCTGGTTCCAGGAGTTCACCAAGGCGGCCGAGCTGAAGAAGCTGCGTGTCGTGGCCAGCGAGCGCTACGCGCGCAACGACACCTCGGTCACCGGCCAGGTCCTGAAGCTGATGTCGGCGCAGCCCGACGCGATCCTGGTCGCCGGCTCGGGCACGCCGGCGGTGCTGCCGCAGCGCACCCTGAAGGAGCGCGGCTACGCGGGCAAGCTCTACCAGACGCATGGCGTGGCCAACGCCGACTTCCTGCGCGTGGGCGGCAAGGACGTCGAGGGCACCTTCCTTCCGGCCGGACCGGTGCTGGTGGCCGAGCAGCTGCCCGCCAGCCACCCGGTGCGCAAGTCGGCGCTGGCCTATGTCGCCGCCTACGAGGCCGCACAGGGCAAGGGCAGCGTCTCGACCTTCGGCGGCCATGCCTGGGATGCCGGCCTGCTGATGAGCGCCGCCGCGCCGGTGGCGCTGAAGAAGGCCAAGCCCGGCACGCCGGAATTCCGCGCCGCGCTGCGCGACGCCATCGAGCAGGTGCGCGAGCTGCCCGGCGCGCACGGCATCTTCAGCCTGTCGGCGGCCGATCACCTGGGCCTGGACCAGCGCGCGCGCGTGATGGTCCGGATCGACAAGGGCACCTGGAAGTACGCACCGTGAGCCGAGGCCGACCATGAGCACCCCCATGAACCTGCAGAGCTTCATCGCCGGCCGCTGGATCGGCGCCGAGCCGGCCGCGGCGCTGCGCAGCGCGATCGACGGCCGCGTCGTCGCCCACACCCACGCCGAGGCGATCGACTTCGCCGAGGCGGTCGACTTCGCCCGCGTCGCCGGCCTGCGCGGGCTGCTGGCGCTGGACTTCCAGCAGCGCGCGCAGCGGCTCAAGGCGCTGGCGAAATACCTGCTCGAGCACAAGGAGGCGCTCTACGCGGCCTCCGTCCCCACGGGGGCCACCCGCAGCGACGCCTGGATCGACATCGAGGGCGGCATCGGCACGCTGTTCGCGTATGCCAGCCTGGGCGCGGGCGAGCTGCCCTCGGGCAATGTGCTGCACGAGGGGCCGGCGATGCCGCTGGGCAAGGGCGGCGGCTTTGCCGGCACGCACATCCTGGTGCCGCGCCGGGGCCTGGCGGTGCACATCAACGCCTTCAACTTTCCCGTCTGGGGGCTGCTGGAGAAGTTCGCGCCCAGCTTCCTGGCCGGGCTGCCGTGCATCGGCAAGCCGGCGACCGCCACCAGCTACCTGACCGAGGCGCTGGTGCGGCTGATCGACGCCAGCGGCCTGCTGCCGGCCGGCAGCCTGCAGCTGGTGATCGGCGGCACCGGCGACCTGCTCGACCGGCTCGACGGCCGCGACGTGGTCACCTTCACCGGCTCGGCCGACACCGCGGCGAAGCTGCGGGTGCATCCGAACCTGGTGCGCCAGTCGGTGCCCTTCAACGCCGAGGCCGATTCGCTCAACGGCGCGGTGCTGGCCGACGACGTGACGCCGGATGACGAGGAGTTCGAGCTCTTCGTGCGCGAGGTCGCGCGCGAGATGACGGTCAAGGCCGGGCAGAAATGCACCGCGATCCGCCGCGCGCTGGTGCCGCGGCGCCACCTCGATGCGGTGGCCGAGCGGCTCCGGGCGCGCCTGGGCCGCATCGTCGTGGGCGATCCGGCGCTGGAGGGCGTGAAGATGGGGCCGCTGGCCTCGCACGCGCAGCAGGCCGACGTCGCCGAGCGGGTGGCGCGGCTGCGCGAGCACGCCGAGCTGGTCTGCGGCGGCGGCACCGACGTCATGCCGGTGGGGGCGGGCACCGAGCACGGCGCCTTCTTCGCGCCGACGCTGCTGCTCAGCCGCGACCCCTGGCGCGATGCGGCGGTGCACGACCTCGAGGCCTTCGGCCCGGTCAGCACGCTGATGCCCTTCGACTCGATGGACGAGGCGGTTGAGCTGCTCGCGCGCGGGCGCGGCTCGCTGGTGGCCTCGCTGGTGACGCGCTCGCCCAAGGTGGCCGCGCAGGTGGTGCCGGCGATGGCGGCGCTGCACGGGCGGCTGCATGTGCTCGACCGCGTTTCCGCCAAGGAGTCGACCGGCCACGGCTCGCCGCTGCCGCCGCTCAAGCACGGCGGGCCGGGGCGCGCCGGCGGCGGCGAGGAGCTGGGCGGCCTGCGCGCCGTCCGGCACCTGCTGCAGCGCGCGGCGGTGCAGGGCTCGCCGACGATGCTGGCGGCGATCACGGGCGAGCATGTGCGCGGCGCCGACGTCATCGAGACCGAGGTCCACCCCTTCCGGCGCCATTTCGAGGACCTGCGGGTGGGCGAGTCGCTGCTGACGCACCGGCGCACCGTGACCGAGGCCGACATCGTCGCCTTCGGCGGCATCTCGGGCGACTTCTTCTACATGCACTTCGACGAGGTGGCCGCCCGCGAGACGCAGTTCGGCCAGCGCATCGCGCACGGCTACTTCGTGCTGTCGGCGGCTGCGGGCCTGTTCGTGTCGCCGGCGCCAGGGCCGGTGCTGGCCAACTACGGGCTGGACACGCTGCGCTTCGTCAAGCCGGTGGCCATCGGCGACACGATCCGCGCGCGGCTGACCTGCAAGCGCAGGATCGACCGCAACCGGGTCGACCCCAGCGGTGTCGGCCAGGGCGTGGTGGCCTGGGACGTCGAGGTGACGAACCAGCACGGCGAGCTGGTGGCCAGCTACGACATCCTGACGCTGGTGGCCAAGCGCGGCGACGCCGAACGGGTGGACTGAACGGGCCCGGGCGTCGGCCCGGTGCCGTCGCGTTCAGGTCAGCAGGTCGAGGCCGCTGTCGTCCTTCAGCGCCACGCCGGTGGCACCCAGCCGGCGTCCGGCCTCGGCCAGCCACCACAGCCTGCGCGCCGCCTCGGCATGCACCAGGCCTGCGTCGCGCACGTTGGACAGGCAGTTGCGCTCGGCGTCGCTGCGCCCGACCTTCGGCGCGCGGGTCAGGTAGACGCCGAGGCTGTCGGGCGAGCTCAGGCCCGGGCGCTCGCCGATCAGCACCGCCACCATCGCCGCGCCCAGGCGCTGGCCGATGTCGTCGCCCAGCGCGACCCGCGCCTGCGTGGCCACCACCACCGGGCCGAGCGACCAGCCGGGCGGGCGCTGGCGCTGCAGTTCGGCCAGCAGCGGCACCGCCTGGCGCTCGACCGCCGCCGAGGACAGGCCGTCGCCGACGACGATCAGCAGCGCGTCGTCGGCCAGCGGGCCGTGCGCGGCGGCATGCGCGTCCAGCCGCGCGCCGCCGGTGCCGCCGAGCCGCCGGCCCAGATCCGGGCGCAGCAGGTAGGTCGAGCGGTCGGCGGCGGCGCTGGCCACCTCGATCGTCTGCAGCCCCAGCGCCTGCAGGCGCGGGCCCAGCGTGGCGACGTCCAGCGGCAGGTGCACCGCGTCGCGCGCCTGCGCATGCGCCGCGCCGAAGGCCAGCAGCTCGCGCGTGGGCAGGCTGGCGCCGGCGCGGCCCAGGCCGATGCGCGCCGGCGTCAGCGCCCGCAGCGCGGCCCAGGCGTCGGCGGGCACCAGCGCGGCGGGCGCTCGGCGGGCGTCGAAGGTGTCGTCGTCGGCGCTCATGCGAAATGCTCCAGCAGCGCGTGCCGGGCCGGGGAGGGCAGCAGCCGGCCCTCGGCGTCGGTCAGGCCCATGCGCTGCAGCCAGGCCTCGAACTCGGGCGCGCGCTTCAGGCCCAGCACCTCGCGCAGCACCAGCGCGTCGTGGAAGGAGGTGCTCTGGTAGTTCAGCATCACGTCGTCGGCGCCGGGCACGCCGATCAGGAAGGTGACGCCGGCCGCGCCCAGCAGCAGCATCAGGTTGTCCATGTCGTCCGAGTCGGCCTCGGCATGGTTGGTGTAGCAGACGTCGCAGCCGATCGGCAGGCCCAGCAGCTTGCCGCAGAAATGGTCCTCCAGCCCGGCGCGCACGATCTGCTTGCCGTCGAAGAGGTATTCCGGGCCGATGAAGCCGACCACCGTGTTGCAGATCATCGGCTCGAAGGCGCGCGCCACCGCGTAGGCGCGCACCTCGCAGGTCTGCTGGTCCAGGCCGTGGTGGGCACCGGCCGACAGCGCCGAGCCCTGGCCGGTTTCGAAGTACATGACGTTGTCGCCCAGCGTGCCGCGCCCGAGCGACAGCGCCGCCTCGCGCGCCTCGCGCAGCACCGCCAGGTCGATGCCGAAGCTGCGGTTGGCGGCCTCGGTGCCGGCGATCGACTGGAAGACCAGGTCGACCGGCGCGCCCTGCTCGATGGCGCGGATCTGGTTGGTCACATGCGTCAGCACGCAGGACTGGGTCGGGATCCCGAAGCGCTGGATCACCTCGTCGGTCAGCCGCATCAGGTCGCCCAGCGCGTCGAGCCCGTCGCCGGCCGGGTTGATGCCGATCACCGCGTCGCCGGCGCCGTACATCAGCCCGTCGAGCATCGACAGCGCGATGCCGCGTGCGTCGTCGGTCGGGTGGTTGGGCTGCAGCCGCATCGCCATGCGCCCGGGCAGGCCCAGCGTGTTGCGGAATCGCGTGATCACCCGGCACTTGCGCGCCACCCGGATCAGGTCCTGGTTGCGCATCAGCTTGGAGACGGCCGCGGCCATCTCCGGCGTGATGCCGCGGCGCACCCGCGCCAGCGTCGCCTCGTCGGTGGCGTCGAGCAGCAGCCAGTCGCGGAAGTCGCCCACCGTCAGGTGCGCGATCTCGGCGAAGGCCCCCGCGTCGTGGCTGTCGACGATCAGCCGGGTGACCTCGTCGATCTCGTAGGGCACCAGCGCCTCGGACAGGAAGGCCTTCAGCGGCAGCTCGGCCAGCGCCATGCGCGCGGCCATGCGCTCCGTCATGGTGCGCGCGGCCACGCCGGCGAGCACGTCGCCCGAGCGCAGGGGCGTGGCGCGGGCCATCAGCGTGGCCAGGTCGGCGAAGTGCCAGACCTGGCCGCCCAGCGTGTGGGAGTAGGGCATGGACGAAAGGAGAGGGTGAACGAGGGAGGGTTCAGGCCTGCGGCATCAGGTGCTCGTCGGCGGCCAGCGTCGCGCGGTGGCCGGCGGTCAGGCGGAAGTAGCCGTAGGCCAGCGCCATCAGCCCGGCGAAGATCGCCGACACCAGCGGATTGAACCAGACCATCGTGACCAGGCACACCACCGCCAGCCCGAGCGCGATCGCCGGCAGCACGGGGTAGCCGATCGCCGGGAAGGGACGCTCGAGCGTGGGCTCCTTGCGGCGCAGCACGAACAGGCTCCACATCGACATGATGTACATGACGATGGCGCCCAGCACCGACATGGTGACGATGTTGGCGGTGAGCGTCTGGCCGCCGAACTGGATCAGCTCGTCGCTGAAGATCGCCAGGATGCCGACCACGCCGCCGGCGATGACCGCCAGCCACGGCGTGCCGAAGCGCGGCGACACCGAGGACAGCGCGCGCGGCAGGTAGCCGGCGCGGGCCAGCGCGAAGATCTGGCGCGAGTAGCCCAGGATGATGCCGTGGAAGCTGGCGATCAGGCCGAACAGGCCGATCCACACCAGCATGTGCAGCCAGCCGCTGTTCTCGCCGACGATCATCTTCATCGCCTGCGGCAGCGGGTCGTTGATGTTGGCCAGCTTCGTCCAGTCGCCGGCGCCGCCGGCGAAGACCATCACGCCGATGGCCAGCACCAGCAGCGTCAGGATGCCGCCGATGTAGGCGCGCGGAATCGTCACCTTCGGATCCTTGGCCTCTTCTGCGGCCATCGCCACGCCCTCGATGGCCAGGAAGAACCAGATGGCGAACGGAATCGCCGCGAAGATGCCCGGGATCGAGGCGGCCGAGAAGCTCTCCGCGCCCGACCAGCCCTTGGCGGTGAAGTGGCTCCACGAGAAGCCGGGGGCCACCACGCCCATGAAGACCAGCAGCTCGACGATGGCCAGCACCGTCACGAACAGCTCGAAGGTGGCGGCGGTCTTCACGCCGACGATGTTGAGCGTCATGAACACCAGATAGGCGCCGACGGCCATCAGCTTCGGGTCGAGCGCCGGATACTGCACGTTCAGGTAGGCGCCGATCGCCAGCGCGATGGCGGGCGGCGCGAACACGAACTCCACCAGCGTGGCGAAGCCGGCGACGAAGCCGCCGGTGGGGCCCAGCGCCCGCGAGGCGTAGGCGAAGGGGCCGCCGGCATGCGGGATCGCGGTGGTCAGCTCGGTGAAGCTGAAGATGAAGGTGGTGTACATCAGCGCCACCATCAGCGCGGTGACGAGGAAGCCCAGCGTGCCGGCGCTGGCCCAGCCATAGCTCCAGCCGAAGTACTCGCCCGAGATCACCAGCCCGACGGCCAGCCCCCAGAGGTGCCACGCGTTCAGCGCGGGTTTCAGATGTGTCGACATGGGCACAGGCTCCTGGCAGAAAGGAAGATGGAACGGAAGAAGTTCACGGATGGCGCCGATGGTGTGCGCCCGCCCGGCCGGTGCGCTATCCAGTTTTGGCAGGGCCCGGCCCCGGACGGATCCCGATGCGCCGGCATGGCGCTTGCTGGATGCTGTGTGACCGTCGCATGACTGCCCTGTGCTGGTGCGTGGTTCCCGCCGCCTCGTCCGCCTGCCGCCGCCCTCGCCATGACCGCTCTTTCCGCTCCGCCCGATGCCGTCCTGACCGCCTGTCCCGCTGTCGCGGTGCTGCATGTCGACACCCGCGACGTCGACGAGCAGGCCGCGCTGCTCACCGGCTGGCATCAGGACTACGCGCAGCTGTCGGCTGGCGGCTTCGAGGGCCGCATCGACGAGGCCTGGCTGGATGGTGTGCATCTCTTCGTCGAGGCCACCAGCCAGCGCCTGCACCAGCGTGGCGAGCTGCGCGCCGACCGGCTCGCGCTCGGGCTGCCGCTGGCGTTGCCGGAGGTGGCGCAGGCCGGGCCGGCACGCTTCTGCGGCCGCTCCGACTGGCAGGCCGGCCCCGCCCTGGGGGATGGCGAGGACGGCGCCGGCCATTTCTGCACCTTCTCCGGCCGCGGCGGCTTCGAGTTCTTCACGCCGGCCGGGCTGGTCATGGCCGGCATGGAATTCGACCGTGCCGAGCTGGCGCGGCTGGCCACGCCCGAGGAGCAGGCGCTGCTCGAGCGCATCGGCCAGGTGGCGACGCTGCACCGTGCGCCTCAGGGCGCGCTGGCGACGCTGCGCGACTTCATGCGCGGCGCCTTCGAGATGCTGGCCGCGCAGCCCCGGCTGCTGGGCAATCCGGCGATGCGCAGCATGCTGCGGCAGGCGGCGCAGTCCAATGCGCTGGAACTGCTGGTCGGGGCGGCGGCGCTGCCGCCCGAGGCCGGCCGGCGCCCGCGTGCGCTGGTCGAGCAGGCCCGCGCGATCGTCGACCGCGATCCGGAGACGCCGGTCACGGTGGCGATGCTCTGCGCCGAGCTGGCCGTGAGCCGGCGCACGCTGCAGGCGGCCTTCCAGCAGGTGCTGGGGCTGGCGCCGGCGGCCTATCTGCGCGCGACCCGGCTGGCCGGCGCGCGCCGCGCGCTGCGCCAGGCGCCCTCGGTCACCGAGGCGGCGGCGCAGTGGGGCTTCTGGCACTTCGGCCATTTCGCCCAGGACTACCGGCGCATGTACGGCGAGCTGCCCTCGCAGACCTGGCGGCGGCTGCATCCGGGCGCCGGCGGGGCGGCCCATTGAGCGGCCGCATGCGCGTGCCCGTGCCCATCGGGCCATCCCGCTGACGCCGGCCTGCGGGCCGGGCTATGCTGCCTTCATGAACCGAAACGATTTCCCGCGTGCGCCGGCCGGCGTGCTGCGCGTGCACCAGTACCTCGGGCTGCAGCCCGGACCGAAGCTGATCGTGCTCGGCGGCGTGCACGGCGACGAGACCTGCGGCACGGTCGCGCTGGGGCGGCTGATCGAGGCGCTGGATGCCGGCCGTCTGGCGCTGCGCCGCGGCGAGCTGACGCTGGTGCCGGTCTGCAACCCGATGGCGCACCGGGCCGGCCGGCGCGAGGGCGAGCGCAACCTGAACCGCCGGCTGCTGCCGATGGCGATCCCGCAGGACCACGAGGACCGCATCGCGCGGGTGCTGTGCCCGCTGCTGGCGCGCCACGAGGTGCTGCTGGACCTGCATTCCTTCCACACCGACGGCGAGCCCTTCGTGATGGTCGGCCCGCGCGACAACGACGGCGATCTGGAGCCCTTCCGCCACGAGGCGGCCGAGACCGCGCTGGCGGCGGCGCTGGGCGTGCGCCAGGTGGTCGAGGGCTGGCTGGAGGCCTATGCGAAGGGCGTGGCGCGGCGCGGGGGCGATGCGCAGTACGGCATCGGCACGACCGAGTACATGCGCTCGGCTGGCGGCTGGGGGCTGACGCTGGAGTGCGGCCGCCATGACGATCCGGCCGCGCCCGAGGTGGCCTGGCAGGCGACGCTGCGCACGCTCGAGCACCTGGGCATGATCGAGTCCGGCGCGTCCGCGCCCTGCGCGCAGCCGGACTTCGAGGTGGTGCGCCTGGTCGACGTGATCGACCGCGAGGCCGAGGGCGACCGCCTGGCGCGCGACTGGGCGAGCTTCGACGCGGTGCGCGCCGGCGAGGTGATCGGCTGGCGCGCCGATGGTCGCGAGGTGCTCGCGCCGGCCGACGGGCGGGTGGTGTTCCCGAACCCGCGGGCGCGCGCCGGCGCCGAGTGGTTCTATCTGGCCGAGCTCAGCGGGCGCCGGCTCGGCTGAGACCTGACAAGGCTCAGACGCGGCGGGCTAGCGGGCCCAGCGTCAGGCGCTCCATCGAGCCGACGAGCTGCTCGAAGTCGCGCGAGGCCAGCTTCGACGGCCGGATCAGGCCGCCGCGCACCGCGTTGGCGTACTGCGCTCGGGCCATGTCGAAGGGCAGGGCCAGCCAGTTGCGCAGCGCGCGGTCGGCGTCGCGCTGCTGCGAGGGCAGCGCGGCGCGCAGCGGCGTGAGGGAGGCCAGCGGGTTCATCGGGGTGTACAGCATGATGAGTTCGTGTCGAGTTCTGTCTGGGTCGCGTTTGTACCTGAGGGTAAACCCTGGGTCAAATCGCCCTTGACAATTCCGGCACGGCGCCATCCCCCTTGTTGAAGGCCCCCCGAGGTTCAGGCCGCGGATGCGGCATCCTCACGCGACGCACGTCGCGCGGCCAGGCGGCCGGCGCCCAGCACGCCGATGATGCACACCGCGTAGAGCACCCAGCTCAGCGCCGGCTGCGCGGTGAAGACGTCGCCGAGCAGCTTCTCGCCGATGATCATCTTCGCGGCGGTGAAGGCCAGCACCGCGGCGCCGATCTCGCTGATGACGGGAAAGCGCTCGACCAGGCCCAGCACCAGCTGGCTCCCCCAGACGACGATCGGCACGCTGATCAGCAGGCCGATGACCACCAGGTCGAAGGCGCCATGCGCCGCGCCGGCCACGCCCAGCACGTTGTCGACGCCCATCAGCGCGTCGGCGACGATGATGGTGCGCATCGCGCCCCAGAAGGTGCTGGCCATCGGGCCGTGGTCGTCGCCCTCGTCCTGCGGCTTGATCAGGCCGTAGGCGACCCACAGCAGGCCCAGGCCGCCGACCAGCATCAGGCCGGGAATCTTCAGCAGCCAGACCACGCCCAGCGTCATCAGCGAGCGCACGATGATGGCGCCGACGGTGCCCCAGACGATGGCCTTCTTCTGCAGGTGGGCGGGCAGGTTGCGCGCGGCCAGCGCGATGACGATGGCGTTGTCGCCGGCCAGCACGATGTCGATCAGGACAATCGCCAGCAGGGCGGAGAACCAGGCGGAGGAGAACAGTTCCATGGAGAGTCGCGTCAGGGAGTGCGGAAATCGGCACAGCCGTGGCGGCGTCTCGGCGGGGATCGGGAGAGGATCCACCTTCAACGCGCGCCGCGACTGCAGCGGGTTGAAGGTCTTGTCCATCGCGCGATGGGCCGCGCGACGCAGGGTCCGGAGGCAGCCGAAGCTGCCACGTACTGACGAACCGTGCACCGCAGGCCTTCCGGGACGGAAGGCGCTGCCGGGACTACTCCCCTTCAGGGGCTCGATTGGAACAGAGTTCGCGCCGCGGCGCCAGCGCTCATCGTGCAGCCGTGGCGGCCTGCGGGGCACCGGGCACGCCGCGGCTGGCCGCGAAGGCGAGGTAGCGCCGCGCCGCCACCGGATCGCGCTTCAGCCCCTGTCCGGCCGCGAGCCGCCGGCCCAGGTCCAGGCAGGCCGACGGGTGACCCATGTCGGCGGCCTGCTGCAGCGCCTCGAGACCGGCGGCCGCGCCGCGGCGCGCCACCACCGCCGGGGCGAGCCGCAGCAGCGCGATGGTGTAGGTGGCCTCGGGCACCTGGCTTTCCTGGATCGACTCGAGCCCGGCCGCAGCGCCTTCGAGCGCGCTGACCGAGCGGCCGTCGAGCAGCAGCGTCGCGCGCGCCTGGCCGATCAGCACCGCCGGCTCGGGCGGCTGCGGCCCGCGCGTCAGCGTGTCGAGCAGCTCGCGCGCCTGGCCGGCGTCGACCTTCTGGCCATCGATGCCCAGCAGCAGCGACCAGGCCCGCACCAGCCGGGCCGTCTCGCTGCCGCCGTCGGCGGCCTGGCGCAGCAGCGCCGCGTCCGGATAGCGACGCAGCCGGTAGTCTCGGCCGTCATGGGCCCAGCGCTCGATCTGTCGCGCGGCCTCGAGGCGCTGCTGCTGCTGCGCGATGCGCTCGCGCACCGGCGGCAGCCGGGTCGCCGACAGCGCCGCCACGCCGCCGGCCACCAGCGCCGCGGCCAGCGACAGCGCCGCGGTGCGCCGCCACACCGGCGCGCGCCGCAGCGGCCGCACCAGCGCGCCGCCGGCCTCGCGGCCGAGATCGGTGGCCAGACGCTGGCGCTGGCGCCAGTCGGTCGCCACCCAGCCGGCGATCGCGCAGCCCGCTCCGCCCAGCGCGGCCAGCGGCCAGGACAGCGCCGGCGCGGCCGCCAGCACCAGCGCGCCGGCCACCAGCGTGCCCAGCGCCAGCAGCGCCAGGCTCGGCCGCCAGATGCGCTGCGCCCACAGCCGTTCGGTGGCGCGGCGCATCAGGGCTCGGGCCTGCTCCGGATAGTCGCGGTCGACCCGGTCGTCGTCCTGGCCGGGCAGGGCGGCCGGGTCGCCGACGGCCAGCCGCGTGTTCAGCGGCGAGGCCAGAAAGCGCGTCAGCGCATCGAGCAGGTGGCGGCCGCTGCCGAGCGTGTTGCGCTCGAGCGTCTGCAGGTCCAGCGCCAGCAGCAGCGACACGACATGCTGGAAGTCGAGGATGCGCAGGTCCTGGCCGCAGGCGGTGAAGGTCAGCGGCTGCGCACCGATCTGCAGCGGCACCTGGCGCACCGGCAGGCGCAGCCGGTGCACCGCCTGCACCGCATAGGGTGCGGTGGTGTAGCGCACCGCCTCGAGCGCGGCCAGCGCGCCGATCTCGACCGGGTCGGTGAAGTGGCGCGCCGCGCTGGCGGCCACGCCCGGGTCCGGGTGGTGGATCTCGATCTGGTCCTCGACGACGATCTGCTCGCGCAGCCGGCCCAGCAGGTGGCGCAGGCCGCTGGCCTGGCAGTCGGCGCAGGCGATCTCGCCGAGCGCGCCGCAGCGGCTGCAGTCCTGCTGTCCGCGGCCGGCGCAGTCCGGGCAGTCGCACTGGCCCAGGCCGGCGCAGCTGCCGCAGGACTGCCAGCCCTGGCCGGCACAAGCCGCGCACTCGATCGTCGTGCCGCCGCTCGTCGCCGCGGGCTCCGTCGCCGTCGCGGCCGGGGGGGCGGTCGGCGCGATGCGGCCCTGGCCGTGGCAGGCGGTGCAGGCGAGGCGCCCCAGTCCGCGGCAGCTCTCGCAGGCGATCCGGCCGCCGGCATGGCAGCGCGCGCAGGGCCGGTGGCCGCCCTCGCAGTCCGGACAGGCCTGGCGGGTGCGGCCCTGGCAGGTCGGGCAGGTCTCGGTGGCGGCCAGCGGCGCGTCGAGCCCGGCGGTGAACAGGCCTCCGGGCAGCAGGCGCCGGTAGCGGCCGCCCTCGTCATGGGCCCACTGGTGGATCAGCGCCGGCACCGTGCGCTCGGCCTCGCCGAGGCGGTGCTGCAGCTCGGTCTCGAGCGCGTCGCGGTCGGCGCGCTGCTCGATGCCCTCGTCGGTCAGCGCGCCGGGATGCGCGGTGACGATCCAGTCGAGCTCGACGCGCTGGCGCGTCGTCACGGTGATCTCGGCCCACGATTCCTGCTCCGGACCGAGCTCGCGCAGGTCCTGGATCCTGAAGCGGGTCAGCGGCTCGACATGTGCCGCCACCACGTCGGCGACCCGCTGTCGCCGTCCTGTCTCCGTTCCCCGCCTGGTCGCCATTCCTTGCCTCGGTGCGCGGCCTCGATCGCCGCGGGCGAGAGGATGACACAAGCCGGTGCGGACTTGCAGTTCAGGGCGCGTCGGCAGGCCGTGCGCCGCAGGCGCCGGCGACGCTCAGTGCGTCGTGCGGGCGCGGCGCATCGCCCAGAGCCGGAAGGCCAGGCGCTGCGCGACGCAGCGCCAGCGCGGATCGGCCGCCGGCGTGCGCACGGCCGCGGCGATGGCGCTGGTCGGCAGCTCCTTGTCGTGCACGATGTAGCGGCCGCCGGCGTCGGCGTGGAAGTCCTCGCCGATCTGCGCATGGCCCTGCAGCGCGTACAGCCGCAGCGCCGAGGCGTTGTCCTCGTGGCACTGCAGGCCCAGCCGGCCCAGGCCCCATTCGGCGGCCAGGCGCTCGCAGTGCGCCAGCAGCTGGCGCGCGACGCCGCGGTGGCGGAAGTCCTCGGTCACCGCGAGGATGTTGATCCACAGCGTGTCGCTGTCCGGGCGCGGCTGCACATGCACGAAGCCGGCGACGCGCCCGTCCAGACGCGCCACATGCATCAGCGGACGCTGGTAGCACAGCCACCAGCCCATCGACTCGGCGCTGGCGTACGGGAAGCAGCGGTCGACCAGCTCCAGCATCTCGACCCAGTCGGACGGCCGGCTCACGCCGATGCTCACCGCATCGGCCGCGCAGACCGCGCGCGGGGCGGCTTTCGGAACGGCGGTCAGCAGGGGGCGGGGGGCGGTATCGTGTCGGACGGGAGCCAGCATGTTGTTCGGACCTTGTCTTGTTGGCGGTGGGCTACGTGGAGGCCGGATTGCGAACATGTTTTCCATGTCTCGGCACATCGCGTGCGCAGACTATCCTGAATGCGCAATTTTCAGATCACTCATTTGTGGGGGAGTGTCGCGGTCTGAGCCTGCTGGTTTCAGGAATGATGAACAGCATCACGCCCTCACATCCCGGCAACCCCCGGCAACCTGAAGCAATGAATCCGCAATGAGCCCTCCGAGCCCCGATCCCGTCGTCCATCTTCTTGTCGTCGGCCATGACGAGGCCGGCCGCGACGCGCTGGTCGCGGCGCTGGCGGCCGAGGCGCGGCGCGCCGCGCTGCGTCCGGCGCTGGCGGTGCAGGGCGCCGCGCCCGGGCAGGCGCTGGCGGCGGTGCGCGCCGATGCGGCGGTGCAGCTGGTGCTGATCGACCTGCACCAGGGCGACGAGGCGGTCGCGCTGGCGCAGGCGCTGGCCCAGTGCCGCCCGGAGCTGTCGATCTACCTGCTGCTCGACGACGACGACACCCGCGGCCTGGTCGAGGCGCTGGCCAGCGAGCGCGTCGACGGCTATTTCTTCCGCGGCGACGCCGATCCGGCCGGCTGGGTGCGCATCCTGGCGGCCGAGGTGGCCGAGACCGCGGCCACGCCCTTCTACGACGCGCTGCGCGCCTATGTGGCGCAGGCCAAGGATTCCTGGCACACGCCGGGCCACGCCGGCGGCGATGCCTACCGCGCCAGCCCCTGGGTCGGCGACTTCCACGACTTCGTGGGCGAGCAGATGCTGCGCGCGGATCTCTCGGTCTCGGTGCCGCAGCTCGACTCGCTGCTGCATCCCACCGGCGTGATCGCGCAGGCGCAGCGCCTGGCCGCGCAGGCCTTCGGCGCGCGGCGCACCTACTTCGCCACCAACGGCACCTCGACCTCGAACAAGGTCATCTTCCAGACCCTGCTGGCGCCGGGCGACACGCTGCTGCTCGACCGCAACTGCCACAAGTCGGTGCACCACGGCGTGATCCTGTCGGGGGCTCGGCCGGTGTACCTGGACTCCTCGGTCAACGAGCGCCACGGCCTGTTCGGGCCGGTGCCGCGCGCGCGGGTGCTGCAGGCGATCCAGGACCACCCCGAGGCGCGGGTGCTGATCCTGACCAGCTGCACCTACGACGGCCTGCGCTACGAGCTGGCGCCGATCATCGAGGCGGCGCACGCCGCCGGCATCAAGGTGATCGTCGACGAGGCCTGGTACGGGCATGCGCGCTTCCACCCCGAGCTGCGCCCGACCGCGCTGGAGGCCGGCGCCGACTACGTCACCCAGAGCACGCACAAGGTGCTCTCGGCCTTCTCGCAGGCCAGCATGATCCATGTGAACGATCCCGGCTTCGACGAGCACCTGTTCCGCGAGAACTTCAACATGCACGCCTCGACCAGCCCGCAGTACGGCCTGATCGCCAGCCTGGACGTGGCGCGCCGGCAGGCGGTGATGGAGGGCTACGGCCTGCTCGAGCGCTCGCTGGGCTTCGCCGCCGAGCTGCGCGAGAAGATCGACGCCACCGGCGTGTTCCGGGTGCTGGGCCTGGACGAGCTGCTGGCCGACGAGGTGCGAAGCGACGGCATCCGGCTCGATCCGACCAAGCTCACGATCGACATCTCGGCCTCCGGCTGGGGCGCCGACGAGCTGCGCGACGAGCTGATCGAGCGCTTCAACATCCAGATCGAGAAGAACACCCACAGCACGCTGACGCTGCTGCTGACCATCGGCACGACCCGCAGCAAGGTCTCGCGGCTGTTCGACGCGATGCTGCGGCTGGCGCGCCAGGCGCAGAAGGAGCGCCGCGAGCCCCGCCCGGCGGCGCGGCTGCCGCGCATTCCGCATTTCACCCGGCTGGCCTGCCTGCCGCGCGACGCCTTCTACGAGGCGGGCGAGCGTCTGGCGCTGCTCGACGAGCAGGGCCTGCCCAATCCGGCGCTGGTCGGGCGGGTCTGCTGCGACCAGATCGTGCCCTATCCGCCGGGCATTCCGGTGCTGGTGCCGGGGCAGGTGATCGACGCGGCCATCCTGGGCTACCTGGTGCGGCTGCTGCAGTCGCAGCGCTCCATCGAGCTGCACGGCCTGGCGATGCGCGACGGCGAGCCGCACCTGCGGGTGCTGCGCGAGGCGGAGCGGGCGCGGCTGCGCACGCTGGACTGAGCGGCGCAGCGGGCGGGACCGGCTACGCCGTGTCGCCGCCCGGCACCGGAATGGTGTCGAGCAGCCGCACCAGGTCGCTCTGCCGGTGGGTGCCGGTCTTGGCGAAGATGGCCTTCAGCTGGGTGCGCACCGTGGCCAGGCGCACGCCCTGCTGCTCGGCATGCTCCTCCAGCGACAGTCCGGCGGCCAGGCCGCGCGCCAGCCGTGCCTCGGCCGGGGTCAGGCCGAGCAGGGCCACCAGCTGTCCGACCGGCGGCAGCCGCGGCCGGCGCGTCGGCGCGATCAGGCACAGCAGCAGCGCAGGCCGGTCGTCGGCGCGCTCGACGCCGCGGGCCGGCATCCTGCTGAGCGTCAGCGTGTGGCCCGGCAGGGCCAGCGCCTGGATCTCGCCGCTGCGGGCGCAGCGCTCGATCGCGGCCTGCAGCCGCTCCTGAGCGGCTGCTCCGCCCGCCGCGAGCTGCAGCCGGCCCCGGCGCGACAGCACCGGGCTGGCGGCCGCCAGCCAGCCGCGGGCCTGCGCGTCGGCGTGCCGGATCCGCCCGGACCGGTCCAGCGCGAGCGCGGCCGGGCCGGCCGCCTCGAGCGCCGCCTCCAGCATCCGTGCATGCTCGTGCAGCTGCTCGAGCTGGTCCTTCAGCGCGAAGGCGCGCTGCAGATGGGGCATGAGCCGCTGCACCCGCGCCTGCGTCTCGGCCGAGAAGACGCCGCGCTCCGGCCCGCGCAGCAGCCCCATCAGGTAGCCGCCCTGCGGATCCGCCTCGTCGGCGGTGATGCGGCTGCCCAGCACGTAGCGCAGGCCCTCGGGCAGCAGGAAGTCCTGGTAGAACTCGCTGCGGGCGACGAAGCGGGCATCGAAATGCTCGTGGTCGCAGCACAGCGTGCCGGCGCGGGCCTGGCGCAGCAGGCCCAGCCGCGGATCGATGCGGCCGTAGTGCGCGTCGTAGCGCGCGGCAGCCGACGCGCTGACCCGCTCGCCGCCGGCGGTCAGCACCTCGGTGACGCCGTGGTTCATGCGCATCAGGTGCCAGCCGTCCAGCCCGAGCAGCTGCTGCAGCTGCTCGCCGACATCCTCCCAGCCCGCGCCGCCGCGCGCCGCGTCGTGAAGGAGGACGATCATGTGCTGGAGCGCCGGATCCTGCATGGGGCCCATTCCTCGGAGCGTGTTCACGATCCCGCCCTGGACAGGCCGGGGCGACGATGAGCGCAAGTCTACGCAAGCACCGTCGTCCGCAGGCCGGAAGGCCTGGCAGATCGTGGGCAAACGGCCTCGGCGGTCCTCAGAGGCCGTCGCTGGCGGCGGGCTGGTCGAGGCTCTGGCCGAGCATCGCGCGCTCGATCAGCGGCCGGCTCAGCCGCTCCGACAGCAGCTCGGCGAAGGTGTAGACGAAGTTGCGCAGGTAGGCGCCGCGCTTGAAGGCGATGCGCGCGACGTTCGGGCCGAACAGGTGGCCGACCGGCCGCGCGGTCAGGTCGCCGCCGGGGCCGCACAGCACGTCGTCGAGCACCGCCATCTCGGCGACGATCCCCACGCCCAGGCCCAGGCGCACATAGGTCTTGATGACGTCGGAGTCGATCGCCTCGAGCACGAAGTTCGGCTTCAGTCCGCGCTGCTCGAAGGCCGCGTCGATCTTCGAGCGGCCGGTGAAGGAGGGGTGGTAGGAGATCAGCGGCTCGGCGGCGAGCTGCTCCAGCGTCGGGCGCTCCACCCGCGCCAGAGCATGACCCACCGGCACGACCGCGACATGGCGCCACTCGTAGCAGGGCAGCGTCACCAGGTCCTCGTACTGCGTCAGCCGCTCGGTGGCCATGCCGACCTCGGCCGCGTCGTCGAGGATCATCTGCGCCACGTCCTCCGGCGTGCCCTGGTGCAGGCTGACCGCGACCTTGGGGTAGCGCGAGCGCAGCGCCGCCACCGGCGTGGGCAGCACGTAGCGCGCCTGCGTGTGGGTGGCGGCGATCGACAGCGTGCCGGCCTCCTGGCGCGAGTAGTCCTCGCCGATGCGCTTGAGGTTGGCCACCTCGCGCATGATGATCTCGATCGACTGCAGCACCTGGCGGCCCGGCTCGGTCACGCGGCGCAGCCGCTTGCCGTGGCGCGCGAAGATGTCCACGCCCAGTTCCTCCTCGAGCTCGAGGATGGCCTTGGAGATGCCGGGCTGCGAGGTGTGCAGCGCGCGCGCGGTCTCGGTCAGGTTCAGGTTGCGCCGTGCGGCCTCCTGGACGAAGCGGAACTGGTGCAGGTTCATGCGGCCGGCTCTCCCGCGCGGGGGTCGTCGACCAGCGTCAGCGCGGCCTGCGCGATCGCGCGCGTGATGGCCTCGGTCTCGCCGATGGCGGCGGTGTCGCGGATCGTCACCGCCGGCAGCTGCGCGCGCAGGCCGGCCAGCAGCTCGGGCAGGTCGCGGCGCACATGGCCGCCGGCGCCGAGGAACAGCGGCACCACGGTGATCATGGTGCAGCCCTGCGCGGCCAGCGCGTGCGCGGCCGCGTCCAGGCGCGGCTCCATCAGCTCGAGGTAGGCCAGCGCGACCGGGCGGCCGCCGGCGGCCTCGCGCATGCGCGCGGCGATGGTCTCGAAGGGGCGGGCCCAGGCGGGGTCGCGGGCCCCGTGGGCGAAGAGCAGGATGCCGTGCATCGTCGCGGTCCTTGGTCGGTGGAAGGAAAGGGAATGGGACGCGGGGAAAGCGGGCGCAGAGGCCGGGCCGGTCAGCGGTAGCGCACCAGCCAGCTGAAGGCGCCCAGCGACATCAGCAGGTAGATGACGCTGGGCGCGCTGGCCGCCAGCCAGGGCCGCCAGTCGTGCAGCAGGCCGAGGTGGCCGCTGACGTTGTTCAGCAGCACGAAGCTGATGCCCAGCAGGATGCCGCCGAAGACCTTCAGCGACACGCCGCCGGCGCGTGCGTGCAGGTAGGCGAAGGGCAGCGCCAGGCCGAGCATCACCAGGCAGGCGAACGGGTAGATCGCCTTCTTCCAGAACTGGATCGCGTGGCGCTGCGCGGTCTGCTCGTGGTCGGAGAGGTGGGTCATGTAGGTCCACAGCGCCGCGGTCGACATCGTGCGCAGCGGCAGCACCGCGGCGGAGACGACCTGGCGGGTCAGCGTCGAGCGCCACTCGAGCGTCGCGGCGCGGCGGTCCGGCGCCAGCTCGGGCGTGCTGTCGGGCGCCCACTGCGACACCTGCACCTGCTCGAGCGTCCAGGTGCCGTCGTCGCCGATGCGGGCGCGTTCGGCGGTGGTGCGGGTGCGCAGCTCGCCCTGAGGCCCGAACTCGAGGATGCGCACCCTGGCGACCTCGCCGTCGCCGGGCGCGGCGCCGATGCTGACGGTGTAGCGGTGCTCGCCGTCGGCCTGCTGCTGGCTGTCGCGCAGCCACAGCCCGCCCTGGCCGACCTCCAGGCCGCCGTGGCGGCGCGCCGCCAGCAGCGTCGCCTGCGTGTCGCACCACGGCGCGACGAAGTCGCCGATGACGAAGGTCAGCGCCGCCAGCGTCAGGCCGAGCCGCGCCAGCAGCCACAGCGCGCGGCCCGGGCCGAGGCCGCCGGTGCGCAGGATGGTGAACTCGCTCGACTGCGCCAGCTTGGCCAGCGCGTAGATCGCGCCGATCAGCAGCGCGATCGGCATCAGCTCGTACAGGTGGCCGGGCACCTGCAGCAGGCAGACCTGCAGCGCCTGCAGCGCGCTGTAGTCGCGGCCGATGCCGTCGAGCTCGCCGACGAGGTCGATGAACAGGAACAGGCCGAGAAAGGCCGCGGCGACATACAGCGTCGCGCCGAGGATCTCGCGGTAGAGCAGGCGCCGGACGGTGCGCATCGGATGGGGTTCTCCTGCAACGGAAACGGGGAGGCGGCGCGCGTGCGCGGGAGGGCGAGGAGGGGGCCGAGGGTCAGCCGCGGCCGCGCCAGGGCAGCGGCAGGCGGCGCAGCCCGCCGCCGATGCGCCAGCCCAGCAGCAGCAGCGCGCCGGCGAACATCGCGCCGTGCACGCCCAGCAGCGCGCCGGCGACCGGCATGCGCCCGCTGGCCACCCAGGCCTGGCTCAGCGAGACCAGGTTGAAATAGACGACGAAGCCCAGCAGCGCCACCAGCATCACCCAGTTGTTGCCGCCGCGTGGTCCGCCCGAGGCCAGCCCGAGGCCCCACAGCAGCAGATTGACCGCGGTGGCGATCATGCCGAAGCGCCAGACCAGCTCGCCGCGGCCCTTGGGCGTGGTCGTGCCCAGCAGCGCGAGCGTGTCCTGCGCCTTCGGCGGCAGCTCGGCCAGCGCGGCCGCGGCCTTCTCGTCGATGCGCACCACATAGCGCTCGAAGCGCGAGATGGTGCGGGTGTCGCCGCCGGTGTCGAGGTCGGTGCGCGCGCCCTGCGTCAGCACCAGCTCGCGCCGGCCGTCCTCGCGCAGCTCGATGCGGCCGGCGCGCGCGGTCGTCACCGACTCCTTGCCGTCATGCTGGTCGAGGATGAAGATGTCGCGCCCGTCGCGGCTGTCGGGCGACTGCTTGTCGAGGAAGAACACGCGCCGGCCGTCGCCGGAGGTCTGGAACTGGCCCGGCGCGACCCGCGACAGGTCGGAGCGGCGGTCGTAGCGCGCGCGCAGCTCGGCGCTGTTGCGGTTGGCCCAGGGCCAGACCAGCAGCATCAGCGCCACGACCGCGACCAGCACCGGCACCGCGAAGCGCAGCACCGGCCGCACGAAGCGCGCCAGCGAGACGCCGCTGCTGAACCAGACCGCCATCTCGCTGTCGCGGTACATGCGGGTGAGCACCGAGACCACCGCCACGTAGAGCGACAGGCTCAGCATGGTCGGCAGCTGGCCCAGCGCGGTGTAGCCCAGCAGCAGCACGACGTCCTGCGGCGAGACTTCGCCGCCGGCGGCCATGCCGAGCGTGCGGATCAGCATCATCGTCAGCACGATCGTCAGGATGACGACCAGCGTGCCGCCGAAGCTGCGCGAAAGATCCTTGCGTAGGGTGGAATCGAATAACATCGGCTCGTCTTCAAACAGCGCGGAATTATGGACGTTCGAACTCTCGTGGCGGCATCGCAGGATTATTCGGAACTCGATCGCGAGGCGCTGGTCGTCGTCGTGCCGGCCGATCAGGCCGCATGGCGGCTGGACGGCGCGCTGCGCGCGCTGCTCGACGATGCCGTCGCGCAGGGGGATCTGGCCCTCAAGCCGGGTCGCACGCTCTACGTGCACCGCCCGGCCGGCCTGAAGGCCGCGCGCCTGGCGGTGGCGGTGGCCGCCGACGGCGGCGCACGCGCCTGGAAGAAGGCGGTGGCGGCGGCGCTGGGCCTGATCAAGGGCGGCGGTGCGACGCGTGCCGCGCTGCTCTGGGCCGGCGCGGGCGAGCCGGACGCGGCGATGGCCGAGGCGGCGGCCTGCGTCGCCGCCGACCTGGTCTATGTCTACCGCCTGACCAAGCCGAGCGCGCCGGAGGCCCCGCGCCTGGGCGCGGTCGAGCTGGTCTGCGCCGCGGCCGCCGAGGCCGCGGTGGCCGAAGGTCTGGCGCGCGGCGCGGCGATCGCCGCCGGCGTCGAGCTGGCGCGCGAGGTCGCCAACCGCCCGGCCAACCACTGCACGCCCTCGCATCTGGCCGACGAGGCCCGCGCGCTGGCGAAGACCAAGGGCGTCAAGGCCGAGATCCTCGATCGCAAGGAGATCGAGGCGCTGGGCATGGGCTCCTTCCTGGCGGTCGCGAAGGGCTCCGAGGAGCCGCCACGCTTCATCGTGCTGAAGTACCAGGGCGCGGGCAAGAAGGACGCGCCGGTGGTGCTGGTCGGCAAGGGCATCACCTTCGACACCGGCGGCATCTCGATCAAGCCGGCCGGCGACATGGACGAGATGAAGTTCGACATGGGCGGCGCCGCCAGCGTGCTGGGCACCTTCCGCGCGGTCGCCGCGCTGCGCCCGAAGGTCAACCTGATCGGCCTGATCCCGACCTGCGAGAACATGCCCGACGGCCGCGCGGTCAAGCCCGGCGACGTGGTTACCTCGATGTCGGGCCAGACGATCGAGATCCTCAACACCGACGCCGAGGGCCGGCTGATCCTGTGCGACGCGCTGACCTACGCCGAGCGCTTCAAGCCGGCGGCGGTGGTCGACATCGCGACGCTCACGGGCGCGTGCATCATCGCGCTGGGCCACCACCACGCCGGCCTCTTCAGCCCGGACGATGCGCTGGCCGACACGCTGCTGGCCGCGGGCCGCGCCGCGCAGGACACCGCCTGGCGCATGCCGCTCGACGAGGAGTACGACGAGGCGCTCAAGAGCAATTTCGCCGACGTGCCCAACGTCGGCCCGCGGGCCGGCGGCTCGATCACCGCGGCCAAGTTCCTGCAGCGCTTCGCCAAGGCCTACCGCTGGGCGCACCTCGACGTGGCGGGCGTGGCCTTCCGCAGCGGCGCGGCCAAGGGCGGCACCGGCCGCCCGGTGCCGCTGCTGACGCACTTCGTGCTGTCGCAGGCCAAGTGACCGCAGGCGCCGTGATGCCGGCGGTCGCCTTCCACTTCAACGTGCCCGAGCGGCGCGGCTATGTCTGCCGGCTGCTGCGCAAGGCCTGGCGCAGCGGCGCGCGGGTGGTGGTGACCGGCGAGGCGGCGATGCTGGCCGAGGTCGACCGGCTGCTGTGGACCTTCGAGCCGCTGGAGTTCGTGCCGCACTGGCGCGGCGCGGAGGCCGACGCGCTGCCCGGCCGCCTGCGCGAGACGCCGGTGCTGCTGCTCGAGCGCCACAGCCCCGCACTGGGCCACGACGTGCTGGTCAATCTGGGGCACGAGGTGCCGTCGGGCTGGCAGCAGTACCGTCGGGTCATCGAGATCGTCAGTCGCGACGAGTTCGACCGCGACCGCGCGCGTGCGCGCTGGCGCTCCTACGGCGCGGCCGGCGCGAGCATCGAGCGCCACGAGGTCGCCTCGTGATGCCGTCTCAGGACGATGACGCGCGGCCCCTGCCCAACGAGGTGCCGACGCTGACCGAGGTGGTCCGCCCGGTGCGTCCGGCCATCGAGGTGGCGCCGCCGGCCGGTCTGCCGCTGCCGGCCGTCCCCGTCGAGGATCCGCTGCCCGCGGGGGGCGAGCCGGGTGCGTCGCCGCGGCAGGCCTGGCAGGCGGAGACCGAGGAGCGCATCGCCACCGACGTGCTGCACGACGTGCAGCGCCAGGTCGACCGCATGCTCGAGTTCCGGCTGCGCGAGAGCCTGGCGCCGGTGCTGGGCCGGCTGGCCGACCAGCTGGTGCACGAGGTGCGCGAGGAGGTTCTCTCGACGCTGCGCGACGTCATCCGCCGCGCGGTCGCCCAGGAGCTCTCTCGCAGGCGCTCGCGCTGAACCGCGCTGCATTCCCGAGGGCATGTCGCAGATTGCGTCTTGCTGAAGGCAGACCTTGCATGTCCTCGGTGCGTGCCGTTGCTCCGTTGTCTGAGGGCTTACCCGCGAACTTGATCCAGCTGCTGGAGAGGCTCGCGGATTTGAGTTAAGTTTTCCCCGTTTCCTGCAACCCTGGAGTCCTGATCCATGAATCACAAGCTCAATGTTGTCCTGGCCGGTGTGGCCCTGCTCGTCGCCGGTGGCGCCGCCTCGGCCCAGGAAGTGGTCAAGATCGGCCATGTGGGCCCGACGAGCGGCGGCATCGCGCACCTGGGCAAGGACAACGAGAACGGCGCGCGCATGGCCGTGGACGAGCTCAATGCCAAGGGCGTGACGATCGGCGGCAAGAAGGTGAAGTTCGAGCTGCTGGCGGAGGACGACGGCGGCGACCCGAAGCAGGGCACGGCGGCGGCGCAGAAGCTGGTGGACTCGAAGGTCGCCGGCGTGGTGGGCCACCTGAACTCGGGCACGTCGATTCCGGCGTCGAAGATCTACAGCGACGCGGGTCTGCCGCAGATCTCGCCGTCGGCGACGAACCCGAAGTACACGCGCCAGGGCTTCAAGACGACGTTCCGTGTGGTGGCGGACGACGTGCACCTGGGCGGGACGCTGGGCAAGTACGCGGTGACGTCGCTGAAGGGCAAGTCGATCGCGGTGATCGATGACCGCACGGCGTACGGCCAGGGCGTGGCCGACGAGTTCGAGAAGGGCGTGAAGGCGGCGGGCGGCAAGACGGTGGCGCGCGAGTTCACGAACGACAAGGCGACGGACTTCACGGCGATCCTGACCAACCTGAAGGCGAAGAAGCCGGACATCGTGTTCTTCGGCGGGATGGACGCGGTGGCGGGCCCGATGATCCGCCAGATGAAGCAGCTGGGCATCAAGGCCAAGCTGATGGGCGGCGACGGCATCTGCACGGGCGAGCTGCCGAAGCTGTCGGGCGGTGCGATGGAGGACGGGCAGGTGGTGTGCGCGGAGGCCGGCGGCGTCGAGGGCGAACAGAAGAAGGCGATGGACGACTTCAAGGCACGCTTCAAGACGAAGTTCAACGCGGACGTGCAGATCTACGCGCCGTACGTGTACGACTCGGTGAACGTGATGGTGGCGGCGATGGAGAAGGCGGGCTCGAGCGACCCGGCGAAGTACCTGCCGGTGCTGGCGAAGACCACGGGCTACAAGGGCGTGACGGGCACGATCACCTTCGACGAGAAGGGCGACATCAAGAATGGCGCGCTGACGATGTACACCTACAAGGGTGGCAACCGCGAGCAGATCGCCGTCGTGCGCTGAGGCGGGTCTTCGCGCCTCCGTGGTGCCGCGGCTCGCTTCCGCGACACACGCTCGAAGGGCCCTTCCGGGCCCTTTTCTTTTGATCTTCTCGCTGAAACTCTTTTCATGCGGTCCGCAGACATGCTATAGTGTCGTTCTTTCCGGAGAGGTGGATGAGCGGTTTAAGTCGCACGCCTGGAAAGCGTGTGTGGGTTAATCCCCACCGCGGGTTCGAATCCCGCCCTCTCCGCCAGAAATGACGCAGCAAACCCCGCCTCGGCGGGGTTTGTCGTTTCTGTCCCGAACTGAACTTGAACTGGCCTGGATTCGAGTCGTTCCCGATATCCGGATTTCTCCGTGCGGGGCGGGCGGGCGAGGGACAGAAAAAAGGGTGCCGAGAGGCACCCTTTTTTTGCGGCTGATTTCAGCGGTTCGTCGCTTCCTTGACGATGTACCACTCGCCACCGCGGCGCTTCCAGGTCAGCACCTTCTGCGACTTGTCGTCCATGTCCTTGGAGATGTAGTGCTGGTCGAAGCGGGTCTCGACGACGTCGGCGCCGACGGTGCGGCGCTGCACGTTGGCGATCTTCATCTCGACCGGACCGTCCTTCTTCAGCAGCTTGGTGCGGTTGGCGAACCAGACCTGGCGGGTGGCGCCGGCCGGCTTGAACGAGGGATCGTAGAAGCTCAGGTAGCGGGTGGCGTCCTTGGCCGCCCAGGTCGCGACCCAGTCCAGCAGGCGCTGCGACACAGGCGTCGACGGTGCCGGATCGGCCGCCGGAGCGGGCGCAGGCATCGCGCGCGAAGCCGGCGCGGCCGCCGCGACGCCGCCGGCCGGCAGCGTCGACAGCGAGGAGCCGAGCTGGCGTGCGCGGGCGTCGAGGTCGCTCTTCGGCGTGACCTGCAGGTCGGTCGCGCTGATCGGGCAGCGGGTCGCGGCTTCCTCGCCGGCCTGCCAGTAGCGGCCCTCGGAGGGCTCGTCCTCGGCATTGCCGGCGCGGGTCAGGCCCAGCGCCGCCACCAGGCTGCTGGTGGCCGAATGGGTGCGGGCCTTGGCGACCTGCAGGTCATATTCGGCGTTGGCGTAGGCGCGGCGGGCGCTGTAGAGCTCGTTCTCGGAGTTCAGCAGGTCCAGCAGCGTGCGCTGGCCGATGTCGAACTGCTGGCGGTAGGCGTCGCGAACCTTCTCGCTCGACAGCACATGGCGGTCGAGGTAGCTGAGCTGCTCGGCCAGCTTGACGGTGTCCTGGTAGGCGATCGCGGCGGTCTGGCGGGCGTCGCGGCAGGCCTTGTCGCGCGTGTCGGCCGCCTGGTTCAGCAGGTTGGCCGCCTGGCGCACGCGGGCCTTGTCGGAGCCGCCGTTGAACAGGTTCCAGTTCAGCGACAGGCCCGCGGTGGTGTCGCGCTTCTGGTCGGCGGTGCCGTCGAGGTTGTTGCCGGCGGCGGTGCGCACCCGGGCCTCGACGCGCGGCTGGTAGAGGTTGCCTTCCTTCTCGCGCGAGACGGCCTGCGCGGCGCGCAGGTTCTCGACCGCGGCGGCGATCCCGGCATTGCGCTTGACCGCCTGCTCGAGCGCGCCCGAGCTCGTCGCCGGCAGGCCGCGCTCGAGGCCGCTGATGCCCGGCATCTCGACCGGGGGCAGGCCGCCGGTCAGGCGACGGAAGCGCTCGGTCACGTCATGCAGGTTGGATGTCTCGGTCGTCAGGTTCGACTCGGCCAGCGCGAAGCGCGCCGAGGCCTGCTCCATGTCGACGCCGCGGCCGACGCCGGCCTTGACGCGCGACTGCAGCTGCTCGAGCACGTAGCGGTGCTGGACGTAGTTGTCCTCGGCCAGCTTGACCAGGCGGCGCTGGCGCTGCACGTCGACATAGGCGCGCACGCTCTCGAGCGCGACCTGCTCGCTGGTGTCGATGAACTCGAAGTAGCGCACCAGACGCGCATGGCCGAGGCGGTCGACCTGGTTCATCGTCTGGAAGCCGTCCCACAGCAGCTGCGTCGCCGACAGCGACACGCCGGTGCTGGTCATGCTCTGGTTGACCGAGCCGATGCGCTCGCGGATGCGGCTGGCGTCGGCACCGAGATCGACCCGGGGGTAGTAGGCGCCCCGAGCGACATCGACCTCGTCGGTGGCGGCGCGGAAGGCGTTGAGCCGCGCGGTCACTTCCGGGTTCGTCGAGATCGCGCGCTGGACCGCGTCCTTCAGCGGATCCGTCGACTGGGCGACCGCCGCCTGGCAGGCGAGAGCAATCAGGCCGATGGCGAGATGAGAGGCTGCCTTGTTCATTGTTTCGTGGATCCTTGCACTGGCCTTCGAAGGGGACATTGAGATCGCCGGTCCGACGTGACTCTCCCGGCAGGCACGCGGATGCAGGATGGTCGTTTCCGGAACAGATCGGCTTGTCCGCGGCGGACCTCCTTGGGCGAGTATTCCACAGCGGTGCCGCCTGCTCCAAGCCATCCGCGTACAAAATCGCATTATTCACTTCCGGAATGTGAATGGTGTGAGCAATACCTGTGTTCCGCCGGCCTGCTTGCCGAAACTGCCCGGATGGAAGTTGTTGTTCGCCGGTCACGTCCGCCGACGCCCCTCCCCGTGTCCGGGGGGGGGCGGTGGCGGACGTTCGTGCTGGTCCTGCTGCTGGTCGCGGCGCTGGGCTGCGGGTTGCTGCTGGGGGCCGGATCGGCCCGGGCCTGGGATGCGGACCGCTTCCTGCGGCAGTCCCAGCGCTTCGGTCCGCGTGCCACGGAGATCGCGCAGGCCCTGGTCGAGACGATCCAGCTGTCGATGCGCGGCGACGAGGAGCAGCGGCTGGCGGTGATCAACCAGTTCTTCAACCGGCGCATCCTGTTCCGCGAGGACACCGAGGTCTGGGGCCAGATCGACTACTGGGCCAGCCCGCTGGAGATGTTCGGCAAGGGCGCCGGCGACTGCGAGGACTACGCGATCGGCAAGTACTTCGCGCTGACGGCTGCCGGCATCGCGCCGGCGCGGCTCCGGCTGGTCTATGTCAAGGCGATGCTGGGCGGCGTCGGCGGCGTGCAGCAGGCGCACATGGTGCTGGCCTACTATCCGGGGCCGACGGCCGAGCCGCTGATCCTCGACAACCTGATCGGCGAGATCCGGCCGGCCTCGCGCCGGCCCGACCTCGTGCCGGTCTTCAGCTTCAACGCCGACGGGCTCTGGCAGGGCACGCAGGGGCCCGACGCGGGCGATCCGACGCAGCGCCTGTCGCGCTGGCGCGAGGTGCTCGCCAAGGTGCGCGAGCAGGGCCTGTACTGACAGCAATCATGACGACGATGACCAACGACACGAACGCGCGCGCGGCGCGCAAGGAGCCTGCATGTCTCTGATCCGGCAGGTGTGGATCCTCATCATGGGCACCATCGTGCTCGCCGGGGCGGGCAGCGTGGCGATGTCGATCTGGTCCGTTCGCGGCTCGATCGAGGCGCAGCTGTCGATGAAGAACAACGACAACGCGCAGACGCTGGCGCTGTCGATGTCGCAGCAGCGCGGCGACCGCGCGCTGCTCGAGCTGGCGATCGCCTCGCAGTTCGACACCGGCTACTACGAGTCGATCCGGCTGCTGTCGCCCACCGGGCAGGCGCTGGTGTCGCGCCGCGCGCCGCAGGCGCTGCCGCAGGGGGTGCCGGCCTGGTTCGTCGGGCTGGTGCCGGTGCATCCGCGCGCCGGCGTGGCCCAGGTGTCGAGCGGCTGGAACCAGGTCGGCACGCTGGAGATGCGCAGCCAGGCCTCCTTCGCCTATGCCGACCTGTGGTGGTCGAGCGTGCGCATGACGCTGTGGGCGCTGGGCGTCGGCGTGCTGGCGGCGCTGCTCGGCCATCTGGCGGTGCGGCGGCTGCGGCGCCAGCTCGATGCGGTCGTCGACCAGGCCGAGGCGCTGACGCAGCGCCGCTTCGTCAGCGTCGTCGAGCCGTCGACGCCGGAGCTGCGCCGCGTCGCGCAGGCGATGAACATGATGGTCGGCCGGCTCAACCAGTTCTTCTCGGAGCAGGCGCAGCAGGTCGACCAGCTGCGCCGCCAGGCCAGCTGCGATCCGCTGACCGGGCTGGCGCACCGGGGCCACTTCATGGCGCTGCTGGCGTCCTTCCTGGGTCGCGACGACGGTGTCGAGGCGACGCAGATCGTGCTGGTGCGGGTGCTGGAGCTCGCCGAGGTCAACCGCCGCCTGGGGCACCTGCGCACCGACGAGATGCTGCGCTCGATCGCCGCGGTGCTGTCGGCCGCCTCGCCGACGCAGCCGGCGCCGCTGGCCGCCGGCCGGCTCAACGGCAGCGACTTCGCGGTGCTGCATCCGCTGTCGCTGTCGCCCCAGGCGCTGACCGAGGAGCTGATGCAGCGGCTGCGCACCGTGCTGCACGGCCAGCCGGGCGTGGCGATCGTCATGTCGGCCACCGGCTGCCCGCGCGATGTCGCGGTGGCGGCGCTGATGTCGAGCGTCGACCGCGCGCTGGCCGAGGCGGAGCTGGCCGGGCCGTTCCACTGCCACATCGACGGCATCGACGAGGCGCCGGTGCCCGGTGGCGAGGATGCCTGGCGGCGTGCGCTGCTGGATACCCTGATGTCGGCGCGGCTGCAGCTGCAGCCCTATCCGGTGCGCGACGCGCGCGGCGCGCTGCTGCATCTCGAATGCCCGCTGCGGCTGCAGCTGGTCGAGGACGGTCCGATGGAGCCGGCGCGGCGCTGGCTGCCGATGGCGCAGCGCACCGGCCTGGGCAGCGACGTGGACATGGCGGCCGTCGCGCTGGCGCTGACGGCGATCACCGCCGACCACCAGCCGCGCGGCGTCAACCTGTCGCCGAACTCGCTGGGCGATCCGAACTTCCTGCCGCGGCTGCGCGCGCGCGTGATCGCCGCCGGCGAGACGGCCCGGCGGCTGTGGCTGGAGGTCGACGAGAGCGCGCTGCAGCGCCACCCGGAGGCGCTCGACGAGCTGTGCCGGCAGCTGCGCCCGCTGGGCGTGCGCATCGGCCTGGAGCATGCCGGCGAGCGGCTGGCCTCGATCGGACGGCTGCTCGAGGCCGGGCTGGACTATGTCAAGCTGGCCTCGACCTGGACGGGCGGCCTGGGCGGCGACGAGACGCGTCGCCAGTGGCTGCGCAGCTCGGTGGGCATGCTGCACGGCGTGGGCCTGCAGGTCCTGGTCGAGGGCGTGCTCGAGCAGGACGAGCTGCCGGCGCTGTGGGCCGCCGGCGTCGACGGCGTGACCGGCCCGGCGGTGCGCTGAGCCGGGCCGGCCGGGCCCTCGCCGGACCCGGCATCGGCAGGCCTCAGCTGCCCGAGGCCGGATCGACCACCAGCTTGCCCTGGGTCAGCAGCGCGGTGATGATCTGCGCGTCGGTCGCGCCGCTGGTCAGGCCCAGCGAGCCGGGCAGGTCGACGCCCTGCAGCACGATGGTCTGGTCCTCGGCCGCGGCGCTGTAGCCGCTGGCGAAGGCGCCCGACGTGCTGACGTGGATGGTCGTCGTCGCGCTGCCGCCCGAGCCGATGACCGAGAAGTCCAGGTAGTTCGCCAGGTTGCCGACGGTGTTGCCCGCGCCCGAGCCTTCGCCGACGAGCAGGTCGCGCAGGTCGAGGATGTCGCTCTTGACGTCGAAGTCGCTGATCGTGTCGACCGCCGGTGCGCCCTTGGCACCCTGGTCGTTCAGCGACCAGGCGAACACGTCGTTGCCCAGGCCTCCGGCCAGCAGGTCGTCCCCCCGTCCGCCGACCAGGTGGTCGTCGCCGCCGAGGCCGTGGAGGGTGTCGTTGCCCGCGCCGCCGACGATGTAGTCGCTCCGGGTCGCGTCGCCATTGAGCAGGTCGCCCCCGATCGTGCCGACCAGCGTCGGGTCGTTGACCTGCACGGTCACGGTGGCCGACTGCGTGTCGCCGTCCTTGTCCGACAGCACGTAGCTCATCGTCTCGGTGGCGACGTGGTTGCTGGTGGCGACGCTGGCCGGGACGGTGTACTCGTAGGTGCCGTCGTCCATGTCGACGATGAACTTGCCGCCCTGTGCGGTGTTGACCACCAGCACCTTGGTGCTGGCGTCGAAGGACTGCATCGCGCTGGTGCCGCCGGTGGCCGAGATCGTCCGGTCGGTGGCGCTGTCGAGCGAGTAGGTGATGCCGTCGATCGTCACCGAGTGGATGTAGGCGCCGTCCGCGCCGACCAGGCCGCCGCTGCGGATCTCGCCGCCGGTGGCCAGGTCGCCTGTCGGGGTGGGCACGGTGCTCTGCAGCACGCTGCTGAGCTGGTTCAGGTCGGTGACGATGACCGAGCTGGCGCTGGTGCCCGAGGTGGTCGTCCAGGCGATCGGATCCAGTGCGGTGGCCACCACGTCCGAGGTCATGCCGATCGCGTAGGCGTTCATCTGGTTCGTGGCCAGCCAGCTGCTCCAGTTGGCCTCCTCGCTGGCGCTGACGCCGATCGATCCGGAGGGGGCCGTCGGGTTGCCGTCAGAGAAGAAGTAGGTGACGTTCTGGCCGCTGGCGAGCTTGCCGCTGCTGGCATAGGCGGTCTGTGCCGCGGCCAGCGCCGCGTCATAGTTGGTCTCGCCGCCGGCGCTCAGCGAGTCGAGCAGCGTCTGGGCCTGGCCGACGGTCATCCAGGTGCTGTTCGGCGTCGAGGCGGTGTCCGAGAAGGTCACCAGCTGGACCATGACGGTGCCGAATTCCGAGTAGCTCGCCAGCAGGCTCTTGATCGCCGAGATCGCCGCATCCAGCCGGGTCTGGCCGGCCAGCGCGCCGGTGGTCAGCGTCGACAGCATCGAGCCCGAGGTGTCGAGCACGACCAGCAGGTTGGTGTCCTGCAGTGTGACGGTGTCGTGCTGGTTGGCGATCGGGGCCGGTGCGTCGTCCTCGATGCTGACGGTGGCGGTGCCGTAGCCGGTGTAGCCGCCGCTGGTGGCGCCGTACTTCAGGCCGACCGACAGCACGTCCTCTCCGGCGCCCGCGTGGCGCACCGCGCCGGCCAGCGTGACGGTGTAGCTGCCGTTGTCGTTCATCACCGCGGTCAGGATCGTGCTGCCGTCGGCGGTGCCGGTCAGCGTGTGACCGTCGCTGCTGACGCTCCAGCTGACCTTGGTGCCGGTGGCCGAGGAGTACAGGTCCGGCTGCGTGCCGGCGGCCTGCCAGGTCATCGTGACGCCGGCACCGGTGAGCGTCGAGGCCAGCGACACGGTGCCGCTGTAGACGGCGCTGTCGGTGGTGTCGGTCGCGCCGCCGGCGGCGCTCGTGTCCTTGATGCCGCCGCTCAGGCCTTCCTCGGAGACGGCCAGACTGAAGTTCAGGTCGTTGTCGGTGCCGCCGGGGCCGGTGCCGTCGTCCTTGATGGTGCCCAGGCCGGAGCCGTCGGCGATGACGGCGTTGGTGGGGGCGGAGAGGTTGACGGTGAAGCTCTCCGGGCCCTCGTAGACGGCGTCGTTGAGGATCGGGACGGTGATGGTCTTGGTCGTCTCGCCGGGCGCGAAGGTCAGCGTGCCGGAGACGGCGGTGTAGTCGCTGCCGGCCTTGGCCGTGCCGTCGGCGGTGGCGAAGGCGACGGTGGTGGTCTGGGTGGTGGCGCCGGTCAGCGTGACGGTGAAGGTCGCGGTGCCGGCACCTTCGTTGACCACGACATCGTTGATGCTCAGCTTCGGCAGGTCGGCGGCGTCGGTGATGGTTCCGATGCCGGAGGCTGGGGCGGTGTCGAAAGGGGATTTCGCCTGCAGCGTCAGCGTCTCGTTGCCTTCGTAGACGGTGTCATCGAGGGTGGGAATGCGCACCAGGAAGCTGGTGGAGCCGGCCGGGACCGAGACGACGCCGGAGGCGGGCACATCGGCGTAGGTCTTGCCGCCGTCGACGGAGTA
>NZ_JABSNM010000006.1:100977-242799 GCF_013294065.1 Sphaerotilus uruguayifluvii
GGTGCCGGTGCCGGAGACGGGCGCGGTGTCGACGGCGGTGGCGGCCTTCAGCGTCAGGGTCTCGTCGCCTTCGTAGACCTTGTCGTCGACGGTGGGGATGCGCACCAGGAAGCTGGTGGAGCCGGCCGGGACCGAGACGATGCCGGAGGCGGGCACGTCGGCGTAGGTCTTGCCGCCGTCGACGGAGTACTGCATCGGACCGGTGTCGGTGCCGACGGTGGCGGAGCCGCTGACCGGGGTGAGGGTGACGGCGGTGGCGGTGGTGGAGGCGTTGCTCAGCGTGACGGTGAAGTCGAGCGGTGAGCCTTCCGGAGCGCTGGCGTTGGTGATGGAGGCGACGTGCGGGCGGTCGTCGTCCGGAGTGGGCGTGGTGCCGCCGGGGCCGGGCTCGACCTTGCCGGTGCCGTCGTCCTTGATGGTGCCCAGGCCGGAGCCGTCGGCGATGACGGCGTTGGTCGGGGTCGACAGGATGACGTTGAAGGTCTCGGCGCCCTCGTAGACGGTGTCGTTCAGGATCGGGACGACGATGGTCTTGGTGGTCTCGCCCGGCGCGAAGGTCACCGTGCCGGCGACGGCGGTGTAGTCCGCGCCCGCGGTGGCGGTGCCGTCCTGTGTCTTGAAGGCGACGGTGGTGGTCTGGGTGGTGGCGCCGGTCAGCGTGACCGTGAAGGTCGCGGTGCCGGAGCCCTCGTTGACGACGACGTCGTCGATGCTCAGCTTCGGCCGGTCGTCCTCGCCGCCGAGCGTGCCGTCGTCGAAGATGGTGGTGGTGACCGTGGAGGTGCCCAGCACCGCCTGCGTCGGCGTGTCGAGCACGACCGAGAAGGTCTCCTTGCCCTCGAAGACGCTGTCGTTCGTGATGGCGACGCTGATCGTCTTGCTGGTCTCGCCGGCGGCGAAGGTCAGGGTCCGATCGACGGCGGTGTAGTCGCTGCCGGCGGTGGCGCTGCCGTCACGCGTCGCGACATGCACGGTGACGGTCTGGCTGCTCGGGTTCGACAGCGTGATGGTGTAGGTCGCGGTGCCGGAGGCTTCGTCGACCTGGGCCGGGCCGCTGACCGACACGCTGGGCGGGCCGTCGTTGTCGGTGATCGTGCCGGTGCCCGTGGTCGGCGAGGTGTCGGCCGGCGCCTGCACGTCCAGACGGATCGTCTCGGTCGGCTCGCTGACCGTGTCGTCGACGGTCGGCACGCGGATGATGAAGCTGTCGCTGCCGGCCGGAACCGTCACGGTCGGGCCGGTGACCGGCACGAAGGTCTTGCCGCCGTCGAAGGAGACTTCCAGCGGCCCGGTGTCGGTGCCCAGCGTCGCGGTGTCCGAGCGCGGGGTCACGGTCACGACGGTCGGCGTCGTCGACGGGTGCGTCAGCGTGACGTTGAAGTCGAGGTTGCCGCCCTCGGCGGTGGTCGGGCTGGAGACGCTGCCGACATGCGGCGTGTCGTCGGTCGGGGTGACGCCCGGCGGCACGCTGCCGCTGCCCTCGTCGCGGATCGTCACCAGCGCGGTCGGATCGGCGATCGTCGTGTTGACCGGGTTGCTCAGCTCGAGCGTGAAGGTCTCGGCGCCCTCGAAGGTGCGGTCGTCGACGATCGGGACGGTGATCGTCTTCGTCGTCTCGCCCGGCGCGAAGGTCAGCGTGCCGGCCACCGCGGTGAAGTCCTCGCCGGCGGTGGCGGTGCCGGAGACGGTGCGGTAGTCGACGCTGACCGTCTGCTGCGACGGCGACGACAGCGTGATCGTGAAGGTGACGGTGCCGGCGCCCTCGTTGACGGTCTGGTCGGGCACCGGCTGGATCTGCGGCAGCGGCTCGTCGTCGACGATGGTGCCGGTGCCGGTGGCGGGCGAGATGCCGATGTCGCCGCCGGGCTGCGCGGTCACCGTCAGCGTCAGCGTCTCGTTGCCCTCGCGCAGCGTGTCCTGGATGACCGGCGTGCGCACCAGCAGGCCGGTGGTGCCGGCCGGCAGCGTCACGCTGGCCGCGTCGACCCAGGTCTGGCCGCCGTCGAGCGAGACCTGCAGGTTGCCGGCGCCGGTCGTGCCGTAGTCGACGCCGCGACCGCTGGCCGAGCCGTCGGCCAGCGTCAGGTCGACCGTGGTCGGCAGCGTCGTGGCGCGGCCCAGCGACACGGTGAAGACGATGAAGCCGGCCGACTCGCTGACCGAGGGCGAGCTCACCGACAGCGACATGCCGGTGTTGCCCAGGTCGCCGAAGGGCACGTAGGGCGTCGCGCTGGTGGTGCTGAAGTCGTATTCGCTGGCGCCGACGACCTCGGCGATGCGCGCCACCCGCAGGCTGTCGTTGAGCGAGCCGTCCTCGCCGCCGGTCAGGCCGGCGCCGGTCGGCTCGAGCATCTCGCGCTCGGGCAGGCGGGCGTAGCGGCTGCCGTCGACCTCGAGCTGAACGATGCCGTCCTGCGAGGTCATGATGACGTAGCCCTTCTTGACCATGTCGCCGATGCGCAGCTCGCGCACCTCGCCGTCGGGCAGCCGGATGATCGCCTCGCCCCAGATGCCGACGACCTTGCCCTCGGGCAGCCGTGCCGGGACATAGTTCTGCTCGAGCGTGAGCTTCTGCAGGCTCTGCAGCAGGCCGGCCTTGGCGGCCAGCAGCGCGGACTTCAGCGAGGCGGCAGCGGCCGGAGCGGCGGGCGTGACGGGGGCGGCGGAAGGGGTCTTGGCAGCCATGAGGGGTCTTTCAGTACGTCGTGGCGATCTCGCCAGAATAGTTCATTTCCGGTCGCGCTAACGCTGGAAATCGGTACCGATCCGTGATCAGCGTCACCAGACGATGGTTCGTGAACAGGATAACGATTTGCGCGATCGCCGGCGAGACACCCGGGCGGGTCTCGTGTTGCGGGCAGAAGAAAGCCCCTCGTTCGAGGGGCCTGGCGGGAGGGCGGAGCGGCCTCGGGCCGCGCTCTTCAGCGCTCGCGCAGCGCGTAGGCCTTGGCCTTGAGGACCGGCTTGAGCAGGTAGGACAGCACCGTCTTCCTGCCGGTCAGGATGTCGACCTCGGCGGTCATGCCCGGGATGATCGGCTTGTCGTCGCCGAAGCTGGGCTGCGCGGTGCGCACCTTCACGACGTAGAAGGCGTTGCCCTTCTCGTCGACCTGGGTGTCCGGGCTGATGTTGTCGACCCGGGCGTCGAGGCCGCCGTAGATGGAGAAGTCGTAGGCGGTGAACTTGACGGTCGCGTTCTGGTTCGGGTGGATGAAGGCGATGTCGCGCGGCTGCACCTTGGCCTCGAGCACCAGCGCGTCGTCCAGCGGCACGATCTCGACGATGTCCTTGCCGGGCTGCACCACGCCGCCGACGGTGTTGGCCAGCAGCCGCTGCACGCGTCCGCGCACCGGCGACTTGACCTGTGCCTTGTCGACCTTGTCGGCCAGCGCGACCGCACCCTGGTTGAGCGCGTTGAGCTTGCCCAGCACGTCGGAGAGCTCGCGCCGGGCCTCGTTGCGGAAGGTCAGCTCGGTCTCCTGGGACTTGCGCCGGGCCTCGCCGATGGCGGCCTGGGCGCGGCCGATCTGCGCCGTGGCCTGCTCGGCGTCGCCGCGGAAGCGGCTGATGTCGCGCTCCAGGCGCAGGATCTCGACCTCGGAGACCGCACCGGAGGCCAGCAGCGGCCGTGTGCGCTTGAGCTCCTGCATCGAGATGTCGATCGAGCGCTGGGCCGAGGCGCGCCGGGCCTGGGCCTCGGAGACTTCCTGCTGGCGCTGCTCGGCCTGCTGCTGCACCACCGAGAGCATCGACTGCAGCTCGTAGACCTTGGACTGGTAGAGGTTGCGCTCCTCCTCGACGATGTGCGTCTCGTCGGTGCTGCCGCTGCCGGCGGGCGGGCGGAACTGGCCGCCCTCGGCCAGCGCCTTCAGCCGCGCCTGCTTGACCTTCAGCGCGAAGGCCTGCGCGGCGCTCTCGTTGACGCCCGAGGTCGCGCGCGTCTCGTCGATCTTCAGCAGCAGCTGGCCGGCCTCGACCTGCTGGCCTTCCTTGACCAGGATCTCGGAGACGACGCCGCCGTCGAGCGACTGCACGACCTGCAGCTGGCGCGAGGGGATGACCCGGCCGTCGCCCTTGGTGACCTCGTCGATTTCCGCGAAGGCGGCCCAGACCACCAGGCCGCAGACCACCACCACCGCCGCGCGCACGATGCGCTGCGCCCGCGCGGTGCGCTCGCGCGACATCAGGTCCTCGGCCTCGCGCTCGAAGTCGAGCAGGCCGGCCGGGGTCTGGCCCTCTTCGAGCGCGGTGCGGCCGAACATGCGGCGCGTCAGCGGCTCGAGCCGCACCCGCACCGCCTCCAGCGCGCCCACCAGGCCGCGCCCGCCCTTCATCAGTGTCTCGTTCATCTCGTGTGCGCTCCCGCTCAGGCGGCCCTCGCGATGCGGCCCGCCTGCAGGGCCTCCAGGATGCGGTCGCGCGGACCGTCGGCGACCACCCGGCCCTGGTCGATGACGACCACGCGGTCGACCAGCGCCAGCATCGAGGTGCGGTGCGTGACCAGCACCACGGTCTTGCCCTGCGCGAATTCGGTGACCTTGCGCGTCACCTGGGCCTCGGTGGAGAAGTCCATCGCGCTGGTGGGCTCGTCGAGCAGCAGCAGCGGCGCGTTGTGCAGCACCGCGCGCGCCAGGCCGACGCTCTGGCGCTGGCCGCCCGAGAGCAGCTCGCCGCGTTCGCCCACCGGCATGTCGAAGCCCTTGGGATGGCGGTTGACGAAGTCGAGCAGGCAGGCGGTGTCGGCCGCGCCCAGCACCGCGTTCTCGTCGGCGTAGGGCAGGCCCAGCGTGATGTTCTCGCGCAGCGAGCCGTAGAACAGCGTCACGTCCTGCGAGACATAGCCGAGGTTGCGGCGCACGTCGGCCGGGTCGAGCTGGCGCAGGTCGATGCCGTCGAGCAGCACCGCGCCGCCGGTGGGCTGGTACAGGCCCAGCATCAGCTTCTGGATCGTGGTCTTGCCCGAGCCGACCCGGCCGATCAGCGCCACGCGCTCGCCGCGCGCGATCTTCAGGCTGACGCCGTCGAGCACCGGATCGTCGCGGCCGGGATAGGCGAAGCGCACGTCGCGCAGCTCGATGTCGCCGCGGATCTCGCGCCGGTGCAGGAAGGCGGCGCCGGGCTCGCGCTCGACCGGCTGGGCCATGATGCGGTCGAGCGACTCCAGCGCGGTGCGCGCGCCCTGGTACTGCATCAGGAGGCCGACGATCTGTCCGGCCGGCGCCAGCGCGCGGCTGGCCAGCGTGGTGCAGGCGATCAGCGCGCCCATCGTCAGCTCGCGCTGCGCGATCAGGTGCACGCCGATCAGCACGATCGTCATCGTGACGATCTGGCTGAGCCAGTTGGTGCCGTAGCTGGCGGTGCTGGAGAGCGCGCGCATGCGCACGTTGGTGCGGGCCAGGAAGAGGTTGACCCGCTCCCAGCGCGACTGCACCACGCCCTCGGCGGCCTGGGTCTTGATCGTCTCGATGCCGGTCAGCGCCTCCACCAGCGTGGCGTTGCGCTGCGCGCTGGCCTGGTAGGTCGACTCCGACAGCTCGTGCAGCCGGTGCTGCAGCACGAAGCCGATCACCAGGATCAGCGCGAAGGCCAGCACCACCGGCACGATCATCCACGGCGAGATCCACGCCATCACCGCGAGGAAGATCAGCGCGAAGGGCAGGTCGATCATCGCCGTCACCGTCGACGAGGCGATGAAGTCGCGCACCGACTCGAAGCCGCGCAGGTTGGCCGCGAAGGAGCCCACCGACTGCGGCCGGTTCTCCAGCCGCATGCCCAGCACCCGCTCCATCAGCGAGGACGACAGCTGCACGTCGATGCGCGCGCTGGCCTCGTCGACGAAGTGGCTGCGCAGCGTGCGGATGTAGAAGTCGGCCATCAGCACCAGCAGCAGCCCCAGCGCCATCACCCACAGCGTCTCGATCGCGTGGTTGGGCACCACCCGGTCATAGACGTTCATCGTGAAGACGGGAAAGGCCAGCGCGAACAGATTGATCAGGAAGGCCGCCCACAGCACGTCGCGGTAGACGCCGCGCTGGCTGGCGATCGCGCTCCAGAACCAGTGGCCGGCACGGGTGCGGCGCACCTCGGGCGTGCGCTCGTCGAAGCGGAAGTGCGGCCGCACGAACAGCACCACGCCGCCGTGGCGCCGCGCCAGGTCCTTGCGCGGCATCACCACCGCACCCTGGCCGGTCTCGGGCAGCAGCACGCGCGCGTCGCCCTCCTCGGTCCAGCCCAGCAGCACGCACGCGCCGGAGCCGCGCAGGATCAGGATCGCCGGCAGCGTCGCGGCGTCGATGCGGTCGGCGCGCACGCGCTGCAGCTTGGCGAACATGCCCGCGCGCTGCGCGGCCCGCTCGGCCAGCGCCAGCGTCAGGCGGCCGTCCTGCAGCGGCAGCCCGGCCGACAGCGCCGCGCGCGAGGTCGCCACGCCGTGCAGCCGGCAGACCTCGAGCAGGCTGTCGAGCAGCGGGTCGGGATGGATCAGGTCCTCGCGCAGCCGCTCGGCGGCGGGGGGGACGGCGGCGGCAGCAGCCGCGGCCGGTGGCGCGCCGGGCGCGCCAGGTCGGGTCGGATTCATGGATGACGGGGTCGGTCCGGGCTTCAGGCGATATCGGCGCAGTGCAGGCCGTATTGACCTTGCTCCCGATCAGCGAAATAGCGCTCCAGCGTCAGCCGCACGGTGCGGAAGGCGAGCTCGTCCCAGGGAATCTCGTCCTGGCGGAACAGCCGCGCCTCGATCGTCTCCGGGCCTGGATCGAAGCGGGTGTCGAGCAGCCGGGCGCGGTAGAAGAAGTGCACCTGGCCGACCCGCACGACGTTGAGCACCGAGAACAGGCCCAGCATCTCGATGCGCGCGCCGGCCTCCTCGTGGGTCTCGCGCAGGGCGCCCTCGGCGGTGGTCTCGCCGAGCTCCATGAAGCCCGCCGGCAGCGTCCAGAAGCCGTGGCGCGGCTCGATGTTGCGCCGGCACAGCAGCACCCGGTCCTCCCAGAAGGGCACGGTGCCGACGACGTTGAGCGGGTTCTCGTAGTGGATGGTCGCGCAGGCGGAGCAGGTGGCGCGTTCGCGGTTGTCATCCGCGGGGATGCGGTAGTCGACCGGGGAGCCGCATTCGCGGCAGTGCTTGATACGGCGCGTCGATGGCATCCGGGCAGTGTAGTGCGCTTCGCATGGCATGATCTGAAACAATGGACACGAACAGCGAGGAGTCGTTCATGCCCGATCGGAGCGATCGCGCTCGCTGACCGAGGAGACCTGCAAGCCATGGACCTGTACAGCTATTTCCGTTCGTCCGCATCGTTTCGCGTGCGCATCGCGCTGGCGCTCAAGGGCCTGCCCTATGACTACCGCGGCGTGCATCTGGTGCGCAACGAGCAGCTCGACGCGCCCTATGCGGCGATCTCCCCGCAGCGTCTGGTGCCGCTGCTGCAGGACGGCGAGGCGACGCTGACGCAGTCGCTGGCCATCATCGAGTACCTCGACGAGACCCATCCCGAGCCGGCGCTGCTGCCGCGCGATCCGCTGGGCCGCGCGCGGGTGCGCTCGCTGGCGCTGGACATCGCCTGCGAGATCCATCCGCTGAACAACCTGCGGGTGCTGCGCTATCTGGTCAAGGAGCTCGGCGCCAGCGAGGACGCGAAGAACGCCTGGTATCGCCACTGGGTCGAGAGCGGGCTGGAGGTCGTCGAGCGCCGTCTGGCCGACGACGCCGCCACCGGCACCTTCTGCCACGGCGACACGCCCACGATGGCCGACTGCGTGCTGGTGCCGCAGATCTTCAACGCGCAGCGCTTCCACTGCCGTCTCGACCATGTGCCGACGGTGATGCGCGTCTTCGAGGCCTGCATGGCACGCCCGGCCTTCCAGGCCGCCCAGCCCTCGTCCTGCCCCGATGCCGAGGCCTGAGCCGGTGCCGCCTGCGAGCGACGCGGCCTGGCCGGCCGACTGGCTGCGCCCGGTCTTCTCCAGCCCGCGCGTCGGCGCGGTGATGACCACCCGCGCCGGCGGCGTGAGCCAGGCGCCCTGGGACAGCCTGAACCTGCGCGACGAGGTCGGCGACGATCCTCGGGCGGTGCGCGAGAACCGCGCGCGGCTGCATGCGGCGATCGGCCGCCCCAGCGTGCTGCTGGCGCAGGTCCACGGCGCCGAGGTCTGCACGCTGGAGACGCTGCCGTCGGGCGCCGAGGAGGTGCCGCCGGCCGAGCGCGTGCGCGCCGACGGCTGCGCGACCGCCGCGTCGGACCGTGCCTGCGAGATCCAGGTGGCCGACTGCCTGCCGGTGCTGTTCGCCGACCGGCAGGGGCGTGCGGTCGGCGCGGCCCATGCGGGCTGGCGCGGGCTGGCCGCCGGCGTGCTGGAGGCCACACTCGCGCGGGTGTGCCATCTGGCGGGCGCCGCACCGGACGAGATCGAGTGCTGGCTCGGCCCCTGCATCGGTCCGACGCATTTCGAGGTCGGCCCGGAAGTGGTGGCGGCCTTTCTCGGCACGGCGGCGGCTGAGCGCAGCGCCTTTCACCAGCCTTCGCCGGGCGGCCAGGGGCGCTCGATGCTGGATCTGGCTGCGCTGGGCCGCGAGCGCCTGCGTCGCGCCGGGGTGCTGGCGCCGAGCGGCAACGACAGCAGCCTGCCGTGGTGCACGCGCAACGATCCGGCCCGCTATTTCTCCTACCGGCACAGCGCGCGCACCGGCCGCATGGCGGCGCTGGTGTGGATTCGTTCCGGTTCCGGCCCGATCTGAACCCGGGGTGCGGTATCGGGCTGTTGCTTGAATCCGACTATTTCCCGGTACCTTGAGGTGTCTTGGGATTCTCGATGTGCCCTTCGTGAGGGGATGTATCCGCGGTGCCGAGGGTTTCCGCTTGATCGGCATCAAGCGCCTCGCGTTCGGCCTGTTCCAGCCTGTGGCGTTCGCGCCGCCGCGCGGACGTTCCGAGAAGGTACATGACGATCGAGAGCGGCAGCGCCCCGTAGAGCAGGAATGTGAAGATGGCGCCCAGTATCGTGCCCTGGGGATGGATGACCTCGGCGGCTGCCGCCATCAAGCTGACATAAAGCCATGCGATCGCGATCAGGTACATGGGGATTTCCTGCGGTGCCGTAGAAAGGGTGGCGTATGAAATGGCCGTGCATAATGCCTCCGAACGCAGATACCATGCCTTCGGAGGAGATGAATGAACCCTTTCGACCCGTCGACGTTCAACCTGCCCGACTTGTCCGCCTTCGGGCGGACCGGCGAGAAGCTGCAGGGCATGGGCCAGAGTGTTGGCGAGAACCTGCTCACGCTCTCGCGCATGCAGATCCCGCCGCAGGAGCTGGCCCGCATCCAGGGTGAATACCTGCGCGAGGCTGCCGAGCTGTGGAATGCCGGCCTGCAGTCCGGTGGCAAGGTGGAGCTGCCCAAGGACCGCCGCTTCGCCGCGCCGGACTGGGCCGACAGCCCGATGGCCGGTTTCGCCGCCGCCAGCTACCTGCTCAACGCGCGCACGCTGATGCAATTGGCCGATGCGGTGCAGGGGGACGAGAAAACCCGTACACGCATCCGCTTCGCGGTCCAGCAATGGATCGACGCCAGCGCCCCGTCCAATTATCTGGCGCTGAATCCCGAGGCGCAGAAGAAGGCGCTGGAAACCCGCGGCGAGAGCATCGCCCAGGGCGTGCAGCAGCTGGTCAACGACATCCGCCAGGGTCATGTCTCGCAGACCGACGAGTCGGTCTTCGAGGTCGGCCGCAACGTCGCCACCAGCGAGGGCGCGGTCGTGTTCGAGAACGAGCTGTTCCAGCTCATCGAGTACAAGCCGCTGACCGCGCAGGTGCACGAGCGCCCGATGCTGTTCGTGCCGCCGTGCATCAACAAGTACTACATCCTCGACCTGCAGCCGGACAACTCCGTCATCCGCTACACCGTCGAGCAGGGCCACCGCCTCTTCGTCGTCAGCTGGCGCAACCCCGGCGACGACATGGCCGCGTTCACCTGGGACGACTACATCGAGAAGGCGGTCATCCAGGCCATCCGCGTGGTCCAGGAGATCGGCGGCAGCGACACGATCGACACGCTGGGCTTCTGCGTCGGCGGCACCATCCTGACGACCGCGCTGGCGGTGCTGGCCGCGCGCGGCGAGCAGCCGGCGGCCAGCGTCACGCTGCTGACCACGCTGCTGGACTTCAGCAACACCGGCATTCTCGACATCTTCGTCGACGAGACCTCGGTGCGGCTGCGCGAGATGACCATCGGCGCGGACGCGCCGCAGGGTCCGGGCATGCTGCGCGGCAAGGAGCTGGCGGCCACCTTCAGCTTCCTGCGCCCGAACGACCTGGTCTGGAACTATGTGGTCGGCAACTACCTGAAGGGCGAGACGCCGCCGCCCTTCGACCTGCTGTACTGGAACTCCGACAGCACCAACCTGCCCGGCAGCATGTACTGCTGGTACCTGCGCCACACCTACCTCGAGGACAAGCTCAAGGTGCCGGGCGCGCTGACCGTCTGCGGCGAGAAGGTCGACATCGGCCGGATCGAGGCGCCGGTCTATCTCTACGCCTCGCGCGAGGACCACATCGTGCCGTGGGACGCCGCCTACCAGAGCACGAAGCTGTTCAAGGGCCCGCGGCGCTTCGTGCTGGGGGCTTCCGGTCACATCGCCGGCGTGGTCAATCCGCCGGCGAAGAAGAAGCGCAACTTCTGGACGAACGACGAACTGCCGGCCTCGGCCGACGACTGGCTCAAGGGCGCCACCTCGGTGCCGGGCAGCTGGTGGCCGGACTGGGCCGACTGGCTGGCGCAGCACGCCGGCAAGAAGAAGGCCGCGCCGAAGGCCTATGGCAACCGCCAGCACAAGGTCATCGAGCCGGCTCCGGGGCGCTACGTCAAGCAGAAGGTCTGACGACGCGGCGTGCCCGTCTTTCAACCGCGGTCCGCAAAGGACCCACTGGACACTGAATCAGGAGAAAACGCATGACCGACATCGTGATCGTTGCAGCGGCACGCACCGCCGTGGGCAAGTTCGGAGGCACGCTGGCAAAGACCGCGGCTCCCGAGCTGGGCGCCACGGTCATCCGTTCGCTGCTGCAGCGCACGGGCCTGTCCGGCGAGCAGATCGGCGAGGTCATCCTCGGTCAGGTTCTGACCGCAGGTGCCGGCCAGAACCCCGCTCGTCAGTCCGTCATCAAGTCCGGCCTGCCGCAGGGCGTGCCGGCGATGACCATCAACAAGGTCTGCGGTTCGGGCCTGAAGGCGGTGATGCTGGCGGCCCAGGCCATCCGTGACGGCGACTCCGAGATCGTCATCGCCGGCGGCCAGGAGAACATGAGCGCCAGCCCGCATGTGCTGCCGAACTCGCGCGACGGCCAGCGCATGGGCGACTGGAAGCTGGTCGACACCATGATCAACGACGGCCTGTGGGACGTGTACAACCAGTACCACATGGGCATCACCGCCGAGAACGTCGCCAAGAAGTACGGCATCACCCGCGAGATGCAGGACGCGCTGGCGCTGGCCTCGCAGCAGAAGGCCGCCGCCGCCCAGGACGCCGGCCGCTTCGACGACGAGATCGTGCCGGTCTCGATCCCGCAGAAGAAGGGCGATCCGGTCGTCTTCGCCAAGGACGAGTTCATCAACCGCAAGACCAGCCTGGATGTGCTGGGCGGCCTGCGTCCGGCCTTCGACAAGGCGGGCTCGGTCACCGCGGGCAACGCCTCGGGCATCAACGACGGCGCTGCCGCCGTGATGCTGATGTCGGCCGCCAAGGCCGACGCGCTGGGCCTGAAGCCGATGGCGCGCATCGCCTCCTACGCCAGCGCCGGCCTGGATCCGGCCTTCATGGGCATGGGCCCGGTGCCCGCCGCCCGCCGCGCGCTCGAGCGCGCCGGCTGGTCCGCCGCCGACCTCGACCTGCTCGAGATCAACGAGGCCTTCGCGGCCCAGGCCTGCGCGGTCCACCAGGAAATGGGCTGGGACCTGTCGAAGGTCAACGTCAACGGCGGCGCGATCGCCATCGGCCACCCGATCGGCGCCTCCGGCTGCCGCATCCTGGTCACGCTGCTGCACGAGATGCAGCGCCGCGATGCGAAGAAGGGCATCGCCTCGCTGTGCATCGGCGGCGGCATGGGCGTCGCGCTGACCGTCGAGCGCTGATCCAGGGGACCGGCGGCCTCGTGCTGCCGGTCGCCAGACCTGCGGCGCCACGGTCCCACGGATTGAAACAGACAAGAACATCGGCGTCGTTACCATCATGGAATCGATCCCACCCGGGCCGGAAGCGGAATCCGAGTGGGGTCAGGGTCGCACGTTGACCCGAGTCCCGCCCATCGGGGGCGGGATCGAACCCCAAGGAGAGACAGACATGGCACAGAAAATCGCATACGTCACCGGCGGCATGGGTGGCATCGGCACCTCGATCTGCCGTCGTCTGCACAAGGACGGCTTCAAGGTCATCGCCGGCTGCGGCCCGACGCGTGACTTCCAGAAGTGGCTCGACGAGCAGGCTGCCGCGGGCTACACCTTCTACGCCTCGGTCGGCAACGTCGCCGACTGGGACTCGACCGTCGAGGCCTTCGCCAAGGCCAAGGCCGAGCACGGCCCGATCGACGTGCTGGTCAACAACGCCGGCATCACCAAGGACCGCATGTTCCTGAAGATGACCCGCGAGGACTGGGACGCGGTCATCAGCACCAACCTGACCTCGATGTTCAACGTCACCAAGCAGGTGGTCGGCGACATGGTCGAGCGCGGTTTCGGTCGCATCATCCAGATCTCCTCGGTCAACGGCGAGAAGGGCCAGGCCGGCCAGACCAACTACTCGGCGGCCAAGGCCGGCATGCACGGCTTCACGATGGCCCTGGCGCAGGAACTGGCCGCCAAGGGCGTGACCGTCAACACCGTGAGCCCGGGCTACATCGGCACCGACATGGTCCGCGCGATCCGTCCGGACGTGCTCGACAAGATCGTCTCGACGATTCCCGTCAAGCGCCTGGGCACGCCGGAGGAAATCGGCTCGATCGTCGGCTGGCTGGCGGGCGAGGACTCCGGCTTCACCACCGGCGCCGACTTCTCCTGCAACGGCGGCCTGCACATGGGCTGACCGGTCGCCGGCGCTCCGCCTGCGACTCCGAGGGCCGGCCTTGCCGGCCCTTTTGCCTTTTCATCCTGCCGGCGTCACTGCACTGCGATCAGCGCATCGAGCGCGGCGCAGACCTCGCGCATGCTGCCGCTGATGCGCACCCGGCGCGGGTCGTGCGGGTCGATCTGCAGGTGGATGCGTCCGTCGTCGGCGCTCCGGCCGTCGCGCTCCGTGCGGCCGGGGGCGGCCGGCTGCTCCCGGGCCTGGCGCACCGAGGTCGGCAGGCTGCACGACAGCACGATGCCCTGGGCGGGGGCGGGCGGCAGCGGCACCGGACCGAGCCGGAAGGTGTCCGGCCGCGGTGCCGCCGGTGCCGGCAGGGGCCGGTCGGCCATCGCGGCCACCGCATCGAGATCGATGTCCAGGGACTCCAGGGGCAAGGGGCTGCGCGGGGCACGGCGCAGCCAGCGGGCGAGCATGGGAAACATCGGAACCTCCTGACTCCTGACAAGGCCGGGGCCGGGCGAGCGCAGGCCCGCCCATCCGGCCGGGGGCCGCATGGCGCGACAGGGGACCCGAGAGTCCGGGTCGGGACGGGGGATGCCGCGGGGGCGCTACAGCATCGGGGTGTTGCGGATCAGGCCGACCGCCAGGCCCTCGATCGTGAAGTCCGGGTCGCCGCGGTCGACGTGGATCACCGGGAAGTCCGGGTTCTCCGGATGCAGCTCGATGCCGGCCGGGCCGTGGCGCAGCCGCTTGACGGTGACCTCGTCGCCGAGGCGGGCGACGACGATCTGGCCGTTCTGCGCGCTGCTGCCGCGCTGCACCGCCAGCAGGTCGCCGTCGAGGATGCCGGCGTCGCGCATGCTCATGCCGCGCACCTTCAGCAGGTAGTCGGGCCGGCGCGCGAACAGGTGCGGCTCGACCGCGTAGCTGCGCTCGATGTGCTCCTGGGCCAGGATCGGGCTGCCGGCGGCGACCCGGCCGACCAGCGGCAGCGTCAGCGTGTCGGCGGTCGGGTCGGCCATCACCTCGGCGCCCTCGGGCAGGCCCGACCGCAGCCGGCGCAATGTGTCAGACTTCAGGCGGATGCCGCGCGAGGTGCCGCCGACCAGCTCGATCACGCCCTTGCGGGCCAGGGCCCGGAGGTGTTCCTCGGCGGCGTTGTGCGAGCGGAAGCCGAATTCGGTGGCGATCTCGGCACGCGTCGGCGGAGCGCCGGTGGTCTCGATCGTTCGCAGGATCAGCGCCATGATCTGCTGCTGGCGGGGGGTGAGCTTGGGGCTCTCGTCCATCGGATTGCCTCGCGTCGGCCGTCATCGCGACCCTTCGACTGTTAAAACATCCAGTACCTGTATTTTTGTCCAGTTCACCGCAAATGACAAGCATCGACGCGACCCTCCGCCCGGCGCGCACCGGCCGCCACATCGTGATCCTGGGGACCGGCGGCACGATCGCCGGCCGGGCCGAGCAGAGCACCGACGTGGTCGGCTACCGCGCCGGGCAGGTGGCGGTGGCGGACCTGATCGACGGAGTGCCGGGTCTGCGCCGGCGCATCGATGCGGGCTGGCGCATCGAGTCCGAGCAGGTCTCGCAGGTCGACAGCAAGGACATGAGCCACGCGATCTGGCGCCGGCTGGCCGAGCGGGTGCAGCACCATCTGGACCGGCCGGAGGTCGACGGCATCATCGTGACCCACGGCACCGACACGCTGGAGGAGACCGCCTACCTGCTGCACCGGGTGCTGGCGCCGTCGCGCCCGGTGGTGCTGGCCGCGGCGATGCGTCCGGCCAGCGCGCCGCAGCCCGACGGGCCGCAGAACCTGGACGACGCGCTGACGGTGGTGGGCTGGCCCGGCGCGCGCGGGGTGATGGCGGTGCTGGGCGGGCAGGTCTGGTCGGGCGCGGAGGTGCGCAAGATCCACCCGTACCGGCTCGACGCCTTCAGCGCGGGCGACGCCGGCCCGCTTGCGCATGTCGAGGCCGGCCAGCTGCGCCGGCTGCGCGAATGGCCGGTGGAGCAGCCGCTGGGCCTGAAGGTGCTGGCGGCCGACATCTGGCCGGACGTGCAGATCGTCACCAGCCATGCCGGCGCCGACGGCCGGCTGGTCGATCTGCTGGTGCAGGTCGGGGTGCAGGGCCTGGTGGTGGCCGCCACCGGCAACGGCTCGGTGCACCAGGACCTGATGGCGGCGCTGCTGCGGGCGCAGGCCGCCGGCGTGCTGGTGCTGCGCGCGCTGCGCGGCGGCGCCGGCTGCATCGTGCCCTCGTCGACCGATCTGCTGCCGGACGCCGGCGCGCTGACCTCGGCGCAGGCGCGCATCGAGGTGCTGCTGCGGCTGCTGGCGCGCCGCGGCGGCTGAGGTCCGGCCGCCTCGGGCCGGGCCCCGACCGAGCTCAGACTGGGATCAGACCAGGTTCAGCGTCACGTCGATGTTGCCGCGGGTCGCGTTCGAGTAGGGGCAGACGATGTGGGCGGCCTGCACCACCTCGTCGGCGACCGCGCGCTCGACGCCGGGCACATGGATGTTGAGCGTCACCTGGATGCCGAAGCCGTTCGGGATCGGGCCGATGCCGACTTCCGAGTCGATCTTCAGGCCGGCCGGCAGCGCGATCTTCTTCTGGCCGGCGACGAACTTCATCGCGCCCATGAAGCAGGCGGCGTAGCCGGCGGCGAAGAGCTGCTCGGGATTGGTGCCGGCGCCGTCGTCGCCGCCCAGGCCCTTGGGCACCGAGAGCCTGACGTCCAGTCGGCCGTCGTCGCTGGTGGCAGCGCCGTCGCGGCCTCCGGTGGCGGTGGCGCGGGCGGTGTAGAGGACTTGCTGCAGGGACATGGTCTTTCCTTTCAGGGGGAACAGGTCAAGGGGCGGTCAAGGGGCGGCTCGGGGGCCGGGGGGAGACTGGAGCAGGGCGGTGCGCAGCCGGGCGAGCTCGTCGCGCAGCGCGGCGAGCTCGTCGAGCGAGCAGCCGGTGGAGGCGGCGATCCGGCGCGGGATCTCGCCCGCGCGGGCCTTCAGCGCCTGGCCGGCGGCGCTCAGCACGACCGTGACGCGGCGCTCGTCGTCGCGGCTGCGATGGCGCTCGAGCAGGCCCGCGCCCTCGAGCCGGCGCAGCAGCGGCGTCAGCGTGCCGGAGTCGAGCGAGAGCCGCTCGCCGAGCTCGCCCACGCCCAGGCCGTCGCGCTCCCACAGCACCAGCATCACCAGGTACTGCGGATAGGTCAGTCCCAGCGCGTCGAGCAGCGGGCGGTAGCGCTTCGTCATCGCCAGCGAGGCCGAATACAGCGCGAAGCACAGCTGCCGGTCGAGCTCGAGCCAGGCGGCGGTCTCCGGCAGCGCGGGCACAGGAGCGGAGGCGGGATCGGGATCGGACGCTGCGGAATTCATGATGTGTGCAGTCTAGTTGTGTGCAATCTTTCTGGCGGGCTGCCGTGCCTTGTCCTTGCGTCAGGCAGGGCCGACGGGCCGCGCGGCCCGGTTCAGCGGGCGGATGTGCTTGTCGAGGCGCCGGCGCGCGCGGGCCAGGTGGCCAGCACCACGCCCAGCAGCGCCAGCGCGAAGGCGCCGGCCTGCGCCGCGCTGAAGGGCTCGCCCAGCAGCAGCACGCCGACCGCGGCGGCCGACACCGGCAGCATCACGGTGAACACGCCCGCCTGCGAGGCCGGCACATGGCGCAGGCCGCTCATCCACAGCCAGACGGTGACCATGCTGGCGGCCAGCGCATAGAACACCAGCAGCGCCCAGGTCGGCCCCCGGACGGCCGTGAAGTCGAAGGACAGCGCCTGCCACAGCCCCAGCGGCGTCACCAGCGCCAGGCCCCACAGGTTGACCAGCGCGCTGATGCGTCGCGGCCCGATGCGGCCCGAGAGCTTCTTGCCGATGACGACATAGCTGGCCTCGCAGAAGACCGCCGCGACCAGCAGCAGGTTGCCCGCCAGCGGTGCGGCATGCATCCCGGCATCGGCGGCGGCCTGCGCCTGAGGCGCGGCCTTGCTGAGCGAGACCAGCGCGATGCCGCCGACCGCGCAGGCGATGCCCGCCAGCACCCGCCGCTGCAGCCGCTCGCCGAGAAAGAGGCGCGACAGCAGCGCCACTGCGCCCGGCAGCGCCGCCATGATCACGCCGGCGGCCAGCGCGGTGCTGAGCTGCACGCCGTAGAGCATGCAGATCGAGAACAGGAAGTTGCCCAGCAGGCTCTCGAGGAAGAGCAGGCCGCGGTCCTGCCGCGTCGGCGCCGGCTCGTCGGCGGGGCGGCGGACCCAGCCCAGCATCGCCACCGCCGCGATGCCGAAGCGCAGCCAGGCCAGCAGGAAGACCGGAAAGACGGCGACCAGCCATTTCGACAGGCCGACGTAGCTGCCGACCAGGGTCATGCTGGCGGCCAGCAGGGCGTATGCGGATGTTCTTGACACGAAAGGCGTGGACAATCACGGCCGCTCGGGATCGGCCCGTGACACGATGTAAGGACAAGGCGACGTGGATGAACGCGAGGAGACCGGGCTGCCGCAGCGGCGGACCCGCACCGGCTGGGGACCCGGCCTGTCATCCGGGGCGACGGCCTCGGTGGCGGACTGGATTGTGCATCCGCCGCTGTTCGCCGTCGGCATGGTGCTGCTGTGGGCCCTGGTGGCCTGGGGCATCAACACGGCGCAGTACGGCGATCACCTGGAGCAGTTCAGCTGGGCGCAGTCGCTCGAGTGGGGCTATCACAAGCATCCGCCGCTGCCGACCTGGCTGCTGGGCAGCGCGGTGCGGGCCTTCGGCCTGCATCCCTGGTGGCCGACGCTGCTGGCGGCGCTGTGCATCGCGCTGAACCTGCTGCTGACCTGGCGCATCGGCTGCTGGCTGCTGGACCGGCCGCGCGCCGCGCTGGCGGTGCTGCTGGCGGGTCTGCAGCAGGGCTTCGCGGCGAAGTCGCAGCTGTTCAACCACAACTCGGTGATGGTGGCCTGCATCTCGCTGGCGGTGTGGCTGGCGCTGCGTGCGGCTGCCCGGCCGGAGCGCCTCGGGCGCTGGGTCGCGCTCGGGCTGGCGGCCGGGCTGGCGCTGCTGGCCAAGTACCAGTCGGCGCTGCCGCTGCTGGGCGTGCTGGTGGCGCTGGGCCTGTCGGGCGGGCTGGCCGGCGCGGCGGCCCGGCGCGGTGCGGTGCTGGCGGTCGTGCTGGCGCTGGCGCTGTTCGTGCCGCATCTGCTGTGGGTGGCCGAGCATGGCTGGACGACGCTGGCCTACGCGAGCCAGTCCGGGGTGTCGCTCACGCCGCTGCAGCGGCTGCGCTCGCTGCTGTCCTTCCTGGTGATCCAGCTGCGCATCGTGGCGCCGGCGCTGGTGCTGCTGGCGCTGCTGCACTGGCGCCTGCGCGCGGCGGCCGTGCAGACCGAGGGCGAGGCACCGGCGGCCGCGGCGGCCTTCCGGCGGGGCTGGCTGATCGGGCTGGTCGGCGTGCCGGTGGCCGGCGTGGTGATCGCGTCGCTGCTGGGCGGCCTGAAGCTGCAGGACCACTGGGGCATCCAGACCTTCCAGTACCTCGGGCTGGGCCTGGCCGCGCTGTGGCCGGCGGGGCGGCGCCTGGACGTGCCGCGCGCGGTCGTGATGGCGCTGATGCTGCATCTGCTGTGGTTCGCCGAATATGCGTCGCCGCGGCTGCTGCCGCAGCTGAGCTCGGGCCGGGCGCGGGTCGACCAGTTCCATCCGGCCGAGGCGATGGCCCGCACCGTCGAGCAGGCCTGGCAGGCGGCGGTCGGCGACTGTCCGCTGCGCTATGTGCGCGGCCCCAACTTCGAGAGCGGCCTGATCGGCGTCTACGGCCACGAGCAGGCGGCGATGCTCGACATCGGCGTGCCGCCGCCGCCCTGGCTCGATCGCGAGGCGCTGCGCCGTGACGGCCATGTCGCGGTGCGCCTGGACGAGCCGCCGGTGCAGGACGAGTGGGCTCCGGGCGCGGTGATCCGCGGCCAGTGGTCCTTCGACGTGCCGGGGCAGCGCAACCCGGCGCGCTCGACGCTGCACTGGATGATCGTGCCGCCGGCGGGCGGCTGCGGCACCGCGCGCTAGAGCGCGGTGCCCGTGCGCGCCCGGCCGGGCGCTCAGCGTGCCAGCAGCCGGCTCATCGGCTCGATGTGGATGCAGCGCCGCTCGAGCAGCTCGCCCAGCGCCTCCGAGCGCCACAGCGCCAGCTCGGTGGCCCGCGCCGCCGCGATCGGGTCGGGCGCGCTGGCGCCGCGGGGCGCGGCCCCCGGATGGCACATCAGCAGGTCGCCGTCGCGCGCCAGCGTGAACCAGGTCTCCAGCAGGCTGCCCAGCGTGCGGCCGTCGGCCTGGAAGTCGTGCACGCCCAGCAGCCGGCCGGACACCGGCCAGCCGCCCTGGCCGGCCTGGCGGCGCAGCGCGTCGGCGCCGAGCGTCGAGATGACCGCGGCCTTGAACCGGAAGGGCAGCGCCCGGCCGCCCGGGCTGGCGCTGGCGCGCAGCCAGGGCCGCGCGCCGGCCGGCGCGCGGCCCCAGCGGCGCTGCATCTCGGCCAGCAGCAGCTCGCGCACCTGCGGCAGCTGGTGCACATGCTGGTGGCCGTCGATGTGGTCGGGCGCGGCGCCCCAGCCGTCCTCGAAGCGGTCGATCTGGCGCGCGATCGTGTCGGCCAGCGCTTTCCGGTCCAGCCGCCCGAGCAGCGCCTGCGCGATCAGCCGGCCCAGCGGCCGGCCGGGCTCGCCGCCGAGCGGTTCGGTCAGGTTCAGATGCAGGCCGACGTCGAGCGCGCCGCCCCGCGCCTGGCGCACCGCGCGCAGCGCGTCGGCCGAGGCCGGCCAGGTCGGCCCCTCGCTCATCACGCTGACCGCGCTGAGGCGGCCGATCGCGGCCAGCTCGAGCGTGGCCGCGTCGATGCCATCATGCAGTCCGTGGTCGTCGAGACAGACGGCGATGCGCCGGCCGGTGCCGGTGCCCTGAAAGGTGTTCATGTCGGTTCGAGAGAGAGAGGGCGGGCGCGTGGCCCGCTTCGTCGTCGTGGGCTGCACGGCCGCGGCGGTGCACTGGTCGGTGGTGCGGCTGGCGGTCGGCGCCACGGGCATGGCGCCGCTGCTGGCCAATCTGCTGGGCTGGATGGTGGCCTTCGGCGTGTCCTTCGCCGGGCATCACCGCTGGACCTTCCGCGATGTGCCCGGGCGCTCGGCCGGGCACAGCCTGCCGCGCTTCCTGCTGGTCTCGCTGGCCGGCTTCGCGGTCAACGAGGCGGCCTATGCGCTGGCGCTGGCCTGGGGGGGCTGGCGCTATGACCTGACGCTGGCGGGCGTGCTGGTGCTGGTGGCGGTCGGCACCTTCGTCGCCGGCCGGCTCTGGGCCTTCCGGGCGCCGGGCTGAGCATTTCAGGGCGTTCCCGAGCGCTCGCCGGTCCGTCCGGATCCGATGCCCTGGCCGAGCTCGCGCGCGACGATGTAGAGCGGCCGGCCCTTGACCTCCTCGAACACCCGCGCGACGTACTCGCCCAGCACGCCCAGGCTCAGCAGCTGCACGCCCGACAGCAGCATCATGCCGACGACGATGGTCGTCCAGCCCGAGATGCGGCTGCCCCACAGCAGGTAGCTGGCCGTCACCCACAGGCCGTAGCCCAGCGCCATCAGCGCCAGCGTCACGCCCAGCACGCTGGCCGCACGCAGCGGCCAGGTGGTGAAGGCGGTCATGCCGCTCAGCGACAGGCTGGCGAGCTGGCGCAGCCGGTAGTGGCTGCGGCCGCTGGCGCGCGCCGACGGCGTGTAGGGAATCTCGACGCTGCGGAAGCCCACCCAGGCGTACAGGCCCTTCATGAAGCGGCCGTGCTCGGGCAGCTGGCTCAGCGCGTCGACGACCTGGCGGTCGAGCAGGCGGAAGTCGCCCGCGTCGGCGGGAATGCGCACCCGCGGATGGGTCGCGTTCAGCAGCCGGTAGAACAGCCGCGTGAAGACGCGCTTGAACATCGGCTCGGTGTGGCGGTCGACGCGGCGGGTGTAGACGACGTCGGCGCTGGCGCGCCAGTGCGCCAGCATCGTCGGCACCAGCTCGGGCTCGTGCTGCAGGTCGGCGTCCATCAGCACGACGACCTCGCCGCGCGCGGCCTTCAGGCCCGCGGTCAGCGCAGCCTCCTTGCCGAAGTTGCGCGACAGCAGCACGCTGCGCAGCCGCGGCTCGCGCGCGGACCACAGCGTCAGCTGCAGCGCGGTGTCGTCGCGGCTGCCGTCGTCGACGAGCACCATCTCCCAGGCGGGCGCCCCCTCGAGCGTGTCGAGCATGCGGGTGGCGCGCTCGATCAGCGGCCGCAGATTGGCCGATTCGTTGTAGCAGGGAATGACCAGCGAGATCGAGCCGGCCTGGCGGACCGGCCCGGCCAGAGGCATCGCGGGGGCCGCAGACGAGGCCGAGGCTGGAGAGGGGGCCGGAGAGGGGGCCGCCGGCCGGATGCCGGGGAGGAATTCGGGGTTCGGAGCGTTCACAGGACAGGTGCGGTCCGGGACCGCCATAGGGACTGTCACCAGTTTGCTTCACGTTTCCTGACAGACGACTCCGTAGTTCCCCCGTGGTGCAGCCGGTACAGTGGGGTTTCGGTCGGGATCAGCCGCCCTTCAGCGCCGCCTGCTGTTCCTGCTGCAGCCGGCGTTCGCGCAGCGCGATCAGGTAGCTCGACGCGACGACGAAGACCGCCACCACCACGATGACGACGGTGGCCAGCGCGTTGACCGTCGGGTCCAGCCCCAGGCGGGCGCGGCTGAAGATCACCAGCGGCAGCGTCGTCGAGCCCGGGCCCGACAGGAAGGCCGACATCACCACGTCGTCGAGCGACAGCGTGAAGGTCAGCAGCCAGGCCGCCAGCATCGACTGCGCGATCATCGGCAGCGTCACCAGGAAGAAGACCTGCAGCGGGCGCGCGCCCAGGTCCTGCGCGGCCTCCTCGAACTGCGGGTTCAGGTCGCGCAGCCGCGCGGCGATGACGACGGTCGCGTAGGCCATGCCGACGAGCAGGTGGCCGATCCAGATCGTCACCAGGCCGCGCTCGGGCACGCCGAACAGGCGCTGCATCGACACCAGCATCAGCAGCAGCGACAGGCCGACGATCACCTCGGGCATCACCAGCGGCGCGTTGATCATGCCGGAGAACAGCGTGCGGCCGACGAAGCGCGGGTGGCGCTCGAGCGTCAGCGCCGCCAGCGTGCCCAGCACCACCGCGCCGGTGGCGGTGGCCGCGGCGATGCGCAGCGACAGGAACAGGCCGCTGCGGATCTCCTCGTCGCCGACGAGCTTCTCGTACCAGCGCAGCGAGAAGCCGGCCCAGACATTGGGCACCGGCGAGTCGGTGAAGCTGTAGACCACCAGCGCGATGATCGGCAGGTACAGGAACAGGAATCCGGCGGCCAGCCAGATCCGGCTGGTCCAGCGTCCGGCAGCGGTGGTGATCACTTGCGGGCCTCCTGGCTCTGGTTCCGGTTGAAGATCGCCAGCGGCACGATGATCAGCAGCACCATGGTGACGGCCACGCTCGAGGCCATCGGCCAGTCGTTGTTGGAGAAGAACTCGTCCCAGAGCACCCGGCCGATCATCAGCGTCTCCGGGCCGCCGAGCAGCTCGGGGATCACGTACTCGCCCACGCACGGGATGAACACCAGCATCGCGCCGGCGATGATGCCGCCCTTGGAGAGCGGCACGGTGATGCGCCAGAAGGCCTGCCAGGGCGTCGCGCCCAGGTCCTGCGCCGCCTCGAGCAGGCGCAGGTCCAGCTTGGACAGCGTGCCGTACAGCGGCAGGATCATGAAGGGCAGGTAGGTGTAGACCATGCCCAGCAGCAGCGAGAAGGGCGTGTACATGAACTGGCCCTCGGCCGAGATCAGCCCGAGCGGCAGCAGCAGCGCATCGGCGTGGACCGCCTTCAGCAGGGTGCCGATCCAGCCGGTGTCGGCGTCGAGCAGGCCCTTCCAGGCATAGACGCGCAGCAGGAAGCTGGTCCAGAACGGCAGCATCACGCCCATCAGCAGCAGCGGCTGCACGGTGGAGGGCGCGCGCGCCATGAAGTAGGCGAACGGGTAGCCGATCGCCAGGCAGATCGCGGTCGTCGCGCCGGCGTACAGCAGCGACTGCAGGTAGGTGCTCCAGTACAGGTCATCCGACAGGATGCTCAGGTAGTTCTGGAGCTTGAGCTTCATGTAGAGCTCGTCGTTGGCGAAGGTGAACAGGTCGCTCACCATCGCGCCGTCCATCTCCGCGAAGCTGATGCGCAGCACGATCAGGAACGGGAGCAGGAAGAACACCAGCAGCCAGACGAAGGGCGTGCCGATGACGAGCGTGCGCCCGCGCAGCAGCGCGCGCACCCGCTCGGACAGGGTGGGGGGGCGGTGGGCCATCGTCAGGCGCTCCTCACTGCGTCAGCACGACCTGCGCGCTGGGCTGCCAGTGCGCCCAGACCCGGTCGCCCCAGGTGGGGGCCTTGCTGCGGTCGCGGCTGTCGTTCTCGACCGTCACCTTCAGCCGCGCGCCGCTGGCCAGCTCCAGGTGGTAGAGCGTGGTGTCGCCGAAGTAGGACATCTCCTTGACCGTGCCGGGCACCTGGTTGAAGCGGCCCTCGGGCTTGTCGAGGCTCAGCGAGATCTTCTCCGGGCGCACCGCCACCGTGACTTCCTGGCCGAGGTAGCCGGTCACGCCGTGGCCGATGTGGTGCATGAAGTCCGGGCACTCGATCTGCACATGGTCGGCCTCGTCGACGACGATGCGGCCGTCGGTCAGGTTGACGTTGCCGATGAAGTCGGCGACGAAGCGCGTCGTCGGCGTCTCGTAGATGTCGGCCGGGCTGCCGACCTGCAGGAAGCGGCCCTCGCTCATCACCGCGATGCGCGAGGCCATCGTCATGGCCTCCTCCTGGTCGTGCGTCACCATCACGCAGGTCACGCCCACCTGCTCGATGATGTTGACCAGCTCGATCTGCGTGGCCTCGCGCAGCTTCTTGTCGAGCGCGCCCAGCGGCTCGTCGAGCAGCAGCAGCTGCGGGCGCTTGGCCAGGCTGCGCGCCAGCGCCACGCGCTGCTGCTGGCCGCCGGAGAGCTGGTGCGGCTTGCGCTGCGCCAGCTTGGCCAGCTGCACCAGGCGCAGCATCTCCTCGACCCGCTGCGCGACCTCGGCCTTGGGCAGGCCGTCGCGCCGCAGGCCGAAGGCGATGTTGTCCCACACCGTCATGTGGGGAAACAGCGCATAGGACTGGAACATCATGTTGACCGGACGCTCGTAGGGCGGCTTGCCCGCGAGGTCCTGGCCGTTGAGGATGATGCGCCCCGAGGTCGGCGTCTCGAAGCCGGCGAGCATGCGCAGCAGGGTCGACTTGCCGCAGCCCGACGAGCCGAGCAGCGCGAAGATCTCTCCCTTGGCGATGTCCAGGCTGACCTGGTCGACCGCGCGGAAGTCGCCGAACTCCTTCACCACGGAGTCGATCCGCAGGAAGGCGCCGTCCGCCTGGGGCTTGGCCATGAGTCTGTTTCCTCTTTCTGGAGCAGTCGGTGCGGGTCGGGCCGGGGCGTCAGCGACCCGCTCAGCGACCCGCCTTGAAGTTGGTGAAGGTGCGGGTGATCAGCTTGCGGGTGGCCTGGTCAGGCACGCCCGGCGGGATCATCTTGCCCAGCGCCGCCTCGTCCGGGAAGACCGACGGATCCTTGGCGATCTCGGGCTTGACGAACTTCAGCGAGGCCTTGTTCGGGTTGGCGTAGAAGACCGTGTTGGTCAGCGACGCGTGCACCTCGGGCTTGAGGATGTAGTTGATCCACTTGTGGGCGTTCTCGGGGTGCTTGGCGTCCGCCGGGATGGCCATGGTGTCGAAGAACAGCAGACCGCCGTTCTTCGGCAGCAGCACCTGCAGGTTCTGCGGCTTCTTGGCCTTGGCCGACTTGTCCTTGGCGATCATGATGTCGCCCGACCAGCCCACCACCGCGCAGAGCTGGCCCTTGGCCATCTGGTCGATGTAGTCCGAGCCCGAGCCCACGAAGCGCGTCACCGACGGACGGATCTTCTTCAGCATCTCGGCCACGGCCTTGTAGTCGTCGGCGTTCTTGCTGTGCGGCTCCTTGCCGATGTAGTTCAGCGCCAGCGGCAGGATCTCCGAGGGCGTGTCGAGGAAGGCGACGCCGCAGCCCTTGAGCTTGCTGACGTAGTCCGGGTTGAACACCAGGTCCCAGACGTTGTCGGGCATCGGCTTGTCGCCCAGCGCGGCCTTGACCTTGTCGGTGTTGATGCCCACCGTGGTGTAGCCCCACAGCCAGTCGACGATGTGGTCGTTGCCCGGGTCCATCTTGGCGAGCTGCGCCTGGATGGCCGGGTCGAGGTTGGCCAGGTTCGGGATCTTGCTCTTGTCGAGCTTCAGCAGCAGGCCGGCCTCGATCTGCTGCTTGGCCCAGTTCGAGCCGGGCACGACGATGTCGTAGCCGGTCTTGCCGGCGATCAGCTTGGCGTGCAGCGCCTCGTTCGAGTCGAAGTTGTCGTAGCGGACCTTGATGCCCGTTTCCTTCTCGAAGTTCTTGATCGTGTCCGGGGCGATGTAGTCGGCCCAGTTGTAGATGTTCAGGACCTTCTCCTCCTCGGCCCGGACACCGGCCGAGCACAGCACCGCCACCGCGGCGACCACGAGGTTGAGGGCCCGGGCGGGCCGCGACTTGAACAGCTTCATGAACTCTCCAGACAGGAAGTGGAAGGAAGGGGACGGGCCGGTCCCGGGGCCCCGGAACGCCGGCCGGGCGTGACGGACTGCATGCAGACCCTGATCGCGGCGGGGATTATGGCGCGAGCGCATGGACTTTCGTCACGCGGCTCAGGCGCCGTCGATGCGCAGCCAGGTGGTCTTCAGCTCGGTGTACTTCTCGAGCGCGTGCAGCGACTTGTCGCGGCCGTTGCCGCTCTGCTTGAAGCCTCCGAAGGGCACGGTGATGTCGTCCTCGTCGTACTGGTTCACATGCACCGTGCCGGCACGCAAGGCGCGTGCCACGCGGTGCGCGCGGTCCAGGTCGTGCGACCAGACGCTGGCCTGCAGGCCGTAGGGCGAGTCGTTGGCGATGCGCACGGCGTCCTCCTCGGTTCCGAAGCGTATCACCGACATCACCGGGCCGAAGATCTCCTCGCGGGCGATGCGCATGGCGTTGGTCGCGTGGTCGAAGACGGTCGGCTCGACGTAGAAGCCGCCGGTCTCGCTGCGGGCCTGCGCGCCGCCGTGGCAGGTCGCGCCCTCGGCGCGGCCGGCGTCGATGTAGCCCAGCACGGTGCGCAGCTGGCCCTCGTCGACCAGCGCGCCCATCGTGGTGCGCTCGTCCAGCGGGTCGGCCGGCTGCCAGTCGGGCATCTGCGCGCGCACCTCGGCGACGAAGTCGTCGGCTATTGATTCGTGCACCAGCACCCGCGAGGGCGCGTTGCACGACTCGCCCTGGTTGAAGAACAGGCTCCCGGCCACGGTGCGCGCCGCACGCGCCGGATCCTTGTGGTCGGGGAAGACCAGAAAGGCCGACTTGCCGCCCAGCTCGTTGTAGACGCGCTTGAGGTTGGAGCGCCCGGCGTAGTCGAGCATGCGCCGGCCGGTGCGGGTCGAGCCGGTGAAGCCGATCGCGTCCACCTCCATGTGCAGCGCCAGCGCCTCGCCGGCCTCGTGGCCGTAGCCGGGCACGACGTTGAACACGCCCGGCGGCAGCCCGGCCTCCACCGCGATCTCGGCCAGGCGCAGCGCCGTCAGCGGCGATTTCTCGCTCGGTTTCATGACGACCGAATTGCCGGTGGCCAGCGCGGGCCCGAGCTTCCAGGCCGCCATGATCATCGGGTAGTTCCACGGCACGATGCAGCCGATCACGCCCATCGGCTCGCGCGTGATCATCGCCAGCGCGTTCGGCCCGGTCGGCGCGATCTCGTCATATACCTTGTCGATCGCCTCGGCATACCAGGCGATGGTGCGCGCGGTGGCCGGCACGTCCACGCTGCGGGCGAATCGGATCGGCTTGCCCATGTCGAGGGTTTCGAGCAGCGCGAGTTCGTCCCGGTGCGCCAGGATCGCCTCGGCAAACCGCTGCAGCACCTTCTTGCGCGCGGCCGGCGGCTGGCGCGCCCAGCGCCCGTCGTCGAAGGCCGCGCGGGCGGCCAATACTGCCGCATCGACATCCGCCGCCTGCCCGCGCGCAATCGCGCCCAGCCGCCGCCCGTCGATCGGCGAATGCTTGTCAAACGTCTCGCCGCTGGCGCTGGCCACGCGCTGCCCGTTGATGAAGGCGCGGCCATCCAGCGCTAGTGCGGCGGCACGGTCGTGCCAGGTGGGGGAGGTGGTCATGGGGGCTCCGTGCGCTTTTGGGTTGGCGGGGTTATTTGTTGGGGTGCTGGCTGGGCTTTGAATATTTATTCGGCGCGGCGCGTGGTTCGTTTTTGGATTGACGCCATGGGAGTCGGAGATATATGTATGAAATTCAGATGACGTTAGGTTTTATTGGCGATTAATGACTGCAGAAGATAGAACCAAGCCGCACTCAAACCATTTGCGGATGACGTGGTTGTAAAAGTCATCGTTCCTCGATGAGCCACAGATTGATACCAATTCTTTGCCGGTGCTGGTTAGTAGGGTGTGTCCGATTTCAAGTTTATTGTTGGAATCGCTGTCAAACTCGATCAGAGTGGGGTGACCATAGTAGGAGACATGAGCATACTTCGCAAAGCCGGTTTTCACGTAGCCGCTCAAGGACTCGAGTGAGATTAGGCCGATAGCATCAAGGTGCTTCAATGTTTCAAATGTAATGCCATGCTTTGTGTAGATTTCATCGGTAGATTCATAGATGAGCGGAATTGGTTCGCCCATCATCCACACAAACTGACAGAACGTAGTGAACAGGGCTGCGTCCTTCTTGTCGATGGTCGATATGAAATCAACAGTTCTTTTTGAGAATGTGCCGGGCTGTGTTGCTTCTCCGGACAGCAAACGCGCCCAAAGAGATTGCATTTCCTTGTCTGAAACGGTGTCGCAATGTTTGAAGAAATGAGCAACCCAGTCTTCTTCGAGATTTTCTACTTTTGCATCTTCTGGAAGTGACGCAGCTGCTTGTGCCGTGATCTGCTCGATGTTCGCTTGCTTCCTGGCTTCCTGATGGACAAAACGATCGATTGCTCTTTGCTCGATCTCAGTCAATTCGATTTTTGCAATGACATTGATTTTTTTGGCCTCTGCTTCGGCGCGAGCCATTCGCTTGACATGATAGGGTTCATAGATCGCCCCAACGGCCGCGCTGACCTTTTCGATCAGTACAATTGCTGGCTTAGATAGATCGCCCAAGTTGATCAGAGAATTTCCTTCGGACACGCGATGTCTCCTGAAACATAACCTAATTTAGGTGTCACGGCCATGCCGCCTAACGCGGCCATTTACATCTAACCTGGTGTCAATAAAATGCCCAAGTCCTTGTCGTCGTTGGCATTTGATCGCTGCATGCTGCATAACTTCATCCTAAATTGACCACCAAAACCTGCACTGCAGGGGGCCGCCTGCAGTGCCTGTGTTTTATCCTCGCAGAATAAACGCCGGCCGGTCAGTTGCCAGCGTCACACCCACCCACGCGCCTGCAGATCCGCCAGCGTCAGATCCAGGCAGAGGCGGATCAGGCCGGCGAGTTCGTCGACCTGCTCGACGGTCATCACCAGCGGCGGGGCGATGATCATGCGGTCGCCGACGGCGCGCATCACCAGGCCGTTGCCGAAGCAGTGGCCGCGGCAGACCATGCCGACTTCCAGCGCCGGGTCGAAGGGCGTGCCGCGGCCGTCGGTGCCGTCCTTGGCGCGCACCAGTTGCAGCGCCGCCATCAGGCCGCAGCTCTGCGTCTCGCCGACCAGCGGGTGATCTCGCAGCGACTCGAAGACGGCGGCCAGGCGCGGGCCGGTCTCGTCGCGCACCCGCTCGACCAGGCGCTGCTCGCGCATCAGGCGGATGTTGGCCAGCGCCACCGCGCAGGCCACCGGGTGGCCGCTGTAGGTGTAGCCGTGCTCGAACTCGCCGCCCTGCTCGATCAGCACCTTGGCGACGCGCTCGCCCACCATCACGCCGCCCAGCGGCACGTAGCCCGAGGTCACGCCCTTGGCGAACGTCATCAGGTCGGGCCGGGTGCCCATCGTCTCGCAGCCGAACCAGTTGCCGGTGCGGCCGAAACCGGTGATCACCTCGTCGCTGACCAGCAGGATGCCGTACTGGTCGCAGATGCGCTGGATCTCGGGCCAGTAGGTCGCGGGCGGCACGATCACGCCGCCGGCGCCCTGCACCGGCTCGCCGATGAAGGCGGCCACCTTGTCGGGGCCGACCTCCAGGATCTTCTGCTCCAGCCAGCCGGCCGCCTTCAGGCCGAACTCGTCGCGCGTCATGCCGGCGCCATGCTCCAGCCAGTGCGGCTGGTCGATGTGGTCGATGCCGGGAATCGGCAGGCCGCCCTGCGCGTGCATGTACTTCATGCCGCCCAGCGACGCGCCCGCCATCGTCGAGCCGTGATAGCCGTTCCAGCGGCTGAGGATGACCTGGCGCTCGGGCTGGCCCTTGAGATCCCAGTAGCGGCGCACCATGCGGATCACGGTGTCGTTGCCCTCGGAGCCCGAGCCGGCGAAGAAGACGTGCTTGAACTGCGGCGGCGTCACCTCGGCCAGCAGCTCGGCCAGCTCGACGGCCGGCGGCGTCGTGGTCTGGAAGAAGCTGTTGTAGAAGGGCAGCTTCGTCATCTGCGCGGTGGCGGCGTCGATCAGCGCCTGCTGGCCGTAGCCGACGTTGACGCACCACAGGCCGCTCATCGCGTCGAAGAGCCTGTGGCCGTCGGTGTCCCAGAGGTAGACGTTCTCGCCGCGCTCGATGATGCGCGAGCCCTTCTTCGCCAGGGCCTGGAAGTCGGTGAAGGGGTGCAGGAAGTGGGCGGCGTCCAGGGCCTGCCAGTCGGCGGTGGTGCGGGTGGTCGTGGTCATGGTCGGTGTCCTGAGTGGCGTGTCGCCGTCATCCCTGGCGCGCTGCCGTCATCCCCGCGAAGGCGGGGAGCCACGCCGTGCGCGGGTGGGGGCCTGCGTGGGTGCCCGCCTTCGCGGGCATGACGGATGAGGGGCGGGACGACGGGTGGGTGAAACGGGTGGGTGTGTCGGGGCCGGGCGCTCAGACGTGCAGCAGCAGGTGCTCGCGCTCCCACGGCGAGATCACTTTCATGAACTCGGCGTACTCGATCTCCTTGACTTCGGTGTAGACGGTGACGAAGGCCTCGCCGAGCACCTCGGCCAGCGCTTTTTCCTGGCGCAGCATCTCGAGCGCCTCGCCCAGGCTGCGCGGCAGCTGGTAGTCGCCGAGGTAGGCGTCGCCCTTGCACTCGGGCGTGGGCTCGATGCGGTTCTTCATGCCCAGGTAGCCGCAGGCCAGCGTCGCCGCCAGCGCGACATAGGGGTTGGCGTCGGCGCCGATGACGCGGTTCTCGATGCGCCGTGCCGCGGGCGAGGCCACCGGCGAGCGGATGCCCACCGTGCGGTTGTCGGTGCCCCACTGGATGTTGATCGGCGCGGCGGTGAAGCGCGCCAGGCGGCGGTAGCTGTTGACGTAGGGCGCGAACAGCGCCATCGCCGCCGGGATGTACTTCTGCAGCCCGCCGATGTACCAGCGGAACATGTCGCTGGCGCTGCCGTCGGCGTTGCTGAAGATGTTGCGTCCCTCGGCGTCGGTGATGCTCTGGTGGATGTGCATCGCGCTGCCCGGCTCGCCGGCGATCGGCTTGGCCATGAAGGTGGCGAACATGTTGTGGCGCATCGCCGCTTCCCGCACCGTGCGCTTGAAGAAGAACACCTCGTCGGCCAGCCCGAGCGGGTGGTCGTGGAAGAAGTTGATCTCCATCTGGCCGGCGCCGATCTCGTGGATCAGCGTGTCGACATTGAGCTCCATCTGCTCGCAGTAGGAGTAGACGTCCTCGAACAGCGGGTCGAACTCGTTCACGGCGTCGATCGAGTAGGCCTGGCGGCTGGTCTCGGCGCGGCCCGAGCGGCCGATCGGGGGCTTGAGCGGCATGTCCGGATCGGTGTTGCGCGCCACCAGGTAGAACTCCAGCTCCGGCGCGACGATCGGGTTCCAGCCCTCGGCGGCGTAGAGGTCGCAGACCCGGCGCAGCACCGAGCGCGGCGCGAAGGGCACGATGTTGCCGGCCTTGTCGTAGCAGTCGTGCACCACCTGCGCGGTCGGGTCGCTCGCCCACGGCACGATGCGCACGGTGCGCGGGTCCGGGCGCAGGTGCATGTCGTGGTCTGTCGGGCTGATGACGTCGTAGTAGGGGCCCTGGGTCGGGAACTCGCCGGTCACGCCCATCGCGACGACCGCCTCGGGCAGGCGCATGCCGCGGTCCTCGGTGAACTTCTGCCGCGGCAGGATCTTGCCGCGTGCCACGCCGGTCAGGTCGGGCACCAGGCATTCGATCTCGGTGACGCGGTGCTCGTCGAGCCACTGTTCGAGATCGCTGAAGGAGAAGTGGTTTCGGTCGGTGTTCATCGTCGTCTCGGTCAGGTTCCGCGGGCTGGCGCGCGGCGCCGCGGCGGCGAGCGCATCCGGCACGGCCGACCCGGACGGGGTGGCATGCGGCGGCGTGGGCGCTCGGTCGGAAGGAGTCGCGACGTCAGCGACTGGGGGGGCGGTGCAGGTCGCGGTAGTCCTGGCAGGCGGCGCCGAAGGCGCGCAGCAGGGCCATCGACACCGGATTCGCGGCGGCCTGCCACTCCGGATGCCACTGCACCGCGAGCTGGAAGGCGGCCGGCCCGATCGAGAAGGCCTCGACCAGGCCGTCGGGCGCCCGAGCCTCGACGCGCAGGCCCGCGGCCAGCCGGTTCACGCCCTGGCCGTGCACGCTGTTGACGGTGATGTCGTCGGCGCCGCCGAGCGTGGCGGCGATCAGGCCGCCGGGCACGAGGTGCACCGGGTGCGCCGGACCGTACTGGACCTCGGCCGGATCCTCGCCCCGGGCGCGGTGGTCGGCCAGGCCGGGCACCTCCTGCACCGCCTGGTGCAGCGAGCCGCCGAGCGCGACGTTGACCTCCTGGAAGCCGCGGCAGATCGCCAGCAGCGGCATGCCGCGCTCGACGAGCCGGGGAATCAGCGCCAGCGTCCAGTCGTCGCGCACCGGATCGAGCGGCAGCGAGGGGTCGTGCACCGCCTCGCCGAAGCGGCTGGGGTGAACGTTCGACGGCGAGCCGGTCAGCAGCACGCCGTCGGCGAGGTCGAGCAGCGTGTCGATCTCGTCGGGCGAGACGGACGGCACCACCAGCGGCAGCGCGCCGGCCAGGCGGACCGCATCGACGTATTTCTGGCCTGCGACGTGGAAGGGATGCTGTCCGAGCATCCGGTTGCAGGCCGGGACCAGCACCACGGGGGGCCGGCGGGACGGGAGGAAGCTGTTCATTGGGCTTGCTGCAGCCAGCTTGTTGAGCCGACGGCAATGGGCTTACTGACGGGGTTCGGACAGGAAGACACCGAAGTGATGCAGGGAGTGTGCCAGCACCATCCCGGTGCGTCCAGCGGGTTCCCCCGAAGGGCATGGCGGCGGCAGGGCGGTCGGGTCTGCAGGCTCATGCGCACCTCATCCGAGCAGGTCGCGCGCACGGTGCCACAGCATGCCCAGCACCAGCGTCGGCGTGCGCAGGCGCTCGCCGCCCGGAAAGGGGCGGTGCTGCAGCCGCGCGAACAGGTCGAAGCGGCTGGCGTCCTCGCAGATCGCCTCGGCCACCAGCTTGCCGGCCAGGCCGGTCAGCGCCAGGCCGTGGCCGGAGAAGCCCTGCAGCAGGTAGATCGGTGCGCCGGCCGCACCATCCGGGGGCAGGCGGCTGAAATCCGGTGCACGGTTCATCGTGATGTCGACGAAGCCGCCCCAGACATGGGTCAGCGGCCGGTAGGCCAGCCGCGGGAAGACCTGCGCGATGCGCGAGCGCAGGCTGCGCGCCAGGTTCGGCGGCGTCACGGTGCTGTAGCTGACCTTGCCGCCGAAGAGCAGGCGCTGGTCGGCGGTCGGGCGGAAGTAGTCGAGCGCGAAGTTGCTGTCGCAGACGGCCGCGCGGGTCGGCAGCAGCCCGTCCATCTCGCCGGCGTCGAGCGGCTCGGTCACCGCGACATAGGTGCCCACCGGCATGATGCGCGAGCCGATGCCCGCCGGCAGGCCGCCCAGCCCGGGCATCGTCGGCAGGTGCACGTTGCCGGCCAGCAGCACCTGGTCGGCGACCACCTGGCCCTGCGGCGTGCGCAGCAGCGTGACGCTGCGGTGGCGCTCGATGCGGCGCACCGGGCTGCGCTCGTGCAGGCGTGCGCCCTCGCGCCAGGCCGCGTCGGCCAGGCCGAGCGTGTATTTCAGCGGATGCAGGTGGCCGCCGCGCCGGTCGTAGCAGCCGCCGCGGTAGCGCGGGCTGCGGATGTGCAGCGCCAGGTCGCCACCGGCGAGCCACTGGCCCGCGTGGCCGTAGGCCTGCGCCAGCCGCTCGGTCTCGCGGCGCAGGCTGGCGGCCTTGCGGGCGCTGGTGGCCACCGTCAGCGCGCCGGACTGCCAGTCGCAGGCGATGCGGTAGCGGTCGCGCCGCGCGTGGATCAGCGTCAGCGCCTCCACCGTCATCGCCCAGATGCGGCGCGCGTCGGCCAGGCCGATCTGCGCCTCGATCTCGCCCATGTCGCAGGCCAGGCCGGCCAGCGCCTGGCCGCCGTTGCGCCCGGACGCCGCCCAGCCGAGCTGCAGCGCCTCCAGCAGCACCACCTGGCGCCCGCGCTGCGCCAGCTCGAGCGCGGCCGACAGCCCGGCCAGCCCGCCGCCGACGATCGCCACCTCGGCGCGGACCTCGCCCTGCAGCGGCGGATGGTCCTGCCGGCGCGTCGCGGTCTGCGCGTACCAGGACTGGCGGGCCAGGGCGTGGTCGGTCTGCAGCAGCATGCGTTGGCGTCGGTGCTCCCGGTCCGGCGGCTGCCGGGTTCGACCTGATTGTGCTGCAGCGCGTGAAACCTGTCACGGTGCGGTGTCGCGGGCGCGACGCGCGTCACGACACGTCGCGTCACGCCCGCGTTCCCGCTCAGGCCACCCGGCGCAGCGCGGTGGCGATGGCCTCGACGAGGCGGCCGATCTGCTCGGGCGAGATGATCAGCGGCGGCGACAGCGCGATGGTGTCGCCGGTGGTGCGGATCAGCACGCCCTGCGCGAAGCAGTCCAGGAAGACGTCGAAGGCGCGCCGGCCCGGATCGCCCGGGCGCGAGGCCAGCTCGATGCCGCCGACCAGGCCGGTGTTGCGGATGTCGATCACGTGCGGCAGGCCGCGCAGGCCGTGCAGCGCCTCGGCGAACTGGCCCTCCAGCGCGGCCGCGCGGGTCAGCAGGCCCTCCTCGGCGTAGGTGTCGAGCGTGGCGAGGCCGGCGGCGCAGGCCAGCGGGTGCGCCGAGTAGGTGTAGCCGTGCGCGAACTCGATCAGGTGCTCCGGGCCCTGCATGAAGTCGTCATGGATGCCGCGGCGCACGAAGACCGCGCCCATCGGCACGCAGCCGTTGGTCACGCCCTTGGCGGTGGTGATGATGTCGGGCGTCACGCCGTAGGTCTGCGCCGCGAAGGGCTGGCCGGTGCGGCCGAAGCCGGTGATGACCTCGTCGAAGATCAGCACGATGCCGTGGCGGTCGCAGATCTCGCGCAGGCGCTGCAGATAGCCCTGCGGCGGGATCAGCACGCCGGTGGAGCCGGCGACCGGCTCGACGATGACCGCGGCGATGGTCGAGGCGTCGTGCAGCGCGACCAGGCGCTCGAGGTCGTCGGCCAGCTCGGCGCCGTGGGCCGGCTGGCCGACGGTGAAGGCGTTGCGGGCCGGGTCGTGGGTGTGGCGCAGGTGGTCGACGCCGCCCAGCAGCGTGCCGAACATCTTGCGGTTGCCGACGATGCCGCCGACCGACATGCCGCCGAAGTTGACGCCGTGATAGCCGCGCTCGCGGCCGATCAGCCGGGTGCGCGAGCCCTGGCCGCGCAGGCGCTGCCAGGCCAGCGCGATCTTCAGCGCCGTCTCGACCGACTCCGAGCCGGAGTTGGTGAAGAAGACGCGGTCCAGCCCGGCCGGGGCCAGCTCGGCGAGCCGCCCGGCCAGCTCGAAGGCCTTCGGGTGGCCCATCTGGAAGGGCGGCGCGTAGTCCAGCTCGGCGGCCTGCTCCTGGATGGCGCGCACGATGCGGGGCCGGCCGTGGCCGGCGTTGACGCACCACAGGCCCGCCACGCCGTCGAGCACCTGGCGGCCGTCGTCGGTCCAGTAGTGCATGCCCTCCGCGCGGACGAGCTGGCGCGGGGCCTGCTTGAACTGGCGGTTGGCGGTGAAGGGCATCCAGTAGGCGTCGAGGCGCGGGTCGCGGGCGGTCGTCATGGGCGGGGCGGGCAGGGTTGGAGAGGTCGGGAACAGCCGGGAAGAGGGCTTCCAGTCTATGCAGGGCGCCGCGCAACAGGGTTGCCATTCACGTCGACCTCGGCCCCTGCTACGCTATGGAATTGCGAATCTGCGTGACACTGCACAATTCCATGCCGACAAGTCCTGATCCGGTGCAACTCGATGCGATCGACCGCGCGATCCTGCGCGAGCTGCAGCATGACGCCCGGCCGACCAACGTCGAGCTGGCGCAGCGGGTGCATCTGTCGCCATCGGCCTGCCTGCGCCGGGTGCGGCGGCTGGAGGAGTCGGGCGTCATCGCCCGCTATGTGGCGCTGCTCGACCCGAAGGCGGTCGGCCAGGCCGGCACCTCCTACACCATCGTCAACGTCGAGCGCACCAGCGTCGAGGCGCTCCGGCGCTTCGAGGAGGCGGTGCGGCTGGAGCCGGCCATCCTCGACTGCTTCTACGTCGCCGGCAGCAACGACTACCTGATCCGCTTCACCTTCCGCGACGCGGCCGACCTGGAGCGCTTCCATTCGGAGGTGCTGACGCGTCTGCCCGGCGTGGTGCGCTCGAACTCGATGCTGGTGGTGCGCACCGTCAAGAAGACCACCGCGCTCGATCTCGGAGACTGAATTCCCCCATGCTGCCGACGCCCTCCGTTCCTGATGCCGCCGCGCCTGCGCTGCCTGCGGGTGCGCTCGAGCGCCTCGAGGCGCTGCTGGCCGGTCTGGCCGATGACACGCCGGCCGCCGAGGGTCGCGCCCGCCGGCGGCTGCTCGGCCTGGTCGGCCCGCCCGGCGCGGGCAAGTCCACGCTGGCCGAGGCGCTGCTGCGCCACTGCGAGCGCCACCATCCCGGCCTGGCCTGCCTGGTGCCGATGGACGGCTTCCATCTGGCGCAGGCCGAGCTCGAGCGCCTGGGCCGCGCCGGGCGCAAGGGCGCGCCCGACACCTTCGACAGCGCCGGCTTCGTGGCGCTGCTGCGCCGGCTGCGTGCGCCGGTCGCGGGCGAGACGGTCTACGCGCCGGTCTTCCGTCGCGAGATCGAGGAGCCGGTGGCCGGCGCGATCGGCGTGCCCGACTCGGTGCGGCTGGTCATCGCCGAGGGCAACTACCTGCTGATGGACGAGGACGGCTGGGCGCCGGTGCGCGCGCTGCTGGACGAGGCCTGGTATGTCGGCGTCGACGACGCGCTGCGCCGGCGCCGCCTGGTCGAGCGCCACGTCCGCTTCGGCCGCACGCCGGCCGAGGCCGAGGCCTGGGCCGAGTCGACCGACGAGCCCAACGCGCGACGCATCGCCGCGACCCGCGACCGGGCCGACTGGATCGTGACGATCGGCTGAAACCGTCCGCGCCGATCACGCGACTGTCAAACGGTTGTCACGCGCGGGCGTGAGCATCGCGGCTCCGATCGATTTTTCCGGAGTCCGTCTGCCATGTCCGATGCCGCCCGACCCGCACCCGCTCCGGTTCGCCGCACCGTGCTGACCCTCGTGGCCGAGCCGGTGATCCGCGAGCTGCTGGCGCAGCACCTGAAGGAGGCCGGCTTCTTTCCGGTCGGCGCCGCCAGTGCCGGCGAGGCGCGCCGGCTGGCCGGCGAGGTGCTGCCCGACGTGCTGCTGCTCGATCCCGACAGCGCCGACAGCGCCGATCTGGCCTTCTGCGCGCAGCTTCCCGAGCAGGTGCGCATCGTCGTGACCTCGGGCGCGCCCGCGTGCTGCACCCATGTCCCGAACGTGTCGCTGTGCCTGCACAAGCCCTACGCGCCGCGCGATCTGGTCGCGCACCTGAACCGGCTGCCCGAGCTGCCGGCCGGGGCCGGCGCGGTGCGCCATGCGTCCGCCCCGGTCTCCCGGGACGGCACGGGGGCGGCGGCGCCCTCGCGGCTGCAGCGCTGCGGCCCGCTCGAGATCGACCTCGACCGCCACCTGATCACCGTGCAGCGTCAGGGCCTGCGCGTCGAGCTCGAGCTCTCGCCGGTGGAGCTGCGCCTGCTGCAGTGCCTGGTCGAGCAGGCCGGGCGGGTGCTGACACGCGAGGTGCTGCGCACGCGCGTCTGGGGCGAGGGCGCCGCGGTCGACCTGCGCACCGTCGACCAGAACATCCGGCGCCTGCGCCGCGAGCTCGGCGAGGCGGACGCCGGCGACCTGATCCGCACGGTGCGCGGCATCGGCTACCGGCTCGGTGTCGACGCGGGCGCCTGAGCGCGGCTCAGGCCTGCTTCATCCAGCGCCATGCCCCCCAGACGGCCAGTCCCGCCAGCAGGTGGTGCGTCATGTCCAGCCCGGTCTGCAGGCCGGGCTGTTCTCCTGCTCGTAGGTGGATGATGTGGTGGGCCACGAAGAACAGGCCGTAGAGTGCGCTGAGGACCAGGGCCGTCACCCGGGCCGTGCGGCACGAGCGCACATGCACAAGCACCTGGACCAGCGCATTCAGACAGATCATCCCGATCAGGATGCGCAGGCCCTGTTCTCCCGGATCCTGTTGCAGCAGCAGGCTCAGGCCTGCGTAGTCGCCGCCCATTGCCTTGCGCAGCGGATCCAGCAGCAGCATCACGATCAGCAGGGCCAGCATGCCGCCCCAGGCGGTGCTGATGACCTGACGGGGGTTGTCCTGTGGTGTGCTCATAATTTCCATTTTCGGATTCTTGTTCACCCTCGCGGTCACGGCAAGCGCTCGCGGCGAGTCGGTCCGAGACGCCCTTGACCCTGGACAAGCCCTTTCCGGGGCCGGCTCGGCACCATCGCGCGGTTGCCGCAGGGCAGATCCCCCACCGAGCCGAGACCAAGATGAATCCGAATGACACCGCCGAGCGCGTCGACGTGCTGATCGCGGGCGCCGGGCCGACCGGGCTGTCGACCGCGCTGGCGCTGGCGCCGCTGGGCCTGCGCGTCGTGCTGGCCGATCCCCAGGACGCCGCCCAGCTGGCCGATCCGCCGCCCGACGGCCGCGAGCTGGCGCTGACGCACCGCACCGAGGCGCTGCTGCGCCAGTGGGGCCTGTGGGAGCGGCTGCCCGCGCAGGCGCGCGCGCCGCTGCAGGCCGCCTCGGTCAGCACCGGTGGCGCGCAGGCCGCGCTGCGGCTGGACGCCTCGCATGCGCGTGTCGGCCTGCCGCCGCTGCCGGCCTTGCCGCGGCCGGGCTGGCTGCCGCAGGCGCTGCCCTGGCTGCCCGATCTGGCCGCGCGTGCGCTGGGCGAGGCGGCCCCGGCGCCGATCGGCGCCGACATGCACCTGGGCACGCTGGTGTCGCAGAACGCGCTGCGCCGGGTGCTGTGGGAGGGCTGCGCGGCGCTGCCCGGCGTCCGGGTGCTGGCCGGCCATCGGCTGGAGTCGATGCAGCGCGACGACGACGGCGTGACGGTGCGCCTGGTCGGTCCGCAGGGCCAGGCCCGGGTGCTGCGCGCCTCGCTGCTGGTGGCGGCCGACGGGCGGCTGTCGGCGGTGCGGCGCATGGCCGGACTGGTCGCCGACCTGCACGACTTCGGCCGCAGCGCCATCGTCTGCCGCATGCGCCACGAGCAGCCGCACCGGCAGGTCGCGCACGAGGCCTTCCACCACGGCCACACGCTGGCGGTGCTGCCGCTGGCCGATGCGTCCGATCCTGGCGAGGGCGGGCAGGCCGGCGCGCTGCCGCCTCACTGCTCGTCCTTCGTCGTGACCGCGCCGAGCGAGCTGGCGCAGCGCTGGATGGCGCTGCCGGCGGCCGACTATGCCGCCACCGTCGAGCCCTGGCTGGACGGCCAGCTCGGCCGCATCCAGCCCGGCCCCGGCGAGGAGTCCCGCCGGCATCTGTACCCGCTGGTGGCGACCTGGGCGCCGCGGCTGGTGTCGCAGCGTGTCGTGCTGGTGGGCGACGCCGCGGTCGGCATGCATCCGGTGACCGCGCACGGCTTCAACCTCGGGCTCTACAGCGCCGAGACGCTGGCCCGCCAGATCGCGCGCCGGGCCCGCGGCGGCCGGGTCGATCCGGCCGATGCGCGTGCGCTCGAGGCCTACGACCGCGAGCACCGCCACACCGCGCGCTGGATCTTCCACGGCACCAACGCCATCGTGCGCCTGTTCACCGACGACCGCCCGGCCGCACGGCTGGCCCGCCAGGCCACGCTGCATCTGGCCGAGCGCCTGCCGCCGGTCAAGGCACTGGTCGTGCGGCAGCTGGTCGACGCCTGAACGTCGGCCCTTGGTGTCGGCTCTTTGTCAGGTCCGTGTCGACTTCTGGCGTTGACATTGATTAGACAAAAGATCGACGCCATGGCTCGGTTCGCAAAATAATTCATGTCTCGTATACAGTCGGCACCATCCCGAGTCCTTTGCCCGGCCTCCCGTCCGGGCCCGTGCCGATGAGCCGCTCCGAGCCTGACCTTTCCGCTGCCGTCGGCGCCGCCGTCCCTGTCGTGGCCGGCGAGCCCGCCGCGCTGACCGCCCGGATCCATGCCGCGCTGAACGACGCGCGCCGGCTGCAGGCCGTGCACGACAGCCGCCTGCTCGACTCGTCTCCCGAGGCCGTCTTCGATTCGCTGACCGCGCTGGCCGCCTCGCTGCTGGGCGTGCCGGCCGCCTTCGTGTCGGTCATGGCCGCCGACCGCGACTTCTACAAGAGCCAGCACGGCTTCTGCGGCGAGCTGGCCGAGACCCGCGAGCTGAGCGGGCGCACCTTCTGCCACCACACGCTGCTGCGCGATGCGCCGCTGGTGATCGACGACACGCTGCTCGATCCGGTGTTCGCCGCGGTGCCGACGGTGCGGACGCTGGGCGTGCGCGCCTATGCGGGCGTGCCGCTGCGCCGCCAGGGGCGGGTGATCGGGAGCCTGTGCGCGATCGACATGAAACCGCGCTTCTGGGGACCCAACGAGGTCGAGGTGCTGGTGCAGCTGGCCGCCTCGCTGCAGCGCGAGCTGGACCTGCGCGAGGCGCTGGAGCGCACGCGCGTGCTGGCACGGGAGCGCGAGGAGCTGGTCGCGACGGTCGCGCACGACCTGCGTGCGCCGCTGCAGGTGCTGTCGATGGGCCTCGAGATGATCGGCCGGGCCGGCGCCGGCGAGGAGCCGCCGCGGCGCACGCTCGAGCGCATGCGCCATTCGCTCGACGCGATGCAGCGCCTGGCCGACGAGCTGGTCAGCGCCGCGCGCACCGGCGGGGCGGCCTCGCTGCGGCTGGAGCGCCTGTGCGCGGCGCAGCTGGCGCGCGATGCGGTGCTGATGATGCAGCCGATCGCCGAGCGGCGCCGGCACGACCTGTCGGTGGGGGCGCTGGAGGTGATGGCGGTGCAGGTCGACTACGGCCGCATGCTGCGCGTGCTGACCAACCTGATCGGCAACGCGGTCAAGTACTGCCCGGAAGGCAGCCGCATCCGGGTCGAGGTGGCCGGCTCGCCGGGCCGTGCCCCGGGCGACGCCGCTGCGCTGCACATCGACGTCAGCGACAACGGCCCCGGCATCGACCCGGCGCACCGCGCGCGCCTGTTCGAGCGCGGCTGGCAGGGCGGCGAGGGCCAGTGCCGCGAGGACGGCGCCGGCCTCGGTCTGGCCATCGTGCGCGACATCGTCGAGGCCCACGGTGGCCGGGTCCACCTGCTCGACGCGCCGGGGCGGGGGACCTGCGTGCGGGTCCGGCTGCCGGTGCGCGGGGGGTGAGGCCTTCGCCTTACTTGTTGGGGGAGGCGAAGGCGGCGAATGCATCCTCCATGGCCTTGGGCTTGTCGTCCTTCGAGGCGGGGGCCTTGACGCCGACCGTCCCGAAGATGTCGGGCATCAGACCGGCGATCTTCGCGCCGACCTCGACCTGGGTGCTCAGGCTCGATGCCGCATCCTTGATGCTGCCCAGCTTGCCCAGCAGCGTCGGATTCGTGCTCATTCCCGAGACCAGTCCCTTGGACTGGTCGATCAGCGCCTTGTCCTGAAGCATCGCCAGCGAGAAGTTGAAGGCGGCGGCGCCGAGCTGCGTGCGCTGCTCGCTGCTCATCGTGCTTGCTGCGGCCTTGAGCTGGCTGCCCTTGATCTGTTCGTTGAGGGCTGCTGCGGCGCTGGCCTGTGCAGCGTTGACCTGACTCTGGGCTTCCTTGGCGTCGGTCTGCGACAGCGCGGCCTTCATCGCGGACTCGTAGCTGGCTGCGGCCTCCTTCGACGCGAGCGAGCGCACCAGCAGCGTCAGCGAGTTGCCCATCAGCTTTTCGGCGTTGGCCGCGGCCTTCAGGAAGCCGTCCGGATCGAGCGCACCGGTGGTGGCGGCCGGCTTGGCCGCGCCGAGCAGGTCCCCGACGCCGAAGGCCTGCGCCGAGGGCGCCGTGGCCAGCGCGGCCAGGGCCAGAAGCGCCGAAGCCAGAGAAATGCGAGAAGAAGAATGACGGTTCATGATGTTTCGCGTGGGGTGGAAGAAAAAAACAGGGAAAAGAGTCGGCCGGAAGAGGCGCCGGCCCGCCGTGTTCATGGGGTCAGCTTCAACTCGCCGGCCATCTTCTGCAGCAGCTTGGCGGCCTCGTCGACCACGTCCGCTTCCATCAGCAGCGTCTGCTGGGCCGCAGGAGTGGAGGCATAGAAGCCTGTGCTGCTGAAACCGATCTGCAGGGCCTGGCTGCCCACGGACTTGCCCGAGGCCTGGGCGTCGAGCATGTAGGCGGTCTTCATCGGGATTTCGCAGACGTTCTTGCTGCACAGGGGCTCCGCACGGGTGACCTTCTCGAGGGTTTTGATGCAGGTGTCGATCTGCCTCGGCAGCTTCCAGGCCAGTGTTCCGGTGAAGTTGTTGACCGGAGAGATCAGCTGGTCGATCCGGCCTGTCATCGCGGGCATGTAGAACATCCCCGGCATCTGGCTGCCCAGCGCGTGCGTGGCCAGCGCGGTCAGCGAGGGCGTCTTCATGTCGCCGCGGTTTTCCGGCTCGCCCGGGCACAGGCTGAAGCGTGCCGAGGACTTCGGCGCGGTGCCTATGCGCTGGATCTCGAACTGCTGGCCGGCGGCCAGCGGCTGCTCCGGCGAGCGCAGCGGCAGGCCAGCCAGCAGCGGCGGGCGGGCCGTCTCGATGCTGTTGTCGATCTGCGCCTCCGACACCGGCAGCCACGTGTCCTGGGGCCGGCCGTCGACGCTCAGGCGTACCCGGGCGGGTGCCAGGACCACGCCCTTCTGCTGCGGCGCCTGGGCCTTGCCGCGGGTGTCGACGGCCAGACCGGTGTCGCCCTGCATGACCGGCAGACGCTCCGCCTTGGGCTCGGCCAGCGTGGCGAAGCGCTCGGCCAGTCTGACCAGCGCGTTCTTGGCGCTGACCTCGCGCCGCTCGCTCATGCCGGGGCCGATGCCGTGCGAGATGGCATCGTCGATCGTGTCCTTGCCATCGACCGAGAACACCACCCGTCCCTGCGTGTCGATCAGCTCGGCGAAGGCCAGCGTCTCGTAGTGGCGCTGAACTTGGTACTCCAGATTGGTCCTGGCCTCGTAGGCGATCGGCTCGGCCAGTGTCAGACGGATGATGTACTCGGGAGGGCGGCGGCGTGCGCTGTCCTCGCGCGCCAGCGCGGCCTGCTGGGTGACGGTGGTCAGCAGGTTCGAGAAGCCGGGGCTGACCAGCACGATGCTCAGCGGTGCCTTGTCGCCGACCAGCTCGGAAAACAGCTGGGCGACATGCTCCTTGCGGTAGCCCTGCGGCACCGATTCGACATAGACCACGGTGCGCGGGCGCACCTTGCCGTCGGCGCCGTGGGCAAGGTACTTCTGGAAGGTGGCTCCCGGCTGGACCTGATCGGCGAGCACGCGTTGCGCCACCGCATGGTCCGCGCTGGCGTACATCACCTCGATCAGCTGGCCGCTGGCGTCGGAGAGCTGGTCGCCGACCTGGATGCCGCGCCGGTAGCCGGTGTCGAGCACCAGCAGCGAGCCGCTCTGGTCGGTGATGCGCACGTCGACCGTGCTCGGACGGAATTCGGTGCCAGCGCGCTTGACCAGCTGCTCGATCACCGAGCGCAGCGAGCGCTCGAACTGGCGCCGTGTCGCACCGGCCACCTCGCCCGCGCCTGCCACGACTTCCTGGCTGACGGTCGTCTCCGACAGCGTCTTCAGGATTTCGCCGGTGCGCACGTTGGTGAAGTACAGGCTGGCGGTGACCGTCGCGAGAACGTCGCGGTTGCCGGTGCCCTTGTCGACCGCGTAGCTGGTGGCACGGCTGACCTGCAGCGAGGCGACAAAGGTTCGCCCGGCCGTGTTGCGGTCCAGGGCTCCGATGCGGTCGCCGAACGCCGCCGTCATCTGGCGGTGGGCTTCGGCCGCGAGGTTCTGCGTGCCGAGCGAGCGCACCAGATCGCGAAAGGCCGGATCCAGCGTCGAATCGCTCTTGTCGTCGTGGAAGAAGGCCTTCAGCGGGAAGACACGGGCGTCCTGACCGGCCGCCTGGACCGGCGAGGCCAGCAGCATCAGCCCCGACAGGACGGCGGCTCCGGCCCAGGCCAGCGGATGCATCGAAGGCAGGCTGCGTGCGGCGGGCATCACTTGCGACCCTTCGCTGCCGGTGCGGCGGCCGTGGCGGCCGGCGCGCTGCAGCGGTCCAGGCACAGGATGATCTGCTCGCCCTCGACCTTGCCGTCGAGCGTGCGGCTGGCGAAGGCCGGCTGCGCGCTGACCGCGCCGTAGACCTGCTCCATCGCATCGACCTTGCCCTTGAGCGTCAGGGTCAGCTTGACGCCGGTGTCGCCGTCTTCCTTCTTCTCGACGTCGGTGGCGCCCTGGATGTCGCGCAGCGCCTTGGCGAACGACAGCCGCATCGGCAGCGGCAGTGCGCTGCCGCGCAGCTCGACGGTGAACTGGCGGCCGCGGGCGGCGCGATCGGCCCAGTAGCCCAGGGCTCGGCCGGCGAAGATCGGAGCCATCAGGTCGGCGACCTTCTTCGAGGCGAGCGCTGCACATTCCTCGATGTTGCTGCCGCTGGCCTGGGTGCTCAGCGACTCGGCGGCGATCAGCTCGTTGCCCGCGGTGGCGAAGGCCCGGATCTGGGCGTTGACGCCGCAGGCGATCTGGCCGGTGGCGGCATTGCGCTCGCCGCCGACGACGGTGGCGTTGCCCAGCATCAGGAAGTCCGCATTCGACTTGGTGCGCGCGAATTCGGAGAACTTGGTCATCTCCGCGCCGTTCTCCAGCATCGACAGGCTGATCGCCCGGTCGCCGAAGAAGCGGCTGCGGGTGTTGGCCGAGTCCTGCAGGCGCATGTCGTAGTCGCGCAGGTTGCCGCTGAAGGCCGCCAGGAAAGCCGACTTGCCGGTCGGCTTCGAGCTGTCCTGATACTCGACCAGCTTGCGGTAGGACATCTTCTCGTGGTTGCGCTCGTCGATGTCCTTGCGGTCGATGCTGGCGCGCGAGGACTGGCTCGAGGCGGCGCCGGCGTAGTTCTGCTTCGCGCTGTAGGCGGCCGCATCGCTGCGCTGGCCCGACACGCTGGTCTGCTGGGCGCCGGCCATCGAGCCCGAGCCGCCATAGCCGTCGCGGCCCTGAGCCGCCACCGCGGTGCTGGAGCTGCCCGCCATCCGGCTGGAGCTGGCGGTGGCCGCATTCACGCTCGAAGAGCCCGCGACCGCGACGCGGCTGCTGTCCGAGGCCGAGCTGGCCTTCAGCGACTTGTCTCGGTAGGACGATCCGGCGTCATAGCTGAACTCCTCGAGCTCGCGCAGCGGCAGGTTCAGATCGCGCGAGGAGGTCACGAACTCGTCGACCAGCATCAGGATCGAGAAGCTTCGGTCATTGAGCTTGTCCAGATCGGTGCCGCGGATCGCGTTCTTGATCTGCCGGCGATCGACCAGGGCCTCGACCCGCGTCACGAAGTCCTGACCCTCGCGGCGCTCCTCGCGCACCTGCACGTCGCGCAGCTGCTTGGCCACCTCGCTGACGATCGGCGCGAAGCGCGGGTCGCTGGCGTCCAGCGCGGTGGCGTCCTTGATGGCCTTGATGACCGCATCGCGCATGGCTTCCTGACGGGCCGCCTGACGGATCGAGGCCGCCTCGCCGGCGACGATCGGCGCGCGGCCTTCGCCGAAGACGGTGTTCTGGGCCAGGGCGCTGCCGGTGGGCGCGAACAGGGCGGTCAGGGCCAGCGACAGGGTGCCGGCGCGCAGGAGACGGGTTTGCATCGTGATGGATTCAAAAAGGTGACAAGAATCGAGGCCGGGCCGTGCCTGTGGCGGGCACGCCGGGGGATCGACGCACACCGCCTGGGTGGTGGCGCCTCGGGTCGACCGGGGAAAAAACAGGGGGCAGCCGCCCGCGATCAGCGGTCCGGAGGCAGCTCGACGACCAGATCGCCGGCACGCACCACCTGCTTGCCGCCGCGCTGCTCGATGGAGACGGCTTCGCCCGCGCGCTGACTTGTCGTCGTGGCGCCTGAGCTGACCGAGGCGCGCACGCTGCCTGCCCGCACCGAGACCGACTGGCGTTCCGGGAACTGCATCGACATCATGTCCTCGTAGGCATTCATGTCGCGCAGCGGCTCCAGGCGTGGCTCGGCTTCGATGCGGCCGGCGTCGCGCAGTCCCTGGCGAATCGCCTGCTCGAGTGCGACCAGCGCCGCAGTACGCTCGCCGGACTGCGCCAGGGCCTGGGCCAGCAGGTAGTGCGCCTCGACATCCTGCGGAGTCTTCTCGACCAGGCGCCGAGCCCGCGAGACCGCATCGGCGAAGTTGCGCTGGTCGAGCGACTGGGTCGCCAGCGTGCGCAGTGCCGCTGCGTCCTGCAGCGAGTCGGGCAGGCAGCCACCGAGTGTCATCACCAGCAGGCTGGCGCCCATCAGTCGAGTGATGGAGGGTGAAGTCATCATGATCCGTTTTCTGCTGCGAGGGCTCATCGGCTGAACAGCGTCAGCGAGAACAGGCGGCCGTGCCGGTCCTGGCAGATGCCGGTCAGCGCTTGCCCTGCATAGCCGATCGCGGTGTCATTGCGGACAGGCACGTAGCAGCTCACTCCGGTGTCGCCGCTGCTGAGGCGTCCGGTGACCACGAAGCGGCGCTGACAGTCTTCGCCGGGAGCGTCATGGCAGGCATCGGGCTGCACGAACAGCCGCCCCGCCGGACGACCCTGCTCATCTCGGGTCTCGAAGGCTGCACCGCTGCGACTGAAGGCCAGTGTGCCCTGGAGTCGTGTCGGTGTCTGCCCGGTGCTGGCGGCCTGCGCGACCAGATCGAACCGGTCGAACCGGCCCAGGTCCGGCGTGTTATCCAGTCCCGGTCGGGTCGGTGCAGTGACTGGTGGCTGAGCGCAGCCCTGCAGCAGCAGGCTTGCGCTCAAGACGAGCAGGGCCAAGCCCCGCATCATGAATCCATGTTGCATGATTAGATTGAGTTCCGAGATAATTGAATATCCGACCGCCCCCCCGGAAATGAGGGGTCTCTCGTCCGCTGTTGGATGAGAATATATTTCCGGGCGACCTGTTAGGAAGAATCCTGGATTGCCGAGGCTTGGCGGGAATCTTCGCGGCGATGGTGTGCCACGAATAAGATGTTTTCTTGGATTTATATCGCCAATGACGACAAACGGCTGGCTCTGGCTGCAGATGGTGCCGTGATTGCGTCTGCCATGGTGGCGTTTGGCCAATGGATGGGCAGTGCGCCGCAGGCCTTGATGATCATCATGTGAATTCTCCCTGATGAATCTCTGGTGCTGCGCGATCTGATGTCAGGCGCACCTTTTTTTGATTCGGTAATCATGATAACCGAAAAGCGGAAATTCTGATATTCGTTTCTCAATTGATGCCGGGCAGGACAGTTGGATGTGAAATTCTTCACGATGATAGGATTTGGCTATCGAATTGGTGTTGCGGGTCGTCGACATCATGCTTGCGCAAGCCTTGCCCTGCTTGGTGCTGCCTGCACTGGCACAATCGCGCCCTCCGCGGCCCCTGGCGGTCGCGCCTCGCTGCCCGAACCCCGCCGGTGCCATGACCTCTGTCGCTGATCCCGCGCCGCTGCGCGTGCTGTCCGTCATCCCGCCGATGACGCAGCTCAACACCCCGTACCCGTCCACCGCCTACCTGACCGGCTTCCTGCGCTCGCGCGGCTTCGATGCGGTGCAGGAGGATCTGGCGCTGGCGCTGGTGCTGCGCCTGCTCAGCCGCGAGGGCCTGCGCGAGATCCGCCGCCGCATCGAGGCGGCACCGGCGCCGAAGCGCGGCCCCACGCCGCAGGTCGCGCACTTCCTGGAGGCCTTCGACGCCTACGAGGCGACGATCGAGCGCGTCATCGCCTTCCTGCAGGGGCGAGATCCCACGCTGGCGCACCGCATCAACAGCCGCATGTTCCTGCCCGAGGGTGCGCGCTTCGCGCCGATCGATGCCTATGGCGACGACGACGGCGGCGATCCGCTGGCCTGGGCCTTCGGCGCTCTGGGCCTGCAGGACAAGGCGCGCCACCTGGCCACGCTCTACCTGAACGATCTGGCCGATGTGCTGCGCGATGCGGTCGACCCGCGCTTCGAGTTCGTGCGCTACGCCGAGAAGCTCGCCACCAGCCAGCCCAGCTTCGACCCGCTGGCCCAGGCGCTGGCCGCGCCGCCCAACCTGATCGACGAGCTGCTCGCCGAGCTGACCCGCGCCGCGCTGGAGCGCCACCAGCCGCGCCTGCTGCTGCTGTCGGTGCCGTTTCCGGGCGCGGTCTACGCGGCGCTGCGCATCGCCGAGACGGCGCGCGCCTGGGCGGCCGAGCGCGTCGCTGCTGGGGAAGAGCCGCTGTGCATCGCGCTGGGCGGCGGCTTCGTCAACACCGAGCTGCGCGAGCTGGCCGAGCCGCGCCTCTTCGACTACGTCGACATCATCACGCTGGATGCGGGCGAGCGCCCGCTGCTGGCGCTGATCGACCACCTGCAGGGCAAGCGCTCGCGCGAGCGGCTGGTGCGCGCCTTCGTGCGCGAAGGCGAGGGCGAGGCGGCGCGGGTGCGCTTCATCAGCTTTCCCGAGCCCGACATCGCCTTCGCCGAGGTCGGCACGCCGACCTGGGACGGGCTGCCGCTGCAGAAGTATCTGTCGCTGCTCGACATGCTCAACCCGATGAACCGGCTCTGGAGCGACGGGCGCTGGAACAAGCTCACCGTGGCGCACGGCTGCTACTGGAAGAAGTGTTCGTTCTGCGACGTCTCGCTGGACTACATCTCGCGCTACGAGGGGGCTTCGGCCACCGAGCTGGTCGATCGCATCGAGCGCATCGTCAATGAGACCGGCCAGACCGGCTTCCACTTCGTCGACGAGGCCGCGCCGCCGAAGGCGCTCAAGGCGCTGGCGCTGGAGCTCATCAAGCGCGGCGTGCAGATCTCGTGGTGGGGCAACATCCGCTTCGAGAAGACCTTCACGCCGGAGCTGGCCGAGCTGCTGGCCGAGAGCGGCTGCATCGCGATGTCGGGCGGGCTGGAGGTGGCCTCCGACCGGCTGCTGGCGCTGATGAAGAAGGGCGTGTCGGTCGAGCAGGTCGCGCGCGTGACCAAGGGCTTCAGCGACGCCGGCATCCTGGTGCACGCCTACCTGATGTACGGCTTCCCGACGCAGACGGTGCAGGACACGGTCGACGCGCTGGAATACGTGCGCCAGCTCTTCGAGCACGGCTGCATCCAGAGCGGCTTCTTCCACCGCTTCGCCTGCACGGTGCATTCGCCGGTCGGTCTGAATCCCGAGGAGTACGGCATCACGCTGCTGCCGCTGCCCGCCGGCGGCTTCGCGAAGAACGATGTGGGCTTCCATGATCCCACCGGCACCGACCACGACGCGCTGGGCGTCGGGCTGAAGAAGGCGCTCTACAACTACATGCACGGCATCGGCCTGGACCAGGACGTGCGCGCCTGGTTCGAGCACCCGAAGCTGCGCGGCCGGGTGCCGAAGCCGACGGTGTCGCGGCAACGCATCGCCAAGGCGCTGGCGGTGCGGGGCGGCTGAGCGGCACCGTGTCCGCCCGGCTGCAGGGCTGTAGGACAACGCCGTGTCCTGATGGGCAGGCGCCCGCGCAGCGTCGAGAATGACGCAATTCACGAATTTCACGTCGTTCCCGTTTTTCTGCTGACCTGCTTGTGCGCATGCTGCCTGTCCTGCCTTCCTCAGGGATTTCCTTTCGTCGTGTGCTGGTGGTCGATGACCACGTCGATGCGGCCGAGCTGCTCGGCGAGTGGCTCGAGTTCGAGGGCTTCGAGGTGCAGTGCGCGCACGACGGTGCGCAGGCGCTGCAGTGCTGGGCGAGCCGGCCGGCCGATGCGGCATTGATCGATTCCCGGCTGCCCGATCTCGCCGGCGGCGAGCTGGCGCGGAGGCTGCGTGCGCTGCCCGGCGGCGCGCGGGCGCGGCTGATCGCGCTGTCGGGCGACGACCCGGAGCAGGTGGCGCGCACCGGGCCGTTCGACGCCTGTCTGGCCAAGCCGGCCGATCTGGCGCTGCTGCTGGCGCTGCTGCAGGATGTCGTCCGGGACGGGGGGGGCGCATGAATCCCGCCGTCACCCTGGTCGCGGCCGACTGGCTGGCCGCGGGCGTGCGCCACGAGATCCTGATGCGCGTGCTGCCGACGCTGCGCCACGACCTGCTCGGGCCGATCTCGGTGGCGCGCATGGAGCTGGCGGTGATGCGCCGGCGCCTGGAGCGCGAGGACCTGTCGCCGCAGGACGGCCTGCGCCGGGTGCAGCAGCTCGAGTCGCACCTGATCGAGCTGACGCGCGGCCTGCGCGAGCTGCGCCGCTGGGACGGCATGGCCGACGAGCAGATGCCGGCCGGCTCGATCGTCGCGCTGGCGATCGGGCTGATGGAACAGCCGCTGCGGCTGGCGGGCATCGTCATCGATTCGACCGGGGTCGAGCGCGATGCCGGGGCCAGCGTGCCGCTGGGGCCGCTGCTGCTGGGCACGCTGGCGATGCTCTGCCATGCGCAGGACCATCTGGCCGCTGGCAGCCGGCTGAGGATCGGCTTCGATGCGTCGGCGGTGCGGCTGGAGCTGCAGCCGCTGGCGCCGCTGGATGCCGCGCAGCTGGCGCCGGAGCTGCCACGGGCGTCGCGATCCCGCGTCGACGCCGAGGCGGCTCGGCATCTGGCGGCCTCGCTCGGCCTGCACGCGGTGCTCGATGCCGAGTCGTGGCTGCTGCGCCCGGCCGAGGCGCGCGCTCCGGCGCCCTGATCAGGGCGCGGACATGCGCGGGCGGCACAATCGACGCTTCCGTCACCCTGCCGCCGCGTGCGGCCGACACGATGAACCCGACCCTTTCCCGATTCCGCCGGATTTCCCCGATGCTGCGTGCCTGCGCGCTGGCCGCGACCACGCTGGCGACGGCCGCCCGCGCCGAGGTGCTCGGCGAGGTCTCGACCGTCTTCAAGCTGATCGGCCCCGACCACAAGATCGTCGTCGAGGCCTATGACGATCCGCTGGTCGAGGGCGTGACCTGCTATGTGTCGCGCGCCAAGGCCGGCGGCATCAGCGGCGCGGTCGGTCTGGCCACCGACAAGTCGGACGCCTCGATCGCCTGCCGCCAGGTGTCCGAGATCCGCATCAAGGGCCCGCTGCCGCAGCAGGACGAGGTCTTCAGCGAGCGCCTGTCGATCCTGTTCAAGAAGCTGCGCATCGTGCGCATCGTCGACGCCAGGCGCCAGTCGCTGGTCTACATGACCTACTCCGACAAGCTGATCGAGGGCTCGCCGAAGAACAGCATCACCGCGGTGCCGGTGGGCAAGCCGATTCCGGTGAAGTGACATGGGAACGGGATGGTTTTCAATCCCTGTTCCGATGATTTGCCCTGACTTTGGTGGGGTTCTTCAGCGTATCGCTTTGGCGTGAATTGTGATACGTGAAGCATCTGTGGCGGCTGCAATAATCGTGCACGTCGCCTGACAGGAGCAGCGCACGCCAGGGCGAAAGCCGGCGTGTGAACAAGTTCCGCGTGCGACAAGGGGGGATCCGGGCCGGCTCCGGATCGATGAAATCAATCATCCTGCGGTGTCGTTTCGTGAGATCTTTTCAACGTCTGGCCATGATCGCCATCATGGCCATGATCTGCCTGTGCGGTTCCTTGTGGACCTATTCAAGGAGTTTCTCTGCACCGCCGGACCGGTTGCCTTTACGGAATGCCCCGGCCGTGGTCGACAGGAATGTGCGCATCGCCATCATCGGAGACAGCTGGGCCTCAGGGAGGAAACTCGACGACTTCGTCGAGAAGGATCTGCATGACCGCGGCTGGAATGTCCGGATCACCAGTCACGGACATCCCGGCGCGCGCTCGCAGCTGATCTATCGCGACATGTTCGCCCCGCAGTCGGACCCTCATTCCAGTCAGGACGTGCTGTTCGGTGCGCCGTTCCATGCGGCCGTGGTGCTGGCGGGCGTCAACGATTCCCAGGGGTATATCGGTGCCGACCATTATTCGCACCATGTGCGGCTGATCGTCGAGGCATTGAGCCGCCGCGGCATCTTTCCCCTGGTGGTCGAGCTGCCGGAATACGGGATCGAGCAGGCCCGGTCCTCCGATCCTCTCGGCCGGGTCCGGCGCAGGATGATGCGCATGGTCTATCACCATGACCAGATCGACGTGATTCCCATGTACCGCAGTGCTCTGGCGAAGAATCTCCAGGAGAGTCTCCCGGCAGATTCCTACCGCATCATCGACTTCGATCCGGTGGCCACCGATTTCAATCGGAGTCGCGACCTCTATCTTCCGGATGCCATCCACCTGAGCGAGAAGGGCCGCCGCGCGCTGTCGGCCCAGATCGGCCTGTCCCTGGATCGGCTGCTGCGTCAGCGCGCCGGAGGCTGAGCGCCGTCCGCGAGCGGCGCTGCTTCGCCTTGCGGCAGCAGCCGCCCGCCCGCATAGGGCACGATGCCCGCCGGCACATGCCCGGAGGCCGGGCGCACATGGCTGTCCTGGTCGTCGAAGAACATCTGCGCGCCGAAGGCGGCCAGCACCGTCTCCTTCGGGGCGCCGCCCAGGAAGAAGGCCTCGTCGACGTTCACGCCCCAGTCGCGCAGCGTGTGGATCACCCGTGCATGCGCCGGGCTGCTGCGTGCGGTCACGATGGCGATGCGCACCGGGCAGGTGCCGGCGGCGAACTCGCGCTGCAGCGCCGACAGCCGCATCAGCAGCTTGGCGAAGGGCCCTTCGGCCATCGCGTCGTGGCGGTGCAGCCGCTCGTGCGCGATGAAGGCCTCCAGCCCCTGCGTCTTGTAGATGCGCTCGGACTCGGGCGAGAACAGCACCGCGTCGCCGTCGAAGGCGATGCGGATCTGGCCGGCCGGCGCGCGGAAGTCCGCCGGCGGGTCGTAGAGCAGCGCCGCGGCCACGCCGTGGTCGATCGCCTCCTGCACGTCGCCGGGATTGCGCGACAGGAAGAGGTCGACGTCGAAGGCCTTCAGGTAGCCCACCAGCGAGTGCGCGCCGCCGGTGAAGGCCGCGCGCTCGATCGCCAGGCCGTGCGCCTCGATCGCGTTGAAGGCGCGCAGGCCGGTGTCGGGCGAGTTGCGCGAGATCACCACCACCTCGATGCGGCGCTCCGGCAGCAGCGCGTTGAGCCCCAGCAGCGCCTGGACCAGCGGGAAGGCGGTGCCGGGGCGCAGCGGCTCGTCCTCGTGCTCGCGCTGGTAGCAGGAGAAGGCCTCGACGCCCTGGGCATCGAAGAGCCGGTTCTCGTGCTCCAGATCGAAGAGCGCCCGCGAGGAGATGCCGATGACGAGCTTGTCGGTGAGCGAGTAGGGCATGGTGAGCGTGCATCATGCCACCAAGGGCATCGTGTTTCTTTTTTCGTCTTTCGACGGGACCGGCCGGTGGATTGCGTTTATGCTGCAGCGCAACATTCTGGAGGGATTCATGAGCATCCGACAGGCCGGACGGGTGGCACTTGCGCTGGGCATCCTGGGCAGCTTCTGTCCGGGCCACAGCGCCTGGGCACTGGGCAAGCTGCCCCGGCTGCGCATCGACCTGGCCGAGACGACGGTCTCGGGCATCTCGTCGGGCGCGTACATGGCGGTGCAGATGGGCGTCGTGAAGTCCAGCCTGGTGCGCGGCGTGGCCGCCACCGCCGGCGGGCCCTACATGTGCGCCACCGACGGGGACGTCGGCTCGCCGACGGCCGCGGTCAGCCGCTGCATGCAGGGCGATCCGGCGATGCAGCCGGCCGCCACTGACCGGCTGGTCGATCCTTCGGACGGCACCTTCACCTATGCCTTCCAGGGCAAGGCGCAGCGCGATGTCGAGCGCATGGCCAGGAACCGCCGCATCGACAGGGTCGAGGGCATCCGCAACCAGGCGATCTGGGTCTTCCACGGCTACAACGACGGCATCGTCAAGCTGCCGGTGTCGCAGGCGCTGGTGGGCTGGTACACCGGCCGCCATCCGAACGGCCGCAGCGCCTCGGGCATGACGCCGCGTCTGCCCGCCAGCCAGGTCTTCCACAAGGACGACCTCAACGCGGGGCACGCGCAGATCAGCTCGGCCTGCACCGGCAGCCACTGCAACCCGTGCGAGACCGAGGGCGGCGCCTTCATCAACAGCTGCGCGCTGCCGGAGCGTGATCCGTACGACGCGGCCGGCTCGGCGCTGCAGATGTTCTACGGCCGGCTGACGCGCACCGCCACGCCGGGCGGACGCTTCATGGCCTTCGGCCAGATGCCCTACCTGAAGCTGATCGACGGCAAGACGCCGGTCAAGGCCACCGACGAGATCGCGATGGGCGAGGAGGGCTACCTCTACGTGCCGAAGGCCTGCGAGGACGGCAGCACCACCTGCCGCCTGCACATCGCCTTCCACGGCTGCATGCAGAGCGCCACCGACATGGGCAAGGTGACCGGCCAGCGCGACTACTTCGCGCGCCACGCCGGCGTCAACGAGTGGGCCGACCAGAACCGCATCGTCGTGCTGTACCCGCAGGCGATGCCGACCAACGCGGTCAGCGGCAACGCGCTCAGCGCCGCGGTCAGTCCGATGGGCGCGGCCCGCGACGCGCTGGGCAGCCTGGGCAAGGCGATGACGAGCTACGACATGAGCCGGCCGTTCAACCCGATGGGCTGCTGGGACTGGTGGGGCTACAACGACGACGTGCCGGCGCGCGCGATGTCGGGCCAGTGGCCGGTCGGCAGCTTCGCCTCCAGCCAGGGCGTGCAGATCGCCGCGGTCTGGCGCATGGCCGAGCAGCTGGCCGACGCCTCGCTGACCGGCACGCTGGCGCGGGTGCCGGCCACCGCCGGCCGCCCCGAGGTGCAGGTGCTCGACGAGACCGCCTCGCAGGTGCTGCTGCGCTGGGAGCCGGTCCAGGGCGCCAGCCGCTACAAGGTCTACCGCACCGGTGGCAAGGGCGGCGCGGCAGCCAGCGAGACGACGCAGCCCTTCTTCGCCGACTCGCTGCTCGAGCCGCAGACGAGCTACGCCTACTTCGTGCGCGCGGTCATCGACGGCGACGAGAAGGAGCCCTCCGCGACGGTCGCCGCGACCACCGCGAAGGCGCCGCCGCCCTGCGATCCGTACTTCTCGCTGGCCCAGGGCGTGGTCGTCGGCCGCGACAACAAGCCGACCGGCAAGACCTGCCGATGAGCGGGGCGGGGCGGCGTCAGGGCGCGAAGAAGCCGCGCTGCCGCCCCTCCTCGAGCCGGGCCTCGAGGTAGGTCCACAGCGCAGGGCAGCCATCGCGGATCGGCGCGGCGATGCGGCGCACGACCCGCGCGTGGCTCACGCCGTTCTCGCGCCAGCTGCGCCCTTCGGCCGACAGGTTCAGCAGCACCGGCATCGCGCGGTCGATCGCGTGCGCGAAGCGCGCCTCCGCGCTGCTCTCGGCCTCGAACTCCTCCCAGAGCGCGACGAAGGGCGCCGCCTGCTCCGGCGGCAGCAGCGCGAAGATGCGCTGCACCGCGGCGCGCTCGGCCGCCTTGCGCTCCTCCCAGCCGTCCTCGACGTAGACCAGCGTGTCGCCGGTGTCGATCTCGCCGATGTCGTGCACCAGCAGCATGCGCACGACGCGGTCGATGTCGACGGGTCCGGCCGCATGCGGCGCCAGCGCCAGGGCCATCATCGCGATCTGCCAGCTGTGCTCGGCGGAGTTCTCCAGCCGTTCCATGCCGGCGGGCCGGGTCTTGCGGGTGACGCCCTTCAGGCGGTCGATCTCGAGGATGAAGGCGATCAGGTCGTGCATCGCGGACAGGGGCGGGGAGCTGTTCATGGCGGAACGCTAGCACGGGCCGTCCTTGCGCAGGATCAATCCGGCCCGGCGACGCACGCTCTTGAAATGCCGTGGCGGCCTCCCCAAGTGCGGCTCAACCGGAGGAACCATCCCCATGCGAATCGACAAGTTCACCACGCTGCTGCAGCAGGCCCTGGCCGACGCCCAGAGCCTGGCCAACACGGCGGACCATGCCTACATCGAACCCCCCCATCTCGTCCAGGCGCTGCTGAACCAGGACGACGGCCCGCGCTCGCTGCTGCAGCGCGCCGGCGTCAGCCTGCGTGCGCTCGAAGAGGCGACCGACGCGGCGCTCGCCCGTCTGCCCAAGGTCGACGGCGCGCAGCTCCAGCCCGGACGCGATCTGGTCGCGCTGCTGCAGGCCGCCGAGAAGGAGGCCGCCCGGCGCGGCGACCAGTTCCTGGCCAGCGAGATCGTGCTGCTGGCCCTGAGCGATGCCAAGACCGACTACGGCCAGGCGGTGCGCGCCTGCGGCCTGACCCGCCGGGCGCTGGAAGGCGCCGTCGACGCGGTGCGCGGCGGCCAGAACGTCGACTCTGCCGAGGCCGAGGGCCAGCGCGAGGCCCTGAAGAAGTACACGCTCGACCTGACCGAGCGCGCCCGCATCGGCAAGCTCGACCCGGTGATCGGCCGCGACGACGAGATCCGCCGCGCCATCCAGGTGCTGCAGCGCCGCTCGAAGAACAACCCGGTGCTGATCGGCGAGCCGGGCGTGGGCAAGACCGCCATCGTCGAGGGCCTGGCGCAGCGCATCGTCAACGGCGAGGTGCCCGAGAGCCTGAAGGACAAGCGCGTGCTGGTGCTGGACATGGCGGGCCTGCTGGCCGGCGCCAAGTTCCGCGGCGAGTTCGAGGAGCGTCTGAAGTCGGTGCTGAAGGAAGTCGCCCAGGACGAGGGCCGCATCATCCTCTTCATCGACGAGCTGCACACCATGGTCGGCGCCGGCAAGGCCGAAGGCGCCATCGACGCCGGCAACATGCTCAAGCCCGCGCTGGCACGCGGCGAGCTGCACTGCATCGGCGCCACCACGCTGGACGAGTACCGCAAGTACGTCGAGAAGGACGCCGCGCTGGAGCGCCGCTTCCAGAAGGTGCTGGTCGACGAGCCCAGCGTCGAGGCCACGATCGCCATCCTGCGCGGCCTGCAGGAGAAGTACGAGGTGCACCACGGCGTGGAGATCACCGACCCGGCCATCGTCGCCGCGGCCGAGCTCTCGCACCGCTACATCACCGACCGCTTCCTGCCCGACAAGGCCATCGACCTGATCGACGAGGCCGCGGCCAAGATCAAGATCGAGATCGACTCCAAGCCCGAGGTGATGGACAAGCTCGACCGCCGCATGATCCAGCTGAAGATCGAGCGCGAGGCGGTCCGGCGCGAGAAGGACGAGGCGTCGATCAAGCGCCTGGGCCTGCTCGAGGAGGAGATCGAGCGCCTGGGCCGCGAGTACGCCGACCTCGAGGAGATCTGGAAGGCCGAGAAGGCGCAGGCCCAGGGCTCGGCCCAGGTCAAGGAGGAGATCGACCGCATCCGCGTGCAGATCGAGGACTTGAAGCGCAAGGGAAATTTCGACAAGGTCGCCGAGCTGCAGTACGGCAAGCTGCCCGACCTGGAGAAGCGCCTGAAGGAGGCGCAGGCCAAGGAGGCTGGCAAGGCCGCCGGCGGCAAGGGCCCGCAGCTGCTGCGCACGATGGTGGGCGCCGAGGAGATCGCCGAGGTGGTCAGCCGCGCCACCGGCATCCCGGTCTCGAAGCTGATGCAGGGCGAGCGCGACAAGCTGCTGAAGATGGAAGGCCGCCTGCACGAGCGCGTGGTCGGTCAGGACGAGGCTATCGTCGCGGTGTCGGACGCGATCCGGCGCAGCCGCGCGGGTCTGTCCGACCCGAACCGGCCGCTGGGCAGCTTCCTGTTCCTGGGCCCCACGGGCGTGGGCAAGACCGAGCTGTGCAAGGCGCTGGCCGGCTTCCTGTTCGACTCGGAAGACCACATGATCCGCATCGACATGAGCGAGTTCATGGAGAAGCACACCGTCAGCCGCCTGATCGGCGCGCCGCCGGGCTATGTGGGCTATGACGAGGGCGGCTACTTGACCGAGGCCGTGCGGCGCAAGCCCTACAGCGTGGTGCTGCTCGACGAGGTCGAGAAGGCGCACCCGGATGTCTTCAACGTGCTGCTGCAGGTGCTCGACGACGGGCGCCTGACCGATGGCCAGGGCCGCACGGTGGACTTCAAGAACACCGTGATCGTCATGACCAGCAACCTGGGCTCGCACCTGATCATGTCGATGGCCGGCCAGCCGCCGGAGGACATCAAGGACGCGGTCTGGGGCGAGGTCAAGCAGCACTTCCGCCCGGAGTTCCTGAACCGCATCGACGAGACGGTGGTGTTCCACGCGCTCGACCAGACGCACATCGAGTCGATCGCGAAGATCCAGCTCAAGGGCCTGGAGGCGCGGCTGGCGAAGATGGAGATGCAGCTCGAGGTGTCGCCGGCGGCGCTGGCCGAGCTGGCCAAGGTCGGCTTCGATCCGGTGTTCGGCGCGCGGCCCCTGAAGCGCGCGATCCAGCAGCGCATCGAGAACCCGGTCGCCAAGCTGATCCTCGAAGGCCGGTTCGGGCCGAAGGACGTCATCCCGATCGAGGTCGGCGCCGACGGCGGCTTCAGCTTCGGGCGGACGGTGCACTGAACGGGGTCCGGCACGCGCGGGTTCTTCCGACGGCGGTCTCGTCCCTGTCCTACAGGGGCGGGGCCGGGCGCTTCCTAGAGTGGCGGGATCGATGTTCCACCGCTCCCACGAGGTGCCCATGCCCAAGAAGACCCCGCGTCCCGATGTTCCCGCCCTGAGCACCGGCCAGGCCGGCGAAACCCACCAGAGCGCCGGCGCCGGCGTGCCGGTGCTGACCACGAACCACGGGGTGCCGGTCAGCGACAACCAGAACTCGCTGCGGGCGCACGAGCGCGGGCCGACGCTGCTCGAGGACTTCGTGCTGCGCGAGAAGATCTTCCACTTCGACCACGAGCGCATCCCTGAGCGCATCGTGCACGCCCGCGGCTCCGGCGCGCACGGCGTCTTCGAGTGCACCCAGGCCATTCCCGAGCTGACCCGCGCCTCGATCTTCCAGAAGGCCGGCACGACCTGCCCGGTCTTCGCTCGCTTCTCGACCGTGGCCGGCGGCGCAGGCTCGGCCGACACGCCGCGCGACGTGCGCGGCTTCGCCGTCAAGTTCTACACCGACAGCGGCAACTGGGACCTGGTCGGCAACAACATCCCGGTCTTCTTCATCCAGGACGCGATCAAGTTTCCCGACCTGATCCACAGCGTGAAGATGGAGGCCGACCGCGGCTACCCGCAGGCCGCCTCGGCGCACGACACCTTCTGGGATTTCATCGGCCTGATGCCCGAGGCCATGCACATGGTGATGTGGGCGATGTCGGACCGGGCCCTGCCGCGCAGCCTGCGCATGATGGAGGGCTTCGGCGTGCACACCTTCCGTCTGGTCGACGCCGAGGGCGAGAGCCGCTTCGTCAAGTTCCACTGGAAGCCGGTGCTGGGCCTGGAGGCCACCTGCTGGGACGAGGCGGTGAAGATCGCCGGGGCCGACCCCGACTTCCACCGCCGCGACCTGTTCGAATCGATCGAGGCGGGCGACTTCCCGGCCTGGGACCTGGGCATCCAGGTCTTCGACGAGGCCTGGGCCGCGAAGCAGCCCTATGACGTGCTCGATGCCACCAAGCTCATTCCCGAGGAGGAGATTCCGGTGCGGATCGTCGGCCGCATGACGCTGAACCGCAACCCGGACAACTTCTTCGCCGAGACCGAGCAGGTGGCCTTCCTGCCCTCGAACCTGATTCCGGGCATCGACTTCAGCGACGATCCGCTGCTGCAGGGGCGGCTGTTCTCCTACCTGGACACGCAGAAGTCGCGCCTGGGCACGACCAACTTCCACCAGATCCCGGTCAACGCGCCGAAGTGCCCGTTCCACAACTTCCTGCGTGACGGGATGATGCAGACGAAGGTGCCGCGCGGGCGTGCCAGCTACGAGCCCAACACGCTGGCCGAGGCCGGCGAGGACCCGGGCCCGCGCGAGGCGCCGGGCGAGGGCTTCCGCTCCTTCTCCGGCATCGGGGCGCCGGCCACCAGCAAGCTGCGCGTGCGCGCCGAGCTCTTCGCCGACCACTACAGCCAGGCCACGATGTTCTGGCGCTCGCAGACCGCCAGCGAGCAGGCGCACATCGCCTCGGCGCTGGTGTTCGAGCTGTCCAAGGTGAAGATCGAGGCGATCCGCACCCGGGTGCTCTCGCGCCTGCGCCGCGTCGACGAGGACCTCGCCTCGCGCGTGGCCCGCGGTCTGGCGATGCCCTTGCTGGACGCCGCGCCGGTGGCGCGCGAGCCGGTCGAGATGGCGCCGTCGGCCGCGCTGTCGATGCAGGCGCGTGCCCCGCACGGCTTTGCCGGGCGCAAGGTCGCGATCCTGTTCGACGAAGGGTCGAACCTGGCGAGCATCCGCAAGCTGTGCACCGACATCAAGGGCGCGGGCGGCAGCGTCTTCCTCGTCGCGCCGAAGGTGGGAGAGCTCCGGCTCAAGGGCGGCACGCTCAAGGCCGACGGCCAGCTCGCCGGCTCGCCTTCGGTGCTGTTCGACGCGGTGGTCGGCGTGCTGTCGCCGGATGCGGCCTATCGCCTGGTGCGCGAGAGCGCGGCGGTGCAGTGGTTCATGGACGCCCATGCGCACTGCAAGGTCATCGCGCACTGCCCGGCCACGCAGCGCCTGCTCGACCACGCCGGCATCGATGTCGACGATGACGGCATCGTCGCGCTCGACGGGCTGATGGCGGCCGGCATCCAGCGTCGCTGGGCGCGCGAGCCCGACGTGCGTTCGCTGGCCTGAACGTGCTCAGGCGCGGCCGCCGCCACCGATCATCAGGTTGAACACCACCCGCAGCAGGCCCAGCTCGACCGGCGAGCTGCCCCGCAGCGCGGGCAGGTGGCGGAAGACGCCGCCGGCGGGCTCGATCGCCGCGCCGGGCGCCTCGAAGGTGTCGAAGCGCAGCAGGTGCACCCGCACCGTGCTGCCGTCGGCCTCGGTCAGGCCCTCGTCGAATTCGGCCACGCGCACCACCTCGGCCGGGTTCAGGCCGAGCTGCGCGATGGCGGCCTCGCGCACGGCGGCACCCTCCTCGGCCGCCGGCAGTGCGGCATCGGTCGCCGCGAAGGCCCGGGCGCCCTCGGCCAGCGGCGCCGGCCACAGCAGGCTGCCCGAGGGCCAGCGCGCGAACAGCAGCGCGGTGCTGTAGCCGTCGAAGTGGCAGAGAATGACCCGGTGGCGGGCGGTCGGCGGAGCGTCGGCGTCGTTCGGCATCGCGGCAGTGTCCGTGGCAGGAGTGTCGTGTTCCGTCTCTTCCACGCAGCCTTCGTGCCATGCGGTGCGGGCCGCCCGGGGTCGGCTTTGCGACATTCCTGCCACGGCCGGACGCCGCCGCCCGCTCAGAGCACCGGCGTGCGCGGCAGCGCCGCGTCCAGCGCCATCAGCCGCGGCCGCAGCTGCATCCAGCTCGTCTGCGTCGGCCGGTACACCAGATGCATCGCCAGGCCCGGCTGCGACACCAGCGTGCGCACGCCCAGCGCATCGGTGCCGCCCATGACCAGCACCTCGTCGGCCTGGCCCGGGATCTGCAGCTGGCGCCGGGTGCTGTTGCCGGCGGCCAGCAGCAGCGAGCCGCGCCGCGCCAGGTCGGCGCCGCGCGCGGCCGCGCCGGCATGCGCGATGACGCGGCTGGTGGCGATGTCGAACACGCAGGCGGCCTGCACGCCGTTGAGCGCGTGCAGCTCCAGCGCGAAGCGCTCCATCGGCGTGGACTGCGCCGCCAGCGGCGCGCGTTCGCCGCCGGCCGTGCCGGAGGTCGGCGGCATCGGCTGCATGGCCTCGCCGCCGGCCGGCGCGAAGGGCGCCAGCAGCGCGCCCTGGCCGTCGGGGCGGCGCAGGTGCTCGATCTCGTTCCAGCGCGCGCTGACCATCGCCCAGGCCTCGGCCGGGCGGGTGACCGGCGCGGCCAGCCGGCAGTCCAGCCCGCTGCCCAGGCCGAGCGCCTGGATCAGGCCGTTCATCGCCGCGTGGCTGCCGTTCGACAGCGGCATCAGCTGCAGGTGGCGGCACTGCCAGCCCGGATGGAAGAGCATCTCGCGCAGCGGCTGCAGCGCGTCGCCGATGGCGTGCTGCGGCAGGTCGCCCACCAGCACCACCGCCAGCGCCGCCTGCGACAGCAGCACCCGCGCCAGCGCGCTGCGCTTGGGGCTGTCGGCGTCGATGTCGGTGCTGTAGATGCGCACCCGGTGGCCGTGGCGAGCCGGGCAGTCGACATGGTCGATCGCCGCCAGCGTCGTGCCGTAGCTCTGGCGGCGGATGTTCAGGCGCTCGACCGGCCGTCCGGCCGCGGCGGCCACCGCGTGCAGCATGCGCCGCGCGCCGCGGCTGGCGATGTCGTGCAGCACGATGTAGCTCGGGCGCAGGAACTCGAACTGCTGCTGCAGCGCCTCGGCCGGCTCGCAGGACACGAAGAGCTCGCGCGTGTTGTTGCCGACCGGCCGGCCGATGTCGGCCGGCTCGTCGAGGTAGTCGCGCACGCTGCGCTGGATCTGCGTCTCGTAGTGGTCCTCGTCGCCGTCGTGCACGGGCGGTCGCGAGCTCGGACCCGAAAGGGTGGTCATGGCCGGTGTCTCCTGGGGAATCGCTGCAGGGCTCGAAGAGGTCAAGAGAGGTCGACGAGAGAGACGGCACCGGCACGAAAACTGGACCGTATCATCCTATCATCCGGGCCTTGATTTCATATCGTGCGCCAGCATGTCTTTCAATTCTTCCACTTCTGACCACGACGCGCTGCCTGTCGTCATCATCGGTGCCGGTCTGGCCGGCCTGACCGTGGCCCTGGAGCTTGCGTCCACCCGGCGGGTGATCGTGCTGGCCAAGCGCCAGCTCGGCGAGGCGGCCACGGCCTGGGCCCAGGGCGGCATCGTCGGCGTGCTGGGGCGCGACGACAGCATCGAGAGCCATGTGCGCGACACGCAGGAGGCCGGCGCCGGCCTGGTCGACGAGCACACCGCGCGCTTCATCGCCGAGCGCAGCGCCGAGGCCATCGAGTGGCTGGTCGAGCGCGGCGTGCCGTTCTCGCCCGACCCGGACGGCCCGCTGGGCCTGCACCTGACGCGCGAGGGCGGCCACGCGGTGCGCCGCATCGCGCATGCGGCCGATGCCACCGGCTACGCCATCCACCAGGCGCTGCTGGCCGAGGTGGCGCGCCACCCCAACATCGAGCTGCGCGAGCGCTGGATGGCGATCGACGTGATCACCCCGCGCCACCTGCACAGCGACGCGGCGCCGCGCTGCCACGGCGTGTACGTGCTCGACCTCGACCACCAGCGCGTCGAGACGATCGCCACCAGCGCGGTGGTGCTGGCCAGCGGCGGCGTGGGCAAGGTCTACCGCTACACCAGCAATCCCGACACCGCCACCGGCGACGGCATCGCGATGGCCTGGCGCGCGGGCTGCCGGGTGGGCAACATGGAGTTCATCCAGTTCCACCCGACCTGCCTGTATCACCCGCAGGACCGCAGCTTCCTGATCACCGAGGCGCTGCGCGGCGAGGGCGGCCACCTGAAGCTGCCCGACGGCACCCGCTTCATGCCGGCGCACGATCCGCGCGGCGAGCTGGCACCGCGCGACATCGTCGCCCGCGCGATCGACTTCGAGATGAAGAAGCACGGCCTGGACCACGTCTGGCTGGACGCGACCCATCTAGGCGAGGCGTTCCTGAAGGAGCACTTCCCGACCATCCACGCGCGCTGCCTGGCCCTGGGCATCGACATCGCGCGTCAGCCCATCCCGGTGGTGCCGGCGGCGCACTACACCTGCGGCGGCGTGGTCACCGACCTGCTGGGCCGCACCGACCTGCCGGGCCTCTACGCGGTCGGCGAGACCACCTACACCGGCCTGCACGGCGCCAACCGGCTGGCGAGCAACTCGCTGCTGGAGTGCGTGGTGCTGGGCAAGACCTGCGCCGAGACCATCGTCGCCGCGCCGCGCGCCGATCAGCCGCTGCTGCCGGCCTGGGACGAGAGCCAGGTGCACAACGCCGACGAGCAGGTGGTCATCGCCCACAACTGGGACGAGCTGCGCCTGCTGATGTGGAACTACGTCGGCATCGTGCGCACCACCAAGCGCCTGGAGCGTGCGCTGCATCGCATCCAGCTGCTGCGCGACGAGATCGACGACTACTACGCCAACTTCCGCGTCGACCGCGACCTGCTGGAGCTGCGCAACCTGGTCGACTGCGCCGAGCTGATCGTGCGCTCGGCCCTGATGCGCCAGGAAAGCCGCGGCCTGCACTACAGCCGCGACTTTCCCGATCCGCTGCCGGTGAGCTTCCCCACCGTGCTGGTGCGCCCGGCGCGCAGCCGGCGCGGCGCCGGCCTGGCGGGGCTGGGCATGGGGCTGGCCTCGCCGTCGGCGCCGGTGTCGCGGCCGCCGTCGTCGACCGGGCTGTGTGGCTGAAAGGGTGAAATAAAGCTTTCAATCCATATTAATTTTTCGTTCAACAAGCGGCTAGAATCTTAATTCCTTCTTTCCGACCGCTTGAGGCCCCGGCACGCCCGTGCCGGGCCGGAACGACAACATGTCCCGATCGCACTCCCGTCCGCTGACGGTCCTGACCTCGCTGTTCTTCATGTGGGGTCTGATCACCTCGCTGAACGACATCCTCATCCCGCACCTGAAGGCGATGTTCTCGCTGAGCTACGTGCAGGCGATGCTGATCCAGTTCTGCTTCTTCACCGCCTACTTCATCGTCTCGCTGCCGGCGGGGCGGCTGCTGCAGCGCCTGGGCTACCAGCGCGGCATCGTCGTCGGCCTGTGCATCGTCGGCGTGGGCTGCCTGATGTTCGGCCCGGCCGAGAGCCTACGCTCGTACCCGCTGTTTCTGGGCGCGCTGTTCGTGCTGGCCGCGGGCATCACGCTGCTGCAGGTGGCGGCCAACCCGTACGTGACGCTGCTGGGCCATCCGGACACGGCGTCGAGCCGGCTGAACCTGACGCAGGCCTTCAACTCGCTGGGCGCGACCGCCGGGCCGCTGCTGGGGTCGGTGCTGATCCTGGGGGCGGCCGACCAGGCCGCCTCGGCGGCGCAGGGCGGCGACAGCGTGCAGGGGCCGTACCAGGCGCTGGCGGCGACGCTGTTCGTGCTGGCGGCGGTGATGGCGATGTTCCGCCTGCCGGACGCACGCGCCATCGAGCGTGCCGCGGCCACCTCGGCCGGGGAGGTGCCCGCCGGCCGGCGCGGCCGCCTGACGGCGCACCGCCATCTGGTGCTGGGCGCGGTGGCGATCTTCGCCTATGTCGGCGCGGAGGTCGGCATCGGCAGCTTCCTGATCAACCTGATGGCCGAGCCCTCGATCGCCGGACTGGACCATGCCAAGGCGGGCCAGTACCTGGCGATGTACTGGGGGGCGGCGATGGTGGGCCGCTTCGCCGGCAGCGCGATCATGCGCCGCGTCCGCGCCAGCCGCGTGCTGACGGTGGTGGCCGCGGCCAACGTGCTGCTGATCGGCGCGGCCATCGCGCTGGGCGGTCCGGCGGCGATGTGGCTGCTGCTGGCCACCGGCCTGATGAACTCGGTGATGTTCCCGACCATCTTCTCGCTGGCGCTGGAAGGCCTGGGGGCGCTCACCAGCCGCGGCTCGGGCCTGCTGTGCATGGCCATCGTCGGCGGCGCGATCGTGCCACTGCTGCAGGCGGCGGTCGCCGACCGGGCCGGTCTGCTGGTGTCCTTCCTGGTGCCGCTGGTGTGCTATGTCTGCATCACGCACTACGGCGCGGCCGGCCACCGTCCGGTGGCGGTCGAGGAGGAGGCCGGTGCCCCGGCCGGGGCGCTGGGCGCCGCAGCCTGAACGCTGGACGCGCGGCCGACGCTCGGCCGTTCAGCGGCGGGCGCGCATCGCGATGCGCGCCTGCACGAACTCGAACGCGTAGGTCACCGCCTCGCCGATCGTCTGCTCGATCGCGAGGCGTTCCTTTTCGGTCAGGTAGAAGTTCAGGTCCACCGTGTGGCGGATGTAGCGCGAGCCCAGCCGGTTGAGCGCGACGCAGGCCACGTCGGGCAGCGCGTCGGCCTCGAGGTAGGGATAGTTCGGCGCCAGCCGGGTGACCGCGTCGAAGACCGGGCGCTCGTAGTGGTTGTGGACCGAGGTGAAGTCGATGTTCATGGCCGGGCGGTGAGTGGGATCGTCGTGATCCGTCTTCATCGGCCCGGCCGGGACCCGACTTGAACCGCGGGTCCGTGCCGCCGTCTCAGGCCGCGCCGATGTTGGGCACGAAGCCCTGGGCCGGCCTGGCGATCGCCGCCGGGTTGGCCTTGACGAAGTCGAGCATGCGGTCGATGCAGCCCAGCGCCTGCGAGCGCACCGGCTCCTCGACATGGATCTCGCCGCTGCCCTTCTCCAGGCAGTCGATCACGCCCTGCAGCGCGTTCATCGCCATCCACGGGCAGTGCGCGCAGCTCTTGCAGGTGGCGCTGTTGCCGGCGGTCGGCGCCTCGATCAGCCGCTTGTTCGGCGCGGCCTGCTTCATGCGGTGGAACATGCCGTTGTCGGTGGCGACGATGAACTCGGGCGCGTCCATCTCGATGACCGCCTTGAGCAGCTGCGCGGTCGAGCCGACGACATCGGCCTGCTCGACGACGCTCTGCGGCGACTCGGGGTGCACCAGCACCTTGGCCAGCGGATGCTCCCGGCGCAGCAGCTCCAGCTCGGTGCCCTTGAACTCGTTGTGCACGATGCAGTCGCCGGTCCACATCAGCATGTCGGCGCCGGTCTGGCGCTGCACGTAGCTGCCCAGGTGGCGGTCCGGCGCCCACAGGATCTTCTTGCCCTGCGCATGCAGGTGGCCGACGATCGACAGCGCGCAGGAGCTGGTGACCATCCAGTCGGCGCGCGCCTTCACCGCGGCGCTGGTGTTGGCGTAGACGACGACGGTGCGGTCCGGGTGCGCGTCGCAGAAGGCGGCGAACTGCTCGGCCGGGCAGCCCAGGTCGAGCGAGCAGGTCGCGTCCAGGTCGGGCATCAGCACGCGCTTCTCGGGGCTGAGGATCTTGGCGCTCTCGCCCATGAAGCGCACGCCGGCCACGACCAGGGTCTGCGCGGCGTGGTCGCGGCCGAAGCGTGCCATCTCGAGCGAGTCGGAGACGCAGCCGCCGGTCTCGATCGCCAGGTCCTGCAGGTCGCCGTCGACGTAGTAGTGGGCCACCAGCACCGCGCCGCGCTCCTTCAGCAGCGTGCGGGCGCGCTCCTTCAGCGCCAGGCGCTCGTCGCGGGTCAGCGGCTTGGGCACCTTCGCCCAGGCCAGCGCGGTGCAGCTCTGCCCGCTGGCGTCCTGGCGGGTGTAGTCGAATTGGAGTTCGGTCATGGTCGTCGTGCGGGATCGCGGGGATGAGGGCGCGATCCTAGCCGAGTCGCCTGGCCGAGTCGCGCCTGCGGGCCGGCCGGAGGCGTCAGCGCCACTGGTTGCGCGCCACCGCCGCCTGCCAGCGTGCGGCCGACAGGTCGCCGAAGTCGCGGTCGATGCAGGCCAGCAGCAGCAGCCCGGGCTGACGCGGCAGCGGCAGGGCGAGGTGGTGGCGGCCGGCGGCGGTCCACATCAGCTCGGCCGGGGGCGCCTCGACCGCGTCGTCGCCCGTCGCCTGCTGCGCGCGCCACATCGCGCAGGTGCGGCGCGCCGCGCGCTCGATCTCGGCCTGCGCGGTCTCGGTGGCGGCGTCGATCGCCAGCAGCTCGGCGCCGTCGACGCTCACCAGCGCGGCACCGACCACGCCCGGCCCCATCGCCAGCACGCCGAGCATGCGGGCGACCCGGGTCTCGTCCAGGTCCGCGCCGGCGGCGGCCCGTGGGGCGGGCGATGGCGACGGAGAGGGCAGGTCGTGGGCGGCGTGGGCGTGAAGGGGCGTCGTCGGCATCGGGGACGGGAAGGCGGGTGGCGAAGCAGGGGGGGGGAGGGTCGGGGCTGCGGGTGCAGAGGCGGTCACGGGCACGGGCACGGGCACGGGCGCAGCAGGCGCGGCCGGGGCCTCGCCCTGGCCGCAGACCATCGCGACGAGCTGCTGGCTCCAGTCCGGCGCGCCGGACTGGAACAGTTCGAGTACATGGATGCGCAGGCCGCGCGGCCAGTGCGAGCGGCGCAGCCGGTCGGCGCGGCTGGGCTTGTCGGCCGGCGAGACCAGCAGCAGCGGCGGGCCCTGCCAGCTGTCGGGGCGCACGCGCTCGCCGATGCGGCGCACCAGCTCCTTGTCCTGCCCGGAGCCGGCCAGCACGACCGCGCGGTCGGCCTGCGCCAGCAGCGACAGCGCCACCGGCAGCGCCAGATCGTCGCCGGGCGCGGCCTCGACCTGGATCACGCCGAGCGTCTGGCCGGAGGGCGTCGGCACCAGCGTGCTGCGCAGCCGTGCCACCGGCGTGTCGGGGCGCTGTTCCTGCACCAGCACGATCTCGCCGATCGCGCCATGCGCGGCCTGGGCCAGCGGTCGCAGCGAGAAGGCCGGCCAGCTCGCCTGCGGATCCCAGACGACGATGTGCTGCCCGGGAGGCGCCGCGTCGCGCGGGAACAGCATCCCGAGCGGCGGCGCGTCCGGCCGCTCGGCGCGGGTGCGCAGCTCCCGGGTGGTGAAAGGGACCGCATCGGCGGCATCGGGGGGCAGGCCGCTCGGGCCGGCCCAGGCGTCCTGGGTCGTCTGCTTCGGCATGGGGTCGGGAGAGGTCCGGCGCGGGGCCCGGATCAGATCAGCACCTGCTGCGCTTCCATGATGCGGTAGCGTGTCATCGCGAGGTTGCTGCGCAGCTTGTCGAGCACCGACAGGATGAACAGGTCCGGATGCGCGCGCAGCGTGCGCAGGATGTGGTATCGGCTGCCGGCGGTCACGAGGATCTCCTCGAGCGGGTCGCCGGGGCGCGAGTGGCCGAGCTGGCGCAGCGTGCGCCGGTGCGTCTTCCAGATCTCGGAGGCGGCCAGCGCGGCGCGGTCGATGTCGGGGCCGCGCGCCGGACAGGCGACGATCGCGCCGGTCATGCCGTTGACCAGCGCGACGAAGATCAGTCCGTCGAGCACCGTCAGCTCGTCGAGCACCGCCTGCGCGCGCCGGGTGTCGATGCGCGGCTCGCCGCCGGTGACGATCTCGCCCAGCGGCGCCGGTGCGTTCTCGGGCAGCGCCGCGGCCGGGTGACCGACGAAGACGGTCGCCTGGCGCGTCGGCAGCGCCGCGGCCTGGGCGCGCTGCAGCTGGCTCTCGGTCAGCGGCATCGGCGCGCTGCCGCTCTGCAGCGGCGCGGGCGCGCTCGGCGTGGCCTGCTCGGTGCGCAGCTTCTGCCAGTGCGCGAGCATGCGGTTCCAGACCGCGCTGGCGCTGGTGAGCGACTCGCAGATCGCCTCGACGCGCACCTGGTCCGGCCATTCCATCTGGCGGATGCGCGTCATCAGCGCCGCGGCGTTGATCGGCAGCATGAACAGCAGGTTGCGGCACTGCCACTGCAGGCTGTGCGCGGCCTGGTGGATGTCCTCGAGCATCGACTCGACGTCGGCCGGCGCCATCGGCCCGACGATCACCACCGACAGGTCGGAGCGCTCCATCAGCGCGATCTGCACCTCGGCGGCATCGCGGCCCTCGGCCTGGATGTCGGCGTAGTAGATCTTCAGCGTGTCGTCGGTGCGACGCGGCAGCATCGTGCGCTCGATGTCGGCCAGCGGCGCCAGGCTGGTCTGGTCGCGCAGGTGCAGCCGCTCGATCGGCTGGCCGCTGGCGTCGGCCAGCGCGCGGATCACCGAGGCGGCCCACATGTGCGAGGGGTCGCAGATCGTGATCAGCTTCTGCCGGACGAAGGTGTCCTTGCGGCTGCTGGCGAAATGCGCGCGCATCGCCTGGGCCGGCGAGCCGTTGACCAGCAGCTCGTCGCGGTGCGGATCGGCCGCGGGCTCGGCGGCCTGGGCGTAGTCTTCCTCGCCGGCCACGCCCATGATCGTGGTGGTCGCGAAGTCCGCTTCCTGCAGCTCGCGCTCGCGGTCTTCCTTCCGATTCGAGCGGTTCACCGCCTCCCGGAGCGGGGTGAGATCGCCAAAGAGGCTCTTGAGCATGTTCTTCTCGGGGGTCGTCGCGGTCCGATGAAAATCTGTACGGATGCCGTACTTTAGTCGCTCGCGTGCACTGCGGGCAGATTCCGCGTGAAAGTTCATGCTGCAAACGTCTGCGTGCAGCGCGGGGCTTGACTTTCTGGTGATTCCTGAATTGAAAAAACAATATGGCGACGTGAAGTATTCATCGAATGTCCGGTCGCTTTGTATGAGCTTGAAGCCGGGTGTGTCCGTACCGCGCGAGCTGTAACGAGGCGTGGGCCGGTTGTCCTGTCGGTTTCGCGGCACACTGCTGCCGTCGTGTCCGTGTGTCTGTCATGAAAAGATCAAGAATCCTTCCGTGGGCTCTGCCGTTGCAGGTGATGCACCTGCTGCGCCGGTGGCTGGTGCTGCTGCCTTTCCTGCCGGTGGTCCTGCTGGCGCTGTCGCCGCCCGCGCGGGCCGAGGATTTCCTCGAGCCCGGCCAGGCCTTCCGGCTCGGCGTGACCGCGCACCAGGGGGCCGCGCTGCGGCTGCATTTCGACATCGCGCCGGGCTACTACCTGTACCGCGAGCGGCTCGAGCTGCGCTCGCGTCCCGAAGGCGTGACGCTGGCGCAGGCCCGGCTGCCCGACGGCCAGGTCAAGCATGACGAGACCTTCCAGAAGGACCTCGAGGTCTACCACGAGCGGCTCGACATCGACCTGGACCTGCAGGCGCTGGTGGCCGGTGCCGACGGCCCGCGCGAGCTGGTGCTGACCAGCCAGGGCTGCGCCGAGAAAGGCCTGTGCTATCCGCCGCGTGCGCAGCGCATCGCGCTGCAGGTCGCCGGCGGCGCGATCGCCTCGGCGCGGGTGCTGGGCGACGAGGCGCCGCAGGACGCGGGGGGCGCCGCGGCCGCGCCGGCCTCGCCGCTGCCCGGCGGGGACCGCTTCGCCTCGGTGCTGGGCTCGGGCAGCCTGCTCAAGGTCGCGGCGGCCTTCGCGCTGGCCGGGGTGCTGCTGTCCTTCACGCCCTGCATGCTGCCGATGGTGCCGATCCTGTCGTCGATCATCGTCGGGCAGGGCGCGCCGGTGTCGCGGGCTCGCGGGCTCGGCCTGTCGCTGGCCTATGCGCTGGGCATGGCGCTGGTCTACACCGGCTTCGGCGTGGCCGCCGGCCTGGCCGGCGAGGGCCTGGCCGCGGCGCTGCAGACGCCCTGGGTGCTGGCGGGCTTCGCGCTGCTGCTGGCGGGGCTGTCGCTGTCGATGTTCGGGCTGTACGAGCTGCAGCTGCCGGCCTCGCTGCAGTCGTGGCTGAGCACGGCCGGCTCGGGGCTGCAGGGCGGCCGCCACGGCGCGGTCTTCCTGATGGGCGGGCTGTCGGCGCTGATCGTCGGACCCTGCGTGGCCGCGCCGCTGGCCGGCGCGCTGCTCTACATCAGCCAGACGCGCGACGTGGTGCTCGGCGGCACGGCGCTGTTCTCGATGGCGCTGGGCATGAGCGTGCCGCTGGTGCTGGTCGGGCTGTCGGCCGGATCGCTGCTGCCGCGGGCCGGCCGCTGGATGGAGACGGTCAAGCGCGTCTTCGGCGTGCTGCTGCTGGGCGTGGCGGTGTGGATGGTCACGCCGCTGCTGCCGGTGGCGCTGCTGATGGCGGCCTGGGGGGCGCTGGCGCTGGCGGCGGCCGTCGTGCTGTGGCGCGCGGCACCGGCCGGTGGTGCGGGGCGTGCGCTGCTGCGCGGGCTGGCGCTGCTGGGTGCGGCGCTGGCGCTGGCGCAGTGGGGCGGGGCGCTGAGCGGCGGCCGCGACGTGCTGCGGCCGCTGGCGCATCTCGGTCGCGCCACGGTGGCCGTCGGCGAGCCGCTGGCCTGGCGCCGGGTGCGCACGCTGGCCGAGCTGGAGGCGGCGGTGCGCGAGGCCGGCCGGCCGGTGATGTTCGACTTCTACGCCGACTGGTGCGTGTCCTGCAAGGAGATGGAGCGCTACACCTTCAGCGACCCGCGGGTGCGCGAGCGCCTGGCCGGCGTGCTGCTGCTGCAGGTCGACGTGACCGCCAACAGCGCCGACGACCGGGCGCTGCTGCGGCGCTTCCAGCTCTTCGGGCCGCCGGCGATCCTGTTCTTCGACGCCTCCGGGCGCGAGCTGGCCGACCGGCGCGTCATCGGCTTCCAGCCGGCCGACGACTTCCTCGCCAGCCTGGCGGCCGCCGGCATACGCTGACGCCGGGCTGACGCCGCGCCAGGGTGACGTCAGCCCGGCGTGGCATCGTCGCGGACCTTTTCACCCCTGGCCTCGAGACTCGAGAGGAGAGCTTCCGTGACGACCGACCTGATCCCGACCTGCGACCTGTGCGACCGCTTCAAGGGCGACACCAGCGGCGACTTCCGCGTGCTGCCGCCGGTGTTCCGCGAGTTCGGCGGCCGCGCCGCGTTCAGCGGCCCCGCGGTCACCGTCAAGTGCTTCGAGGACAACACCTCGGTCAAGGCGCTGCTGGAGGGGCCGGGCGAGGGCCGGGTGCTGGTGGTCGACGGCGCGGGCTCGCTGCGCCGCGCGCTGGTGGGCGGCAACATCGGAGCGGCGGCCGCGCGCAACGGCTGGGCCGGCGTCATCGTCGACGGCTGCGTGCGCGACGTGGCCGAGCTGGCGGCCTGCGATGTCGGCATTCGCGCGCTGGCGCCGATGCCGCTGCCCACCGAGCGGCGCCAGCCCGGCCTGCTCGACCAGCCGGTGCAGATCCAGGGCGTGACGGTGCGCCCCGGCGACTGGATCTGCGCCGATGCCGACGGCATCGTCGTGATGGCGGCGCGTCCGGCCTGATTCCGATCTGATTCCGGACGGATCGCCGTCCTGCCGCCGCCCGCGTCGGCACCGCGGCCGTGCAGATTGCACGCTCCGTCCTTACAGCCCCCGTCGGTCCGGGCCGAAATATGCTCATGACCGAAACCCTGCTGTGCAACGCCCTGCCCGTGCCCGCCGAGGCGGCCGACGGTGCGGCGCCGCCCTCGCAGGGCCCGGGGCTGCCCGCGCCGGGCGGGCTGGCGCTGCCGCAGCCGCCGCTGCTGCTGACGCAGCTGCGCGGCGAGCCGGCGGCGGCGCTGTCGCGGCTGGCGGCCTGTCTGGATGCGCCGAGCTGCGCGACGCTGATGCAGTGCTCGGTCGCGCTCGGCCTGGGGCCGCCGGGCGGGCGCCGCTCGACCTTCGAGGCGGCGATCGACGGCTTCGGCGCGCACCGGGCGGTCGACCTGTTCGGCGTGCTGGCGCTGGTCGGGCAGATGCGGGCGCTGGCGCAGCAGCGCGATGGCGCCGGCGGCCCCTGCGCGTCATGGGCCGGATTCTGGGAACACGGCCTGCACCGCGCGCGCGTGCTGGCCTGGCTGGCGCGCCGCCACGGTGGCGTGCCCGCCGATCTGGCGCTGGCCTTCGGGCTGCTGTGCGACAGCGCGGTGGCGCTGATGATGCTCGAGCTGCAGGCGCCGAGCTACCGCGTCACGCTGGCCGAGGCCAATCTCGGCCACCGGCCGGTCACCGAGGTCGAGCGCGGGCGCCACGGCACCGATCATGCCGAGGTGGCCTGCGCGATCGCGCGCGGCTGGGGGCTCGATGCGGAGCTGGCCGCCGCGGTCGGTCGCCACCATGACGACCGGGTGCTGAGCGCGCCGGGCCAGCCGCAGGTGCGCACGCTGGTCGCCCTCGGGCTGGTGGCCGACCGCATGACGGTGCGCCCGGCCGCGCGGCACCGCCAGCATGTCGAATGGCAGCGCGGCGGCGCGCTGGCGCTGCACGCGCTCGGCCTGAGCCTGCAGGACTACGACGACTGGCTCGACGAGATCGGCGTGCAGGCGACGCCGGGCGGGCGCGGCTGAGCGCCGGCGCCGTTCAGGGCCGCACCACCTCCAGCAGCCGGTCCAGGCCGCCGGACTCGATCGCCACCATCGCGCGCTCGCGCACCGCCGGCTTGGCGTGATGCGCCACCGACAGGCCGACCGCGCCCATCATCGGCAGGTCGTTGGCGCCGTCGCCCATCGCGATGGCCTGGCGCGGGTCGATGCCGTGCTGCGCGCACAGGGCCAGCACCGTGCGGCGCTTTTCCTCGCCGTCGCAGATGTCGCCCCAGTCCTGGTCGAGCACCCGGCCGGTGAGGCGGCCGTCGGCGTCGACCTCCAGCAGGTTGCTGCGGGTGTGGTCGATCTGCAGCAGATCGCGCAGCCGGTCGGTGAAGAAGGTGAAGCCGCCCGAGACCAGCACGATCTTCAGGCCGGCGGCCTGGCAGGTGCGCACCAGCGTCTCGGCGCCGGGGTTCAGGCGCAGCCGCTCGGTCCAGACCGCCTCCAGCGCCGACACCGGCACGCCGGCCAGCAGCGCCACGCGACGGCGCAGGCTGTCCTTGAAGTCGGTGATCTCGCCGCGCATCGCCGCGGCGGTGATCGCGGCGACCTCGGCCTTGCGGCCGACCGCGTCGGCGATCTCGTCGATGCACTCGATGTTGATCAGCGTCGAGTCCATGTCGAACGCGATCAGGCGGAAGTCGGCCAGCCGCAGCGGCGGCTCGAAGCCGCGCACCACCAGGCCCGGCGCGATCTCGCGCGCGGCCGGCAGCACCCGCATCGACAGGTCGATGGCACGCACGTCCTTGGTGAGGCGGCCGATCGAGACGCGGTCGACGCCGGTGGCGGCGATCTCGCGGATGGTCGTCATGTCGACGCCGCCGGAGACCTCCAGCAGCGCGCGCCCCCGGTTCAGCGCCACGGCCGCGCGCATGTCGTCGAAGGAGAAGTCGTCGATCAGCACGCTGGTGGCGCCGGCGTCCAGCGCCTCCTCCAGCTCGACCAGGCTCTCGACCTCGATCTGGATGCTCACGCCCGAGTCCAGGGCCTGCGCGGCCTTCAGCGCCGCGGTGATGCCGCCGGCCGCGGCGATGTGGTTTTCCTTGATCAGGATGCCGTGCCACAGCGCCAGGCGCTGGTTGGCGCCGCCGCCGACGCGCACCGCGTACTTCTGCGCCTGGCGCAGGCCGGGCAGCGTCTTGCGGGTGTCGAGCACCACGCAGCCGTTCGGGTTCGGGCTCAGTCCGGCGATCGCGTCGACATGCTGGCGGGTCACGGTGGCCACCGCCGAGAGCATCTGCAGGAAGTTCAGCGACGAGCGCTCGGCGCTGAGCAGCGCGCGCGCCGGCGCGTCGATGCGGCACAGCTCGGTGCCGGCCGTGAAGCGCGCACCCTCGGCCACCGCCCAGTCGACGCGGATCGAGGCATCGCAGCCGTGCATGCAGCCGTCGAACCAGTCGCGGCCGCACAGCACGCCGTCCTCCTTGGCGACCACGCGGGCCTGCACGCGGCGGTCGGCTGGCACCAGTTCGGCCGTCCAGTCGCAGCGGCCGATGTCTTCATACAGCGCGTCGCGGATGTTGCGTGCGCGGGCGGCTTCCAGGGTCTCGTCGTCTTCGAAGTGCATGGGGTCGTCATGGTGGGATCGCACAGCCCGGCCGCGCAGCGGGCCGCCGGGGCGGCAAGCGTAGCAGGTCCGCGTCCGCGGCGGCACGTCCTGCGGGCGGAACTCGCACGCAGACCGTGCCGGATCCCGTGACGGATCAGGTTTCAACTGTTTCATTTACGGTTGTTCGAAATCGTCACTTGAATCGAGAAATCACTTTTGTCGGCGCTTTGTCGGGGCGTCGCCCAATACCCGAAAGTACCCCGCGGCGGGCTTCCTAAGATCGCCCGACCATGAGCTTCAAGCTGTTCCAGGCCTATATCCTGCTGACCTTCTTTCGCCCGGTGGAGCTGTTCGCGCCGGAGCTGGGCGAGCTGCGCCCGATGCTGTGGCTGTGGCTGCTGGCGGTCATCACCTCGGTGGTCGCCGCGGCAGCGAAGAAGGAGGCCGGCGCGCGCCCGATCCATTTCAAGCTGCTCTTCTGGCTGTGGGCGCTGATCGGCGTGTCCAAGCTGCTGTCGCCCTGGGCCGGCGGCACGATGGAGGCGATCAGCGACTTCAGCACCTCGTCGATGCTCTTCCTGCTGGCGGCGCTGAACCTGACGACGCTCGACCGCCTGAAGAGCACGATGAACGCGGTGGTGCTGGCGATGGTGCTGAACTCGGTCATCGGCATCAACGCCTACCACACCGGCCAGTACAGGGAGCAGCTGGTGCTGTACCAGACCGCGCCCGCGCACGACAACGACGATCCGGCGACGATGCCCGACCTGAAGACGGTCATTCCGGCGCACGACGATTCCGGCTGGTTCCTGTGGCGGCTGAAGAGCGTGGGCTTCCTGGCCGACCCGAACGACTTCGCCCAGGTGCTGGTGATGTCGATGCCGATGCTGTGGGCGGGCTGGCGCGCCGGCCAGCGCCTGCGCAATCTGGTGATGGTGATCGCGCCCGGGGCGGCGATGATCTACGCGATCTTCCTGTCGCAGTCGCGCGGCGCGCTGATCGGGCTGGCCTCGCTGCTGTTCTTCGGCGTGCGCAAGGCGCTGGGCACGACCAAGACGGTGCTGCTGCTGGGCGTGATGGCCGGCGCGCAGCTGGTGGGCAACATGTCGGGCGGACGCGAGTTCTCCGGCAAGGAGCGCTCGGCCGAGGAGCGCATCGAGTCCTGGACGATCGGGCTGGACCTGCTCAAGGGCCATCCGATCTTCGGCGCCGGCTACGGCAACTACCTCGAGTACAACTACCTGACGGCGCACAACTCCTTCGTGCTGTGCTTCGCCGAGCTGGGGCTGGTGGGCTACTTCGTCTGGATGGGCATGATCGTGCTGACCTACAAGGGCCTGAGCCGCACGCTCGACCAGCTGCCCGAAGGCTCGCCGGCCTGGAAGACCGCCTCGCTGCTGCGCTCGTCGATGGTCGGCTACCTGACCTGCGCCTGGTTCCTGTCGCGCACCTACGGGCCGGCGCTGTTCTTCCTGATGGCGCTGGGCATCGGCGCCTGGCACTGCGCGGTGCGCTCGATGCCGGCCAGCCAGGTGCCCGCGCCGCTGCTGCGCATCGACTGGCAGAAGGACACGCTGCGGCTGATGGGCATGACGATCTTCGCCGTCTACATGTTCGTGCGCTCCCACTGACCGATCCCTCTGCGCGCGCTGCGCGCGGACGATGCCGGCGGCATACTGCGCATCCGATGGATCTGAAACAACTCGACTACTTCGTGCATGTCGCCGAGCTGCGCAGCTTCAGCCGCGCGGCGGTGGTGCTGGGCATCGCGCAGTCGGCGCTGAGCCGGCAGGTGCGCGCGCTCGAGATCGAGCTGCGCGAGACGCTGCTGCTGCGCAACGGCCGCGGCGTGACGCTGACCGAGCCGGGCCGGCGCCTGCTCGAGCACAGCCTGGCGATCCTGCAGCGCGTCGGCGAGGCGCGTGCCGACATGGCGGCCAGCCGCGACGAGCCGGTCGGCCGCATCACCATCGGCCTGCCGCCGACGATCGGCCGCCAGCTCACGCTGCCGCTGATCGACGGCTTTCGCCGGCGCATGCCGCTCGCGCAGCTGGCCATCGTCGAGGGCCTGTCCTCGCATGTGGCGGAGTGGATCGCCTCCGGGCGCGTCGACCTCGGGCTGCTCTACAACCCGGACATGCAGCCGGGTCTGGAGTTCACGCCGCTGCTGGAGGAGCCGCTGTGCCTGGTGCAGCGTGCCGGTGACGCGGACGCGCAGGACCGCGCGCCGCTGCCGATCGGCGAGCTGCCGCAGCGCCGCCTGGTGCTGCCCGAGCGGGCGCATGTGCTGCGCCGGCTGCTCGAGACGCGAGCGATGCACGCCGGGCTGCGGCTCGACATCGCCTGGGAGGTCTCCAGCGTCGCGGCGATCATCGATCTGGTCTGCGCCGGCTACGGCCAGGCGGTGCTGACGGCCAGCGCGGTGGCGGCCTCGGGCCGGGCCGACCTGCTGGCGGTGCGGCCGATCCTGGACCCGGGGCTGCGCACCGTGCTGTGCCGGGTGGTGTCGTCGCGCCAGCGTGCCACGCCGCTGCTGCGCCAGGCCACCCGACTGCTGTCCGAGCTGGCGCGCGGCCTGCCCCAGGCCGCGGCCGCCAGCTCGCTGCCGGGCTGATGGCCGGGCTGACGGATCTTCGAGGAGCTTGCCCATGATCGCTGCCCCGATTCCGGATGACGAGGACGCCCGGCTGCAGGCGCTGGCGCGCTGCGCCATTCTCGACACCGCCGCCGAGCCGCTCTACGACGAGCTGACCGCGCTGGCCGCGCGCATCTGCACGGCGCCGGTGGCCGCGATCACGCTGGTCGACCGCCATCGCCAGTGGTTCAAGTCGCGCATCAATGTGCCGGTGCCGGAGACGCCGCGCTCGATCTCGGCCTGCGCGCACACGATGCTCGGCGACGGGCCGCTGGTCTGCGAGGACGCGCTGCAGGACGAGCGCTTCCAGGGCAACCCGCTGGTCGGCGAGCAGCGCAACCGCTTCTATGCCGGCGTGCCGCTGCGCCTGTCCGGCGGCGAGCGGCTTGGCGCGCTGTGCGTGCTCGATCACCGGCCGCGCCGGCTCGAGCCGGCCCAGCTCGAGATGCTGGAGTCGCTCGGCCGGCATGTCTCGCGTCTGCTCGACCAGCGCATCGTCGCCAGCCGGCAGGCCGAGGCGCTGCTCGGCAGCGACCGGCGCGTCGAGGCCCAGGCCGCGAGGGTCGACGAGTCGCGCCGGCTGCTGGCCGCGGCCGAGCAGGCGAGGCTGGCGCTGGTCGACCTGCTGGAGTCCCAGCAGCAGCTCGAGCGCGAGCTGCGCGAGCGCGAGCAGCATTTCCGCACCCTGGCCGACCAGGGCACGGCGCTGATCTGGACCGCCGGGCTCGACATGGGCTGCGACTACTTCAACCTGCCCTGGCTGAACTTCACCGGCCGCACCCTCGACCAGGAGCTGGGCAGCGGCTGGACCGAAGGGGTGCATTCCGAGGACATCGAGCGCTGCCTGCTGACCTACAAGGCGGCGTTCGCCGCGCGGCGCAGCTTCAGCATGGAGTACCGGCTGCGTGCCGCCGACGGCCGCTACCGCTGGATCCGCGACGACGGCTCGCCGCGCCATGACAGCCAGGGCGGCTTCATCGGCTTCATCGGCTACTGCTACGACATCTCGGACATGAAGGAGAACGAGTTCCGCATGCGCCGCTTCCATGCCGAGCTCGAGCGCCGCGTGGCCGAGCGCACCGCCGATCTCGCCGCGGCCAATCGCGAGCTGGCCACCTTCACCTACAGCGTCTCGCATGACCTGAAGGCACCGCTGCGCGGCATCGACGGCTACAGCCGCATGCTGCAGCTCGTGCATGGCGACCTGCTCGACGACGGCGCGCGCGATCTGGTGGCGCGCATCCGCCACGGCGTCGGCCAGATGAACCAGCTGATCCACGACCTGCTGGCCTACTGCCATCTCGAGCAGCGCCAGGTGCGGCCGGTGCCTGTCGACCTGCTCGACCTGGCGCGGCGCACCATCGAGCTGCGCTGCGCCGACGAGCCGCTGGTGCGCTCGCGCATCGATCTGCAGGTCGCCCCCGAGGTCGAGGCGGCCGGGGTCCTGAGCGTGCGCGCCGACGCCGACGGCTTGGCCATGGCGCTGCGCAACCTGCTCGACAACGCGCTGAAGTTCAGCGCGCGCAGTGCGTCGCCCCGGGTCACGGTGCGCGTCAGCTCCACGCCGGGGGACTGCGCTATTCTGTCCGTCGAGGACAACGGCATCGGCTTCGACATGCAGTATCACGACCGGATCTTCGAGATCTTCCAGCGGCTCGAGCGCGTCGAGGCCTATCCCGGCACGGGCATCGGTCTGGCGATCGTGCGCAAGGCCATGCAGCGCATGGGCGGCCGCGTGTGGGCCGAGGGCACGCCGGGCCGGGGCGCCACCTTCTTCCTGGAGCTGCCGCGATGATCACGACCGAGCCGGTGCGCCGCGCGATCCTGCTGGTCGAGGACAACCCGATCGACCTCGACCTGACGCGGCGCGCCTTCGCGCGCAGCCAGCTGATCAATCCGCTGGAGGTCGCGCGCGATGGCGCCGAGGCGCTGGCCTGGCTGCCGCGCTGGGAGGCCGGCGAGCCGCTGCCGCTGGTGGTGCTGCTCGACCTGAAGCTGCCCAAGGTCGACGGCCTGGAGGTGCTGCGGCGCTTCCGCGAGCATCCGCTGGCCTGCTCGGTGCCGATCGTCGTGCTGACCTCCTCGATCGAGGACTGCGACATCGCCACCGCCTACCGCGACGGGGCCAACTCCTACATCGTCAAGCCGGTCGACTTCGACAAGTTCCTCGAGGTGACCTCGCAGATCAAGCTCTACTGGTGCCTGCTGAACCAGCCGCCGGCCGCCCATCCGGCGCCGCCGCGCTGAGTCCCGCGCGAAGAGGGTGGAGGATCTCGCATCTCGCGATGTCGTCGAGGCATAGCTGCTAGGCGGTCCATGCTCTGGCCGGCATCGCCCGGGCTGCGCAAAATGCGCGGAAACCGGATGCCTGAAACCGGATGCCTGAAACCGGAAGGAGACCCTGATGACCCTCGCGACACGCCGCCTCGGCCCCTTCGACGTGGCCCCGATCGGGCTGGGCTGCATGAATCTCAGCCATGCCTATGGGGTGCCGCCGGCGCCCGAGGAGGCCGCCGGCGTGCTGCTGCGCGCGCTGGAGCTGGGCGTGACGCACTTCGATACTGCGGCGCTCTACGGCTTCGGTGCCAACGAGGAGCTGGTCGGCCGGGTGCTGGCACCGCACCGCCACCGCTTCACGCTCGCGAGCAAGTGCGGCATGACCGGCGTCGACGGCAGGCGCGTGATCGACGGCCGCCCGGCCACGCTCAAGGCCACCTGCGAGGCGGCGCTGCGCCGCCTGCGCACCGACGTCATCGACCTGTACTACCTGCACCGCTGGGACAAGGCGGTGCCGATCGAGGAGTCGGTGGGCGCGCTGGCCGATCTGGTGCGCGAGGGCAAGATCCGCGCGATCGGCCTGTCGGAGGTGTCGGCATCGACGCTGCGCCGCGCGCATGCGGTGCACCCGATCGCCGCGCTGCAGACCGAGTATTCGCTGTGGACGCGCAACCCGGAGATCGCGGTGCTGGAGGCCTGCCGCGAGCTGGACGTGGCCTTCGTCGCGTTCAGCCCGCTGGCGCGCGGCTTCCTGCCGGGCACGCTGCGCGATGTCTCCGGCTTCGATGCGAAGGACATCCGCCGCGCGATGCCACGCTTCGCTCCGGCCAACTACGCCGCCAACCTGCAGCGGCTCGAGCCGCTGCGGGCCGTGGCCGAGGAGGCCGGCTGCACGCTGGCGCAGCTGGCGCTGGCCTGGCTGCTGCACCGCGGCGACCACATCCTTCCGATCCCGGGCACCACGAGCGTGGCCCATCTGGAAGAGAACCTGGGTGCGGCCGCCGTGACGCTGACGCCCGCACAGAGGGCCCGCCTGGAGGCGGCGATCCATCAGGGCAACGTGGCCGGCGCGCGCTACAACGGCGCCACCCAGACCGAGATCGACACGGAAGAGTTCTCGGCCTGAATTCGGCCTGAAACGACAGAGGCGGCCCGCAGGCCGCCCCTCTTGCTGCGCCGGGGCCAGGCACGGCCCCGGGGCGATGATCACATCGACAGCTTGACCTGATAGCCCGGGGCGTTCTTCGGATGACTCTGGTTGGTGAAGACCGAGCGGTCGTTCTTCAGCACGATGACCTCGAAGAAGGGGCGGAAGCGCTCCTCGGTGACGCCGAAGGCCTGCAGGAACTTGCCGAACATCTGCTGCTCCTCCGGCTCGGGCTGGCCGTCGGCCAGCGAGGAGTCGATCAGGTTGACCAGGATGCACATCTTCTGCGCGTCGGTCAGCAGCGGGGCGGCCTCGGCCAGGAAGGTGTCGAGCGAGTTCTTGCGGCGGTACTTCAGCGCCGAGTCCAGCAGCGCCTGGTTCTGCGCGCCCACGCCGATCGTGCCGCGTCCGTCGTCCTTGCCGCCGAGCACCGACAGCAGGTGGCCCACCTCCTCGCTGTCCATCTCGCCGTCCGCGCTCATCATGTAGATCAGCGCGGTGGTGAACGCGAGGTGCGGCGTCATCTTGTCGCCGGAATCGCTCTTGAACATGTCGAACAGACCCATGCGTTTGGCTCCTTGGGGGTGAAGAGGGGAGGGAATCGGGCCGCAGCTCCGGCAGGCATCCGGCCATCGGCAGCGGCCCGCGCATGAGATGCGGGGCGGCCGATGAAAGTTCAATCCGGCCTGCCGCCACCTTCGAATTTCCTGAAGAGGCGGCCGAGGCTGTCCTCGGGAGGGTTGACGCGGGCGTTGTGGGCGAATTCACCGATGGAGACTGCCGTGACGATTCGCCTCCCCCTGATCCCGACGCCCGCCCTGCCGCGCCTGCTGGCGCTGCTGGTGCTGGCCGGTGCGGCTGCCGTGCCGTCCGCCCGCGCCGGCGGCGTGCAATGGTCGGTCGGCATCCAGCTGCCCGCGCCCCCGGTGGTGGTCTACCCGGCGCCCGCGCCGGTTCCCCGTGTCTACGCGCCGGCGCCGGTCTACGTTCAGCCGCAGCCGCAGGTGATCTATGTCCAGCCCGAGCGTCCCTGGCCGCGCCATCGCCACGGTCCGCGCCACTGGCGCGATGACGACGACTGGCGCGGCGACGGCGATGGCGACCGTCGCGGCTGGCGCCGTGACTGGCAGCCGGGCTGGCGCCACGGCGACTGAGGGGCCGTCGCCTGCGCGACGGGAGGCCGGGCAGGGCAGTGATTCAATCGGTTCTCTCCAAGGAGACCGCCCCATGCCCCTGATCACCCCTTCCGAGCACGGCCGCGCGCTGCTCGAGCGCCTGCAGGCCTTCTTCGATCGCCACATCCTGCCGAACGAGGCCCTCTACGAGCAGCAGATGCATGCGCTGCGGGCCGCGGGCAATCCGTGGCAGCCGGTGCCGCTGGTCGAGGAGCTCAAGCCGCTCGCCCGCGAGGCCGGCCTGTGGAACCTGTTCCTGCCGCATGCGCACAAGGGCGAGGGCGGGGTGTCCAACCTCGACTACGCGCCGCTGTGCGAGCTGATGGGCCGGGTGATCTGGTCCGGCGAGGTCTTCAACTGCTCGGCGCCCGACACCGGCAACATGGAGACGCTCGAGCGCTACGGCACCGAGGCCCAGAAGACGCGCTGGCTCGAGCCGCTGCTCGACGGCCGGATCCGCTCGGCCTTCCTGATGACCGAGCCGGCGGTGGCCTCGTCGGACGCGACCAACATCGAATGCTCGATCCGGCGCGACGGCGACGAGTACGTCATCAACGGCCGCAAGTGGTTCTCGTCCGGGGCCGGGCATCCGAAGTGCGAGATCTTCATCGTGATGGGCAAGACCGATCCCGAGGGACCGCGCCACCTGCAGCAGTCGATGGTGCTGGTGCCGCGCGACACGCCGGGCGTGACGGTGCTGCGCCCCTTGAGCGTCTTCGGCTACGACGACGCGCCGCACGGCCACATGGAGGTGCTGCTGGAGGACGTGCGGGTGCCGGCCGGCAACATCCTGCTCGGCGAGGGGCGCGGCTTCGAGATCGCGCAGGGGCGCCTGGGCCCGGGGCGCATCCACCACTGCATGCGTTCGATCGGCGCGGCCGAGCGCGCGCTGGAGCTGATGATCGACCGCCTGAACACCCGCGTCGCCTTCGGCAAGCCGCTGTCGGCGCAGTCGATCTGGCACGAGCGCATCGCCGAGTCGCGCTGCATGATCGACCAGGCGCGGCTGCTGACGATGAACGCGGCGCACATGATGGACACCGTCGGCAACAAGGTCGCCCGCGCCGAGATCGCGATGATCAAGGTGGTGGCGCCCAAGGTGTCCTGCCAGGTGGTGGACTGGGCGATCCAGGCCCATGGCGCGGCGGGTCTCAGTCAGGACAGCTGGCTGTCGGAGATGTACGCGCACCAGCGCACCGTGCGCCTGGTCGACGGTCCCGACGAGGTGCACCGCAACGCCATCGCGAAGATCGAGATCGGCCGGCGCGCGGCGCTGCGCGAGGCGCGCGGCTGAGGGCGCTCGCCTGCACGCCGGCGCGGATGCGGCGACAATGCCGCTCCAGACCGACGATGTTGCGATGAAGCCCGAAACGATCTTCCGGCCGGCGGCCGATCCGGCCGCCGATGCCTCCGACGCCCGACCTGCGCCCGGCGTCCATGCCCATGTCCGGCGCGGTCCGAGCGCGCGCCTGCCCACCGAGCATGGCGACTTCACCATCAGTTCCTACTACGACCGCAGCACCGGCATCGAGCACATGGCGGTGCACCGCGGCGAGCTGGCCGGCGCGCGCGAGGTGCTGGTGCGGGTGCATTCCGAGTGCCTGACCGGCGACATCTTCGGCTCGCTGCGCTGCGACTGCGGCCCGCAGCTGCGTCTGGCGCTCGAGCGCATCCGCGAGGCCGGGCGCGGCGTGGTGGTCTACATGCGCGGCCACGAGGGCCGCGGCATCGGCATCGACGAGAAGCTGCGCGCCTACACGCTGCAGGACCAGGGCCTGGACACCGTCGAGGCGAATCTGGCGCTGGGCCATCCGCCCGACAGCCGCCGCTTCGAGGCCGCCGCCGAGATCCTGCAGGACCTGGGCATCGCCTCGGTCAGCCTGATGAGCAACAACCCGATCAAGCTGCTGGCGCTGCAGCAGCAGGGCATCGAGGTGGTGCAGCGCGAGCCGCACGAGATCGACGCCAACCCCGAGAACGCCGCCTATCTCGCGACCAAGCGCGAGAAGATGGGTCACCTGCTGGCGCTGCCGCCGGCCTCTCCAGGCCCCGCCGATCCTGCCGACGCCTCGCGCAGCCGCCGGTAGAGCGTGTTGCGGCTGATGCCGAGCCGGCGAGCCGTCTCCGACAGGTTGCCGCCGCACTGCGCGAGCATGCGTGACGCCTCGTCGGACGAGACCTCGGCGCGGGTCGGCGCCGTGCCGGCCGGGCTGCCCGCCGCGGCCGGGGGCGGATCGAGCGCGGCGAGCTCCTCGATCAGGTCGTCGGGCAGGTGCTCGCGGCGGATCATGCGCTCGCCGGGTTCGAGCTGCGCGCAGGCCGCGCGCAGCGCGTTGGCGAGCTGGCGCACATTGCCCGGCCAGCGGTAGTCGGCCAGGCGCGCCAGCAGCGCCGGCTCGACCGCCGCTGCGGATCCGGCCGCGTCCAGCAGCTGCCGGCACAGCGCCGCCAGGTCGCCGCGCTCGTGCAGCGGTGGCAGGATCAGCGTCAGGCCGTTGAGCCGGTAGTACAGGTCCTCGCGCAGCCGGCCGCAGGCGACCTCGTCGATCAGGCGGCGCCGGCTGGTGCACACCAGCGCGACATCGAGCGGCAGCACCGGCTCGCCGGGCAGCGGCGCGAGCAGGTCGTCCTGCAGCACCCTCAGCAGCCGCGCCTGCAGCGTCAGCGGCAGATCGGCCACTTCGTCGAGCACCAGCGTGCCGCCGCGCGCGCGGCGCAGCAGGCCCGGTGCCGGCGGGCGCTCCAGCGGGCGGCCGAACAGCGCGTCGTCCAGATGCATCTCGTCGAGGCTGGCACAGTGCAGCGTCTGCAGCGGCCCGGCGCGCCGGACGCCGCTGCGATGCACCGCCTGCGCCAGCGCGGTCTTGCCGGTGCCGGACTCGCCCTGCAGCACCAGCCCGATCGGCGGCTCGCCGAGCCGCCTTAGCCGCGCCACCACCTGGCGCATCGTCGGGTCGCCCAGCTCGAAGCCGTCCAGCGCATCCGGCAGGCGATCCCGCGGCGGCACAGGCACCGCCATCGCCCTCGGCGCGTCCGGCGTGGCGTCCGCGCCGGCGGCCTCGGACGCGGACAGCGCGGCCGGGTCGACGCAGTCGGTGCGGCGCGCCATCACCTCGATGCCCGAGGGGCTGCTGTCGACCCGCATCCACAGCATCGTGCCGTCGGCGCAGCGCACCTGGCGTGGCTCGGGCGGCATCAGCCGCGCCATCGCCTCGACGCTGTGCACGTCCAGGCCGAAGAGCGCGTCGACGCGCAGCGCGCCGATGTGGCCGCGCTCCAGCCCCAGCATCGACAGTGCTGCGGCGTTCGCGCCGATGAGCCAGCCGTCGTCCGACAGCGCCATCAGGCCTTCGGTCAGGCTGGCGATGCCCTCGCGCCGGGCGTGGAAGCGCAGCCGCAGCCCCTGCGCGTGGCGGGTCTCGAACAGGCGCTGCTCGATCATGCGCGAGGCCGAGCGCACCAGGCCGAGCGTGTGCGGATGGGCCTGGCGGTGGTCGCCGCTGATGTCGATCGCGCCGATGATCTGCCCGGCCGGATCGACGATGGGCGAGGCCGCGCAGGTCAGGAAGCCGTTGCGGTCCAGATAGTGCTCGTCGCCATGGATGACCAGCGCCTGCTCCTCGACCAGGCAGGTGCCGATCGCGTTGGTGCCGCGCCACTGCTCGTGCCAGATCGCGCCGGGGCGCAGGGCCACCCGGGCCGCGCGCTGGCTGAAGCCGGTGTCGCCGATCGCGTCGAGCACCATGCCCTGCGCGTCGGCCAGCAGCACGACGCTGTCGGTGCCGCAGGTCTGCTCGAACAGGAACTCCAGCACCGGCCGGGCATGGTCGATCAGTTCGCGATGGCGCTCGCGTGCACGCGCGAGCTGCACGGCCGAGGCGTGCGGCGCGCTGCTGCCCAGGCCGGCCGGGGTCAGACCGGCCGCGCGGCTGCGCTGCCACGAGCGCTGCAGCAGCGGCTCGACCGGGATGTCCGCCGGCAGCGGCTCGCCGCTGCCCAGCGCGTGCCTGAGACCCCGCAGCCGCGAGGACCGCCCCCCCCCGGGGCGACTGGAATCGTTCATTTGGTGTTTACCCTTATGTCTTCCGGTGCCAATTGCTTCAACAAGGGCCAGCCGGCAGTGAGTCGATCCGTGACAAGTTTTTCGGTGTGCGGCGATACCGGGTATGTACTGTCTCGATGGATGACACCGCATCCCCGTGGGTTGCTCAATGAACAGGTTTCCAGCAGGAAACAGGCCATTCCTGTCGGAATGTCCGTCCCGGTCCCTGAAAACGGGGGGAGGGCCGGGATGGCGCAGGGCTGGCACGACCTTCGCAATGGAGCTGGCATCTCAACCCCTGGCATCAACACTGAAGGAGACATCGATGCTCTACGCGAATCCGAACACCCCGGGCGCCAAGGTCCAGTACAAGTCGCGCTACGACAACTTCATCGGCGGCAAGTGGGTTGCGCCGGTGACCGGCCAGTACTTCGACGTCGTCACGCCGGTCAACGGCCAGGTCTACACCCAGGCCGCCCGCTCGAACGAAGCGGACGTCGAGCTGGCGCTGGACGCCGCGCACGCCGCGGCCGACAAGTGGGCCAAGACCTCGGTCACCGAGCGCTCCAACATCCTGCTGAAGATCGCCGACCGCCTCGAGCAGAACCTCGAGATGCTGGCCTACGCCGAGACCGTCGACAACGGCAAGCCGATCCGCGAGACGCTCAACGCCGACATCCCGCTGGCGGTCGACCATTTCCGCTACTTCGCCGGCTGCCTGCGTGGCCAGGAAGGCTCGCTGTCGGAAGTCGACGAGAACACGGTCGCCTACCACTACCACGAGCCGCTGGGCGTGGTCGGCCAGATCATTCCGTGGAACTTCCCGATCCTGATGGCCGCGTGGAAGCTGGCTCCGGCGCTGGGCGCGGGCAACTGCGTGGTCCTGAAGCCGGCCGAGTCGACCCCGATCTCGATCCTGGTGCTGACCGAGCTGATCGCCGACCTGCTGCCGCCGGGCGTGCTGAACATCGTCAACGGTTTCGGCCGCGAAGCCGGCATGCCGCTGGCCACCTCGAAGCGCATCGCCAAGATCGCCTTCACCGGTTCGACCGCCACCGGCAAGGTCATCGCCCAGGCCGCCGCGTCGAACCTGATCCCGGCCACGCTGGAGCTGGGCGGCAAGTCGCCCAACATCTTCTTCGCCGACGTCATGGACAAGGATGACTCCTTCCTGGACAAGGCGATCGAAGGTCTGGTGCTGTTCGCGTTCAACCAGGGCGAGGTCTGCACCTGCCCGTCGCGTGCCGTCATCCAGGAATCGATCTACGACGAGTTCATGGCGCGCGTGCTGCCGCGCGTGGCCGCCATCAAGCAGGGCAGCCCGCTCGACACCGACACCATGATCGGCGCGCAGGCCTCGCAGATGCAGATCGACAAGATCAGCAGCTACCTCGAACTGGGCAAGCAGGAAGGCGCGCAGGTGCTGATCGGCGGCGACCGCGCCCAGCTCGGCGGCGAGCTGGCCGGCGGCTACTACATCCAGCCGACCCTGTTCAAGGGCCACAACAAGATGCGCATCTTCCAGGAGGAGATCTTCGGCCCGGTGCTGGCCGTGACCACCTTCAAGGACGAGGCCGACGCGCTGGCGATCGCCAACGACACCGTCTACGGTCTGGGCGCGGGCGTGTGGAGCCGCAACGGCAACACTGCCTACCGCATGGGCCGCGCGATCAAGGCCGGCCGCGTGTGGACCAACTGCTACCACGCCTACCCGGCGCACGCCGCCTTCGGTGGCTACAAGGAATCGGGCATCGGCCGCGAGACCCACAAGGTCATGCTGGACCACTACCAGCAGACCAAGAACCTGCTCGTCTCCTACAGCGAGAACAAGCTGGGCTTCTTCTGATCCTGGCCCCGACGGGGTCGGGCTGCGGCCAGGGGTGGCTGCAGCCTCGGGTTTCGGACATCTGCCATGTCCTGGGGGTGACTTCGGTCACCCCTTTTTGCGTTTTGCTTTCCGCTCCCAGCATTCCGGAGCACGGGAGACCGCACGATGACGACGATCGATCGAGTGACCGCCACCACCAGCGCGCTGGCGCTGGTCGAGCAGCTCAAGGCGCGCCACGGCACGCTGATGTTCTACCAGTCGAGCGGCTGCTGCGACAACAGCGCGCCCAACTGCTACCTGCCCGGCGAGATGGCCCTGAGCCCGGCCGACGTGTTCCTGGGGCAGGTCGGCGGCGTGCCCTTCTACATGAGCGGCTCGCAGTACGCGTACTGGCAGCACACCCAGCTGATCATCGACGCGGTCGACGCGCCGCTGGGCGGCGACAACTTCAGCCTGGAGGGCCCGCTGGGCAAGGCCTTCCTGAGCCGCTCGCGCCTGTTCACCGACGAGGAATCCGCGCAGCTCGCCGCCGAGGGGCCGCTGCAGCGGCCCTGACCGGCCGTCAGGCCTGTGCCGCGCGTCCGGCCTCAGGTCGAGGCCGGCTCCGTCGCCTGCGCCTCGCGGCTGATGCGCATCGTGACGTCGACCGCGCGCAGGTGCTTGGTGATCGAGCCGACCGCGACCCGGTCGACCCCGGTCTCGGCCAGCGTGCGCACCGTCTCCAGCGAGGCGCCGCCGGAATACTCGACCAGCGTGCGGCCGCCGCATTCGCGGTGCTCGCGCACCATGCGCGCGACCGTCCTGACCAGCTCGAGCGGCAGGCTCTCGACCAGGACCAGCTCGATGTCCTCGTCGAGCGCGATCAGCGTGTCCTCGCGGGTGCGGATCTCCGCCATGATCGGCACGTTCAGGCCGAGCGCGCGTGCGTAGCTGATCGCCTCGCGCAGGCCGCCGGCCGAGGCGATGTGCACGTCCTCGATCAGGAAGCCGTCGTGCAGGCCCATGCGGTGGTTCAGGCCGCCGCCGGCCAGCACCGCGTACTTCTGCGCGCTGCGCAGGCCGGGCAGGGTCTGGCGGGTGTCGACGATGCGCGCACCCGTCCCGGCGACCGCGTCGACATAGCGGCGCACCGAGGTCGCGGTGCCGGTGAGCGTCTGCAGGAAATTCAGCGCGGTGCGCTCGCCGGTGAAGATCGTGCGCGCGCCGCCCGAGAGCGTGCACAGCAGGTCGTCGGGCTGCACCGAGGCGCCTTCCGGCACCGCCCATTCGATCGAGATCGTCGGGTCGAGCGTGCGGAAGACCGCGTCGAACCAGGGCTGGCCGCACAGCACCGCGGCCTCCCGCGTCATGACCCGGGCGGTGACCTGCTGGGCCCGGGACAGCAGCACCGAGGTCACGTCGCCACTGCCGATGTCTTCGGCCAGGGCGTTCTCGACGCACAGTTGCAGGTCGGCGGGCGGGCTGACGGTGTTCATTGAACCTTGTTCCGTGTTGTTCGACGAAATGCGAGATTCTGAGGCCTGATCGGGGCGTCTGCTGCGAGAAGTGCCGTCCTGTTGCCGATGCCGTCGGCTGAAGAGAGTGACTCAGGTCTTTTAAGATACTAACAGCTAATTGAACGAAGCCCGGAACGCCCTCGGAAACGTGCACGAGGAAAGCTGTTTTCGTTAGTATCTTTCCATGGACACCGCGACTCTCTCCCTGTTCGATCCCTCGCCGGGCGATGCGCTGGCCGAGCGGCTGCAGCAGCAGTTCCAGGCCTGGCTCGATTCCGCGCCGGCGCGCGGTCCGCGCCAGAAGGGCCGCCTGCGCGAGGAGTCGGCGCAGATCTACGCCGACATGTGGAACGCCTTCATCGCCTACTGCGCTCCTGCCGGCAGCGCGGACGAGACCGCCGCAGGGCGCACGCTGCGGCTCGATCCGGACAGCGACGGCGCGCTCGACCGCGAGCACCTGGTCGAGTTCCTGGAACATGCCGCGACCCGGCCGCTGCGCCGGGTCCGCACCGGGCAGGCGCGCGCCGAGCTGACGCTGCGCTACGCCTGGCGGCTGCTGCAGCTGCTCGACCGGGTGCTCAACCATGCCCGCGAGCAGCAGGGGCGCGAGCCCTTCGAGGCCGCGCAGGCGCTGATGCAGGAAGCGCCCTATCGCTACGCCAATGCGGCGGCTCTGACGCCGGTGCCGGATGTGCTGACCGATGCCCAGGCCGAGGCGCTGGTCGCTCACGCCACCGAATTCCAGGCGCTCGACCTGGCGCGCGGCATCACCTGGAAGGTGCTGCGCGACCGCTGCGCGCTTGCGCTGATGCTCGGCGCCGGGCTGGCGCCGGGGCAGGTGCGGGCCTTGCGCCTGGGCGACGTGACGATCGACGGCGGCCACGAGCCTGGCGTGCCCTGGCGGCTGACGGTCGTCGCCGACGGCAGTTGTCCGGAGCACCAGGTGCCGATCGCCGCCTGGGCGGCGCGCCAGCTGGGTTTCTGGCTGACCGTGCGGGCGCGGCTCGGCGAGGCGGTCGTGCGCGAGCCCTGGGTGTTTCCGTCGACGCTGGCGGGCAAGCCGTGGTCGCATCCGGCCTGCCACCGCGCCGCGGTCACGCTGATGGCCGCGCTGGGCATCGAGGGCGGCTCGCCGTTCCGGCTGAGGCACACCTTCGCGGTGCGCCAGCTGCGCAGCGGCCATGCCGAGGAGGAGGTCGCGCGCTGGATGGGCTATGTCGACACCGGCCCGATGAAGCGATACCGCCATGTGCTGACCGCGCCGGAGCGCGGGGTGGCCTGAGGCCGGTCGGTGCCGCGCCGAGTCAGAGCGGCGTGCGCTCGCAGCGGTCGAGCTGCTGGTACTCGCGCCGCGCCGACGGCGTGGCGAAGCGCTCGAACTGCTCGCTCAGGCGCGCGAGCTGGCGCAGCCGCAGCACCTTGTCGAGCTGGGTGATGTCGCGGTCGACGCCGACCTGCTCGAGATCGAGGGCAGCCCGGCGGTCCTGGCGCTCGGCCAGCGCCGGGTAGTCCTTCTGCGCCGTCAGATAGGACTGCGCCGCGCCCAGCTCGGTGGCCAGGAAGCGTGCATAGGCAGCGGTGTGGGGATGGGCCGCCTCGGGCCAGCGCTGCACCAGGCCGCGCTGCAGCCGCTGCTGCAGCTGCGTGATCTCGTCGTCGAGCCGGTGCGACTGCCGGTCGATCGCCTCGAGCCGCTGCTCCAGCGCCTGGTGGCGCGTCTGCAGCGCGCGCTGCAGCGCACGACCGCGCGGCGGCAGGCCCAGCCGCTGCGCCAGCTCGGCCGCCAGCCGGCCGTACTCGTTGTCGGGTTCGCTGGTCGTGTCGATGTAGCGCAGCCAGGCCGGCTGCCAGCGCTCCAGGTAGACCTCGCTGGTGGCGCGCGGCAGATCGGCGTTGTGGCCCTCCAGCAGCGCGTACAGGTGCGCCTCGTGCAGCGTGACCGTGCCGTCGCCGTCACGGTCGGGCGAGCGCGGCAGGCGCTGGCCGGCGCGGGTCATGCCGCTGAGCGCGGCGAAGAAGTAGGTGGTGTAGTCGCGGTAGTCGCCCGAGTCGATGCTGGCCGAGCAGCCCTCGGAGAGCCGGTCGGCAGACTCGGCGGCGAAGCCGCAGCGGTTGTAGGCAGCCAGCGTGCGCGTGTCGCGCGCCTGCGGGCGGATCAGGCGCATGAAGCCGCCCGAGTAGCACTGCGTGAAGACGAAGCGCATCGGCACGGCCGGCGGCGCGCTGCCGGCCAGGCGCTCGAGCTCGCGCACCGACAGCCGGGTGTCGTCCCACAGGCGCAGCGTGTTGCCGGCCCGGTCGGAGAGGTCGCGCAGGCCGTGGCCGTTGAACACGAACAGGCCGCGGTCGCCCGGCCGCAGCGCCGAGAAGTCGCGTGCCAGCGTCGCGCCGAGCTGATCGACGCGGGTGCCGTGCACGGTGCCGCCGATGTGGTGCTTGCGGTACTGGTTGCCGTTGAATTCCTGCTGGCCGAAGACGCGCGCCAGCGGCTGCAGCGTCGCCTGGCCCTCGGCCGGCCGGCTCCAGATGCGCACGTCGCGCACTTCGGGCGAGGCGTCTGCGAAGAAGATGCGCAGGTCCGCCTGCGGCGCCAGCGAGCGCACGATGTCGGCCACCCACAGCACGTTGAGCTCGATCTGGCCCTGCGAGGCCTCGGGGTCCGGGCCGCCGCCGACCAGCCAGACATGCGAGCGGCCGGCCGAGGGCGCGCCTGCCGCCTGCGCATGCACCGCGCTGCCCGGCCAGGCCACCAGCGCCATCGCCGCGAGACTGCACAGGCGGCGCGCGATGGCCGAACGCCATCGGGCCGGCGCGTGCTCAGTGCTCTGCGGGAATGGTGGTCGGAGCTTCATGTCGATCGGTCAGGACGGGCAGCGGGGGAGGAACCCTGCTCGGGCGGGTCGTGGGGGGCGGGGCCGGCGGCAGGCCGTCGTCGGGCAGGTCGAAGCGCGAGCGCGGCAGCCCGCGCGGCGGGGGCGGCGGCTCGCGGTGGGTGGCCAGCGCATACAGCAGGCCCGACAGCGCGCAGACCGCGCCGAGCAGCAGCGACTGCGGCTGCATTGCCTTCAGCCCGGCGAACAGGCCCAGGCCGATGCCGGCGGTGCCGCACAGCACGACCAGCAGCACCGCGGCCCAGACCAGCGCCCCGCCGCCGAGCAGCAGACCGCCGAGCCACGGCAGCGTGCCGAGCAGGTACAGCGCCCCGACCAGCCACAGCAGGTCCAGGCCCAGCTGGCGCAGCAGCTCGCGGTGCGGCTCCAGCGCCCACTGCTGCGAGATCACCTGATCACCGAGCAGGTGGTCGAGCAGCGCCAGTCCGGCCAGCGCCAGCAGCAGCGTCAGCCAGGGCAGAAGAAGAAAGGCCAGGACGGCGCGTCGATGGATCCAGCGGGACAGCAAGGGCGGCAGGGCAGGGGCGCGAGAAGATGCGAATATCTCACATCGGCGCCAGGGCCGGGGCAGCGCTCAGCGCCGGGGCAGCACGGCCGGACCGGCCGGTCGCCAGCGTCGCAGCTGTCCGATCGCCCAGCCGCGCAGCGAGCGGTGAAAGAGCAGGTGCTGCGACACCGGCGCGATGTGGGGCTTCCACAGATGCGCCCAGGGCGGATGCGTGACGAAGCTCAGCCGGTCGATGCGCGCGTCGGCGCAGGCCGACTCGATCGCCTCGCGCATGATCAGATGGCCGGGCGCGAGGTCGGCCTCCGATTCGAGGTAGGCGATCTTGACCAGGTGCAGCGTGCGTGCGCCCAGCAGCGCGAACTGCGCCGCGATGGCCTGGCCGTCCAGGCGCAGCAGGTGGATGCGGCAGGTGCGCTGGTCGGCGAACTGGCGCGCCAGCGCGCGGTAGAAGCCGCTGAGCGAGTCGCTGCGGGCGATCGCGCTGCCGGTCTCGGCCTTCCAGCCCGAGGCTTCGAGCTGCAGGAACTGCTCGAGCGCGGCCTCCAGCGCCGGGCCGGACTCGACGACCTCGAAGCGCAGCGCGCCGCGCGACTGCGCCCGCCGCATCAGCCGGCGCACGTTGCCGTGATGGCTGCGGCTGACCGGCGCGAGCGCCTGCTCGGGCGTGCCGCTGCAGTCCAGCCAGGCGCTCTCGCGCAGCGGCATCGAGCATTCGGCCGGCCGGCGCTCCGAGCGGGCCGCGCGGTCCAGGCCCGAGCCGGCGATGACCCCGTCGAGGCGCAGCAGGTCCCAGCCGATCTCGCGCGCCGCCACCGAGCCCTGCAGCCAGTCGAAGAGCTCGGGCCAGAGATCGTCCGCGTCCATGTCGGGGGCCAGCGCCAGGTCGCTGATGAGCTGGTGCGCATGCACCGGCGTTCGGGCCTCGCGCAGCGTCATCAGGCCGGCGCCGAAGGGGCGCTGGTCGACCGTCAGCGGCAGCACCGCCTCCAGCCGGTCGCCGCGCTGCGCGCAGACGAAGGCCAGCTCGTCCGGGCTGTCGCACAGGTGCTGCAGCCGCGCGCCGTACCAGGCCGGCTGGCGGAAGATGCAGTCGGGCTCCATGCGGGCGTCGAGCATGGCCTGCCAGCGCGGGCGCAGGGCCATCCAGCCATGCAGGCCGCGCATGATGCGGAAGGAGCGGGGAGGCGGCGGAAGAGGGCGGGCGCTCATCGGCAAGGGACACCGGTCGGGTGAGTCGGGTGACAATTCCCCTGCATGTCGGCACGATGCCGGCCGGCCTGAAACCCCGCCTTCCGCTTTCCCCGCCCACGAACCCCAGGACGCCTCCCACGCCATGCCGCTGCGCGAGATTCTCAAGATGGGTGACGCACGCCTGCTGCGCACCGCCCGCCCGCTCGCCGAAGCCGAGTTCGGCACGTCCGAGCTGCACGCGCTGATCGCCGACATGGTCGAGACCATGCAGGCGGTGCAGGGCGCCGGCCTGGCCGCGCCGCAGATCGGCGTCGACCTGGCGCTGGTGATCTTCGGCTTCGGCCGCAGCCTGCGCTATCCGGACGCGCCGCCGGTGCCGCCCACCGTGCTGATCAACCCGGTGATCGAGCCGCTCTCGGACGAGGAGGAGGACGGCTGGGAAGGCTGCCTGTCGGTGCCGGGGCTGCGCGGCGTGGTGCCGCGCTGGTCGCGCATCCGCTACACCGGGCGCGACGAGCGCGGCCAGCCGATCGACCGCGTCGCCGAGGGCTTTCACGCCCGGGTGGTGCAGCACGAGTGCGACCACCTGATCGGCACGCTCTACCCGATGCGGGTGCGCGACTTCCGCCGCTTCGGCTACACCGAGGTGCTCTTTCCCGGGCTGGACGCGTCGCGCGACGACGACTGAGGTGCGGCCGGCGCGCGCATCAGCGCCATCGCCGAGCCGATCAGGCCGGCGACCTCGCCCATGTGCGCTGGCACGATCATCGTGTTGTTCGTGCGGGCCAGCTCCGCGTAGGCATCGACCGCCTTCTCGGCCACCTGCAGCTGCACCGCCTGTTCGCCGCCGGGCTCGCGGATCGCCGCGGCGATGCGCCGGATCGCGTCGGCCGAGGCGGTCGCCACCGCCGAGATCGCCGCCGCCTGGCCCTCGGCCTGGTTGATCTGCGCCTGCTTCTCGCCTTCGGAGCGGGCGATGAAGGAGGCCCGCTCGCCGGTGGCGATGTTGATCTGCTCCTGCTTGCGGCCCTCGGAGGCGGCGATCAGCGCGCGCTTCTCGCGCTCGGCGGTGATCTGCTGCTGCATCGCGTGCAGGATCTCCGCCGGCGGCGTCAGGTCCTTGATCTCGTAGCGCAGCACCTTCACGCCCCAGGTCAGCGCCGCCTCGTCGAGCGCGTTGACCACCGAGGCGTTGATCAGCTCGCGCTCCTCGAAGGTGCGGTCGAGTTCCATCTTGCCGATCACCGAGCGCAGCGTGGTCTGCGCGAGCTGGGTGATGGCCATCACGTAGTCCGACGAGCCGTAGCTGGCGCGCATCGGGTCGGTGACCTGGAAGTACAGGATGCCGTCGACCTTGAGCTGGGTGTTGTCGCGGGTGATGCAGACCTGGCTGGGCACGTCGAGCGGAATCTCCTTGAGCGAGTGGCGGTAGGCGACGCGCTCGATGAAGGGGATCAGGAAGTTCAGCCCCGGCGAGAGCGTGGCGTGGTAGCGGCCGAGCCGCTCAACGATCCAGGCGTGCTGCTGCGGCACGACCTGGACCGAGCGGGCGACGAACAGCGCCGCGACGGCGAGAAGGATCAGCGCGAGAAGGTCCATGCGGGACTCCGGTGGAGGAAAGAGGCCGGGCGCGGGCCGCTCATCGCAGCGCGCGCAGCCGCAGCGTCGTGCCGTCGACGCCGACGATGACATGCAGGCCGGGGCGGCCGGGCGGCTCCGCCGCGTCCAGGCGTGCCGTCCAGGTGCAGCCGCGGTGCGACACCTCGGCCAGGCCGTCGTCGCGCCAGCGCTCGACGCGCACCTGCAGGCCGAGATCGAGATGCTGGGCCGGATCGGTCGCCGACCCGGGCGCCGTGCGTCGCCGCAGCCGCCAGGCGCGCAGCGCCAGCATCGCGCCGCCGCCGACGAGGGCCGCCGTGAGCGTCTGTGCCGCGCTGCCGGCGCCCAGCAGCGCCGCCACGCCGGCCGCGGCCAGACCGAGCGCCAGCAGCAGCAGGAAGAAGGTGCCGGTGAACAGCTCGAGCGCCAGCACCAGCGCCGCGGCGATCCACCATGAGGTCAGGACATCGGACTGCATCTCGGGCCTCCCGTGCCGGACAGTGTAGGACCGCGATCACGACAGCGCATTGACATCGGTGCATCGCACCGTCACGCGCTGGCCCTACACTTCGCCCTTCGCTTTTTTCCCGTCCCACCGCCCCCTGGTCTTCGGAGACCCTCCCGCCATGCAGCGCTTCCATTTCCCGATCGTCATCATCGACGAGGACTTCCGCTCGGAGAACACCTCCGGTCTGGGCATTCGCGCGCTGGCGCAGGCCATCGAGAAGGAAGGCTTCGAGGTGCTGGGCGTGACCAGCTACGGCGACCTGAGCCAGTTCGCGCAGCAGCAGAGCCGTGCCTCGGCCTTCATCCTGTCGATCGACGACGAGGAGTTCACGCCCGGCCCCGAGCTCGATCCGGCGGTGCTGAACCTGCGCAAATTCATCGAGGAGATCCGCTTCCGCAACCCGGACATCCCGATCTACATCTACGGCGAGACGCGCACCAGCCAGCACATCCCGAACGACATCCTGCGCGAGCTGCACGGCTTCATCCACATGTTCGAGGACACGCCGGAGTTCGTGGCGCGCCACATCATCCGCGAGGCCAAGAGCTACCTCGACGGCCTGGCGCCGCCCTTCTTCAAGCAGCTGATGGACTACGCGCAGGACGGCTCGTATTCTTGGCACTGCCCGGGCCACTCCGGCGGCGTGGCCTTCCTGAAGAGCCCGGTCGGCCAGATGTTCCACCAGTTCTTCGGCGAGAACATGCTGCGCGCCGACGTGTGCAACGCGGTGGAGGAGCTCGGCCAGCTGCTCGACCACACCGGGCCGGTGGCGCAGAGCGAGCGCAACGCCGCGCGCATCTTCAACGCCGACCACTGCTTCTTCGTCACCAACGGCACCTCGACCTCCAACAAGATGGTCTGGCACCACACGGTGGCGCCGGGCGACGTGGTGGTGGTGGACCGCAACTGCCACAAGTCGATCCTGCACTCGATCATCATGACCGGGGCGATCCCCGTGTTCATGACGCCGACGCGCAACCACTTCGGCATCATCGGCCCGATCCCGCAGGCCGAGTTCACCCGCGAGGCCATCGAGGCCAAGATCGCGAAGAACCCGCTGCTGGCCGGCGTCGACACCAGCGGCATCAAGCCGCGGATCATGACGCTGACGCAGAGCACCTACGACGGCGTGCTCTACAACACCGAGACCATCAAGCAGATGATGGACGGCTGGATCGACACGCTGCACTTCGACGAGGCCTGGCTGCCGCACGCCGCCTTCCACAAGTTCTACGGCAGCTACCACGCGATGGGCAAGAACCGCCCGCGCCCGAAGCAGGCGATGGTCTACGCCACGCAGTCGACGCACAAGCTGCTGGCCGGCATCAGCCAGGCCTCGCAGGTGCTGGTGCAGGACGCGCAGGAGCAGAAGCTCGACCGCCACCTCTTCAACGAGGCCTACCTGATGCACACCAGCACCTCGCCGCAGTACGCGATCATCGCCTCGTGCGACGTCGCCGCGGCGATGATGGAGCCCCCGGGCGGCACCGCGCTGGTCGAGGAAAGCATCAAGGAGGCGCTGGACTTCCGCCGCGCGATGCGCAAGGTCGAGGACGACTTCGGCCACGACTGGTGGTTCAAGGTCTGGGGCCCGCCGGCGCTGGCCGCCGAGGGCATCGGCCGCGCCGACGGCTGGGTGCTGCATGCCAACGAAGGCTGGCACGGCTTCGGCGACCTGGCCGCCGGCTTCAACATGCTCGACCCGATCAAGTCGACGCTGATCACGCCCGGGCTGGACGTGTCGGGCGACTTCGCCGAGACCGGCATCCCGGCCTCGATCGTCTCGAAGTACCTGGCCGAGCACGGCGTGGTGGTCGAGAAGACCGGCCTCTACTCGTTCTTCATCATGTTCACCATCGGCATCACCAAGGGCCGCTGGAACACGCTGCTGACCGCGCTGCAGCAGTTCAAGGACGACTACGACCGCAACCAGCCGATCTGGCGCGTGCTGCCCGAGTTCGCCGCCAAGTTCCCGATGTACGAGCGCATGGGCCTGCGCGACCTGTGCCAGCTCATCCACAAGGCCTACGCCGAGGGCGACATCGCGCGCCTGACGACCGAGGTCTATCTGTCGGACGTCGAGCCGGCGATGAAGCCCAGCGACGCCTACGCGCACATCGCGCACCGCCGCACCGAGCGCGTCGAGATCGACCAGCTCGAGGGCCGCATCACCACCTCGCTGCTGACGCCGTACCCGCCGGGCATTCCGCTGCTGATCCCGGGCGAGCGCTTCAACAAGCGCATCGTCGACTACCTGCGCTTCACCCGCGACTTCAACGAGCGCTTCCCCGGCTTCCACACCGACGTGCACGGTCTGGTCGAGGAGGACATCGGCGGCGGGCGCAAGCGCTACTTCATCGACTGCGTGAAGGCCTGAGCGGCCGGGATCGGCCATGGAAGGCGTGCCGGAGCGCTTCGACTCGCCGCGCGACCGCGCCGAGTTCCTGCGCCCGGCGCACCGCGCCGGCGTGGAGCTCTACCGCGCCGCCATCGTCGACTGCGCCTTCGAGCCGCACGGCCATGACGCCTACGGCTTCGGCGTGATCGACCAGGGCGTCGAGCGCTTCCGGCTGCGCGGCGCCGAGCACCTCGCGCCGGTGGACACGCTGGTGGCGATGCAGCCCGAGGACCTGCACACCGGCCGTGCCGAGACGCCGCAGGGCTGGTCCTACCGGATGGTCTATCTGGACGAGGACCTGCTGCGCAGCCTCGGCGGCGGTGCGGCCTGGCGCTTCGACGAGGCGCTGATCCGCGATCCGCGCACCGTCGCGCCGGTCAGCGCGCTGATGCACCGGCTCTGGCGCGCGGCCGCGCAGGGCGCCGAGCCGCTGGCCTTCGACAGCCTGCTCGTCGAGCTGGTCGAGCACCTGCGCCCGCATGCCCGCGACGCGGCCGTGCCGCGCGAGGCCGGCGCCGCGGCGCGCTTCCGTCCGGTGATGGAGCTGATGCGCGCACGCCTGGACGAGCCGCTGACGCTCGACGAGCTGGCTGCCGCCGCGGGCCTGAGCCCTTTCCATTTCCTGCGCAGCTTCCGCCGCGAGCACCACGCCACGCCGCAGCAGATGCTGATGGCGCTGCGCCTGCTCGAGGCCAAGCGCCGCATCGCCGCCGGCGAGCCGCTGGCGCAGGTGGCTGCGGCCACCGGCCTGGCCGATCAGGCGCATCTGACCCGCGCCTTCTCGCGCCGCTACGGCGTGACGCCGGCGCGCTACCGCCAGCAGCTGCAGCAATCCGGTACAAGACCCCGCCGGCACGCCTGACCGACACTGCCCGGCATGTCGATCGGAATTCTCTGTGCCCTGGTGGCCGGTCTCATGTGGGGCCTGGTCTTCGTCACGCCGCTGCTGCTGCCGGACTATCCGGCCGCGCTGCTGTCCTGCGGCCGCTATCTGGCCTTCGGGCTGATCGCGCTGCCGATCGCCTGGTTCGACCGGGCGCGCCTGCGCGAGCTCGAGCGCAGCGACTGGATCGAGGCGCTCAGGCTCTCGGCCATCGGCAACCTGCTGTACTACCTCTGCCTGGCCGCGGCGATCCAGCGCGCCGGCGGTGCGCTGCCGACGATGATCATCGGCACGCTGCCGGTGGTGATCGCCGTCTGCTCGAACCTGCGCGATCCGCACGAGCGCCTGCCGTGGCGCGAGCTGCTGCCGCCGCTGGGGCTGATCGCCGCCGGCATCGCCTGCGTCAACCAGGTCGAGCTGGAGCGGCTGCGCGCCGAGGGCGGTCTGGACGCCGGCCGCTACCTGGTCGGTGCGCTGCTGGCCCTGGCCGCGGTGGCCTGCTGGACCTGGTACCCGATCCGCAATGCCGACTGGATGCGCGCCCACCCGGACCGCCATCCGCGCAGCTGGGCCACCGCGCAGGGACTGATGACGCTGCCGCTGGCGGTGCTGGGCTACGGCGTGCTGGGGCTGGTCTCGCTGACGCCGGCCGGCGCCGCCGGGCTGGGCGTGGCCATGCCCTTCGGGCCGGAGCCGCTGCGCTTCGTGCTGATGATGCTGGCGGTCGGCCTGCTGGCGTCCTGGGTCGGCACGCTGTGCTGGAACGCCGCCAGCCAGCGCCTGCCCACCGCGCTGCTCGGGCAGCTGATCGTGTTCGAGACGCTGGCCGCGCTGGGCTACGCGATGGTGATGCGCGGGCGCTGGCCGGGCACGACGACGCTGGCGGGCATCGTGCTGCTGGTGGCCGGCGTGCTGCTCGCGCTGCGGGTGAAGCCGCGCCGCGACGGCGCTGCGGGTGCCGATGCGCAGCCTGTCACGCCCGCCTGACACGGCCTGGGCGCGCTGACGGACGAGGCCGGACGCCGTGTCGGACAGCTTCCGACACGCGTTCTGGCATGTGGCCGATGGGCAGGGCGCGGGCCCGAGCCTAGAGTGCACCCATGGATTTCAGGAGTGCCACGATGAACGCCCAGCAGTACACGACGTTTCCCGCCGATCCGTTCGCCCTGATGATGAATCCGCAGGACATTCTCGCCGCCGTCGAGCGCTCGGAGCGCCTGGGCCGGCTGCAGCGCCGCGTCTGCCGCCCGCTCGACCGCCCGCTGATCCCGCATGCGCTGACCGAGATCGAGCTGTTCGACCGCAGCATCGACGCCGGCATGGTTCCCGACGAGGAACTGCCGGACGACGAGCACTGAGCGCTCCGGCTTCAGCGCCGGCCGGGGCGCCAGCCGCTGAGCCGCCACAGCAGGCGGCGCAGCTCGGCCATGACACCCGGCGCCCCTGCGGCCTGCAGCCGCTGGTGGCCGAAATGCTCGTTGCAGAAGTCCTGCTTGACCTTGGTGGTGCCGGGCAGCATGTCGATCAGGTCGGTCCGGCCGGAGTCGATCTCGGCGCGCAGCATGCCGGCGACCAGCACCCGACCCGGCTCGTGGCGCGAGAACTCCGGGTCGAAGGCGGTGAGCTGGTAGAAGAAGGTGCGCCCGCGGTGCAGGCCGAGCGCGAAGGCGATCACCCGGTCGCCGGCCTTGAGCAGGTGATGGCGCGCATGGCCTTCGGCGGCGAGCTGCTCCAGCATCGTCCGGTAGGCCAGGCGGTCGCGCTCGCGGCCGAAGAGCACATGCCGGCTGCGACCGCGCTGCTCCAGCGTCTGCTGCCGCAGCGAGTGCAGCCGCTCGATCTGGGCCAGCTCGTCCTCGTCGAGCCGCTCGCGCTGCACCAGCCGCGCGCCCAGGTCGCGCTCGATCGCGCGCTGGCGGTTGAGCGTCTTGCCCAGCATCGAGCGCCCCAGCGTCGCGGCATGGCGCTCCCAGTCGGCGCTCAGCCGCGCGCGGTGCGAGACCATCGGCTCGGGCTGCAGGCGCGCGTCGCGCAGTCCGGCCGCGAAGGCCGCGCGCATCGGCGAGACGTCGCGGAAATACTGCAGCTCGATCAGCTCGACCGGGCTGCGCGGCCCGGACAGGTGGCGCGCCAGCGCCTGTGCGCAGGCCTGGGCCTCGTCGGCGCGGGCGACGAGCAGGTCGCCGTCGAAGCGCATCGATCCCGGCACCGCGCCCCAGAACTCGAGCCGGCGCACGCCCCCGCGCCAGGCCGGTCGCCGGTCGATGACGGTCGGTGCCGCGCCGACCAGCCGCTCGCCGGCCCACACCAGCAGGAAATGCATGCGCCGGCCCGGCAGCAGGTAGATCGGTGCCATCGCGCGCAGCAGGCCGATCGAGAAGAAGACGCCGCGTCCGTCGGGCACCGCCTCGAGCAGCTGCTCCCACGCGGCGCGATGGGCCTCGAGCGCCGCGGGGCTGTCGGCCACGGTGATGCGCAGAGGGCTGGAATCGGTTTCGCTCATGGGATGATCATGCGGCACGCGCCGGTGGCGCATCGTTGCGATCAGCCCCGGAGCGGCCGGCCAGTTGCATCGAGGGCGGGCGGCGGTAGAGCCAGGCCGCGCCGTGGCGCCGCGCCAGCCGGTGCAGCAGCAGCGCGGCGGCGATCGCGCCGGCCGGCAGCAGCAGCGCGCGCAGCGCCAGCGGCAGGCCCGTGGCGGCCAGCAGCGGTGCCAGCGCCTGCATCGGCAGCCAGAAGCCCAGGTAGATGACGATGGAATCCCGGCCCGCGGCCTGCAGCCCGGCGCCGAGGCGCCGGGTCTGCAGCAGCGCCGCGATCATCACCACCGCGCCGATGCCGACCATGCCCAGCAGCAGCGCCAGCAGCGGCCACGGCGCCGGCTGGACATGCACCAGCACCGCGTTGGCCGGCGCCCACAGCGCCAGCAGCGCCAGCGCCCGGCGCGGCCGCTCGCTCGTCCAGCGCGCCAGCGCGAGGAAGAAGGGCGCCAGCCGATGTCCGGCGTGGAAGAAGACGAAGAACTCGCCGAACCAGTCCAGCACCGGCACGCCGGTGTGCAGCGGGAACAGGTGCATGACCGCCGCCGCCAGCCCGACATGCCATGGCGGCACGCCGCGCAGAGCCCGCGAGACCAGCGCGTAGACCGGCAGCATCAGCAGGAACCACAGCATCGCCGGCGGCTTCCACAGCGCCAGCAGCAGCTGCGCGAGCGCGTCGGCCGGGCCCTGCGGGTGCTGCAGCCCCAGCAGCCACTGGCCGACGACCAGGATCGGTGCCCACAGCACCAGGAAATGCAGGTAGTGCAGCACCCGGCGGTCGGCGAAGTCGCGCCAGGGCCGGTCGATCACGCGGCCGAGAAAGAGACCCGAGATCAGGAAGAAGTCCGGCATCCGGAAGGGCTGGGCAAAGGCGCTCAGGTAGCCCAGCCAGCTGGCCGAGCCGTCGCTGGCGATCAGGCTGCGTGCCCCCCACAGGCCGACGACGGCCAGGATGCACAGGCCCTTGGCGATGTCGACCCAGTCCTGGCGGGCGGGCGTGTCCTTCTTGGCTGTCATGGGGAGATCCGCGGCGATCGTGGGTGGAGGGGAAGATGGAAGGAGAGGCCGGGCTCAGCATAGGCGGCCGGCCCGTGGCGTGGATCACGTCTCCCCTGGCTGGTGCCCGCGGGTGCGGGAGCGCATCAAGGCAAATGGTGCGGATCTTGCAGATACTGCGCTGCGACAAGACAGGAGCAGCGGGTCTTCCGCAGGATGGGTTCCGTCACGGTTACATGGCAAGATGAAAGACATGACCCCGAACACGCAGAGCCAGAGCACGCCGGATCACGCCGACAGCGCATGGTGGCGCGGCGCGGTGATCTACCAGATCTACCCGCGCAGCTTCCAGGACAGCAACGGCGACGGCATCGGCGACCTGCCCGGCATCACCGCACGGCTGGACCATGTGGCGTCGCTCGGCGTCGACGCGATCTGGATCTCGCCCTTCTTCCGCAGTCCGATGAAGGACTTCGGCTACGACGTGGCCGACTACCGCGACGTCGACCCGATCTTCGGCACGCTGGCCGACTTCGACGCGCTGCTGGCGCGCGCGCACCAGCTGGGCCTGAAGGTGATGATCGACCAGGTGCTCTCGCACACCTCCGACCAGCATGCCTGGTTCCAGGAGAGCCGCCTGAGCCGCGACAACCCGAAGAGCGACTGGTATGTCTGGGCCGATGCCCGGGCCGACGGCACGCCGCCGAACAACTGGCTCAGCGTCTTCGGCGGCAGCGCCTGGCAGTGGGACTCGCGCCGGCGCCAGTACTACCTGCACAGCTTTCTCTCCAGCCAGCCTGACCTGAACTTCCACAACCCGGCGGTGCAGGACGCGCTGCTCGGCGAGGTGCGCTTCTGGTGCGAGAAGGGCGTCGACGGCTTCCGCTTCGATGCCTGCAACCACCAGTTCCACGACGCGCAGCTGCGCGACAACCCGCCGGCGCAGGGCGGCGAGGTCTCGACGGTGCGGGCCGACAACCCCTACGCGATGCAGCAGCACCTGCACGACAAGAGCCGGCCGGAGAACCTGGTGTTCCTCGAGCGGCTGCGTGGCGTGCTCGATGCCTTCGGCGCGACCAGCATCGGCGAGGTCGGCGACGAGAACGCGCCGCCGCTGATGGCCGACTACACCGAAGCCGGACGTCGCCTGCACATGGCCTACAGCTTCAGCCTGCTGACGGCCAACTCGGCGCCCGCCCATGTGCGCGGCGAAGTCGAGAAGCTCGAGCGCGAGATCGCGCGCACCGGCGGCTGGGGCTGCTGGGCCTTCTCCAACCATGACGTGCCGCGGGTGGCCAGCCGCTGGTCGAGCGACGGCCAGCCCGACGACCGCCGCTCGAAGCTGCAGCTGGCGATGCTGCTGACGCTGCGCGGCAGCGTCTGCCTCTACCAGGGCGAGGAACTCGGCCTGCCCGAGGCCGACGTGCCCTTCGAGCGGCTGCAGGATCCCTACGGCCTGGCCTTCTGGCCGGAGTTCAAGGGCCGCGACGGCTGCCGCACGCCGATGCCCTGGCAGGCCGACGAGGTACAGGCCGGTTTCTCGACCGCCGAGCCCTGGCTGCCGGTCAGTGCGGCGCAGCAGGCGCGCGCGGTCGACCGCCAGCAGGCCACGCCGGACTCGGTGCTGAAGACCGCGCAGGCGCTGCTGGCCTGGCGCCGCGCCACGCCGCTGCTGCGCGAGGGCTCGATCCGCTTCGTCGATGCACCCGAATCGGTGCTGATGTTCGAGCGCCGGCTGGGCCCGGCCGAGGCTGCAGACGCACCATTGGAGTGCATGCTGCTGGCCTTCAACACCGCCGACCGTCCGGTCGAGGTGCCGCTGCCGCCCGCCTGGCAGGGCGCAAGGCTGCGCGCCGACACGCCGCTGGGCGGCGGCGCCCACCTGTCGGCCGACGGGCTGAGCCTGCGGCTCGATCCGCTTGGCGCGGCGATTGCATGCCATGCCGCCGATTCCGGCATCCGCTCGCGCTGACTCCCTTCTTCTGGACTCCGGACTTTCCGTCTTCTTCTCGCCCCATGCCCCGCAAGACCTCCGCTCCGTCCCCGGCTCCGGCCGCCCCCGCGAAGAAGACTTCCCCGACGGCGGTCGCCGTGCCCGAGACCGGCCGGGTCGATGCCGCGACGCTGGACGCGCTGATGCGCGCCGACCACGGCGACCCGTTCTCGGTGCTCGGCATGCATCACACCGGCACCGCGCTGGTGGTGCGTGCGCTGCTGCCCGGCGCGGCCGAGGTCGAGCTGCTCGACGCGCTGGGCCGGCGGCTGTGCGCGCTGACCCGTCAGGAGGACAGCGCGCTGTTCACCGGCGCGGTGCCGCGCCGGCGCAATCCGTTCGAGTACCGGCTGCGCATCCGCTGGACCGACGCCGAGGGACGCGCGCTCGAGCCGGTGGTGGTCGACGACGCCTACCGCTTCGCGCCGCTGATCCGCGACACCGACCTCTATCTGCTGGCCGAGGGCACGCACCACCGGCCCTACGAGTGGATGGGCGCGCATCCGCAGATCCACGAGGGCACCGGCGGCACCCGCTTCGTGGTCTGGGCGCCGAGCGCGCGCCGCGTCTCGGTGGTCGGCAGCTTCAACCAGTGGGACGGCCGGCGCCACCTGATGCGCCGCCGCCATGAATGCGGGCTGTGGGAGATCTTCGTGCCGCAGGTCGGCGAGGGCGATCTCTACAAGTTCGAGGTGCTGGGCGCCGACGGCGTGGTGCGGGTCAAGGCCGACCCCTACGCCTTCCGCGCCGAGGTGCGACCGCAGACCGCCTCGGTGGTGCAGCGCCTGCTGCCTGGCGTGGCGATCGACGAGACGCGCCGCCAGGCCAATGCGCTGGACGCAGCGGTGTCGATCTACGAGGTGCATCTGGGCTCGTGGCGGCGTGGCGAGGACGGCCGCTGGCTGACCTACCGCGAGCTGGCCGAGCAGCTGGTGCCCTATGTGCGCGACCTGGGTTTCACCCACATCGAGCTGCTGCCGGTGCACGAGCATCCCTTCGACGGCTCCTGGGGCTATCAGCCGACCGGCCTGTACGCGCCGACCTCGCGCTTCGGCACGCCGGAGGACTTCCGCGCCTTCGTCGACGCGGCGCACGCGGCCGGGCTGGGCGTGATCCTGGACTGGGTGCCGGGCCACTTCCCGACCGACGCCTTCGCGCTGGCCGAGTTCGACGGCACGCACCTCTACGAGCACGCCGATCCGCGCGAGGGCTTCCACCAGGACTGGAACACGCTGATCTACAACTACGGCCGCACCGAGGTGCGCAACTTCCTGGTCGGCAACGCGCTGTACTGGATCGAGCGCTTCGGCATCGACGGCCTGCGGGTGGACGCGGTGGCCTCGATGCTCTACCGCGACTACAGCCGCCGCGACGGCGAGTGGATCCCCAACCGCCACGGCGGCCGCGAGAACCTCGAGGCCATCGAGTTCCTGCGCCGCGCCAACTTCATCGTCGGCACGCAGCGCCCCGAGGCGGTGATGATCGCCGAGGAGTCGACCTCCTTCCCGCTGGTGACGCGTCCGCCCTCGCAGGATCTGCAGTCCGGCGGCCTGGGCTTCCACTACAAGTGGAACATGGGCTGGATGAACGACACGCTGGCCTACTTCTCGCGCGATCCGGTCTACCGCAGCCACCACCACGACCAGCTGCGCTTCTCGCTGATGTACGCCTTCAGCGAGAACTTCGTGCTGCCGCTCTCGCATGACGAGGTGGTGCACGGCAAGGGCTCGCTGATCCGCAAGATGCCCGGCGACGACTGGCAGAAGTTCGCCAACCTGCGCGCCTACCTCGGCTTCATGTGGGGGCATCCGGGCAAGAAGCTGCTGTTCATGGGCTGCGAGTTCGCGCAGTGGAACGAGTGGAACGAGGCCGCGCAGCTCGACTGGCCGCTGCTCGAGCAGGCGCCGCATGCCGGCGTTCAGCGCCTGGTGCGCGATCTCAACGCGGTGCTGCGTCACTACCCGGCGCTGCACCAGCGCGACGTGCAGCCCGAGGGCTTCGCGTGGGTCAGCCACGAGGATGCGCAGCATTCGGTGATCGTGTTCGAGCGCCGTGCCGCGCCCGACGAGGCGGGCCACGCCGCGCGGGTGCTGGTGATCTGCAACCTGACGCCGGTGGTGCGCCACGGCTGGCGCATCGGCGTGCCGCAGGCCGGCGCCTGGCGCGAGCTGATCAACACCGACCAGGCGGTCTACGGCGGCTCGGGCGTCGGCAACGGCCTGCTCGAGAGCGAGGCCCTGCCGTGGCAGGACCAGGCGCAGTCGATCGTCATGACGCTGCCGCCGCTGGCCACCGTGATGCTGGTGATCGATTGACGGATCGGTCGGATCGGGTGATGAAGGTCGTGAGGATCGAGGCGGGCCGGCCGGCGCCGCTGGGCGCGACGCCGGTCGCGGGCGGGCTGGACATCGCGGTGTGGGCGCCGGACGCGACGGCGGTCGAGGTCGGCCTGTTCGATGCGGACGGCCAGGCGGAGCGGGCACGGGTGCGGCTGCCGTGCTGCACCGACGGCGTCTGGCATGGCCGGCTGCTGGGCGAGGGTCTGGGCGCGGGCACGGTCTACGGCCTGCGCGCGCACGGGCCCTGGGCGCCGGAGGAGGGGCACCGCTTCAATCCGGCCCGGGTGCTGCTCGACCCGTGGGCGCAGGCGGTGGTCGGCACCTATGGCGGTGCGGGCGTCGACCTGAGCCTCTACCACGGCCATGCCGATGCCGACACGCGCCATCCGGACCCGCGCGACAACGCCGCGGTCGCGCTGAAGGCGCGGGTGGTCGCACCGGCGCCGAAGGTCGATCCGGCCGAGCGGCCGCGCCATCCGGTCGACCGGGTGGTGATCGCCGAGGCGCATGTGCGCTCGACGACGATGCGCCACCCCGGCATTCCCCCCGAGCTGCGCGGCAGCTACGCCGCGATGGCACATCCGGCGATGATCGCGCACTGGCAGGCGCTGGGCGTGACCACGCTGAGCCTGCTGCCGGTGCACGCACGCGCCGACGAGGAGCGGCTGCAGCGCCTGGGCCTGTCCAACCACTGGGGCTACTCCAGCATCGGCTTCCTGGCGCCGGAGCCGCGCTACTGGAGCGGCCGCCCCGGCACCACGCCCGAGGGCGAGTTCCGCCAGATGGTGCGCGACCTGCACGCCGCCGGCCTGGAGGTGGTGCTGGACGTGGTCTACAACCACAGCGCCGAGACCGACGAGCTGGGCCCGACGCTGTCGCTGCGGGGGCTGGCCAATGCGCGCGCCTACCACCTGCGCCGGGCCGAGGGTCGCGCCGATCTCTACGAGAACTGGACCGGCTGCGGCAACTGCCTGAATCTGGCCGAGCCGCGCATGGTCGAGCTGGTGGCCGGCTCGCTGCGCCACTGGGTCGAAGCCTATGGCGTCGACGGCTTCCGCTTCGATCTGGCGCCGGTGCTGGCGCGCGGGCGCGACGGCGCCTTCAGCCGCGAGGCCGGCTTCTTCGCCGCGCTGCGCGCCGATCCGGTGCTGGCCTCGGTGCGGCTGATCGCCGAGCCCTGGGACATCGGCCCGGGCGGCTACCAGCTCGGCGCCTTCCCGCCGGGCTGGAGCGAGTGGAACGACCAGTACCGCGACACGATGCGGGGCTGGTGGCTGCGGGGCGCGGGCGACCGCGGCATCTTCGCGCACCGCTTCGCCGGCTCGAGCGCGCAGTTCCGCCACGAGCACCGCGCGCCGACCGCCGGCATCAACTTCATCACCGCGCACGACGGCTTCACGCTGCGCGATCTGGTCAGCTTCGACCACAAGCACAACCACGCCAACGGCGAGCACAACCGAGACGGCCACCACCACAACTGCAGCTGGAACTGCGGCGTGGAAGGGCCGACGCAGGATGCCGCGGTGCTCGCGCTGCGCGCGCGCCTGCAGCGGGCGCTGCTGGCGACGCTGTGGCTGTCGCAGGGCACGCCGATGCTGCTGGCCGGCGACGAGATCGGCCACAGCCAGCAGGGCAACAACAACGCCTACTGCCAGGACAACGCCATCAGCTGGCTGGACTGGCCGCAGCAGGACGACGACCTGCTGGCCACCGCGCGCCGGCTCGGGCACTGGCGCCAGACGCTGGCCTCGCTGCGCATCGGCCGCTGGCTGCGCGGCACGCCCGATGCGCAGGGCTGCACCGACGTGCTCTGGTGGCATCCGGCCGGTCGGGCGATGCATGACGGCGACTGGGGCGATTCCCAGGACCGCACGCTGCTGATCCGCCTGCAGGCGGCGGCCGACGAGGACGCGGTGCTGGTGTCGGTGCATCCTCAGCACATCGCCCGCGAGGCGCGGCTGCCCGACCCGGGCCCGGGGCGGCGCTGGGTCGCGCTCTTCGACAGCAGCCGCCCGGGCGGCGCGCCCGACCCCGAGGCCGCTGCGCTGGCTGCCGGCGCGGTCGCGGTGCTGCCGGCACGCGCGCTGCTGATCCATCGCAGCGAGGCCGCAGATCGGTGAACGCATCGGGGATCGCCGCAGTTCGCGGCGCACAGCCTCCGCGCACAATGTTTTCCAGCTCCATTCCATGAGTCCGAACGCTCCCATGACCTCGACTGCTCCGACCGCACCGACCGTCCAGATCGTCTCCACCCGGCCGTTCGACGGCCAGCGCCCCGGCACCTCCGGCCTGCGCAAGAAGGTCACCGTCTTCCAGCAGCTGCACTACCTCGAGAACTTCGTCCAGGCGCTGTTCGACATCCTGCCCGAGCAGGTCGGCCCCCTGGCCGGCCAGACGCTGGTGGTGGGCGGCGACGGCCGCTTCCACAACCGCGTGGCGGTGCAGACCATCCTGAAGATGGCCGCGGCCGGCGGCGTCGGCCGCGTGATGGTGGGCCGCGGCGGCCTGCTGTCGACGCCGGCGGCCAGCGCGGTGATCCGCAAGCACGGCGCCTACGGCGGCATCATCCTGTCGGCCAGCCACAACCCCGGTGGCCCGGACGGCGACTTCGGCATCAAGTACAACATCGCCAACGGCGGCCCGGCCCCGGAGAAAATCACCGAGGCCATCTACGCCCGCACCCGCGACATCACCGAGTACCGCACGCTCGCCGGTGCTGCCGATCTGGACCTGGACCGGCTCGGCACCACCACGCTGGCCGGCATGACGGTCGAGGTGATCGACCCGGTGGCCGACTACGCCGAGCTGATGCAGAAGCTCTTCGACTTCGACGCGATGCGCGCCTGGTTCGCCCGGGGCGGGCGCATGCGCATGGACTCGATGGGCGCGATCAGCGGTCCCTACGCCCGAGCGGTGCTGGAAGGCCTGCTGGGTGCGCCGGCCGGCACGGTGGTCAACGGCGAGCCGCTGGAGGACTTCGGCGGCCATCACCCCGATCCGAACCCGGCCCATGCCACCGAGCTGATCGCCGCGATGAGCGGCGCCGGCGCCCCGGACTTCGGCGCCGCCTCGGACGGCGACGCCGACCGCAACATGATCCTGGGCCGCGACTTCGTCGTGACGCCCTCCGACAGCCTGGCGCTGCTGGCCGCGCATGCCACCAAGGTGCCGGGCTACCGCGACGGCCTGGCCGGCATCGCCCGCTCGATGCCGACCTCGCAGGCCGCCGACGTGGTGGCGCAGGCGCTGGGCATTCCGGCCTGGGAGACGCCGACGGGCTGGAAGTTCTTCGGCAACCTGCTGGATGCCGGCAAGGCCACGCTCTGCGGCGAGGAAAGCTACGGCACCGGCTCCAACCATGTGCGCGAGAAGGACGGCCTGTGGGCCATCCTGTTCTGGCTGAACCTGCTGGCGGCGACCGGCGAGTCGGTCGAGTCGCTGGTGCGCGCGCACTGGAAGCGCTTCGGCCGCCACTACTACTCGCGCCACGACTGGGAGGGCATCCCGACCGAGCGCGCCGACGCGCTGATGGCGGCGCTGCGCGAGCAGCTGCCGACGCTGGCGGGCCGGCGCTTCGGCGCGCTGGAGATCGCGCAGGCCGACGATTTCTCCTACACCGATCCGGTCGACGGCTCCGTCTCCAGCCGTCAGGGCGTGCGCCTGATCCTGGCCGGCGGCTCGCGGGTGGTCTTCCGCCTGTCGGGCACCGGCACCGAGGGCGCGACGCTGCGCGTCTACCTCGAGCGCTTCGAGCCGGCCGATGGCGACCACGACCGCCCGACCCAGGACGCGCTGGCCGACCTGATCGCGCTGGCCGACACGGTGGCGCGCATCCGCGAGCTCTCCGGCCAGACCGCGCCGACCGTCATCACCTGAGATTCCCGCCCACCCGCACACAGCAAGCAGAGCACAAGGAGACCTGCCTCATGGACATCACCCGCTACACAGAGAGCCGCACGCTGGCACGTCGCACGCTTGCCCTGGTCCTGGCCGGTGGCCGCGGCTCACGCCTGAAGGACCTGACCGACCGGCGCGCCAAGCCGGCGGTGCACTTCGGCGGCAAGTTCCGCATCATCGACTTCGCGCTGTCGAACTGCATGAACTCCGGCATGCGCCGCATCGGCGTCATCACGCAGTACAAGTCGCACTCGTTGCTGCGCCACCTGCAGCGCGGCTGGAGCTTCCTGCGCAACGAGATGGGCGAGTTCGTCGACCTGCTGCCGGCGCAGCAGCGCGTCGACGAGGAATCCTGGTACCGCGGCACCGCCGACGCCATCTACCAGAACCTCGACATCATCCGCAACTCGACCCCGCCCGAGTACATCGTCGTGCTCGCGGGCGACCACATCTACAAGATGGACTACTCGATCATGCTGGCCGACCATGCCGCCAGCGGCCGGGGCGTCACGGTCGGCTGCATCGAGGTGCCGCGCGAGGAAGCCAAGGGCTTCGGCGTGATGGCGATCGACGAGAGCCGCGCCATCATCGAGTTCGTCGAGAAGCCGGCCGATCCGCCCGCGATGCCCGGCGACCCGGACACCTCGCTGGCGAGCATGGGCATCTACATCTTCACGGCCGACTACCTGTACCGGCTGCTGGAGGAGGACGCGGCCGATCCGGATTCCGAGCACGACTTCGGCAAGAACCTGATTCCGAAGGCGGTGTCCGAAGGCCAGGCGCTGGCGCATCCGTTCTCGATGTCGGCGATCGCCAACCCGCCGTACTCGCGCGCCTACTGGCGCGACGTCGGCACGGTCGACGCGTACTGGGCGGCCAACCTCGATCTGGCCTCGACCACGCCCGAGCTGAACATGTACGACAAGGACTGGCCGATCTGGACCTACCAGGAACAGCTGCCGCCGGCCAAGTTCGTGCACGACGAGCCGGGCCGCTGCGGCCAGGCGATCAACAGCCTGGTCTCGGGCGGCTGCATCGTCTCGGGCGCGACGGTGCGCAACTCGGTGCTGTTCTCCAACGTGCTGGTGCGCTCCTTCTCGGAGATCAACCAGGCGGTGGTGCTGCCCGACGTGCAGATCGGCCGCGGCTGCCGCCTGAGCAAGGTGGTGATCGACCGGCGCTGCCGGCTGCCCGACGGCCTGGTCATCGGCGAGGATCCTGAACTGGATGCCCAGCGCTTCTTCCGCACCGACAACGGCGTGGTCCTGGTGACCCGCAGGATGCTGGCCGCGCTATGAGAGTCCTGCAGGTCTGTGCCGAGATCTTCCCGCTGCTGAAGACCGGCGGTCTGGCCGATGTCGCCGGCGCCCTGCCGCCGGCGCTGGCCGCGCTCGGCGACGAGGTGCGGGTGCTGCTGCCGGGCTTCGACGCCATCCTGGACGGGCTGCAGGAGGCGGTGGTCGTGGCCGAGCTGCAGCCGCCGCCGGCGCTGCACTGGGGCAGTGGCGGCACGCGGCTGCTGTGGGGCCGGCTGCCGGCGGTGGGCGAGGGCGTCACCGCCTATGTGATCGACGCGCCCGGCTACTACCGCCGCCCGGGCGGGCCGTATGCCGACGCCAACCGCCACCCGTACGGCGACAACCATCTGCGCTTCGCGCTGCTGGGCTGGGTCGCCGCGGAGCTGGCGCAGGGGCTCGACCCCTTCTGGCATCCGACGGTGCTGCATGCGCATGACTGGCATGCCGGCCTGGCGCCGGTCTATCTGCGTGCGGCGCAGCAGGCGCGCCACCAGCATTTCGCCGGCAGCGTCTTCACGGTGCACAACCTGGCCTACCAGGGCGGCTTCGCCGGGCATCACTTCCAGGAGCTGGGCCTGCCCAGCGGCTTCTGGGGCGTCAACGGCGTCGAGTTCCACGGCCAGATCGGCTTCATGAAGGGCGGGCTGTATTTCGCCGACCGCATCACCACCGTCAGCCCGACCTACGCGCGCGAGATCCAGGGCCCCGAGCAGGGCTGCGGCCTCGACGGGCTGCTGCGCACCCGCGGCGTCGACCTCTCGGGCATTCTCAACGGCGTCGACGATGCGGTCTGGCATCCGGCCACCGACGCGCTGCTGCCGGCCAGCTACGACGTCGACGCGCTCGACGGCAAGGCCGCCTGCAAGGCGGCGCTGCAGCAGGAGCTCGGCCTGGCGGTCGATCCGGCGCGGCCGCTGCTGTGCATCGTCAGCCGCCTGACGGAGCAGAAGGGCCTGCACCTGGTGCTGGACGCCCTGCCGGGCCTGCGCGCGCTGGGCTGGCAGTTCGCGATGCTGGGCAGCGGCGACGCCTGGATGGAGACGGCGTTCGCCGAGGCCGCGGCCGCCCATCCGGACGACGTCGCGGTGCGCATCGGCTACGACGAGCGCTTCGCGCACCGGCTGATCGCCGGCAGCGACGCGATCGCCGTGCCCTCGCGCTTCGAGCCCTGCGGCCTGACCCAGCTCTACGGCCTGAAGTACGGCACGCTGCCGCTGGTGCGCCGCGTCGGCGGTCTCGCCGACACCGTGGCCGACACGCGACTCGAGACGCTCGACCGCGACGCCACCGGCTTCGTCTTCGACGAATTTTCCGCAGGCGCGCTGCTGTGGGCCGCCGAGCGGGCCGCGGCGCTGTTCCGCCGCCCGGCCGACTGGCGTACCGTGCAGCAGCGCGCGATGCGGCAGGACTTCGGCTGGACGGCCGCCGCGCGCCACTACCAGGCGCTGTACCGCCAGGTCAGCGCCTGACGCCGCCTCCGACGACCGCCCCAGAACGACCCCTTCGCCCGATCATTCCCATGGACCTGACCCAGTTCGAGCACCAGTACGAGCAGCTCGCCCGTGACGTCGGCGCCTTCAAGCGCGCCATCTCGACCAAGCTGATGTACACCGTCGGCAAGGATCCCGTGTCGGCCCGTCCCGAGGACTGGCTGCACGCGGTGTCGCACGCGGTGCGCGACCACCTGGTCGAGCGCTGGATGAAGACGACCCGCGCGCAGTACGCGCAGGACGTCAAGCGGGTCTACTACCTCTCGATGGAGTTCCTGATCGGGCGCACCTTCACCAATGCGGTGCTGGCGCTCGAGCTGATGCCGGTGATCCGCCAGGCCCTCGGCGAGCTCGATGTCGACGTCGACAAGGTGTTCGACCTCGAGCCCGACGCGGCGCTGGGCAACGGCGGCCTGGGGCGGCTGGCGGCCTGCTTCCTGGACTCGATGGCGACGCTGGGCGTGCCGGGCTTCGGCTACGGCATCCGCTACGACTACGGCATGTTCCGCCAGACCATCGTCGACGGCCGCCAGGTCGAGGTGCCCGACTACTGGCTGACCGGCGGCAACCCGTGGGAATTCCCTCGCCCGGAGGTGCAGTACCGCGTGCGCTTCGGCGGCCACCTGGAGCAGCACGGCGACACGGTGCGCTGGGTCGGCACCGACGACGTGCTGGCGATGGCCTACGACACCATCATTCCCGGCTACGGCACCGAGGCGACCAACACGCTGCGGCTGTGGTCGGCCAAGGCCACCGAGGAGATGAACCTCCGCGCCTTCAACCAGGGCAACTACTTCGGCGCGGTCGAGACCAAGAACCACAGCGAGAACGTCTCGCGGGTGCTCTATCCGGACGACTCGACCGCCTCCGGGCGCGAGCTGCGCCTGCGCCAGGAATACTTCTTCGTCTCGGCCAGCCTGCAGGACCTGCTGCGCCGCTACCTGCGCACCCACACCGGCTTCGAGGCGCTGCCCGACAAGGTCAGCATCCACCTGAACGACACCCACCCGGTGCTGGCCATCCCCGAGCTGATGCGCCTGCTGGTCGACGAGCACCGCGTGCCCTGGACGCACGCCTGGCAGCTCTGCCAGAAGGTGTTCTCGTACACCAACCACACGCTGATGCACGAGGCGCTGGAGACCTGGCCGGTCGAGATGCTCGGCCGGGTGCTGCCGCGCCACCTGCGCATCATCTTCGACATCAACGCGCACTTCCTCGGCGGCGTGTCGCAGCGCGGCGGCGGCGATCCGGACCTGCTGCGCCGCGTCTCGCTGATCGACGAGACCGGCGAGCGCCGGGTGCGCATGGGCTATCTGGCGGTGGTGGCCAGCCATTCGGTCAACGGCGTTTCGGCGCTGCACTCCGACCTGATGAAGGCCTCGATCTTCCGCGACTTCGCGCAGCTCTGGCCCGAGCGCTTCAACAACAAGACCAACGGCGTCACGCCGCGGCGCTGGCTGGCGCAGGCCAACCCGGGGCTGGCGGCGCTGCTCGACCAGCGCCTGGGCCGGGGCTGGCGGCGCCACCTCGACCAGCTCGAGGGCCTGCGCCATGCGCTGGACCTGCCGGGCTTCCTGGGCGCGGTGCGCAAGGTCAAGCGCCAGAACAAGGAGCGGCTCGGCCGCCTGGTGCTCAAGCAGCTCGGCGTCGACCTGAACCCGGATGCGCTGTTCGACGTGCAGGTCAAGCGCATCCACGAGTACAAGCGCCAGCTGCTCAACCTGCTGCACGTCGTCACCCGCTACCAGCGCATCCTGGCCAATCCGGATGCGCAGTGGGTGCCGCGCGTGGTGGTCTTCGCCGGCAAGGCGGCCTCGGCCTACCGCATGGCCAAGCTGGTGATCCAGCTGACCAACGACATCGCCAAGGTCATCAACAACGATCCGCGCGTCGGCGGCCGGCTGAAGGTGGTCTTCATCCCGAACTACAGCGTCAGCCTGGCCGAGGTCATCATTCCGGCGGCGGATCTCTCCGAGCAGATCTCCACCGCCGGCACCGAGGCCTCGGGCACCGGCAACATGAAGTTCGCGCTCAACGGCGCGCTGACCATCGGCACGCTCGATGGCGCCAATGTCGAGATCCGCGAGCAGGTCGGCGACGAGAACATCTTCATCTTCGGCCACACCACGCCCGAGGTGGCCGACATCCGCGCCCGGGGCTACCAGCCGCGCGCGATCTACGAGGCCGATGCCGAGCTGCGTGCGGTGCTCGACGCGATCCGCGACGGCGTCTTCAGCCCCGACGATCCCGGCCGCTATCAGCCGATCTTCGACGCGCTGGTGAACTGGGGCGACCACTACCTGCTGCTGGCCGACTACGCCAGCTACGTCGCCACGCAGGACCGGGTCGACACGCTCTACCGCAACGCCGACGAGTGGAGCCGCCGCTCGGTGCTGAACATCGCCGGCATGGGCCTGTTCTCGTCGGACCGCACCATCGCCGAGTACGCGCACGAGATCTGGCACACCCGCCCGGTCATCGTGCCGGCCGCGGCCGTTCAGCCGGACTGAGCTCCGGCCCGGCCAGCGGCCGAGCGCCAGCGGGTCCAGTGCGCGCCCAGCTCGAGCGCGAAGTCCGACGGGATGAAGCGCTCGAAGCCGGCGCCGGGATAGCTGGTCAGCTCGCCGACGATCAGCCGCCCGTCGCACAGGTACAGGTCGACGCGCAGGAACTCGAAGGGCGCGGCCAGCTTCAGCGCCAGCGCGATCATCGCGTCGAGCTCGGCCGGGCGGGGGTCCGGCGCATGGTTGTCCAGCGTCAGCCGTGCCGGCAGCAGCCGCCAGTCGGTGTCGTAGAGATTGCGGGTGTGGCGCCCGAAGCGGCCGCGGTCGACCTGGATGAAGCGCACCGCGCCGCCGATCACGTAGATCTTGTGATCCGGCGGGATGCCGCCGGGTTCGCGCGGATCGCTCAGCATCGGCTCGGCCAGGATGCGCCCGCGCAGGCCTGAGTAGCACCACTCGCGGCTCTGGCGGCTGAAGTCGGTGTCGAGCCAGCGCTGCATCTCCAGCCGCAGCGCGGCCTCGGCGGCGCCATCCAGCGGCGGATCGTTCTCGCGCAGGAAGATCACCCGGCCGCTGCCCACCGTCGGCTTGAGCACGCAGGGACGCGCCAGCGTGCGCAGCGGCACCGCGTCGGCGCGGCTCCACAGGCCGAGCTGCGCCAGCACATGGTCCGGCCCGGCCTCCTGCAGCACATGCGCGCGGGTGGCGGCCTTGTCGGCGGCGAGCTGCAGCAGCGGCGAGCGGCAGCGCAGCATGTAGGCCTGGATGTGCTCGTTGAAGCTGCGCGGCTGCCGGTAGTCGGGCCAGCGGCCGAAGTAGATCAGATGGCCGACGGCCAGATAGAGCCGGTCGGGCAGCACCCGGCCGAGCCGGCGCGCCAGCCACAGGTCCGGCCGGCGACAGCCGCGCAGGCGCCGGCCCAGATGGCGCAGCCGGTCGAGCGGACCGGGCGCGGCGGCCGGGACCGCGCTCATGCGGCCGCCGGCCCGGTGCGCAGCTGGCGCAGCCAGCGCCGCAGCCGTCCGGAGGTGTTGGTCACCGCCAGCCGTCCGGCCAGCTGCCGCGGCGCCGCCAGCATTGCCAGCAGCCACAGCTGCGAGGCATAGCGCTCCGGGCGGGTGTAGCCCGGACAGGCCTGCAACGCGCGCGCCTGCAGCCGCAGCAGCCGCAGCGCGTCGTCATGCCGGTAGGGATGGCGCTGCGGCTCGGTGCGCAGCGACAGCGCGCGGGTGCGCAGGTTCCACGGCGCCGGCAGGAAGGGGCCCTCGACATGCTCGCCGCCGTGCTGCGCCAGCAGCGCCAGCGAGGCCTCGCGGCGGTGCTGGTCCACCCGCAGCGTGTCGGCATGGCGGGCGGCGATGTTGCCGAAGCAGCCCCGCGCGCGGTTGCTGCCGGAGTGGATGCGGTAGGCGCCCAGCGCCGCGGCGATGCCCAGCACCCGGCCCTGGAAGGGCGCGAGCAGGAAGGGCGGCGTGTCGGCGGCGCGGCGCCAGTCGCGCTCGACCAGCGGGAAGAAGGGCGCGATCGCGCTGCGGCGGTAGAGGTTGCCGCTCGAGGGCGGCCCGCCATAGCTGCCGAAGCGCCGGATCAGCGGCCGCACGTCGCCGTCATGCATCAGGTAGGGAATGGTGCGGCTCATGCAGCGGCCCTCGCGGTCGATGCAGCGCAGCCGGAACTGGATCTTGGCCACGCCACGTCCGCCGTCGGGCTCGGCCTGCAGGCGTGCCAGGCAGCGTGCCAGCGCCTGCGGCTCGAGCCGGTCGTCGGCATCGAGAAAGAGCACCCAGTCGCCGGTGGCCAGCGCCATCGCGGCATTCATCATCGAGCCCTGGCCGCGGTTGTCCGGGCTGATCCAGTGGCGGATGCGCGTGCCGTAGCGCCGGATCACCTCGTCGGAGCCGTCGCCGGAGGCGTCGTCGCAGACGACCACCTCCACCTCGGGCACCGGCAGGCCGTCCGGCCCGCCGTCGTGCTGCGCCAGCGCGCTGTCGATCGCCTCGCCGAGAAACCGGCCGTAGTCATGGCTGCTGATCAGGATGGAGACCCGCATCGATCTTCGTCAATGTCACCGATGCCCGCAAGGATACATCCTGTTTCATCATCGGCGTGACGGATTTCATGGCGGTGGCGGCGCCCCCCGTCATCGCGATGCTCAGTTCGCGCGCCGGCCCAGGCGTTTCAGGTGCGCCAGGTGCTGCTCGCGGCGCGCCGCGTCCGGCGCGTCGACCTGGCCGATCAGGGTCTCGTGCACCGGCGCGATGCCGACGAAGCCCAGGATGTTGCGCTCGAGCGACTTCACGCTGTGCGCGCGGAAGTAGTAGCGGTAGACCAGCGCCGGCATGCCCATGGTGACCACCACCCGCGCGCTGCGCCCGGCCAGCAGCTTTTCCGGCATGTCATGCCCGGCGGCCCGGCCCAGCGCGAAGCCCGGGCGCGCCACCTGTTCCAGGAAGCCCTTCAGCAGCGCGGGCATGTCTCCGAGCCACAGCGGGAAGAACAGCACCAGATGCTCGGCCCACAGGATGTCCTGCTGCGCCGGCCGCAGTGCCGGCGGCACCGGCTCGTTCATCCATTCCTGCTGCGTGCGCAGCAGCGGGAAATCGAGCGCGGCGACCTCGATCTGGCGGATCTCGTGGCCGCCCTCGATCGCGCCGTCGCGGTAGGCGTGTGCCAGCGCATGGCCGAAATGGGTCGGGGCCGGATCCGGGTGGCCCTGGATCAGCAGGATGCGGGTCATGACGGCATGTCCTCCTGGGCGTCATCGTCGGCCCGCTCCCCCGGGACGGCCTTGCGCCAGCACAATCCGGCCGGAAAGCGCCGCAGCGCGCCGGCTCAGCTGACGATGTAGGCCGCCGCGCCGGTGGCGATCAGCACGCCCTCGTCGTTGTGCAGGCGCATCAGCGTCGAGGCCACCCGCCCGCCGAGCCGGGTGACCTCGGCCGAGGCGACGAAATGCCGCCCCAGCCCCTGGCGCAGGTAGTCGACGCGCAGGTCGATCGTGCCCATGCGGCCGAAGCGGTGCATGACCTGGGTCGCGCTCTCGTCGGCGTGCTTCTCGGCGAGGGCCAGCGTCAGCGCGAAGCCGCCGGTGGCATCGAGCACCGCCGAGATCACGCCGCCGTGCAGCCGGCCGTAGAGATAGTGGCCGACCAGCTCGGGGCGCATGTCGAAGCGCAGCCGCGGCGCGGCCGCCTCGAGCGAGTCGACCTTCAGGCCGAGCAGCTGATTGAAGCTCAGGCGCTGTTCCCACAGCTCGGTGACGGCCTGGTGCAGCCGGGCCTGTTCGTCGGCATCGCGGCGGGCCGCGGGAGAGGAGGGGGCGTGCGCAGGGCTCATGAGATCGGATTGTCGGAAGGTGCGCCCCAGCCTGCCTGTCACCGCGGTGCCAGCCCATCGGCATTTGCCCGCGCCGGCCGGCCCTCGGGCGACAACCTCGGGCGACAATCCTGCCCGCCATGACTTCGTCCCCCCGATTCCTCCGCCTCGACGCGCTGCGCGGCCTGGCCATGGTCTGGATGACCGTCTTCCATTTCTGCTTCGACCTGAACCAGGCCGGCTGGCTGCAGCCGCGCCAGAGCTTCGTCGACGATCCGTTCTGGACCGGGCAGCGGCTGGTGATCGTCAGCACCTTTGTGCTGTGCGTCGGGCTGTCGCAGGCGGTGGCGCGTCAGGCCCGGGTGCCGACGCGGCGCTTCCTGCGCCGCTGGCTGCAGATCGCCGGCTGCGCGGTGCTGGTCAGCCTGGGCTCGATGTGGATGTTTCCGCGCAGCTGGATCAGCTTCGGCGTGCTGCATGCGGTCGCGGTCATGCTGCCGCTGCTGCGCGGGCTGCGGCTGGGCCCCGTCGGCTGGGCGCTGCTGGGCACGGTCGCGCTGCTGCTGCCGGCCTTTGTCGCGCATCCCTGGTTCGACGGGCGCTGGACGAACTGGATCGGTCTGGTGACGCGGCTGCCGGTGACGCAGGACTATGTGCCGCTGCTGCCCTGGCTGGGCGTGGCCGCCTGGGGACAGGCGATCGGGCTGGGCTTGCTGGCGCGCTGGCCCGCGCTGCTGCAGGGGCCGCTGCCGGCCGGACGAATGGCCGGACGGACGACCGGCACGCTGGCCTGGATGGGCCGGCACGCGCTGTCCTGGTACATGCTGCACCAGCCGGTGCTGATCGGCGCGATCACCGCGGCGGGCTGGCTGCTGCGCTGAGCCCGACCCCGGCGGCGGCGCCGCCCGGCGCGAAGAAGCGGCCCGGCGCCATGCCGACGGTGCGGGTGACCATCGCGCTGAAGGCGCTCGGACTGGCATAGCCCAGCTCGGCGGCGATCACGCCCATCGGCCGGCCCTCGGTCGCCAGCACCAGCGCACGCGCCAGCAGCACCTGCTGACGCCACTGCTGGAAGCTGGTGCCGAGCTCCTCGCGGAACAGCCGCGCGATGGTGCGCGGGCTGGCGCCGGTGCCGGTCGCCCAGTCCTCGAGCCGCTCGTGGCGGGTCGGCTCGTCGAGCAGCGCCTGGCAGAGCGCGCGCAGCCGCTTGTCCTGCGGCAGCGCGATGCCCAGCGGCAGCGGGCGCGCGCGCAGCAGCTCGTCGACGATCAGATCGGCCATCGCACGGGCGCGCGGCGGCAGGGTGGCCGGCAGCGCGGCCGGCCCGGCCTGCGCCGGATCGTCCTGCGCGGTCTGGCGCACCAGCTCGGCCAGCAGGCGCGAGACCTCGACGACCCGGCAGCGCTGCCAGTGCGGCTCGTCGCCCGGCGGCCGGTGCAGATAGAGCGTCAGCATTTCCGCGTCGCGCAGCACCGCCACCGAATGCTCGATGCGCGGCGGGATCCAGACCGCGCGCGTCGGCGGCACGATGCAGGTCATCTGCCCCGTCACCACCCGCGACACCCCGGTCAGCGAGAACGAGACCTGCGCCCAGTCATGCCGGTGGGACTCGACCCGCGAGCTCGCCCGCAGCACGCGCAGCTTCGCACGCACCGGCCAGCCCGCGCGCGGCGCGAAGCGCTGGGGGTCGAGCGGCGGAATGGGGGGCGGGACGGACGGCGAGGCGGCAGTGACCATGGACGGAGGCAGGAAGACGGGATGCGGGTTGGCGTGATCTCGACAGAACTTGTCTGGTTGCCGAAAGTATGCCGCGCGCCCGCTTCGTACAGTGTCGGGATGAATTCGACCACGCTTCCCCCCACCGCCGCCCGCCCCGAGGAGGACCGCGCGCGGTTGCGACGCGACGTGAGCACGATCGGCCTGATCGGCCTGGCGCACGGCACCTCTCATTTCCACCACCTGCTGCTGCCGCCGCTGTTCCCGGCCTTCATCCGCGACTTCGGGCTGAGCTACTCGGAGCTGGGCCTGCTGGTGACGGTCTTCTTCGTGATCTCCGGCGTCGGCCAGGCGCTGTCGGGCTTTCTGGTCGACCGGGTCGGGGCGCGGCCGGTGCTGTTCGGCGCGATCGTCAGCTTCCTGCTGGCCTCGCTGGCGGACGCCGGCGCGCAGGGCTATGGCGGGCTGGTGCTGGCCGCGGCGCTGGCCGGCCTGGGCAACGCGCCCTTCCATCCGGCCGACTTCACGATCCTGAACCGGCGGGTCTCGCCGCAGCGGCTCGGCCATGCCTTCTCGGTGCACGGCATCAGCGGCAACCTGGGCTGGGCGCTGGCGCCGGTCTTCCTGATCGGCCTGAGCGGCGTGTTCGGCAGCTGGCGCGCGGCCTACCTCGGCTCGGCGCTGGTGGCGGTCGTCGTGCTGGTCGTGCTGTGGCTGCGCCGCGCCGACCTGGACGACCGCGCGAGCGGCGCGTCGGCGGCCGCGCGGCCGGCCGGGGTGGCCGACGAGCACCCGATGGCCTTCCTGAAGCTGCCTTCGGTCTGGCTGTGCTTCTCGTTCTTCTTCTGGACGACCGCGGCGCTCAGCGCGGTGCAGAGCTTCGCCAGCCCGGCGCTGAACCGCATGTACGGCCTGCCCGAGACGCTGACGGCCTTCGTCGTGACCGGCTACATGCTGTGCGGGGCCTGCGGCATGGTGATCGGCGGCTTCTTGGTGGCGCGCGTCGAGCAGCTCGAGCGCACCATCGCCGCGGCCATGGCGCTGGCCGGGCTGCTGCTGATGCTGGCGGGCACCGGCTGGCTGCCGGGCATGGCGGCGGCGGCGTCGGTCGCGCTGGCCGGCTTCGGCACCGGCCTGGCGGGCCCGTCGCGCGACATGCTGATCAAGCGCGCCGCGCCGCCCGGGGCGACCGGCCGCGTCTACGGCACCGTCTACTCGGGGCTGGACACCGGCTTCGCGCTGGCCGCGCCGGTCTTCGGCCTGCTGCTCGACCACCATCTGGACGGCGCGATCTTCTTCGGCGCCGCCGCGGCGATGGTGCTGGGCATCGTGTCGGCCTCGGTCGTCGGTCGCGGACTGAAGCGGCGCTGAAAGGAGCCGCGAAAAAGAAAAGACCCGGCGGGTCAGCGCCGGGTCAAGGTACCTGAAAGACCACTTCTCTGCGAAGGTACCGAGGAGACAACCTGGAGAGGTCCCTCGACGGGATCTCAGGCCGCCTTGGAGGCAGCCTTGGTGATCGACTGGATGTTCGCTTCGGCAGTGCTGACGGCCTGCTTGGCGGCCTTCTGGGCGCTTTCGACGACGGCGGTGGTGGCGCTCATCGCCTGCTTCATCATCGCGACGGCGTTCTCGCTGCCGGCCGGGGCGTTCTTCATCGCCGATTCGACGAAGCCCTGGAACTTCTCCTGGGCCGAGGCGACCTGGGCTTCCAGCAGCTTGCTGATGTCGGCCTGGGTGGAGGTGGCGATTTCATAGACCTGACGGCCGTAGGCGGTGGCCTTCTCGGCGGCCGGCTGCAGCGCGCCCGACTGCAGGGCCAGCAGTTCCTGCGGATCCTTGACGGCCAGCAGCGCCTTGGCGTGGGCGGCCGACTCGTCGAGCGCGGCGCGGGTGACTTGCAGGTTCAGCTCGACCAGCTTCTCGACGCCACCGAAGGCCTTCTGGCCGATCTCGACGGCGGCGTCCAGGTTGGCCTTGCCAGCAGCGGTGAACTGTTCGGTGTTGATCATGATGAGCGATTCCTTGGTCGTGATGAGTCGGTCGGAAACCGGAGCGGGCCGAAGCTGGCCTCATGGTTTGCCGCATCGCGCTTTGTTGCGCTGCAGCATGACTCCAGTATAGGAGCGGCAGCGACGATTTCAAGCATCGATGCTGCGCTGCAACATCATTAGGTTGCAAACCCTAATTGAACTTTCATCACGATGGAGCCGGTACCGGTTCGGGTCAGTCGCGGTCCCGGTCGGTCTCGCTGGACGACAGGCCGGGCAGGGCGCGCAGCGCCGAGCCCATCTCGAGCAGCCGGCCCACGCGCGATCCCATGCGCATCAGCTGCGACAGCGTGCGCGGATCGAGGTGCTGCACTTCGTCGAACCAGGTGCTGAGCATGTCGATCAGCTCGTGCATGCCGCGCATGCGCTCCTGCGCGTGGCGGTCCTCCTCGCAGGTCGGCACCTCCAGCATCGCGTTGCGCAGCATCGTCAGCGTCGGCTCGACCTCGCGGCGGCGGCGCTCCTCGGCCAGGCGGCGGAAGATCTCCCAGGTGTCGGCCGGCGCCTCGAAATAGTCGCGCCGGTCGCCGGGCAGGTGGCGCAGCTGCACCAGGCGCCAGGACTGCAGCTCCTTCAGGCTCATGCTGACGTTGGAGCGGCTGATCTGCAGCGCCTCGGTGATGTCGTCGGCGTTGAGCGGGCGCTGCGAGACGTAGATCAGCGCGTAGATCTGGCCGACGGTGCGGTTGATGCCCCAGCGGCTGCCCATCTCGCCGAAGTGGGAAACGAAGCTGCGGACCAGCGGGCTCATCAGCGCAGACATGTCACGATCCGTCAAGGAATGGGTTGATTCCCATCAATTGTGTACCTGAATTTCAGAAATTTCTGAAGTCACGGAAGCTAGAATTGACGGATTAGGGTATTCCGCTAGTCTACGATGAACCTGATCGACGCTCTGGATCTGGCCCCCGCTCCGGCGGTCGAAGGCGCTCTGCGCGAGGCGGTCGCGCCGGCGCACGAGCGTCATGCACGCGGCGCGCTGATCTTCCGCCCGGGTCGCTTCGTCACGCCCTTCCTGGTGGTCGACGGTGCGGTGCGCATCGATCACCCGACCGCCGACGACAGCACGGTGCTGCTCGCGCTGCCCGGCGACCTGCTGGGCCTGGAGCAGCTGCACGGGCGCCCGCAGTCGACCTTCGGCCGGGCGATCGTCGAGACGATCATCGCGCCGCTGGGCCCGATGCCGGACTCGGCCTGGCGCGAGCTGCTGGTCAACCGGCTGATCGTGCGCCAGGAGCATGCCGCCCAGCTCGGCCGCCTGCGCTATGGCCCGGCGCCGGAGCGCATCCGCGCGCTGCTGCTGCTGCTGGCCGGTCGGGCGACCTACGGGCCGCTGCGCTCGCTGCAGGCCCCGGTCGGCGCCGAGGACGACCGCATGAGCTGCGAGCTGCCGCGCCTGTCGGACATGGCCGCGCTGACCGACATCGCGCCCGAGACGGTCTCGCGGGTGATCTCGAGCATGCGCCGCACCGGCCTGATCAGCCGCGAGGCCGGCCGCCGGGTGCGGCTGAGCGCGCAGCTGGTCTATGTCGCCGGCGAGATGCCGCGTGGCATGACGCGCAGCCGCACCCGCGACGAGGCCTGATCCCCGGCGCCCGGGCAGCGCCATGCGGACAAAAAAAACCCGGTGGAGACGGATCCACCGGGAGTGAAGGTACCTGGATCATGTTCGCATGTTCCTGGAGGTACCGAGGAGACAACCAGTCGCACGTTCCCGGAGAGGAAGCGTGCCATCGGTAGATGGGTCCGCTCCAGGAAAGTTCAATGGCCGATGCGGTGAATTTTCCGGGCCGCCGGGTCCGGTCGGCTTGAGCTGGATCAGGCGGCGGCCGCGCGGCGGCGTGCCGGCCGTTCGTCGTGCTGCGGGCTCATGATCGCCTCGACCTGCGCGCCGGTGTGGTCCACCGCCTCGCGCGCGGCCTTCTGGACGATCTCCATCGCGCTGCTGGCGGCAGTGACCGCGGTGCGCACCACCTCGGCGGAATCGGCCGGATCGGCCGGCGCGTTCTTCACGGCGGTGTCGACCATCGCCAGGATGCGCTGCTGCGCCGCGGCGAGCTGGGCCTCGACCAGGCGGTTGACCTCGCGCTGTGTGCTGACGGCGATCTCGCAGAGCTCGCGGCTGTAGGCGCCGGCCTTCTCCGCGGCCGGCTGCACCAGCCCGGCCTGGGCCGAGGCCAGCGAGGCGGCATCGGACGCGGTCATCAGCGCGCGCGCCTGCACGGCGCCGTCACCGAGCGTCACCCGCACCATGCGCAGGTTCAGCTCGACCAGTTTCTCGATGCCTTCGAAGCTCTTGCGGGTCAGCTCGACGAGGGCGTCGAGGCCGGCCTTGTTCGCGGCAACCAGCTGCTCGGGGGTCAACATGGCAATGCGCTCCGTCAGGCCCGTCGCGGCGCATGTCCATGCGCCGAGGGACGGGCAAATGTGAATGGAGGGGGCGAGGGGGAAGGGCGCCGGCATGCTGCTGTGCAGCATCCTGCCGGATTGCGGCGCACTGTAGAGGCAGGCGCGCCGGATGACAAGTCGGACAACATGCCGTCATGACCCGCATCAGCCCGCGAGCGACACCCGGGCGTGACAGACCTGACAATCCGGCCCCATGCAAGCCTTCTATGCCGACCACTTCGTGCTGCCGCTGCCCGCCGGGCACCGCTTCCCGATGGAGAAGTACCGCCTGCTTCGCGACCGCATCGCCGCCGAGCTGCCGCAGGTGCGGCTGGCCGAGGCACTGCCCGCCAGCCGCGGCGAGCTGGCCCTGGCGCATGCGCCGGCCTACATCGACGGCATCTTCCACGGCACGCTGCCGGCCGCCGCGCAGCGCGAGATCGGATTTCCCTGGACGCCGATGATGGCCGAGCGCGCCCGGCGCTCGGTCGGCGCGACGATCCAGGCCGCCCGCGCGGCCTTCGCCGAGGGCATCGCCGCCAACCTCGCCGGTGGCACGCACCACGCCAGCGCGGACGCCGGCGGCGGCTACTGCGTCTTCAACGATCTGGCCGTGACCGCCCGGCTGATGCAGGCCGAGTGGCTGCGCCAGCATCCGCGCCAGCCGCTGCGGGTGGCGGTGGTCGACCTGGACGTGCACCAGGGCAACGGCACCGCGGCGATCTTCCGGGGCGACGCCAGCGTCTGGACGCTGTCGATGCACGGCGAGAAGAACTACCCTTTCCGCAAGGTGCCCTCCTGCCTCGACATCGACCTGCCCGACGGCTGCACCGACGCGCCCTACCTGGAGGCGCTCGACCGCGCGCTGGAGGCGATGTGGCAGGCGCACGGCGACACGCCGCCGGGCCTGGTGCTCTACCAGGCCGGTGCCGATCCGTTCGAGGGCGACCGGCTCGGTCGGCTGAAGATCAGCGCCGCCGGCCTGGCCGAGCGCGACCGCCGCGTCTTCACCGCCTGCCGCGAGCGCGGCATTCCGGTGGTGCTGACGATGGGCGGCGGCTACGGCCATGTGATCGCCGAGACGGTCGAGGTGCAGATGGGCACCTTTCGCGCCGCGCTCCAGGCCTGGGAGACCGGGCAAGCCGTCTGATCTGAGCCTTCCTCGGAACGGGCTTCGACCATTCCTGCAAACCCCAGTTGTCCATGATGCTGCGGTGCGTCAATGATGCATCCTGAGTTTTCCTCAATGAATCCAGGAAAGGACCGTTCCCGATGCTCACCGACGACGAACGCCGCGCCGCGGTCGACCAGGCCATCACCTCGCGCCGCTCGATCCGTGCCTTCCTGCCCGAGCCGGTGCCGCGCGAGACGATCGAGGCCATCCTGCAGGTGGCTGCGCGGGCTCCGTCGGGCACCAACACCCAGCCGTGGAAGGTGCATGTGCTGACCGGCGCGGCGCGCCAGCGCCTGTGCGAGCGGCTGCTGGCCGCGCACGACGACCCGCAGGCCAGCGGCCCGCACACCGAGGAATACGCTTACTACCCCTCGCAGTGGGTCTCGCCCTACATCGACCGCCGCCGCAAGGTCGGCTGGGATCTCTACGGTCTGCTCGACATCGCCAGGACCGACAAGGCGCGCATGCACGCACAGCACGGCCGCAACTACGCCTTCTTCGACGCGCCGGTCGGCCTGATCTTCACCATCGACCGGGTGATGGCGCAGGGCTCGTGGCTGGACTACGGCATGTTCCTCGAGAACATCATGATCGCCGCGCGCGGGCGCGGCCTCGACACCTGCGCGCAGGCCGCCTTCACGCCCTACCACCGCCTGATCGCCGAGGAGCTCGGCCTGGACGCGGGCGAGATGGTGGTCTGCGGCATGGCGCTGGGCCGGGCCGATCCGGACGCGATCGAGAACCGCCTGGTGACCGAGCGTGCGCCGGTGGCCGAGTTCACGCGCTTCCACGAATGAGACGCCGGGCATGAGGCGCCGGGCGCCGCGGCTCGGCAACAACACGTAGGGGACGAAGCCGATCGGACCGCAGGCGTGGAACCGTTACGATCGCGCGCCACCGCGACCTCGGATCCGATTCCACCATGCGCCCTCCGTCCCTGCCGCGCGGCGTCCCGCGCCTGCTCCTGTCCGTCCTGGCGGCCCTGCTGCCGGGCCTCTGCCATGCCGCCGAGATCGACGGCGCGGCGCTGTCCTCGGCCTGGGCGGTGCCCTTCGCCGGGCTGCTGCTTTCGATCGCGCTATGTCCGCTGATCGTGCCCTCGGTCTGGCATCACCACTACGGCAAGATCGCCGCGGGCTGGGCGCTGGCCTTCCTGCTGCCGTTCGCGGCGGTCTTCGGGCCGGGCCTGGCCGGCGTGACGCTGGTGCACGCGCTGGTGGCCGAGTACATCCCCTTCATCATCCTGCTGACGGCGCTCTACACCGTGGCCGGGGGCATCCACGTCCGCGGCAACTTCCACGGCAGCCCGGGCTTCAACGCGCTGCTGATGCTGATCGGCGCGGTGCTGGCGAGCGTCATGGGCACCACCGGCGCGTCGATGCTGATGATCCGCCCGCTGATCCGCGCCAACGACAACCGCCGCCACAACGCGCATGTCTTCGTCTTCTTCATCTTCATCGTCAGCAATGCCGGCGGCTCGCTGACGCCGCTGGGCGATCCGCCGCTCTTCCTGGGCTTCCTGAAGGGCGTGGACTTCTTCTGGACGCTGTCGCATGTCTTCGCGGAAACGCTGTTCCTGATCGGCGCGCTGCTGGCGATCTTCCTGGCCGTCGACACGGTGATCTACCGCCGCGAGGGCGTGACCCGCGCCGATCCGACGCCGGACGATCACCGCTTCGGCGTCGAGGGCGGCATCAACCTGGCGCTGCTGGGCGCGGTGGTCGCGCTGGTGCTGATGAGCGGCCTGTGGAAGCCGGGCGCCGGCCTGGACGTGGCCGGCGTGCATCTGGGCCTGGAGCAGCTCGCGCGCGATGCCGGCCTGCTGGTCGTGACGCTGCTGTCGGTGCAGCTGACGCCGCAGGCGGCGCGCCATGCCAACCAGTTCAACTGGGCGCCGATGCAGGAGGTGGCCAAGCTCTTCGCCGGCATCTTCCTGACGATCGCGCCGGTGCTGGCGATGCTCAAGGCGGGCGAGCAGGGCGCCTTCGCGGCCGTGGTGCGCGCCGTTACCGGGCCGGACGGCCAGCCGCTGCCGGTGATGTACTTCTGGGCCTCCGGCCTGCTGTCGTCCTTCCTGGACAACGCGCCGACCTACCTGGTCTTCTTCAACCTGGCCGGGGGCGATCCGCAGACCCTGATGACGACGCTGGCGCCGGTGCTGGCGGCGATCTCGGCCGGCTCGGTCTTCATGGGCGCCAACAGCTACATCGGCAACGCGCCCAACCTGATGGTCAAGGCGATCGCCGAAGATCGCGGCGTGAAGATGCCCAGCTTCTTCGGCTACATGGCCTGGAGCGTGGGCATTCTGGTGCCCCTGTTCGTGCTGATGTCCTTCATCTGGTTCCGCTGAGCGCATCACGCCGCATCACGCGGAGCCCGTCGTCCACGCCACACCGTCCACGCCATGAAGCAACGCCCAGCCCTGCTGATCACCCGCCGCGTCTTTCCCGAGGTCGTCGCGCGCCTGCGCGAGCATTTCGAGGTGCAGACCAACGAGGCCGACGCCGTCTGGAGCCGCGACGAGCTGATCGCGCGGCTGCAGGGCAAGGCCGGCGCCTTCGTCACCACCGCCGAGCCGATCGACGCGGCGCTGCTGGCGGCCTGCCCGGAGCTGCGCGCGGTCTGCTCGATGGCGGTGGGCTACAACAACATCGACGTGGCCGCCTGCCAGGCGCGCGGCGTGATGGTGACCCACGCGCCCGACGTGCTGACCGAGACCACCGCCGACTTCGGCTTCGCGCTGCTGCTGGCGGCCGCGCGCCGCGTCGGCGAGGCCGAGCGGCTGCTGCGCCGCGGCGAATGGACGAAATGGTCGGTCGACTTCATGGCCGGCGCCGACGTGCATGGCGCGACGCTGGGCATCCTCGGCATGGGCCGCATCGGCCAGGCCATCGCCCGACGCGGCGCGCTGGGCTTCGGCATGAAGGTGATCTACCACAACCGCTCGCGCCTGCCGCAGGACACCGAGGCCGCGCTGGGCGGGGCCGAGCGGGTCGAGCTCGACGCCCTGCTCGAGCGCAGCGACCACCTGATCATCGTCGTGCCCTACAGCCCGGCGACCCACCATGTGATCGGCGCGGCCCAGCTCGCGCGCATGAAGCGTGGCGCGGTGCTGGTCAACATCGCGCGCGGCGGCGTGGTGGACGACGCCGCGCTGGCGATGGCGCTGCGCTCGGGCCACATCGGCGCGGCCGGCCTGGACGTGTTCGAGGGCGAGCCGGCGGTGCACCCGGCGCTGCTGGACCTGCCCAACACCGTGCTCACGCCGCACATCGCCAGCGCCAGCGAGCCCACCCGCCGCGCGATGGCCAACCTGGCCGCCGACAACCTGATCGGCCTGCTGGCGACCGGTCAGGGCGCCATGACGCCGGTGCCGGAGATGCGCGGCTGAGGGCCGGCACGGTACAGGGCGGAGTCGCGCGGGGTCTGTGGCAAACTCCGCCGCCTCCCGCAACTGCCACGCCCTTGCGGCGTCCCCCGGTTTGGAACACGCCCAGAAGATCCTCCAGCAGATCGCCGCGGAACTGCAGGTCCGCCCGGCCCAGGTGCAGACGGCCATCGAGCTGCTCGACGGCGGCGCCACCGTCCCCTTCATCGCCCGCTACCGCAAGGAAGCCACCGGCGGCCTGGACGATGTCCAGCTGCGCGAGCTGGAAAGCCGCCTGGCCTACCTGCGCGAGCTGGAGAGCCGGCGCGACGCCATCCTCAAGAGCATCGACGAGCAGGGCAAGCTCACGCCCGAGCTGCGCGCCGCCGTGCTGGCCGCGCCGACCAAGCAGGAGCTGGAAGACCTCTACCTGCCCTACAAGCCCAGGCGTCGCACCAAGGGCATGATCGCCCGCGAGGCCGGCCTGGAGCCGCTGGCCGACAGGCTCTTCGCCGACCCGACGCTCGATCCCAAGGCCGAGGCGGCCGCCTTCATCAACGCCGAGGCCGGCTTCGCCGACGCGCTGGCGGTGCTCGACGGCGTGCGCGACCTCCTGAGCGAGCGCTGGGCCGAGGACGCCGCGCTGGTCGGCCTGCTGCGCGAATGGCTGTGGGGCGAGGGCCTGCTGCGCTCCAAGCTGCTCGACGGCAAGGACGCCAACCACCCCGACACCGCCAAGTTCCGCGACTACTTCGACTACGACGAGCCGATCGGCCGGGTGCCGTCGCACCGCGCGCTGGCGGTGTTCCGCGGGCGCACGCTCGATCTGCTCGACGTCAAGCTCGTCGTCGACGAGGAGGTCGTGCCGGGCCAGCCGACGATCGCCGAAGGGCGCATCGCGGTCCACCTGGGCTGGAGCCACGCCAAGCGCCCCAGCGACGACCTGATCCGCAAGACGATCGCCTGGACCTGGAAGGTCAAGCTGAGTCTGAGCCTGGAGCGCGACCTGTTCACCCGGCTGCGCGAGGCGGCCGAGGCGACCGCGATCAAGGTCTTCGGCGAGAACCTGCGCGACCTGCTGCTGGCCGCGCCGGCCGGCAAGCGGGTGGTGATGGGGCTGGACCCGGGCATCCGCACCGGCGTGAAGGTCGCGGTGGTGAGCGACACCGGCCGGGTGCTCGACACCTCGACCGTCTACCCGCACGAGCCGCGCCGTGACTGGGAAGGCGCGCTGCACACGCTGGCCAAGCTCTGCGCCGCGCACGGCGTGAACCTGATCGCCATCGGCAACGGCACCGCCAGCCGCGAGACCGACCGCCTGGCCGGCGACCTGATCAAGCGGCTGCAGCAGCTCGCGCCCGACCGTGCCATCGAGAAGGTGGTGGTGTCGGAGGCGGGCGCCTCGGTCTACTCGGCGTCGGAATTCGCGTCGAAGGAGCTGCCCGATCTGGATGTCAGCCTGCGCGGCGCGGTGTCGATCGCGCGGCGGCTGCAGGATCCGCTGGCCGAGCTGGTCAAGATCGACCCGAAGAGCATCGGCGTCGGCCAGTACCAGCACGACGTCAACCAGGGCGAGCTGGCGCGCACGCTCGACGCGGTGGTCGAGGACTGCGTGAACTCGGTCGGCGTGGACCTGAACACCGCGTCGGCGCCGCTCTTGTCGCGGGTGTCGGGCCTGAGCGCGTCGGTGGCGGCCAGCGTGGTGCGCTGGCGCGACGCCCACGGCGCCTTCAGCAACCGCCGCCAGCTGCTCGATGTCACCGGCCTGGGGCCGAAGACCTTCGAGCAGGCCGCCGGCTTCCTGCGCATCCGCGACGGCGACAACCCGCTCGACATCACCGGCGTGCACCCCGAGACCTATCCGGTGGTCGAGAAGATGCTCAAGGCGGTCAACCGCCCGATCGGCGAGCTGATGGGCCGCAGCGACGTGCTCAAAAGCCTGAAGCCCGAAGCCTTCGCCGACGAGAAGTTCGGCGCGATCACGGTGCGCGACATCCTGGCCGAGCTGGACAAGCCCGGGCGCGATCCGCGCCCCGACTTCAAGGTCGCGCGCTTCAACGACGGCGTCGAGGACATCAAGGACCTGAAGGAAGGCATGGTCCTGGAGGGCACGGTCAGCAACGTCGCGCAGTTCGGCGCCTTCGTCGACCTGGGCGTGCACCAGGACGGGCTGGTGCATGTCAGCCAGCTCTCCAACAAGTTCGTCAGCGACGCGCGCGAGGTGGTGCGCACCGGCGACATCGTCAAGGTGCGGGTGATCGAGGTCGACGTGGCGCGCAAGCGCATCTCGCTGACGATGAAGCTCGACGCGCCGGCCCAGAAGGGCGGCGGCGCCGAGCGGGGCGCCGACAACCGCTTCCGCCCGGCCGGTCGGGGCGAGCAGCCGCAGCGCGGCGGGCAGGGCGGTCGGGGGGCGCCGGCGCCCGCCTCGCAGAACGCGATGGCCGCCGCCTTCGCGAAGCTGAAGTCCGGGCGTTGATCGCGCGGGGATGCGCAGCCTCCGGGCAGGGCTTAGGATGAAAGATCCTCAACCTGCCTGGAGACCTCGAATGATGCGTTCCTCTCTTCCGAAGCTGATCGCCGTGGCGGCCGCCACCCTCGCGCTGGGCGGCTGCGCCGGCATGATGGGCCATGGCGGTCATGGCAGCCACGCAGGGCATGGCGACGGCCCGATGGCCATGGCCAAGCTCGAACCCACCCGCGGCAACGCCGTCAGCGGCATGGTGATGTTCCATGAGCACGGCGACCATGTGATGGTCCACGCCAAGGTCAGCGGCCTGAAGCCGGGCGCCGAGCACGGCTTCCATGTGCACGAGAAGGGCGACTGCTCCAGCGGCGACGGCATGGGCACCGGTGGCCACTTCAACCCGACCGCCAAGCCGCACGGCCCGCAGGACGCCGACCACCACGCCGGCGACATGCCCGCGCTGAAGGCCGACGCCAGCGGCAACGCCGACATCGTCTTCCACCTGAGCGGCGTCACGCTGAAGGACGGTCCGACCAGCCTGATCGGCAAGGGCCTGATCGTCCACGCCGGCCCGGACGACTACAAGACGCAGCCGACCGGCAACTCGGGCGCCCGCATCGCCTGCGGCGTGATCGCGCAGGGCGGGCACTGAGCGCAGGGGCTGGCGGATCGTGCCCGCGCTGAGAATCCTCGCCGGCCCGCGGGCCCGGGCGCATGTGGCGCGTCACGGCCTGCGCGCGACCGACATCCGGGCCGTTCCTGCCGCGGCGGGCGGCCCGAAGGGGCTGATCCTCAATCCGCTCGACCGCTTCCTGTTCGGCCACTGGCTGACCGGGCCGGGACCGAGCGTGCATCTGGCCGGGGCGAGCATCGGCGCGTGGCGGCTGGCCTGCGCCTGTCTGCCCGATGCGGATGCGGCGCTGGCGCGGCTGGCCGAGGACTACATCGCCGAGAGCTACGCGCCGCCGACCGGCGAGCGCCAGTCGGCGCACCACATCAGCCAGCGCTTTGCCCTGCTGCTCGAGGCGCAGCTCGGCGGGCGTCAGGCGGAGCTGCTGGCGCACCCGCGGCTGCGGCTGCATGTGCTGACCAGCCGCGGCCGCCACCTGCTGCGGCGCGAGCGACCCGGGATCACGCATGCGGGCTATCTGGCCGCCTTCGGCTGCAATCTGCTGCACCGGCGCGCGCTCGGGCTGTGGCTGGAGCGGGTGGTGTTCTCGGACCCGCGCGAGGCGCTGCCGCTGACGCTGTCCGACCTGCCCACGCGCCGGGTGGCGCTGACGCCGGCCAATCTGCAGCCGAGCATCATCGGCTCGGGCTCGATCCCGTTCTGGCTCGAGGCGGTGCACGACATCGAGGGCGCGCCGCGCGGCGCCTACTGGGACGGCGGCATCACCGACTACCACCTGCACTGGCCCTGGCAGCAGATCGCCGCGCAGCCGGACTCGGCCGGGCTGGTGCTCTATCCGCATTTCCAGTCGCGGCTGGTGCCGGGCTGGCTGGACAAGGCGCTGCGCTGGCGCCACCGGCCGACGCCGGCGCTGGACAATGTCATCGTGCTGGCGCCGAGCCTCGCCTGGATCGCGACGCTGCCCGGCGCGAAGCTGCCCGACCGGCAGGACTTCAAGGCCTGGCGCGACGATGTCGCCGGCCGCATGTGCGCCTGGCGCACCGCGGTGGGCGAAAGCCGGCGCCTGGCCGACGAGTTCGCGCAATGGCTCGACGACGGCTGCCCGGCCGACCGGGTCGAGGCGCTGGAATCCGACTCTCCCTGACACCCAGACATGCCCTTTCACCGCCTGACCCCGGCGATGCGCGACCTGCTGCAGCGCATCCGCCGCGCCAACCGCACGCCGATGCACCTGATGGACGCCGCCGACGCGCGCCGCCACTACGACGCCTCGGCCGAGATCCTGGACCTGCCGCGCGCGCCGCTGGCGCGGGTCGAGGACCTGCATGTTCCTGTGGCACCGGGCGTGGCACGTGCGGCGCGGCTCTATGCCGCGTCGACCGAGACCGGGCTGCCGGTGCTGCTCTACCTGCACGGCGGCGGCTTCACGGTGGGCAGCCTGGAGACGCACGACAGCCTGTGCCGCCAGATCGCGCTGCACAGCGGCGCGGCGGTGGTGGCGCTGGACTACCGGCTCGCGCCCGAGCACCGCTTTCCGACCGCGGTGGACGATGCCTGGGCCGGGCTGCAGTGGCTGGCCGGGCCGGGCGCGGCGGCGCTGGGTCTGGACGGCACCCGGCTGGCAGTCGGCGGCGACAGCGCCGGCGGCACGCTGGCGGCGGTGGTGGCGATCCTGGCGCGCGACGCCGGCCTGAAGCTCGCGCTGCAGGCGCTGATCACGCCGGGCACCACCGCCCACGCCGACACCGCCTCGCACGCGGTCTACGCCGAGGGCTTCCTGCTCGAGAAGGCCGGCATCGACTGGTTCTTCGACCAGTACATCGACCGCGCGCAGCGCAGCGACTGGCGCTTCGCGCCGCTGGAGGCGGACGATCTGGAGGGCGTGGCGCCGGCGTGGATCGGCCTGGCCGAGTGCGATCCGCTGGTCGACGAGGGCGTGGCCTACGGCGACCGGCTGCGGCTGGCGGGCGTGGCGGTCGATCTGGAGATCTGGCGCGGCGTCACGCACGACTTCATCAAGATGGGCCGGGCGATTCCCGAGGCACGGCGGGCGCAGCAGGCGCTGGGCGCGGCGCTGCGCCAGGCCTTCGCGGGCGGCTGAGCGCAGGCCGGACCGGGCGGGCTGGCGGGCTTGTCCCGGCGGCGACAGCCGATAGTGGTCATCCCTCACACGGCGCCGGCGCCGCGGCCCCACCATCCTTTCACTTCCAGACCGGCCCGACCGGCGACATGAAAGGAGACGACGAGATGGTCCGCAGCCCCGCTTCTTGCTCATCCGCTTCCTCTGTCCTTCCCGGAGGGGCCGCGCTGCTTGCGCTGGCCCTGCTCGCGCCCGGCGCGCATGCGCAGCAGGGCGAGACGGTGAAGATCGCCTGGATCGATCCGCTGTCGGGTCTGATGGCGCCGGTCGGACAGAACCAGGTCAACAGCTTCCGCTTCTTCGCCGAGAAGTTCAGCGGCGCGGGCAATCCGGCCGGCGTGAAGTTCGAGGTCGTGCCCTTCGACAACAAGCTCAGCCCGGCCGAGTCGCTCACGCAGCTCAAGGCCGCGATCGACCAGGGCATCCGCTACGTGACCCAGGGCAACGGCTCGGGCGCGGCGGCCGCGCTGATCGACGCGATCAACAAGCACAACGAGCGCAACCCCGGCAAGGAGGTCGTCTACCTGAACCACTCGGCGGTGGACCCCGACCTGACCAACGGCAAGTGCAGCTACTGGCACTTCCGCATGGACGCCGACACCTCCATGAAGATGGAGGCGCTGACCAGCTTCATGAAGGACCAGAAGGACATCCAGAAGGTCTTCCTGCTGAACCAGAACTACGCGCACGGCCACCAGGTCGCCAAGTACGCCAAGGAGATCCTGGGCCGCAAGCGCCCGGACGTGCAGTTCGTCGGCGAGGACCTGCACCCGCTGGCGCAGGTGCGCGACTTCGCGCCGTACGTGGCCAAGATCAAGGCCAGCGGCGCCGACACCGTCATCACCGGCAACTGGGGCTCGGACCTGTCGCTGCTGCTGAAGGCCGCCAACGAGGCGGGCCTGACGGCGAAGTTCTACACCTACTACACCGGCGTGACCGGCACGCCCACCGCGCTGGGCGGGCAGGGCGACGGCCGCGTCTTCCAGGTCTCCTACAACCACTATCACCTGCCGGGCCAGATGATGAAGTGGCGCGACGAGTTCCAGAAGAAGTTCAACGCCGACTTCTACACCGGCAGCGTCATCCACATCTACACGCTGCTCGGCGAGGCGATGGCCAAGGCGAAGTCGACCGACCCGGTGAAGGTGGCCGCGGCGCTGGAGGGGCTGAAGACGAAGAGCTTCAACGGCGAGGTCGAGATGCGCCGCACCGACCACCAGCTGCAGCAGACGCTCTTCGTCACCCGCTGGCAGAAGGCCGACGCGAAGTTCCCGTACTCGCCGGAGAACACCGGCTACACGCTCGCGCCGGTGGCCACCTACGAGGCCTACGTGGCCAGCACGCCGACCTCGTGCCAGATGAAGCGGCCGGGGTGAAGGCCGGCGGTGCCCGGCGTGGATCCCCGCCTGCGCGGGGATGACGGAGCAGGGCGCCGTCACACGAAGGATGCCGTCACCCTCGCGAAGGCGAGGGCCCACGCCGCGCCTGCGCGATGATCCCTGGCACGCAACACCCCCTCGCACCGTGGACCCAACGTGGACCAGATCCTCATCAACCTCCTGAACGGCCTGAGCTCCGGCCTGCTGCTGTTCATGCTCAGCTCGGGCCTGACGCTGATCTTCAGCATGATGGGCGTGCTGAACTTCGCCCACGCCAGCTTCTACATGCTGGGCGCCTACATCGCCTTCATGATCTCCGGCGCGGTCGGCTTCTGGCCGGCGCTGGTGCTCGCGCCGCTGGCGGTGGGCGGGCTGGGCGCGCTGTTCGAGCGCGGCGTGCTGCGCCGGGTGCACCATCACGGTCATGTGCCCGAGCTGCTGATCACCTTCGGGCTGTCCTACGTGATCCTGGAGCTGGTGCAGCTGGTGTGGGGCCGCAGCTCGGTGCCGTTCGCGCCGCCGCAGCAGCTGCAGGGGCCGGCCTTCACGCTGGTGCAGTCCTCGCGCGACGGGCTCTCGCTGGTCTGGGGCGCCGCGCCCGAGGCGATGTGCCGCGCCGCCGAGGGCGTGCAGGTGGCCTGCTCGCGCTTTCCGCTGACGCGCGCCTTCATGATGGCGGTGGCGCTGCTGATGCTCGTGGCGCTGTGGCTGCTGCTGACGCGCACCCGCATCGGCCTGGTGATCCAGGCCGCGCTGACGCATCCGGAGATGGCCGAGGCGCTCGGCCACGACGTGCCGCGGGTGTTCATGCTGGTCTTCGGCAGCGGCTGCGCGCTCGCCGGCCTGGCCGGGGTGATCGGCGGCATCACCTTCGTCACCGAGCCGTCGATGGCGGCGGTGGTCGGCTCGATCATCTTCGTGGTGGTGGTGGTCGGCGGCATCGGCTCGCTGGCCGGCGCCTTTGCCGGCTCCATCCTGGTCGGGCTGCTGCAGACGCTGCCGCTGACCATCGACGCCTCGCTGGCGACGCTGCTGAACCGGCTGCTGGGCGCGGGCATCGGCCCGGACTCGCCCGGCTGGCCGCTGCTGCGCATCACGCTGGCGCAGGCCGCGCCGATCCTGCCCTATCTGCTGCTGGTGCTGATGCTGATCCTGCGCCCGCGCGGCCTGCTCGGCACCCGGGAGAGCTGACATCATGGCCGTCGTGTCCCTGCCTCGCACCCGTTCCTCCGACCGCCCGGCCCGTCCGTCGGCGAGCCCCTCGCGCCCGCCGCGCAGCTTCCGCTTCCGGCCCTGGAACCTCGGCCGCTGGCTGACCTGGGGCGGCTTCGCGCTGGTGCTGCTGCTCGCGCCGCTGCTGTGGCGCAGCAGCTTCGCGCTGACGATGCTGTCGCAGATGGGCATCGCGATCATCGTCTGCCTGTCCTACAACCTGCTGCTCGGCCAGGGCGGCATGCTCAGCTTCGGCCACGCGGTCTACAGCGGCCTGGGCGCCTACGCGGCCATCCACACGCTCAACCAGGTCGGCGCCGGCACCCTGGCGCTGCCGGTCAGCCTGGTGCCGCTGGTGGGCGGGCTCGGCGGCCTGGCCTGCGCGGCGCTGTTCGGGCTGGCCAGCACCCGCAAGTCCGGCACCACCTTCGCGATGATCACGCTGGGGCTGGGCGAGCTGGTGTGGTCGATGTCGCTGATGCTGCCGGAGTTCTTCGGCGGCGAGGGCGGCATCTCGTCGAACCGCGTCGTCGGCGCGCCGGTGCTGGGCATCACCTTCGGGCCGCAGATCCAGCTCTACTACCTGATCGCGCTGTACTGCTTCGTCTGCACCGCGCTGATGTTCGCCTTCACCCGCACGCCGCTGGGGCGCATGCTCAACGCGGTGCGCGACAACGCCGAGCGGGTCGAGTTCGTCGGCTACAGCGCGCGCCACATCCGCTGGCTGGCCTTCATGGTCGCGGGCTTCTTCGCCGGCGTCGGCGGCGGCCTGGGCGCGCTGAACTTCGAGATCGTCACCGCCGAGGTGGTCAGCGCGCACCGCTCCGGCGCCTACCTGCTGTTCGTCTTTCTCGGCGGCGCGACCTTCTTCTTCGGGCCGATCCTGGGCGCGGTGCTGATGGTGATCGCGCTGGTGCTGCTGTCCGAATGGACCCGCGCCTGGCTGCTCTACCTCGGGCTGGTCTTCATGTTCATGGTCACGAGCGCGCCCGGCGGTCTGGCCAGCCTGATCATGATGAACCTGCGGGTGGCGGCCTTCGGGCGGCTCCGGCCGCTGCGTGCCGCCTGGATCGGCCTGGCCGGCACCGCGCTGGCGGCGCTGGCGGGGCTGGCGGGGCTGGCCGCGATGATCGAGATGCTCTACCACCGCCAGCTCGACGCGGCGATGGGCAGCGAGCTGCGCTTTCTCGGCCTGACGCTCGACAGCGCCTCGCCGGACGCCTGGACCGGCGCCGTGCTGGTGCTGCTGACCGGCGCGGGCCTGTTCGAGCTGGCGCGGCGCCAGTTCCGCCGCCAGTGGGACGAGACGCAGGAAGCGATCGAGAAGGACATCCGCCGCCGGGAGACCGCGACATGAGCGACACGAGCGACACGCCCCGGCACGCCCCGGCCACGGGCTTCGCCCTCGAGATCGAGGACCTTCGCAAGTCCTTCGGGCGCACCGAGATCATCCGCGGCGCGCGGCTGCAGGTGCGTCCGGGCGAGCGGGTGGCGATCATCGGCCCCAACGGCGCCGGCAAGTCGACGCTGTTCAACCTGATCAGCGGCCGGCTGGCGCCCTCGGCCGGGCAGATCCGCCTGTTCGGCGAGCGCATCGACGGCCGCGCGCCGCACGAGATCAACCGCCGCGGCCTGGCGCGCAGCTTCCAGGTCAGCAACCTGTTCCCGAAGCTGAGCGTGTTCGAGAACCTGCGCTGCGCGATGCTCTGGAGCGAGGGCCACCGCTACGCCTTCTGGAAGTTCCTCGCCGACCTGGGCGGCACCAATGCACGCGCCGAGGCGCTGCTGGCGCGCCTGGGCCTGGAGCGCCGCCGCGACGTGCTGGCGATGAACCTGACCTACGCCGAGCAGCGCGCGCTCGAGATCGGCCTGACGATCGCCGGCGGCGCGCGCGTGATCCTGCTCGACGAGCCGACCGCCGGCATGAGCCGCAGCGAGACCGCGCGCTTCATCGGCCTGATCCGCGAGGTCACCGAAGGCCGCACGCTGCTGACCGTCGAGCACGACATGGGCGTGGTCTTCGGCCTGGCCGACCGCATCGCGGTGCTGGTCTACGGCGAGGTCATCGCCTTCGACACGCCCGAGCGCGTGCGCGCCGACCCGCGGGTGCAGGAAGCCTACCTCGGCTCCGTGCTCGCCCAGGGCCACTGACCACCTGCCGTCATTCCCGCGAAGGCGGGAACCCACCCCCCGCTCATCCCCCCATGCTGGAAATCGACAACCTCCACGCCTACTACGGCAAGAGCCACGTCCTGCACGGCGTGACGATGCGCATCGCGCCCGGCGAGATCGTCGCGCTGCTCGGGCGCAACGGCTCGGGGCGCTCCACCACCGTCAAGGCCGTCATGGGCCTGGTCGAGGGTAGCGGCTCGGTGCGCTGGGGCGGCCGCGAGCTGCTCGGGCTGAAGGCGCACCAGATCGCGCACCACGGCCTGGGCTACGTGCCCGAGAGCCGCGACATCTTCCCCCGGCTCACCGTGCACCAGAACCTGCTGCTCGGCCAGAAGAAGGCCGGCGGCACGCCCGGCGTGCGCTGGCAGCTCGACGACATGTACGCGATGTTCCCGCGGCTGAAGGAGCGCCAGCACACCGAGGCCGGCGTGCTCTCCGGCGGCGAGCAGCAGATGCTGACGCTGTGCCGCACGCTGATGGGCGACCCCGACCTGATCATGATCGACGAGCCCACCGAGGGCCTGGCGCCCAAGATCGTCGAACTGGTGGCCGACTACCTGCGCGAACTGCAGCGCCGCGGCGTCGCGGTGCTGCTGGTCGAGCAGAAGCTCACCATCGCGCTGGAAGTCTCGCAGCGCTGCCTGCTGATGGGCCACGGCTGCATCGTCTTCGAGGGCACGCCGGCGGAGCTGCGCGCCAATGCGGGGGTGAGGCGGGAGTGGCTGGAGGTGTGACGGAATACGATGGTTTTCCAATCAAACAATGGAAATTTTCCATGTATTCTCGTCAAATTCAACTGCACGAAATTCTTCATCAGACGGAAGGAATCCTGTTTGAATTGGATTCAGCGCAAACGGGTTATGAATTACAGCAGATTGCTGTGAATTTCCAATTGCGCCGCAGCCATTGAAATCGACAGCCCATATTGCGCTTATCATTTGATGCGAAGTATCAAGAAATGAGTGCAGCGGAACGGCTCTGTTGCACAAAGCGAGCGTCCGAGCGCTCGTAGACTGACGCGGTGAGCGAAGCCAAGAAGAAGCGGACGAAGTACCGCACGACGAACTGG
>NZ_JABSNM010000007.1 GCF_013294065.1 Sphaerotilus uruguayifluvii
GGAAGAACTGCGAGCGCTGGCTCAACACCAGCCTGCAGTTCGTCCATCTCGCCTTTCTGGCCTTGCTCCTCAGGAGATCGTGAACACGCTCTCAGAAATCGTCAAAACAGACCGGATCAGATGCGGATCAGACGCTGCGCAGCCGGCGCCGCGCCAGCGCGTTGTCCCAGGCGATCAGCAGCCCGGCGGCGACGATGACCAGACAGCCGGCCACCATCGCCGCATCCACCCGCTCGCCGAAGACCAGCGCGCCCACCGTCAGCCCGAACAGCAGCCGGGTATAGCGGAACGGCGTGACGGTGGCCAGGTCGCCGGTGCGCATCGCCTTCATCAGCGCCGCATAGGCCAGCGTGCCCACGCCGACCGCGCCGGCCAGCAGCGCCAGCGCCTCGGCGGTCGGCACCGTCCAGGCCACCGGCCGCCACAGGCCGTGGAGCGCGCCGGCCAGCGCCAGCGTCAGGAAGCCGAACACGCCCAGGTGCAGCGTGCCCAGCACCGGCGGCACCGCGCGGCTGGCCAGGTCGCGCCCGGCGAAGCCGATCATGCCCACCACCGCCAGCAGCGACAGCGCCGAGAAGTCGCCCGCGCCGGGCCGCAGCACGATCAGCACGCCCGCCAGCCCGGCCGCCACCGCCGCCCAGCGCCGCCAGCCCACCCGCTCATGGAAGAACAGGCTGCCGCCCAGCACCACCAGCACAGGCGTGGCCTGCAGGATGGCGGTGGCCGAGGACAGCGGCGTGAGCGCGATCGCCAGCGCGTAGAACAGCCGTCCGACCAGCTCGAACACCGCGCGGCCCGCCATCAGCCGCGAGAGCGCCGCCGGCTGCAGCAGCCGCACGCCCTGCCCCCAGGCCAGGACCGCGAAGACCAGCGCGCCGCCCAGGCCGCACAGCACCAGCACCTCCGACAGCGGCAGCGCCCGCACCGCGCGCTTGACGAACAGGTCCTCCAGCGCGAAGGCGGCCATCGACAGCGTCATCCACAGGATGCCCTGGAGATTGGGAGGAAGCTTGGGAGAGCGCGAAGGCTTCGGCGAATGCGTCATCGGGCGATTGTCATGGCCGGCCCGGCCGCCGCACCGGTACAGATCCGGCGCATTGCGACCGGATCAGCCCCCGGCGACGCGACCCCGCGACAATCCGGCCCATGCCCCTCTACACCGATCTGGCCGACGAACTGGCCGACGCGATCCGCCGCGGCGCGCTGCGACCGGGCGAGCGCCTGCCCTCGGTGCGCCAGGCGCGCGCCAGCCGCCAGGTCAGCGCCGCCACCGTCTTCCAGGCCTACGACCTGCTGGAGTCGCGCGGGCTGATCGAGTCGCGGCCGCGCTCGGGCTTCTTCGTGCGGGCGGCCCGCGCCTCTAGCGCCGCCGAGCCGCAGGCCGCGCCCGCCTCGCCCGAGGCCACCGAGGTCAGCATCGGCGACCTGGTGATGCAGGTGCTGGGCTCGACCCGCGACCGCGATGTCGTGCCGCTGGGCTCGGCCTTCCCGAGTCCGCGGCTGTTCCCGCTGCGGGAGCTGGCGCGCTGCGGCGCGCGGGCGCTGCGGGCGCTCGACCCGGACCGGCTGCTGGAGGACCTGAGCGCCGGCAACGAGCGGCTGCGCCACCAGATCGCCCGGCGCCAGGCGCTGGCCGGCATCGCGGTCGATCCGGACGAGATCGTCATCACGCACGGCGCGATGGAGGCGCTGGACCTGTCGCTGCGGCTGCTGACCCGGCCAGGCGACATCGTCGCCGTCGAGTCGCCCACCTTCTACGCCGCGCTGCAGGCGCTGGAGCGCCACGGCCTGCGCGCGGTCGAGCTGCCGACCGATCCGCGCGACGGCGTCGATCCGGACGCGCTGGCGCGGGTGCTCGAGCGCCACCGGGTGGCCGCCTGCTGGCTGATGCCCAATTTCCAGAACCCGCTCGGCAGCCTGATGCCCGAGGAGCGCAAGCGCGCGCTGGTGGCGTGGCTGGCGCAGCACGGCGTGCCGCTGATCGAGGACGATGTCTACGGCGAGCTGCACCACGGCAGCCGCCGCCCGCTGCCGGCCAAGGCCTTCGACACGGCCGGCGAGGTGCTGCACTGCACCTCGTTCTCGAAATGCCTGGCGCCGGGCTACCGGGTCGGCTGGGTCGCGGCCGGGCGCCATGCGCCGGCGCTGCGCCGGCTCAAGACGCTCACCTCGCTGGCCACCGCGGTGCCCTCGCAGCTGGCGATCGCCGAATACCTGGCCCAGGGCGGCTTCGACCGCCACCTGCGCGGGCTGCGCCGCCAGCTCGCGGTGCAGCAGGCGCAGATGCACGCGCAGGTCGAGGCGCTTTTCCCCGCCGGCACCCGGCTGGCGCGGCCGCAGGGCGGCTATTTCCTGTGGGTCGAGCTGCCCGAGGGCGGCGACAGCCTGGCGCTGCAGGCGCAGGCCGCCACGCTGGGCATCAGCCTGGCGCCGGGCGCGCTGTTCAGCGCCTCGGGCGCCGACCGGCGGCTGCGGCGCGGCCTGCGGCTGAACTTCGGCCATGCGCCGAACGATGCGCGCATCGCGCCGGCGCTCGAGGCGCTGGGCCGGCTGTGTTCCCCAATCCGGGGCACGCACCGCTCCGGAACCCGCGCCACGGCCGTCGAGAGCACCACGGCGGTGCAGACACCCCGCTGAGCCCCCGGCGCACGCCTTGACAAGCTCAGGCACGCTTCCTGCATCTGTCGGACTGACGCACGCAAGGTAGCTCCGGCATCCGCTACCCCGCTCCTCCAACGACGGTGGAGCCGCAGGCGCCAACCGGGCCGGGAACACGTCGTTCCCCTGTCGGCCCGCGTTCATCCCTTCCCCTTCTCTCCGTTTCCCGGTGCGCCTGCGCTCGTCCCCGAGTCGAGCCGGCCTCCCGGACGGAACCTTCGACGGCCGGGTTCTTCCGGTCCGTCATCACGGAGACCGCATGAAGATCGTCGTCGTCGGCCACGGCATGGTGGGCCACAAGTTTCTGGAAAGCCTCCACGAGGCCGGTGTGAAGGATGCCGAAGTCACGGTGCTGTGCGAGGAGCCGCGCGCCGCCTATGACCGCGTTCACCTGTCGGAGTTCTTCTCCGGCAAGAGCGCCGAGGACCTGTCGCTGGTCGCGCCCGGCTTCTTCGAGCAGAGCGGCTACACGCTGCGGCTGAAGTCGCAGGCGGTGAAGATCGAGCGCCGCGACAACACCGTCACCACCGCCGACGGCGAGGTGCTGCCCTACGACCGCCTGGTTCTGGCCACCGGCTCCTATCCCTTCGTCCCGGGCGTGCCGGGGCGCGACCGCGCCGACATCTTCGTCTACCGCACCATCGAGGATCTGGAAGGCATGAAGGCCTGCGGCGCGCGCTCGAAGAGCGGCGTGGTGGTCGGCGGCGGCCTGCTGGGGCTGGAATGCGCCAAGGCGCTGCGCGACCTGGGGCTGCAGACGCATGTGGTCGAGTTCGCGCCGCGGCTGATGGCGGTGCAGGTCGACGAGGCCGGCGGCCGGGTGCTGCGCACCAAGATCGAGGCACTCGGCGTGCAGGTGCACACCGGGCGCAACACCGTCGAGATCGTCGACGGTGCCACCGCGCGCCACCGCATGGTCTTCGCCGACGGCACCTGGCTGGAGACCGACATGATCGTGTTCTCCGCCGGCATCCGCCCGCGCGACGAGCTGGCGCGCCAGAGCCTGCTGCCGGTGGGCGCACGCGGCGGCGTCGCCATCGACAGCCAGTGCCGCACCGCCGACCCCGCGGTCTACGCGATCGGCGAATGCGCCGCCTGGAACGACCAGACCTTCGGCCTGGTCGCGCCCGGCTACGACATGGCCCGCGTGGTGGCCAAACAGATCGCCGGCGACAGCGCGGCCGCCTTCACCGGCGCCGACATGAGCACCAAGCTCAAGCTGATGGGCGTGGACGTGGCCTCGATCGGCGATGCGCACGCCAGGACGCCGCACTGCAAGACCTTCAGCTACACCGACGAGATCCGCCAGATCTACAAGAAGATCGTGATCAGCGCCGACGGCAAGCAGCTGCTGGGCGCGGTGCTGATCGGCGACGCGGCCGAATACGGCACGCTGCTGCAGATGGCGCTCAACGGCATCGCGCTGCCGGCCGACCCCGAGTTCCTGATCCTGCCCTCGGGCGAAGGCAAGGAAAAGCCGGGCCTGGGCCCGGACGCGCTGCCGGACTCGGCGCAGATCTGCTCGTGCAACAACGTCACCAAGGGCCAGATCTGCGAGGCGGTGGGCAACGGCGCCACCACCATCGCGCTGCTGAAGGCCGGCTGCAAGGCCGGCGCCACCTGCGGCGGCTGCGTGCCGCTGGTCACGCAGGTGATGAAGAGCGAGATGGCCAAGCGCGGCATGGCGGTGAACAACCACCTCTGCGAGCATTTCGCCTATTCGCGCCAGGAGCTGTATCACCTGGTGCGCGTCGGCCAGATCAGGAGCTTCGAGGAGTTGCTCGAGAAGCACGGCAAGGGCCTGGGCTGCGACATCTGCAAGCCGGCCGCCGCCAGCGTGCTGGCCTCGGTCTGGAACGACTTCGTACTGAAGCCCGAGCTGGCCGCGCTGCAGGATTCCAACGACTACTTCCTCGGCAACATCCAGAAGGACGGCACCTATTCGGTGGTGCCGCGCATGCCGGGCGGCGAGGTCACGCCCGACGGCCTGATCGCGGTCGGCACGGTGGCCAAGAAGTACGGCCTCTACACCAAGGTGACCGGCGGCGCGCGGGTCGACATGTTCGGCGCGCGGCTGGAGCAGCTGCCGCTGATCTGGGAGGAGCTGATCGCCGCCGGGTTCGAATCGGGCCACGCCTACGGCAAGTCGCTGCGCACGGTGAAGAGCTGCGTCGGCTCGACCTGGTGCCGCTATGGCGTCGACGATTCGGTCGGTCTGGCCGTCGAGCTGGAGAACCGCTACAAGGGCCTGCGCGCGCCGCACAAGATCAAGTTCGGCGTCTCGGGCTGCACCCGGGAATGCGCCGAGGCCCAGGGCAAGGACGTGGGCGTGATCGCCACCGACAAGGGCTGGAACCTGTATGTGTGCGGCAACGGCGGCATGAAGCCCCGCCACGCCGAGCTGATCGCCTCCGACCTGAGCAAGGCCGAGCTGATCCGCCTGATCGACCGCTTCCTGATGTTCTACGTCAAGACCGCCGACCGCCTGCAGCGCACCAGCACCTGGCGCGACAACATGGAAGGTGGCCTGGACTACCTCAAGAGCGTGCTGATCGACGACCGGCTGGGCCTGGCGGCCGAGCTGGAGGCGCAGATGCAGAGCGTGGTCGACACCTACCAGTGCGAATGGAAGACCGCGGTGACCACGCCGGCGGTGCGGGCGCGCTTCAGGAGCTTCGTCAACAGCGACAAGGCCGACGAGCGCATCGTCTTCGTCGAGGAGCGCGGCCAGATCCGTCCGGCCCGCCCCGAGGAGCGCGAGACCGCCGCCCTGACGGCCGCCGACGCCACCGACCGCACCACCGCCTGAGCCCGGAACCCCGAGATGAGCCTTGACACCCTGAACTGGACCGCCGTCTGCGCGGTCGACGAGATCCTGCCCAACACCGGCGTGTGCGCCCTGCTCGAGGGCCGCCATGTCGCGGTCTTCCGCGTCGGCCCCGATCGTTTCTTCGCCATCGACAACATCGACCCGAAGTCCGGCGCCAGCGTGCTGTCGCGCGGCCTGGTCGGCAGCCTGGGCGAACAGATCGTCGTGGCCTCGCCGCTGTACAAGCAGCACTACGACCTGAGCACCGGCGCCTGCCTGGAGCAGCCCGAGCTGTCGGTGCGCGCGCACGCGGCGCGGGTCGAGGACGGCCGCGTGCTGGTGAGGCTGGCGAGCTGATTCGGCTGGGACCGTGAATTCAAAAGCCGGCGGGAGCCGGCTTTTTTCATGGTTGATCGGGTTTTGAGTGGCGGGCGTCTATTTCCCAAGCATGCTACCGACCAGTTCTGTAAGAGCGTGTTCACGATTTCCTGAGGAGCAAGGCCAGAAAGGCGAGATGGACGAACTGCAGGCTGGTGTTGAGCCAGCGCTCGCAGTTCTTCCACAGGCGTCGGTTCTTCTCCAGCCAGGCGAAGCTGCGCTCGACGATCCAGCGCTGGGGCATGACCGCAAAGGTGTGCAGTTCGCTGCGCTTTGCCACCTCCACCGTCACGCGCTCGCCCAGGATCTCGTGCACGCCGTGCTCGAACGGTCGACCCACATAGCCGCCATCGACGAGCACCCGGCGCACCCCCGCCAGGGCCGCCTTGCCGTGCTCGAGCGCCTGCAGCGCCCCCTTGCGGTCGGTCACCTCGGCCGTGGTCACCGCCACCGCGTGCGGCCAGCCCTGCGTGTCGACCACGATGTGGCGCTTGATCCCCGAGACCTTCTTGCCCGCGTCATAGCCCTTGAACCCGGCCGTGTCCGCGTTCTTCACGCTCTGCGCGTCCACGATCAACAGCGTCGGCGTGGCGCTGCGCCCCTGTCTCGCGCGGGCCGCGCCAACCTGATTTTTTTAAAGCCCGCTCCAGCGTGCTCACACCCTCCGCATCGGGCTCGCTCCACTTTCGCCACCACGCGTAGACCGTGCTCCACTTGGGAAAATCCGCCGGCAGGAAGCGCCACTGGCAGCCCGTGCGCAGCAGGTACAGCACGGCGCAGAACACCTCGTACAGGTCCACCGTCGTCGGCTTGGTGCGCCGGCGCACTCCCCTCAGCAGCGGTTCGATCTCCGCAAACCGCTCTCGGCTGATGTCACTCGCGTAGGCTTTTCTCGTCGGCATCCCCGCATTTTCAGGGCAGTCGGGATCGTGAACACGCTCTAAGCTCCCCCTGCAGAAAGAAGAAGAAACGGGCCTGCTGTGGCAGATGTATGCCGCGAGCACGGCACCAACGCGCCGACGTACTACGAGTGAAAGAGTTTTGAGCAAGCACGACCGTCTCGAACCTAAAACGCATTCGCGAGCAGGAAGCCGAGCATACTTGGCTCAAGCGCATGTGTGTAGGCCACAGCATCATTCTTGTGCGGCAGCTTCATGTGCAACTTATTCAATCCTATGAAATACAACACCATTACTCCACCGAATCATAGTTACTCGTCCATCGACTATTACAGCTTCTCCAGACGCAGTATCGGCTCCATTAGAGCCTGACCAAGATGCACTTACACTTGACCCGACAATTTTTCCTCGACCCTTTTCCATAGAAATTTTACCGGGAACAACATCCCAGATAAAGTCATGCCCGCTTTGAGTAATTAAATACTCAACTCCTATATTACTTCCCCAATGTCCCTCAAGCGAACCGACAACTGTCGCAGTCGCATTCTCGGGCGGCACGCGCTTTGGGTCAATCGAAAGTGCGTAGGCAGTCAGTAACGCCAGCATTAGCGCAGAAAAACCAATCAAAATAGCGCCCATCCGGAATCGTCGCTCTCTTGCTCGAATTTGTTCTAAAATTATAGCTTCGAGTTGAGCTCTCGTCAGGCCGCTTGCATCGATATGGAAAAACTCGCGCTGCACTTCCAGGACGCGGGCTCGCTCATCCTTTGGAAGAGCAAGTAACTCCTTCGCCATCGCACTTAGTCGAGCTCTGTAAGCCGCGAGTACAGCCGCTATTAAAAAAGCTGCAAGCGCAAACCCCCCACCCACTAGTTCAATCGTTCCCCATGCAGACATTGCTATCCCTTGTTGCCCATCCATCTTCCGCGCGAGCTTGGACTGACAGCGATCAGTCGCGGTGCCATGGTCTTGTGTGCGAGGCCTAATGCAGATCCACACCAATTATTTTTGTTGGCGTTTTTTGGACAGACCCAATCCCGGATGGCCCCAGGGCACCAGAGCTATTCAATCCCCATCCGTAAATTGATCCATCCTTGGTAAGAGCAAGTACATGATTTCCGCTCGCCCCAGATGCATCATTGGCCGCAGTGGAAACAACAATTTCAGTGATGGGCGGAATACCCGGTATTTGGGTTGGCGTAGGATTGATGATTGATACTGTTGAGTCAGCCCTGCCGAGTAGAGCCTCACCACCCCAACTATAAATTACACCAGCATCAGACAAAGCAAATGAATTAGAGGGTGCAACTGCAACATCAACAATATTGCTCAAAATTTTTACTACTACTGGAGCCTCACTACCACTCGCGAGGCTACCATCCCCAAGATTACCAAAAGGAGTCACCCCCCAAGAAATAACATTACTTTCATGCGTAATAGCAAGGCAGTGATACTTCTTGGCATCACCGGACCCCTGCCTAGCACAAGATATTTTTTTAATCGGCGGAATATTTAGTTTTTCGGAAACATAATATTTAGCCGTAAGCACATCCACTCCACCAGAACTAATGCGGGCGGCGGCATAAGCGGAAGTAACCTCTAGCATTCTCACTGCACCGGAAGCCTCGACAACTGGAATCATGCTGAATTCAGGTGAAATTTGTTGATTAGAGCTAATTGGATCCCCAAGAGAAATAACCGAACCCAAGTCGCTCACACGAATAAAATCAACCTGCCCTTGGCAACCCGCAGAAGATATCACCCCCGCCAAAATCCATACAGTACCATCATTTTTTCTAAAGATTGTCGTACCATTTGGAAGTACTTTTGCCTCTGCAACGCCATTTATTCCGATCTTATTCGGGGACTTGTAGGCCAAGAGCGGGAACTGGGATCCCGCGCACGCCGGATGCGTAAACAACCCCAACCCCATATTTAACCCAGTATGCCCCCACCCAAACACTTCACCAGCCTTTGTAACCATCAATCCAAACCGACCATAATATCCACGGACATCGTTATACGCATATGCATACGATACATCACCCACACCATCAAAATCCACAACCCTAAATACAGGCTGAAGATTCACATCTTCACCAGGTATATTCAAACCCCATGATTTAAGAGTGCCCCCTGATTTAACGGCAAATGAAAATCCACTCGCCGTACTTAATCGATGTGTTATTTTTACAACTTCAGTTCCAGTTCCAGTTCCAGTTCCAGTTCCAGTTCCAGTTCCAGTTCCAGTTCCAGTTCCAGTTCCAGTTCCAGTTCCAGTTCCAGTATTTTCACCCCCCCCACCACCACTGCCGCCACAAGCCGTTAAAAATGCAGACCCCAAAAACAAGGCCAACACGACAAAGCCTTTGCATTTCATGACCAGAAGACCTTTCATTATCCAAACAACCGACACGCGCACAATAATTCTTGATAAAACAGAAATTAATTGAGCCATCGGCAATCTTGCTGTGTTGAAATTTACACGTATGCACGCCACTTGCGCAAAAAATCACCGACTCGGATGACTTTGGTCACATCCAACATTCAATTAAGTCATGGCTACGGTCATTGCGTCTGCCAAGACTATCTGCGACACCGCTGTACCGGCCCCGCCCCCAGCACAGTGCGCGCGCGGACAAGCCGGCTGTGTCTGTGCGGCCCCTAAGGCGCTGGCCTAAAGTGCGGGATCGACCCTCATCGACCCCTCACCCCTCCCCGGAGTCCGCACCCATGACGCAGTCGTCCTCTCCTCTCGCCGCCCTCAAGGATCCCTCGCTGCTGAAGCTCGACGCGCTGATCAACGGCGAATGGGTCGCCGGCGGCAGCCGCTTCGACGTGACCGACCCGGCCACCGGCGCGACGCTGGCCAGCGTGCCGCGCCTGGGCGCCGCCGAGACCGAGGCCGCCATCGCCGCCGCCAACGCCGCCTGGCCGGCCTGGCGCGCCAAGACCGCCAAGGAGCGCGCCGCCATCCTGATGAAGTGGCACGCGCTGATGATCGAGAACGCCGACGACCTGGCGCGCATCATGACCGCAGAGCAGGGCAAGCCCCTGCCCGAGGCCCGCGGCGAGGTGGTCTACGGCGCCAGCTTCATCGAGTGGTTCGCCGAGGAGGCCAAGCGCGTCTACGGCGAGACCATCCCGACCACCGACCCGAACAAGCGCTTCGTCATCCTGAAGCAGGCCATCGGCGTGTGCGCGGCGATCACGCCGTGGAACTTCCCGATCGCGATGATCACCCGCAAGGTCGCGCCGGCGCTGGCCGCGGGCTGCCCGGTCGTCATCAAGCCGGCCGAGCAGACGCCGCTGTCGGCGCTGGCCTGCGCCGAGCTGGCCCAGCGCGCGGGCCTGCCCGCCGGCGTGCTCAACATCGTCACCGGCGACGCCGACAGCTCGATCGAGATCGGCGGCGTGCTGTGCGCCTCCGACACCGTGCGCCACCTCAGCTTCACCGGCTCGACCGAGGTCGGCCGCATCCTGATGAAGCAGTGCGCGCCGACGATCAAGAAGATGTCGCTGGAGCTGGGCGGCAACGCGCCCTTCATCGTCTTCGACGACGCCGACATCGACTCGGCGGTCGAGGGCGCGATGATCTCCAAGTACCGCAACGCCGGCCAGACCTGCGTCTGCGCCAACCGCCTGTACGTGCAGGACAAGGTCTACGACCAGTTCGTCGAGAAGCTCGCGGCCAAGGTCGCGGCGATCCGGGTCGGCAACGGCTTCGAGGCCGGCATCAACCAGGGCCCGCTGATCGACGAGGGCGCCTTCGCCAAGGTCGAGAGCCATGTGGCCGACGCGCTGGCCAAGGGCGCGCGCCTGGTCACCGGCGGCCAGCGCATCGGCGAGCGCTTCTACACGCCCACCGTGCTGGCCGACGTCACCGCCGACATGCTCTGCGCCACCGAGGAGACCTTCGGCCCGGTCGCGCCGATCTTCCGCTTCTCGAGCGAGGCCGAGGTGGTGGCCGCGGCCAACGCGACCGAGTTCGGTCTGGCCAGCTACTTCTACAGCCGCGACATCGGCCGCATCTTCCGCGTCGGCGAGGCGCTGGAATACGGCATGGTCGGCATCAACACCGGCCTGATCTCGGTGGCCGAGGTGCCCTTCGGCGGCGTCAAGCAGTCGGGCCTGGGCCGCGAGGGCTCGCACCACGGCATCGACGACTACGTCGAGGTCAAGTACCTCTGCATCAGCGACATCCTGCGCTGATCGGCCCGGGTGTCGCCCGTCCGGGAGTCGGGCGACACCGGCGGACTGCGGGTTCTATCATCTCGGGTCTGGATCGAATCGGGCGCAACAGGCCGCGAAACCGGAGCTTCCCCGGGCGCGGCCGGGGGCGATCTGGTGTCCAATCAACCCTCATGAACCGCTGCCCCTGCCGTCGCTCCCGCTGTCCGGCATCCGGCGCCGCGGCCGCGGCCCGCTGAGCCGCGCGCGGATCGCCCGATGTTCTCCCGCCTGCAGACCGTCTGCGGCCTGGCGCTGATCCCGGCGCTGCTGCTGCCCGCACTGGCCCACCTCGGCGCCGGCCACCTGTCGGCGCGCGCCGAGCAGGCGCTGGTGCAGCGCCAGGACAGCCTGCTGCAGTCGCTGCGCGCCGCCCCGCCCTCGCCCGACCTGCTGGTGCGCCTGGTGGCCGCGCAGCCCGAGGTGCGCCGGGTGCGGCTGCAGGAGCCCGACGGGCGGGTGCTGGCGCAGGCCGGCGACGCGCAGGCGCTGCTCGAGCCGCTCGGCCCGGAAGACGGCACCGAGCGCGGCGACGGCCCGATGCGCCGCGTCGAGCAGGCGCTGCCGCTGCCCGGCCACCCGCAGGCGCGCATCGAGATCGGCCTGTCGCGCGAGGCCGGCCGCCAGATGCACGATCAGGCGATGCTGGCCGCGCTCGGCCTGGGCGGGGTGCAGGCGCTGCTGGCCTGCGCGGTGCTGCGGGTGATGGGCACGCGCCAGCGCCGCCGTCTGGCCGCGATCGGCGAGGCGGCCGACCGGCTCGGCCAGGGCCGGCTCGACAGCCGCGTCGGCGCGGCCGCCGGCGCCGGAGACGCCGACGAGATCGCCCGCACCGCCGCCCGCTTCGACCGCATGGCGCAGGCGCTGGCCGAGCGCCAGGCGCTGCTGCTGCAGGGCGAGCAGCGCCAGCGCCGCATCCTCGAGAACATTCTCGACGGCATCCTGACGCTGGACGCCGGCCGGCGGCTGCGCTCGGTCAGCCCGACGGCCGAGCGCATCCTGCACCGCCGCGCCGACCAGCTGCTCGGCCGGCCGCTGTCGGCGCTGCTGATGCCCTCGGGACGCCAGCTGCTCGAGGACCTGCTCGAGCTGGCCGACGCGCAGTCGCTGGCCGAGCCGATCGTCGTCGAGGCGTTGCCGACCGAGGGCGGCACGCCGCTGACGCTGGAGATGCGGCTGGCCCGGCTCGAGGGCGCCGCCAGCCGCGACGACGACCACCATCTGGTCGTCATCCGCGACCTCAGCGAGCAGCTCGAGTCGCAGCAGGCGCTGCGGCTGCGCGGCCGCATCATCGACGCCATCGGCGTGGGCATCGTCATCGCCGACGCCCGCCAGCCCGACCAGCCGATCGTCTACACCAACGTCGCCTTCGAGCGCATGACCGGCTGGTCCTTCGCCGAGATCGTCGGGCGCAACTGCCGCGTGCTGCAGGGCCCCGACACCGACCCGGCCGCGGTGGCGCGGCTGCGCGAGGCCATCCGCGCCGGCCGCGACGTCGAGGAGCTGCTGCTGAACTACACCCGCGACGGCCGGCCGTTCTGGAACGAGCTGCGGGTGATGCCGATGCTCGACGGCAGCGGCCTGCCCAGCCACTTCGTCGCGCTGCAGACCGACGTGACCGCGCGCATCGCCTCGCAGCAGGCGATCGAGCGCAGCGAGGTGCGGCTGCGCCGGGTGCTCGACGCCACGCACGACGGCATCGTCGTCGTCGACGCCGGCGGCTGCATCGAGTCGGTCAACGCCGGCGCGGCGCGCATGTTCGGCTACCGCGACAGCGAGCTGATCGGCCACAGCTTCGACATGCTGGTGCCCGGCGCCTTTCCCGGCGAGCGCAGCGACGACGCCGAGCGCGAGTCCGAGGCGCGCCACCGCGACGGCACGCCGCTGTGGATCGCGCTGCGCTGGAGCCGCATCGACCCGAGCAGCGCCGGCGCGGTGCGCCACCTCGGCGTGATCCACGACATCTCCGGGCGCAAGCGCACCGAGATGGAGCTGCGCCAGGCCAAGGAGGCCGCCGAGGACGCCGCCAGCGCCAAGAGCGAGTTCCTCGCCAACATGAGCCACGAGATCCGCACGCCGATGCACGGCGTGCTCGGCGCCATCGAGATGCTGCAGGACACGCCGCTGAGCGGCCAGCAGGAGCGCTATCTCGACACCGCGCGCACCTCGGCCTCGATCCTGCTGGGCGTCATCGACGAGATCCTCGACTTCTCGCGGCTGGAGGCCGGCAAGCTGCGCATCGAGTCGATCGACTTCGACCTGCGCCGCACCGTCGAGGACGTCACGGCGATGCTGGCGCAGCGTGCCCATGTGCGCAAGCTCGAGCTGGCCTGCTTCATCGCGCCGGAGGTGCCCGAGACGGTGCGCGGCGACCCGATCCGGCTGCGCCAGGTGCTGGTCAACCTGATCGGCAACGCGATCAAGTTCACCGAGCGCGGCGAGGTGGTCGTCAGCGTCGCGCTGGAGGACGGCGCGCGGCTGCGGGTGGAGGTGCGCGACACCGGCATCGGCATCGCGCCGGACAAGCAGGCGCAGCTCTTCCAGCCCTTCACGCAGGCCGACAGCTCGACCAGCCGGCGCTTCGGCGGCAGCGGTCTGGGCCTGAGCATCGCGCGCCGGCTCGTCGAGCTGATGCAGGGCACGATCGGCATGGACAGCCGCGGCGAGGGCCAGGGCTCGCGCTTCTGGTTCGTGCTGCCGCTGCAGATCGCGCCCAGCGGGCTGCCGCACGGCGGCGCCGGCACGCCCGGCCGCGGCCGCGACTTTCCCGGCACGCGCATCCTCGTCGTCGACGACAACGCCACCAACCGCGTCATCCTGCACCGCTACCTGACGGCCTGGAACAGCCAGTCCGGCAGCGCCGCCAGCGGCGAGGAGGCGCTGGCCAAGCTGCAGGACGCGGCCGCCTCGGGCCGCCCCTACGAGGTCGCGCTGCTGGACCTGAACATGCCCGAGATGGACGGCTACGAGCTGGTGCGCGCCATCCAGGCCGATCCGCTGCTCGCGCCGATGCCGCTGATCATGCTGAGCTCGTCGATGCAGGACCCGCAGCGCCTCGCCGGCCTGCGCGTCGACATCTGGCTGGACAAGCCGGTGCGCCAGTCGGACCTGCAGGACGCGATCGCCACGGTGCTGCAGCGCCGCCCGCTGCCGGCGCCGCCGCCGCGGCGCAGCCCGCGCCCGGACGGGCTGCAGTTCGACGGCGAGCGGGTGCTGCTGGTCGAGGACAACGAGATCACCCGCGAGGTCGGCGCGCAGATGCTCAGGAAGCGCGGCCTGGAGGTCGGGCTGGCCGAGGACGGGCTGCGCGCGGTCGAGGCCGTCATGACGCAGGACTGGGACCTCGTGCTGATGGACATCCAGATGCCGGGCATGGACGGCCATGCCGCGACCCGCGCGGTGCGCGAATGGGAGCAGCGCCAGGGGCGCGCGCGCCTGCCGATCATCGCGCTGACGGCGCACGCGCTGCCGGCCGACCGCGACAAGTGCCTGGCCGCCGGCATGGACGACCATGTCGTCAAGCCCTACAGCGCCGACACGCTGGCCACCGCGATCGCGCGCTGGCTGATGCCCCCGGGCCGGGTCGTGGCCGGGCCGCGGGCCGGTGCGGCCGCGCCCCGCGACGGCGCGCTCGACGCCGGCCGGCTCGCCGAGGTGCGCGCGATCATGGGCGGCGCCTTCGACGCGCTGCTCGGCAAGGCCGCCGAGTCGCTCGGCGACGAGATCGCGCAGCTGCGCCAGGCGCACGGCCAGCGCGACGGCACCGCGGTGCGCGAGCTGCTGCACCGCCTGAAGAACACGGCCGGAGACATCGGCGCGATGACGCTGCACCGGCTTGCCGCCCGGCTCGAGAAGGAGGCGGACCAGACGATGACGACACGGGAGAACGACAGCATGCATGCCCTGCCCGACCTGCCTGCGCTGGAGCAGGCCACCCGCGAGGCCCTGGCCGCGCTCGCCGAGCTGCGCCGCCAGGGCACGGCGGAGACCGCGCGATGAGCCCGGCCACGACGCTGGTGCCGGGCTCCGGCGCGCGGGTGCTGATCGTCGACGACGAGGGGCTGACGCGGATGATGATCCGCCGCGTGCTCGAGGACTACGGCTACCGGGTGATCGAGGCGCAGGACGGCCAGACCGCCGTGCGGCTGTGCGACGCCGAGCAGCCCGAGCTGGTGCTGATGGACGTGCGCATGCCGGTGATGAACGGCTTCGACGCCTGCCGCGCGATCCGCCGCTCGCTGCGCAGCAGCCACACCCCGGTGCTGATGCTGACCGCGCTGGACGACGTGATGGCGGTGACGCTGGCCTTCGAGGCCGGCGCGACCGACTTCGTGACCAAGCCGATCAACTGGGCGCTGCTGTCGCAGCGGGTGCGCTACGCGCTGCGCACCGCGCACACCGAGCGCGAGCTGCGCGAGAGCCAGATCGCGCTGGCGCGCGCGCAGAAGATCGCCCGGCTGGCGCCGTGGCGGCTCGAGCTCGACGACGGCCGGCTGCACTGCTCGCGCGAGCTGCGCGAGCTGCTCGCGCTGCCCGGCGGCGAGCCGCAGGGCGCGCGCCGGCTGCTGCGCGAGGTCGCCAGCGAGGACCGGCCGCGGCTGCTCGACTTCGTGCGCCGCGTGCGCCAGGGGCGCCGCGAGAGCGAGGTGGAGATCCGCCTGGGCGGCACGCTGCACCCGTCGCGCTATCTCTTCCTGTCGGGCGACGCGATGCTCGACGAGACCGGCCGGCCGACGGCGATCTTCGGCGTCGCGCAGGACGTCTCCGAGCGCCGCCAGGCCGAGGCGCGGCTGAGCTACCACGCCCATTTCGACGAGCTCACCGGCCTGCCCAACCGGGTGCTGTTCCGCGACCGGGTCGCCACCGCGGCGGCGGCGGCGCAGCAGAGCCAGCAGCGCTTCGCGGTGCTCAACATCGACGTCGACGTGCTGCAGCGCACCCAGGCCTCGGTCGCGCAGGCCGCCAGCGACCGCATCCTGCGCGCGGTGGCGCTCCGGCTCGAGTCGGTCATGCGCGAGCGCGACTCGCTGTGCCGGCTCGAGGGCGACACCTTCGCGATGCTGATCACCGACATCGACGCCGAGGCGCAGATCGCCGGCGCCACCCGGCGCCTGATCGACGCCTTCGCGGTGCCGCTGCCGGTCGACGACTGGGAGCTGCTGGCCAGCGTGCATGTCGGCGTGGCGATCTGGCCCGGCGACGGCCAGGACGTCGACACGCTGCTGCAGCACTCCGGCGCGGCGCGCTCGCGTGCCCGCGAGGCCACCGGCTCGAGCTGCCACTTCTACACCGCCGACATGCACAACCGCGTCATCGACCGCCTCAACACCGAGGTGGCGCTGTACCGCGGCCTGGAGCGCGGCGAGTTCGAGCTGCACTACCAGCCCAAGGTCGACCTGCGCAGCGGCCGCGTGACCGGCGTGGAGGCGCTGCTGCGCTGGAACCGGCCCGGCTTCGGGCTGCAGATGCCCGACCGCTTCATCGATATTCTCGAGCAGACCGGCCTGATCATGGACGCCGGCGACTGGGTGGTGCGCGAGGCCTGCGCGGCGATCCGCAACCTGCCGCTGTCGCTGGCGGTCAACGTCTCGCCGCGCCAGTTCCAGCACCCGCGCCTGGGCGAGCGGCTGATGCGCATCCTCGACGAGAGCGGCTTCCCGGCCGAGCGGCTGGAGCTGGAGGTCACCGAGCAGATCGTCGTCGAGGACGAGCAGGGCGCGATCGCCACGCTGCACGACCTGGCCGGGCGCGGCATCCGCATCGCGCTGGACGACTACGGCACCGGCTTCTCGTCGCTGCAGCGCCTGAAGAAGCTGCCGCTGCACACGCTGAAGATCGACAAGGACTTCGTGATGTCGCTGGAGACCAGCCGCGCCGACGCGGCGATCGTGCGCTCGACCATCGAGCTGTGCCACCAGCTCGACATCGATGTCGTCGCCGAGGGCGTCGAGAACGAGGCGGCGATGACGCTGCTGCGCAGCTTCGACTGCGACATCGGCCAGGGCTACGGCATCTGCCGCCCGCAGCCGCTGGGCCGGCTGGTCGAGTGGCTGGCCTCGGCGACCATCGCGTCGGCGGCGGCCGGCTCGGCGGTGCAGCCGGGCTGAGGTGACGCCCGGCCCGGCCGGCGGGCGGGCAGCTCAGACGTCGTCGTTGGCCGCGGCCACCGCGCCGCGCTCGCGGCGGTCGGCGAAGCCCTGGCGGCCCAGGCCGCGGCGCGCCGCGGCCGAGCCCAGCGCGAGCTTGAGCAGGTCGTCGGGCTGGCGGCCATGCTCCGGATAGAGCGCCACGCCGGTCGACACCGTCACCACCGCCGTCTGCGCGCTGATCATGAAGGGCTCGCGCAGGCCCTGCGCCAGCTTGGCCGCGACCCGCTCGCCGTCGGCCGGCGCGTCGAGCCGGGTCAGCACCACGCCGAAGGCATCGGGCGCCAGCGCCGAGACCACGTCGCTGGCGCGCAGCATGCTGCGCAGCCGCACCGCCAGCTTGCGCCGCAGCGCCTGCGAGGCGGCCACGCCCAGGCGCGCCTCGGTCGTCGCCAGCCCCTCGATGCGCAGCACCAGCAGCGCCATCGGCGCGGGCTCGCGCTCGCGCAGCGCGCACAGCTGGTGCAGCAGCTCCATCAGCTGGACCCGGTTCGGCAGCCCGGTGGCCAGGTCGATCGACCAGGCCCGGCGCAGCTCCTGCTCCTGGCGCTTGCGCTCGATGGCCATGCACAGGCTGCGCGCGAGCTGGTCGCCGTCGTCGATCACGATGTCGTGATGGCCGTGCGGCACCGTCGGCAGCACGTCCTGGGCGCCGGCGCGCAGCAGCCGCACCATCAGGTCGCGGTTGGGCGTCGGGGCACGCACCACCACCGCCGAGCCCAGCACCGCCTGCGTCCACGAGGACCAGTGCGGCAGCGCCTCGGCCTGCGCGTCGCTGTCGCAGCTGAACAGGATGGCCTCGGGCACCGTCTCGGCGATCGCCGCCTGGGCCTGGTCCAGCGTGCTGCACTGGTGCCAGACGCAGCGGCCGAAATCGGAGTCGGACGCCAGTGCCGGGGCGGCGGAACCCACGTGGAGAACGGAAATGGAGGCGGCCATGGAACGCTCGGGGGGGTGTCGGTCTGGGGCGATGATGCAGGAAAGCTTTAGGCACCAATCCCCGAATTGGCGGGATATCCTCGTGCAAAAACGCACGGATGCTGAAACAAAAGGCGTCCGGCGCGCCCGCCCGGCCCCGCCGGGGATCAGGCAAGTACCTTGCCGGGCCGCGCCGCCCGGGTCCCTGCCCGGCCCTTGCCGCCGTCATGCCCATGCCGGCAGGGGTGTCTTGCCACCCACGGACCGGCTCGATAGGATGCGCGGCCTTGCGCGCGAGCTGGCGCGACCTGCATTGCACGCGTTCGTGCAATGACGAGGGCTCCGTGCCCATCCTTCACAAGGAGTTTCGATTGATTCCCGACTGGGCGCATTTCACCCCCTGGAGCGCGCTGGCCGGCGGCGCGCTGATCGGCCTGGCCGCGGCGCTGTGCCTGCTGGGCAGCGGGCGCATCGCCGGCATCGCCGGCATCGTCGGCCAGCCGCTGCGCGATCTGCTGCAGGGCGGGCAGGCCGGCTGGCTGACGCGCCACCGGCTGCGGCTGCTGTTCGTCGCCGGGCTGCTGGCCTCGTCCTGGCTGTGGCGGCTGGTCGCGCCGCTGCCGCTGCCGCGGATCGATGCCGGCCCGCCGGCGCTGGTCGCCGCCGGGCTGCTGGTGGGCTTCGGCGCGCGGCTGGGCAACGGCTGCACCAGCGGTCACGGCGTCTGCGGCCTGAGCCGGCTGTCGGCGCGCTCGCTGGTCAACGTGCTGTGCTTCATGGGCAGCGGCTTCGCGACGGTGTTCGTCGTGCGCCACCTGCTCGGCGGCTGAGAGGACACGATGGACTGCAAGGACAGGAACTGCGGCGCCGTGGCCGCGCTGTCGAGCCTGCTGGCCGGGCTGGTGTTCGGCCTGGGGCTGATCGCCGCCGGCATGACCGATCCGATGAAGGTGCGGGCCTTCCTGGATCTCACCGGCGCCTGGGATCCGAGCCTGGCGCTGGTGATGGGCGCGGCGATCGCGGTCGGCGTGCCGGTGATGGCGCTGGCGCGCCGGCGCGGCCGCACCTGGAGCGGCGCGCCGATCGAGTGGCCGCAGGCGACCGCGATCGATGCGCGCCTGATCGCCGGCGGGCTGATCTTCGGCACCGGCTGGGGCCTGGCCGGGCTGTGCCCGGGGCCGGCGCTGGTGGCGCTGGGCAGCGGCTGGGGCGAGGCGGCGATCTTCGTCGCCGCGATGCTGGGCGGCATGGCGCTGCACGCGCTGCTCGACCGCCCGCGCTGAGGCCTGCGCCGAGGCCCGGCCGCCCCCGGAGCCGCCGCGGCTCAGCCGCCGATGCGCTCGAGCGCCTGCTCGAGCCGCGCCACCGTGCCGTCGATGTCGGCGAGCTTGTCGAGGCCGAACAGGCCGATGCGGAAGGTGCGGAAGTCCGCCGGCTCGTCGCACTGCAGCGGCACGCCGGTGGCGGTCTGCAGGCCCTGCGCGAGGAAGGCACGCGCCGACTGGATCTCCGGGTCGAGCGTATGGCTGACCACCACGCCCGGCGCCTGGAAGCCCTCGGCGGCGACGCTGGGGAAGCCGCGCGCCTGCAGCAGCGCCCTCACCCGCCGGCCCAGCTCGAGCTGACGCTCGCGCAGCTCGCCGAAGCCCTGCGCGCGCGTCTCCTCCATCGCCTCCAGGCAGCGCGCCAGCGCGTCGGTGGGCATCGTGGCGTGGTAGAGGTGGCCGCCCGACTCGTAGGCCTCCATGATCTGCAGCCACTTCTTCAGGTCGCAGGCGAAGCTGGAGCTGGTGGTCTGGTCGATGCGGGCACGCGCCGCCTCGCCCAGCATCACGAAGGCGCAGCAGGGCGAGCCGCTCCAGCCCTTCTGCGGCGCGCTGATCAGCACGTCCACGCCGGTGGCGGCCATGTCGACCCACATCGCGCCGGAGGCGATGCAGTCGAGCACGAACAGGCCGCCGACCGCGTGCACCGCGTCGGCCACCGCCTTCAGGTAGGCGTCGGGCAGCATCATGCCGCTGGCGGTCTCGACATGCGGCGCGAAGACCACGCCGGGGCGCTGCGACTCGATCGCGGCGAGCACCTCGTGCAGCGGCGCCGGCGTCCAGGCCGACTGCGCCGCGCCCGGCTCGACCTGGCGGGCCTTGAGCACCTGCACGCCCGCGGCGATGCCGCCCATCTCGAGGATCTGCGACCAGCGGAAGCTGAACCAGCCGTTGCGCAGCACCAGCACCTGCTCCTGGCCGGCGAACTGGCGCGCCACCGCCTCCATGCCGAAGGAGCCGCTGCCGGGCACAACGATGGCCGAGCGGGCCGCGTAGGCCTCCTTCAGCACCGAGGAGACGCCGCGCATCACGCGCTGGAAGCGCTGCGACATGTGGTTGAGCGCACGGTCGGTGTAGACCACCGAGTACTCGAGCAGACCGTCGGGATCGACGTGGGGAAGCAGGCCGGGCATGGGACAGGCTCCGTGATCGGATGATCGGTTGGGTTGTTTTCTGCATTCAACCACAACCGGCGGGACCGCTCACGCAGGGCAAGCCTGCACCGGCGCCGCCGCCGCGGTGTCAGAGCCAGCGCGGCACCCGCTCGCAGTAGCGATCGAACTCCGCGCCGAAGCGCTCGCGCAGCCAGCGCTCCTCCGGCGCGATCTGGAAGCGGTTCAGCCATGCCACCAGCGCGACCAGCGCCAGCACCCCGGCCGGATGCCCGAGCCAGCCGGCCCAGCCGGCCAGCATCAGCGCCTGGCCGACATACATCGGATTGCGGCTGCGCGCATAGAGGCCGGTCTGCACCAGCGCGCGGGTGTTCTGCGGCCGCATCGGATTGACCGTGGTGCGCGCCCGCACGAAGGCCGCCACGCCCACCAGATCCAGCGCCAGCCCCACCCCGCCCGCCAGCACCGCCCCGATCAGCCGCGCCTCTCGCGGCAACACCATCCCCGCCGGCACCGGCCAGCACACCGCGACCTGCCAGAGCAGCGCGGCCAGGGTCAGGGCGACGAGGGGCGGAGGGATTTTGAGCCGCATTACAAAATCATCAAAAAAACATATTTATGTTTCAGCGGAAACAATTATGCCGTGCGCCGAAATTCTGAACATATCCCTTTTTGCATCTTTTGCAGGAACATAAACAGCTTTCTTGATTGATTCATGCAAGTCATGGCAAGACATACGACCGACCCGAAATATAGCCAAAACAATTGTTGGCGCGAACATATCTACAGAATCAAAGTCAACCAAATAAGGATTCACGAGAACAGGGCCGCCAATCATTACATCATCAAGAACGCCGACAATCTTATTGAATTTCGACCTGGAAACAGGACTTGACCTATCATACATCATTGCAAATGCAACCCCACCGTCAGCATACTGAGAAATAGCGTCAGACACTTTAATGATTGATTTTCCAGCATCCCTCAATCTAATTGGAGGAACCGGAGCAGGAACAGCCGAATCGAGTATTTTTAAATCCCCCCGCCACAGGGCGGTATAAAGCCTCCCCTGCGTAGTATGTATTTGACCTGGCGATGTTCTTTTTTGTTTCAAGAATAAATCCAAGCGAACCTCTGCACCCCAATTAACAGAAAACTGTTGCGCATCAGAAGCGCCTGCGGGAAGTGATCCACTGTAAGCAGCCTTAACCTGTATTGAGTGCCCTATTTTTTGGCAAGCAGTCGACCAATCATCCAGATAAGGTGATTTGTTGTCATAAAAAATATCCCCCTCTTCAAAATTACACAAATTTACCGCGTCAGAAAATGACTCCGGCACAGCCCACTGGAAACCATCAAAAAAATTAATGTTTTTCATAAAATACACCAGACAGCAGATCAACAAGCGCCAATAGCAAACAACCAATCCATTTCGCGCAGGATTAGTGGCGCACCATATAATCGTCGATAAAAAATAGCATCTTCAATTTTTGAAGAAACGACAGAATATTTTTCAAAATCATTCCCGACAAACAAGTAGTCCATATACGGTGCAGGATTGCAAGGAACTGCTCCGCGCCGTCTCGCCTCAGAAAAACATTGCGCACGAGAAAACATCTCAAATTTTCCAGTAAAGCCAACAAATTTATCAGCAAGATCAATTTCATCTTTACATTTGCTCAAATGAAAAGAATGCAACCAATCAATCAAATCCACCGACATCAGATTTAACTCACGAAACGCTTCGCACATATTCCTCGCGGGAACAACCTCGCCTCGGCAAAATTCTTCACTACAATAAAATGCCATAATAAAATTCAACAGATCATGCTCAGCATCACCATTCCAATCATCAGGTGACGAACAGCGGCTCTTCAAAAACAACAACAGTACATTATTTGGATATATATCGGCAATAATTTTGTTTTCATTTAAATATTTTAATAAATTTATTGCCCGACCAAAGTCCGTATAACCGCCATCAACTGCATTACAACATTGTGAATGAATTTCAGCATATAGATTTATTTCCGGCGAAGCCGAAAAAATCCCTCTCTTCTTGCGTAGATTTCTTACTTCTTCCTGATTTGGTTTTTCGCTAGGCATGATTTATTCCCTGGTATCAAATCAATGATTATTTGACCCGCCCAGCATAAGGACTGCCACTTTTTTCGTCTACGGTCACACCCAAAAGCACAGCGGCCGGTCTGCCTCTCGACAGACCGGCCGCGGAAAAGATCACGGATCGGCTGGGTTCCGTTGGGCGGCGTTTACCCGCCCAGCACCTTCCACAGCGTCACCCGGTTGAGCTGCTCGCCCAGGCGAGTCTGGACCAGGGCCTGTTCGGTGGCGAGCAGGCTGCGCTGGGCGTCGAGGCGCTCGAGTTCGCTGGCGGCGCCGTTCTGGTAGCGCAGCTCGGCCAGGCGCGCGGTCTCGCGTGCGGCGTCGAGCTGGACCTGCTGCGCGGCGAGCTGGTCGCGCCAGGTGTCGAGACCGGCGAGCGCGTCGGCGGTCTCGCGGAAGGCGGACTGCACCGACTTCTCGTACTGCGCCACCGCGATGTCGCGCGAGATCTTCGCGCTGTCCAGGTTGGCCTTGTTGCGGCCGGCGTCGAAGACGGTGGCCAGCAGCTGCGTGCTCATCGTCCAGGCGAAATGCCCGGCGCTGAACAGGTCCGACAGCGAGGTCGAGGCCTGGCCGGCGCTGGCGGTCAGCGTCAGACGCGGGAAGAAGGCCGCTCGCGCCACGCCGATGTTGGCATTGGCCGCGGCGAGCTGCTGCTCGGCCTGGATCACGTCCGGGCGCTGCAGCAGCACCTCGGACGACAGGCCGACCGGCACCGGCGCCAGCATCGCGCCGGCCGAGGCCGAGGCGGTCGCGCCCGGCAGCAGCTCGGCCGGAACCGGGCCGCCGGCCAGCAGCGTCAGCGCGTTCAGGTCCTGGTCGCGCTGGCGCTGCAGCTGCGCACGGCTGGCGCGGGCCTGCTCGAGCAGCGTGCGGGCGCTCTGCAGCTCCACCGACGAGGCCGCGCCCTTGTCGAAGCGCAGCTGCGCCAGCTTCATCGAGGCCTCGCGGCTGTCGGCGATGCGCCGCGTCGTCTCCAGCAGCTCGGTGTCGGCCGCCAGCGCCAGCCAGCCCGAGGCCACGCCGGCCACCAGCGACAGCTCGGCGCTGCGCCGGCCCGCCTCGCTGGCCAGCACCTGCGCCTGCGCGGCCTCGCCCAGGTTGGCGATGCGGCCGAACAGGTCGACCTCCCAGGCGCTGAGCTGCACGCCGGCGGTGTAGGTGTGCACCTGCTGGCCGGTGGAGGCGTTCGGCGAGGCCGCGTTGCTCAGGCCGACGCCGACGGTCGGCAGCCGGTCGGCGCGGGTCACGCCCAGCTGCGCCTGCGCGCGCTGCACGTTCAGCACCGCCACGCGCAGGTCGCGGTTGCGCTCCAGCGAGAGCTTCACCAGCTGCTGCAGCTGCGGCGAGGTCAGGAAGTCCGGCCAGGCGGTGGAGGCCGCCCTGGCCGGGGCCGAGGCCGCCAGCGAGGCCGGCAGCGGCAGCTCGCCCGGCACCGGCGCGGCCGGCCGCTCGTGGCGCGGCGCCAGGCTGGTGCAGCCGGCCAGCACCAGCGCCGCCACCAGCGTCGAGCTCCGCGAAAGGAAGCGAGGGTTCGTGGAGATCAGGTTGGAGATCATGTCGACGGTCACTTCTTGTCGTCCTTCAGCAGAGCGGCCAGTTCGGCATCGGCGGCCGAGCTGAACTGCCCCGAGGCATGCGGCACGTCGTGCCCCCCCGGGAACAGGCGGCGGATGACGACGAAGAACACCGGCACCAGGAACACCGCCAGCACGGTCGCCGTGATCATGCCACCCATCACGCCGGTGCCGATCGCGCGCTGGCTGGCCGACCCGGCGCCGGTCGAGATCGCCAGCGGCAGCACGCCCAGGATGAACGCGAACGAGGTCATGATGATCGGACGGAAGCGCAGGTGGCAGGCGGTGAGCGTCGCCTCCAGCAGGCCCTTGCCCTCGGCCATCAGGTCCTTGGCGAACTCGATGATCAGGATGGCGTTCTTCGCCGACAGGCCGATGATGGTGATCAGGCCGACCTTGAAGTAGACGTCGTTGGGCATGTCGCGCATCCACACCCCGGCCAGCGAGCCCAGGATGCCCAGCGGCACGACCAGCAGCACCGCCACCGGGATCGACCAGCTCTCGTAGAGCGCGGCCAGGCACAGGAACACCGCCAGCATCGAGAACGCCAGCAGGATGGTCGCCTGCGAGCCCGAGAGCTTTTCCTCACGCGACTGGCCGGTCCACTCGAAGCCGAAGCCGGCGGGCAGCTGCGCGGCCAGACGCTCCATCTCGGCCATGCCCTCGCCGGTCGAGCGGCCCGGGGCCACGTCGCCGGAGATCTTCATCGCCGGATAGCCGTTGTAGCGCACCGTCTGCACCGGGCCGGTCACCCAGCGGGTGCTGGCGAAGGCCGAGAACGGCACCTGCTGGCCCCGGGCGTTGGTCACGTTGAGCTTGAGCAGATCCTCCGGCGCCATGCGCGCCGGCGCGTCGGCCTGCACGATCACCCGCTGCAGGCGCCCGGCGTTGGGGAAGTCGTTGACATAGGTCGAGCCGAAGGCGGTGGCCAGCACCGAGGCGATGCTGTCGTAGCCCACGCCCAGCGCCGCCGCCTTCTCGCGGTCGATGTCGAGCTTGACCTGCGGCGCGTCCTCCAGGCCGTCCGGGCGCACGCCCGCGAGCACCTTGCTCTGCGCAGCCATGCCCAGCAGCTGGTTGCGCGCGGCCAGCAGCGCCTCGTGGCCCTGGCCGGCGCGGTCCTGCAGCCGGAAGCTGAAGCCGGTGGCCGTGCCCAGCTCGGGGATCGGCGGCGGCGACAGCGGGAAGACGAAGGCGTCGCGGATCTGCATCATCGCGCCGAAGGCCCGGCCGGCCAGCGCCTGCGCGGTGTGCGCGGCGCCCTGGCGCTCGCTCCAGTCCTTCAGCGGCACGAAGGCCAGCGCGGCGTTCTGGCCCGAGCCGGAGAAGCTGAAACCGGTCACGCCGACGACCTTGTCGACCTCGGGCTGCTTCAGGAAGAAGCCCTCGACCTGCTTCAGCACCGCCTCGGTTCGGCTGACGGTGGCGCCCGGCGGCAGCTGGACGTTGACGATCAGGTAGCCCTGGTCCTCGTTGGGCAGGAAGGAGGTCGGCAGCCGGGTGTAGAGCAGGCCGACGCCGGCCAGCACCGCGGCATAGATCACCAGATAGCGCCCGGCCTTGCGGATGATGCGCGCGACCAGGCCCTCGTAGCCGTGCGTCGTGCGCTTGAACACCCGGTTGAAGGCGCCGAAGAAGCCCTTCTTCTCGTGGTGGCCGCCGTCGATCGGCTTGAGCAGCGTGGCGCACAGCGCCGGCGTGAGCGTCAGCGCCATCAGCGCCGAGAACAGCATCGAGGCCACCATCGACAGCGAGAACTGCCGGTAGATGTTGCCCACCGAGCCGCTGAAGAAGGCCATCGGCACGAACACCGACACCAGCACCACGGTGATGCCGATGATGGCGCCGGTGATCTGGCCCATCGCCTTGCGGGTGGCCGCGGCCGGGCTCAGGCCCTCCTCGGCCATGATGCGCTCGACGTTCTCGACGACGACGATCGCGTCGTCGACCAGGATGCCGATCGCCAGCACCATGCCGAACAGCGTCAGCACGTTGATCGAGAAGCCCGCCGTCAGCATCACGCCGAAGGTACCCATCAGCGCCACCGGCACGACGATGGTCGGAATGATCGTGTAGCGCCAGTTCTGCAGGAACAGGAACATCACGATGAAGACCAGCGCGATGGCCTCGGCCAGCGTGTGGATCACCTTCTCGATCGAGATCGAGACGAACTTCGAGCTGTCGTAGGGCACCTCGTAGCTCACGCCTTCGGGCATGAACTTCTGCAGCTCGGCCATGCGCGCGCGCACGGCCTTGGCGGTGGCCAGCGCGTTGCCGCTGGGCGCGAGCTGGATGCCCACGCCGGTGGCGGTCACGCCGTTGAGCCGCGAGGTGGTCGCATAGGCCTGGCCGCCCAGCTCAATGCGGGCGACGTCCTTCAGCCGCACGCTGGAGCCGTCGGCGTTGGCGCGCAGCAGGATGCGGCCGAACTCCTCCACCGAGGTGAACTGGCCCGAGACGCTGACGGTGGCGTAGAAGCTCTGCTCGGCCGGGTTGGGCGTGCCGCCCACCGAGCCGGCCGAGACCTGCACGTTCTGGGTGCGGATCGCGTTGACCACCTCGGCCGTGCCCAGGCCGTAACCGACCAGCTTGGCCGGATCGATCCAGACGCGCATCGCGCGCTCGGTGCCGAAGAGCTGGGCCTGGCCGACGCCGGGCACGCGCAGCAGCTCGGGCTGGATGTTGCGCGCGGCATAGTCGCCCAGCGCCACCGGGTTGTAGGCCGGGTTCTTCGACGTGAGCATGACGAACAGCAGGAAGTTCGAGCGCGCCTTGTCGACGCGCACGCCCTGCTGCGTCACCGCCGAGGGCAGCCGCGGCGTGGCGCGGCTCAGGCGGTTCTGCACCTCGATCTGCGCGATCGAGACATCGGTGCCGGGCTCGAAGGTCACGGTGATCGAGCCCGCGCCGCTGGCGTCGGCGCTCGACTCCATGTAGATCAGGTTCGGCGCGCCGTTGAGCTCCTGCTCGATGACGGCCAGCACGCTGTCCTCGAGCACCTGCGCCGAGGCGCCGGGATAGGCGGTCGAGATGACGATGGACGGCGGCGCCACCGTCGGGTACTGCGCCACCGGCAGCTTCGTGACCGCCGCGCCGCCCAGCACCAGGATGAACAGCGCGATCACCCAGGCGAAGATCGGCCGGTCGATGAAGAATCGGGAAGACATCGTGTCGTCTCTCCTGGCCGGTCAGCGGCTGGCCGCCGAGGCCGGCGCGGCCGGCGACATCGGCATGGCGGGAGCGGAGGCCGGGGCGGCGCCCGCGGCCGGGCCGGACGCCGCGACCCACGGCACCGGCGTGACCGGCGACTTCGGCCGCATCTTCTGGAAGCCGTCGACGATGACCTGCTCGCCGTCCTTCAGGCCCTCGAGCACCACCCAGTTCGCGCCGTTGGCGCCGCCGATCTTCACCGGGCGCGGCGCGGGCAGGTTGCCCTCGCCCACCACCAGCACGGTGTCGCCGGCGTTGCCGCGGGTCACCGCCTGCTGCGGCAGCAGCACCGCGCGCGGCGCCTCGGCCTGCGCGATGCGCACCCGCACGAACAGGCCCGGCAGCAGCGTGCCCTTCGGATTGGGCACCTCGGCGCGCAGCGTCACCTGGCCGGAGGTGGCGTCCACCGACAGGTCGGAGAACAGCAGCCGTCCGGGCTGCGGATGCTCGCTGCCGTCGTCGAGCACCAGGCGCACGTCGGCGCCGCGCCCGCCCCCTTCGCCCAGCCGGCCGGCCTCGACCGCGCGGCGCAGGCGCATGACCTCGGCCGCGGACTGGGTGAAGTTGACGTACATCGGGTCGGTCTGCTGGATCAGCGCGAGCTGCGTGACCTCGCCCTGCCCGACCAGCGCGCCCTCGGTGACCAGCGCGCGGCCGATGGTGCCGGAGATCGGCGCCTTGACCTGGGCGTAGTCGACGTTGAGCCGCGCGGTGGTCACCGCGGCCTTGGCGGTGGCGACGTCGGCCTGGGCCTGCTTCAGCGCCGTCTGCGTGGCCACCCATTCGGTCTGGCTGATCGCCCGGGCCGCGGCCAGCGGCTCGTTGCGCGCCAGGTTGGCCTGGGCCTGGGCGAGATTGGCCTCGGCCTTGGCCTGCGCGGCCAGCGCGCTGTCGAGCGTGGCGCGGTAGGGCGCGTCGTCGAGCTGGAACAGCGCCTGCCCGGCCTGGACGCTGCCGCCTTCGGTGAACAGCCGCTTCTGCACGATGCCGGCCACGCGGGCGCGGACCTGCGCGGTGCGCCAGGCCTCCAGCCGGCCGGAGAGCTCGCTGCGGATCGCCACCGGCCGCGACTCGACCGTCAGCACGCCGACGGCCGGCGGCGGCGGCGCCGCCCCCCCGCCCGCTCCGGGCGCGCCGGCACCGCCGGCCGGCTTGTCGGCACCACCGCCGCAGGCCGTCAGCACGGCCGCCAGCACCGCGACGCCCAGCGTCGCGGCCGCACGCGCGCCGCCGACCGGGCGGCGCACGCGGGAATTCATCTCGGGGAAAGCGTTCATCTCAGGCTGTCCAGGCAATTCGGGTCTTGAGAACGATCAGGATGGCCGCATCATACATACAATCACGAATGTATGTGGCAAGCACCGCGCGATGGACGTACGATCGCGCCCCCGCATGGAGACAGGACCGTGGCAAGGAAGACGAAGGAAGAGGCCGCCGAGACCCGCGAGCGGCTGCTCGACACCGCCGAGGAGGTGTTCCTGCGCGAGGGCGTGACGCGCACCTCGCTGCAGCGCATCGCCGAGGCGGCCGGCGTGACCCGCGGCGCCATCTACTGGCACTTCCAGGACAAGGCCGACCTGTTCAACGCGATGATGGAGCGGGTCTGCCTGCCCTGCGAGGAGGCCTGCACGCTCGACGCGCAGGCGGCGGACGCGGCGCAGGCGCTGCGCGAGTTCGCGCGTCAGCCGCTCGAGCGCATGCTGGAGGACGAGCGCACGCGGCGCGTGTTCACCATCGCGATCCACCGCACCGAATACAGCGAGGAGATGCGCGCCGCCTTCGAGCGCCATCTGGAGGCGATGGAGACGTTCCGCACCCAGGCCGAGGCCATCGTGCGCCGCGGCCTGGCCGAGGGCCGCTTCGAGGCGCGGCTCGACAGCCGCGCCGCCTCGGTGGCGATGATCGCGCTGATCGACGGCCTGCTGTCGCGGGCGACCTCGACGCCGACCGGCCCGGACGAGCTGCGCGACGCCTTCGCGGCGATCGACCTGTTCGTGGAGGGGCTCACTCCCCGGCCTGCAGCCGGTGCTTGCGGATCTTGTCGTTGAGCGTGGTCTTGGGCACGCGCAGCGCCTTGGCGGTGCGGGCGATGTTGCCCTGCTGGCGGCGCAGCTCGGCGGCGATCAGGCTGCGCTCGTAGCTGTCGACCGAGTCGGCGAGCGACAGGCCGTCCTCGCCGGCGCCCTCGCCCGACTCGGACGGATCGGCCGGCGGCGGGCCGAGCAGCTCGTCCTTGCGCACGCCCAGCACCAGGCAGTCGGCGACGTTGCGCAGCTCGCGCACGTTGCCGGGCCAGTGGTGCGCCATCAGCCGGTGCATCTGCTCGGTGGTGACGTTCGGCGGCGGGCGGTTGAAGCGGCTGGCCGCCAGCACCATGAAGTGGTCGAGCAGCACCGGGATGTCCTCGCGGCGCTCGCGCAGCGGCGGCAGCTCGATGGTGACCACGTTCAGCCGGTAATAGAGATCGGAGCGGAAGCTGCCGGCCTGCGCCCGCGCGATCAGGTCGTCCTTGGTGGCGGCCACCACCCGCACGTCCACCCGCAGCGGCTGGTTCGAGCCCAGGCGCTCGATCTCGCGCTCCTGCAGCACCCGCAGCAGCTTGATCTGCATCGGCAGCGGCATGGATTCCAGCTCGTCGAGGAAGAGCGTGCCGCGGTCGGCATGCTCGATCTTGCCGATGCGGCGCTTCTGCGCGCCGGTGAAGGCGCCCTGCTCGTGGCCGAAGAGCTCGCTGTCGAGCAGGCTGTCGGGCACGCCGCCGCAGTTCAGCGCCACGTAGGGCCCGGCGCGGCGGCCGGAGAAGTCGTGCAGCGCGCGCGCCACCACCTCCTTGCCGGTGCCGGTCTCGCCGTGGATCAGGATGTCGACCGGCGAGCCGGCGACCTCCGAGATCAGCCGGCGCACCCGCTGGATCTGCGGCGAGCGCCCGACCAGCTTGCCCTCCAGCCCGTCGCGCCCGGCCAGCGCCGCGCGCAGCGTCGCCACCTCCAGCGTCAGGCTGCGCTTCTCGATGGCGCGGCGCACCACCTCGACCAGCAGCTCCGGCGAGAAGGGCTTCGGGATGAAGTCGTAGGCGCCGCTGCGCATCGCCTCGACCGCCAGCGTCACGTCGCCGTGGCCGGTGATCATGATGACCGGCAGGTCCGCGTCCAGCCCGTGGCAGTGGCGCACCAGCGACAGGCCGTCGGCGCCGGGCAGGCGCATGTCGGTGACGACGACCCCCGCGAAGCCGGGCGTGATCAGGCCCATCGCCTGCTCGGCCGAATCGACCGCCTCGACCGACAGGCCGGCGAGCTGCAGCGCCTGGACGCAGCCGAGCTGCATGTGGAAGTCGTCCTCGACGACAAGAACGGAGAGTTCGCGGGTCATGGGATCAGGAAATGGAAGGCGAGACCGTGTCGGGGTCGGCCGCCGCATCGCCCGGAGGCAGCGGCAGCCGCAGCGTGAAGCATGCACCACCTTCCGGACGGTTGCTCGCCTCGAGCTCGCCGTGGAACTCGCGCACGATGTCGCGCGAGATCGCCAGGCCCAGACCGAGGCCGACGCCGGCCTCCTTGGTCGTGAAGAAGGGCTCGAACAGGCGCGCGCGCACCGCCTCCGGCACGCCGGGGCCGCTGTCGGCGACATCGAGCCGCAGCGGCGCGTCGCCCGGCGCGGCCGAGGCGTCGCGCCCGGCCGAGATGGTCAGCCTCCGCACCGGGCTGTCCTTCATCGCGTCGGCGGCATTGCCGATCAGGTTGATCAGCACCTGCTCGAGCCGGTTCGGGTCGCACCAGGCGACGACCTCGCCGGGCACGCAGTCGTTGCGCACCACGACGCCCTCGCGGCGCAGGCGCTGGTCGTAGAGGAAGAGCGCGTTGGCCACCGCATGGGCCACGTCGGTGGCCGCCGGCACCGCGGCCGACTTGCGCGCGAAGCCCTTGAGCGGCTGGATGATCTGGCCCATCTGGTCGGCCAGCCGGGTGATGATGTTCAGGTTGCCCGACACCGCCTTCTGGTCGCCGCGGCGCTGGAACTCGACCGCATTGCCCGCGAGCGTGCGGATCGCGCCCAGCGGCTGCGCCAGCTCGTGCGTGATGCCGGTGGCGAGCTGGCCCAGCGCGGCCATCTTGCCGGCATGCACCAGCTCGTCCTGCGCCGCGCGCAGCGTCTGCTCGGCCTGCTCGCGCTCGCCGATCTCGCGGCGCAGCCGCGCGTTCGTCTCGGTCAGCGCCCGGGTGCGCCGCGCGACCTTGTGCTCGAGCTCGGCATTGGCGCGCTCGAGCAGCTGCTTGGCCTCGAGCTTCTCGCGCATGCTGCGCCGGCGCTGGTTCAGGAACAGCGCCAGCAGCAGCACGAAGCCGGCGGCCACCGCCGAGAGCATGCTGTGCAGCACCGCCTGGTTGCGCACGCCGCGCAGGTCCGGGAAGATCATCAGCCGCCAGTCCATGCCGTCGAGCGCACGCCCGAGCACCAGCGTGCTCGAGCGGGTCGGCCGCAGGCCGTCCTCGGGCGGCAGCACGCCCGGCGGCAGCACGCCCTCGACCTCCTCGTCGTCGCCGCTGCCCAGGCTCACCGGCAGCGGAAAGCGCGGCAGCGCGTGCTCGTCGTAGAGCCGGGTGATCTGCAGGTCCACGCGCTGGTCCAGCGACAGGTCCGACAGCGTGGTGTAGCGCCACTCCGGCCGCGACGACAGGATGACGACGCCGTTGGTGTCGGCCAGGAGCGCCGGCGCGCCCAGCATCTCCCAGGTCTGCTCGATCGGCTCCAGGCTGATCTTGATCGTCGCCACGCCCAGGATGCGCGCACCGTCGCGGATCGGGTGCGAGACGAAGTAGCCCGGCTGGTGGGTGCGCGCGCCGATGGCGAAGTGCCGCCCGACCTGGCCCGACAGCGCCTCCTGGAAATAGGGGCGGAAGGACATGTCCTCGCCGAGGTGGCTGTCGTCGCCGATCTCGTCGCTGCTGCTGGCCACGACGATGCCGCGCTCGTCGAGCACGAACACCGCCAGGCTGCCGAGGTGGGCGTTGAGGCGGCGCAGGTAGCTGTTGGCCGCGCTGACCCGCAGCGCATGGTGCGGCTCCAGCAGCAGCGCCTGGATCTCGCGGTTGAGCTGGATCGTCGCCGGGATGTGCTCCAGGCGCTTGATCATGCCCTGCACCGCCGACGCGAACAGGTCGAGGCGGTGGTTGGCGTCCTCGCGCATCAGCGCCATGCCGTGGCGCTCGCTGAGGACGAAGCCGGTCCAGCCCGACAGTGCCACCGCCGCGAAGGCCGCGAGCAGCACCAGCAGCTGGCGCAGCGCCGGCCACAGCGGCCGGCGCGGTCCGAACAGTCGCGAGGGCGCGGCAGTCAAGGCGTGCGGATCAGGGGTTCGGCGGGGTTCAGTGGTTCAGGATCTTCGACAGGAATTCCTTGGCGCGCGGCGAGCGCTCCTCGGGCTTGCCGAAGAAGTCCTGCTTGGTGCAGTCCTCGATGATTTGGCCCTTGTCCATGAAGATCACGCGGTGGCTGACCTTGCGCGCGAAGCCCATCTCGTGCGTCACGCACATCATCGTCATGCCCTCGTTGGCGAGCTGCACCATCACGTCGAGCACCTCGCCGACCATCTCGGGGTCGAGCGCCGAGGTCGGCTCGTCGAACAGCATGACGATCGGATCCATCGACAGCGCCCGCGCGATGGCCACGCGCTGCTGCTGGCCGCCCGAGAGCTGGCCGGGGAACTTGTCCTTGTGCGCCATCAGCCCGACGCGGTCGAGCATCTTCAGGCCGCGCTTGACCGCGTCGTCCTTGGTCCGGCCCAGCACCTTGACCTGCGCCAGCGCCAGGTTGTCGGTCACCGACAGGTGCGGGAACAGCTCGAAGTGCTGGAAGACCATGCCCACGCGCGAGCGCAGCCTGGGCAGATCGGTCTTCGGGTCGGTGATGCTGGTGCCGTCGACGACGATGTCGCCCTTCTGGATCGGCTCGAGCGCGTTGACCGTCTTGATCAGCGTCGACTTGCCCGAACCCGAGGGTCCGCAGACGACGACGACCTCGCCCTTCTGGATCGAGGTGGTGCAGTCGGTCAGCACCTGGAAGCTGCCGTACCACTTGGAGACGTTCTTGATGTCGATCACGATGGGAGTCCTCGATCAGGAATTCAGCGAATGATGGCGATCTTCTTCTGCAGGTGCTTGACCAGCATCGACAGCGAGAAGCAGATGGCGAAATAGACCAGCGTCGCGACCAGATAGGTCTCGATCGGACGGTTGAAGTTCTTGCCGGCGCTCTCGAAGCCCTTGAGCAGGTCGTAGGCGCCGATCGCGTACACCAGCGAGGTGTCCTGGAACAGGATGATCGTCTGGGTCAGCAGCACCGGGATCATGTTGCGGAAGGCCTGCGGCAGCACGACCAGCTGCATCGTCTGGCGGTAGCTCATGCCCATCGCGTAGCCGGCGTAGACCTGGCCGCGCGGCACCGACTGGATGCCCGCGCGCATGATCTCCGAGTAGTAGGCCGCCTCGAACAGCGTGAAGGTCACCAGCGCCGAGAGCTCGGCGCCCATCGGGCGGCCGATCAGCAGCGGGATCAGCAGGAAGAACCACAGGATCACCATCACCAGCGGGATGGAGCGCATCGTGTTGACGTAGGCGGCGGCCGGCGCCTCCAGCCAGGGCTTGCCCGACAGGCGCATCAGCGCCAGCAGCGTGCCCAGCACGATGCCGCCGATCATCGCCACCAGCGTCAGCTGCACCGAGAACAGCAGGCCCTTGGACACGTAGGCGGAGAGGATCTCCGCGTTCAGGAAGGAGAAGTCGAGTTGCATGGGAAGTCCTCGGCCGCGCTCACTTGCCCGCGCCGATCGTGCCCGGGATGCGCATCCGGCGCTCGATCACCCGGGCGACCTGGTAGATCAGGATCGAGGTGATGAAATAGAGGGCGGTCACCGCCAGGTAGATCTCGATGCCGCGCGAGGTCTCCTCCTGGGCCTGGCGGGCGAACATCGTCAGCTCGGCCACCGAGACCGAGAAGGCCACGGACGAGTTCTTGACGATGCCCATGCTCTCGCTGGTCAGCGGCGGGATGACGATGCGCAGCGCCATCGGCAGCAGCACGAAGCGGTAGGTCTGCGGCAGCGTCAGGCCCAGCGCCTGGCCGGCCATGCGCTGGCCGCGCGGCAGGCTCTGGATGCCCGCCTTGACCTGCTCGGACACCCGCGCCGAAGTGAAGAAGCCCAGGCCCAGCACCACGAGCAGGAAGCTCGGGATCTGCTTGAGGGCCGGAACCAGCTCCGGGATGACGAAGTACCAGAGAAAGACCTGCACCAGCACCGGAATGTTGCGGAACAGCTCCGTCCAGGCGTCGCCCAGCAGCACCAGCCACCGATTGGGCGTCGTTCTCAGGATGCCCATCAGGCAGCCGAACAGCAGAGCCACCGCCAGCGCCAGCAGCGAGACGGACGCCGTCCAGCCCCAGGCCGAGATGATCCAGTCCAGATAGGTGATGTCGCCGCCATCGCCGAAGCAGCGCGGCACGACCTCGCCGTCGATCGTGTTCCTGCAGAAGACCTGCCAGTCCCAGTCAGCCAAGAGCTTTCTCCTCGTTCTTCATCGTCAGCATGGACGGACCCGCCCGGACCGGGCGGATCCGCCTTCAGGGTCACTTCTTCGCGTACTCTTCGGCCGGCTTGTCGTTGGGGTGGGCCCAGGCGGCCTTGGTGGCCTCGGACAGCGGCAGGCCGACCGCGGTGTTGGAGGGCGGGATCGGCTGCATGAACCACTTGTCATAGAGCTTGGCCAGGTCGCCGCTCTTGATCATGCCCTTGATGCTGTCGTCGACCGCGGCCTTGAACTCGGTGTCGTCCTTGCGCAGCATGCAGGCGATCGGCTCGACGTTGAGCACCTCGCCGACGATGCGGAAGTCCTTCGGGTTCTTCGACTTGGCGATGTTGCCCGCCAGGATCTGGCCGTCCATCACGAAGGCGTCGGCGCGGCCCGAATCCAGCAGCAGGAAGCTGTCGGCGTGGTCCTTGCCGAAGACTTCCTTGAAGTCGACGCCGTTGGCCTTCTCGTGCTTGCGCAGCAGCTGCACCGAGGTCGTGCCGGTGGTGGTGGCGACGTTCTTGCCGTTGAGCTGGGCGATCGAGGTGATGCCCGAACTGGCCTTCACGGCGATGCGCACTTCCTCGACATAGGTCGTCACCGCGAACGACACCTGCTTCTGGCGCGCGGCGTTGTTGGTGGTGGAGCCGCACTCGAGGTCGACGGTGCCGTTCTCGACCAGCGGGATGCGGTTCTGCGAGGTCACCGGCTGGTACTTGACCGTCAGCGACGACAGGCCCAGCTTCTTGCGCAGGTCGGAGGCGACGCGCTCGGCCATCTCGGTGTGGAAGCCGACGTACTTGCCGTCGCCCAGCGTGAAGCCCAGCGCGCCGGAGGACTCGCGCACGCCCAGCGTGATCGTGCCGCTGGACTTGATCTTGTCGAGCGTGCCGGAGGCCTGCACGGCACCGGTGGCCAGCAGCACGGCGGCGAGAACGAGGGATTTCTTCATGGCTCTTCCTTGTGTGGGTTGAGTGACGGGGTGGACGGTTGGAGGGTGAGCGCGCTGCGCGGCACCGGGGCTGACGGAGATCAGCCGAGCGGCTGGTCGTTCGGGCGGCGCTGCAGCTGCAGCATCGCCGGCGATGGCGGCCAGTTCAGGTTCAGGCCCTTCGGCGGGATCGGGCTCTGGAACCAGCGCTGGTAGGTGCGCATCGCCTCGCCCGACTGCAGCAGCCGCACCAGCGCGCGGTCGACGGCCGCCTTGAAGTCGGTGTCGCCCCGGCGCATCATGCAGGCGTAGGCCTCCTGCGACATCGGGGTTCCCACGACCTCCCAGTCGTCGGGCCGGACCGCACGGGCGCGCGCGCCGAACAGCAGCGCGTCATCCATCATGAAGGCCTCGGCGCGGCCCGACTCGAGCGCGAGGAAGGCCTCCTCGTGGTCGCGGGCGGTGACGAAGCGCATGTGCAGGCCGCGCCGCTCGGCATGGGTGCGCAGCAGCCGCTCCGACGTGGTGCCCGCGGTCACCACGACCGTCCGGCCGTCGAGGTCGGAGAAGTCGCGGATCGGCGAGCCGCGGCGAACCAGCAGCCGCGTGCCGGCGATGAAGAAGGTGGTCGAGAACGACACCAGGCGGGCGCGGTCGGCGGTGTGCGTCGTCGAGGCGCACTCCAGGTCGACCGTGCCGCTGCGCACCAGCGGGATGCGGTTCTGCGTCGTCACCGGCACCAGGCGGATGGTCAGCGCCGGCAGCTTCAGCTCCGCCTTCAGGCTGTCGACGACGCGCAGCATCAGCTCGTGCGAGTAGCCCACCACGCGCTTGTGCGAGTCGTAGTAGGAGAACGGCACCGAGGACTCGCGGTGGCCCAGGCTGATCGTGCCGGTCTCGACGATGCGGCGCAGCGTCTCCGACTCCGGCAGCGCCTGCTCCGGCACCGGGCGCTGCGCCAGCGCCGGACCCAGCGCCAGCGCCAGCAGCGCGGCCGCACCGGCACGCCGCCAGGCCTGCAGGCCGCGGCGGCTGTCCGGGAGGGAGATCGGGAGGGCGTCGTTCATTGCACCAGAACAGAGCATGACTCGTGCCAGCTCGTCGCACCCCGGCCGCCCGAGGGACGCGGCAGGCCCGCCGCCCCGAGGGGGGCCGGCAATCCGTCACGCCCGCCACGCGGGCAATCGGATTTCCGGACGGACGCGGAACAGGACGTCAGAACAGCCGGCCGACGTTGAGCAGCGTCATCACGCCCAGCACCGCGAAGATGGCCGCGGAGATGGCGTGCACCAGCTTCATCGGCAGCTTCGTCGCCGCCTTCTCGCCGATCAGCACCGCCGGCACGTTGGCCAGCATCATGCCCAGCGTCGTGCCGCAGACGACCTGCACCAGATCGGCATAGCGCGCCGCCAGCGCGACGGTGGCGATCTGCGTCTTGTCGCCCATCTCGGCCAGGAAGAAGGCGATCACGGTCGTGCCGAAGACGCCGAAGCGGCCGCCTTCGGCCTCGGCATCGTCGATCTCGTCGGGCACCAGCATCCAGCCGGCCATCGCCAGGAAGGACAGGCCGATGACCCAGCGCAGCACGTCCGGCCCGAGCATCCGGGCCACGCCCTCGCCGACCGCGCCGGCCAGCGCGTGGTTGAGCAGCGTCGCGGCCAGGATGCCCAGGATGATCGGCCCGGGCTTGCGGAAGCGCGCGGCCAGCAGCAGCGCCAGCAGCTGCGTCTTGTCGCCGATCTCGCCGAGCGCGACGACACCGGTGGACACCAGGAAGGGTTCGAAGGACATGGGAACTCCGGGGCCGGCGGTGGACAGACGACGATGACCATGCAGCACCCCCGGCCCGTCCGGAGGCTGCATGGTCATCGGTCTTGCCGGACCCGGGCGACGCAGGCGGCGCGCCGCGGGCTTCCCGCGCCATGTCCGTGAGGGACAAGCATGTTGACGCGGGCACCGGATGCAGGTCGAGGCCTGGCGGATCCGGTCAGCTACTCCCCGATGACGGGAAACGGGCGCATTCTAGCGCCGGAGCCGCCGTTCAGGCCGCGCTCAGGTCCTTCAGCTCGGCCTCGGGAGCGTTGCGCGCGACCGACAGGATGCCGTTCTCCATGCCGGAGGCCGCGGCGTACATCTCGCTCTGGCCGACGATCTGGCCGTTGCCGGCCTTCAGCACGAAATAGGGCTCGCCCGCACGCGACTCGCGCCGCTCGAACCGCTCGGGCTGCGCCGCGTTCGTGCGCACCGACTCGATGCCGTTGAGCGCCGCCGCGCGGCTCGCGTAGCTCTGGCTGCTCAGGATGACCTGATGATTGCCGGCCTTCAGCACGAAGCGGAAGCTGCCGGTGCCCGAGGGAAGAAGCTCGAAGGTGCCTGCCATCGCGATGCCCGTCACGGAGGTGGAGAAGGAAGGCGCCCACCCTAGCCCGCGGCGGCCGCCGGCGCAGCCGGAGCAACCCGCAGCTTCAGGCGCCGGCAAGGCGGCCGGACTCCTCCAGGTTCCAGCCCTCGTCGGCGGCGAGCTGGCGCAGCGCCTGCTCGAAGCGGCTGCGCGCCAGGCCGGCCACATGGCCGAGCTCCTGGTGCAGCCGCCGGTCGGCGGGCGTGTCGACCGCGCAGCGCGCGCTGTAGCTCTCGAAGTCGCCGAGCAGCTGGATCAGCTCGGCCAGATGGCGCGGGCACTCGCACAGCACGCGGCTGGTCAGGCCGGCCACCCGCGCCAGCACCTCGGGCGAGAGATGCGGCACCGCCGCGGGCGCCCCGCCCTGCGCCGGATCCCCGGACGCGGTCTCGGCGCCGGCCGCACCGCCGGGCCCGCCCAGTTCGGCCAGCGTCGCGCGCAGCACCCGCGCCATCTCGGTGCGCCCGAGCGGGCCGCGCCAGACGCTCGCCCCGGCCTCGCGCAGGCGCTGCACCAGCCGGTCCGAGCCGAAGCCGTAGACCAGCAGCAGCTCGCGCACGGCGCCCTGCCGGTGCCAGTCGAGCAGCTGCTCGACGCCGTCGGGATGCAGCGTGTCGATCTCCAGCGCCAGCAGGTCGAAGGCGCCGGGCTGGGCGGCCAGCCGCGACTGCGCGGCCCAGTCGAGCAGGCGGTGCTCGCCCGGCAGCGCGCCGAGCTGGGCGGCCAGCCGCGCCGGCAGCGTGCGCCCGCCGCAGCACACCACCAGCGGCCGCGGCACCGGACGCGCCGGCGCGGCACCAACGGGCTCGCGCTCGTGGCGCGGCGCCGGGCGCGGCTCGGCCGCCGCCCCCTGGCCCTGCAGCAGCAGCGCCTGCAGCGCCGGCTCGGCCAGCGCCGCCAGCATGCCGATCGCATGCCCCTGCTCGACCAGCGCGCGGATCATGCCGAGCCGGCGCACGTCGGCCGACGAGTACAGCCGATGCCCCGAGGGCGACTGCGGCGGCGAGACGATGCGGTAGCGCCGCTCCCACACCCGCAGCGTCGCCACCGCGATGCCGGTCATGCGCGCCACCGCCGCGGTGCGGAAACGCGGCACGCCATCCTCGCCCGACATCGACACCGAGTCAGGCCCCGAGATTGTCGCCATGCTGTGCTCCTTTTGTCCTGTCTAGCCCCCTGGCCAGCACTGAATTACCCATTGAAGTGATTTTGCATCGCTTCAAACACAGGTCATCATACGCTCCAGCGGCATTTCCTGCCGATGTTCAGCGATTCGGAGTTCCTGATGTCCTCATCCTGTCACGAGACACCGGCCGCCCCCCTGCCCCGCGTCGCGGTCATCGGTGCCGGCATCGCCGGGGCGATGTGCGCACGCCGCCTGGCCGACGCCGGGGCGCGGGTGACTCTGCACGACAAGGCCCGCGGCCCCGGCGGGCGCATGTCGACCCGGCGGCATGGCGACGGGGCCGAAGCGCGGCACCTCGACCACGGCGCGACCGGCTTCGAGAGCCACTCGCTCGATCTGCTGCCCTGGCTGCGCCAGGGCGTGGCGCAGGGCTGGCTGCGGCGCTGGAACGCGGTGCGGCCCGAGGGGACGGAGCCGTCGCGCTGGGTCGCGGTGCCGGGCATGAACGAGCTGGTGCGCCGGCTGCTGCACGGACTGCCGCTGCAGGCCGGGCGGGCGGTGGTGGCGCTGCACCGCGACGACGCCGGCTGGCAGGTGCAGCTCGACGGCGAGGCCGCACCCGGCCCGCAGCGCCACGACGCGATCGTGCTGGCCATGCCGCCGCGCCAGGCCGCGGCGCTGCTGGCGTCGCACCAGCCGGACTGGGCGATGCAGGCGCTGCAGGCGCGCATGCAGCCCTGCTGGACGCTGATGGCCGAGACGGACGAGCCTCCGGCCTGGGACTTCTCGCTGGCCCGACCGGCGCACGGCCCGCTCGAGCTGCTGGTGCGCGACGACCTCAAGCCCGGGCGTCTGCGGCGGCCCGGGCGCGCGCTGTGGGTGGCGCAGGCCCGCGCCGACTGGTCGAACGCCCAGGTCGACCTGCCGGCCGAGGCGGTGGCGGCGCGGCTGCTCGACGCGCTGCGCGCCGAGGTCAATCCGGGCGGCGACCTGCGGCCGCATTTCGCCACCGCGCACCGCTGGCTCTACGCCCGGCCGGAGCCGCTGCTGCGCGCCGGACCGGCCTGCTGGTGGGAGGCCGGCCAGGGGCTGGGCGTCTGCGGCGACTTCCTGGGTGGCGGCACGGTCGAGCTGGCGGCGCTCTCGGGCCTGGATCTGGCCGAGCGCATCGGCCGCGAGCCGCCGCGTCCGGCGCAGGAGCGGCCCCCCCGGGCCGAGGCGTGGCGCCAGGAGCAGCCGGCATGAGCCCCGACCCCAGCCGGCCTGAGGCGCTGCGCCGCATCGCCGCGATCGACGCCGAGGCCTACGCCCGCACCCGCAACGCGCTGGACGGCGCCGTGACCGGCCTGTCGCCGTGGATCACGCACGGCATCGTCACGCCCGCCGAGGTGCTGGCCGGCGCGATCGCCGCCCACCGTGCCGCCGGGCGCAGCACGCCGATCGGTCTGCAGCACCGGCTGGTGATGGAGCTGGGCTGGCGCGAATACTTCCGCCATGTCTGGCACCACCGCGGCGACGCGATCCTGCGCTCGCTGCACGAGGGCGTGCTGCCGGGCGCCGCCTATGCCGACGCGGTGCCCGACGATGTGCGCCAGGCGCGCACCGGCGTGCCGGTGATCGACCGCGCGGTGCGCGAGCTGCACGCCCGCGGCCATCTGCACAACCACGCCAGGCTGTGGCTGGCCAGCTATCTGGTGCATCTGCGCAAGGTGCACTGGCGCGCCGGCGCCGACTGGCTGTGGCCGCGCCTGCTCGACGGCGATCTGGCCAGCAACCATCTGAGCTGGCAGTGGGTGGCCGCCACCGGCAGCCGCAAGCCCTATCTCTTCAACGCCGAGAACGTCGCCCGCCATGCGCCGCCCGAGTGGCACAGCCCGGGCAGCGTGCTCGACACCGGCTACGAGAGTCTGGAGCGCATCGCGCGCAGCCCGGCGCCGGTGCGCACCCGCCCCCGGCCGGAGGCCGAGGGCTGCCCCGAGCCGGCGCTGCAGGCCGAGCCGCCGGACGGCCTCCCCACCCGCCTCGGCGCCGAGCTGCACGAGCAGGTGCGCGGCCGCGAGGTCTGGCTGGCACACCCGTGGGCGCTGGGCGATCCGCCGGCCGACCTGCCGCCAGGCACCGTGGTGATCGGCCTGCTGGTGGCCGAGACGCACCGGGCCCGGCCCTGGAGCGCCGCGCGCTGGGACTTCGTGACGCCCCGGCTGCGCCAGCTCACGCCACATTGCGCGCTGGCGCCGCTGGCGTCCTGGCAGACGCTGCTGCGTGACGCGCGCCGGGTCCATGCCCGAGACGACCCGCATCTGCACCCGGCGCTCGAAGCGCTGGCCACCGACCTGCGCCCGGCGCCGCGGCTGTTTCCGCACATCGAGCGGCCCTGCGATTCCTTTTCCCAGTGGTGGACCCGCGTCGGGCGCGAGCTCTCGCCCGCCGACCCCGTCCTGTCCCTTGTTTGCCCCGTTCCAGGAGACCCTGATGTCGACCTCGCCGCACACCCCGTCGTCCCTCCCTCCCGTCGTGCTGGTGACCGGCGCGCGCGGTGGCATCGGCCGTGAGCTCTGCCGCCGGCTGAAGGCCGACGGCCTGCGGGTGGCCGCGGTCGGGCGCGATGCCGGCGCCCTGCAGCCGGTCGAGGCCGACCTGCGCATCGCCGCCGACACCACCACGCCCGAGGGCGCTCAGCTCGCGGTGGCCGCCTGCCAGGAGGCCTTCGGCCAGGCGCCGCAGCGGCTGGCGCACTGCGTCGGCAGCACGCTGATCGCGCCGCTGCACCGCACCCGCGCCGAGCAGTGGGCCGAGTTGCGCCGCGTCAACCTCGACAGCGCGGTCTTCATGCTCGGCGCCTGGATCGAGGCGCTGCGCGCGGCCGGCCAGCCGGGCGCGGCGGTGCTGTGCAGTTCGGTGGTGGCGCGCATCGGCGTGGCCAACCATGAGGCGATCGCCGCGGCCAAGGGCGGCGTCGAGGCACTGGCGCGCAGCGCGGCGGCCACCTACGCGCCGGCCGGCCTGCGCATCAACGTGGTCGCGCCCGGCATGACCGAGACGCCGATGACCGCCCCGATGCTCAAGGTCGAGGCGATGCGCGAGGCCGCCGCGCGCCAGTACCCGCTCGGCGGCGTGCAGGGTGCCGACACGGTGGCCGCGACCGTGGCCTGGCTGCTGGGCGACGAGGCCTCGCGGCTGACCGGCCAGGTGATCGCGGTCGACGGCGGCTTCAGCACCGTCAGACCGCTGGTTCGCTGAGCGAGCCATCCCCCTGACCCGGGGAGTCGCGCCCGGCAGGCGCTCGGCAGAATGCCCGATCTGAATTTTCTGATAACACTGGCGCCCGACCGGTCCCGCGCCAGACACCTGGGGAAATCCGATCGTGAGCACCGAGTGGAACGGCACTGCCGGCGATGACTTTCTCGATGGCGGCAGCGGCGACGACCGCATCGACGCCGGCGCGGGCAACGACTTCATCGCCGACACCTCCGGCGAGAACACCCTGCTCGGCGGCACGGGCGACGACCTGCTGATCGGCCGCGGCACGATGGCCGGCGGCGCCGGCGACGACCAGATCTGGTCGGGCGACTACGGCCACGCCGACACCTACCTGTTCGGTCTGGGCGACGGCCAGGACAGCGTCAGCGAGCTGGGCTCGGGCCCGGCGGCCGACGGCGGCACGCAGCTCGACACGCTGCAGTTCGGCGCCGGCATCGGCACCGACGCGGTGATGCTGCGCCGGCGCGACGGCGACCTCGCCTTCGTGCTGGCCAGCGGCGAGTCGATCACCTTCCGCGACTGGTTCGTCGACGCGGCGGCGCAGATCGAGCGGGTCGTCTTCGCCGACGGCAGCGTCTGGGACCGGGCGATGCTGCGCTCCATCGCCATCGCCGGCGCGGGCGGCGATGGCGCCGATCCGCTGTCCGGCTGGGAAGGCAGCGACCGGCTCGACGGCGGCGCGGGCGACGACACGCTGCTGGGCGGCGCCGGCAACGACACGCTGGCGGGCGGCGACGGCCGCGACTCGCTCGACGGCGGCACCGGCAACGACAGCCTGTCCGGCGGCGACGGCGACGACCTGCTGATCGACGCCAGCGGCAGCAACACGCTCGAGGGCGGCGCCGGCAGCGATCTGCTCGGCGGCAGCGGCACGCTGGCCGGCGGCCAGGGCGACGACACGCTGCAGTCGGCGCAGCTGTCCTCGGCCGACACCTACCTGTTCGGCCGCGGCGACGGCCGGGACACGATCATCGAGCGCGGCTACGGCAGCGCGCAGGGCAGCACGGCGGTCGACCGGCTGCTGCTCGGCGCGGGCATCGATCCGGCCGCGACGGCGGTGAGCCGCAGCGGCGACGACCTGGTGCTGGACTTCGGCGGCGGCGACATGGTGACGCTGCAGGGCTGGTTCGCCGACACGCTGGCGCGGCTGGAGCAGATCGTCTTCGCCGACGGCAGCGTCTGGGGTGAAAACCAGCTCGCGCTCGACGTGGCGACGCTGGCCGGCAGCGACGGCGACGACCGGCTGGCCGGCTGGGACGGCAGCGACCTGATCGACGGCGCCGCCGGCGACGACCGGCTGGAGGGCCGTGCCGGCAACGACGTGCTGCAGGGCGGCGACGGCCGCGACACGCTCGACGGCGGCACCGGCAACGACTCGCTCGACGGCGGCCAGGGCAACGACACGCTGCTCGACCTGTCGGGCAGCAACACGCTGGCGGGCGGCGCGGGCGACGACCTGCTGATCGGCCGCGGCACGATGGCCGGCGGCACCGGCGACGACACGCTGCAGGCCGGCGCCGTCGACTCGGCCGACACCTACCTGTTCGAGCGCGGCGACGGCCACGACACGCTGGTCGAGTCCGGCTACGGCCCGAAACAGGGCAGCACGACGCTGCTCGACCGGCTGCTGCTCGGCGCCGGCATCCTGCCCGGTCAGGTGGACGTGACGCGCCAGGGCAATGACCTGGTGCTGGACATCGGCGGCGCGGAGGGCGGCGGCGACACGATCACGCTGAAGGACTGGAGCGTCTCGAGCCTGAACGAGATCGAGCGCATCGTCTTCGCCGACGGCACCGTCTGGACGCCGGACACGATCGCCGCGCGGCTGATCGGCGTGCGCGGCAGCGACGGCGACGACCGCCTGGACGGCGGCAGCGGCAGCGACTCGCTCGAGGGCGGCGCCGGACGCGACACGCTCGACGGCCGCGAGGGCGCCGACTGGCTCGACGGCGGCGCCGGCGACGACCTGCTGCACGACGAGAGCGGCGCCAACACGCTGGTCGGCGGCCAGGGCGACGACCGGCTCGAGGGCCGCGGCACGCTGGTCGGCGGCACCGGCGACGACACGATGGTGTCGACCGACTTCTGGAGCGGCGACACCTACCGCCATGCGCTGGGCGACGGGCAGGACCGCATCCTCGACAGCGGCGCGGCCACGACGCTGGGCGGCGGCATCGACCTGCTCGAGCTCGGCGCGGGCATCGCGCCCGACGCGGTCGTGCTCGAGCGCAGCGGCGACGACCTGCGCCTGGTCGTCGGCGAGGGCGATTCGGTCACGATCGAGGGCTGGTTCGCCGACGGCACGCACCCGCTCGAGCAGATCCGCTTCGCCGACGGCACCGTCTGGACACCGGCGACGATCGCCTCGTTCAGCCTGCCGCTGGTCGGCGGCGACGGCGACGACCGGCTCGCAGGCAGCGACGGCGCCGACCTGATCGACGGGCGCGGCGGCCAGGACACGCTCGAGGGCGGACTCGGCGACGACACGCTGCGCGGCGGCGACGGCGACGACCGCCTCGAGGGCGGCGCCGGCCGCAACCGGCTCGACGGCGGCGCCGGCCAGGACTGGCTGCAGGGCTCGGGCACGCTGGCCGGCGGCCAGGGCGACGACACGCTGCGCTCGGAGGCGACCGACTCGGCCGACACCTACCTGTTCGAGGCCGGCGACGGCCATGACCGCATCGAGGAGACCGGCCTGATCGACGGCAGCGACGTGCTGCAGCTCGGCGCCGGCCTCGACGCGGCGACGACGCGCATCGTGCGCGCCGGCAGCGACCTGCGGCTGGAGTTCGCCGGCGGCGACGGCGTCGTGCTGGGCGGCTGGTTCGACGACGCCTCGCACTGGATCGAGCAAATCCGCTTCGCCGACGGCAGCGTCTGGACACTCGACACGCTGCGCGGGCTGCCGATCGAGGCCGCCGGCAGCGAGGGCGGCGACACGATCGCCGGCTGGAGCGGCCGCGACCGGATCTCCGGCGGCGGCGGCGACGACCGGCTCGACGGCGGCGACGGCAGCGACACGCTGCTGGGCGATGCCGGGCAGGACACGCTCGACGGCGGCGACGGCAGCGACACGCTCGACGGCGGCGACGGCAACGACACGCTGATCGACACCCGCGGGCGCAACCTGCTGCAGGGCGGCGCCGGCGACGACCGGCTCGAGGGCAGCGGAACGCTGGCCGGCGGCACCGGCGACGACACGCTGGCGGGCGCGCCGCTGTGGTCGAGCGACACCTACCTGTTCGGCCGCGGCGACGGCCACGACCGCATCGTCGACGTCGGCCAGGTGCCGGGCGGCGACAGCACGCTCGACGACGTGCTGCAGTTCGGCGCCGGCATCGGTGCGGCCGATGTCGCGCTGCGGCGCGACGGTGCCGACCTGCGCCTGGAGATCGGCGGCAGCGACAGCGGCGACGCGGTGACGATCGCCGGCTGGTTCGACGATGCGCGCCAGCGCATCGAGCAGGTGCGCTTCGCCGACGGCACCGTCTGGACGCTCGAGACGCTGCGCGGCATGGCGACCTCGCTGCAGGGCAGCGCCGGCGACGACCGCCTGGTCGGCTGGGACGGCATCGACCAGCTCGACGGCGGCGCCGGCGCCGACACGATGACCGGCTTCGGCGGCGACGATCTCTACCGGGTCGACGATGCCGGCGACGTGGTCGTCGAGGCGGCCGGCGGCGGCATCGACCGCATCGACAGCAGCATCAGCCTGACGCTGGCCGATCAGGTCGAGCAGCTGCAGCTGCTGGGCGACGCGGCGCTCGACGGCCGCGGCAACCTGCTCGACAACCTGCTGCGCGGCAATGCCGGCGCCAACCGGATCGAGGGTCTGGCCGGAGCCGACACGCTCGACGGCGGCGCCGGCAGCGACACGCTGATCGGCGGCAGCGGCGACGACCTCTACCGGGTCGATGCGGCCGGCGACGTGGTCGTCGAGGCCGCCGGCGAGGGCCAGGACACCGTCGAGGCCGCGGTCTCGTGGCAGCTCTCGGCCGGGATCGAGGAGCTGGTGCTGACCGGCAGCGCCCGCGACGGCAGCGGCAATGCGCTGGCCAACCGGATCACCGGCAACGCCCAGGCCAACCGGCTCGACGGCGGCTCCGGCGCCGACACGCTGGTCGGCGGCGCCGGCGACGACACCTATGTCGTCGACCAGGCCGGCGACCAGATCGTCGAGCTCGACGGCGAAGGCAGCGACACCGTGCTGGCGTCGATCAGCCTGACGCTGGGCGCGACGCTGGAGAACCTGACGCTCCTCGGCAGCGCCGCGCTCGACGCCACCGGCAACGCGGCCGCCAACCGCCTGGACGGCAACGCCGCGGCCAACCGGATCGACGGCGGCGCCGGCGCCGACACGATGGCCGGCGGTGGCGGCGACGATGTCTACCGGGTCGACGATGCGGACGACCGGATCGTCGAGCTGGCCGGCGGCGGCAACGATCTCGTCATCGCGAGCCGTTCGTGGACGCTCGCCGACCAGATCGAGCAGCTGCAGCTCGAGGGCGATGCCGCGCGGGACGGCACCGGCAACACGCTGGCCAACCGCATCGAGGGCAACGCGCAGGCCAACCTGCTCGACGGCGGCTCGGGCGACGACACGCTGCTCGGCGGCGACGGCAACGACACGCTGCTCGGCGGCGCGGGCAACGACCTGATGAGCGGCGGCACCGGCAACGACGTCTACCGCGTCGGCTCGGCCGGCGACCGCACCGTCGAGCTCGACGGCCAGGGCACCGACCGGGTCGAGGCCGCGCTGTCGTGGACGCTGGGCGAGTCGATCGAGGAGCTGGTGCTGCTGGGCAGCTCGGCGATCGACGCCACCGGCAACGCGCTGGGCAACCGGCTCGAGGGCAACGCGGCCGACAACCGGCTCGACGGCGGCGCCGGCAACGACACGATGATCGGCGGCGCCGGCTGGGACACCTACATCGTCGACTCCGGCGGCGACCAGATCGTCGAGCTGGCCGGCGGCGGCACCGACAGCGTCATCGCCTCGGTCGACCTGACGCTGGCCGCGGAGGTCGAGAACCTGACGCTGACCGGCTCGGCGCTGCAGGGCAGCGGCAACGCGCTGCGCAACCGCCTGGTCGGCAATGCCGGCGGCAACCGGCTCGACGGCGGCGCCGGCATCGACACGATGGTGGGCGGCGCCGGCGACGACACCTATGTCGTCGACGATGCCGGCGACCGGGTCATCGAGCTGGCCGGCGAGGGCCGCGACATCGTCGTCAGCAGCGCCGCCTGGTACACGCTCGAGGCGAACGTCGAATGGCTGAGCCTGAGCGGCAGCGCCCACATCGGCGGTGCCGGCAACGCGCTCGACAACCTGATCGAGGGCAATGCCGGCAACAACCTGCTCGACGGCGGCGCCGGCGACGACACCCTGGTCGGCGGCGACGGCAACGACACGCTGCTGGGCAACAGCGGCAGCGACCTGATGGTCGGCGGCAACGGCGACGACCTCTACCGCATCGGCATCTTCACCGACGAGGTGGTCGAGTACGCGGGCGGCGGCCACGACACCATCGAGTCGCATGTCTCCTGGGTGCTGGGCGACCACATCGAGGACCTGATCCTGGCCGGCACCGCCTACCTGTCGGGCACCGGCAACAGCGCCGACAACCGCCTGACCGGCAACAGCGGCTACAACTACCTCTCGGGCGGCGAAGGCAACGACACGCTCGACGGCGGCATCGGCGCCGACACGCTGGTCGGCGGCGTCGGCAACGATGTCTTCATCGTCGACAGCTCGGCCGACGTCATCGTCGAGGACGACGGCGAAGGCACCGACCTGGTGCTGAGCAGCGCGCGCAGCTTCACGCTGGCCGACGCGGTCGAGAACCTGCAGCTGCTGGGCAGCGCCGGCCTGGCCGCGACCGGCAACGCGCTGGGCAACACGATGACCGGCAATGCCGGCAACAACCTGCTCGACGGCGGCGCCGGCAACGACCGCCTGCTCGGCGGCGCCGGCGACGACAGCCTGCTGGGCAACAGCGGCAACGACACGCTGATCGGGGGCAGCGGCAACGACTTCTACCGCGTCGGCGCCAGCGGCGACGTGGTCATCGAGGAGGCGGGCGAAGGCATCGACACCGTCGAGGCGCACCTGAGCTGGACGCTGGGCGCCAACATCGAGAACCTGGTGCTGGCCACCACCGCCAGCCTCTCGGGCACCGGCAACGCGCTGGCCAACGTCATCACCGGCAATGCCGGCAACAACCAGCTCGACGGCGGCGCCGGCAGCGACACGCTGGTGGGCGGCGCCGGCAACGACATCTACCTGGTCGACGTGGCCGGCGACGTGGTCAACGAGGCCGCGGGCAACGGCTTCGACATCGTCATCAGCACCGCGACGTCGTACACGCTCAAGGCCAACATCGAGCAGCTGGCGCTCAGCGGCAACGGCGCGATCTCCGGCTGGGGCAACGACGGCGACAACCTGATGACCGGCAGCTCCGCCGACAACCTGCTCGACGGCGGCGCCGGCAACGACACCCTCTACGGCAACGCAGGCAACGACACCCTCTACGGCAACGCCGGCGACGACTCCATGCTCGGCGGCACCGGCGACGACCTCTACCGCGTCGCCAGCGCCGGCGACACCGTCGTCGAGCTCGCCGGCGAGGGCTCCGACTCGGTCGAGGCCTACCTGAACTGGACGCTGGCCGCCAACGTCGAGAACGCCACGCTCTACGGCAGCGCCACCGCCCTGACCGGCAACGCCCTGGCCAACCGCCTCGTCGGCAACGCCCTGGCCAACTCGCTGAGCGGCGGCGACGGCGCCGACACCCTCTCGGGCGCCGCCGGCGCCGACACGCTCGCCGGCGGCAGCGGCGCCGACACCTACCTGTTCTCGCGCGGCAGCGGTGCCGACCGGGTGCAGGAGAACGACGCCAGCGCCGGCAGCACCGACCTGCTCGCCTTCTCCTCGGGCATCGCCACCGAGCAGCTCTGGTTCCGCCACCTCGGCAACGACCTGGAGGTCTCCATCATCGGCACCAGCGACAGCGTCACCATCGACGGCTGGTACCTCGGCACGCAGCACCAGGTCGAGCAGATGCGCACCAGCGACGGCCAGACCCTGCTCGCCGCCGATGTCGACGCCCTGGTCGATGCGATGGCCGGCTTCGCCGCGCCGGCGCTCGGCCAGACCACGCTGTCGACTTCGCTGCGCACCACGCTGCAGCCGGTCATCGCGGCGGCCTGGAACTGAAGCCGACAGAAGGCCGGTGGGAGGCCGGCGGGAGGCCGGCGTCCGATCAGCCCTTCAGCGCCGCGTCGGCCGACGCGGCCAGATCGGCGATCAGGTCGTCGACCGCCTCCAGGCCGATGCACAGCCGCACCAGCGTGCCCCGGAACGGCGTGGCCAGGCTGCGCATCGCGCGGGCCTCATAAGGCACGGCCAGGCTCACCGGCCCGCCCCAGGACCAGGCGATGCGGAAGAAACGCAGGCCGTCGACGAAGGCCTCGACCGCGGCCCGGTCGAAGCGCGGATCGAGCTCCAGCGTCAGCAGCCCGGCGGCCGAGCGGCACAGCGCCGCCCAGTGCTCGTGGCCGGGCGAGCCCGGCAGCGTCGGGCTGAGCACCCGCACGAACTCCGGCCGGCCCTGCGCCCACTGCGCGATGCGCCGCGCCGCGGCGTCCTGCGCCTCGTAGCGCAGCCGCATCGAGGGCAGCCCGCGCAGCACCGCCTCGACATCGTTCATCCCCACGCCCAGGCCCAGGCGCGCATGCGCCAGCGCCAGCCGCCGGTGCAGCGCCTCGTCGCGGCAGGCGACCGAGCCCATCAGCACGTCCGCGCCGCCCGAGGGGTACTTGGTCAGCGCGTGCACCGTCAGGTCCACCGCCAGCCCCTCGCCCAGGTCGAAGGCGTCGAAGGCCAGGCCGGCGCCCCAGGTGTTGTCCAGCGCGACAAGCGCCTGCGGCGCGCGCTCGCGCACCCGCCGCACCAGGCCGCGCAGGTCCGGGAACTCCAGCGTGACCGAGCCCGGCGCCTCCAGCCAGACCAGCTTGGTGGCGGGCGTGAGCGCCGCCTCCAGCGAGGCCGCGTCCATCGGGTCGTAGACCCGGTGCGCGATGCCCCAGGCCTTGAGCTCGTGCGCGGCGAAGCTGCGGCTCGGGCCGTAGACGTTGTCGGGCAGCAGCAGCTCGTCGCCCGAGGCCAGCAGCGCGATGTCGACCAGCGTGATCGCCGCCAGGCCGCTGGGGGCCAGCAGGACGTGGTTCGCGCCCTCCAGCGTGGCCAGCCGCGCCTGCAGCGTCAGCGTGGTGGGCGTGCCGTGCAGGCCGTAGGTGTAGCCGCTGCCGTCGATCCACTCGGTGCGGCGCAGCGCCTCGACCGACGGGAAGAACACCGACGAGGCCTTGTGCACCGCGGGCAGCTGGGCATCGAAGCCCGCCGGCGCGGCGTACGGGTGGTGGACCTGCGCGGTCTCCGGCTGCATCGGGCGGCTGGGGGCGCTCACAGCAGCTCGCCGATCAGGTCGTGGCCGAGCACACCGTTGATGCGCACCCGCGCGAACTCGCCCACCTTCATCGTGCGCGAGGCCTTGGACGGCGGCAGGATCTTCACGGTGCCGTCGATCTCGGGCGCATCGGCGTAGGTGCGCGCGACGCCGCCGCGGCGGCCCAGCGCCGGGGCGCTGTCGACCAGCACCTGCATCGTCGCGCCCACGCGCGACTTCAGCTTCTCGATCGAGACCTGCTCGGCCACCGCCATGAAGCGCGCGCGGCGCTCCTCGCGCACCGCGTCGGGCAGCGCGCCGGGCAGCTCATTGGCGGCGGCCCCGTCGACCGGCGAGTAGGCGAAGCAGCCGGCGCGGTCGATCTTCGCCTCCTTCAGGAAGTCGAGCAGGTACTCGAACTCGGCTTCGGTCTCGCCGGGGAAGCCGGCGATGAAGGTCGAGCGCACCACCAGGTCCGGGCAGAGCTCGCGCCACTTCAGCAGGCGCTCGAGGTTCTTCTCGCCGCTGGCCGGGCGCTTCATGCGCTTGAGCACATCCGGGTGCGCGTGCTGGAAGGGCACGTCGAGGTAGGGCAGCACCAGGCCCTCGGCCATCATCGGGATGATCTCGTCGACATGCGGGTACGGATAGACATAGTGCAGCCGCACCCAGGCGCCATAGGGCCTGGCGATCTCGCCCAGCTTGGCCACCAGGTCGAGCATGCGGGTCTTGACCGGCGTGCCGTCCCAGAAGCCGGTGCGGTACTTCACGTCCACGCCGTAGGCCGAGGTGTCCTGGCTGATGACGAGCAGCTCCTTCACGCCGCCCTCGAACAGCGCGCGGGCCTCGCTCAGCACATCGCCCACCGGGCGCGAGACCAGGTCGCCGCGCATCGACGGGATGATGCAGAAGCTGCAGCGGTGGTTGCAGCCCTCGCTGATCTTCAGGTAGGCGTAGTGCTTCGGGGTCAGCTTGACGCCGGCGGCCGGCACCAGGTCGATGAAGGGGTCGTGCGGCTTCGGGACATGCTGGTGCACCGCGTCCATCACCTCCTGGGTGGCGTGCGGACCGGTCACCGCCAGCACCTTGGGGTGAACCTGGCGCACCAGGTTCTCGCCGCCGTCGGCGGTGCGCGAGCCCAGGCAGCCGGTGACGATCACCTTGCCGTTCTCGGCCAGCGCCTCGCCGATGGTGTCCAGGCTTTCCTTGACCGCATCGTCGATGAAGCCGCAGGTGTTGACGATCACCAGGTCGGCGCCCTGGAAGGTCTTGCTGGTGGCATAGCCCTCGGCCGAGAGCTGGGTCAGGATCAGCTCGGAGTCGGTCAGGGCCTTCGGGCAGCCGAGGCTCACGAAGCCGATGCGCGGGGTGGAGTCGTGCGGGGGAGTGTTCTGCATGGGGCATGATTGTGCCTATGGTCCGACCGCCGGTTCTCCCCGTGTTTCCTGTCCTCCCTGTCCTGCTCATGGCACTGGCGCCGGCACTGGCGCTGCCCCCCGCGGTCTCCGCCCAGGTTCCCGCCCTGCCCGCCACCGTGGCCACCGCCGCGCACCTCACCGAGGTCCACCAGCGCCTCGACACCCGCGCCGCCGACCATGCGCGCGATGTCGCGCTGACGCTGGACGCCTGCAGCGGCGCGGTCGACCAGGGGCTGCTCGATACCCTGGTGCGGCTGCGCATCCCGGCCACGCTGTTCGTGACGCAGCGCTGGCTGCGGCGCCATCCCGACACGGTGGCCTGGCTGCAGGCGCGTGCCGCGCAGTTCGAGATCGAGAACCACGGCGCGCGCCATGTGCCGGCCGTCGTCGGCCGCTCGCTCTACGGCATGAGCGGCCCGGCCAGCGTGGAGGGCGTGACGCAGGAGGTGCGCGGCGGCCGCGACGCGATCGTGCAGGCGCTGGGCAGCACGCCGCGCTGGTACCGCGGCGCCGGCGCCCGCTACGACAGCGTCAGCCTGAAGGCGATCGAGGGCCAGGGCCTGCGCGTCGCCGGCTTCAGCGTCAACGTCGACGACGGCGCCTCGCTGCCGGCGCCGCGGGTGGCCGCGCGGCTGCACCGCGTCCAGCCCGGCGACATCCTGCTCGCCCACCTCAACCATCCGTCGGCCGGCACCGGCGCCGGGCTGGCGCAGGCGCTGCCGGAACTGCAGCGCCAGGGCCTGCGCTTCGTGCGCCTGTCCGACGCGGCCGGCGTGATCACCCTGCCCTGAATCCGCTTCGAGGACCGCCGCGATGCCTCCTGCCGACGCCTGGCCGATCGATCTGATGGAGGCGCCCGACGAGGCGCTGCGCCAGGCGATCGCACGCCCGCTGATCGACTTCAACACCGCTGCGGCCGGCCCGAGCGGGCACCGGACGCTGGCCCTGGGCGTGCGCGACGCGGCGGGCCGGGTGCAGGGCGGGCTCTGGGGCGCCACCGCACACGGCTGGCTCTACACGCAGATGCTGGCGGTGCCGGCGGCCGCGCGCGGCCAGGGCCTGGGCCGCCGGCTGATGCTCGCCGCCGAGGCCGAGGCGCGCCGCCGCGGCTGCCGCCACGCCTGGGTCGACACGCAGTTCGGCGCGCGCGGCTTCTACGAGCGGCTGGGCTATGTCGCCTTCGGCGAGCTGCCCGACTACCCGCCCGGCTTCGTGCGCACCTTCCTGCGCAAGACCCTGACCCCGTGATCCCCGCGACGATGTCCGCCCCTTCCGCCTCTGCCCCTGCCGCTTCCGCCGCCTCCGCCGGCCTCAGCCCCGCCCGGGTCGCCTTCGACGCCGACGGCACGCCCTGCGCGCCCGACTACGGCGACGTCTACCACACCGCCGCCGGCGCCTTCGCGCAGGCGCGTCATGTCTTCCTGGCCGGCAACGGCCTGCCCGGGCGCTGGCAGGGCCGCGAGCGCTTCGTGATCCTGGAGACCGGCTTCGGCCTGGGCAACAACTTTCTCGCCACCTGGGCGGCCTGGCGGGCGGATCCGCAGCGCTGCGAGCGGCTGGTCTTCATCTCGCTGGAGAAGCACCCGCTCACGCCCGGGGACCTGGCGCGCGTGCACCGCGCCAGCGAGGAGACGGCGCTGGCGGCCGAGCTGGTCGCGCAGTGGCCGCCGCTGACGCCCGACCTGCACGCGCTCGACTTCGAGGGCGGCCGGGTGCAGCTGCTGCTGGTCTTCGGCGACGCGCTGCAGACGCTGCCCGGGCTGCAGGCCGAGGCCGATGCGCTCTACCTCGACGGCTTCGCGCCCTCGCGCAATGCGGAGCTGTGGAGCGCCGAGCTGTTCCGCCGGCTCGCCCGCCTGGTCGCGCCCGGCGCCACCGCCGCGACCTGGAGCGCGGCGCGGGCGGTGCGCGACGGGCTGGCCTCGATCGGCTTCGCGGTCGAGCGCGCGCCCGGCTTCGGCGGCAAGCGCGACATCACGGTGGCGCGCCACGCGCCGCGCTTCGTGCCGCCACGGCCCGCCGCGTGGCGACCGCCGCACGCCGGACCGCGCCAGGCGCTGGTGATCGGCGCGGGTCTGGCCGGCGCGGCCGCGGCGCACGGCCTGCTGCGCCAGGGCTGGCAGGTCGAGGTGATCGACCGCCAGGCCGCGCCGGCGGCCGAGACCTCGGGCAATCCCGGCGGGCTGATGCACGGCATCTTCAACGCGCCCGACAGCCTGCACGCGCGCTGGTTCCGCGCCGCGGCGCTGCGCACCGCGCGGCTGGCCGCACCGGCGCTGGCCAGCGGCCGCGTGGCCGGCCGGCTCGACGGCTTCCTGCGGCTGGAGCCGCGGCTGGACGAGGCCCGCGCCCGCGGGCAGCTCGCCGCGGTCGGTCTGCCCGCCGACTGGATAGCCTGGCAGGACGCCGAGGCCGCAGCCGCCTTCAGCGGTCTGACGGGCGATGAGCCCTGCGGCGGCTGGCAGTTCCGCCAGGGCGGCTGGCTCTCGCCGGCCGACTGGAGCCGCCACCTGCTGCAAGGCGCCACCTTCCGCGGCGGCCTGGCGGTGCAGCGGCTGCAGCGCGAGAACGGCCTGTGGCAGGCGCTGGACGCGGACGGCCGGGTGCTGGCGGCCGCGCCGGTGCTGGTGGTCGCCGCGGCGCTGGGCAGCCCGGCGCTGCTGCAGGACCGCGCCCGGCTGCCGCTGGTGCCGGTGCGGGGCCAGACCACGGTGCTGCCCGCGGGCTGGCCGGGGCTGCGGGTGCGGCCTTCGCAGCTGCGCCCGCTCTCCGGCCAGGGCTATGCCCTGGCGCTGCCCGACGGCCGGGTGCTGACCGGCGCGACCACCCAGCATGACGACCCCGACCCGCAGGTGCGCGCGGCCGACCACCGCCACAACCTGCAGCGTGCGCAGCGCCTGGGGCTGGTCGCGGCCGGCGCCGCTCTGGCGAGCCTGGATGACCAGGGGGATCTGGACGGCCGGGTCGGCTGGCGCGCGGTCACGCCGGACCGGCTGCCGCTGGCCGGGCCGCCGGTGGACGAGGCCGCGCTGGCCGCCGCCGCTTCCGGTCGCCAGCGCCTGGACGCGCTGCGGCTGCGTCCGCGTCTGCATGACGGACAAGGCGGCCTCTATCTGCTGACCGGCCTGGGCTCGCGCGGGCTGGCCAGCGCGGCGCTGGCCGGCGAGGTGCTGGCGACCTGGATCACCGGTGCGCCCTGCCCGGTCGCCGCCGACCTGCGCGACGCGATCGATCCGGCACGCCGGACCGGCTGACCCGAGCCGGCCGGGCAGGCCGCTGGCCAGAAAAGGAAGGCGACCGCGGATCGCGGTCGCCTTGTCAAGCGGCGGGATCGATCAGGACGAACGCCCCGCCGAGTGGAACGGCTGGAAAACGCGGATCCGCCAGGACGACGGATTCGCGCGTTCGAGCCTACCCGGATCGCGGGGTCCCCAGAAGCCGGCACGGCCCCCGCAGTCAGGGGGAATCAGTCGCCCGGCGGCGACAGCGGCGACGCTCCGCCCTGGGACGGTGCATCGGACAGGTCGGCATGCCCCTCGACCGAGCGCAGCTGGCGCGCCATCGCGCGGGTGCGCACCTCGGCCGACTCGATGCTGGAGCTGGCCTCCTGCAGCTTGCGCCGCGTCTTCTCGAGCACCTCGCCGAAGCGGGCGAACTCGGTCTTGACGCCGCCGAGGATCTTCCAGACCTCGGTCGAGCGCTGCTCCAGCGCCAGCGTGCGAAAGCCCATCTGCAGGCTGCCGAGCATCGCCAGCAGCGTGGTGGGCCCGGCCAGCGTCACATGGTGCTCGCGCTGCAGCCGCTCGAAGAGGCCGGGCCGGCGCAGCAGCTCGGCATAGAGCCCCTCGGTCGGAACGAAGAGCACCGCGAAGTCGGTGGTGTGCGGCGGTGCCAGGTACTTGGCGGCGATGGTGCGCGCCTCGTCGCGGATGCGCGCCTCCAGCGCCCGCGCGGCGGATTCGGCCGCGTCGCGGTCGGCGCGGTCCTGCGCGTCGAGCAGCCTCTCGAAGTCCTCGCGCGGGAACTTGGCGTCGATCGGCAGCCAGACCGGCGCCTCGCCCGGCAGCGCGCCGCGCCCGGGCAGGCGGATGGCGAACTCGACGCGCTCGCGACTGCCGGGCACGGTCGCCACGTTGACCGCGTACTGCTGCGGCGTGAAGACCTGCTCGAGCAGCGCGGCGAGCTGCACCTCGCCCAGGATGCCGCGCGTCTTGACGTTGCCCAGCACCCGGCGCAGGTCGCCCACGCCCTGCGCCAGCGTCTGCATCTCGCCCAGGCCGCGGTGCACCTGCTCCAGCCGCTCGGCCACCAGCCGGAAGCTCTCGCCCAGGCGGGTCTCCAGCGTCGACTGCAGCCGCTCGTCGACGGTGGCACGCATCTGGTCGAGCTGCTGCTCCACCGTGCGCTGCAGGGCCTGCAGCCGGCGCTCGCTGGCCTCGGCCAGGCGGTGCAGGTGCTCGTCCTGGGTGCGCAGCGCCTCGCCCGACTGGGTCATCAGCAGGCGCTGCAGCTGCGCGAGCTGCGCGTTCGACTCCTGGCGCAGGCCGCGCGCGCTGGCCTGGACCTCGGCGCGCAGCTCGCGCTCGACGCGCTCGCTGTGAGCGTGGCCGGCGTCGATCACCGCGTCGCTCAGCTCCTGAAGACGCTCGGCCAGCCGGGCCTCCATCTGCGGATCCGCCGCGGCCGGCGGCGCCGGTCGCAGCAGCAGCCAGGCCAGCAGGCCGGACTGCGCCAGCCCCAGCGCCAGCAGCGCCGTCTCGAGACCGCTCATGCGCCGCCGTGCATCAGGCCTCGGCGCCCAGCGCGGCGGCCAGGCGGTCCAGGCGCGCGCGCAGCTCGGCCACCTCGGCGCGCAGCACCGCGACCTCCTCGGCCAGGCCGGCGTCCGCCGCGGCCATCATGCCCGGCTCGGCGCCGGCCGCCTCGATCTGCACCTCGCCGCACAGCAGGTGCACCCAGCGCGACTCGCGCGCACCCGGCGCGCGCGGCAGCTTGCGCACCATCGGCTCGGCCTTGCCGGCCAGCTCGTCGAGGAAGCCCTCGACCGAGGACACGTCGGCGAAGCGGTGCAGCCGCTCGCTGTGCAGGCGCAGCTCGGCCGCGGTCTGCGGGCCGCGCAGCATCAGCGTGGCCAGCAGCGCCACCGCCGCGCCCGGCACGCCCAGCGCACGGCCGAGGTTGTGCTCGAACTTGACGGTGCGCGTGCCGCTGATCTCGACGACCAGGCTCAGCGCCTTGAGCTCCTCGATCGCGGCCAGGGCCTGCGGCTCGGTCACGCTCATGACCGGATCGCGGGCGGTCTTCTGGCTGCAGCCCGCGCACAGCGCGTTGAGCGACAGCGGATAGGTGTCGGGCACGGTCGATTCCTTCTCGACCAGCACCGCGACGATGCGGGCTTCCAGCGCGGTCAGCGTGCGTCGGATCATCGGGTCGCCTCCGGGCTCACAGGCCGAAGCCGTCGTCGGCCTGGATCACCGCGCCGTTGACGAAGTGGCTCTCGTTGGCACACAGCATCAGCAGCGCCAGGTCCAGGTCCTCGGGCTTGCCCAGGCGCTTGCGCGGCAGCATGTTCACCAGCTTGTGGCCGGCCTCGGTGTCCCAGTGGTGGTGGTTGATCTCGGTGTCGATGTAGCCCGGGCAGATCGCGTTGACGTTGATGCCGAACTTGCCCCACTCCAGCGCCATCGCGCGCGTCATGTGGATGACCGCGGCCTTGCTCATCGCATAGGGCCCGATCTGGCTGAGCACGCGCAGGCCGGCCATCGACGCGATGTTGACGATGCGCCCGCCGGTGTAGGTGCCGGGCGCGGCGCCGCGCGCACGCGCCACCATGCGCCGGCCGACCTCCTGCGCGACGAAGAAGGCGCCGCGCACGTTGGTGTCGAAGATGAAGTCGAAGTCGTCGGGCGTGACGTCGAGGATCTTCTTCGTCGCGCTGACGCCGGAGTTGTTGATCAGGATGTCGAGCACCCCGACCTCGGTCTCCGCGTGCGCCACCGCCGACTTGATGCTGTCGAGATCGGTGACGTCGAGCTCGACGACGTGCGCGTCGCCGCCGCGGCCCTCGATCTCGGCACGCAGCTCCTTGAGCCGGTCGGAGCGCCGTCCGCCCAGCACCACTGCGGCGCCGGCCTGCGACAGCACGCGGGCGAACTGGGCGCCCAGGCCGCTGGATGCGCCGGTGATCAGCGCGACGCGGCCCGACAGGTCGATCGAATAGCTCATGACATGCTCCTGTTCAGGTGGGAATCCGCCGAAGGCGCCGGCCGCTCTGCCGGAACTTGCGCTTCGGGTGTTTTCCTGACGATAGCATGTCGCCCGCATCGCTCCGGGCGGTGCAAGGGGCGCAGGACCGCGCTGTTCGTCGCCCGCTCAGCGCGTGCCCAGGCCGTGACGGCCGAGCATGTCGTCGCGCAGACCGCGTCCGCCACCGGCGCGCAGGTCGCGGCGCGCGATGTCATGGCGCAGGCCCTCGACCAGGCGCTGCGCCTCCTGGCGGTCGCCGAACAGGATCTCCATCTCGCGCCGGGCGAAGTCGCCGACCGCCACCGGCAGCGCAGCCGCCGCCTCGCCGCGTCCGGCCAGCGGCTCGAACAGGTCGGCATGACGGTCGTAGACCCCCGGATGCACATGCCGGATGCGCTCCATCAGCCGGGCGGCGAAGTCGCGCATCAGCTGGCGCGGCGACTCGCCGGTGCGCAGCGCCAGCGCGTCGATCAGCACCTCGATCTGCTCCTGCGGATAGCCGTCGAGCACCGCGTCGCCGCGCCGCGCCGGCACGTCGGTGCCGAACATCAGCGCATCGGCCATGCTGATGCCGTGCCGCGTCTCGACCATCCTGACCAGTTCGGAAACCAGCAGTCCCAGCATGACACATTACCCCCGTGCGGCCGCCGCGGCCTGGATTTGAAGCGGATGAACAGGAACGCGACAGGAACGGAATCGACCCGCCTGCGGGTTTCCACTGATCACCCCGATCCGGCAAGGATAGAAAGGCGGCCCGCCCGCGATTGCCCGGAAAAGGAGGCCGCGGCCACGGCATCTTCCCGGGTCGGTCAGGCTGTGGCGCCACTGCATCGGAGCAAATCGAACGATCGTTCTTTTTTGAATCACGGAACGTTAGAATCAGCGCCGTTTCTGCGCCGAATTTTCCCGTCTTTTCCGTTTCCCGATCCTCAAGACCACAGGACCCGCCCTCATGACCCCCCAGGAGATCCTTGCCCAGTACGGCCCGCGCGACGCGATGGAATATGACGTCGTCATCGTCGGTGCCGGCCCGGCCGGACTGGCTGCCGCCATCCGTCTCAAGCAGCTCGCCAGCGCGAAGGGGCAGGAACTCTCGGTGGTGGTCATCGAGAAGGGCTCGGAGCCGGGCGCGCACATCCTGTCGGGCGCGGTCATGGACCCGATCGCGATGAACGAGCTGTTTCCGGACTGGAAGGAGCGCGGCGCGCCGCTGAACCAGCCGGTCACCGCCGACGAGGTGCTGTTCCTGAACGAGACGGGAGCCACCAAGACGCCCGACTTCCTGGTGCCGGACTGCTTCCACAACGCCGGCAACTACGTCATCAGCCTGGGCAGCGTGGTGCGCTGGATGGCCGAGCAGGCCGAAGGCCTGGGCGTGGAGATCTTCCCCGGCTTCTCGGCCGCCGAGGTGCTCTACAACGACGACGGCAGCGTCAAGGGCATCGCCACCGGCAACCAGGGCGTGGGCAAGGACGGCGAGCCCAGCGACGCCTTCCAGATCGGCATGGAGCTGCACGGCAAGTACACCCTCTTCGCCGAGGGCGCGCGCGGCCACCTGGGCCGGCAGCTGATCGCCCGCTTCAAGCTCGACGAAGGCAAGGATCCGCAGAGCTACGGCATCGGCATCAAGGAGCTGTGGGAGATCGATCCGGCCAAGCACAGGCCCGGTCTGGTGGTGCACACCGCCGGCTGGCCGATGCAGCCCGACACCTACGGCGGCGGCTTCCTCTACCACCTGGAGGACAACAAGGTCACGCTGGGCTTCGTCACCGGGCTGGACTACCGCAATCCGTGGCTGAGCCCGTTCGAGGAGATGCAGCGCTGGAAGACGCATCCGTCGATCCGCCAGTACCTCGAGGGCGGCAAGCGCCTGAGCTACGGCGCGCGCGCGATCACCGCCGGCGGCCTGCTGAGCCTGCCCAGGACGGTGTTCCCGGGCGGCGCGCTGATCGGCTGCGACGCCGGCTACCTGAACGCCGCGCGCATCAAGGGCAGCCACGCCGCGATCAAGACCGGCATGCTCGCCGCCGAGGCCGCCTTCGACGCGCTGGCCGCCGGCCGCCAGGGCGACGAGCTCTCCGCCTACCCGGAAGCCTTCGAGGCGAGCTGGCTGCACAAGGAGCTCGACCGCTCGCGCAACTTCAAGCAGTGGTTCAAGAAGGGCGTGTGGGTCGGCTCGCTGATGACCGGCATCGAGCACTGGCTGCTGCCGAAGATCGGCCTGGAGTCGCCGCCGTGGACGATCCACCGCACCGAGCCGGACCACGCCCGCCTGCTGCCGGCCGCCCAGTGCGAGAAGATCGAGTACCCGAAGCCGGACGGCGTCATCACCTTCGACCGCCTCAGCTCGGTGTTCGTCTCCAACACCAACCACGAGGAACACCAGCCCGCGCACCTGACGCTGAAGGACGCGCGCGTGCCGGTCGAGACCAACCTGGCGGTCTACGCCGGGCCGGAGACCCGCTACTGCCCGGCCGGCGTGTACGAGTTCGTCAAGACCGACAACGGCCACGACAAGCTCGTCATCAACGCGCAGAACTGCGTGCACTGCAAGACCTGCGACATCAAGGACCCGACGCAGAACATCGTCTGGGTCACGCCGGAAGGCGGCGGCGGCCCGAACTACGCCGGCATGTGAGGCAGGCGGGGCGCGGGCAGCACCTCGAAGCCGGGCCGGCCGAACAGGTAGCCCTGGAACAGCTCCACGCCCTCGCCGGCCAGCCAGCGGTATTCCTCGGGCGTCTCGACGCCCTCGGCGACCGCCTCGATGCCCAGGTCGAGACAGGCGCCGAGCACCGCGCGCACGATCGCCTGGCGCGGCCCGCTGCGCTCGATGCCGCGCAGCAGCGCCATGTCGAGCTTGAGCAGGTCGGGCTGGAACTCCGCCAGCAGGTTCAGCCCGCAGTGGCCGGCGCCGAAGTCGTCGATCGCCAGCTGCAGGCCCAGCGCCCGCACCCGGCGCATGCGCTGCGCGAAGCCGGCCAGATCGCCGATCGCCTCGCTTTCGGTCACCTCCAGCACCAGCCGCTCCAGCGGCAGGCCGTGGCGCTGCGCGGCGAGAAACATCGCCTCGAGCACGCCGTCGTCCTCGCCCAGGCTGCGCGGCAGGAAATTGAGGTTGAGCCGCCCCTGCAGCCCGAGCCGCACCGCCAGGTCGATCGCGCGGCCGCGGCCGGTCGCGTCGAGCCGGTGCAGCGCCTGCTCGTCCAGCCCGGACAGCACCTGCCCGGCCGGCTCGCCCGCCGGACCGCGGATCAGCGCCTCATGCGACCAGACGCGGCCGCTCGGCGCATGCACGATCGGCTGGAACGCGAAGGAGAAGGCCGAGCGGTCCATGGTCGTCGACCTCAGGCGGCGCCGTCGCGCCGTCGCCAGCGGCCGGCGCCGAAGGCCTGCAGCAGCTTGCGCGCGCGGCCGCTGTCGATCGCGCTCAGCGCGGTGCCGCCGCGGAAGAAGTCGTTGGCGCCCTCGACGCTGCGCAGCAGCTCGTCGTCGACCTGCACGAAGCCCATCGACCACTGGGCGAAGCTGCGCCGCGCGACCGGCTCATGGATGATGCGCACGATCTCCGCATGGCGGGCATCGGCGGCGATGCGCGCGTACAGCGCGTCGACCGTCGCCGCCGGGCCCTCCAGCACCTGGAAGAAGCTGCCCCGGTCATGCAGCAGCATGCCGGTCACGCCCAGCGCGGCGTTGTTGCGCCGCGCCACCGCCAGCAGATCGACCAGCTGGTCGAACGAGAAGGGCCGGGTGGCCGAGCTGGCGTAGATGCAGTGGACGAGATCGGACTCGGTCGCCATCGTGGACTCCTGGGGACGGGACGGCCGGTTCTTTCGGCCGTCCGTGCCCGGGACTTGATCCGTACCGCTGCGCAGGGGCGCCGTCTCAGTCCGGGCGGGCCCAGGCCGGCGGGCGCTTGTCGATGAAGGCCTGCACGCCCTCGAGCGCGCTGTCGTCCATCATGTTGCAGGCCATGGTCTGCACCGCGCTCTGGTAGGCGGCCTCCTGGCCCATCTCGAGCTGGCGGTAGAACAGCGCCTTGCCCATCGCGATGGCGGCGCGCGGCTTGGCCAGGATGCTGTCGACCAGCCGGGCGACCTCGGCGTCGAGCGCCTCGGCCGGCACGACGCGGTTGACCAGGCCGCGCTGGCGCGCCTCCTCGGCGGAGATGAACTCGCCGGTGACCAGCATCTCGAAGGCCTGCTTGCGCGGCACGTTGCGCGACAGCGCCACGCCGGGCGTGGCGCAGAACAGGCCCAGGTTGACGCCGCTGACCGCGAAGCGCGCGCGGTCGACGGCCACCGCGAGGTCGCAGGCCGCCACCAGCTGGCAGCCCGCGGCGGTGGCCACGCCCTGGACCTTGGCGATCACCGGCACGGCCAGGCGCTGGATCGTCGTCATGACCCGGCCGCAGCGGCCGAACAGGTCCTGGTAGTAGGGCAGGCTCGGCTCGGCGCGCATCTCCTTCAGGTCATGCCCGGCGCAGAAGGCCCGGCCGGCCGCAGCCAGCACCACCGCACGCAGCGTCTCGTCGCCGGCCAGCGCGTCGAGCTCGGCCTGCAGCGCCGCCAGCATCGCCTCCGACAGCGCGTTGAAGGCGTCGGGGCGGTTCAGCGTCAGCGTGACGACGCCGTGCGCGTCGCGCGCGACCTGCAGGATCGGTGCGGTGACCGGTGCGGTGTCCGGGGGGGTGTTGTTCATCGGGGTCTCCTCGGGGTGGGTGCTCGGCGCAGCATAGCGGCAGCGGCGACAATCACGCCATGTCAGCAACCCCGAATCCGCTGCGCCGCCATCTCGCGGCGCTGATCGCCGCCGCAGCCGGCACGCTCGTGCTCGGACAGGCCCCGGTCGCCGCGGCCCAGCCGGTGCCGAGCCCGCCGCCCGGCTACGAGCGCCGCGACGACGTGTCCGCCTTCGTGCGCCAGCTCGTCGAGCGCCATCCCGAGCTCGACGAGGAGGTCGTCGCGACCGCGCTGGCCGATGCCCGCTACCAGCCGCAGGTCGCGCGGCTCATCATGCCGGCGGCCAGCCCGGCGGCCAAGAACTGGAAGGTCTACCGCTCGCGCTTCCTCGACACGCTGCGCGTGCGCGAGGGCGTGGCCTTCTGGCGCGACAACGCGCGCTGGCTGCAGGCGGCCGAGGAGCGCTGGGGCGTGCCGGCGCAGGTCATCGTCGCGATCATCGGCGTCGAGACCATCTACGGCCGCCAGACCGGGGGCTTCCGCGCGATCGACGCGCTCTCGACGCTGGCCTTCGACTTCCCGCGCGGCCGCAGCGACCGCTCGGCCTTCTTCCGCGACGAGCTGGAGGCGCTGTTCACGCTGGCCGCACGCGACCGCGTCAACGTCATGACGATCAAGGGCTCCTACGCCGGCGCGCTGGGCATGCCGCAGTTCATGCCCAGCTCCTGGCTGAAGTTCGCGGTCGACCTCGACGGCGACGGCCGCATCGACCTGCACCGCAGCGTGCCCGACGTGATCGGCAGCGTCGCGAACTTTCTCGCCGCCAACGGCTGGCAGCGCGGCCTGCCCACGCATTTCGACGTGCTGCCGCCGCCCGAAGGGCCGGACCGCGAGGCGCTGCTCGCGCCGGACATCCTGCCGAGCTTCGGCGCCGCGCAGATGGCAGAGCGCGGCGCCAGCCTGAGCCCGGCGGGCCAGCAGTACGCCGGCCGGCTCGCGCTGGTGGAGCTGCGCAACGGCGTCGAGCCGCCCTCCTTCGTCGCCGGCACCGACAACTTCTGGGCCATCACCCGCTACAACTGGTCCGCCTACTACGCGATGGCCGTCATCGAGCTGGGCCAGACGCTGGCCTCGCTGCGCACGGTCGCCGACGGCCGCTGAAGCCCCCTGCCCCCGATCCCATGCTCCAGTTCAAGAACATCACGCTGCGCCGCGGCACCAAGCTCGTGCTCGACGACACCTCGTTCACGCTCCAGCCCGGCGAGAAGGCCTCGCTGGTGGGGCGCAACGGCGCGGGCAAGTCCTCGCTGTTCGCGCTGCTGACCGACCGGCTGCACCCGGATGCCGGCGACATCGAGATGCCGCCGCGCTGGCGCATCGCCGAGGTCGCGCAGAACATGCCCGAGACCGAGACCGGCGCGACCGAGTTCGTGCTCGAGGGCGACGCGCCGCTGATGGCCGCACGCGCCGCGCTGGCCGAGGCCGAGGCCAGCGGCGACGGCCATGCCATCGGCGAGGCCCACGCCCGCCTGGCGGAAGTCGGCGCCTTCGACGCGCGATCGCGGGCGCAGGCGCTGCTGCTCGGCCTGGGCTTCCGCGTCAGCCAGCTCGACGGGCCGGTCAACAGCTTCTCGGGCGGCTGGCGCATGCGGCTGCAGCTCGCGCGCGCGCTGATGTGCCCGGGCGACCTGCTGCTGCTCGACGAGCCCACGAACCACCTGGACCTGGACGCGCTGGTCTGGCTGGAGGCCTGGCTGCTGCGCTTCGAGGGCACGATGCTGGTCATCAGCCACGACCGCGAGTTCCTCGACACGGTCACCAAGGTGACGCTGCATCTGGACGACGCCAAGGTCACCCGCTACGGCGGCAACTACACCACCTTCGAGTCGATGCGCGCCGAGCGCATGCTCCAGCAGCAGGCCGCCTACAGCCGCCAGCAGGAGAAGATGGCGCAGCTGCAGCGCTTCATCGACCGCTTCAAGGCCAAGGCGACCAAGGCCAAGCAGGCGCAGAGCCGCGTCAAGGCGCTGGCCCGCATGGAGAAGCTCGCGCCGGTGCTGACCGCGGCCGACTTCGAGTTCTCCTTCCGCGAGCCCGGCAACCTGCCCAACCCGATGCTGGTGCTGGACGCGGTCGAGGTCGGCTACGGCGAGACCGCGATCGTGCGCGGCGTGACCAAGTCGGTGCTGCCGGGCCAGCGCATCGGCATCCTGGGCGCCAACGGCCAGGGCAAGTCGACGCTGGTCAAGACGCTGGCCGGGGCGCTGCCGCGCCTGTCGGGCCGCGTGCAGGAGGGCAAGGGCCTGGCGATCGGCTACTTCGCGCAGCAGGAGATGGACGTGCTGCGCCCCGAGGAGGGGCCGCTGGCGCACATGATCCGCCTGGCCAGGGAGGTCAGCCCGCAGGCGCGCGAGCAGGAGCTGCGCGACTTCCTGGGCAGCTTCCGCTTCGTCGGCGACATGGTCAACCAGGCGGTGGGCTCGCTCTCGGGCGGCGAGAAGGCGCGTCTGGTGCTGGCGATGCTGGTCTGGCAGCGCCCCAACCTGCTGCTGCTCGACGAGCCGACCAACCACCTGGATCTGACCACCCGCGAGGCGCTGAGCATGGCGCTCAACGAGTACGAAGGCACGGTGATGCTGGTCAGCCACGACCGCGCGCTGCTGCGCGAGGTCTGCGACGAGTTCTGGCTGGTGACCGGCGGCCGGGTCGAGCCCTTCGACGGCGACCTGGACGACTACCAGAAATGGCTGCTCGACCAGAGCCGCGAGATCGCCCGCCGCGCCCGCGAGGAGGACCGCGCCGCGCAGGAGCAGGCCCGCGCCGCCAGCCAGCCGTCGAGCGCGGCCCCGTCCGCACCGTCCAGCCGCGACGAGCGCAAGGCCCAGGCGGCCGCGCGCATGAAGCTCGCCGAGCTCGCCAAGCCGCTGAAGAAGCGCCAGCAGCAGGCCGAGCAGGCGCTGGAGAAGGCCCAGGCCGAGCACGCCGCGCTGCTCGAGGCCATGGGCCGCGCCGACCTGAGCCCGGCCGAGCGCGCCGAGCAGGGCCGCCGCCTGAAGGAGCTCGACGAGCAGATCGAGACGCTCGAGATGGAGTGGCTCGAGGTCGGCGAGCAGATCGAGGCGCTGGCCGCGACGCTGGCGGCCGGCTGAGTCCGGCGGGCGCAGCCTGCCTGCGCCCCGGGCGACGCTGCTGCACAATCGCGCCTCCCTGCCCTCCCCGCGCGGCGCATCGCGTCGCGTCGCGCGTCTCCCCTTGTCTTCATTTCCCACCAGGAGCATTCGACGATGTCCGGTCACGGTTTCCATGTCCACGGTCCGCACGACCACGAACTCGAGCACGCCGCGCATCACGGCGACAAGGACCCGTTCGCCAGCCGCATCGCGGTGACGACCGCGGTGCTGGCGACGGTCGGCGCGCTGTTCGGCTACATGGGCGGCGCGACCCAGGCCAATGCCGGCCTGTACAAGAACAACGCCGCGATCAAGAAGACCGAGGCGTCCAACCAGTGGAACTACTACCAGGCCAAGAGCGGCAAGCAGAACCTCTCCGAGCTGGCGATCGCGCTGGTCCCGCAGGAGCAGCGTGACCGCTACCGGCAGGAGATCGACCGCTACAAGCAGGAAAAGGCCGACATCAAGGCCAAGGCCGACGCGCTCGAGGCCGAGGCGCACCAGTGGGACGAGCGCTCCGACGCCGAGATGCACCTGCACCACCGCTGGGCCCAGGCCACCACCGCGCTGCAGATCTCGATCGCGCTGGCGGCGATCGCGCTGCTGACGCGGCGCAAGTGGCTGGAGGTCGGCATGTACGGCGTCGCGGTGGCCGGCGTCGGGCTGGGCGTGGCGGCGGTGATGCATCTGTGATCCCCGCGGGTCCGTGGCGGCATCGTCCGCCATGGCAGGCATGGCAGACTCGCGTCCCATGCGACGCGATCCCTTGACGATGCCCGCTGCGGAGCTGCCGCTGTTCGGCGACGCGTCGCCGGCGCCGGCCCGCCCGGCCGAATCCTGCCGGCCGACCCGGGCTGCCGCCCCGCCGGATCTCTCCGCACGCTTCACCGCCCGCCTCGCCCGGCTCGCCCGCCGGGCCGAGCAGGACGGCTGGGAGCCGGAGGTCGACTGCGCCACGTCGCCGGCCCAGGTCATCGACGAGCCCTGCCGCAGCCTGCTGCGCGCAAACGACTCGCCCGACATCGCCTTCGACCTGTCGATCAATCCCTATCGCGGCTGCGAGCACGGCTGCCTCTACTGCTGCGTCCGCCCGGTCCACGGCCCCGACTTCGAGACGCGCATCTTCGCCAAGACCAATGCCGCCGACCGGCTGCGCGAGGAGCTGCGCCGCCCGGGCTACCAGCCGCGCCCGATCAACATCGGCTCGGCGACCGACGCCTACCAGCCGGCCGAGCGTCGGCTGGGCATCACCCGCGCGCTGCTGGAGGTGCTCGACGAGGCCCGCCACCCGCTGGGCATCGTCACCCGGTCCGGCGGCATCGTGCGCGATCTGGAGCTGCTGGCCGCCATGGCCGCGCGCGGCCAGCTGCTGGTCTTCGTCAGCATGAGCACGCTGGACGCGCGGCTGTCGCGCCAGCTCGAGCCACGGGCATCCCGCCCGGCCCGGCGGCTGGCGGCCATCCGCGCGCTGGCGCAGGCCGGGGTCTGGGTCGGGGTCAACGTGGCCCCGGTCATCCCGCGGCTCAACGAGGACGAGATCGAGTCGATCCTCGAGGCCGCCGCGCAGGCGGGAGCACGCTCGGCCCACTGGACGGCGCTGCAGCGGCCCGGGCAGACCGGGCTGCCGCTCCCGCCGTGGCTGGACGAGGCGCTGCAGGACAGCCCGGAGCCGGGCCTCGGCACCTGGGCCGAACGGATCGGGCAGCGCATCGAGGCGGCGGCCGCGCGCCATGGCCTGGCACGCGAGGTGCCCGAGCTGGACCGCTCGGCCTTTCGCCCGCCCCGGCCGCCGCGGCCCGGACAGGCCGCGCATTTCGACCGGCGCAGCGGCCAGGGCGAGCTGTTCTGAGTCCCGACTCTCAGTGCATCAGGTCGTCGACCGAGGCGACCGCCAGCCGGTGATCGGGCAGATGCGCCGTCAGCCAGTCCATGTCGAGCTTCAGATGCTGGACCAGGTCCGGATGGGTCGACTGCAGCGCCTCCATCGGATCGAGCTCGCGCTCGCGCGCCTCGGCGATGACGCCGGCCAGGCGCAGCACCGCGCCCATGCGCGAGAACGGGCGCATCTCCATCGGGTGCGCGGCCGCATTGAAGGCGGTCACCAGCAGGTTCGGGAAGCGCCAGTGGCGCGCCAGCTCGGCGGTGATCTCCGGATGCGAGCAGCCCAGCAGCGAGTTCTCGAAGCTGATGCGGCTGTCGATCTCCAGCGACAGGCGGCCGATGCGCTGCGTCATGTCGGGGTCGACCATCATCATCAGCAGCTGGCCGGTGCGCAGCATCAGGCCGCCGAGATAGGCGGCGTCCTCGTCGTCCTGGAGGAAGCGCGCCAGCGGCTGCGCGTAGGCGGCCGTAGCCAGCGTGGTGCGCCAGAAGGCCAGACGGTCGAAGCCGGGAATCGACGGGAACATGCCGACCATGCAGGCCGACAGCGCCAGGTCGCGCAGCGTGCGCGTGCCCAGCGCCATCGCCGCATCGTTGAGCGAGGTCACCGAGCGCGACGGGCTGTAGCGGGCCGAGTTCGCCAGCCGCAGCACCCGGGCCGACAGCGTCTGGTCACGACCGATCAGGCCGGCGAGCTCGTTCAGCGACAGGTCGTCGCGGTCGAAGGAGCGCAGCAGCTTGTTGGCCACCTCGGGCATGGCCGGAAGCGCACAGGCTTGCTGGACGAAGCGATCGGTGCGGGACGTGACGACAGCATTCATGGGCGGACCTCCTCGGTCGGGGATGAGACCTCGCTCTTCGGCGCACGAGGCCGGGCCTTGAACAAGGACTGACCCGCTTGTGAAAGGCAGCACGAAGGTGTAGGTCCGCATCGGCGCCGGCTGGAGAGCTCCGGCCAGGGGCCTGCGGACTGCCGCAGGATGCGTGGTACGTGATCGGTTTGTGCGAATTCGAAGTGCGAAATGTGCCGCCATATCCGGCGATCGCGCCAGGGCTGGGCGAACAGAATCACCCGCAACGACACGCGCACACGATACCGACAATGAACGCCAATCGAGGACATGCTGCGATGAACGAGCGGATCCACCACATCTCTCCCTCGACCCGCAAGCCCGAGATGCCGCTGCCGGCCGCCTTCGACGACACGCTGGCGATGCTGGCCCGCAAGGTCGGCGAGCAGACGGTCCGCCTGGACCTGAACACCCAGGAACTGCTGAAGCACCAGGACACGCTGGCCGAGCAGCAGGCCGGCCTCGAGCACCTGGTCACCGACTACTACCAGCTGCGCGAGCAGAGCCAGGACGGCCATCGCCGCGTGGTGGCGCTGAACAAGGAGATCCAGGCGCTGCGCGAGACGCTGATGCGCCAGGTCGAGGAGGCGCTGGCCTCCGGCGCCGAGGGCGTCGACGCCCGGATCGCGCAGGCCAGCGAGGAGGCCGCGCGGCTGAAGACGCAGGTCACCGAGCAGATCGGCACGCTCACCGGCAAGATCAGCGCGATCGGCGACCAGATCACCGCGCTGGGCGAGCGCAACGACGGCGTGATGACGGAGCTGACCAACACCCGTCGCTCGCTGGCCCGCTACGTCGACACCAAGTTCGCGCAGCAGCAGGCCGACCACCAGAAGACCGCCGCCGACGTCGCGGAGATCGCCTTTGCGCTCGACCGCGAGATCAGCGCGCGCAAGGCCGACCTGGAGCAGATGGAGGCCGCGATCGCCAAGCAGCGCGAGCTGCTGGACATGCAGTCGCGCGACATCGACACGCGGCTGGGCCGGCTGCGCGACGACATCTCGACGCAGCGCGACGAGGGTCAGTCGCGCCTGAAGATCGTCAACATCGCGCTGGCCGGCCTCGGGGTGGCCGTCGTCGGGCTGCTGGCGCTGGTGCTGGTGACGATGTGAGCCGCGGCCGCCGTCGCGGTCGGCACCGGCGGTGCCGGCTCGACGTTGTCGGCCAGCAGATCCCACACCGCGATGAACAGCGCCGCGATCGCCGGCCCCAGCACGAAGCCGTGCAGCCCCAGCAGCGACATGCCGCCCAGCGTCGAGATCAGCACCAGGTAGTCGGGCAGCCGGGTGTCCTTGCCCACCAGCAGCGGGCGCAGCAGGTTGTCGGCCAGACCGATCACCAGCACGCCCCAGGCCGCCAGCGCCGCGGCAGCGCCGAAGCGGCCGTCGGCCGCGAACCACAGCGCCACCGGCACCCACACCAGCCCCGCCCCGACGGCCGGCAGCAGCGACAGCAGCGCCATCATCACCGCCCAGAGCACCGGCGCACGCACGTCCAGCACCATGAAGGCCAGGCCGCCGAGCAGGCCCTGCACCAGCGCCACGACGATGCTGCCCTTGACGGTGGCGCGCACCACGGTGGCGAACTTGCCGATCAGCCGCGTCTTGTGCGCCGCCGCCAGCGGAATGGCGTCACGCACCCGGCGGCTGATGCGCGCACCGTCGCGCAGCAGGAAGAACATCAGGTAGAGCGCCAGCGCCAGCGACAGCACCGACTCGAACAGGTCCTGTCCGGCCAGCAGCATCTGCGCGGCGATCGCCTGGCCGCCGCGAGAGATCGCCGCGAGCAGCCGCTCGCGCAGCGAGGCCGCGTCCTCGAGTCCGAACTGGTGCAGCAGGCCCGAGAGCACCGGCGGCAGCCGCCCGATCAGCTCGTCGACATGCCGCGCCAGGCGGGCGGGATCGCTGCCGAAGTCGCGGTACAGCGCCATCACCTCGGCCGACAGCGCCAGCCCGAACAGCACCAGCGGCACGATCACCACCAGCACCGTCAGCAGCACCGTCAGCGCCGCGGCCGAGCCCGGGCGCGCCTGCAGCAGCCCATGCCCCAGCAGACGCCGGTGGATCGGCATCGCCATCATCGCCAGCACCGCGCCCCAGAACACCGGCGCCCACAGCGGCAGCAGCACCAGCACGAAGGCCAGGCTGGCGAGCACCAGCAGGATCAGGAAGGATTTCTGCTGCAGGATGCGGCGGTTGTACATGGCGGGCACGGCCTCGGGGCAGGATCGGGACAGGACAGCGGCGTCGGTCCCATCGTGCCTCGCCGTGCTAGGCCGAGGCTGCCGGCTGCAGCCGCTCCCCGCTGTCGGACACGGCCGACAGGCGCGCCGCCGGCCGGTCGCAGCCGCTTCGGCCGACCCAGTCCTGCAGCGCCTGCACATCCATCGGGCGAGCGAACAGGAAGCCCTGCAGCACGTCGCAGCCGATCGCGGCCAGCGCCTGGCGCTGCGCCTCGGTCTCGACGCCCTCGGCGACCACCTCCATGTCGAGCGCATGGGCCAGCCGCACCACCGCCTCGAGCACCGCACGCGCCTGCACGTCGCTGTCGACGCCGATGATCAGGCTGCGGTCGATCTTCAGCTGCGAGGCCGGCAGGCGGCGCAGATAGGACAGGCTGGAATAGCCGGTGCCGAAGTCGTCGATCGACACCCGCACGCCTGCGGCGTCGAGCTCGTCGAGCACGCTGCAGCCGTCCTTCATCGACTCCATCATCGCCGTCTCGGTCAGCTCGCACACCAGCAGCGTCGGATCCAGGCCGTGGCGCGCCAGCGTGCCGAGAATGCGCCGGGCCAGATCGGGCTGGCGCAGCTGCTGCGCCGACAGGTTGATCGCGACCCGGCATTGCCAGCCGCGCTTCTGCCACTGCGCCAGCTGCGCGCATGCCTCCTCGATGACCCAGTCGCCGATGCGACCGATCAGGCCGAAGCGCTCGGCCACCGGGATGAAGACGGCCGGACTGATCATGCCGCGCTCGGGATGGCGCCAGCGCAGCAGCGCCTCGACGCCATGCAGCCGGCCCTCGCCGCTGGTCAGCTTGGGCTGGTAGTGCAGCGACAGCTCGCCGCGGCGCAGCGCGTCGCGCAGGCCCTGCTGCAGATGCAGCTGGTCGGAGGAGTCCTCCGCGCTCATGTGGCTGTCGTAGCAGAGCAGGCAGCCGCCGCCGCTGCGCTTGGCCGCATGCATCGCCGCGTCGGCGCAGCCCAGCAGCACGTCGCCCTGGCCATGGCGCGGCCCGAAGGCCAGCCCGATCGAGCATGACAGCGACACCGGCTTCTCGGTCAGCAGGTAGGGCTGCTGCAGGTCGACCAGCAGCCGGCGGGCCAGGTCCAGCGCCCGCGGCTCGGCCTCCTCGCCCTCGAGCAGCAGCACGAACTCGTCGCCCCCGAGGCGCACCGCCAGATCGACCGGCCGGCAGCGCCGACGGATGCGCCGCGACACCTTGCCCAGTAGCCGGTCGCCGGTGGCGCGGCCGAGCGAGTCGTTGATCGCCTTGAAACCGTCGAGGTCGATGAAGACCAGCGCGACCGGCACGCCGTCCTGCGAGCCCGGTCGGCCCAGCCGGTCCTCCAGGCCCATGCGGTTGGCCAGCCCGGTCAGCGGATCGGTCAGCGCGCGCCGGCGCAGTTCCTCGTTGGCGGTCTGCAGCTCGGCGTTCGCGCTGGCCAGCGAGCGCGAGAGCTGACGCTCGCGGCGCCGCCGGCGCGCATCGAAGATCGCGGTGCCCAGCGCCACGCACAGCACCAGCGCGGTGAACAGCAGCACCGCCAGCAGCAGGCCGCGGCCGCCCAGCGCATCGGCGCTCAGGCAGACGACGCCCTCGGGCAGGCGTGCCGCCGCCATCGCGGTGTAGTGCATGCCGCAGATCGCCGCGGCCGTCACCACCGAGGCGCGCAGCTGCGCACGCAGCCGCTCGGCGCCGCCGAGCGCACGCATGCGCACGAAGATCTCCAGCGCCGCCGCCGAGGCGATCAGCGCGATCAGCACCGAGGCGCCCACCAGCGGCCAGTCCCAGTCGATGCCGGGCTGCAGGTCGATCGCGGCCATGCCCAGGTAGTGCATCGAGACGATGCCGGCCGCCATCACCAGCGAGGCCACCAGATGCAGGCGCCGGTCCACCTGCCGGTGCGCGGCCACCGCCATCGCCATGCCGGCGGCCACCAGCGCCGCCAGCCAGGACAGCGCGGTCAGGTCATGGCGATAGCCCAGCGGCAGCGGCGGCTCGAAGGCCAGCATGCCGACGAAGTGCATCGACCAGACGCCGGTCCCCATCGTGAGCGAGCCGCCCAGCCACCAGGCATGCGCCACCGCCCCGTCGAGGTCGCGCACCCGGCGCGAGAGCTCGAGCGACACATAGGACGCGAAGGTCGCCACCAGCACCGACAGCAGCACGGTGCCGGGGTGCCAGCCGACATCGAGATAGGAGACGGCATTCATCGTCCCCCTTTGTCGGCCCGCCCGCGCCGTGATTGAGTGGGAATGCCCCGGGGCGACGGCCGGCAGGCCGGCCTGTGCCGGATCAGCGCGCGGCCATCGCCTCGCCCAGGCGGATCGCCCGGGTCGGGCGCCAGTCGGGGTGGAAGCGCAGCGGCGCCTGGCCGGCGGCCGCCTTGGGGAACAGCATCACCACGGTCGAGCCGAGCAGGAAGCGGCCCATTTCCTCGCCCTGCTTCAGCAGGACCGGCGCCTGGCCCGGCGCGTCGTAGCGCCAGTCGCGCAGCGCGCCGGAGCGCGGCGGGTTGACGATGCCGTGCCAGACGGTGGCCATGCTGCCGACGATGGTCGCGCCCACCAGCACCAGCACGAACTCGCCCAGGCCGTCGCCGCGGTCGAAGACGCAGACCACCCGCTCGTTGCGGGCGAACAGGCCGGGAACGCCGCGCGCCGTCGTCGGATTGACCGAGAACAGCTCGCCCGGCACATGGATCATGCGCAGCAGCCGCCCGGCGCAGGGCATGTGGATGCGGTGGTAGTCGCGCGGGCTCAGGTAGAGCGTCGCGAACAGGCCGTCGTCGAACTGCGCCGCCAGCTGCGCGTCGCCGCCGACCAGCGCGGTGGTCGAGTAGCGGTGGCCCTTGGCCTGGAAGACCTGATCGCGCTCGATCGGACCGAACTGGCTGATCGCGCCGTCGACCGGGCAGATCAGCTCGGCCTGCGCCAGCGGGCGCGCGCCCGGCTTCAGCGGCCGGGTGAAGAACTCGTTGAAGGTGGGATAGGCGGCGGGATCCGGGTTCAGCGCCTCGGCCATGTTCACGCCGTAGCGGCGGATGAACCAGCGGATCACCGCGGTGGTGCGCGCGCCGGCGGCGCGGTTCGCCTGCCGGCCGGCCAGCTCGGTCAGCGCCTGCTTGGGCAGGAGGTACTGGGGCAGGACGGCAAGGCGATCGTTCATGGATGACGGCAGACAGAGACGGAAGTCGCGGATTCTAGCGACCGGTTCCTGGGCGGCCCCATGCGGGCCGGGCTGTCGGACATCGCCCACGCCCGTCGGCCCCTTTGTCCGGCAGACCGGGCGCCTCGTGGCAGCGATCATGACCCTTGTCACGAACCACTCAAGGAGCATGCCCATGAACACCTCGAACGCACGCATCACCGGCCCGGTCGAATACCGCCTGGGTGACGGTCCGAAGTGCCGCATCCCCCGTGGTCCGGTCGAGATCCAGCAGACGCCGCAGGACGTGACGATCAGCTGGGAGGCGGGCGACACGCACCAGAACGCGGCGCTGCCGCAGTCGGAGTTCCGCCGCTATCTCAACGAGAAGGCGATCGTGCTGACGCAGTGAGCGCCGACGCGGCGCCCCACGCCGCGTCGCCTCAATCCACCAGCACCAGCCCCGGGGGCAGCGACTCGCCGAACAGCGCCTGCTCGTCGGCGGCGTCGAGCTGCACCACCTCGCTCACCATGCGCGTCCAGCTCGGCGCCGCACCCGACATGGCCAGGCGCTCGAGCACCCTCGCCCGCCGGTCCGGATCCAGGTCCCGCACCCGGTCGCCGGTGAGGCGGGCGAGCTGCGCGGCCGCGAACGCGGCCATGCGCCGGCGGCGCCAGTCCAGCACCAGCAGCACGTCGATCCAGCGCCCCGCCACCTCGGCCGGCACCACGCCGTGCACGCTGCCATGAAAAGGCTGGCGCGCCCCCAGCCGGCCCAGCGCCCACAGCCGCAGCTCGTCGCGCTCGGGCGAGGCATTCGCCACCTTCTCGCCCTGCAGCGGCGCCAGCAGCCAGTCGCCGACCTCCGCCTTGTGCTCGGGCGGAATGCGCTCCAGCGCCGCGCCCAGGCGCACCATGTCGTCATGCCCGCCCTTGACCAGGCCGGGCGGCCTGGGCGGCAGCGGCGCGCCAGGGTGCTCGGCCGCCTGCAGGTTGTAGCCGAAGTCGTCGAGCAGGCGCAGCTGCGCCGCCTCGTCCAGGCCGCCGGCGACCCGGCGCCACAGCGTCCACCACTGGATCGCCACCTGCGCGTCGCCGCGGTGCTCCACGCCCGCCTCGAAGATCGTCCAGAGCTGGCCCAGACGCCAGCCGTCGAGCGGATCGCCGAAGCCCGGGCGCAGGCACCAGCCGGCCAGGTTCAGCCACACCCGCTCATGGTCGGCGGAGCGGCGACGGCCCCGGGCGCGCTGCCACAGCACGTCGAAGAGCCGCCGCGCCAGCGGCCGCGCCCAGCCCTCGCGCGGACCCAGCAGGGTTTCCAGCGTCTGGCGCAGCTGCTTGATCTCCTTAGGCGCCGGGCGGTCGCCGCCCGAGCGGGCGCCGAACAGCCGCTCGATCGCCGCGATCGCCTCGGGCAGGCGCGGCGCGATCTGCGCATCCTGAAGCGCCTGTGCCGGCTGCACCGCATCGGCCGGGCCGCTGGCGCGCAGCTGGAAATCCAGTGCCCAGCGCCGGCGCGCGTCGTCCACCGCCACCGCCTGCAGCGCCAGCACGCCGATCTCGCTGAGCTGCGCCTCCAGCCGCACGGTGACCGAGGCCCCGCGCGCGCCGGCGGGGTCGTCCGCCTCGATCACGGTGGCCACCAGCGGCAGCGGGTTGAGCGCCTCCTCGCCCGACTCGCCCAGGTCGAGCAGCGCGCCCGGCGCGGGCGGCGGGCCGGCCTCGCCGCGCAGCGAGGCCAGCTGGAAGCGCACCGGCTGGCCCAGGCGCAGCCGGAAGGTGCGCTCATCAAGCGCCAGCGCCCGGCCGGCATCGGTGCCGCGCGGCAGCAGGCAGACCGCGCGGCCATCGTCCAGCCGCAGCACCACGGTGCGCGCCGCGCCGCCGCCGATGCGCGGACCGCGCCCCTGGCGCGCCAGCGCATGCGCCACCGCGCCGCGCGCGACCGCCACATCCGGATCGGCGTTGTGCAGCAAGCGCGGCGCCACCCCGCCCCGCCAGCCCGCCAGCACCTCGACCAGCCGCGCCGCGAGCTGCCCGGCGCGGAAGACGCCGCCGTTGAGCAGCACCGCATCCGGCAGCGACTCGCCCGGCAGCAGGCTGCGGCGCAGGAAGGCGGCCAGATGGCGGGTCACCGCCGCGTCGCTCGCATAGGGCAGGCCGAACTCGACCAGCGCGGTGCGGGCGCGCTGCGGCTCGGTCTCGAAGGGCACGTCGGGGAAGAAGCCGTCGACCAGCAGCGCCCTCACCTCCTCGCGGCCGAGCGTGACGCTGCGCGCACCGCCCACCAGCTTCGAGCCGCCGCCCAGCAGCGTGACCGCCACCGACTCGGGCGCGTCGTCGGCCAGCAGCGTCTCCTTCGCGACCCGGCAGCGCGCCACCAGCTGCGACAGCCGCGCACCCGACAGCGACGGCGCCACGCCGCCGCCGGCCAGCCGCCGCTCGACCAGGTGCGCCAGCGCCAGGTCCATGTTGTCGCCACCCAGCATCAGGTGCTGGCCGACCGCGCGACGGCGCAGCGTCGGCGGCGCGCCGGCCTCGGGCGACTCGACGTCGATCAGCGTGAAATCGCTGGTGCCGCCGCCCACGTCGCAGACCAGCACCCGGCGCACGCCGTCCAGCGCCTCGGCCAGGCGATCGCGGTGGCGCCAGACCCAGTCGCCGAAGGCCGCCTGCGGCTCCTCGAGCAGCTGTGGCTCGGGCAGTCCGGCCTCGCGCGCAGCCTGCAGCGTCAGCGCCCGCGCCGCCTCGTCGAAGGAGGCCGGCAGCGTCAGCACCAGGCGCTGGCGCTCCAGCGGCGCGTCGGGGTGATGGCGGTTCCAGGCCGCGCGCACCTGCGCCAGATAGCTCGCGCTCGCGGTGACCGGCGAGACGCGCGACACGCTCTCGTCGGCGCCCCAAGGCAGGATGGCTGCCAGCCGGTCGGCCTGCGGGTGCGACAGCCAGCTCTTGGCGCTGGCCACCAGCCGGCCCGGCACCTCGCCGCCGCGCTGGCGCGCCAGCACGCCGATCAGCGCCGGCGGCTCGGTGGTGTCGCCCACGGCGCGCTCGCCCCAGGGCAAGGCGCTCTCGGGCAGCTCGCCCGGCGCCGGGTGGTAGCGCACGCTGGGCAGCAGCGCCGGCCGGCCCAGCTCGCCCGGCGCGACCCACTGGTCGATGCCGAACAGCGTGATCGCACCGGCCTCGCCGCCGCGCTCGCCGCCCGCCCCCAGCGGCGCGCTGGCGACGACGGTGTGCGTCGTGCCCAGGTCGATGCCGACGACGAAGGCCGCCGCCACCGCCTCAGCCCTCGATCGGCTGGCCGCGCATGTCGAACTCGACCTTCCAGCGCTCGGTGCCGCCCACCGGCACGGCGGCCAGCTCCAGCGTGCCGGCCTCGGTCACCGCGGCATGCAGCGTGACCGCCACCACCTCGCCGGGCGTGCGCCCCTGCGCCGGCAGCGTCGCCTGGATCTCGCCGGCCGGCATCAGCTCGTCCGGGCCCCAGAAGTCGAGCAGCACGCCGGCGGTGTCCTGGCGACGCACCGTCGAGCCCAGGAAGCGGAAATGCACCGGCTCGCCGACCACCAGGCCGAACTGCGCGTCGATCGCCACGTCGGTGCCCTCCTCCATGCCGAAGGGCGCGACGCACAGCGCCTGGATCGGCGCCTCGAAGCCCGGCACCGCCGGCATCGAGGACTCGATGGCGACGTAGTAGGCCTGCGCAGTGCCGCCGCGGATGCGCACGCCCCGGCCCTGGCGCACATGGCCGTAGTAGGCCGCGCCGCGCGCCACCGCCAGATCCAGGTCGGCGCCGTCGAGCGCGCGCGCCTCGGGCGCGCCTTCGCTGCTCAGCCAGGCGTTGATCGTCTCCAGCAGCCGCTCGGCCAGCACGCCGGCGCGGAACACGCCGCCATTGAACAGGATCGCGGTCGGATGCAGGAAGCTGGCCGACTCGGACTGGCGCGCGGCCAGCTCCGGCAGCTCCGCCAGCGCCCCCACCTGCCGGCCCAGGAAGGCGGCCAGATGGCGGGTGACGGCCGCGTCCTGCGCATAGGGCAGGCCCAGCTGCTGCAGGCCGATGCGCGGGCGCTGCACCGGGCGCGCGGCGGCCTCCACCTTCGGGAAGAAGCCTTCCAGGATGACCGCGGTCACGTCCTCGCGGCTCAGCTCGGCGCGGATCGAGCCGCCGATCAGCTTCGAGCCGCGGCTGGGCACCACCAGCGGCTGCGCCGGCGCGGCCGCGTCCGACAGCAGCACCTCCTTGGCGGCGCGGCAGGCCTGGGTGAGCGCGCGCATCTGCCAGGCGTCGAGCGTCTTGCCCTCGGCGGCGAGCCGGCGCGCGACGGTGTGCGCCAGCGCCAGGTCCATGTTGTCGCCGCCCAGCAGGATGTGGTCGCCCACCGCGATGCGGGTCAGCTCGAGGTTGCCGTCGATCTCGCGCACCGCGATCAGCGAGAAGTCGCTGGTGCCGCCGCCGACGTCCACCACCAGGATCACGTCGCCCGGCCGGACCGTCTTGCGCCAGCCGCCCTGGCTGTTCTGGATCCAGCTGTAGAGCGCGGCCTGCGGCTCCTCCAGCAGCGTGACCGGGCCGAAGCCGGCCAGGCGCGCGGCCTCGGCGGTCAGCTCGCGCGCGGCCGGATCGAACGAGGCGGGCATCGTCACCGTGACCGACTGGCGCTCGAAGGGCGCGTCCGGATGCGCATGGTTCCAGGCCTCGCGCAGGTGCGCCAGATAGCGCCGCGAGGCCTCCAGCGGCGAGACGCGCTCGACCTCGGCCGGCGCGTCGGCCGGCAGGATCGGGCCGCGGCGATCGACGCCGGGGTGGCACAGCCAGCTCTTGGCGCTCGACACCAGCCGGATCGGCGTGGTGGCGCCGCGCGCACGCGCCATCGTGCCGACCGAGGCGCCCGTCTCCACGCCCCAGGGCAGCGACAGGTCGCCGGCGGCCAGCTCGTCCGGGTGCGGCAGGTAGAGGAAGGACGGCAGCAGCGGCAGCGCCTGCACCGCGCCGGGCGCCGTCACCTGCGGCACCGCCAGCACCTCGTGCGCGGTCTTCTCGCCGTCGCTGGCAGCCAGATCGACGAAGGCCAGCGCGCTGTGCGTGGTGCCCAGGTCGATGCCGATGCTGTAGCGGATGTCGTCGTTGTCCTGGCTCACAGTTCCACCTCCGCCTGCGCCACGATCGACGCGTCATGTCCTTCGGCGAGCTGCGGCAGGCGCAGCTCGGTCACCTTCCAGCCGCGGTGGCTGAGCGTGCCGGTGAACGGCGCCTGGCCGACGACGTTGCCGGTCAGCCGCACCTGCGCGGCGTCGAAGCCGGCCGGCAGCGTGATGCGCGCACCCTCGTTCTCGGTGCGCACCGGCGCGAGCGTCATGTGTTCCTTGAGCACCTTGCGGCAGCCCTCGTGCACCAGCCGGGCGGCGGCGCCGATGTCGGCGTCGCCATAGGCGGCGATGTCCTCCTGCACGAAGTCGATCAGGCGCGCGTCGCGCTGCAGCAGGCCCAGCAGCTGCAGCGCCGCATCCGGCGTGGCCTCCTTCAGCGTGATGATCTGCGGCGGCGGGGGCGGAGGCGGCGGCTCGACCGGCGCAGGCGCGGCCACCGGAGCCGGCGCCGGGGCGGGCGGGGCCACGACCACCGGCGGCTCGACCAGCCGGCGCGCCAGCTCGCCGCTGAACAGCACCGACAGCGCCAGCGACAGGCGGCGGAAGAAGGAAGGCGGAGGCGCGGAGCGGTCTGGGTTCGACATCGGGCGAGTCTGGTCTGGATCGGAACTTGATCTGGAAAATCCGGGGCAGCCCGGGGCTGCAGGCCGGGGATTCTATCGGTCCGGGGGCGCCCGCAGGCCCGGGCGGGGACATCCGGCGCAGCCCGGGGGAAAAGACGCTCAAGCCGGCATCTTCTCGGTCGATCGTGACGAAACACCCACCCGAGGAGACCCCGATGTCAAGAATCCTGCGTGCCGGATGCGCCGCGCTGGCCAGCGCGGCCCTGCTGGGCCTGAGCGGCTGCGGAGGCGGCGGCGGCAGCGACGCGTCCGGCAGCACGCCCGTCACGGCCCGCCCGGCCGCGGTCACGCTGTCGGGCACCGTCGCCACCGGCGCCGCCTTCGAGGGCGCGACGCTGGTCGTCACCGACCGCAGCGGCGCGGAAGTCGGCCGCATCGACGCGGTCGGCGCCGACGGCAGCTACACGCTGACGCTGGCGGCCGGCGCGCAGGCGCCCTTCGTGATCACCGCGACGCGCGACGAGCTGCGCCTGGTCAGCGTGCACGACAGCGCCAGCGACGCCACCGTCAACGTGACCCCGGTGACGACGCTGATCGCCGCGCGGCTCAGCCCCTCGGGCGATCCGGACCGGCTGGCCGCCGAGGTCGCCGCCGGCAGCGCACGCATCGATGCCGCCGCACTGGCCAGCCGGGTCGAGGAAGTCCGCTCGCTGCTGCAGCCGGTGCTGGACGCCACCGGCAACCGCGACACCGACCTGCTGCGCGGCGCGATGCAGACCGACGGCCGCGGCCAGGACCGCCTGCTCGACAGCCTGAAGATCACCATCACGCCCGACAGCAGCGGCAGCAGCAACATCCAGGTCACCGTGCGGCAGCAGACCGCCGAGGACAGCGAGCCCGCCAGCATCAGCTTCAACAGCGCCAGCACCGCCGCGCCGCCGGCGCTGCCGACGGTCGCGGCCGCCGACCTGGTGCCCGACGGCAGCTCCGCGCTGATCGCCGACCTGCTGGCACGCGCCACCGCCTGCTACGCGCTGCCGCTGGAGAGCCGGGTCAGCCGCACCGACGCCGCGGCCGGCCCGGCCGACGTGCAGGCCACCGCCTGCCGGGACCTCTTCGTCGACGCCGATCCGGCCGGCTATCTGCACAACGGCGCGCGCGTGGGCCCGTCGGGCGCCTTCGGCGGCCTGTTCCGCGCCGGCGCGACCGGCCTGGTCTTCAGCCGTGGCAGCTACGAGTTCAGCCGCGTCAACGGCGACCTGGTCATCGGCTACACCACCACCACGACCGGTGGCAGCACCGACACCGGCGCGCTGGTCGTGCGCCGCGTCAACGAGGCCGGCTCCGGACGGCCGGTACTGCGCGTGATCGGCAACCAGTACGCGCACGACGGCGGCGTGGCCGCCTTCCATCAGCACCGGCGCTTCCTGTCGCTGGCGCAGTCGGGCTGGGACTACCACAGCGTCGGCTACACGCTCAGCGTGGCCAACCGCACCGACGGCAGCGGCCACCCCGTCTACGACCGGGTCGTCGTCACCTCGCCGCGCGGCCACCAGCTCACGCTGCGCCCGACCAGCGGCAGCAGCTACCTGGTGCTGGTCAAGTCCGGCGGCACGCCGACCGGCACGAACTTCGTGCGCCTGCGCAGCCGCTACGCGGCGGCCGACGCCAGCGGCCACCCCTCCGAGCGCGACACCTCGCTGTTCTTCGCACCGAACGACATGGAGGACACCGAGCTGTCGGGCCTGTCGGCGCACTCGGTCTGGAAGTTCGAGTACTACCTGGCCTCGGCGCCCGGCACGCTCGCGGCGACGCAGCACTACAAGACCCGCGCGCGGCCGCTGTCGATCGCCGAGCTGCGCCAGCGCGGCCTGGCCACGCTGACCGAGGCCGGACAGAGTGCCCTCGCCGCCGCCACCCTGCCGAGCAACGGCCGGCTGCCGCTGCCCGACAGCGGCGGCGTCACGCTGGACTGGCAGGTGCCCGCCGGTGCACTGGCGCCGACCGACCTGAAGCTCTGGGGCCGCGCCAGCGCCTCGGGCGGCAGCTTCAACGACCAGCGGAGCGTGGCCTCGACCGCCCGCAGCGGCACGATCGGCTGCTCGGCGCAGACCACCAGCGACGCGCACTGCACCAGCGGCGGCGACTTCGTGCCGGCCGCCACCGCCGACGGCCTGCACCTGTGGGCACGCGACGGCGACGGCCGCGAGTTCGCGTCCTTCTACGCGATGTACCGGCTGGCCACGCCGCAGTGAGCGCGGGGGGCCGCGGACGCGGCAGGCGGGCTCAGGCCGGCGCGAGCCAGCCCACCCGCCCCTGCCCGGCCTCGTCGAGCCGGGCCTTGAGCGCCGCGGCCCGGGTCTCGGGCAGCTGAAAGTTCAGCTCGACCTGCGCGCCGTGGCTCACCTCGCCCAGCAGCGCGCCGGCAGCCTCGAGCTCGCGGCGCATGCGGCCCTCCAGCGCATAGGGCACGGTGCAGCGCAGCGCGGTCATGCGCTGCAGCAGCACCTTCTCGGCGCCCAGCAGCGCCTGCGCGACCGCATCGGTGTAGGCGCGCACCAGGCCGCCGGCGCCCAGCTTCACGCCGCCGAAGTAGCGCACCACCGTCGCCAGCACGCCCTCCAGCTCCTGATGGCGCAGCACGTCGAGCATCGGCCGCCCGGCGGTGCCGCCGGGCTCGCCGTCGTCGTTGGCGGCCGACTGCCCGCCCGCCAGCAGCGCCCAGCAGACATGGGCCGCGCCCGGATGCTCCGCCTTCAGCCGCGCCACCACCTCGAGCGCACCGGCGCGGTCGGCCATCGGCTGCACGCAGCCGATGAAGCGGCTCTTCTTGATCAGCAGGTCGCTGTGGACGGGGGCGGCAAGGGTCTGGGGCATGGGGTGCGCATGTTAGAGCGGGTTCACGCACTCCTGCACATCCTGCCCCGGATTCTCCCGGCCGACGCCGCTTGCGTAGACTCTTCACATTCCCGCCCTTCTCGCCTGGAGACCCCCGATGCCCACGCCCGCCCTCACCCGCCGCCTGCCGCAGGTGGGAACCACGATCTTCACCACGATGAGCGCCCTCGCGCAGCAGCACGGCGCGGTCAACCTCGGCCAGGGCTTCCCGGACTTCGACGGCGACCCGAGGCTGATGCAGGCGGTAAAGGACGCGCTCGACGCCGGCCACAACCAGTACCCGCCGATGGCCGGCGTGCCGGCACTGCGCGAGGCGATCGCGGCCAAGATCGCCTCGCTGCACGGCCGCGCCTGCGACCCCGGCCTGGAGATCACCGTCACCGCCGGCGCCACCCAGGCGATCCTGACCGCGGTGCTCGCGCTGGTGCACCCGGGTGACGAGGTGATCGTGCTCGATCCCTGCTACGACAGCTACGAGCCCTCGATCCTGCTGGCGGGCGCGCGCGCGGTGCATGTGGCGCTGACGCCGGGCCGCTTCCGCCCCGACTTCGCCGCCATCGCCGCGGCGATCACGCCCAGGACCCGCGCCATCCTGGTCAACACGCCGCACAACCCGACCGGCACCGTCTGGACCGAGGCCGAGATGCAGCAGCTCGCCGCGCTGCTGGCGCCCACCGACATCCTGGTGCTGGCCGACGAGGTCTACGAGCACATGGTCTACGACGGCGCCACGCACCAGAGCATCGCGCGCCATCCGGCGCTGGCCGAGCGCGGCGTGCTGATCTCCAGCTTCGGCAAGACCTACCATGTCACCGGCTGGAAGGTCGGCTTCGTCGCCGCGCCGGCGGCGCTGATGGCCGAGTTCCGCAAGGTCCACCAGTTCAACGTCTTCACCGTCAACACGCCGATGCAGCACGCGCTGGCGGCCTTCATGGCCGACCCCGCGCCCTGCCTCGGGCTGCCGGCCTTCTACCAGAGGAAGCGCGACCTGTTCCGCGCCGGCCTGGCCGGCACCGGACTGGCGCTGCTGCCCTGCGAAGGCACCTACTTCCAGTGCGTCAGCTACGCCGGCCTGGCGCCGGAGATCGCCGCGCTGCCGGAGGCCGCCTTCTGCGAATGGCTGACCCGCGAGGTGGGCGTGGCCGCGATTCCGCTGTCGGCCTTCTATCCCGACGGGCGCGACCAGCAGTTCGCGCGGCTGTGCTTCGCCAAGCGCGACGAGACGCTCGAGCGCGCGCTGGCGCGGCTGCGCCAGCATCTGGTCCCGCGCGGTCCGCAGGTCTGAGGGAAAGTCCCGATCTGATCGGAACCGTTTGCGCCAGAAAGAACGAACGATCGTTCTTTTTTGCGTGCCAGAATCGGCGCCCATGCCGAATGCCGCCGATCTCGCCCCGCCGCCCCGTCGCCGCCTCTACCTGATGCGGCACGGGGCGGTCGACTATTTCCTGCCCGACGGCACGCCGCTGCCCCCGCACGAGGTGCCGCTGAACGCGGCCGGACGCGCCCAGGCCGATGCGGCCGGTGCGCTGTTCGCCGCGGCCGGCGTGGTCTTCGACCGCGTCGTCGTCAGCGGCCTGCCGCGCACGCTCGAGACCGCGCGCCGGGTGCTGGCCGCCTGCGGCCAGTCCGGCCGGCCGATCGGCACCGAGCCGGACTTCGAGGAGATCCGCCCGGGCCGGCTCTCCAGCCTGGCGCCGGAGCAGCTGCGCGAGGCCTTCACCGGCGCGTTCGATCCGGCACCCGGCGAGACGATCGAAGAGCGGGCCTTTCTCGGCGGCGAGACGATCGGCGCGCTGCTCGACCGGGTGCGGCCGGCGATGGCGCGGCTGCAGGACGACGCCGGCTGGCAGACCGCGCTGCTGGTGCTGCACGGCGGCGTCAACCGCGCGCTGCTGTCGGGCTGGCTGTGCGGCGGCCGCGCCTTCCTCGGCCGGCTGGAACAGTCGCCGGCCTGCATCAACATCGTCGATCTCGGCCCCGGCGGACAGGATGCGGTGCTGCGCGCCGTCAACCTCTCGCCCACCGACTGGCTGCAGCCCGACGAACGCACCACCACGATGGAAAGACTGCTGGCGCAGTACGCCGGCGGCCTGACGACGCGATGACCACCCCTGTCCTGACCCCCGAGGAACGCCGGAACATCGAATCCGGCCCCTGGTTCTCCAAGCTGTCGCCGGCGCTGCGCCACGACATCATCAGCCGCACCATCATCCGCCGCTATCCGGACGGCATCCAGATCGGCACCCGCGGCGCGCCGGCCACCGACTGGATCGCGGTGGCCAGCGGCGCGGTGCGGGTCAGCTCGGTGTCGATGTCGGGCAAGCAGATCACGCTGACCTATGTCGAGCCCGGCACCTGGTTCGGCGACATCTCGCTGTTCGACGGCCTGCCGCACACGCACGACGCGACCACGCACGGCCCGACCACGCTGCTGATCGTGCGCAAGCACGACTTCTTCGACCTGCTCTCGCGCCACCTGGAGCTGTCGGAGGCGCTGCTGCGGCTGAACTGCCGCCGGCTGCGGCTGATGTTCGCCTCCTTCGAGGACCTCAACACCCGGCCGCTGTCGGCCCGTCTGGCCAAGCAGGTGCTGCACCTGTCGCGCAGCTACGGCATCAGCCACGGCGAGGAGATCCGCATCGGCCTGCAGCTGGCGCAGGAAGACCTGGCGCAGCTGGTCGGCGCCTCGCGCCAGCGGGTCAACCAGGAGCTCAAGAGCTTCGAGCGCGAGGGCGCGGTGCGGGTCGAGCCGACCCGGCTGGTGGTGCTCTCGCGCGAGAGGCTGATGGCGATCGCCGAGCGCTGAACGCCGAACGCCCCCGATTCCGCCCCTGCCAGGAGATGCCTGCGATGACCTCTTCCGCCCCGACCACCCGCCCGGTGGCCCCGCAGCATGCCTTCGACGCCGACGCGCTCGCCGCCTGGCTGCGCGGACGGCTCGACGGCTTCGACGGCCCGCTGCAGGTCGAGCAGTTCAGCGGCGGCCAGTCCAACCCGACCTTCCGGCTGCACACGCCCGCCGGGCAATGGGTGATGCGCGCCAAGCCGGGGCCGGCGGCGAAGCTGCTGCCCTCGGCGCACGCGATCGAGCGCGAGTACCGGGTGATGGGCGCGCTGGCCGCCACCGAGGTGCCGGTGCCGCGCATGCTACTGCTGTGCGAGGACGAGGCGGTGATAGGCCGCGCCTTCTACCTGATGGAGCATGTCGAGGGCCGGGTGCTGTGGGACCAGACGCTGCCGGGCATGACGCCGGCCGGGCGCGGCGCGATCTACGACGAGATGAACCGCGTGATCGCCGCGCTGCACCGGGTCGATCCGCAGGCGGTCGGCCTGGGCGACCACGGCCGCCCGGGCAGCTACTTCGAGCGCCAGATCGCGCGCTGGAGCCGCCAGTACCAGGCCTCGGTCACCGAGCCGATTCCCGAGATGGACCGGCTGATCGACTGGCTGCCGGCGCACCTGCCCGCGGCCGCGCGCGACGACACGCAGGTCGCGGTGGTGCATGGCGACTACCGGCTCGACAACCTGATCTTCCATCCGACCGAGCCGCGGGTGCTGGCGGTGCTGGACTGGGAGCTGTCGACGCTGGGCCACCCGATCGCCGACTTCAGCTACCACGCGATGTCCTGGCACATCCCGCCGGGCGCCTTCCGCGGCATCGGCGGCTGCGACCTGCCCGCGCTGGGCATTCCGGCCGAGGGCGACTATGTGCGGCGCTACCTGGCGCGCACCCGCCCGGGCATGACGGCCGACGCGGTCGAGGCGCTGCTGGCCGACTGGGACTACTACCTCGCCTACAACCTGTTCCGCATCGGCGCGATCCTGCAGGGCATCGCGCGCCGGGTGGTCGACGGCACCGCCTCGAGCGCGCAGGCCCGCCAGGCCGCGGCCGGCGCCCGCCCGATGGCCGAGCTGGCCTGGCGGCACGCGCAGCGCGCCGGAGCGCGCTGACCGCAGGAGTGTCCCGTCGCCTCAGCGCCGCGGCGTCGGCGGCGGCTGGGTGGGCGCCGGCATCGACATCGCCATCATGTCGCTGTCCATCGGCAGCTCCAGCACCGACGGATTCTCGAAGCCCGAGGGCGGCCCCATCGCGCCGATGCGCCCCCCCTTGGTGACCGCCGAGATGCCCGGCCGCGCCGGAGCCGGCGCCGGGGCGTCGGGCTCGTCGACCGGCCGCTGCAGCGCCTGGCGGGCCGACAGCATCGCCGCCTCGGCCAGCGAGCGTGCGCCGTCGAGCATTTCCGGCTCGAGCGAGCCGGCCTCGGTGCGCAGGTGCACGCGGCCGCGCAGCGTCATCAGCACCAGCGGCGCGGACTCGCCGAGCCAGAGGTTGGCCGCGCGGCTGACGCGGCTGAGCAGGTCGCCGTCGAGCCAGCGCCGCGCGTGCACCGGCGAGGACGACATCAGCACGTAGCCCGCCGCCGACGAGGGCACCGCCACCTTCTCGAGCATCGACAGCCAGCGCACCTCCTCGGGCAGGTCGGCGTCGATGCCGGTCTGGTGCGCGCTGGTCAGCGTCTGGTAGGCCTCGCCGCCGAGCTGCTGCGCCAGCCGGCGCGACATGATCATCATCTCCATCTGCCCGGGCAGGCCGGCGTCCAGACGGATGCGCAGCTCGTGGCCGCGGATGTAGGCGCGCTGCGACGGGCCCCACTCCAGCCGCGCCGGGATGCCGGTGCACTCGAACTCGACGACACGGCCCTCGCCGCGACGCACCCGCTTGAGCTGGTGGCCACGGCTGTGCGCCCAGCCGTCGAGAAGACGCGAGTCGGGCTCGTCCTGAGGACGGGAGCCGAACATCTTCTGCAGCTTCTGCAAGGCCTTGAACATGGTCACGGTCGGGGAGTGGCGGTTGCGCTGTCTCCTTATCGGCCGGACCGGCGCGCAGCTGAAATCGCGCGGATCCGCGGTGTTCCGGCCCAGGCCGTCACGGCGAGGGCATGACCGGCCCGATCTCGACCTGCACCAGCAGCTGCTCGCCGCCGCCGCCGCTGCGCACGCCGCGGATCGGCGAGCAGGCGGCGTAGTCCGGCCCGACCGCCAGCTGCACATGCCGCTCGTCGACCAGGCAGCCGTGCGTGATGTCGACGCCGATCCAGCGCCGCAGGTCCGGCTGCGGGCAGACCTGCGCCCAGGCATGGCTGGCGAGCTCGCCGGCGCCCTCGGTGTGGAAATAGCCGCTGACATAGCGCGCCGGCACGCCCAGCGCGCGGCAGGCGGCGATGAAGGCATGGGCCTGGTCCTGGCAGACGCCCTCGCCGCCCGCCCAGGCCTGCACGGCGCTTGTCGTCGCGTCGGTGCGGCCGCGGCAGTAGGCGACCTGCTGCGCCACCAGCGCGGCCAGCGCCAGCGCGCCGGCCTCGTCGCGCGGAGCCGCCGCACCCCGCTCGGCCAGATCGCGCCGCATCGCCACGTCGGAGCCGGCCAGCGCCGACGGCGCCAGATAGACATGCGGATCGGGACCGAGCCGGTCGATCTCGACCGGCTCGCCCAGCGTCTCGACGATGCCCGAGGCCTCGCAGCGCAGCTCGCGCGCGCCGGCCTCGACCTGCATCAGGTGGCCCGGGTTGCCCCAGGCATCGGTGTGCGGCTGCAGTCGGCCGCTGGCGTCGAGACGCCATTCGACGATGCGCTGCGCCGCGGTGTCGCGCGGCGTCAGGCACAGGTTCTGGAGCGCCGCCCGCAGCGGGCGGGCATAGCGGTAGCGGGTCAGGTGACGGATCTTCAGTTTCACGGTCCGGACCGTGCATGCAAGATCCACGCCGCCACGGCGCCCTCGCTCATTCCATCGGCATCACCGTCACGCCGACACGCGGCACCGCACGGCCGCCGCCGCGGATCACCCCGCGCAGCGGCGCCACGTCGGCGTAGTCGCGGCCCCAGGCCAGCGTCACATGGTCGAGGCCGGCCGGCACCGCGTTGGTCGGATCGAGCGCGACCCAGCCATGCAGCGGACACCAGACCGCGACCCAGGCATGCGAGGCGTCGGCGCCGACCAGCCGCGGCTGGCCCGGCGGCGGCTGCGTCAGCAGATAGCCGCTGACATAGCGCGCCGCCAGTCCGAGCGAGCGCATCGCGCCGATCATCACATGGGCGAAGTCCTGGCAGACGCCCTGGCGCTGCGCCAGCGCCTCGGGCGCGCGGGTGTTGACCGAGGTCGCCAGCGGCCGGTACTCGAAGCGGCGGTGGATCAGGTGCATCATCGCCAGCGCCCCGGCCAGCAGCGGCACGCCGGGACGGAAGACCTCGGCGCCGAAGCGCGCCAGCGAGGCCTCGCGCGGCGCGTACAGCGAGCCCAGCGTGAACTCCACCGCCGGCTCGAAGCCGGCGCCGGGCCGGTAGTCGAGCCGCTCGGCGACCGCCTCCCAGGCCGGACTGGCCTCGGGCTGCAGCCGCGGCAGCGGCGCGATGTCGGCCACGAAGCTGGAGCTGACCACCAGCCGGTCATGCACCCGCGAATGCGAGAAGCCCACCCGGTGGTTGCCCCAGGGATCGAGGCTCTGCTGCACGCCCGGCGTCACCAGCACCCGCTCGTCGCCGGCGCGCAGCAGCCCGTCCGGATCGTCGGGCTCGCCGGGCGCGGCCGGCACGACATCGGGCTGCGGCGTGACCGAGAGCTGCCATTCCAGCACCTGCTGCAGCGGGGTGTGGCGAGGGCGCAGCATGCCCAGGTGGTGGGCCAGCTCGACCGGCGCGTCATAGTCGTAGCAGGTCTCGTGCAGCACGCGCAGCCGGCGCGGCGCCTGCGCCTCGGCCGCCTCGGAGGCGGGGGCCGCCGCCGCGATCGCGGGACGCTCGGGGGTCTCGGGGGGCTCTTGGATCTCGGGAAGCGTCATTGCCAGACGGTGCGGTCGGCCGGGCCGACATGGGAGAACAGATGCCGGCTGATCTCGCCGGAGACGCCCAGCGCGGCCTGGTGGCATTCCTGCAGCGCGCTCATCAGGGCGCTGTGGCGACCGTGGGCATCGCGGGTGCTGAGCGTCTCGAGCGACCAGTCCGACGGACGCGGCAGGGTCAGCGTGACCGCCTCGGCCCAGGCCGGATCGTGGCGGGCCAGCTTGCGCAGCCGCTCGCGCAGCGTGCGCGCCACCCAGGCCAGCGAGCGCGGGTTGTCGGTGTCCTGCACCAGCAGGTGCAGCAGCGGCGGCACCTCGCGGCGGGCCTGGAACTGCGCGCGGTAGGTGATGGTCGAGTCGAACAGGCCCAGCAGCAGCGCGAAGCCGTCGTCCAGGTCATGCAGCCCGGCCTGGAAGCCGGTCTCCAGCGCCTGCGCCAGCATGTCCAGCCGCTCGATCTGGCGCGCGACGCTGAGCAGGCGCCAGCCGTCGTCGCGGGTCATGCGGTCGGTCTGCGCGCCGGTGATCGCCGCCAGATGCAGCGCGGCCTGGTTGAGCACGCCCAGCACGTCGCTGAGCGGCTCGTGGCCCTCGCGTGCGCCGATGCCGGCGAGCTGGCGCGGGAACAGCTCGCTCAGGTGCTTGATCAGGCCCCAGTGCTCGGTCGAGAGCCGCTCGCGCAGCGCCTCGGCGCACTGGCGCAGCGCCTGCAGGTTGTAGCCGACGCTGAAGCTGCCGCGGGTGTCGCCGAGCGAATGGATCAGCGCCCGCTCGAACACCCGCGCGGCCTGCGACGAGCCCTGCACCGGCAGCGGCACCGCCGCGCCGATCATGCCCTGCCCGACCAGCAGCCGGTGCAGCACCTGCAGCACCGGCGCGCTGCCCGAGGGCAGCGCCTCCAGCGCCAGCCGCGCCAGCCGCACGCTGTTCTCGGCCCGCTCGGTGTAGCGGCCGAGCCAGAACAGGTTCTCCGCCGCGCGGCTGGTGACCACGCGGCGCCAGCCGGCCAGGTCGGCCGCGTCGAGCGGGCGCGGCAGCAGCGTGGTGGCGTCGACCTCGCCGTCGGTCAGCACCCAGGTGTCGGTGCTGGCCGAGCCGGACTGCATCGACAGGTAGGCGTCGACGCCGCTGCGCCGTCCGGCCACCCGGGTCAGGCCGCCGGGCAGCACCTGCCAGCCGCCGGCGCCGTCCGACATCGCGTAGACCCGCACCACCACCGGGCGCGGCTCGAGCCGGCCGGCATGCCAGACCGGCAGCTCGGAGGGACGCGCGGGCATCACCAGCGTGTGCGCGGCGCGGTCGGCGTCGATGCGCGCCTCCCATTCGCGCAGCGCCTGCGGCGAGAGCTCGCTGGTCATCACCGGCGCGAAGCTGCGCGTCACCGCACCGGCCGGGAAGGTCGGCACGATCAGGTAGTCGCGCAGCCGCGGGCGGGTGGCCTCCCAGACGCTGGCCTCGCCGCACCACCAGCTGGTGTGGGCGGGCAGCTTCAGGGGCTCGCCCAGCAGCCGGTCGGCGATGCCGGGCCAGAAGGCGCTCAGGCCCGGGCTCTCGAGCACACCGGCGCCGGGCGCGTTGGCCAGCACCACCTCGCCGGCCCGCACCGCCTGCACCAGGCCCGGCACGCCCAGCGCCGAGTCCGGGCGCAGCTCCAGCGGGTCGAGCCACTCGTCGTCGACCCGGCGCAGCAGCACATGCACCTGCTCCAGCCCGCCGAGCGTCTTCAGGTAGAGCCGGTTGCCGCGCACCGTCAGGTCCGAGCCCTCCACCAGCGTGATGCCGAGGTAGCGCGCCAGGAAGACGTGCTCGAAGTAGGTCTCGTTGCGCGGGCCCGGCGTCAGCAGCGCGATGCGCGAGTGCGTCCCGGCCGGGCTGTCGCGCAGCAGGCCCTCGATCATCGTGCGGAAGGCCGAGGCCACCCGCTGCACCTTCAGCGCGCGGAATGCCTCGGGAAACTGCTGGCCGATGATCAGCCGGTTCTCCAGCAGATAGCCCAGGCCCGAGGGCGACTGGGTGCGCTGGCCGACCACCCGCCAGCCGCCGTCGGGCGCACGCGCCAGGTCGAAGGCCACCACATGCAGCCAGCGGTTGCCCGCCGGGCGCACGCCGTGCATCGGCCGCAGGTACTGCGGATGCGCCAGCACCAGCGAGGGCGGCAGCAGGCCCTCGTGCAGCAGATCCTGCACGCCGTAGAGATCGGCCAGCGTCGCGTCGAGCAGGCTGGCGCGCTGGCGCACGCCGGCCTCGATGTGGCGCCACTCGTCGGGCGTGATCAGCAGCGGCAGCAGCTCCAGCGGCCAGGAGCGCGCGCTCTCGCCGCCTTCGGCATAGACGTTGTAGGTCGCGCCGTCCTCGCGCACCCGGCGCTGCACCCGCGACTGCCGCGAGGACAGGTCCAGCCAGCCGGCCACGCCGTTGGCCTCGAAGAAGCGTTCCCACACCGGCGCCAGGCCGGAGGGGGTCGCCGGGGACCCGGACCCGACGAGCACCCCGCGCAGCTCGTCATGGTGTCCGGTCGTTCCGGCCAGCGCCGATGCGGCGGCCAGAAGGGCCGCCCCGGGCGTCTCGTCGGGAAGAAGACTCGATTGCATCGGCGCATCATGCACCGGAGCGCGGGACTTGCGGCTCCGGGAGAGCCGCAATCGTGTCCCGACGCGTACCGATGTTGCAGTTCCGGATCAGCCGTCGGAGCAGCGGTCAGCCCCGGCGCAGGTCCAGCGTGAACGGGAACTCCAGGCTGCGCTTCGTCTCGCCGACGACCATGCGACCCGGGGTATGGCCCATCGCGAAGAAGCGCGCCAGGCGGCGGCTCTCGGCCTCGTAGGAGTTCACCGGGAAGGTCTCGTGGTTGCGCCCGCCCGGATGCGCGACATGGTACTGGCAGCCGCCCAGCGAGCGCTCGTTCCAGGTGTCGACCAGATCGAAGGTCAGCGGCGCGTGCACGCCGATGGTCGGGTGCAGCGCCGACGGCGGCTGCCAGGCGCGGTAGCGCACGCCGGCGACATACTCGCCGACCCGGCCGGTGGGCTGCAGCGGCAGCGGCACGCCGTTGACCGTCACCACATGGCGGCGCTCGACCAGGCCGCTGACATGCACCTCGATGCGCTCCAGCGACGAGTCCACATAGCGCACCGTGCCGCCGATCGCGCCCTCCTCGCCCATGACATGCCAGGGCTCGAGCGCGCTGCGCAGCGTCAGGTGCACGCCCTTGGCCGAGACCTCGCCGACCTTCGGGAAGCGGAACTCGAAATGCGGCGCGAACCAGGCGGCATCGAAGCCGTAGCCGGCGCGCTGCAGGTCTTCCATGACGTCCTCGAAGTCCATGCGCACGAAGCTCGGCAGCAGGAAGCGGTCATGCAGCTCGGTGCCCCAGCGCACCAGCGGCGCGCGGTAGGGCTCGTTCCAGAAGCGGGCGATCAGCGTGCGCAGCAGCAGCTGCTGCACGATCGACATGCGCGCGTGCGGCGGCATCTCGAAGGCGCGCAGCTCCAGCAGGCCCAGCCGGCCGGTGCTGGAATCGGGCGAGTACAGCTTGTCGATGCAGAACTCGCTGCGGTGCGTGTTGCCGGTGACGTCGATCAGCACGTTGCGCAGCGTGCGGTCGACCAGCCACGGCGGCATGTCCTCGCCATAGACTCCCTTGTTGCGCTCGATCTCGCGCAGCGCGATCTCCAGCTCGTAGACCTGGTCGTTGCGGGCCTCGTCCACCCGCGGCGCCTGGCTGGTCGGGCCGATGAACAGGCCCGAGAACAGGTAGGACAGCGAGGGATGGTTGTGCCAGTAGACCAGCAGCGAGGCCAGCAGGTCCGGCCGGCGCAGGAAGGGCGAGTCCGCCGGCGTGGCGCCGCCCATGACCATGTGGTTGCCCCCGCCCGTGCCGGTGTGGCGGCCGTCGAGCATGAACTTCTCGGTCGACAGGCGCGTCTTCCAGGCCGCGTCGTAGAGGAACTCGGTGTGCTGGACCAGCTGGCGCCAGTTCTTCGCCGGGTGGATGTTGACCTCGATGACGCCGGGGTCGGGCGTGACCTGCAGCAGCGTCAGGCGCGGGTCGCGCGGCGGCGGGTAGCCCTCCAGCACGATCTTCACGCCCTGCGCGGCCGCGGTGGCCTCGATCGCGGCGAGCAGCTCGAGGTAGTCCTCCAGGCGCGCCAGCGGCGGCATGAAGACATACATCACGCCCGACGGGCTGCCGACCTTCTCGGCCTTCGGGCCGTTGGCGCGGCGCGGATCGCGCACCTCGACGCACAGCGCGGTGCGGGTGATCCAGTGCGCCGACTCGAAGCGCTGCGGATGGCGCGCCAGCTCCTCGGCGCTCAGGCCGTCGAGCGGCGACAGGGCGCGCGCGCGGCCGGTCCCGCCGACGTCGCCATCCGACGCGGTCTGACCGCGTGGGTCCCCGCCTTCGCGGGGATGACCGGCCATGCTGCCGGTGGCGGGGCTGCCGTCGGCAGTGCCGTAGATGTCGCCGAAGCCGTAGTCGCCGTCGAAGGCGCCGCCCTGCAGCGCCACCGTGCCGCCCTCGGCGAAGCCGCCGCCGGCCACATGTGCGGCGTACTGCTGGCGCACCACATGGGCCGCGGGCAGCGCGTCGCGCGGCGCGAACGGATCCTGCTCGATCAGGAAGGGATAGTCCTTCTTCGCCACCCAGGGCAGCGAGTCCAGCGGCAGGCGGTAGCCCATCGGCGAGTCGCCGGGCACCAGGTACATGCGCTCGTCGCGGAAGAACCACGGGCCGGTGACCCAGCGCGGGCCGCCCAGCGCCGGGCCCTCGGCCGGCTTGATCGGCAGCACGTAGCCGATCTCCTGCTCCAGGCCCTGGTCGAAGACGCGGCGCAGGCGCATGCGCTCGAGCTCGTCGTCCAGCCGCGAGTCGAAGGGGTCGACGTTGACCGGCAGGCGGCGCTCGCGCCACAGGTAGTACCAGGTGTCCTCGTAGCCGGTCTGCACGAACTGGTCGGTCAGGCCCAGGCGCGCGGTCAGGCCGAGCATGAAGCGCTTGGCATCGGCCGAGGTGTACTGGTGGTTGTCGCGCTCGTCGGCGAACAGCGACATGTCGTGCCAGCACGGCTGGCCGTCGGTGCGCCAGTAGGCCGACAGCGCCCAGCGCGGCAGCTGCTCGCCCGGGTACCACTTGCCCTGGCCGAAGTGCAGGAATCCGCCCTGGCCGTACTCGTCGCGCAGGCGCTGCACCAGCTCGGTGGCGTAGAGCCGCTTCGTCGGGCCCAGCGCGTCGGTGTTCCACTCGGCGCCGTCGCGGTCGTCGACCGACACGAAGGTCGGCTCGCCGCCCATCGTCAGGCGCACGTCGCCCGAGCTCAGCTCGGCGTCGACCTGCTCGCCCAGCGCCAGCACCGCCGACCACTGGTCCTCGGTGTAGGGCTTGGTCACGCGCGGGGATTCCCAGATGCGCGTGATCTTCATCTCGTGCGCGAACTCGACCTCGCACTCGTCGACCGCGCCGGTGATCGGCGCCGCGCTCGAGGGCTGCGGCGAGCAGGCCAGCGGAATGTGGCCCTCGCCGGCCAGCAGGCCGGAGGTCGGATCCAGGCCGATCCAGCCTGCGCCCGGCAGATAGACCTCGCACCAGGCGTGCAGGTCGGTGAAGTCGACCTCGGTGCCGCTCGGGCCGTCCAGGGCCACGACATCGGACTTCAGCTGGATCAGGTAGCCCGAGACGAAGCGCGCGGCCAGGCCCATGTGGCGCAGCGTCTCCACCAGCAGCCAGCCGGTGTCGCGGCAGGAGCCCGAGGCCTTCGTCAGCGTCTCCTCCGGCGTCTGCACGCCCGGCTCGAGGCGGATGGTGTAGCGGATCTCGTTCTGCAGGCGCTGGTTCAGCCCGACCAGGAAGTCGATCGTGCGCACTTCGGTGCGGTCGATCGTGTCGAGGAAGGCCTGCAGCGCGGGCGTGGCCGGCGCCGGCTCCATGTACGGGGCCAGCTCCTGCTTCAGGCCGTCCTCGTAGACGAAGGGAAAGGTCTCCGCGCCCGGCTCGAGGAAGAAGTCGAAGGGGTTGTAGACCGCCATCTCGGCCACCAGATCGACGGTGACCTTGAACTGCGTGGTCTTCTCCGGGAAGACCAGGCGGGCGAGGTAGTTCGAGAACGGATCCTGCTGCCAGTTGATGAAGTGCGTCTCGGGCTCGACGCGCAGCGAGTACGACAGCACCGGCGTGCGGCAGTGCGGCGCCGGACGCAGGCGCACCACCTGGGGCGACAGCGTCACCGGCCGGTCATACCGGTAGTGGGTGACGTGATGGAGAGCGACGTGAATGGACACGGCGGATTCTTTCTTGAAATGAAAAGACGACCCCGGCGATCGTAGGCACCGTGCATGACGGCACGGTGCACGACGCGTCGCCGGGGCGGCGAGACCGGTCCGGGATCAGCCGACCGCGACGAGGAAGTCGCGGCTGATGCCCGCGCCCAGCTCGTTGACGCGGTCGAGGAACTGCGTCAGGTAGGCATGCAGGCCGGTGGCGAGGATCTCGTCGATGCGGCCGTATTCCAGGTCGGCATGCAGCCGGCCGGCGCGGCGCAGCGTCTCCGACGAGTGGTCGTTGGCCACCAGCTTCAGGTTGACCTCCACCTCCTGCGTGCAGGCGGCCAGCGAGCGCGGCATGTCCGGGCGCAGGATCAGCAGCTCGGCGACCTTGTCCGACTGGATGACGTTGCGGTAGACCTTGCGGTAGACCTCGAAGCCGGAGACCGAGCGCAGGATCGCCGCCCAGTGGTAGAAGTCGTACTCCTGGTCGCGGTCGTCGGCGGCGCCGTAGAAGTCGCTCTCGACCGCATGGAACTTGACGTCGAGCAGCCGCGCGGTGTTGTCGGCGCGCTCCAGGAAGGTGCCGATGCGCACGAAGTGCAGCGCCTCGTCCTGCAGCATCGTGCCGACCTGCACGCCGCGCGACAGGTGCGAGCGGAACTTGACCCACTCGAACAGCGCGCTCGGGTCGCGCTCGAGCAGGCCGTCGCGCAGCAGGCGGTTGAACTCCAGCCAGGTCTGGTTGGTGGTCTCCCAGACCTCGGTGGTCAGCGCGCCGCGCACCGCGCGGGCGTTCTCGCGCGCCGCGCGCAGGCAGCTCCAGATCGACGAGGGATTGCGCTCGTCGCGGACCATGTAGGTCATGACGGTGGCGGCGGTCACGTCGCCATAGCGGCGCGCGAAGTCGCCGCTGAGCTCGGAGATGCTCAGCAGGCCGCGCCAGCCCAGCTCGGAGACGGCAGCCGACTGCGGCAGCAGCGCGGTCTGGTAGTTGACGTCGAGCATCCGGGCGGTGTTCTCGGCGCGCTCCATGTAGCGCGACATCCAGAACAGGTGGTCGGCGGTTCGAGACAGCATGGGGAAATCCTTGTCCTTGATTCTTGCGTGTTCTTCGGGTCTTCGCCGCTCAGTCCTCGAGCACCCAGGTGTCCTTGGTGCCGCCGCCCTGCGAGGAATTGACCACCAGCGAGCCCTCCTTCAGCGCCACGCGGGTCAGGCCGCCGCAGACCATCTGCACCTCGCTGCGGCCCGACAGCACGAAGGGGCGCAGGTCGATGTGGCGCGGCGCGATGCCCTTCTCGACGAAGGTCGGGCAGGTCGACAGGCTCAGCGTCGGCTGCGCGATGTAGTTGCCGGGATTGGAGATCAGGTGCTCGCGGAACTTGGCGATCTCGTCCTTGCTCGCGGCCGGGCCGACCAGCATGCCGTAGCCGCCGGCGCCGTGCACCTCCTTGACGACCAGCTCGGGCAGGTGGTCGAGCACGTAGCGGAAGTCGTCGGCCTCGCGGCAGAGGTAGGTCGGGACGTTGTTCAGGATCGGCTTCTCGCCGAGGTAGAACTCGATCATCTTCGGCACGTAGGCGTAGATCGACTTGTCGTCGGCGACACCGGTGCCGATGGCGTTCGACAGCGTCACGTTGCCGGCGCGGTAGGCCGCCAGCAGGCCGGGACAGCCCAGCGTCGAGTCCGGGCGGAAGGCCAGCGGATCGAGGAAGTCGTCGTCGAGGCGGCGGTAGATCACGTCGACGCGCTTCGGTCCGCGCGTGGTGCGCATGAAGACGAAGTTGTCCTTGACGAAGAGGTCCTGGCCCTCGACCAGCTCGACGCCCATCTGCTGCGCCAGGAAGGCGTGCTCGAAGTAGGCCGAGTTGTACATGCCCGGCGTCAGCACGACCACCGTCGGGTCGTTGATGCCGCCCGGCGCGACCGAGCGCAGCGTCTCCAGCAGCAGGTCGGGGTAGTGCGCGACCGGGGCCACGCGGTGCTGCGCGAACAGCTCGGGAAAGAGCCGCATCATCATCTTGCGGTTCTCGAGCATGTAGCTCACGCCCGAGGGCACGCGCAGGTTGTCCTCCAGCACGTAGTAGGTGCCCGAGCCGTCGGGGTTGGCCGCGCGCACGATGTCGATGCCGGCGATGTGCGAGTAGATGCCGCCGGGCACGTCCACGCCGATCATCTCGGGCCGGTACTGCGCGTTGGCCAGGATCTGCTCCGGCGGAACGATGCCGGCCTTGACGATCTCCTGGCCGTGATAGACGTCATGCACGAAGCGGTTCAGCGCGGTGACCCGCTGGCGAAGACCCGCTTCCAGCTCGCGCCACTCGTGGGCGGGAATCACCCGCGGAATCAGGTCGAAGGGAATCAGCCGCTCGGTGCCTTCGCCGGAATCCTTGTCGCCGTAGACGGCGAAGGTGATGCCGACACGGCGGAAGATCATTTCCGCCTCTTCCCGGCGGGCCTGCATGACTTCCCCGGGCTGCTGCTGCAGCCAGCGCTCATAGGTACGGTAGTGGTCCCGGACGACCGGACCGCTCGCATTCATTTCATCGAACATCATTGTTCTCGTCGTGGTGGTTGAGCGTAGGCAGGAAATAGCAATATCAGGGCCAGCCAGGGTCCCCATCGGTTCCAGGATTCCTGTCCTCACCATCCTGCCAGTAGCGCCAGCGCTCCGCCCTGGCGCACCACGAGGAAGCGTCCGCACTGCTCCAGTGCCACGCACCACATCGGGTCGTCAGGATCAGATGAGTACCCAAGTCCCGGTATCTCTGGAGTACCGGCCACGCCGGATGTCCATAGGGATTGAATCGTCCCGATTGCACGATAGCCCATGTCGGCGTCACGGAATTGACAAAGTACAAACCGGATGAGGAAGCACTGCCGTGGTGCGGCACCTGGAGCACCTCGGCGCGCAGCGCCTCGGGGTGACGCAGGCCCAGGGCCAGTTCCTGCTCCACGCCGATGTCGCCGGTCAGCAGCACCCGCCGGCCGCGGGCCGACTCGATGCGCAGCACGCACGAGAGCGCGTTCGAGCTCGCACGCCCCGGACCGGTGCGCTCGAGCACCTCGGCCTGCGGATGCAGGAACTCGAAGCGCACGCCGTCGTGCTCCCAGCGCAGCCCGTCGCGGCAGGGCTGGTGAGGCGTGCGGGCGCGCAGCGGGTGGCCGGGCTCGAGCGAGCTGTGCATCAGCCGCACCGGCAGCGCCTGCAGCAGCGAGGCGGCGCCGCCGACGTGGTCGGTGTCGCGGTGGCTGAGGACCAGCCGGTCGATCGCGTCGATGCCCTGCGCGCGCAGCAGCGGCACCAGCACCCGCTCGCCCGCGTCGCCGCCCTCGCCGTGGCGGCCGTAGGCCGGGCCGGTGTCGTGCAGCAGCACATGGCGCGCGGTGCGGATCAGCACCGCGTGGCCCTGGCCGACATCGGCGGCGAGCAGCTCGAACTCGCCGGGCTGCGGCCGCGGCAGCGCCGGCCACAGCATCGGCAGCAGCGCCGGCAGCGCCAGCAGCCGCAGCCGCACCGGCGCGGGCAGCACCAGCGCCGCCGCTGCGACGATGCCCAGCGCACGCGCCCAGTCCGGCGCGGCCGGCGCGCTCCAGACCGCGCCCGGCCATGCCGCCAGCGGCGCGACCGCCGCGCGCAGCGCCTCGGCCCCCTGCAGCGCCGGCCACCACAGCGGCTCCAGCAGCAGGCCCAGCAGCGCCAGCGGCGTCAGCACCAGCGTGACCACCGGAATCGCCAGCGCATTGGCCGGCAGGCCGACCAGCGGGATCTGCGAGAAGAACACCAGCGTCCACGGCGCCAGCCCGACGGTGGCGACCCACTGCGAGCGCAGGGCCTCGCGCGCACCGTCCCGGCACCGCCCGCGCCATCGATCGAACCATCGATCGCGCCACGGCCTGCGTCCGCCTCCGCCCGGGGCGCCGCCACCGGCCGCCTGCGTCGGAGCCGAGCCGAACAGCAGCGCCACCGCGACGAAGGACAGCCAGAATCCCGGCTGCAGCAGCGCCCACGGATCGGCCAGCGCCACCACCGCGGCGACCACGCCCAGCAGCCGGGGCGCCGGCCACTGGCGCGCGCCCTCGCGCAGCAGCACCACCAGCGCCAGCATCAGCACGGTGCGCTGCGACGGCACGCCCCAGCCGGACAGCAGCGCATAGCCGAGCGCCGCCAGCACGCCGGCACGCCGCGCCGCCCGGGGCGCCGGACAGCGCAGCGGCGCGCCCGGCAGCCGCCGCCACAGCGCGCCGGCCAGCACCCCGGCCAGCCACGCGAACATCGTGACGTGCAGGCCGCTGATCGCCACCAGATGGGCCAGGCCGGCGCGGCGGAACAGCGCCCAGTCGTCCTGCTCGATCGCGCCCTGGTCGCCGACCGCCAGCGCGGCGATCAGACCGGCGCCCGGTCGCGCGCCGAGCCGCGCGACGATGCGGTCGCGCTGGTCCTGGCGCCAGCGGTCGATGCGGTGGCGCCCGCTCTCGCCCAGCGGCACCGCCAGGTCGGCAGGCACCGCCGCGCGCGGTGCGACCACGCCCGTGCCGCCGGCGTCGTCCTCGAAGGCGGCCAGCACCGCATCCGGCCCCTGCGGATTGACCCGGCCGCCGGGCGGGCGCAGCCGCAGCGTCAGCCGCCAGCGCTGGCCGGCGCGGGGCGCCTGAGCGCGCGCCGGCACCGGCTCGGCGGCGCTGGCGGGCCAGACCACGCGCAGGCGCGGCGGCAGCGGCGGCGGCGCGTCGCCGTTGACGCGGCTCCCGGCCGCGGTCAGCGTCGCCGGCCAGCCGGCCCGCTCGACCTCGAGCAGCCCGCGCCAGCGCCCGGCCTCCATCTGCGGCAGCCCGGCGACGACGCCCTCGACCTGCACCAGCCGGTCCGACAGCGCCGGATCGAGCCGGTGGGACAGCCGCTGCGCCGCGCGCACGTCGGCCTGCAGCGCCGCCAGCAGCGCGCAGGCCGGCAGCAGCACCCATGCGGCCGCGGTGCGCCGCCCACGCCGCGCGAGGACCAGGCCCGCGGGCAGCAGCGCCAGCGCAGCCCCCAGCAGCATTCGCCGCAGCGAGGCCTCCAGCGGGGCCGGCAGCTGCAGCTGCGCCGCGATGCCGGCCAGCACCGCGGCGGCCAGCAGGCCCAGCGGCAGCACCGGTGCGCCGGCGCGCATCTCCATCGCCCATCCCCCCGGTCCGGCTGCAGCCGGCCCTGTTCATGCGGGCCAGTGTAGGATCGCCCCCACCCGGGCGGGGCACGGGTCATCCGCGCTTGACAGCGCACCCGCCTCCGCACCGGAAAACGAAGAATCGATCCACCGGAACCCTCACATGAGCATTTCCCAGCGCCTCCAGGACCTCGGCATCAGCCTGCCGCCCGTGGCCGTGCCGGCCGCCGCCTACGTGCCCTTCGTGCGCACCGGCAACCTGGTCTTCCTGTCCGGCCACATCGCCAAGAAGGACGGCAAGCCCTGGGTCGGCCAGCTCGGCCGCGACATGGACACCGCCACCGGCCGCGAAGCTGCCCGCGCCATCGCCATCGACCTGATGGGCACGCTGCAGGCCGCCGTCGGCGACCTGTCGAAGGTGCGCCGCATCGTCAAGGTCATGAGCCTGGTCAACAGCACGCCCGACTTCACCGAGCAGCACCTGGTCACCAACGGCGCCTCCGAGCTGTTCGCCCAGGTCTTCGGCGACCAGGTCGGCGCGCATGCCCGCAGCGCCTTCGGCGTCGCGCAGATCCCGCTGGGCGCCTGCGTCGAGATCGAGCTGATCGCCGAAGTCGAGTGAGACTGCCGGGACGCCCCATGAGCCTGACTGCCCTGCCCGCCCGGCACCCGCGCGCCACGCTGGCGCTGATCGCGCTGGCCTGCGTGGCCAGCGTCGCCGCGGCGCTGTTCGCACAGCACCGCCTGGACATGCAGCCCTGCCCGTGGTGCATCCTGCAGCGGATCCTCTTCCTGCTGATCGCGGCGGTGGCCACGCTGGCGGCCGCGCTGCCCGAGGGCCTCGGCGCGGCGCTGTCGCGCCGGCTCTCGGCGCTGCTGGTGGCGCTGCTGGCGCTGGCCGGCGCCGCCGCGGCGCTCTACCAGCACTTCGTCGCGGCGAAGCTGCCCTCGTGCGACCTGACGCTGGCCGACCGCCTCATCTCCGGCCTCGGTCTCGACGCCTGGCTGCCCGAGGTGTTCGAGGTGCGCGCCTCCTGCGCCGAGGCCGCGGTGTCGGTGCTGGGCGTGCCCTTCGAGTTCTGGAGCGCGGCGCTCTACCTGACGCTGGCGCTGCTGGGCCTGCTGCTGCTCGTGCGTCCCGTCGAGCGGCCTCGCGCGGTCTTCTCGCGGCGCTGATTTCTCGGCGCGGAGAGCGGGGATTGCCATCCGATTGTGAAATACTTGGCATGAACCAACCCGTATTGCGCGTTCATGCCTTTCCAGTCGCCGCGACCTGACCTGTCCCCCCGGATGCCGGAGCCCGGCTGCGGGGGTGCGGTCATCCACCCGCGGGACTGTGTCCGCAGGCCGGACGCACTCCAATGTCGGGCATGAGCGCGCAGGACCTGACACGCCCCGGGAGCGCGGAGCTGGCCGAGCGCGTCGTGCAGCGCCTGATGCGCCGCTACAGCCTCGACACCCGCTGCCCCGCCCCCGACTCCAGCCTCGACCCGGCCTTCCGGCGCTGGCTGTCGCTGGCCAGCGGCATGATGCCGGCCGAGCTCGAACGGGCCGAACCCGGCCTGATCGACACCCGGCTGATCCCGACCGAACAGGCGCGCGAGCGCCTGTGCGTGGCCATGCGTGCGCCCGACCAGGCCACCGCGCTGGTGCTGGCCGATCCCTTCGACCGCGAGCAGCGCCTGTGGCTGGAAGCCCGGCTGCGCCAGGAAGGCCAGCTGCGCACCCGCTGGTATGTCGCGCCCGCGCCGGCTCTGCTGGCCTTCGTCGACCGGGTCGAACGGGTGCGCCAGGCGCAGGAGAGCGACCGCTTCGGCGTGCGCGGTCCGCGCCGCGACGACGCCGGCGCGGCGCAGGTGCCGCCGCTCGAGCCGCTGAACCGGCTGCTGCGCCGCGCGCTGGAGCGCCAGGCCAGCCACATCCACCTGCGCCCGCCCGGACCCGACGAGGCCGACGGCGGCGAGCTGCTGCTGCGGGTCGACGGCCGGCTGCGCCCGCTGCCGCCCGAGCCGCAGGACCTGGCGTCGAGCGAGGCCGGGCGACGCGCCGCGAACGCGCTGCTGGCCGAGGCGATGCGGCACGCGACCGGCCCCGACGGCCTGCTGCGCATCGCGCACGGCGGCGGCACGCTGGCGCTGCAGGCGCTGCGCCAGGACGAACGCATCGTGCTGCGCCTGCCCGAGCCGGTGCGGCCCGCGCCGGCGCTCGCGGCGCTCGGGCTGGAGAGCGCCAGCCTGGGCGCGCTGGCGCGCTCGCTGGCGCAGCCGCACGGGCTGTGGCTGCTCGCCGCCCCGCCCGGTCAGGGCCGCAGCCTGCTGCTGCAGGCGCTCGCGCGCGAGGCACGCGCCACCGGCCAGCATGTCGAGTGCCTGGCGCGCCCCGATGCGGCCCGGCTCGAGCGGGCGCTGCAGGCCGACCCGGACCGGCTGCTGATCGACGGTCTGCCCGACGGCGACGACGGCACGCTGGCCGCGCGGCTGGCCACGCTGGCGCTCGAGGGCCGGCCCGTGGCGATCGCGCTGGCCGCGACCACGCCGTGGGCGGCGATGCGCCGGCTCGAGCAGGCCGGCATGGACCGCGCGGTGCTGGCGCAGACGCTGCGCGGCCTGCATGCGCAGGTGCTGCTGGCCTGCCCCTGCCCGCTGTGCGACGGCGACGGCTGCGAGGACTGCGACGGCCAGGGCCGCGCCGGGCGCATCGTCGCCTCGGCATGGACCGAGGTCGACGCGACGCTGGCCAGCGCGATCGCCGAGGGCCGACCGGCGCCCCGCCTGGCCGCGCTGGCGCGCCGCGGCGGGCGCCCCGACCTCGCCCAGGCGGTGCTGGCGCGGGTCCGCGAAGGCCGCGCCGTGCCGGAGGAAGCTGCCCGTGCCGCTGCGCTGGCGCACTGAACTGCGGCTCGACCTGCGCGCGCGCGGCTGCCAGGCGCAGCTGATCGGCGCGGGCTGGCGCGAGCGCAGCATCGCCTCGGCCAGCGGCAGCGGCCGCGGCGCGGCGGCGCTGGCCGCGGCACTGTCGGCGCTGCGCCTTGCCGATGTCGAGACGCTGCCCGCGCAGGCGCGGCTGCGGCTGTCGGACGAATACGTGCTGCACCTGCTGCTGGTGCATGCCGGCCCGCGGGCGCGGGTGATGGAGGCCGCGTGCGCGCGCTTCGAAGCCGCGCTGGGCGCCTCGGCAGGACGGCGCGTCATGCTGGTGCGCGCCGGCCGGCATCACTGGCTGGCCAGCGCGGTCGAGGAGCGCGACCTGACGGCCTGGAACGAGGCGCTGCAGCAGGCCGGCGTGCGCGCCGGGCCGGTCGCGCCGGCGCTGCATGACGAATGGCTGCGCGTGGGCCGCCACATCCGCGACGAGGATGCGGTGCTGGTGCTGCCGCGCGACGAGGGCGCGACGCTGCTGCGGCTGATCGACGGCGAGCCGGTCGACCTGCTGTGGGAGCGCTTCGACGGCGACGATCCCGGCTCGCTCGAGCGGCGGGTGCGCGCCTTCGCCGCGACCGCGCAGGGCCGCCGGCGCCGGCCGGCCTGGGCGCAGACCGACGGCCTGGGCGTCGCGGCCGAGCCGCCCGAGCCGGCCCAGGTGATCTACCTGCTGCCCGAGAGCGGCGCGCTGTGCCGCTATGTGCGCGACCGCGATCCCGGCACGCCGCCGCCGGCCCCGCTCCAGGATCAGGACGGCACGGACGCGACCTGATCCTGCGGCGCGGCCGGCTCCGGCCCGGCCAGCATCACCGACACCCGGACGCGCAGCCCGCCCAGCTCGGGCGAACGGTCGACCTGGACGCCGAGCTGCAGCGCCAGCGCGATCCGGCGCACGATCGACCAGCCCAGGCCGCTGCCCGGACGCTCGTTGCCCAGCGCGCGGAAGAAGCGCTCGCCCAGGCGCTGCAGATGCTCGGGCGGCAGGCCCGGGCCGCTGTCCTCGACGATCAGCATCGCGCGCGCCGGGCCCGGCGTCGCCTCGTCCGCGCCCCCGTCCGCCGCCTCCGGCAGCTCGACCGGCGGCTGCACCGTGACGCGCACCGTCGCGCCGCTGGGGCTGTAGCGCAGCGCGTTGTCGATCAGGTTGCGCAGCAGCACCGCCAGCAGCGTGGGCTCGCCGCGCACCTGCAGCCAGCCCTCATCCTCCGGCGCCTCGAACTGCAGGTCCTGGCCCTCGTCGAAGGCGGTCGAGGCGATCTCGGCCACCTCGTCGCGGGCCAGCACCACCAGGTCGGCGCGACCCTGGCGACACTGCGGCTCGGCCTCCAGCCGCGCCAGCGTCAGCAGCTGCTGCACCAGGCGGGTGGCACGGTCGCAGCCGGCCAGCGTCGCCTGCAGCGCATGGCGACGCGCGGCCGGATCGGCCACCGCCAGCGCGGCCTGCGCCTGCGCGCGGATGCCGGCGATCGGCGTGCGCAGCTCGTGCGCGGCATCGGCGGTGAAGCGCCGCTCCGAGCTCAGCAGCGCATGGGTGCGACCGAAGAGCTCGTTGAGCGCATGAATCAGCGGCAGCAGCTCGTCGGGCGCCTCGTCCAGGCGCACCGGCGTCAGCTCGGCCGGATCGCGCGCGGCCAGCTCGCGGCCGAGCCGGTCCAGCGGCACCAGCCCGATGCGCACCGCCCACCACACGCTCAGGCCCAGCAGCGGCAGGGCCACCAGCAGCGGCAGCAGCGAGCTGCGCAGCACCGCCTGCAGGATCTCGTCGCGCGAATAGCCCAGCTCTCCGATCAGCACGATCACGTCGGAGGCCTGGCGCGGCCGCGCCGCGTAGACCCGCCAGTCGCGCCCGGCCAGATGCGAGAGGTGGAAGCCCGGCTCCAGCGGCGCCAGCGGCTCGGCCGGCGCATTCCAGGAATGCATCTCCAGCACGCCGTCGCGCCAGACCTGGAAGGCCACGCGCGGCGAGTAGCGGTGCAGGTTGGAGGCCGGCGGCAGCGCCGCCTCGCCGCCGTCCTCGAGCTGCAGCGCGATCAGCAGCGCCGCCGACTGCGCCAGATGGCCGTCGAGCAGGTCGTCGAGCTCGCGCCGGGTGTCGACCCAGGCCAGCACCGCCGCGAGCATCCACAGCATCGACACCCCGGCCAGCACGCGGCCGAGCAGCCGCGCGCGCAGCGAGCTGCGCCGGCGGGCGAGGCGGCGGATCACGAGGCGGCGAGCGGCGCGTTGCCGGTGTCGGGCGCGGCCTCGGCCGACGGTGCGGCCGACTGCGCCGCGAAGGCGTAGCCGACGCCGCGCACCGTGCGGATGCGGTGCGAGCCGAGCTTGCGGCGCAGGTGGTGGACGTGGACCTCGATGGTGTTGCTGCCGACTTCCTCGCCCCAGCCGTAGAGATGGTTCTCGAGCTGCTCGCGGGTCAGCACCCGGCCCGGGCGCAGCATCAGCACATGCAGCAGGCTGAACTCGCGGCTGGAGAGCTTGACCGCCTCGCCGTCGACCCAGACCTCGCGCGAGGCGGGCTGCAGGTCGACGCCGTTGCTGCTGAGGCGGTCCTGCGCCTGGCCGTGCGATCGGCGCACCAGCGCGCGCAGCCGCGCGGCCAGCTCGTGCAGGTCGACCGGCTTGACGACATAGTCGTCGGCCCCGATGTCCAGCGCCTGGATGCGCTGGGGCACGCCGTCGCGCGCGGTCAGCACCAGCACCGGCGTGGCCACGCCCCGGTTGCGCAGGTTCTGCAGCACGTCGATGCCGTCGACCCGGGGCAGACCCAGGTCGAGGATCGCGGCGGTGTAGTTCTGGTTGAGCAGTTCGCGCTCGGCGGCAACGCCGTCGCGCACCCAGTCGACCTGGAAACCCAGGGCACGCAGGCCGGCACGCAGACCATCGCCGAGCAGCTGATCGTCTTCGGCAAGCAGCAATCGCATGATGTGAATTAATCCTCGCTAGACAGACTCCGATCGTAGTCCGGACCGATGAATCACGGCTTAGTCACCACGTCGAAAGGGAAAAAAAAGGCCCTTCCGGAGGAAGGGCCTGAAAGCCCGCGCCACCGAAGCGGCACGGTGCGGGGGAACTGTGACGACTGCCGTGTTGTCGTCGCGCAGGCACGCGGACTTCACCGCGCGCGCCTGCAGGCACCTGCTGGGACTGCGTTCACCGCGAAGAGGTTCACAGATGTTACACATGGTACACACCATTTCCAGCCGACGACAAGACTACACCGCAAATCTTGGATTGCATTAAGGCCTGTTCCGCCCCAGGCACAAGCGGAATTGAAAAGTACCGCTGTTCCGGCAAAGGTCCCGGGCCCTTCAGCCGATCTTACGGGCCAGAGGGACTTGGCCACCATCCAAGTCCGATTGCTGGCTCACCGTGAAAAGACGCCTGGATTCCCATGAACATCTGGACAGCCCCCGGCATTGCTCGCCGCCAATTCGTCATTTCTGCCGCCATGCTGACGCTGCTGGCCGGCGGCGCAGGGCTGGCGATCACCAAGCAGACGGACATCAAGCACCTGTCCCGGCAGGCCGAGACCGTGCGCACCGCGCAGGTGCGCGAGATCGCCCAGGCCGAGCTCATGGTCACGCAGGTGTCCCTGCAGCTGCGCCACGGCATGCTGGCGCGCAGCGCCGACGAGCGTCAGGCGGCCATCGACGACATCCTCAAGAAGCGCGAGCTGATCCAGAAGACGCTGGATGACTACAGGAGCCGGCTGTTCACCGAGAAGGGCAGGAAGGAATTCGAGAACATTCCTGACAGGCTGAAGACCTTCTGGATCAAGGGCGAAGCGAACCTGACGCTGGTGCAGCAGGGCCGCAGAGAGGAGGCCTTCGCCTTCCTCGTGGCGGAGACGATTCCCGCGCGCAACGCGCTGCTGAACGAACTGAAGAGGAACGTCGCCTACCAGGACAGCGCCTTGCGCAGCGACATCGAGCGGATCGGCGCCGCCGCCGATGCCACGCTCTATGGGCTGCTGGCGGCGCTGGGCCTGCTCGCGGCCGGGCTGATCGGGTCGAGCCTCCATCTGGCCAGAAGCCTGCAGCGCCGGGTCGAGCAGTCGACACAGGTGGCCATCAGCGTCCGGGACGGCGACCTGTCGACCGCCGTGATCGATGCGCGGCGCGACGAGTTCACGCCCCTGCTGCAGGCACTGTCCGAAATGCAGCAGTCGCTGCGCAGCATCGTCGCGGGCGTGCGCGACAGCGCCCAGTCCGTCACGCAGGCCAGCGTGGAGATCGCCTCCGGCAACCAGGACCTGTCCTCGCGCACCGAGCAGCAGGCCTCGGCGCTGCAGCAGACCGCCGCGACGATGGACGAGCTCAGCAGCACGGTGCGCACCAATGCCGCCCACGCCCAGGAGGCGACCCAGCTCGCGCGCGACGCCGTGCAGGTCGCCACCAGCGGGGGCACGCTGATGGACGACGTGGTGCAGACGATGCAGGGCATCAGCGAGTCCTCGCGCAAGATCGGCGACATCATCGGCGTGATCGACTCGATCGCCTTCCAGACCAACATCCTGGCGCTCAATGCCGCGGTGGAAGCCGCACGTGCCGGCGAGCAGGGCCGCGGCTTCGCGGTGGTCGCCACCGAGGTGCGCAACCTCGCGCAGCGCTCGGCCGAGGCCGCGCGCGAGATCAAGGCGCTGATCTCGACCAGCGTCGGTCGGGTCGAGCAGGGCTCGGGCCTGGTCAGCCGGGCCGGCGCGACGATGAGCGACATCGTCCAGGCCATCGACCGGGTCAGCGGCATCATCACCGACATCAGCGAGGCCAGCCAGGACCAGCGCAGCGCGATCGAGCAGGTCGGACAAGCCATCACGCACATGGACCAGAACACCCAGCAGAACGCGGCCATGGTCGAGCAGAGTGCCGCCGCGGCCCAGCAGATGCGCGAACAGGCCGAGGGGCTGCTGCAGTCGGTGTCGTCCTTCCGGCTGGACTCGCGGCCGGCCTGAGCGCGGGAGCGGCCCTCGGCGGGCGGCAAGGCGGCGACTGCTACAATCGCCAGCTTTCCGGGATGCAGCGACGGCGGACGCCGTTCCTCCATCCATTCCTTGCGGCGCCTGCCTCCGCCGGCGCCACACGGCTGCCCGTAGCTCAACTGGATAGAGCAGCTGCCTTCTAAGCAGCAGGTCGGGGGTTCGAGTCCCTCCGGGCAGGCCAGCTCCACCGGCCGGCCCCCTGGCCGGGCGACGCATCGCTTTCAGCTTCCAGGCACCCATCCAGGGCCTGGTGCGCGGCCGCGCCCATCCGGGCCGGACGAATCACCCACCAGAAGGAACCCATGAAAGTTGATATGCACATCGTCGACTCGGTCACCGGCCGTTGCACCGTCGAGCGAATCCGGGGGCCGCGCCGCGATCTGCGCGCGCAGGTGAGAGCATGCGCGCGCCGCGACGGTGTCGCGTCCGCCTGGGCCTGGGCCGTCAAGCCCGAGGCCCGTCAGGGCCAGCGGATGCTGGAGTCGGCCGACGCCGATCTCTGAGTCGACCGGAAGCGGCGCCGCGATCAGGCGAAGGTGTCGCTCATCAGCGACGTGAACCAGGTGTTCATCGCCTCCAGGTTGTCGCTGCTCCACCCCGCCGAAGCCCCGAACGACTCCGGCACCAGCTTCATCGCCGCACCCGCCGGGTCGTACTGGAACATGGCGTGCAGCCATGAGGCCTGCTTCATCGTGATGGTGGAGAAGCATGACGAGGTCGTCACCGGCTCGGGGTCCGGCCGGCCCCCGGCGAAGATCCGCGCCAGCGCATCCGCGCAGACCTTGGCCTCCTGATTGGCGATGTGGCCGGCCTTGGGCTGGGTGGTCGCGCTGGCGTCGCCCAGGATGTGGATCTTCGACGCCCCGGCCACCGTGCTCGAATAGTCCAGCACATCGACGCCGGCAAAGCGGCCCCCGGTGGCATTGGCCAGGCCGGCCGTCTGCACCAGCGCACCGGCGCGCTGGCCCGGAATCAGGTTGACGACGTTGGCGCGCAGGCTGCCGCCGCCGGCGAAATGCAGCGTCTTCGTCGCCGTGTCGACGTGGTCGATCGTCACGCCGCTCCGGTACTCCAGCACCGAGGCATGCAGCCCCTGGAAGGCCGGCGCGAAATTCTCCTTCTCGACCACGATGTCCGGATTGGCGTCGAGCACGATGATCCTGCTGCGCGGCTTCTTCGCCTTGAGCCAGTCGGCCAGCAGGCAGGCGCGCTCGTACGGTCCCGGCGGGCAGCGGTACGGCGCCTTCGGGATCGTCAGCACGACGGTGCCGCCGGCCGGCATCGCGGCGAGCTGGGCGGCGAGCTGGGTGGTCTGCGTGCCGGCCTTCCAGGCGTGCGGCATCAGGCTGGCGTCGGTCAGGCCGACAACCGGATCGAAGTCGATGCCCGGCGCCAGCACGATGCGGTCGGCCGTCAGCACCTTGCCCGACGCCAGCGTCACCTTCACGGCGACCGGGTCGATCGCGCGCACCTCGTCGACGACGGTGATGACGCCGTACTTGCTCCTGAGCGTCGCGTAGCTGTAGTTCAGGCTGGCGAGCGTGCGCTGGCCGGTCAGGACCATGCTGCTCATGATGTTCGAGGTGTACGACGAGGCGCGCTCGACCAGCGTCACCTCGACGCTGTCGCCCCACAGGCGCATGTACTTCGCGAAGGTCGCGCCGGCCATGCCGCCGCCGATGACGATGACGCGCGCCTTGGGCCGGGTCGGCGTGACGGCCAGGGCCTGCGCCTCCGGCGCGGCCAGATCCTGTGCCGAGAGCGATGCGGGGTCCTCGCCGCCGCCGCAGCCCGACAGCAGCGCCGACGGGCCCATGACGGTGGCACCCAGGCCGAGACCGAGGAAATGACGACGTTCCATGGTGTTTTCCTCCGGGCTCAGCGTTGCGTCGACAGCCAGATCGACAGCAGGCGCAGCTGCGCGTCGGTGTAGCCCATCGCGTGCCTGACCATCAGCCCGCTGCCCTCCTTGCCGGAGCGCATCTCCAGCAGATCCTTGTAGATCTCGCCGGACGGCTTGCCGGCCAGCGTCTCGAAGCCGGGTCCCTTGCCGTTCGTGCCGTGGCACTGGAAACAGTTCGAGGCCAGCAGGCGCCCCGGGGGCGGGGTCTGGGCGGACGAGCCCTGGCCGATGCACAGCAGAGCGGCGGTCCAGAGCAGGCTCTGGAGTCCCGGGCGGGAAGATGTCGACATGGCGGTCGCCTCTGGGGGGTCGATGGGGCTGCGAAGAGGCCCGTGAGAGCCTGTCCTCCAGGGTCAGCCTCAGCCTGAAGCCGGCATGAATCCCCGGCCGCATTCCGGCCCCGGGCGTGACAGCGGTCACGCTGGCGCCAGATAGATCCACGGGTATCGACGAATCCCGCGCGCGCCCAGAAACGAAAAACGCCTTGAAGATCAAGGCGTTGAAGAGTCGATGGTCGGGGTGGTGGGATTCGAACTCACGACCCTCTGCTCCCAAAGCAGATGCGCTACCAGGCTGCGCTACACCCCGACGAAGACCGCGACTATAGCAAATTCTCAGACCTGGTCACGCAGCTCGGCGCGGCGCGGCAGATCGGGCCCGCGCCGGGTGCAGGTGATCGCCGCGGCCCGGGCGGCGAAGTCGGCCACCCGGCTCACCTCGTCGAGCGAGATGCCCGCCAGCGTCTGCGGCGTCAGCCGCCCGATCTCGGCCAGCGCGATCAGCGTCGCGGCCTGGAAGGTGTCGCCGGCGCCGACGGTGTCCTGCACCGTGACCTTCGGCGCGGCGACCTGAACCCGCCCGGCCCTCGTCCAGGCGAAGGCGCCCTCGCCGCCGCGCGTCATCATCACCAGGGCCACGCCGGCGGCCTGCCAGCGTGCCACCAGCGCCTCGATGTCCTCGCCCGGATAGAGGCGCTCGAAGTCCTCGTCGCTGAGCTTGAGCAGATGGGTGCGCGAGGCCATCCACTCGATGTGATCGCGCCAGACCGCCAGCGAGGGCTCGACGTTCAGGCGCACGTTCGGGTCGAAGGAAATGACCGTGTCGCGGTGGCGGGCCTCGACCAGCGCGCGCAGCGTCGAGCCGATCGGCTCGACCACGCAGCCGTAGGAGCCGAAGTGGATCGCCGCGACCTCCGCCGGCAGCGCGGCCAGGTGCCCGGGCAGCAGCTGGCGGTCGGCGCCGCCGTGGCCGTAGAAGCGGTAGCTCGGCACGCCGGCGGCATCCACGCCGACCAGGCTGAGCGTCGTCGGCGCATCGCAGCGCACCAGCGCTTCGGTCGAGATGCCTTCCTGCTCGATGCTGGCGAGGATGCGGTCGCCGAGAAAGTCGCGCGAGACCGCGCCGAGAAAGACCGCGCGGCCGCCCATGCGCTGCACGCCGGCGGCGACGTTCAGCGGCGAGCCGCCGACGACCGCATCTAGGTGCAGGCCGTTCGGGGTCGCGCCGTTCTGGAACACGTCCAGCAGGGATTCGCCGCAGATGACGATGGGCAGGCTCGGGCTCATGGCAGGGGACATCGGATGTGTTGGATTCGGGGACAACAGCGCAAAGGATTGCGCCTGTCTTGGGCCCCCATCGTCTCACTCCCCTGCACGAAGAGCACTAGGGAAATCACTAAATCAAGCTAGTTGATTTAATTAGTCCCAAGCCCAAGAATCCATCCCACACCTCACCTCACCACCGGGCCTGCACCGCGGGCCGTTCCTAGCGCAACGGAGACAACCACATGAAGCGTCTTTCCACCCTGGGCATCGCCGCCGCTCTGGCCTGCATGGCCTCGTCGTCGATGGCGGCCGAGCCGGTGATCGGCCTGATCACCAAGACCGAGACCAACCCCTTCTTCGTCAAGATGAAGGAAGGCGCCCAGGCCGAGGCCAAGAAGCTCGGCGCCAAGCTGCTGAGCGGCGCGGGCAAGGCCGACGGCGACAACGCCGGCCAGGTCACCGCGATGGAGAACATGATCGCCGCCGGGGCCAAGACCATCCTGATCACGCCGAGCGACTCCAAGGCCATCATCCCGGCGATCAAGAAGGCGCGCGACCAGGGCGTGATGGTGATCGCGCTGGACAGCCCGACCGATCCGGTCGACGCCACCGACGCGCTGTTCGCCACCGACAACTACAAGGCCGGCGTGCTGATCGGCCAGTACGCCAAGGCCGCGCTGGGCGGCAAGAAGCCGGTCATCGCGACGCTGGACCTGTTCCCCGGCCACCCGGTGGGCGCGCAGCGCCACAACGGCTTCCTGCAGGGCTACGGCCTGCAGTCGCTGGACGCGAAGAACAACGAGCTGGCCAAGCCGGCCGAGGTGGTCTGCATGGCCGACTCCTTCGGTGATCGCGCCAAGGGCCAGACCGGCATGGAGAACTGCCTGCAGAAGAACGGCGACATCAACCTGGTCTACACGATCAACGAGCCGGCCGCCGCGGGCGCCTACAACGCGCTGAAGGCCGCCGGCAAGGAAAAGGACGTGGTGATCGTGTCGGTCGACGGCGGCTGCGACGGCGTCAAGGACGTCGCCGGCGGCAAGATCGCCGCGACCTCGCAGCAGTACCCGCTGAAGATGGCCGCCATGGGCGTGGCCGCCGGCGTCGAGTACGCCAAGACCGGCAAGAAGGTCAGCGGCTACGTCGACACCGGCGTGACGCTGATCGCCCACAAGGCCGTCGCCGGCGTCGACAGCAAGGACACCAAGGTCGGCATCGACCTGTGCTGGGGCAAGAAGTGATGCCCGCGGCCGGTGACGCCGCCCGGCGCTGACACCGGCCCGCGCGCCGCTCCCCCGCGCAGGACGCGCGCGGCGCGCACCGCCTCCCGTTCTCCTCCCCCGGCCCTCGCTCGAGGGCCCGGGCATTTCGGCTCCTGCCGTCGGCGGCCGGCGCCCGGCCCTGCGCCGCCCGGCCGCCCTCCTTTTCTCCATCCTCGCCAAGGATCTCCGCGTGTCCACCTTGAAAGACAAGCTGCCGCCGATCAGCCAGCTCGGGCCCTTCATCGCCCTGGTGATCGCCTGCACCATCTTCGGGATCACCACCGACAACTTCTTCAGCGGCGCCAACTTCGCGCTGATCCTCCAGCAGGTCATGGTGGTGGGCGTGATCGCCATCGGCCAGACGCTGGTCATCCTGACCGCCGGCATCGACCTGTCGTGCGGCATGGTCATGGCGCTGGGCTCGATCGTCATGACCAAGATCGCCGACGACTTCGGCGTGCCGGCCCCGCTGGCCATCCTGCTGGGCATCGCCGTCACGGCCGGCTTCGGCCTGATCAACGGCCTGCTGGTCACCCGCATCAAGCTGCCGCCCTTCATCGTCACGCTGGGCACCTTCAACATCGCCTTCGCGATCACCCAGCTCTACTCCGGCGCGCAGACCGTCACCAGCGTGCCCGACCTGATGACCTGGCTGGGCGGCACCTTCCGCATCGGCGGCACGCCGATCGCCTACGGCACGGTGCTGATGGTGCTGCTGTACCTGGCGACCTGGTTCTGGCTGCGCGACACCTCCTCGGGCCGCCATGTCTACGCGGTGGGCAACAACCCCGAGGCGACCCGCCTGGTGGGCATCCCGACCGACCGCGTGCTGCTGGGCGTGTACGTGCTGGCGGGCGTGTTCTACGGCATCGCCTCGCTGCTGGCGGTGGCGCGCACCGGCGTGGGCGACCCCAACGCCGGCCAGACCGAGAACCTCGACGCGATCACCGCGGTCGTGCTCGGCGGCACCAGCCTGTTCGGCGGCCGCGGCGTGGTGCTGGGCACGCTGGCCGGCGCCATCGTCGTCGGCGTGCTGCGCAACGGCCTGACGCTCATGGGCGTGTCCTCCGTCTACCAGGTGCTGATCACCGGCATCCTCGTCATCATCGCCGTCACCGTCGACCAACTGTCTCGCAAGGGAGCCCGCTGAAATGAGCGCCACCCCGCAACCCTACAAGATCGTCATGCAGGCCCGCGGCCTGGTGAAGCGCTACGGTCAGGTCACCGCGCTCGACGGCGCCGACTTCGACCTGCGTGCCGGCGAGATCCTGGCCGTCATCGGCGACAACGGCGCCGGCAAGTCCAGCCTGATCAAGGCGCTGTCGGGCGCCACCGTCCCGGACGAGGGCACGATCCACCTCGACGGCCAGGCGGTGCGCTTCCGCACGCCGATCGAGGCGCGCCGCGCCGGCATCGAGTGCTGCTACCAGGACCTGGCGGTGGCACCGGCGATGACCATCGCCGAGAACCTCTTCCTGGGCCGCGAGCTGCGCCGCGAGGGCTTCGCCGGCAACGTGCTGCGCATGCTCGACAAGAAGAAGATGCTCGATGTCGCGATCCAGCGCATGGCCGACCTGAAGGTGGGCATCCGCTCGATGACGCAGGCGGTGGAGACGCTCTCGGGCGGCCAGCGCCAGTGCGTGGCGGTGGCGCGCGCCGCCGCCTTCGCCAAGCAGGTGGTCATCCTCGACGAGCCGACCGCGGCGCTCGGCGTCAAGGAAGGCAACATGGTGCTGGAGCTGATCCGCCGGGTGCGCGACAAGGGCCTGCCGGTGATCCTGATCTCGCACAACATGCCGCACGTCTTCGAGATCGCCGACCGCATCCATGTCGCCCGTCTGGGCAGGCGTGCCGCCGTGCTCGACCCGAAGAAGATCAGCATGAGCGACACGGTCGCGGTGATGACCGGCGCGATGCCGCCGGAGCAGATCCCGGCCGAGTGCCTGGCGCACTGAAGACCACCGACACGCGCACACGCCTGGGGAAACGCACGCCATGCTCAAGGGAATCGATCCGCTGCTGACGCCGGACCTGCTGAAGGTGCTGGCCGAGATGGGCCACGGCGACGCGATCGTCATCGCCGACGCCAACTTCACCGCCGCGCGGCTGGCCACCGAGGGCCGCAGCAAGCCGGTCATCCACCTGCCCGGGGCCGACGTGCTGCGCGCCTCGCAGGCGGTGCTGTCGCTGATGAACCTGGATGCAGCCGTCGAGCAGCCGGTGGCCTACATGAAGGTCTGCACCATGCCCGACGACTACCGCAGCCGGCTGCAGCGCGACGTGGTGGCGATGCTCGAGCGCGAGGGCCACGCGAGCAGCGCGCAATGTGAGGCAGTGGAAAGGTTCGCCTTCTATGATCGGGTCCGCGAGGCCTTCGCGATCGTGCTGACCTCCGACCTGCAGCCCTACGGCAACTTCCTGTTCAAGAAGGGCGTCATCGGAGAAGCGCTCGACGCCTGAGGGCCGGACTGCCACCCTGCCCTGCTGCGTGACCGGCCCGCCTTCGTGCGGGCCTTCTGCCATCGTGAACACGGATTCCGCCTCCTCCGACCCGACCTCCCGCCGCCCGCCGCGCGGCTCGAACCAGAACGGCATGCGCCAGTTCAACGAGCGGGTGGTGCTCCAGGCCATCCGGCTGCACGGCGAGCTGCCCAAGGCGGAGCTGGCCCGCGTCACGCGGCTGAGCACGCAGACGATCTCGATGATCGTCAACGCGCTGCTCGACGAGGGCCTGCTGCTCAAGCGCGAGCCGCTGCGCGGGCGCATCGGCCAGCCCTCGGTGCCGATCGCGCTCGATCCGGACGGCGCCTGGTCGATCGGCGTGAAGGTCGGCCGCCAGCATGCCGACGTGCTGCTGGTCGACTTCACCGGCCGGGTGCACCACCGCGAGGGCCTGCCCTATGCCTGGCCGGATCCGGAGCACCTGCCCGCGACGCTGGCGGCGATGATCCGGCGCTGCCGCGAGGCGCTGACGGCGCGCCTGCTGCCGCTGGGCCGGCCGGAGCGGCTGTGCGGGGTGGGCGTGGCCGCGCCGCTGTCGATCGGCGGCTGGACCGGCCTGTTCGGCATGCCCGAGGCGCAGGCACGCGCCTGGGAGACGCTGGACCTGCCGGGGCAGCTGGCCGGCGCCACCGGGCTGCCGGTGCATTTCGCCAAGGACACGGTCGCCGCCTGCCTGGCCGAGATGATCGGCGGCGAGGGGCGCCAGCGCCGCAGCTTCCTCTATTTCTTCGTCGACACCTTCATCGGCGGCGGCCTGGTGCTCGACAGCCATCTGCATCCGGGCGCGCACGGCAACGCCGGCGCGGTCGGCTCGATGCCGCTGGCCGTGCCGATGAACCTGGCCGCGGGCGGCAGCGGCGGAGCCGGCACGCAGCTGCTGGGCGCGGCCTCGCTGCTGAACCTGCAGCGACTGTACGAGACCGCCCGGCTCGACCCGGGCGCCGCGCTCGACGAGCGCGCGCTCGAGCCGCCGTGGGTCGCGCACACGCAGGCCTGGCTGGGCAACGCCTCGCGAGCGCTGGCGATGGCGATCACCGGCGCGAGCTGCGTGCTCGACCTCGACGACATCGTCATCGACGGCGTCGTCGACCGCCGGCTGCTGGCGCGGCTGATCACGCAGACCGGCAACGCGCTGGACCTGCACTGCTGGGAGGGCGTGCGCCGCCCGCGCCTGCATCCGGGCACCATCGGCTCGGACGCCCGAGCGCTGGGCGGCGCGCTGCTGCCGCTGCACGCCGACTTCGCGCCCGATCCCGAGGTCTTCCTGAAGATGGACCCGCGCGGCCGCGGCGACTGACGACGCGCCACCGGGCCGGCGACGCGCCCGCCCGGTGCGCTCAGGTCGAGGCGCCGCGCAGCTTGCCGACGATGAACAGCAGCGCCGCCGCGCCGACCACCGACGCGAGGAAGCCCGCCGGCTGGCCCAGGGTGTACCAGTGCATCGCCTGCCCGACATAGCCGGCCAGCAGCGAGCCGCCGATGCCCAGCAGCGTCGTCAGGATGAAGCCCAACGCCTGCGTGCCCGGCAGGATGGCGCGCGCCACCAGACCGATGACGAAGCCGATCAAGATCGTGCCGATGAGACCCATGGTCACTGTCCTTCCAGAACGGGTTGCACCACCGGTTCGGTGGCGTTCCGATTCTGGCCGAATTCCGTGACCGATGTCACGACCAAGGTCGTGACCGTGGCGCCACACCGGCCACACCCGGCTCGGAACCGCCGGCCTCACATGGACATCTGCGCCCAGACCTTGTCCAGCCGCTTGGTGCTGACCGGCTGCGGCGTGCGTAGCTCCTGCGCGAAGAAGCTGATGCGCAGCTCCTCCATCAGCCAGCGGTACTCGTCGAGGCGGGCGTCGGGCGCGCCCTTGAGCTCGGCCACCCGCCGGCTCCAGCGCTGCTCGAGCGGGCGCAGCTCGGCCAGGCGCTGCGCATCGCGCGCCGGATCGCCCCGCAGCTTGTCGAGCCGCAGCTGCACGCCCTTGAGGTAGCGCGGCAGGTGCTGCAGCTGCGCCCACGGCGTCGTGGCGATGAAGCGCTTGCCCATCAGGCGCTGCAGCTGCGCGGCGATGTCGTCGGCGACGTCCTTGGGCGCGCGGGCGTCCTTGAGCTTGCGCTGCGCGGCGGCGAACTCCAGCAGCACCGTGCCGGCCTGGCGGGCGATCTCCTGCGCGATCAGGTTCAGCCGGGTGCGGCCCTCGTCGATGCGCGCCTGGAAGGAGGCGGCGTCATGCGGCAGCGGCTCGGCCAGGAAAGCGCGGTCCAGCGCCACGTCGATGATCTGCGCGCGCAGTTCCTCCTGCGTGCCCAGCGGCATGAAGGCCACCGCCATCTTCTGCAGGTCGGGAATGTTCTTCTCGAGGTACTTCAGCGGCTCCTTGAGGTTCAGCGCCAGCAGCCGGCGCAGGCCGGCGCGGTGCTTCGCCGCCGCCACCGCCGGCTCGTCGAAGACCTCGATCTCGACCTGCGTGCCGCGGTCGATCAGCGCGGGAAATCCGATCAGCGTCTGGCCGGCCTTGCGGATCTCCATCAGCTCGGGCAGCTCGCCGAAGGTCCAGGCGGTGTAGGCCTGGGGCGCGAGCGGCTCGGGTGCGGCCGACGGCGGCGGCGGGCTGGCCTTCGCGCTGCGGCTGCCCGCCGGCGCGGTCCCCGGCGCCGGCATGACCGCAGCGGCCTCGGCCGCCGGGGCGGCGCCCGTCTTCAGCGCCGCCAGCGCCTGGAAGGCCGACCGCGCCTGCCCGCCCAGCTCGGCCTTCAGCGCCGCCAGGTTGCGCCCGGTGCCGAGCTGGCGGCCGTGCTCGTCGACGACGCGGAAGTTCATGAACAGGTGCGGCGCCACCATGTCGAGCTTGAAGTCGTTGCGCTGCACCGCCAGCTGGGTGCGCTCGCGCACCGCCTTGAGCAGCGTCTCCAGCAGCGGCCCCTGCGCGAACGGGTTCAGCTCGACGAACTCGGCGACGAACTCGGCCAGCGGCATCAGCCGCGAGCGCGGCCGCTGGTGCAGGCTCTTGACCAGCGCCAGCACCTTGGCCTCCAGCATGCCCGGCACCAGCCAGTCGCAGCGCTCCTCGCTGACCTGGTTGAGCGCGTAGATCGGCACGGTGACGGTGACACCGTCCTTGGCATCGCCCGGCGCGTGCAGGTAGGTGGCGGTGCAGTCGATGCCGCCGAGGCGGATCGTCTTCGGGAAGGCCGCGGTGGTGATGCCGGCGGCCTCGTGGCGCATCAGCTCGTCGCGCGTCAGGTGCAGCAGCTTCGGGTTGAGCTTCTGCTCGTGGCGGTACCAGCGCTCGAAGCTCGCGCCGCTGACCACCTCCTGCGGCAGCTGCGCGTCGTAGTAGGCGAAGATCAGGTGCTCGTCGACCAGCACGTCCTGGCGGCGCGACTTGTGCTCCAGCTCCTCGACCTGGCGGATCATCTTCTGGTTGTGCGCCAGGAAAGGCAGCCGCGTCTCCCACTCGCCGTTCACCAGCGCCTCGCGGATGAAGATCTCGCGCGCGGCCACCGGATCGACGTTGCCGAAGTTCACCCGGCGCTGGTTGTAGACGACGATGCCGTAGAGCGTGGCGCGCTCGAAGGCGACCACCTCGCCCGCCTTCTTCTCCCAGTGCGGCTCCAGCAGCTGTTTCTTCAGCAGATGGCCGGCGATCGGCTCGATCCACTGCGGCTCGATGGCCGCCAGCCCGCGGCCGAACAGGCGCGTGGTGTCGACCAGCTCGGCGGCGATCAGCCAGCGCCCGGGCTTCTTCGACAGGTGCGCGCCCGGATGGCGCCAGAACTTGATGCCGCGCGCGCCCAGGTACCACTCGTCGTCGTCGGCCTTGCAGCCGATGTTGCCCAGGAGGCCCGCCAGCATCGACTGGTGCACCTGCTCGTAGGTTGCCGGCGTGCCGTTCAGGCGCCAGCCGTGCTCGGCCACCACGGTGTGGAGCTGGCTGTGGATGTCGCGCCACTCGCGCACCCGGCGCGGGTTGACGAAGCTCTCGCGCAGGCGCTGCTCCTGCTGGCGGTTGCTGAGCTTGTGGGTGTCGACCTTCTGCCCGGCCCGGGCGGCGTCGGCGTGGCCGTGGTGGCCCCGGCCCTCCTCGATCCACTTCCAGAGCTTCAGGTAGCCCATGAACTCGGAGCGCTCGTCGTCGAATTTCCTGTGCTTCTCGTCGGCCGCCTGCTGGGCCTCGAGCGGGCGGTCGCGCACGTCCTGCACGCTCAAGGCGCTGGCGATGACCAGCACCTCGTGCAGCGCCTCCCGGTTGCGGGCCTCCAGGATCATGCGGCCCACGCGCGGATCGAGCGGCAGCTTGGCGAGTTCCCGGCCGATGGCGGTCAGCTCGTTGGCCTCGTCGACCGCGCCCAGCTCGCCCAGGAGCGCGTAGCCGTCGGCGACCGCCTTGCGCGGCGGCGGCTCGATGAAGGGAAAGTCCTCGACCAGCCCCAGGCCGAGCGACTTCATCCGCAGGATCACCCCGGCCAGCGACGAGCGCAGGATCTCCGGATCGGTGAAGCGCGGCCGGCTCAGGAAGTCCTTCTCGTCATAGAGCCGGATGCAGATGCCGTTGGCGACGCGGCCGCAGCGGCCGGCGCGCTGGTTGGCCGCCGCCTGGCTGACCGGCTCGACCTGCAGCTGCTCGACCTTGTTGCGGTAGCTGTAGCGCTTGACCCGCGCGGTGCCGGCGTCGATCACGTAGCGGATGCCCGGCACCGTCAGCGAGGTCTCGGCCACGTTGGTCGCCAGCACGATGCGCTTTCCCCCGCCCGTCTCGAAGACACGGTCCTGCTCGGCCTGCGACAGCCGCGCGAACAGCGGCAGGATGTCGGCGTGGCGGTGCAGCGGCTGGTGGCTGAGGTGCTTCCTCAGGTGGTCGGCGGCCTCGCGGATCTCGCGCTCGCCCGGCAGGAAGACGAGGATGTCGCCGGCGCCGGCGCCGCGCCAGAGGTCGTCGACCGCATCGGCGATGGCGTCGTTCAGGTCGAAGTCCTTCGCCTCCTCGAAGGGCTTCCAGCGCTGCTCGACCGGGAAGGTGCGGCCGCTGACCATGATCACCGGCGCCGGCCCCTTGCGCGAGGCGAAGTGCTGCGCGAAGCGCTCGGCGTCGATGGTGGCCGAGGTGACGACGATCTTCAGGTCCGGCCGGCGCGGCAGGATCTGGCGCAGGTAGCCGAGCAGGAAGTCGATGTTGAGGCTGCGCTCGTGCGCCTCGTCGATGATCAGCGTGTCATAGGCGCGCAGCAGCGGGTCGGTCTGCGTCTCGGCCAGCAGGATGCCGTCGGTCATCAGCTTGACCGAGGCGCCGGCCTGCAGCCGGTCCTGGAAGCGCACCTTGTAGCCGACCACCTCGCCCAGCGGCGACTTCAGCTCCTCGGCGATGCGCTTGGCCACCGAACTGGCGGCGATCCGGCGCGGCTGCGTGTGGCCGATCAGGCCCGTGCCGCCCGCGCCCAGGCCGCGGCCCAGCTCGAGCGCGATCTTGGGCAGCTGCGTCGTTTTCCCTGAGCCGGTCTCGCCGCAGACGATGACGACCTGGTGCTCGGCCATCGCGCGCGCGATCTCGTCGCGGCGCGCGCTGACCGGCAGGCTGTCCGGATAGGTGATCGGCGGCACCGGGTTGGCCGGGGCCGGCGGACGCGAGGAACGGGGCGGACGCGGCGGGCGGGCCGGCTTCGGGGCCGCCGGGGCAGCGGTCGGGGGAACGGTCGGGGAAGTCACGGGGCGGGATTATCCGCGCTCAGCCCGCCCCCGCCCGGCCCAGGGCCAGCTCGAAGCGGCCGGCGGCCTCGGCCTGGCCCGGCAGCGCACGCAGCCGGCCGCGGTGGCGCCGCGCCACGATCTGCACGAACTGCAGCCCCAGGCCGACCCCGCCGGCATCGCCCGCCGGCAGGCCCTCGTCGTCGCCCTGGTTCAGGCGCTCGCGCTGCGCCGCCGACAGGCCCGGCCCCTGGTCGCACACCGTCAGGCACAGCGCCTCCGCCCCGGCCGCGTCCCCCGCCTCGAGCCGCATCAGGATCGTGACCGCCCCGCCGGCCGGGCTGTGCTTGATCGCGTTGGAGACCAGATTGCCCACCGCGCGCTGCACCAGCGCCCGGTCCATCGGCCAGACCGGCGAGGCCGGCGAGGCTGGCGCGTCGGCCTGCCAGCCCAGGCGGACCTGCGCGGCCAGCGCCTGGGGCCGGAAGTCCGCCACCACCTCGTCGAGCAGCGCGGCCACCCCGACCGGCTCGAGCTGCAGCGGCCGCGACTCGACATGCGCGACGCGGACGAAGTCGTCGGCCAGCTGCAGCGTGCGCGCGCCCAGGCGCTGCACCTCGTCCAGGAAGGCCTCGGGCGTCATGTCCATGCGGCCGCGCCGGACCAGGTCGGCCATCAGCATCAGCGCATTGGCCGGCGAGCGCAGGTCGTGCGAGACGAAGGCCAGCGCGCGGTCGCGCCGGCGCTGCGCCTGGCGGATGGCGCTCACGTCCGAGAAGGTCACCACCCAGCGCTGCTGCCCGAGCAGCAGCACCGGCGCGAAATGCAGCAGGAAGTCGCCCAGGCGCTCGGCGCGGGCCTCGACCACGCAGGCCGCCGGCTCGGCGGGCCCGGGCTGGAAGAGCGCCTCGAGATCGATGCCCTGCGCGCCGGAGGCGGGCACGAACTCCACCAGCAGGCCCGGCAGCTCCAGCCCCAGCATCTCCTCGGCGCGCTCGAGCTCGAACAGGCGCGCCGCCAGCGCATTGGCCAGCAGCACCCGGCCGCGCTCGTCGGTCACCGCCATCGCGGTGGGCAGGCCGGCCAGCGCGTCCGACAGGAAGCGCCGCGCGCTGCGCACCGTGTCGGTGGCGGCATGCAAAGCCTCGAGCCGCAGCGCCAGCGCGTCGCGCCGACGCGAGACGACGCCCGCCGTCCCGTCCGGATTCAGGCCGGCCTCCGGCACCAGCCGGCCGATCTCGGCATCGAGCGCGTCGACTGCCTGCTCCAGCCGCCGCCAGCTCCACAGCGGATAGGCCAGCACCGCCGCCAGCGCCCACGACACCGGGCTCCACCACAGGCCGAGCCCGAGCGCCGCCAGGCTCGCGCCGATCCCCAGCGGCACCGCAACCACCGCCAGCGCCAGCGCCCTGCGGGCGCCGGAGCGCTGGATGCCGGCCATCAGGACCAGGATCAGCGCGGCCGACAGCGTCGCGCCGGCCAGCGGCGACAGCGGCCGCAGCGTGTCGCCGCTGCGCAGCGTGTACAGCGTGCTGGCCAGCACCTCGACACCGGGCATCGCGTGGTGCTGGCGGTTCACCGGCGTGGCCACGGTGTCGCCCAGGCCGGTGGCGGTCATGCCCACCAGCACATAGCGGCCGGCCAGCCGCTCCGGCGGCACCACGCCGCGCAGCACGTCCAGATAGGAAATGCGCTCGACGTGGCCAGGCGGGCCGCCATAGCGGATCAGGAAGCGCTCGCCGCGCTGCCAGGCGGCACCGGGCGGCCGCGTGTCCTCCTCGTCGGTCGAGACCGGCAGCCCCGGCGCCGGCCGCTCGCCCGCGGCGCGCAGCAGGGCCAGCGCCATGTGCGGCACCGGCGACGACGCCGCGCCGGCGCTCAGGAAGGCATGGCGCATCACGCCGTCGGCATCGACCGAGGCCTCGGCGGTGCCCACGCCGACCCCGGGCGGCAGCCCGGTGACCGGCAGCAGCAGCCGCGGCGGCTGGCCCGGGCCCGCGGCGACCCAGTCCACCGACATCACCACCGGAGCCGCGGCCGCGAGCTGGCGCGCCAGCAGCGCGTCCTGCGCCGGATCGGGATCGGGCTCGCTGAAGGTCACGTCCAGCCCGATGGCACGCGGCCGCGCCTCGGCCAGCCGGGCCAGCAGCGTGCTGTGAACCGCGCGCGGCCAGGGCCAGCGGCCGATCGCGGCGACGCTGGCATCGTCGATCGCGACGATCACGATGTCGGGCGGCGACGGACGGCGCCACAGCGACAGGCCGACGTCATAGACCAGCCGGTCGGCGCGCCAGGTCCAGCCGCCCAGCGGCAGCACGAAGGCCAGCGCGGCCAGCACCAGGGCGACGCCGACGCCGGCCGGCAGGCGCAGCCGCCCGGCCCCCGGCGTCATGGCGCGAGCAGCACCGTGCCGCCGTCGGCCCCGGTCACGCAGCCGCCCTGCCCGCCGCGCAGGCAGTTGGGCACGTCGAAACGCTGCGGCGCGGTGTAGGGCCCGACGAAGCCGTCCGGGTCACGCGCACGCAGCCTCAGGAAGTAGCGCCCGGTGCCCGGCATCTTCACCTCCAGCACCGGCGTGTCGACGCGGCGCGCCAGCGCCAGCACCGAGAAGCTCGCGTCGCGCGCGAACTCGACGTCGAAGCTCTGGCCCGGCAGGCCCTCCCAGGCCATGCGCACCCCGTCCTCGTCGATGCGCGGCGGCGGCGGCGGCGCCGGAACCGGCCGCAGCTCGACCCGGTGCACCGCGCCGAACGGCCCCTGGTCGGTGGTGCTGCGCTCGCTGGCCACCCGCCAGAAATAGACCCCCGGCGACAGGCCGTCCACCGTCAGCGCCGGCGACGCCAGGCCGCGGCGGTCCTGCAGCGTCTCGCGGATCTCCTCGGTGCGCGACAGCTGCACCCGATAGCTGCGCGCCTCCTCGACCGTCGCCCAGGCCAGGTCCAGCCGGGAGCCGGACACGATGGCCTTCGGGCCCGGACTGATCGGCAGCGGCGGCTCGGGCCGGGCCTTCAGCGTGAAGGCATGGCGCGCGTCCAGGCCCTGCAGGCCGCGCGCATCCTCGGCGCGCACCCGCACCACATAGTCGCCATCGGGCAGGTGTGCAAAGCGCAGCTCGCCGGCCTCGACGCGCACATCCTCCAGCACCCGCTCGAAGCGGCTGTCGCTCGCCGCGGCCACCTGGCCGCGGAAGGCCGCGGCCCCCGGCTGCGTCAGGGCGGGAAAGCGCACCAGCACCTGGTCCCGCCATGACGGCCAGGTCGACAGGTCGGGCGCCACGGGCAGCCGCACCGGCGTCGGCACCGTGCCGCCGCGATCGACCACGACGCCGAATCCGGCCTCCACCGGCCGGCCGGCGCGGCCCGCCGGGCCCTCGGTCATCACCACGCCCTCGAGCACCTCGTTGCGGGTCAGCTCGGCGAGCGCGTCGACGCTGACGCGGAACTCGGTGCCGCGCACGCCCAGCAGCCCCTGCGGCGTGCCGACCCGGAAGCCGGGCAGGCCGCCCGACACCTTCTGCGCCTTGACCTCCACCTGGCCGTCCTGAAGCCTGACGCCCGACAGCGACCCGCTCGCGCGGGGCAGGCGCTGCGACAGGTCCACCTGCAGCGTGCTGGCCGCGCGCAGCCGCAGCACCGTGCCGTCGACCAGCTGCAGCGTCGCCTGGCCGTCGCCACCGGTCTGCACCCGGCTGCCCTGCGGCACCGCCTGTCCGGCCTGCAGCGCCCGGCCATCGGCGCCGCGCACCTCGCCAGACGCCGCCAGCACGCGCGCCGGCGCCGGCTCGGCGGCCATCAGCCGCAGCGGGATGCGCAGCACCGTGCCGACCGGAATGCGCCGCGGATCGGCGATGCGGTTGAGCGCCTGCAGCTGCGGCCACTGGCGCGGATCGGTCAGCAGCCGCCGTCCCAGCGAGATCAGCGTCTCGTGCTCGCTCACCGTGAAGGAGAGGAACGCTTCGTCCGGGGGCGTGGGCGCAGCCGTGGCCGCGAACGCGCCGGCATGCACCGCCAGGACGATCAGGCCCGCCGCCCGCAGCACGGCGCGACGGCCCCCGGGCACCGGGACAGGCGGCACGGCAGGAGACCGGAAGGAAGACGGCATGTTGGGCTCGACAGGAGTGGCACCCGGATCGGGAAACTCCTGATCTTATCGCCCGCATGCAAATGCAAGAACGTGCAAGTTCCCGTGCGTGTGCCTCATGTCTCGGTCGGGTGCCGTGTCAGGTATCGAGGTAGTCGATGATGTTGAAGAACGCCCCCTGCGGGTCCTGCAGCACCGCGAAGCGGCCCACGCCGGCGATGTCGTCGGCGCCACCAGCACCTTGCCGCCGAGCGCGGCGCATTCGGCGGCCATCAGGCCGTCTGCACAGCACGGGTATCGTGAACTCTGCACGCCGCCCATCCACCCCGCGAACTCCAGAGAGGATGACTGCTCTATGCGCTCCGCAGATCCTCTGTTCCTGGCTGCTTCAATCCCTCCCATTTCGGGGCAAGCGACGCGCCACCATCCTCGCAGAGCTCAACCTCGGCATGGTTTCAATCCACACCCAATTTATAACTGGGGATGCGAACAGCGCGTCATGCCACCAATCCTCACGGGTTTCAATTCACGTCCATCCATTACAGAAAAGACGACATAAAAATTGTGTCGCAACACAATACTTGCAACCTGTTTCAATTCACGCCCCCTCGCTCTAGAGCGGACAACAATCAGTCTCCCCCTTGATTCGCGCCACGGTGTTTCAATCCACACCCATCCATCTCAGAATGAGCGACACGTTAGATCACCCGAAATGTCCTTAGAAATGGCAGTTTCAATTCACGTCCACTCATTTCAGAGCAGCCGACCGTAAAAGGCATCTGCCAGATTGAGTCCGAGTACCTGTTTCAATCCGCTCCCACCCATTTCAGGGCAGGCGATCCTTCTCGGCCGACAAGCCCGTAAGCACTGGCGTCGCCTCAATCCATGCGCCCACCTTAATACAACAACATGAAGAGGACCTGACTCAAATTTAATTGTTGCACTCAAAAACAAAATTCAACCAGTAAAGAGCGGGCGACCGCCGCCGCATCGATGCTGGCGAGGTCATCAACGTGTTTCAATTCACACCCACCCATTTCAGAGCGGGCGACAGGTCACCGAACTAGCGCCGTAGATGGGCAGCGTGTTTCAACCCATGCCCACCCATTTCAGGGCAAGCGATCCTTCTCGGCCGACAAGCCCGTAAGCACTGGCGTCGCCTCAATCCATGCTCCCACCTTAATACAACAACATGAAGAGGACCTGACTCAAATTTAATTGTTGCATTCAAAAACAAAATTCAACCAGTGAAGAGCGGGCGACCGCCGCCGCATCGATGCCGGCGAGGTCATCAACGTGTTTCAATTCACACCCACCCATTTCAGAGCGGGCGACGACACCATCGGCATCGGGCCGCAACGCGGACCCGGAGTTTCAACCCACGCCCACCCATTTCAGAGCGGGCGACTGCTCGACCCTCAGGCACCCATCCGCGACATCGTCGTTTCAACCCACGCCCACCCATTTCAGAGCGGGCGACGCTGCGCAACAACCGCAGCGCCACCGCTGCGCAGTTTCAACCCACGCCCACCCATTTCAGAGCGGGCGACGCGGCCAACCCCGGCACGACCTACCTGGCCGCGCTGTTTCAACCCACGCCCACCCATTTCAGAGCGGGCGACGCACGCGACACTACCTCGGCTACTTCAAGACCGTCGTTTCAACCCACGCCCACCCATTTCAGAGCGGGCGACGGAGGTCCGAGTTCCGATCGACCACATCACGGGCGTTTCAACCCACGCCCACCCATTTCAGAGCGGGCGACGACCGGTTCATGGGGCTGCAGGAGTTCGGCGGACAGTTTCAACCCACGCCCACCCATTTCAGAGCGGGCGACGACCGGATCATCCCCGCCAAAGTGGCCGCCAGCGGGTTTCAACCCACGCCCACCCATTTCAGAGCGGGCGACGGGTTCTGACCATGCCCGAGCAGATCGTTCACGGGGCTGTTTCAACCCACGCCCACCCATTTCAGAGCGGGCGACGGGGATGGTGTCGGTCATGCTCATTCTCCGGTGGCGTTTCAACCCACGCCCACCCATTTCAGAGCGGGCGACCGGCTGCATATTGGCGTGCTGCTGCGCGCTGGAAGTTTCAACCCACGCCCACCCATTTCAGAGCGGGCGACAAGGACTTCGCGCGCTCGGTCATCGCCGACCTGCTGTTTCAACCCACGCCCACCCATTTCAGAGCGGGCGACCGCCCGATTGCACTCGTCACAGGCAGGGAGTAGCAGGTTTCAACCCACGCCCACCCATTTCAGAGCGGGCGACCTGCGGAAGGTTGCGCTTTGCCATGGTCTGGTCAGTTTCAACCCACGCCCACCCATTTCAGAGCGGGCGACCAGTTTTTGTCCTTCAGTAAAAATGACCCAAGCCGTTTCAACCCACGCCCACCCATTTCAGAGCGGGCGACCCCTGCGTCGCGATCTGGTCGCGCAGCTGCTGCAGGTTTCAACCCACGCCCACCCATTTCAGAGCGGGCGACCCGTGCGCCGCGTCGGCACCCGGAAGACGTCGAAGTTTCAACCCACGCCCACCCATTTCAGAGCGGGCGACAAGGTGCGGATCCAGATGCATGACGCCCCGGCAGCGTTTCAACCCACGCCCACCCATTTCAGAGCGGGCGACGACGCGGACGATGGCGCCGGCGTCGGCCATGCCAGGTTTCAACCCACGCCCACCCATTTCAGAGCGGGCGACGAATGGGAGAGCGAGGGCGGCTGCGAGTGGATCGCGTTTCAACCCACGCCCACCCATTTCAGAGCGGGCGACCTGGTTGGTGATCAGGCGGCCGGCTGCATGCTGGCGTTTCAACCCACGCCCACCCATTTCAGAGCGGGCGACCATGCGCTGGATCGTCGGCTGGGAGGGTGTGACCGTTTCAACCCACGCCCACCCATTTCAGAGCGGGCGACCGATTACTCCAGCGTCAGCAACAAGCCGGAAGCTGCGTTTCAACCCACGCCCACCCATTTCAGAGCGGGCGACCGATGTGACGCAGTGCGGCCAGATCCTGCAGGAGCTGTTTCAACCCACGCCCACCCATTTCAGAGCGGGCGACCTGGTTGGTGATCAGGCGGCCGGCTGCATGCTCGCGTTTCAACCCACGCCCACCCATTTCAGAGCGGGCGACGAGCGTAGACGGCCGGCTGGCGCTGCACGATGGGGGTTTCAACCCACGCCCACCCATTTCAGAGCGGGCGACGTGCGTCCTTCAGCGTGCCGGTGGCGGCCGAGCCGCGGTTTCAACCCACGCCCACCCATTTCAGAGCGGGCGACACTGCAGCGTCACCTGGACCGTCTGGAGCCCGACGTTTCAACCCACGCCCACCCATTTCAGAGCGGGCGACATCACGGTCTGCATCTGGGCCGGGCGGGGGATCACGTTTCAACCCACGCCCACCCATTTCAGAGCGGGCGACGCTGGCCGAAGGATTCGCGACTGCCGCCAGCGTGCACGTTTCAACCCACGCCCACCCATTTCAGAGCGGGCGACCGGAGCGCGTAGGTTCGGACCAGGCTGATCAGCGTGTTTCAACCCACGCCCACCCATTTCAGAGCGGGCGACGCCGGCGGCGTCGTGGCTGGCCTGCACCGTCAGGTTTCAACCCACGCCCACCCATTTCAGAGCGGGCGACGCGTTGGACATTTCTGCTCCTGTGCTGGTGGTGGTGTTTCAACCCACGCCCACCCATTTCAGAGCGGGCGACGGTCTTGCCGGCACCGCTCTCGCCGACGAGGGCCACGTTTCAACCCACGCCCACCCATTTCAGAGCGGGCGACACGATCAGGCTGCGCGCGATCGCGCCGCCGGCGTTGTTTCAACCCACGCCCACCCATTTCAGAGCGGGCGACTGAGGGTGATGGTGTTGGTGGTAGCGGTCATGTTGTTTCAACCCACGCCCACCCATTTCAGAGCGGGCGACCACAGCAGGCAGCCCCGCCACAGCAACACCGCGAAGTTTCAACCCACGCCCACCCATTTCAGAGCGGGCGACGGTCCAGAGCGTGGCCACGCCGCGGCTCAGCGGGGGTTTCAACCCACGCCCACCCATTTCAGAGCGGGCGACGGGTGACGTTCTCGGCCTTGCGGTACGGGGTCGAGTTTCAACCCACGCCCACCCATTTCAGAGCGGGCGACCGGTGGTAGCGCTCGGCGGCGCGGGTTCCCTCAATGTTTCAACCCACGCCCACCCATTTCAGAGCGGGCGACCTCAGCCCGCTGACCGGGTGCACGTGGCAGTCCACGTTTCAACCCACGCCCACCCATTTCAGAGCGGGCGACGAGGGCTGCGGCACGCTGCACGACGAGGCGGCCTGGTTTCAACCCACGCCCACCCATTTCAGAGCGGGCGACCTGACAGCACCACGGACACCTGCACCTGGCGCTGGTTTCAACCCACGCCCACCCATTTCAGAGCGGGCGACGCAGCAGCTCAGGCGACGGCGTCGGCCGCCTACGTGTTTCAACCCACGCCCACCCATTTCAGAGCGGGCGACCACCCAGCATTTGCACGACCCGGCCGTGTCCCTGGTTTCAACCCACGCCCACCCATTTCAGAGCGGGCGACCCAGCAGGCCATTGATGTAGCCCTCGAGATCGATGTTTCAACCCACGCCCACCCATTTCAGAGCGGGCGACGCATGGCCGCGGCTTTCTCGGTGCACGCCGTCACCGTTTCAACCCACGCCCACCCATTTCAGAGCGGGCGACCCACTCGGCCCCTCCTTTTTCGCCGCAGATCAGGCGTTTCAACCCACGCCCACCCATTTCAGAGCGGGCGACCCTCGGCCCACACGCCGACCACGGTCTGCCACGTCTGTTTCAACCCACGCCCACCCATTTCAGAGCGGGCGACAGGCATGGCAAGAGCGCGCCCACGGCATCGGCGCGGTTTCAACCCACGCCCACCCATTTCAGAGCGGGCGACCGCTGCGCGACTCGCTCGAGGCCGAGCGCCTGCAGTTTCAACCCACGCCCACCCATTTCAGAGCGGGCGACGGCCGGACGATCGGCGTGAGCGTGCAAGCCGAGATGTTTCAACCCACGCCCACCCATTTCAGAGCGGGCGACGAGGAGGCGCGCCAGTATTTCACCGAGTGCCCGAACGCGTTTCAACCCACGCCCACCCATTTCAGAGCGGGCGACGCAATTTCGTTGCGCATCGGCACGTCGCTCACCGTTTCAACCCACGCCCACCCATTTCAGAGCGGGCGACAGGTACTGCCGCGGCTGCGCGAGATCTGGCAGGCGTTTCAACCCACGCCCACCCATTTCAGAGCGGGCGACTTGGCGACCATGCTCGGCAACGTGATGGGCGGTCAGTTTCAACCCACGCCCACCCATTTCAGAGCGGGCGACGTACAACGTCAAGACCGGGCTGCAGTTCGACGTTTCGTTTCAACCCACGCCCACCCATTTCAGAGCGGGCGACGGTCAGATCGTCTGATTTCACGCACCTGGTCATCAGTTTCAACCCACGCCCACCCATTTCAGAGCGGGCGACTGCTGCTGCAGGTGGCGTCGGGCGGCGAGCTCACCGTTTCAACCCACGCCCACCCATTTCAGAGCGGGCGACGTTCGCCGGACCCAACCGGGCACTCATGCGCGGCGATGTTTCAACCCACGCCCACCCATTTCAGAGCGGGCGACCGGTCAGCACTGATTCAATGAGTCTCTGGGCGGGCGTTTCAACCCACGCCCACCCATTTCAGAGCGGGCGACTCACGGTCTGGGTGCGGTGGTCGGCGAGGTAGACGTTTCAACCCACGCCCACCCATTTCAGAGCGGGCGACCCCGGCCTCAGGGACCATTGATGCCTTCGCCATGTTTCAACCCACGCCCACCCATTTCAGAGCGGGCGACGCTTTTCGGCCCCCCTGCAACACCGGCCAGGGCGGTGTTTCAACCCACGCCCACCCATTTCAGAGCGGGCGACGTCCCCGCGGCGGTGCCGTTGACGGTGATGGCTCGTTTCAACCCACGCCCACCCATTTCAGAGCGGGCGACCCTCAGCCTGCCGCGCCAGCTCCTAATGAGCCGCGCGGTTTCAACCCACGCCCACCCATTTCAGAGCGGGCGACGCCGACCTGATCCGCCGCCGCTACCCCGACGCGATGTTTCAACCCACGCCCACCCATTTCAGAGCGGGCGACGCTGTTGGCGCTGTCGTACATCGCGCCGATGCCGCTGGTTTCAACCCACGCCCACCCATTTCAGAGCGGGCGACACCAACGCCATCTTAGGAGATCAGGCAATGGCAGTGTTTCAACCCACGCCCACCCATTTCAGAGCGGGCGACCTCCGGGTCGACGGACCAGCCCACATCAGCTGATCGTTTCAACCCACGCCCACCCATTTCAGAGCGGGCGACCGTCTACTCGCTGATCGCCTTCGGGCTGCCGCTCGTGTTTCAACCCACGCCCACCCATTTCAGAGCGGGCGACCGTGCCGGATGACTTCACGCGCTCGATCGCCGAAGCGTTTCAACCCACGCCCACCCATTTCAGAGCGGGCGACCGCTGTCGGGGCTGTAGCCATTCCCGGCCGATGACGTTTCAACCCACGCCCACCCATTTCAGAGCGGGCGACCTGTCCGGACCTCAGGAGGCATACAACAGCCTCTCGTTTCAACCCACGCCCACCCATTTCAGAGCGGGCGACGTCGACGGCGGCGGGCTCAGATTCGGCATCCGGACGTTTCAACCCACGCCCACCCATTTCAGAGCGGGCGACATGGGACTCGCAAATGCCGTGCTGACGGCAGCACAGTTTCAACCCACGCCCACCCATTTCAGAGCGGGCGACCGGTAGTGGCTATCTCTGTGCTGATGGGGTGGATGTTTCAACCCACGCCCACCCATTTCAGAGCGGGCGACGCGCTGCCGGTGGTCTGCTGCTGGCCGCCGAAGTTGTTTCAACCCACGCCCACCCATTTCAGAGCGGGCGACAGCAGACCCCGGGAGGCAGCTTGCTCGATGGCGAGTTTCAACCCACGCCCACCCATTTCAGAGCGGGCGACGCGGAAGTGCCGGAGGCGCTGCGCATCGCGGCCGAGGTTTCAACCCACGCCCACCCATTTCAGAGCGGGCGACTTGACGGCGGCGGGCTCCGATACGGCATCCGGACGTTTCAACCCACGCCCACCCATTTCAGAGCGGGCGACGATCGTGCGCCTGGTCGAGAAGACCCTGGCCACGAAGTTTCAACCCACGCCCACCCATTTCAGAGCGGGCGACACGCGGACGGGGCTGTCACCTGCGTCGCCCAGGCTGTTTCAACCCACGCCCACCCATTTCAGAGCGGGCGACGATGTGGCTGGGCCTGGGCGCCTGGCTCATGAGCTGTTTCAACCCACGCCCACCCATTTCAGAGCGGGCGACTTCATCGGCTCGCTGACGCAGGTCCTGCGCGAGTCGTTTCAACCCACGCCCACCCATTTCAGAGCGGGCGACGTGCGGGTTCGACATTGAGAACCGCAAGGGCAGATGTTTCAACCCACGCCCACCCATTTCAGAGCGGGCGACTGGGCACCGTTCACGCGATCGGCTCGGGGTCTTCCGTTTCAACCCACGCCCACCCATTTCAGAGCGGGCGACAGCCCTGCCAGGATTCGCCAAGGTTGCCGATGGGCGTTTCAACCCACGCCCACCCATTTCAGAGCGGGCGACTCCACGGTGCCAAATCATTGCCAGCACGACGAAAAATCCGCTCATCGCGCGAACCGGGTCGTCTGGAGAGACAGGCAAGGGTCGATCGGCGCAAAGTGCTGGAAAAAGTCTTCATGGGACAAGGACTTGCGTGGAGCGCGAACCCACCGAGGATGTAACGGTCACTTGAGGTTCGCGCTGGCCATCATACCGGCCGGCATGGCCGGCATGTCAAATCACCAGAGGATCCTCGAAATCAGTCGAGCGGAACTTGCCGTGCTGGCGGACCTCGCAGCCGCGGGTGCTGGCCATGCGGTACAGGCGCAGGCAGTCGAGCCCGAGATCGACTTCGGCGAGCAGGCGTCGCTCCAGATCCTCCATCTGCGCAAGAGTGACCTGACACTCGAAGACTGATTTCTGCACCCGTTGGCCCGTGCTCTCGCAGACGCGGGCAACCCGGCGCAGGCGTCTGCGACCGGCTGCCGTCTCAGTGTTGACGTCATAGCAGACGATCACGAGCATCACATCCCCCGCGGGCTCGCTGGTCAGCGCGCCGAGAACGGCACATAGGTCGACGCCTCGCCACGAATGTGGCGTGCAAGCAACCGCGCCTGCACCAGCGGAACCAGCCCGAGCGGCACCGCTTCGGCCAGCAACGGGTGCGTCAACTCTTCCTTCTTGCGCTCCTGGTAGGCGATGACGACCGCCTTGCGCGCATCCCCTTCAAGCAAAACCGCCCCGCCCTCGCGCTCAGTGAAGTCGCCAGCGCCGAGCTGGCCACGGTTCACCAGCGTCAGCGCCAGCCGGTCGGCGAACGGCCGAAACTCCTCGACCAGATCCAGCGCCAGCGCCGCGCGACCGGGCCGCAGCGCGTGCAGGAAGCCCAGCTGCGGATCAAGTCCAGCGGCCTCGATGGCACTGCGACAGTCGTTCATCCACATCGAGTACAGGAAGCTCAGCAGCGCATTCATCCGGTCGCGTGGTGGCCGACGGCTGCGACCGTTCATCGAGAAGAACTCGCGCCGGTCTGCACGCACCAGCAGGTTCAGCGCCTCGAAGTAGCCCCGCGCAGCCCCTCCCTCTATACCACGTACCGTATCCAGATCACCGGCGGCAGGCAACGCCCGCAGGCTTGCCGCCAGATCATCGACGGACCGAACAAGCCGAGACGCTTCGTCCTCGGCCCTGGATTCACGGGCACCCCGTTGCAGCACCTGGCGCTGATTGCGGATCTTGCCGGCCACCACGGTACGCGCCAGCTCCAGCACGAACGCCGGCCGGTCGATCGCTTGGTGATGGGCCCGGCGCAGCAGCACGTTGCCACTGGTCTCGCCCTCCAGCCGCGCCTTGAAGCGGCCGTGAATGTCGAGCAGCACCAGCGCCTTGCCCTCCTCGGCGAGCCGGTGCATCAGCGGCGAACTCAGCGACACATGGCCGAAGCAGACCACGGCGTTCAGGTGATGCAGCGGCACGCGCAGCCGCGTCTCGCGTTCGACCTCGACGCGCAGCGTGTCGTTGTCGAGCCGCAGGTAGCTCTCGGGCACCGTCACGTACAGCGTGTTCAGCAGTTGCATCGCGTCATTCCCCTAGGGTTCGATCGTCAGTCAGCATCCGCCTCGGGATCGAACAGCACCGCATGCAGGTCACGCGGACCGTGCAGCCGACGCCACGCCTCGGGCTGACAGCGGTCGCGCAGTGAACAGCCTCGGCAGCGTCGCTCGTCCGCGGTCGGTGCCGGCAGCACGCCACCGGCAAGCATCGCCCGCACCGCAGCCACCGTTTCCGCCACCTGCTGCCGCAGTGCCGCATCGATCGGCACGACCCGACGCCGCTTCGAGCTGGCGTAGTACAGCGCCCCTTCCGGCACCGCCCGCCCGGTCATGGCCTCCAGGCACAGCGCCTGTGCGGCAAGCTGCATGTCGTCGGCGAGGGCGATGTCGGCCGCCTTGTGGCGCGAGCCGTGCTTGTACTCGACCGGGTAGGGTGTCCCATCGGCCGGGTCGAACTCGACCGCGTCGGTCTTGCCGATCAGTCCGAGCGCGTCGTGCCACACCGGCAGCGCCCGCTCGACGCGCACACCGCGGCGCAACTCGAAACCGGGCTGGTCGACCTGCGCGTGAACCGCCTGCCCCCTCAGCGTGTGCACGTTGTCGTCGAACACCTGCTCCAGATGGATCAGACCGCACTGGCGTGGACAGTAGGCCCAGTGCTGCAGGGCCGACAGCGGGATCGGGTCAGGCGGCTCGTCGCCGCCAGGCCGGACTCCTTCGTTCTCGGCCGACACCATCTCAGCAGCGTCGAGTGAGCGTCACCCCAGTCGCCGCCGGCAACGACTGGCCCGGCGCGAGCGGCTGGCCGTCGAACAGCACGGCATAGGCACCGAAGCCGCGTGCCGGCGTGCCGGGCGCAGTCGGCGCCACGGTCAGGCGGTCGAACAGCGCATGGGCCGGCGCGTTGCCCAGTTCGCTCTCATGCTTGAAGACATAGAGGCCGCGGGTGGACATCTGACCGCGGGCAGCGGAGCGGTCGTGCTCGAACATCTGCTCCAGCGCCTTGAAGAACAGTTCCAGGTCATCGCCCGAGAAGCCGGTCTGCCGGGCAAGGAACGACGAGATGAAGCCATGCGAGCGGTACAGGCCGTAGGGCACCGTGTGCTTGCGGCCCATCGTGCGGTTGTCGCCGCCCTGCTTCTCGGCTTCGGCCTCGGTCGCCACCGCCATGCGGGTGATCGAGTGCTCCAGCGCGACGACCGGCTCGACCGAGCGGGCGAAGGTCATCTGCACCGGACCGCGCACCTGGCCGCAGTTGACGCCGGTGGACATCACGGCGCCGAAGGTGCGCACGTCGAAGAAGTTGCGGCACATCCAGTCGCGCGCCTTCTCGACCGTCTCGCCGCCGCCCTTGCGCTTCTTGTCGTCGCCCTTGAGCGCATCGCCGGCGCCGATGGCCTCGTAGGCCCGCTCATGCGTCTTGTTCAGGATCGCCTTTTCCTTCACGTAGATCTCGTGCGGCGGCTGCTCGCCGTGCACCAGGCCGACGAAGTTGCGCACCTTGCGCTTGAGCGCCACGTCGGTGACCAGGCCGTGGCCGGTCTCGGCGTCCAGCCGCGGCAGGTTGCCGGCGTCCGGGTCGCCGTTGGGATTGCCGTCCTTCACGTCGAACAGCAGGACGAAGTCGTAACGGTGGGTCAGGCTCATGTTCAGTCTCCCTGGGTGGTTTCGGTGGTTTCAGTGGTTTCAGCGGCGGTTGCGCAGGCCGCAGCCTTGCTGGCTTCGGACTTGGTGAAGAAGTCCTGGCGCTGGTGGTAGTAGCCGAGCGCGAAGCGGCCCTGGTCGGGCAGTGCCATGTGGGTCGGGAAGTCGTCGAGGCCGCCGACAATCTCGGCAATCAGCTTCTCGAAGTTGGTGGCCCGGCCTCGGTTCGTCAGCTTGGCGAGGTGGTGGTTCTTCAGCCGCATCAGCGTCGTGAACACCGCCACAGGCGTGCTGGACGCAGCACCGTAGTAGCGCTCGCGGATCGTGGCGTTCAGGCCGGGGCTGGCCTCTTCCTGGATCTTCTCCAGCGTGGCGAACAGCCGGCCAAGCCGGTAGCCCGTGTTCATGTTGTCGAGATCGAGCATGGGACGGTAGACCTCCTCTGACTTGGGGTTCTGGAAGCGGATGGCGCGGTTCAGGCACGCCTTGATGACGCAGGCCCGCAGGTAGCTGACATGGCGCTCGGCCCGGCAGCGCTGCACCGCCGCGTTGAGCCACAGCGCCGGGAACGGGCCGCCGGTCAGGATGGCGCGCATCACGTCGCCGCCGAGGTTCGGTGGCACGTTGTCGGCCTTGCCCTGCAGCGCGATGGCGGTCAGCAGACGGAACAGCGGTGGAAACTCCGGGTCGTGCGGACCGCGCTGCAGTTCGAGGTCGTCGAACCACTGCCGGATGCGCACGGCGATCTCGTGCAGCGGCGCCGCGTGCCAGAAACGGATGGCGATACGGGCGGCGTTCGGCGCCAGGCCCAGGACGTAGAAGCGCCGCGTGCCGCCGGCCCCATCGAACTGCCCCGACTGCAGCGCGTCGAACAGCGCCCGCACCTGCTCGGTGTGCTCGTCCGGGTTGTCGTGGTCGGCATCGAAGAACGAGGCGAAGGCGTCCTCGAAGTCGCTGTCCTGACCCGACTGCGCCCAGAACACCGTGCTGGCGTCGCCGACCTGCATGCGCTGGCGCGAGCCCTTGGCCAGCAGGCTGTTCAGGGCCGTCGTGTACGCGAAGGCCGCCGTCGGGCTGACCGGGGCGTTGGCGCCCTGCTCCTTGCCGAACGAGCGGAAGGCGTCGAGGTTGAACGACACGATGTTTGCGCCGGAGGTCTGCGCCCCCCAGACGCCCTTGACGGCGCTGTGCAAACGCTCCGGTTCGGCCGAGTCGCCCGTGATCAGACAGACCAGGGCTGCACCGGGGGCATCGTCCTTCGGACCTGCCGCAGACACCGCACCGATCACGCCGGGGCGCTGGCACACGAGGTCGATGTCGTCCTTCAACCGGAAGGACACGATCGGATTGACCTCGGCGATCTCGGCCCACTGCGGCTGCGACTGCGCATCGGCCAGCGGCTGGCCCGCCAGAAACCGCTGAACCGCAGCCAGCCCGGCGTCCTCCGGCACCCGCTGTGCCAGTTGGTCCACCCGCTGCCGGAACGCAGCGACCTGCTCGGCCACCCGCTGCGGCTTGCCTTTGGTGTCGAGCCCGAGCACGTATTCGGCCGTGTCCCACAGCAGGTTGGCCGCGACCCCGGAGGTCTTCTTGACCCCTTGCGGCACCTGATACCGCCGGGCGAGCTTCTTCTTGCCCTCCTGCGTCCGCGTGTCCGAAATACCTACCAGCCGCCCATCCGGCGCCAGCTCCAGGATGAACGGAATCTCCTTCTCCTCCAGCCCGGCCGCCGGCAAGCGCCGCGCCGGGTCCGGGTCGCGCATGCGGCGCTCGTAGTAGCCATGCAGAGCCTGCAGGATCATGACCGCACCTCCACACCCGACAGGTCCAGCACGCCACGCACGACCCGAGCGCGGAAGAAGGTCGGCTTCGGGTCCGCCGGCCGGCTGAAATCCATGTCGTAGAGCATCCAGCCGAAATCGCCATCCACATCGACACACGGCTCGGGCTCGCCATGCGGCGAGGTCACCAGCCGGAAGCGGGCGTCGAACTCGCGGCAGCCGAGATAGGGCTGGTTGACGCACTGGCCCTTCGAGGCGCGGCGGCTGAACATCTCGGCGTACTTGGCCGGGTTGTGCAGCGCCTCGCCCTTGACCGCCGTGATGCGCGCATGCAGCCGGTAGCGCACGTCGCGCAGGAACAGCCCGGCGCGCTGCTGGCGCTCGTCCTCGATGTAGAGCCCGAGCTGACCCTGCCCGGCCGTCATCGCCGTCTGCACGTTGCGCGTCGAGATCACCGCGCCGACCTCATTGCGTCGCACGCTGATCCACCGCACCGGCGCCAGGATCTCGATGCGCTCGACCTGCCAGCGGATCTCCGGCTTCCACAGGATCGCCTCGAACACCGAGCGAGCCGCCGACGGCGTGATGAAGTCGTAGGAGACCCGCTCCACCTTCATCTCGGGCCGGGTGAAGCAGGCGTAGTCGCCCTGCACCTCAAGACAAAAACTCAAGTCCATTCAATCCTCCCGTTTAGAAGCACCGCCGAAGCTGTGCCTGAGAAGCGACCTTGCCCCAGCCCTACCTGAGCAACACAGCGAGCACCACCGGGACAGCGATCACGATCACCGCAACGACACACGAAGCGTAGAAGCGATGGTTCGGCTGCTTTTGCATCAGACGCAGTTCACGGACGAGTGGCGTGGGGTCAAGCATGGGGGACTCCCATCTGGTTGCAACGAAGCGCACTCTACATCATCATTCCAAATATGTCTTGCTGCACCTAAAGTCTGATTTGGTGCATGCTAGCATGAACACTCGTTGAGTCGTTACAAGCCGGCTCGATGTGGGTTGAAACCAAATCTGACTAGCTGCTGCTGCAGCGGCAACCGCGAAGAGCTTGGTAGCTCTTCGCGAGTTGCCCCACTCATGCCATGTAGCTCGCCGGATCGCCGGGCGCCCCGCCGACCTGCGCCCCCACCACCGGGTCGTAGAACACGTCCGATTCGGTCTGCACGTACAAACCCGGCACCTGCGGCAGCTCGCGCACGTCGCCGCCCGCGACCAGCTTCTTCAGATCGTGCTGGTAGATCGTCACGCCGTAACGCTGCAGCTTGCGCATCAGCCAGCGGGCCGGGCCGTCGCGCTCCAGCATCCGCAGCAGCACGTTCACGTCCTCCCGGCACCGCGCGCTGTGGTAGCGCACGATCACCGTCGCCGCGTCCTTGTCGTCGATCAACCGGAAGGCGTCCGACGCATCGCGAAAGCGCACCGCCAGCGCCTGTTCCTGCCGGTCGATCTGCAGGCGCAACGCCTCGCAGATGCCCTTGCGGTCCAGTTCCGCGTCGGCATAGAGGTGCCGGAAATACGCCGCGATGCGCTCCAGCGCCAGCGGGTCGCGGTCCCCGCAGCCGTCCCACACCCGTGCGCAGGTCTGCGCCGCCTGCCGCATCAGCCCTGGCGGCGGCGCCTTCGGCGGCACGAAGACATGGACTTCGCCCATCGCCAGCCGCCCCTCGCGGTTGCAGCGCCCGGCCGCCTGCGCGACCGAATCGAGCCCGGCCAGCGCCCGGAACACCACCGGGAAGTCCAGATCGACGCCGGCCTCCACCAACTGCGTCGACACCACCCGCACCGGCTCGGCCTCGTCGCCCCGCGCCAGCGCTTCGCGCCGCGCGACCAGCGCCGCCTTGATGTCCGCGATGACCTCGCTGCGGTGCTGCGGACACATCAGCGCCGACAGGTGCCACAGCCCGCGTGCGCCGGTCGGCAATTCGCGCTTCAACCCTTCGTACAGCTCGCGGGCATCGGCACGCCGGCTCACGATGGCCAGCACCGCCTCGTGCGGCATCAGCGCCTCGGTCGTCACGCTCCAGGGCTGCGGCGTCTTCAGGTCCGCCGGCAGATGCACCCGCACCCGCTGCAGCGCCGCATAGAGCCCCGCCTCGTCGTCGATGATCGCCGTCACCTCGCCCGGACCGTAGCCGCGCAAGCCCTTGCCACCGAACAGCGGCTGCGAGGTCAGCGTCGGCTGCGTCGCGGTGCACAGCACCACCGTCACGCCGTGATCCCTCACCAGCAGCCGCAGCACGTCCACCACCGGCTGCAGGTACTCGACCGGCAGCAACTGCGCCTCGTCCAGCACCAGCACGCTGTTCGCAAGGTTGTGCAGCTTGCGACAGCGCGAGGTCCTGCGGGCGAACAGGCTCTCGAACAGCTGCACGCTGGTGGTCACGATGACCGGCGCATCCCAGTTCTCGCAGGCCAGCCGCGAGCGGGCGTTCTCGTCGCGCTCGTCGCTTTCGGCGTTGCTGTGGTGTTCGATCACCACGTCATCACCCAGCGGCGCGAAGACCTCGCGGTAAACCGCGGCGGTCTGCTCGATGATGCTGGTGTAGGGGATGACCATCACGACGCGGCGCTTGCCATGCCGCTCGGCGTGCGTGAGCGCGAAGGCCATGCTCGCCAGCGTCTTGCCGCCGCCGGTCGGCACGGTCAGCGTGTAGGTGCCGGGCGCGCCCGTCGCCTTGGCCCGGCACGCGGCCAGCACCTCGGCGCGGCGGCGGTTCACTGGCGTATCGGTCTGACCGGCCGCCTGCACCGCCTCGGCCTTGCGCGCCATGTAGTCGTCGAACACGCCCCTCAGGCAGGACATCGGCAGCGCATCCGCCTGCCGGGCCTGCGCCGCGCCAGGAGACATGAATGCCTCGGTATCCAGGAAGTCCGCGTCCACCAGCGCCGAGAACAGCATGCGCAACCACAGCGCGAAGCGGCCGGGGATTTCCTCGATGCCGTTGCGCCCGAGGGGCAGCTGCTTCAGGTCAGGCAGGTTCAGCACCGCAGGCGCCAGAAGTTCCGGCGCGGGGCCGCCCTGGCGTGCCTCGGCCAGCTCGCGCGCCGCATCGAACCCGGCCAGACGCCCCTTCAGGCCGCCCTCCCAGTTGTCCAGCCCGGCGTGGTGACCCGCAATCACGTATTGCAGCACCCGCGCCAGCACCAACCCCTGCGGTCCGAGCCGCTCCTTCAGCGTCTGGGCCGCCCACAGCGCGCCAGCGGCCGAGTGACTCTTGTCGCTGCCCTGCGGCAAGCGGCCCTCGATGTGCGCCTCGGCCACCATGCGGATGTAGCGCTGGAACCCGGTGCGGTACTTGCCCAGGTCATGCCACAGCCCGGCCAGGCGGGCCAGCTCGCGCGCCAGTGGATCGTGGTTCAGATGACTCGCGGCCAGCGCGGCCACCGCCCGAAGATGCTCGTCGAGAAGATGGGGGGCCCCACCTCCCTGTCCGGCATGCGCGATCGCGATGCCCGTGTTCATGTCTTCCTCCTGATGGATCAGCGCCAGTGATTCGATGAGCTGGCTGCGTGGCAATATTGCGCAGCAGCCCGTCGAATTCAGCAAAACTGATCAAATCAGGAAGAGAGACCTTCGGCTTACCAATATTATCGTGAAACAGTTCACGAATACGGCATCAAGTATCGAGGTAGTCGATGATGTTGAAGAACGCCCCCTGCGGGTCCTGCAGCACCGCGAAGCGGCCCACGCCGGCGATGTCGGTCGGCGCCACCAGCACCTTGCCGCCGAGCGCGGCGCATTCGGCGGCCATCTCGTCGACGTTGTCGACCGTCACGTAGCCGCCCCAGCACGGGCGCATCGTCACCGGGGCGCCCGGAGGCATGGCCATGATGCCGCCGGCGGGCTCGCCCTCGATCCGCACGATGCGGTACGGGCCCTGGGGCATCTGCATCGTCTCGACCTGCCAGCCGAAGAGCTGGTGGTAGAAGTCGGCCGCGCGGGCCGGGTCGGACGTCATCAGCTCGTTCCAGCTGAAGGCCCCATGTGTCGTGCGCGGATCCATCGGCATGTTCTCCTTGTCGCCTGAGACAGGCCGGCAGGTGAGCGGAAGACCCGCCGGCCGCGTCCATGCTGCGACGCGTCGTGCGCCACGTCAACCGGCGCCGACCCCGATCCGGCCGCTCGGGCACAATGCCGCTCACCATGAGCCTCGTCTTCCCGCACACCTTCGTTCCCTGGTTCCGTTCGGTCGCGCCGCACATCCACGCGTACCACGGCAAGACCTTCGTCGTCGGCATGGCCGGCGAGCTGATCGCGACCGGCAAGCTCAATGCCTTCGTGCAGGACCTGTCGCTGCTGCATGCGATGGGCATCCGGCTGGTGCTGGTTCATGGTTTCCGACCCCAGGTCAACGAGCAGCTTCGCGCCAAGGGACACGCCTCGCGCTTCAGCCAGGGCAAGCGCATCACCGACCCGGTCGCGCTGGACTGCGCGCAGGAGGCCGCCGGCCAGCTGCGCTTCGAGATCGAGGCGGCCTTCTCGCAGGGTCTGCCCAACACGCCGATGGCCAACTCGACGGTGCGCGTCGTCTCGGGCAACTTCCTGACCGCGCGCCCGGTGGGCATCGTCGACGGCGTCGACTTCATGCACAGCGGCCTGGTGCGCAAGGTCGACGCCACGCTGATCCGCCGCGCCATCGACATCGGCGCGCTGGTGCTGCTGTCGCCCTTCGGCTTCTCGCCGACCGGCGAGGCCTTCAACCTGACGATGGAGGACGTGGCCACCGCCACCGCGGTCGCGCTGCAGGCCGACAAGCTGCTGTTCATGACCGAGATCTCGGGCATCCACGAGAACATCGAGGACCTGGAGAGCCCGATCGACACCGAGCTGTCGCTGGCCGAGGCGCGCCGGCTGCTCGAGAAGCTGCCCGCGCCGACGCAGCCCAGCGAGCCGGCCTTCTATCTTCAGCACTGCGTCAAGGCCTGCGAGGGCGGCGTCGAGCGTTCGCACATCCTGCCCTTCGCCACCGACGGCGCGCTGCTGATGGAGATCTTCACCCACGACGGCGTGGGCACGATGGTGGTCGACGAGAAGCTCGAAAGCCTGCGCGAGGCCACCTCCGACGACGTCGGCGGCATCCTGCAGCTGATCGAGCCCTTCGAGCGCGACGGCACGCTGGTCAAGCGCAGCCGCACCGAGATCGAGCGCGACATCGGCGCCTACACCATCATCGAGCACGACGGCATCATCTTCGGCTGCGCCGCGCTCTACCCCTATCCCGAGGCCCGCACCGGCGAGATGGCCGCCGTCACCATCTCGCCGCAGGTCCAGGGCCAGGGCGACGGCGAGCGCATCCTCAAGCGCATCGAGCAGCGTGCGCGTGCGATGGGCCTGGAAAGCATCTTCGTGCTGACCACCCGCACGATGCACTGGTTCGTCAAGCGCGGCTTCCAGCAGGTCGACCCCGACTGGCTGCCCGAGGCGCGCAAGCGCAAGTACAACTGGGACCGGCGCTCGCAGGTCCTGGTCAAGAAGCTCTGACCCCGCGCGGAGCGCTCCCGCCCCCTCCGACAAGACACCCTGACAAGAAAGGAAGACCCCATGGCTCGTACCGTCCAATGCATCCTGCTGAAGAAGGAAGGCGATGGCCTCGACTTCGCGCCGTATCCGGGCGAACTGGGCAAGCGCATCTTCGACAGCGTCAGCAAGGAAGCCTGGCAGCAGTGGCTCAAGCACCAGACCATGCTGGTCAACGAGAACCGCCTGAACCTGGCCGACGCGCGCGCCCGCCAGTACCTGGCCCGCCAGATGGAGAACTACTTCTTCGGCGCCGGCGCCGACCAGCCCACCGGCTACGTGCCGCCGTCGGCCTGACGCCTGCACACCGACACGCGTGACGACGCCGGCCCCGTGCCGGCGTTTTTCATGGCGGCACGGAAAAGTCTGGGAATATCATGCAATTGCGAATGATTCGCGTCATCTGATAGGATCGTGAGCATCGATCCACTTCCCGGCGTCCTGCCGCCCTCGCCCGCCATGTTCCCGAAGAATCTCCCGAAGACGCCGGTCGTGCTGGCCTGCCTGGCCCTCTCGCTCGCCAGCCTGCCCGCGGCGGCCGAGGAGCAGGTGCTGAACCTGTATTCCGCCCGCCATTACCAGACCGACGAGGCGCTCTACAGCAATTTCACCAAGGCGACCGGCATCCGCATCAACATGGTCAGCACCGACGACGCCACGCTGCTGCAGCGCCTGCGCAGCGAAGGCGCGGCCAGCCCGGCCGACGTGGTGCTGCTGGTCGACGCCGCACGGCTGTGGAGCGCGGAGACCGGCGGCCTGTTCTCGCCGGTGCGCTCGGCCTTTCTGGAGCAGCGCATTCCCGCCAACCTGCGCGGCAAGGACGAGGGCCAGGGCTCGCAGTGGTTCGGCTTTTCCACCCGCGCCCGCGTCGTCATCTACAACAAGCGCCGCATCAAGCGCGAGGATGTCGACACCTACGAGGAGCTCGGCGACCCGAAGAACAGGGGCCAGTACTGCTCGCGCAGCGGCGCGCATCCCTACAACCTGTCGCTGTTCGGCGCCATCCTCGAGCACACCGGCCCGGCCGCGACCGAGGCCTGGCTGAAGGGCCTGGTCGCCAACCAGGCGCGCGAGCCCAAGGGCGGCGACACCGACCAGATCAAGGCCGTGGCCAGCGGGGAATGCGGCGTCGCCGTCAGCAACACCTACTACATCGCGCGCATGATGCGCTCGACCAAGCCCGACGAGCGCAGCGCGATGGAACAGGTCGGCGTGGTGTTTCCGAACCAGCAGAGCTGGGGCGCGCATGTCAACGTCGCCGGCGGCGCGGTGGCGCGCCATGCGAAGAATCGCGCGGCGGCCGTGAAGTTTCTGGAATATCTCGCCACCGACGAGGCCCAGCGCTACTTCGCCGACGGCAACAACGAATACCCGGTGGTCGCCAGCGCGAAGATCGCCAATCCCGCGCTCGATGCGCTCGGCCCGTTCAGGCAGGAGCTGATCCCGATTTCGGTGGTCGGCCAGAACAGCGCCCGGGTGCAGCAGATGCTCGATCGTGCAGGTTACAAATGATGTGCACCCGATGAACGACCGATGATCGGCTGAGGCCGACTCGGACCGAGTCGGGCGGGTTATCCGCTCGGCAGGTTCGCGAACTTCTCCAGCGGGGAAATGCCGCAGTGGACAGGCTCGGGGGATGTTTCTAGAATCCGCGCCACATCCACCTTTATCCACCGTTGGGGAAAACTACATGGCTACCTATCAGGAACTGGTCGAACTTCAGAAGGAACTCGCTCGCCAGCAGGCCGATCTCGAAAAGCAGATCGCCGATACCCTGCGCGCCGAGCGCGCCGGCATCGTCCAGCAGATCAAGTCGATGATGGCCGAGCACGGCCTGACCGTCGCCGACCTGAGCGCCGGCAAGCCGGGCCGCCCGCCCAAGGCCGCCTCGGGCGAGACCGCACCGACCCGCAAGGTCGCGCCGAAGTTCCGCGACCCGGACACCGGTGAAACCTGGTCGGGCCGCGGCCTGAAGCCGAAATGGCTGACCGCCGCGATCGAGAACGGCCGCACGCTCGAGGAATTTGCCGTCTGATCCGGCCCGCGCTCCGCGCGGACAGCCGCGTCACGACGCTTCCAGGACCGCCCCAGGGCGGTCTTTTTCTTTGTGCGACGCACGTTCGATCCGCTTGATGTCACACAAGCAACAGGGTCTTGGCGATGCGGATTTTCATTTCAGAAAGCCGTTTCTTGATACAGTCCCGGACCGGCCGAGACATGTTCTTGCATCTCGGGACCGATACCGATCAGTTCCGCACCACAGGAAGCTTCCATCTGGCTTAAGCCTCGCACTCGGTTTCCGGGTTGACAGTCCTTCCCCCCGTCCCTATCCTCGCCCCGGTGACTTTTCTCACGTTTCCTAACCCATGCAAGGCTTGCGCTCCCTGATCCGATCAAAGATGCTGGTGGGTTTTGCGCTGCTGGCCCTGAGCCTCACCAGCCTGGGCGTGCAGGCCGCGCCGGAAGGCGGCAGCCCTGCGGACCCGATCATGCGTTTCCTGAGCGAACGCACGCAGCGCGCGGCCGATACCGCCGCCGCCATCGTCCCGGACGGCGCCCCGCGCCTGATCGAGGGCGTGCGCGAGACCGCCTCGGACCTGATCCTGTCGGCGATGAACTTTCTCGGCGTGCGCTACCGCTATGGCGGCAGCAGCGAGGAAACCGGTTTCGACTGCAGCGGATTCACCCGCCATGTGTTCGAGAACAGCATCGGCCTGCTGCTGCCGCGCCGCGCCTCCGAACAGGCCGAGGCCGCCGGACTGCTGAATGTTCGCAAGGAAGAACTCAAGCCGGGCGATCTGGTGTTCTTCAACACGATGCGCCGCGCCTTCTCGCATGTGGGCATCTATGTCGGCAACGGCAAGTTCATCCACGCACCGCGCACCGGCAGTTCGATCCGTGTCGATGACATGAGTCAGGATTACTGGGTCAACCGCTACGACGGCGCTCGCCGCGTGCCCCAGCTCAACGGTTCGACAGAAACCGCCACGCTGCGCTGAGGTCGCAGGGTCGGCGACACCGCCGCTTCGGGCACAATCGCGCCACCATGTCCGAACGCAACATCATCGCGATCCACGACCTGCGCACGCCGGCGCCCGAGGACCGGCCCGAGGTGCCGTCGCTCCCCGAAGGAGCGACGCTGCAGCCGGCCCTGCTGGCGGATTCGCTTGGACGCACGCTGCATGACCTGAGAATCTCGGTCACCGACCGGTGCAATTTCCGCTGCAGCTACTGCATGCCGAAGGACGTCTTCGACAAGGATTACCGCTTTCTTCCGCAATCGTCGCTGCTGAGTTTCGAGGAGATTCTCCGGATCGCGCGCATCTTCGTCGCCTGCGGCGTGCGCAAGATCCGGCTGACCGGCGGCGAGCCGCTGCTGCGCAGGAATCTCGAGGCGCTGGTCGCGAGCCTGTCGGCGCTGCGCACGGCCGACGGCGAGGCGCCGGAACTCACGCTGACCACCAACGGCTCGCTGCTGGCGCGCAAGGCGCGCGCCCTGCGCGAGGCCGGCCTGAAACGTGTCACCGTCAGCCTCGATGCGCTCGACGACGCGATATTCCGCGGCATGAACGATGTCGACTTTCCGGTCGCCGACGTGCTGGCCGGCATCGACGCGGCGGTGGCTGCGGGCCTGGGCCCGGTCAAGGTCAACATGGTGGTCAAGCGTGGCACCAACGACCACGAGATCGTCGCGATGGCGCGCCATTTCCGCGAGCACCACGGCGGACGGGTGGTGCTGCGCTTCATCGAATACATGGACGTCGGCGCGACCAATGGCTGGCGCATGGACGAGGTGCTGCCGTCGGCCGAGGTGCGCGCGCGGCTGCATGCGGCCTTCCCGCTGGTGGCGCTGGAGGCCGCCCAGCCCGGCGAGACCGCGCAGCGCTGGGCCTATGCCGACGGGCGCGGCGAGGTCGGGTTCATCTCCAGCGTCACGCAGGCCTTCTGCGGCGACTGCAACCGCGCGCGGCTGTCGACCGAGGGCCAGCTCTACCTGTGCCTGTTCGCGAACCGCGGACACGACCTGCGCTCGCTGCTGCGCGGCGCGCATCCGTCGGGCCGGCCGTGGAGCGACGCCGAGATCGCCGCGGCGATCGGCCTGATCTGGCAGCAGCGCAGCGACCGCTATTCGCAGCTGCGCGCCAGCCTGCCGGCCGACCCCGGATCCGGATCGTCGGCGCAGGACGGCGGCCGGCGCCGCATCGAGATGAGCTACATCGGCGGCTGAGCGGGCCGCCGTCGGACCGCTCAGGCCTTCATCAGCAGGCAGACCGCGCGGGCCTCGATCGACTCGCCGCGGCCGACCGGGCCGAGCCGCTCGGCGGTCTTGGCCTTGACGTTGACGCAGGCCGCATCGAGACCCACGCAGCGCGCGATCGACTCGCGCATCGCGCCGATGTGCGGCGCCATCTTCGGCGCCTGCGCGACGATGGTGCTGTCGATGTTGACGATCTGCCAGCCCTCGGCACGCACGCGGCGGGCCGCCTCGGCCAGCAGCCGGGCGCTGTCGGCGCCCTTGAACTCGAGCGCGGTGTCGGGGAAATGCCGGCCGATGTCGCCCAGCGCCGCCGCGCCGAACAGCGCGTCGGTGATCGCGTGCAGCAGCGCGTCGGCGTCCGAGTGGCCCAGCAGGCCGCGCTCGTGCGGAATGGTCACGCCGCCCAGCACCAGCGGCCGGCCGGCCACCAGCGCATGCACGTCCCAGCCCTCGCCGATGCGCAGCGCCGGCATCGTGAACGTCGCTCCAGGAGTTGTCGCCATCGTTCAGGCGTGCTGGGCGTGGTGGCCGCCGGCGTTCGGCTTGTCCTTGTCGATCGCCGGATGCATGTCGTCGATCCACAGCACCTGGTCGGCGTAGCACTGCAGGTCGGTGGAGAGGTTCGACATCGCGCCGTGCAGCCAGAATTCCTTGTGCAGCTCGGACTTGATGTAGGTGATCGCCTCCTGGAAGTCGCCGTCGCCGGCCGACAGGATCAGGCGGTCGTAGACGCCCTGGGCCGCCAGCTTGACGATCAGCGTGGCGATGCCGACGTCGACGCCCTTCTGCACCGAGCGGTGGAACTGGTGCGAGCAGTTCGGGCAGGTGGTGTTCAGGTCCTTGATGGTGTAGAGCTGCACGCGCATCTTCGGGCCGCGCGGCGGCGCCGACTTCAGCCAGCTGTGGAAGGCGTTCTGGCTCTCGGTGGCCGCATCCGGCGTCGAGTTCAGGTAGTAGCACTCGTACAGCGGGCCGCCATTGGCGCGGGTGATCTCGGCCTTGAGCTTCAGGTAGTCGAAGGGCCGGTTGCGGCCGTAGTTGAACAGATAGGCGCCATCGACGATCCAGACAGTCTTCATGAGTTGTGTCTAAGGGGTTCAGGAATCAGGGAAAAAGCGGCATAACCGGCTGGCAGGCATCATGCCACGCGCAGGCAGGGCGCCGGATTACACCGTGCCGAGCAGCCGCTCGGCGAGGGCAAAGTCCTCGGGCCAGGTGATTTTCAGATTGAGCAGATCGCCGCGCACCAGACGCGGGTCGTGACCGAGGGCCTCGACTGCGCTGGACTCGTCGGTGATGTGCTCGCCGGCCTGGCGCAGCGCCGGCTGCAGCAGCCCGAGGCGGAACATCTGCGGCGTCTGCGCCGCCCACTTGCCGGCACGGTCGACGGTGGCGGCCACCCGCGCGTGCGGCGCCTGCGCGGCCTGCTGCTTCAGGGTGTCGGCCACCGGCAGCGCCAGCAGGCCGCCGACCTCGTCGTCCCTGCAGGCGTCGATCAGCCGGTCGACCCAGGCCGGCTCGACCAGGCAGCGCGCGGCGTCATGCACCAGCACCCAGTCATGCGGCATCACGCCCTGCTCGAGCAGCGCCTGCAGGCCGCCGGCGACGCTCTCGGCGCGGCTGGCGCCGCCGCAGCGCGCCACCCGCAGCCGGGGATCGTGCGCCAGCTCGCCCACCGCCGCCTCGAAGGCGGTGTCGTCCGGCGACAGCACCACCAGCACCGAGGCCAGCCGCTCGACCTTCAGCAGCGCGCGCAGCGTGTGCACCACCATCGCCTCGCCGGCGATCGCGCGGTACTGCTTGGGCGCGCCGGCACCGGCGCGCTGGCCGACGCCGGCACAGGGCACCAGCGCATGACAACAGGGGGACATTCCGATCAGCATCCCGCGATTGTCGCCGCTGCGACGATATAGAGTGCTCACGGCCTGCCGCTGCAGCCCCCGTTGAAGCCACCGTCACCGCCACGAGCGATTCCCCATGAGCGACTTTCCTCAGGACATCTACACCGAACCGTCCGGCTACAGCCTCGACACCCTCGCCTGCCTGGGCCCGCTGCGGCGCATGGCCGGCGTCTGGACCGGCCGGCGCGGCCTGGACGTCAAGCCCAAGGCCGACGGCCCGCGCAAGCAGGCCTATGTCGAGCGGCTGGAGCTGCAGCCCATCGACCCGGTCACCAACGGCCCGCAGCTGCTCTACGGCCTGCGCTACCACACCCACATCACCAAGCCCGAGCAGGTCAAGACCTACCACGAGCAGGTGGGCTACTGGCTGTGGGAGCCGGCCACCGGCTGCGTCATCCACACGCTGACCATTCCGCGCGGCCAGGTGGCGATGGCCGCCGGCCAGGCCAGCGCCGAGGCCGACCACTTCGAGCTGCACGCCACCCAGGGCCTCGACACCTGGGGCATCTGCTCTTCGCCCTTCCTGGACCACGCGTTCAAGACCACGGCGTTCCGCATCCGCGTCGACTTCCATGACGACGGCAGCTGGTCCTACGAGGAAGACACGGTGCTGCAGATCCGCGGCCGCGACGAGCCCTTCCACCATGTCGACCGCAACCACCTCGAGCGCGTCGCCGAAGCGACGCCCAATCCGCTGGCGCGGGTGAAGGCCGGCTGAGCCGCCGGCCGGCAGGCCCGGGGCGGCGCGCCTAGAATCGCCGCCCATGCAGCTGCCCCAGATCGCCCCCGGAAAACGCTTTACCGTTCCCCGCCCGACCGGCTCGGCCGACGCGCTGCTGCTGGCGCGCTTCGCCGAGCGGCAGGCCGGGCAGAAGAAGGTGCTGGCCGTCATCACCGCCGAGCCCGCCGACGTGCAGCGCCTGCCCGACGAGCTGGCCTTCTTCGCCCCGGGCCTGCGGGTGGCCGTCTTTCCCGACTGGGAGACGCTGCCCTGGGACAGCTTCAGCCCGCACCAGGACCTGATCTCCGAGCGGCTGGCCACGCTGTGGCGCATCCACTCCGGCGAGGTCGACGTGGTGCTGCTGCCGGCCACCACCGCCCTCACCCGGCTGGCGCCGCCGGCCTTCCTCGCCGGCTACACCTTCCATTTCAAGAAAGGCCAGAAGCTCGACGAGGCGGGCCTGAAGTCGCAGCTCACGCTGGCGGGCTACCAGCATGTCAGCCAGGTGGTGTCGCCGGGCGAGTACGCGGTGCGCGGCGGCCTGATCGACCTCTACCCGATGGGCTCGCCCGTGCCCTACCGGGTGGACCTGTTCGACGACGAGGTCGACTCGATCCGCGTCTTCGACCCCGACAGCCAGCGCAGCCTCTACCCGGTGCCGGAGGTGCGGCTGCTGCCCGGGCGCGAGTTTCCGATGGACGAGCGCGCCCGCCAGGACTTCCGCGCCCGCTGGCGCGAGCGCATGGACGGCGACCCGAGCAAGGCGCGGCTGTACAAGGACATCGCGCAAGGCATCGCCGGCGGCGGCATCGAGTACTTCCTGACGCTGTTCTTCGACGAGCCGGGGACGATCTTCGACTACCTGGGCGACGGCGCGGTGCTGGCCCTGCACGGCGAGGTGGGCGAGGCGATCGAGCGCTTCCATGCCGAGACGCGCGAGCGCCACCGGCTGATGCAGCTCGACCCCGAGCGGCCGATCCTGCCGCCCGAGGAGGTCTTCCTGCGCCAGGAGGACTTCTTCCAGCACTGCAACCGCCACGCGCAGCTCTCGGTGCGCGGCGCCGAGCCGGTCGAGTGGGCGCGGCCCCTGCCGGACCTGAGCATCGACCGCAAGGGCCAGGACCCGCTGCACCGGCTGGAGGCGCACCTGGCGCGGCTGAGGAACGAGACCGGCGGCGCGCGCCTGCTGCTGGTGGCCGAGTCGGCCGGCCGGCGCGAGAGCCTGCTGGAGCTGCTGCGCGACCACCGGCTGGAGCCGCCGGCGGTGGACTCGCTCGCCGCCTTCCTGGCCAGCGATCACCGCTACGCGATCACCACCGCGCCGCTGTCGTCCGGCTTCATCTGGACCGACGCCGGCCCCGGCGGCGCGGTGCAGATCGTCACCGAGACCGAACTCTTCGACAGCGCGCCCACCACCCGGCGCCGGCGCCGCCAGGAGGCCACCAGCGATGTCGACGCGCTGATCAAGGACCTCTCCGAGCTGAAGATCGGCGATCCGGTGGTGCATTCCAGCCACGGCATCGGCCGCTACCAGGGACTGGTCAGCATCGACCTGGGCGAGGGCCCGACCGAGTTCCTCTTCCTGGAATACGCCGACAAGGCCACGCTCTATGTGCCGGTGTCGCAGCTGCAGCTAATCAGCCGCTACACCGGCGTGAGCGCCGACGAGGCGCCGCTGCACAAGCTCGGCTCCGGCCAGTGGGAGAAGGCCAAGCGCAAGGCGGCCGAGCAGGTGCGCGACGCCGCCGCCGAGCTGCTCAACCTCTACGCCCGCCGCGCCGCGCGCGAGGGCTTCGCCTTCCGCTATTCGCCGCAGGACTACGAGGCCTTCGCCACCAGCTTCGGCTTCGAGGAGACGCCCGACCAGGCCGCCGCCATCCACGCGGTCATCCAGGACATGATCAGCCCGCGGCCGATGGACCGGCTGGTCTGCGGCGATGTCGGCTTCGGCAAGACCGAGGTGGCGCTGCGCGCGGCCTTCGTGGCCGTCACCGGCGGCAAGCAGGTCGCACTGCTGGCGCCGACCACGCTGCTGGCCGAGCAGCACTACCAGACGATCGCCGACCGCTTCGCGCCCTGGCCGGTCAAGGTGGCCGAGATGAGCCGCTTCCGCTCGCCCAAGGAGGTCAAGGCGGCGATGGAGGGGCTGGCCGCCGGCACCATCGACATCGTCGTGGGCACCCACAAGCTGCTCAGCCCGGAGACGAAGTTCAAGAACCTGGGCCTGCTGATCATCGACGAGGAGCACCGCTTCGGGGTGCGCCACAAGGAGCAGATGAAGGCGCTGCGCGCCGAGGTCGACGTGCTGACGCTGACCGCCACGCCGATTCCGCGCACGCTGGGCATGGCGCTGGAAGGCCTGCGCGACCTCTCGGTGATCGCCACCGCGCCGCAGCGCCGGCTGGCGATCAAGACCTTCGTGCGCAACGAGAACAAGGGCACCATCCGCGAGGCGGTGCTGCGCGAACTGAAGCGCGGCGGCCAGGTCTACTTCCTGCACAACGAGGTCGAGACGATCGAGAACCGGCGCCAGGCGCTGGCCGAGCTGATCCCCGAGGCACGCATCGGCGTCGCGCACGGTCAGATGCCCGAGCGCGAGCTGGAGAAGGTCATGCGCGACTTCGTCGCCCAGCGCCACAACCTGCTGCTGTGCTCGACCATCATCGAGACCGGCATCGACGTGCCGACCGCCAACACCATCGTCATCAGCCGCGCCGACAAGTTCGGCCTGGCGCAGCTGCACCAGCTGCGCGGGCGCGTCGGCCGCAGCCACCACCAGGCCTACGCCTACCTGCTCGTGCCCGACATCGAGGGCCTGACCAAGCAGGCCGCGCAGCGCCTGGACGCGATCCAGAGCATGGAGGAGCTGGGCTCGGGCTTCTACCTGGCGATGCACGACCTGGAGATCCGCGGCGCCGGCGAGGTGCTGGGCGACAGCCAGAGCGGCAACATGATGGAGGTCGGCTTCCAGCTCTACAACGAGATGCTGGCCGAGGCGGTGCGTGCGCTGAAGGCCGGCAAGGAACCCGACCTGCTCTCGCCCACCGGCTTCTTCGGCGGCACGACCGAGGTCAACCTGCACGCGCCGGCGCTGCTGCCCGACAGCTACTGCCCGGACGTGCATGTGCGCCTGAACCTCTACAAGCGCCTGGCCACCGCCGACCGGCTGGACAAGATCGACGCGATGCTCGAGGAATGCGTCGACCGCTTCGGCAAGCTGCCGGCGCAGGGCCAGGCGCTGTTCGACCTGCACCGGCTGCGGGTGCAGGCGCGGCCCTACGGCATCCAGAAGATCGACGCCGGCCCAGCGGTGATGAACATCCATTTCCGCCCCAACCCGCCGATCGACCCGATGCGCATCATCGAGCTGGTGCAGAAGAATCGGAACGTGAAACTCGCCAGCAACGACAAGCTGCGCATCGAGCGGGCCTATCCGGACGCGAAGGACCGGGCGCAGTATGTGCGCGACGTGCTGCGGGCGCTGGGACAGCCGCTGCCGTCAAATTGATGGCCGGGGAATATTTCGCAACCGACTGACTCATCATTCATTTTCACAAAACAAGGACGGCCGCTTTTCGCGGCCGTCCCTGCTTCAAACGGAATGATTGCCCACAGGGCTTCAGCGCTCCGGGCGCATCCGGGACGTGCGCTGCTCGAGGTCAGCCACCTGCTTCTGGAGTTCGCGGATCGTGCTGCGAAGTTCATCGATCCGGGCACCATCATCACGGTTGGCGTCAGCTCGCGCCACGCGCGCCGTCGCGCCGGACTGGCCCATCGCCATCGCAGCAGGCACCACCGCCAGCACCGAGGCCACGGCCAGGCCCAGGGCGATCATCAGATTCTTGAAAGAGGACGTGGAATTCATCATGTTTCTCCCTTGTGAATTGCCCAGCGAGAAAGGAAATTCCTCGCTTCAGGGCAGACGCATTCTAGGGCCACCCATTTTCCGAGAGATTCATTGTTTCGTGAATCATCTGGCAGTCTGCCCGTCATTTACAGGAGGGCAGATTCACCGCCCCAATTCATCGAACAGTCATCTCGGCACGAGCCCCAGCCGCTCCCAGCGCACCCGCCCGTCGCCGGACGACCACCAGATCTGGCGCACCCGGCCGACCACGTCGGTCAGCGGCACCGGGCCGAAGTCGCGCGAGTCCCTGCTCGCGGCGCGGTTGTCGCCGACCAGCCAGACCTGCCCCGGCGGCACGGTGAGCGCCGTGCCGTCCGGCCGCTCGACCGTCTCGCCCGGCAGCGCGGCGACGCGCTTGACGTAATAGAGCGTGCGGTCGTTCGGGTAGACGAAGATGACGATGTCGCCCCGCTGCACCGCGCGGGTGCCGGGGCCCGGGCGGTTGTAGCGCATGTCGGCGAAGAGAATGTCGCCGGGCTGCAGCGCCGGACTCATGCTGGCCGAGGGGATGCGGAAGGACGCGACCTGGGTGGTGCGCACCTGCTGGATCAGCAGCGGCAGCGCCACCGCGTCGGCCAGCAGCAGCAGCAGCAGGTAGCCGGCCCAGCCGCGCCACGGCGGCACGCCCTGCCCGGCCGCACGCCCGGCCTGCACGATGCTCCAGAGCCACAGACCGAGCGCGCCGAGCAGGCCGAGCGCGACGGCCGGCACCGTCCAGGCCTCCGGCAGCCACAGCCCGCACAGCACCGGCCCGGGCACGCTCAGCAGCGCGAAGCCGAGAAAGACGCGGATCGCCAGATCGATCTCGCCGTTGCGCAGCTGGCCCAGGCCGGGCAGCGCCAGCGACATCAGCGCGGGCAGCCAGCGCGGTGCGGGGCGAGGCGGGGGGGTGAAGGCGTCGGGGGTCATGGGACAGGCTCCGGGGACGGTCAGAGAAATCGCGGTGGGGGTGGATTCCCGCTTTCGCGGGAATGACGGGAAGGTGGGGCGGCGGGCGGGTCAGCCCGCCTGCGTGCCGGACCAGACGCCGAGCAGGAAGGCCAGCACCTGCGCCAGGCCGAGCAGGCCGCCGGCGGCCAGCGCCAGCGCGCGCAGCCTCGGCCAGCGGCTCGGCGGCAGCTCGGCAGTGCGGACGGATGCCTGCAGCGCGGCGGCGTCGGCGGCCTGCTGCAGCGCCGGGGGCCGCTCGGGCAGCACGGCGAGCACGCGCGCGGTGAAGTCGGCGGGCAGCTCGGGCGCGGCGTCGAGCAGCCAGCGGTCCAGCGGGTCGGAACGTTCAGGCGTCATGGTCATCCTCCAGATCGGGACCGAGCATCTCGCGCAGGCGCTGGCGGGCCCGCCACAGCCGGGTGCGCACCGCCGCGGCCGAGCAGTCCTCGATGCGGGCGATGTCGGCCAGCGACAGCTCCTGCACATAGGCCAGCGCCAGCACGCTGCGGTCCTCGGGAGCCAGCCGGCGCAGGGCCGACTGCAGCAGCGCCTGGCGACGCCGGCGCGCGAGCTGCGCCGGCGGGCCGGGCTCGGGACAGGCGGCATCGAGACCGGGCGCGTCCGGATCGGCGCCGGCCGGCGCGGCCTGCTCGTGGCGGTGCGCGGCGCGGTCGAGCTCGTTGAGCGCGAGCCGGCGCGCGATGGTGTAGAGCCAGGTCGAGAAGCGGGCCTGCGCCGGGCGGTACTGGCCGATGTTCAGCCAGACCCGCACGAAGCTGTCCTGCACCAGCTCCTCGACGCGTGCCGGCGGCAGGCCCATCCGGCCGAGAAAGCCCGCCAGCGGCCGCTGCCAGGTCTCGACCACGGCGGCGAAGGCCGCGCGGTCGCCGGCAGCCAGCCGCGCCAGCAGCTCGGGGGTCGGGAAGGTGTCGTCGGGCATCGTCATCGTCGGCTCCGGTGTCTTCTACCGGGCCGGCGCGACGATGTCACCGCACCGCGCTCATCCGATGCGCATCTGCCCCGTCGTCGAGGCCGACGCAGTCGGAAAGATCATGCGCGAGCGCAGCTCGCGATAGGCCTCCCAGTCGAAGCCCGACAGGAAGTCGATCGCCTGCCGGGCGCCCTCTCGGAACAGCCGTGCGCGGGTGGACTCGTCCATGCCGAAGTCCAGCCAGTTCACGCCCAGGCAAGGGATGTACTGCACCAGATGGCGATAGTCATGGTTGCTCGACAGGAAGTCGTAGTCGAGGCAATGCCGTGCCGAATCGAAGATCGCGCCGAACAGGCTCGTCGGCCCGCCGATGCGGCGACGGCGCTCGTCGTACTGCAACTTCACGCCGAAGGTCGGTCGCGACGGGATCCGGCTGTAGTTGTGGAACAGGTTGACGGGAAAGTTCGACACCACCCCGCCGTCGACGAAGACGCCCTGCTCCGGCAGTCCGCCCTCCTGCTCGGCGTCGTAGCCGACCCATTCCAGCCAGCGCCGGGCCGCCCCGGCGTCCTGCGGCACGCTCAGGCGCAGCGGCTCGAAGAAGAAGGGAATCGACATCGACGCGCGCACGAACAGCGACGGATCGGCCTGCATCGGATCGGAGAAGTAGAGCGGTGCGTGGTCCGGGAAGACCACCTTGCTCTCGGAGGCCACGTCGGCGGCGACGATCGCCAGCCGCCCGCGTGCCTCCTGCGGCCCGAGCAGCCGGTTCTGGCGCAGGTTCCACAGCCCTGGAGGCGGCTCGGCCAGACGCGCCTGCAGCGCATCGAGCGTCGTCATGCCCTCGCGTGCCAGCACGCCGCGGATCCAGTCATGGAAGACCTCGCCGGGATTGAGCCCGAGCCGAGCCTTCAGCGTGTCGAGCGCGCGCCAGGTGCGCCAGGCCAGGCGGCAGGCTCCGGAACCCGGGTCCAGGGCCGCGTCGATCAGCCGTCGGCTGTCACGGTCGCCATCGACGAAGCCACGGAAGTCGAGCGCGGCCATCTCCGCCAGCAGCTTCGGCCCCTTGGCTTCGGCCGGCGGCCCCAGCGCGGCCAGCAGCAGCGCGTTGATCGAGCCGGCCGAAGTGCCGCCCAGCCCCAGGAAGCGCAGCCCCGCCTGCTCCAGTGCCCAGGTGTAGCCCGCCAGCGCGATGCCCAGCATGCCGCCGCCTTCCATCACCAGATCCACGTACTGGTGGCCCTCCTGGTCGACCAGATCACTGAAGCGCTTGCGGCGCAGGTCTTCGAGCGGCCCCAGCAGCGTCGGATCGCTGATCAGCGCATCGATGTCCATGGTTCGTTCCCCCGAGGTTACCCAAGGTACCAAAAGGATCAGTATCTCGTCCGACGGCGGATCTGCGCCTCCTCGAAAAGGACGACCGGCCTGACGCGCCGGAAATGAAACCCCCTGCGCCACGACGTCGACAGCCCCCACGATCGGGTGGGGAATCAAGCGTGAAGAGATCACGATCCGGCGGCGGCGCGCCTGGGAGCGCCCGAGGCTGAAACGAGAATTCTTCACATGATCAGCCACCCTCTGCAGCCCGGGCGGGCCCGCAACCTCATCCTTCACGGCCCGTCCGGGACCGGCAAGACCCGCGCCACCCTCGACGAGGCGCTGCGCATCGTGGACCCGCTGTTCCTCGAGCAGCATCATGGCCAGCGGTCGATGCTCAAGGAGCGCTTCGACGCGCTGGCCGACGCCGGCCGCATCCGCCGCGTCACCTTCCATCCGGGCCTGGACTACGCCGACTTCGTCGAGCGGCGCCGCAGCGACGCCGGCACGGGCGAACGGGTCGAGGCGGGCCTGTTCCTGCAGTTCTGCCAGGACGCGGCCAGCGACGCCGGCCGCCGCCATGCGCATGTGCTCGTCATCGACGACATCCACCGCGGCGAGGTCGCGCGCATCTTCGGCGAGCTGCTGACGCTGATCGAGCCGGCGCGGCGCCTGGGCAAGCCCGAGGCGCTGCAGGTGACGCTGCCCGGCTCGGGCCGGCGCTTCGGCGTGCCCGCCAACCTGCACCTGATCGGCACGGTCAACACCTCCGACTGCCCGCTCGCCGAGCTGGACAGGGCGCTGTCGCGGCGCTTCGTCTTCCGGGAGATGCCGCCGCAGCCGGACCTGCTCGACGGCATCGCGGTCGAGGACGTGGACCTCGGCGCGCTGCTGCGGGTGATGAACGAGCGCATCGAGGTGCTGCTCGGCCGCGACCACCGCATCGGCCACGGCGTGCTGATGCCGCTGGCCGAGCCGGGCGCGGCGACGCTGGCGGCGCTGGGCCGGGTGTTCCGGGAGCGGGTCGTGCCGCTGCTGCTGCAGCACTTCGCCGGCGACTGGAAACGCATCGGCTGGGTGCTGGGCGATCCGTCCAAGATCCTGCGCGAACACCGCTTCGTGCAGCCCGGCGGCCCGCGCACGCCGGAGGACCTGTTCGGCCGCGCGGTGGCCGAGCAGATCGGCGACCGGCGCTGGCATCTCGTCGACGCGGCCTTCGACCGCATCGGCAGCTACCGCGGCATCCTGGGCTGAGGCCCCGGCCCGCGCCGCCGGCTCACCCCGCCACCGCCGAATACACCGGCCGCGGGTCCTGCTCCGACGGATAATCCACTTTCAGCAGGCCCTCGTGCACCATCGCGGCGAGCGTGCGCCGGCGCAGGTGGTCGGGGTCGCGGTTGAGCAGCTGCGCGAGCACCTGCAGACCGATCGCGCGCCCGTCGCACAGCTGCGCGATCGTGCCGCGCAACAGCGCGGCCTCCACGCGCGGGCGCACCGCCACCGGCGCGGCCAGCGCCAGCAGGTCCGAGCGCAGCTCGTCGTGCAGCGCCGCCCAGTCCAGCACCGGATCCGGCGACGGCAGGGGCTCGGGCTCGGGCACCGGCGGCCGCACCGGCGAAGACACCAGCGACGCCGCCGGGGCCGGACCGGGGGACACGACGCCGGCAAGCTCGGCCGCCTCGCCGGCCACGGGCAACGGGCGGTCGGCGGCGCTGGCGACGGCGGTGGAGGTGTCCTCGGCCTGCGGCCCCGGCGGACCCGCCTGCGGCAGCAGCGCCACCGACCACAGCAGCGCCGCCATCAGCTCGACCACCATCGCCGACAGCACCGCCACGCCGGTGCCCAGCCCGTCGGGCGACAGGCCGGTCAGGCCGGCGAGCGCCCGCGAGACCGGGTCGAGCGCAGCCAGGTCGCGCGCCTGGTCCTGGCGGGCGGCGGCATCGACCAGCCGCTGGCGCAGCTCGGCAGCGCGCCGGGCCTCGCCCTGCTCGACGCCCAGTGCCTCGGAGCGGCGGCGCGCCTGCTCGGCCGCATCGGCCAGGCGCAGGCAGCCGCCGGGCAGCGCCGCCGAGGCCGCGACCGCAGCGGCGGGCGGCACCGCCGGATGCGGCGCCCCCGCCCGGCAGCGCTCGAGCGCGATCGCCGCCGCGCTGGCGCGTGCCTGCGCCGTCGCCAGATCGGCCGAGACCGCCGCGAGCGGGCGCGCCGCGATCGCGTCGAGATCCGCCTGCAGTGCACGCGCCTGCGCGCGGGTCTCGACCGCCTCGGCCCGCACCGAGCCGGCGCGCAGCGACGCGGCGGTGAAGAAGGACGCATGATTCCATGCGGTCAGCAGCACGCAGCCCAGCCACAGCAGCCGCGCCAGCGCGCCGCGCGAGAGCGTCGGCAGCAGGTGCGCGCCCAGCACCAGCACGCAGGAGATCGCCGCGATCAGCGTGCGGTCGAGCAGCGAGCCGCCCCGCTCGAGCGCGGCCGCGGCCGCCATGGCCAGGCCGACGCCGGAGGTGATCGCGGCGGCGGACAGCGCCAGCCGGCGCTGCAGTCTTGTCAGAGGGGTCATCCACTTGTCTTTCGGGTCTCGTCTCGCTCCGCCCGCCACCGGCCGGGAAGCGGAGCAGCAGCGAGCGGACAAGCAAGAATTTGACCGGAAAACCGGGACAGCTTCACGTCACGGCACGGCGGACACCCGTGGCGGGCCGCTGTCGACCGCCTGCAGCACCCCGGCCGCCGCCAGCAGCCGCAGCCGCGCCGAGTGCCATTCGGCCAGCGTGCGCAGCTGCTCCAGCCGGGCCTCGGCCAGCAGCGACTGGCTCGACAGCAGCTCGGTGATGTCGGCCGCGCCCTTGTCGTAGCGGCGCACCGCGCTGGCGGCGGCCGCCTCGGCGGCCTCGGCCAGCGTCGCCGCGCCGGGCAGCAGGCGCCGCGCCGAGACCGCGTCGGCATGCGAGCGCAGCACGTCGACGGCGACCTGCTGGCGCGCCTGCTCGAGCTGGGCCTCGCCCTGCTCGACCTGGGCCTGCGCGCCGCGGATGCGGTAGGTGCGCGCGAAGCCCTCGAACAGCGGCAGCGTCAGCGTCACGCCGTAGGTGGTGACGCGGCTGCCGGTCGCGTACAGGCCCTGGTCGGGCTGACCGTTGACATGGCGCGAGGCGCTGAAGTCCAGCGTCGGCAGGCCCTCGGCGCGGGCCGAGCCGGCGCGCAGCCGCGCCGACTGCAGCCGAGCCTGCGCCGCCACCACCGCCGGATGGCGCTCGCGCGCCTCGGCCAGCCAGCGCTGCAGGTCCTCGGTCTCCTCGTCCTGCGGCGCGTCCAGCCGCTCGGGCAGGCGCAGCGGCGCGCCATCGGGCAGCGCCATCGCCGCCGACAGCATCAGCTGCGCGCGCCGCGCCTCGCCCTCGGCGCGCTCGAGCGCCAGCCGCGCGCGCGCCTGCTGGGCACGCGCCTGCAGCACGTCGCTGCCGGCGACCAGGCCGCGCTGCTCGCGCCGGGTCGCGGTGTCGAGCGCCACGCCCGCCTGGCGCCAGGCCTCGCGGCGCATCGTCGCCATGGCCTGCGCGGTGATCGCGTCGAAGTAGGCCGAGACCAGCGCCGCCATGACCCGCTGCGCGGTGGCGTCGCGCGCGGCACCGGCGGCGGCCAGCAGGCGCTGCGCGCCCTCGTGGCCGGCCTGGCGCGCGCCGAAGTCGAACAGCCGCCAGCTCAGCGTCGCGCTGCGGGAGCTCGCGTCCTGGTCGAGCGACTGGCCGCTGCCGGTGTGGAGCGTCGTCGTCGACAGCCGCGAGACGCTGCCCTGCAGCCGCGGCCAGTAGGCGGCGCGCGCCTCGCCCAGCGCGGCAGCCTGGGCGTGGATCTCGGCCTGGGCCTGCGCCAGCTGCGGATGGCGGCACAGCGCGATGTCGATCGCCTCGGCCAGCGACAGCGGCAGCGCCGCCTGCGCGCCGGCCCCCGCCGGCACGTCGCGGCAGGACGGCGGCGCGGCCGCATCCGGGTCGCCGACGGCCAGCTGCGGCACCGACAGCGGGTTGTCGAGCAGGTCCGGCACCCCCGCGCCGGGCGCATCGAGCAGCCCCCCGGCCCGCGCCACGCCGCCCGCGGCCAGCAGCAGCGACAGCAGCGCGGCCGCAGACAGGCAGCGGCGGCGGCGATGGCGGCGTTCAGCGCTCACGCAGGCTCTCCCTGCCATGCTGCAGCAGCGGCGACAGCACGTATTCGATCAGGCGCCGATCGCCGGTGCGGATCTCGACGCTGCCGCTCAGGCCGGGCGTCAGCGCCGTCTCGCGGCCGTCGACCTGCAGCGCCGGTGCCTTCAGCGCGATGCGCACCGCGTAGACCGGGCCGCGCTTCTCGTCCTGCACCGCATCGCGCGAGACCAGCGCGACCACCGCCGGCACGGTGCCGTACCTGGTGTACGGGAAGGCGTCGATCTTGACCTGCGCCTCCTGGCCCTCGCGCACGAAGCCGATGTCGCGGTTCTCGACGCGCACCTCCATCTCGACCTGGGCCTGGCGGGGCACGATCTGCATCAGCGGCTGCGCCGCCGGCACCGCGGTGCCGACGGTGTGCACCGCCAGCTGCTGCACCGTGCCGTCGACGGGCGCCACCAGACGCAGCAGCTCGCCGTGGGTGCGCGCCTTGTCGAGCTCGGCGCGCGCGGCGTCGACCTGGCGCTGGCCCTCGGCGCGGCTGTCCTGCGCGGCACGGCGCACCTCGGCGCCCAGCGCCAGCTTCTGCGAGCGGATCGCCGCGAGCTGGCCGGCGATCTCCAGCCGCGCCTGCTCGCGCTCCATCCAGGCATGGCGCGAGACATCGCGCGTCTGCAGCAGCTCGGCATAGTCGCGCGCGCGCTGCTCGGCCAGCGGCAGCTCCTGGGCCAGGCGCCCGGCATCGGCGTCCAGCCGCGCCAGCCGGGTGCGGTACTCGTTCCACTGGTCCTGCAGATGCTGCTCGGCCAGCCGGCGCTGCTGCGCGTCGACGTCGGGCAGCTCGGGCAGCCTCGGCTCGGCGCGGCCGCTGCCGTCCAGCGCCGCCAGCAGCGCGCCGGCGCGCTCGACCTGCAGCTGCGCCTGCTCCAGCGCCTGCGCGGCGCGGCGGCCGTCGCTGTCGCTCAGGCGCGGATCGAGCTCGACGAGCAGATCGCCGGCGCGCACCGCCTGCCCTTCCTCGACATGCAGCGCATGCACGCGCGCGGTCTCGACCGCCGCCAGCGCCTTGGTCTGGCCGCGCGGCACGATGCGGCCCTGCGCATTGACGACGATGTCGGTGCGCCCGATCACCGACCAGGCCAGCAGCGCCAGCACCAGCAGCATCAGCAGCCGCGCGGTCCAGCGCCCCGAGGGCGAGACCGGCCGCGCCTGCAGCGACAGCGCCGCCGGCAGGAACTCGGCCTCCTCGGCGCTGTACTGCGGCGGCGCGAGCTCGCGGCGATGCGACCAGGCGTGCGCCCAGGCCCGGCGGTAGCGGCCGATCAGCTCGCCCCAGGCCTCGATGCGGTGCTTCAGGCTCATGCGGCGGCTCCCGTCTGCGGACCCGCGCCGGCCACGGCGGCCGGCCGCGCCGGACCGCCGGCCTGCAGCGCGTGCAGGTGGCTGTAGATGCCGCGCGGGTTGCGCAGCAGCTCGTCATGGCTGCCGAGCTCGACGATCTGGCCGCGCTCCATCACGACGATGCGGTGCGCGTCGCGCACCGCCGAGAGCCGGTGCGCGATGATCAGCACGGTGCGGCCCTGGCAGATCAGGCGCATGTTGTCGTGGATGATGCGCTCGCTCTCGTAGTCGAGCGCGCTGGTGGCCTCGTCGAAGATCAGGATGCGCGGATTGGTGATCAGCGCGCGCGCGATGGCGATGCGCTGGCGCTGCCCGCCCGACAGGCCCGTGCCGTGCTCGCCGACGACCGTGTCGTAGCCCTCGGGCAGCTCGCAGATGAACTCGTGCGCGCCGGCCAGCTTCGCCGCCTGCATCACCAGCTCGATCGGCGCGGCCGGCTGGGCCAGCGCGATGTTGTCGCGCACCGAGCGGTTGAACAGCGTGTTCTCCTGCAGCACCACGCCGATCTGCTGGCGCAGGCTGGTGGTGTCGATGATGGCGATGTCCTGGCCGTCGACCAGCACCCGGCCGCGGTCGGGCACATAGAGGCGCTGCACCAGCCGGGTCAGCGTGCTCTTGCCCGAGCCCGAGCGCCCGACGATGCCGATCACCTCGCCCGGGCGCACCTTCAGCGCGACCTGGCGCAGCACGTCGGCGGCGTCGGGGCGGTAGCGGAAGGAGACCTGGTCGAACTCGATCGCGCCCTGCAGCCGCGGCAGCCGCGTCTTCTGGCCCGCGACCTCGGGGTGCGTGTTCAGGATGTCGCCGAGCCGGCTCATCGAGATGCCGACCTGCTGGAAGTCGTTCCAGAGCTGCGCCAGCCGCAGGATCGGGCTCGACACCTGGCCGGCGAGCATGTTGAAGGCCACCAGCTCGCCGACGCTGAGCTGGTTGTCGATCACCAGCGTCGCGCCGATCCACATGATCGCGGCCGTCACCAGCTTGCTCACCAGCGTGACGCCGCCGCCGGCGACGGTCGCCACGTTCGTCACCGCCAGCCCCGACGAGACATAGGCGGCGAGCTGCTGGTCCCACTTCTGGATCCAGCGCGGCTCCACCGCCATCGACTTGACGGTGTCGATGCCGCTGATCGTCTCGACCAGGAAGGACTGGTTCTCCGCGCCCTTGTTGAACTTGTCGTCCAGCCGCGCGCGGATCACCGGCGTGAACACCAGCGACAGCAGCACGTAGACCGGGATCGAGGCCAGCACCACCAGCGTCAGCGTCATGCTGTACCCGAACATCACGCCCAGGAACACGAAGGAGAACAGCAGGTCGAGCACCAGCGTCATGACGTTGCCGGTCAGGAAGCTGCGAATGCTTTCCAGCTCGCGGATGCGCGCCACCGAGTCGCCGACGCGGCGCGACTGGAAATACGCCAGCGGCAGGTTCAGCAGATGGCGGAACAGCCGCGCGCCCAGCTCCACGTCGATCTTGCTGCTGGTGTGCGCGAACACCCAGGTGCGGATGCCCGACAGCAGCGCCTCGAACACCATCGCGCAGATCAGGCCGATGGCGATGACATGCAGCGTCTGCATCGCGTGGTTGACCAGCACCTTGTCCATCACCACCTGGAAGAACAGCGGCGTGACCAGGCCGATGAGCTGCAGCACCAGCGAGATCAGCAGGATCTCCGCCAGCAGCCGGCGGTACTTGACCACCGCCGGGATGAACCAGGTGAAGTCGAACTTCGCCATCCGGCCGGCAAAGCTCGCCTTGCTGGTGAACAGGATCAGCTCGCCGGTCCAGGTGCGCAGCAGCTCCTCGAGCGCGACGAGCGCCGGCGGCTCGCCGGCGCGCTGGATCAGCACCCTGGCGCTGCCGGGCAGCTCGGTGCCGGCCGGCAGCGCGGCCGCACCCTCGATGCGCGCGACGACGAAGAAGCGCCCGGCCGCGTCGCAGGCCACCGCCGGCAGCGGCGCCCGCGCCAGCCGGCGCGGGTCCTGGCGCACCGCGCGCGCGCTCAGCCCGAGCTGCTGCGCCGCCAGCAGCAGGCGCTGCCGGTCGAAGGGCTCGGTGCCGTGCTGGTGGCGCAGCTGCGCCTCGTCGGCGGCGATGCCGTGCAGCGCGGCCATCGCCAGCAGCGCCCACAGGCCGGAGTCGGGCGCACTGCCCCGGGAGGAATCTGGATTCATGAGCGGACCGGCCGGTCCGGCGCGTGCCAGGCACGACACGGACGGATCAGGACAACAAGAAGATGAAAAGCGGAAAAGAAAATGAAAAACACCCGATACGGATCGTACCGGGTGTCGGGCGCCGCCTGCCGGCCGGGCGGGCCGGCCGCGGCATCAGCCGGCGCTGGCCAGCGTGATCTGCGTGCGGTCGGTCACGGCCGGGCTCGCGCCCAGGCCGGCGCCCGCGCCGCCCGCCGCACCGGCGTCGAGCGTGGCCAGCGCCTGCACGAGCTGACCGGCATTGACCGCGTACTTCGGATCGATCGCGCCGGTCGGCGCCGACTCGGTGGTGACGATCAGCGAGCAATTCGACAGGTAGAGCTGGTCGAAGCCCAGCTCGAACACGCCGTTCCAGCTCGAGCTGCCCTCCTGGCCCCAGGGGTTGCGCAGGATCAGGCGGTCGAGCGCGCTGTCGTAGCCCAGCACCGCGTACATGTGGCTGCCCACCAGGTCGGTCCTGCCGTTGGCGTCGGTCAGCGAGGTGCCCGAGGCGGTGGCGTACATCACCTCCTGGCCGGCGCCGATCGCGCCGAGGACGGCCGACTTGACCGTCGAGGTCCAGGCCGAGACGGTGTAGCTGGCGCAGCCGTAGCTGCGCGAGCTCAGGCCGGCGATCGCCTGCAGGCCGCTGGACCAGCCGCCCTCGATCGAGGCGTAGGCGTTGGCCTCGCCGTTCATCTGCACCTCGTACTCGACATAGGCCTTCTCGAGCAGCGACACCCACAGCCCGCCGGTGGCCGAGACCGCGCCGGTCCAGCCGGTCGGCAGCATGGTGTTGACCGTCACGTACAGCGGATCGTCGCCGGCGCCGTAGAAGCGGATGCCCCAGGTGCCGTTGCCGTTGTCGGTGAACATCGACTCGATCAGCGCCGAGTAGTCGTCGGCCACGTCGACCATCGCCGCGAGGAAATAGCAGTCGCCGACGCCGCGCTGCTGCACGTCCGAGGCCAGCGGGCCGGCGGCCGAGAACAGCGTGCCGCCGCGGGCGGCGTAGGTGGCGCCGACGTAGCTCGGCAGGTCGGTGCCGAGGAACCACTTGCCGATCAGCCGGGCCATCTGGTCGGCCGAGCTGCCGACCGCCAGATTGCCCAGCGCGACGCTGGTGTTGAGGCCGCCGGTCCACAGCGCATTGGACTTGTTGCCGTTGACGACGTTGCTGCTGATCTCGTAGAGGTAGGAGTCGGTGCCGACCGCCTGGCCGACCGCCGTCACCAGCGCCTTCAGCTCGGTCATCTGCGCCGCGGCGAGCTGGCCGGTGCCGATCGCGGTGTCGACGCCCTGCAGCACCTTCAGCAGCGACTCGTGGCTGAACAGCGAGTCGCCGGCGTTGATGACGGCCTCGACCTGGGTGCGGATGCCGGAGGTGGTCAGCACCTTCAGCAGGTCGGCGGTGGCGGTGCCGGCCTTGGCGACCAGCGCCTGCTGCGCGCTCGTCAGCCCGGCCTTCTGCGTCGCCGTCAGCGAGGCGTAGACGCTGATGAGGTTGACGTTGTTCAGCCCGGTCACCGCGGTGGCGGACAGCCACTGCACATGGCCGTCGAGCGCGGCGAGCTGGCCCGGCGTCAGGTAGTTGACCTGGGCGGCCGACAGCGCGGCCAGCTGCGGCTGCGTGAGCGCGGCGATCTGGTCGGTCTCCAGCGCGCCGATCTGCATGAAGGACAGCTTCTGGAAGGTCGCCGCCGGCAGCGCCGCGAGCGCCGCGGGCGTCAGCGCGGCGATGTTCGTGCCCAGCGCCGCGAGCTGCGTCGCGCCCAGCGCCGAGACGGCCGAGGCCGACAGTGCCGCGACCTGCGCGTAGTCCAGGCTGGCGATCTGCGCGGCGCTCAGGCCGGCCGCCTGGGTGGCGCCCAGGCCGGCGAGCTGTGCCGGGCTCAGGTCATCGAGCTGCGCGGTGGAGAAGCCGGCGATCGCGCTGGCCGAGAACCAGCCCATCTGCGTGCCCGTCAGCGCGGTGCGCTGCCAGTAGTCCAGCACGGCGACCTGGGCGGCGCCCATCGCGCCGACATGGGCGGCATCGAGCCCGGCGATCGTCGTGCTCTTCATCTGCGCGATGCCGGCGGGCGCGATGGCCGCGAAGGCCGCCGGCGTCAGCGCGTTCAGCCAGGCCGGGCTCATCCAGTAGAAGCTGGTGGTGATCGCCGCGACCTGCGCCGCCGACAGCACCGCCACCGCGCCGGCGCTCAGGTGGTCGGCGTTCTGCAGCGCCGCGATCTGCGCCGGGCTCATCGCCGCCACATGCGCCGCGTCCAGCCCTTCCTGCGTCGTGATCGACAGCTTCGCCACCGCCGCGGCCGAGACCGCCGCCCAGTCGCCCAGCTCGGTCGCGTTGATCCACGCCGCCGACAGGCTGCCCCACTTCGCCGCGCTGATCGCGGTGATCTGCGCCTGCGTCAGCGCCGCCACCGAGGCGCTGGTCAGCGCGCCCAGGTTCATCGCGTCGAGCTGCGTGCCCTTGAGCGCCTGCACATGCGCCACGTCCAGCGCGGCGATCGTCGTGCTGGCGAGCTGGCCGATGCCGGCGGGCGTGACCGCCGCGAAGGCCGCCGGCGTCAGCGCATTGATCCAGTCGGCGCCCATCCAGTAGAAGCTGGTGCCGATGGCCGCGACCTGGGCCGGCGTCAGCGCCGCCACCGCCGCCAGGCCGAGCTTCTCGGGGTAGTACAGCGCCGCCATCTGCGCCACCGTCAGCGCCTGCACATGCGCCACGTCCAGCCCGGCACAGGCCGAGGAGCCGAACTTGGCCACGCTCGCCGCCGGGATCTGCGCGAACACCGCCGCCGGCACCGCGTTCAGCCACGCCGCCGACATCGCGCTCCACTTCGCCGCCGGAATCGCCGCCAGCTGCGCCGCCGACAGCACCGCCACCGCCGCCACGCTCAATGCCTGCGGCGCGACCAGGCTCGCCATCTGCGTCGGCGTCAGCGCCTGCACATGCGCCGCGTCCAGCCCGGCGATCACCGTCGTGCTGGTGATCGCGGCGATGCTCGCCGCCGGGATCTGCGCGAAGGATGCCGTCGGGATCGCGTTGAGCTGCGCCGCGCCGAACTTGGTCCAGCTCGCCGCGGCCATGCCGGTCAGCTGCGCCACGCTCAGCGCCGCGACGCAGGCCGTGCTCAGGCTGCCCAGGCTGAGGGCATTGAGCTGCGCCACCGTCAGCGCCTGCGTGTGTGCCACGTCCAGCCCGGCGATCGCCGTCGTGCCGAACTTCGCGGCGCTCGCGGACGGGATCTGCGCGAACACCGCCGCCGGCACCGCGTTCAGCCACGCCGCCGACATCGCGCTCCACTTCGCCGCCGGAATCGCCGCCAGCTGCACCGCCGACAGCACCGCCACCGCCGCCACGTTCAATGCCTGCGGCGCGACCAGGCTCGCCATCTGCGTCACCGTCAGCGCCTGCACATGCGCCGCGTCCAGCCCGCCCGTCACCGTCGTGCTCGTGATCGCCGCGATGCTCGTCGCCGGAATCTGCGCGAACAGCGCCGTCGGGATCGCGTTGAGCTGCGTCGCGCTGAACTTCGCCCAGGTCGCTGCGGCCATGCCGGTCAGCTGCGCCACGCTCAGCGCCGCCATCGACGCCGCGCTCAGGCTGCCCACCGCCATCGCGTCGAGCTGCGCCACCGTCAGCGCCTGCGTGTGCGCCACGTCCAGGCCGGCGATCGCCGTCGTGCCGAACTTGGCCGCGCTCGCGGACGGGACCTGAGAGAACGAGGCCGTCGGGATCGCGTTGAGCTGCGTCGCACTGAACTTCGGCCAGGTCGTCGCGGCCATGCCGGTCAGCTGCGCCACGCTCAGCGCCGCCATCGACGCCGCGCTCAGGCTGCCCACCGCCATCGCGTCGAGCTGCCCCACCGTCAGCGCCTGCGTGTGCGCCACGTCCAGCCCGGCGATCGCCGTCGTGCCGAACTTGGCCGCGCTCGTCGCCGGGACCTGAGAGAACGAGGCCGTCGGGATCGCGTTGAGCTGCGTCGCGCTGAACTTCGCCCAGGTCGCTGCGGCCATGCCGGTCAGCTGCGCCACGCTCAGCGCCGCCATCGACGCGGCGTTCAGGCTGCCCACCGCCATCGCGTCGAGCTGCACCACCGTCAGCGCCTGCGTGTGCGCCACGTCCAGCCCCGCGATCGCCGTCGTGCCGAACTTGGCCGCGCTCGTCGCCGGGACCTGAGAGAACGAGGCCGTCGGGATCGCGTTGAGCTGCGTCGCGCTGAACTTCGCCCAGGTCGCTGCGGCCATGCCGGTCAGCTGCGCCACGCTCAGCGCCGCCATCGACGCGGCGCTCAGGCTGCCCACCGCCATCGCGTCAAGCTGCCCCACCGTCAGCGCCTGCGTGTGCGCCACGTCCAGCCCGGCGATCGCCGTCGTGCCGAACTTGGTCGCGCTCGCGGACGGGATCGTCGCGAACACCGCCGCCGGCACCGCGTTCAGCCACGCCGCCGACATCGCGCTCCACTTCGCCGCCGGAATCGCCGCCAGCTGCGCCGCCGACAGCACCGCCACCGCCGCCACGTTCAATGCCTGCGGCGCGACCAGGCTCGCCATCTGCATCGGCGTCAGCGCCTGCACATGCGCCGCGTCCAGCCCGCCCGTCACCGTCGTGCTCGTGATCGCCGCGATGCTCGTCGCCGGAATCTGCGCGAACAGCGCCGTCGGAATCGCGTTGAGCTGCATCGCGCTGAACTTCGCCCAGGTCGTCGCGGCCATGCCGGTCAGCTGCGCCACGCTCAGCGCCGCCATCGACGCCGCGCTCAGGCTGCCCACCGCCATCGCGTCAAGCTGCCCCACCGTCAGCGCCTGCGTATGTGCCACGTCCAGGCCGGCGATCGCCGTGCCGGCGAACTGGGCCACCGCGGTCGTCGGCACCGCCGCGAACACGCTCGGGCTCAGCGCATTGAGCCAGGCCGCGTTCATGTAGACCCAGCTGACCGAGATCGACGGCACCTGCGCCGCGGTGAAGCCGCTCACCGCCGCCGGCAGCAGCCAGTCCGGATGCAGCATCTGCGCGACCTGTGCGGTCGTCATCGACGTGATCAGGCTGGCGCTCACGCTCTGGTAGTCGGTCTTGGTCCAGCTCGAGATCGTGCTCAGGGAAGGCATCACCCGCTCCTCGTTCCTGTCGTGACTCTTTTGAGTCGTTCAATGAATATTTTTCGCAGCAGTATCAGTTCAAGACCATCCCGCAACTTTGTGAACGAGCAACAGTGCGCCGAAGACGCGCACCTGAAATGCGCAATTCATCACGAATCAGATCCGCGCTTTCGCGCATCCTCGCGCCATGAACACCTCGCCCCTGATCGCCGGACATCCGCTCGAGCACTGGCTCGCCCGTCATCCCGTGCTGCGCACGCTGCAGGCTCGCGAGCCGGTCCTGTGGAGCAACCCGCGCCAGGCGCCGGCGGTGCAGGCGCTGGCCGATGTCGGCCTGGGGCCGCAGGACGTGGCCGCCGCCAGCGCTCGGTTCAGGCGCTTCGCGCCGCTGCTGGCCGAGCTGTTTCCGGCCACCACCGCGGCCGGCGGCCTGATCGAGTCGCCGCTGCGCGAGGTGCCGCGGCTGCAGGCGGCGATGGCGCGCCGGCTCGGACGCGAGGCCCTGCCCGGCCGGCTGTGGATGAAGCTCGACAGCCACCTGCCGGTGTCGGGCTCGATCAAGGCGCGCGGCGGCATCCACGAAGTGCTGCAGCATGCCGAGGCCCTGGCGCTGGCGGCCGGGCTGCTGCGGCTGGACGACGACTACCGCCGGCTGCTGGCACCCGACGCGCGCGCGCTGCTCGGCCGCCACCGGCTCGCGGTGGGCTCGACCGGCAACCTCGGGCTGTCGATCGGGCTGATGGGCGCGGCGCTGGGCCTGCAGGTCACGGTGCACATGTCGGCCGACGCGCGCCAGTGGAAGAAGGACCGGCTGCGCGCCGGCGGCGTCACCGTGGTCGAGCACCGCGCCGACTACGGCGCCGCGGTCGCCGAGGGCCGCCGCCAGGCCGAGGCCGATCCGCTGTGCCATTTCATCGACGACGAGAACTCGCGCCATCTCTTCCTGGGCTACGCGGTCGCGGCCGAGCGGCTGCTGCCGCAGCTGGCCGCCGCCGGCATCGCGGTGGACGCCGAGCATCCGCTGCATGTGCACCTGCCCTGCGGCGTCGGCGGCGGGCCCGGCGGCGTGGCCTTCGGGCTGAAGCTGCTGCTGGGCGACGCGGTGCACTGCTGGTTCGCCGAGCCGGTGGCCGCGCCGTGCATGCTGCTGGGACTCATCACCGACCAGCACGAGATGGTCTCGGTTCACGACATCGGCCTGGACAACCGCACCGCCGCCGACGGCCTGGCGGTGGCGCGCGCCTCCGGCTTCGTCGGCCGCGCCCTGCGCAGGCTGATCGCGGGCGGCTTCACCGTGCCCGACGACGAGCTGTTCGCGCTGCTGGCCCTGGCCGAGCGCGAGGAGGGCCTGCGGCTGGAGCCCTCCGCGCTGGCCGGCGTGCCCGGCATCGCCCGGCTGGCCGCGCTGCCCTCGCCCGACCTGGCCGCCAGCGCCACCCACATCGCCTGGATCACCGGCGGCAGCATGGTGCCGGACGAGGAGATGCAGGCGTATCTGGCGCGCGGGCGCGCCCTGCTGCCGGGCTGACACGGCCCGGGCCGCAACCCCGCGAGCACGGGGGGCGCGCTCCGTTTTCCCGTGAGGACAATTCGCGATTGCTCCAGACAATCACGAGGGAGATCTTCATGAGGAAAACGATCCAGCTCCTGGCGGGCCTGTGCCTGCTGCTGCCAGCGCTGGTGCTGGCGAAGGACAGCGGCCACGGCACCCAGTCGGTGGCACGCATCAAGCAGACGATGATCGCCGAGTCCCGGGCGGACTATCCCGGACGCTGCCCCTGTCCGTACGACACCATGCGCAACGGCGCCTCCTGCGGCGGGCGCAGCGCCTACAGCCGTCCGGGCGGCAGCTCGCCGCTGTGCTACGAGCGCGACATCGATGCGGCGATGGTGCAGGCGTGGGCGGCACAGCGTCGGGCCACCACGATGCCTGAAACACCAGAAGCGCCGGCACAGTAAGCCCTCCAAGGCCGAAAGGGCCCGCCCCCTCGCGGAAGCGGACCCTTTCCAGGCAATGCGGCGGCAGACCGGCCGCGGCTTCAGTCGGACACGTCGCTCATCGCCTCCATCCGCTTGCGCAGACTCAGCGGTCGCATGTCGGTCCACACTTGCCTGATGTGCTCGAGGCATTCGGCTTTCAGGCCCTGCATGCCTTCGTCGCGCCAGCCCGGCGCATTCAGGCGGTCAGCCGGCCAGATCGAATACTGCTCCTCGTGGTTGACCACCACCTTGTAAAGGGTCAGGTCCTCGCGGTCTTCGTCGTAACTCATTCGGCGTCTCCTCTGACAGATGGGACAAGGAGAGGCCATCGTAGAAGAAGCCGGATGATTTTTTCACATGCGGAGACACGAATGTGACAGGGCGCACGTAACATCCAGCAGGCACCGTACAGGCACCCGCGCGAATTTCGGATCCCACAAAGGCCAACGGGTTGGACCCTTGTGAGGTCCAACCCGTTGAGTTCATTGGTCGGGGCGGCGGGATTCGAACTCGCGACCCCTTGCACCCCATGCAAGTGCGCTACCAGGCTGCGCTACGCCCCGACTGCTGAGAAAGAAATTATATGACGCTTTTCGCGGCTGCGTCCAGCGTTTTTGGCTCTTTTTTGTCACCGCCGCCCGGCTGCGGCGTCAGTCCTGGCACGCGGATCAGTCGAGCTGCAGCAGCGCGCGGATCGCCAGCAGCTCGTCGCGCAGGCTCGCACCCGGGAGCGGCAGGTCCACGGGCGCGACGGCGGGCGCTGGCGCAGCGACCACCACCGCCTCGGCGGGCGCCGGGGACAGGGCCGGCGCGTCGTCGTCGGGCAGCAGCTCGTCCAGGTCGGCCTCGTCCTCGAGCGCCCGCACGCCGCCGGGCCCCAGTTCGGCCAGCCGGTTGCGCGCGCCGCTGATGGTGAAGCCCTGCTCATAGAGCAGCTCGCGGATCCGGCGGATCAGCAGCACCTCGTGGCGCTGGTAGTAGCGCCGGTTGCCGCGGCGCTTGACCGGCCGGAGCTGCGCGAACTCCTGCTCCCAGTAGCGCAGCACATGCGGCTTCACGCCGCAGAGCTCGCTGACCTCGCCGATCGTGAAGTAGCGCTTCGGCGGGATGGCGGGCAGGACGTTTTCCATTCCAGATCAAGGCCTTCGGACAGGGTCCTCAGACTTTACTCCGAGTCGCCCGGCCCGGGAACCTCGCCCTGGACGACCGCCTTGAGCTTGTGGCTGGCATGGAAGGTCACGACGTTGCGCGCCTCGATCGGGATCGGCTCGCCGGTGCGCGGGTTGCGGCCCGGGCGCGGCGCCTTGCGCCGGACCTGGAAGTTGCCGAAGCCGGAGAGCTTGACCTCCTCGCCGCGCTCGAGCGAGGCGTGGATGAACTCGAAGAAGGCCTCGACCATGTCCTTGGACTCGCGCTTGTTCAGGCCGAGCCGCTCGAAGAGCATCTCGGCCAGCTCGGCCTTGGTCAGCGTCGGGGTCTCGATCGAGACGACGCGGGCGGGGACGGGATCGTGGTCATCGATGGGCATGCGGTCTCCTCGAGTATCACTGCATCGTCGTCGTCATCGGAATCGGCGTCGGCCGCTCCTTCATTCGCCACGCAGGCGCGCGCCCACGGCCTGGCGGGCGGCATCGATCGCGGCCTTGACCGCCGCATCGCTGCGCTCGTCGGTCAGCGGGGCCTCGTCGTCGAGCAGCTCCAGGCGGATCGCCAGGCTGCGCTCGCCGCTCTGGAAGCCCGCGGCGCCCGGCGCCGGCCGGTAGACATCGAACAGCCGCGCCGAGCGCAGCAGCCCGCCGGTGTCGGCCGCCAGCAGGCTGCCGATCACCGCATCATGGCCGGCCGCCTCGCCGACGATCAGCGCGATGTCGCGGTTGACCGCCTGCTGACGCGCCACCGGCTGGTAGGCCGGCACCGGACGGGCCAGCAGCGCCGGCACGTCGAGCTCGAACAGCACCGGCGCGCCCTGCCCGGCCGGCAGCTCGTAGCCCTGCTTCCATCGCGGATGCAGCTCGCCGACGAAGCCGACCGTGCGGCCGCCCAGCTCGACGCGGGCGCAGCGGCCCGGGTGCATCGCCGGATGCTCGGCGGCGACGAAGGTCGCCACCCGCGGCGCCAGCAGCGCCTCGACATCGGCCTTGACGTCGAAGAAGTCGACCGCGCGCTCCCTGGCGCCCCACTGCAGCGGCTCGACCGGGCCCCAGGCGAGACCGGCGAGCTTCAGCGGCTGGTCGATGCCGACCACCGTCTGCTCGCTGGTCTGCACCGAGGCATCGCGGCGGAACACCCGGCCCAGCTCGAACACCCGCACGCGGGTGGCGCGGCGCGCCAGGTTGTGGCGCAGCACCTGCACCAGCGAGCCCAGCAGGCTCGAGCGCATCACCGACAGCGGCGCGGCGATCGGGTTGAGCAGGCGGATCGGCTCGAGGTTGCCGGCCAGCTCCGCCTCCCAGCGCTCCTCGACGAAGGAGAAGTTGATCGTCTCCTGGTAGTCGAGCGCGGCCGCGGCGCGGCGCAGCGCATGGCTGCCGCGCTGCGCCTCCGGGCGCACCCGGGCGCTGACAGGGGCCAGCGGCGCGCTCAGCGGCAGCTTGTCGAAGCCGATGACGCGGATCACTTCCTCGATCAGGTCTTCCTCGATCTCGAGGTCGAAGCGCCAGCTCGGCGGGGTGACGGTCAGCACGCCCTCGGCCTCGGTGAAGTCCAGGCCCAGGCGGCGGAAGACCTCGGCGCACTGGGCCTGCGTCACCGGCATGCCGATGACCTTGGCCGCGCGCGCCACCCGCAGCGCCACCGGCGAGCGCGCCGGCAGGTTCGGCTGCACGTCGGTCACCGGGCCGCAGGCGGTGGCCTCGCCGCCGCAGATCTCGAGGATCAGCTGCGTGATGCGCTCGATGCGCGCCACCGTCTGCGCCGGGTCGACGCCGCGCTCGTAGCGGTGGCCGGCGTCGGTGCTGAAGTTGTAGCGACGGCCCCGGCCGGCGACCGCGTCCGGCCACCAGAAGGCGGCCTCGACGTAGACGTTCTTCGTGTCGTCGCCCACGGCCGTGGCGTCGCCGCCCATGATGCCGGCGAGCGACTCGACCACCTGGCGGCCGTCGGCATGCTCGTCGGCGATCACGCCGACCTGGCCGTCGACCGTGATGGTGTTGCCGTTGAGCAGCTTGAGGCTTTCACCCTCGCGGCCCCAGCGCACCACCAGGCTGCCGTGGATCTTGTCGAGGTCGAAGATGTGGCTGGGCTGGCCGGTCTCGAACATGACGTAGTTCGAGATGTCGACCAGCGCGCTGACCGGGCGCTGGCCGCAGCGCGCCAGCCGGTCGACCATCCACTGCGGGGTCTTGGCGGTGGTGTCGATGCCGCGCACGATGCGGCCGGAGAAGCGGCCGCACAGGTCGGTCGCCTCGACGCGCACCGCCACCGTGTCGTCCAGCGTCGGCGCGACCGGCGCGGCCGTCAGGGCCTTGAGCGGCGCGCCGGTCAGGGCAGACACTTCGCGCGCGATGCCGTACACGCTCAGGCCGTGGCCGAGGTTCGGCGTGAGCTTGAGCGTGAACAGCGTGTCGTCGAGGTTCAGGTAGGTGCGGATGTCCGTGCCCACCGGCGCGTCGGCCGGCAGCTCGAGCAGGCCGCCGTGGTCGTCGGCGATCTTCAGTTCGCGCGCCGAGCACAGCATGCCGAAGCTCTCGACGCCGCGCAGCTTGCCCTTGCCGATCTTGAAGGGCTTGCCGTCCTCGCCGGGCGGCAGCTCCGCGCCGATCGTGGCCAGCGGGATCTTGATGCCGGCGCGGGCGTTCGGGGCGCCGCAGACGATCTGCAGCGGGCCGTCCTTGCTGAACGGGCCGGCCGCGACGGTGCACACGCGCAGCTTGTCGGCGTTGGGGTGCTGGTCGGCGGTCAGGATCTCGGCGACGACGATGCCGGTGAAGGGCGGCGCGACCGGCTGGAGCTCCTCGACTTCCATGCCGGACATCGTCAGCAGGTCGGCAAGCTCTTGCGTCGTCAGCTCAGGGTTGCAGTACTCGCGCAACCACGATTCGGGAAATTGCATCTTCTGGTCCTTGGAATCCGGGGCGTGGCGGGCTGGGGCCGGGAAATCAGCGGAACTGGCCGAGGAAGCGCAGATCGCCCTCGAAGAACAGGCGCAGGTCGGCCACGCCGTAGCGCAGCATCGTCAGCCGGTCCGGGCCCATGCCGAAGGCGAAGCCGATGTGGCGCTCCGGATCCAGGCCGAAGTTGCGCACCACGTTCGGGTGCACCTGGCCGGAGCCGGCCACCTCGAGCCAGCGGCCCTTCAGCGGCCCCGACGAGAAGGCGATGTCGACCTCGGCCGACGGCTCGGTGAAGGGGAAGAAGCTCGGACGGAAGCGCAGCTGCAGGTCGTCGGTCTCGAAGAAGGTGCGGAAGAAGTCGGTGAAGACCGCCTTCAGGTCCTTGAACGAGACGTTCTCGCCGATCCACAGGCCTTCGCACTGGTGGAACATCGGCGAGTGGGTCGCGTCGCTGTCGACGCGGTAGGTGCGGCCCGGCGCGATGACGCGGATCTCGGGCAGCGGATCCTTGCCGGCATGGGTGGCGGCATGCTGGCGCGCATAGCGCACCTGCATCGGCGAGGTGTGCGGACGCAGGCACAGCGGGCGGCCGGCCTCGTCCTTCATGTCGACGTAGAAGGTGTCCTGCATCGAACGCGCCGGATGGTTCTCCGGGTTGTTCAGCGCGGTGAAGCTGTACCAGTCGGTCTCGATCTCGGGGCCGTCGGCGACGTCGAAGCCCATCGAGCCGAAGATCTGCTCGATGCGCTCCATCGTGCGCGACACCGGATGCAGGCCCCCGACGGAGCGGCCGCGACCGGGCAGCGTGACATCGAGCGCCTCGGCCTTGAGCTGCGCCTGCAGCTCGGCCTCGGCCAGCGCCTGGCGGCGGGCCGTCAGCGCGGCTTCGATGCGCTGCTTGGTCTCGTTGATCGCGGCGCCGCGGGTCTTCTTCTCTTCGGGCGACAGTTTCGCCATGCCCTTGAGCAGCTCGGTCACCTGACCGGTCTTGCCGGTGTAGCGCGCCTTGGCGTCTTCGAGCTGGGCGGGCGTGGCGGCCGCCGCGAAGTCGGCCTGCGCGGCCTGCACGAGTTGGTCGAGATCGTTCATCGGGGGACGGGATGTGCGTGCCGTCGCCTTTCCGCACACGCGGGCAGCGACGGCCAAGAAAAAAGGCCGAACGCAGTGTCGGCCTTTTTCGTGGGACACGGAAACGGCGCGAACCGCTTCCGGTGCCGTCAGACTCAAGCGAGCTGGGCCTTCACCTTCTCGACGATGCTGCCGAAGGCGGCAGGATCGTTGACGGCGAGGTCGGCCAGGACCTTGCGGTCGAGGTCGATCTGGGCCTTCTTCAGGCCGGCCACGAACTTGCTGTAGGTCAGACCCAGCGAGCGCGAAGCGGCGTTGATACGCGCGATCCACAGGCGGCGGAATTCGCGCTTCTTGGCACGGCGGTCACGGTAGGCGTACTGGCCCGCCTTCATCACCGCCTGCTTGGCGATGCGATAGACGTTCTTGCGACGACCACGGAAACCCTTGGCCAGGGCGAGGACCTTCTTGTGACGGGCGCGGGCGGTGACACCACGTTTGACGCGAGGCATTGTGTGACTCCTTCAGTGTGGTGGATTACAGACCGGCGAACGGCAGCATCTGTGCGATGTGACCCATGTTGGTCTCGTGCACATTGGCGGCGCCGCGCAGCTGGCGCTTCGTCTTGGTCGACTTCTTCGTCAGGATGTGGCGCTTGAAGGCTTGGCCGCGCTTCACGGTACCACCCGGACGCACGCGAAAACGCTTCTTCGCGCTGCTCTTGGTCTTCATCTTGGGCATGACTGCTCCTTCGGATTGTTCCTGCGAGGCGGCCCGAACGGACTCGGACTCTTGGGGGCCTGCGGGCACTGAGCCACGGGGATCGGCGACCAGACCGCCCGCGGGCTCGAAAAACGTCGATTGTCGCCCAGCGGCGACTTTTCTGCCAGCCCCCTGCCCCGACGAAACGCGGGGCACGGGCTCAGGCAGAGCGCGCAGGCTTCACTTCTTGCGCTTCGGGGCCAGCACCATGATCATCTGGCGGCCTTCGAGCTTGGGCATGTGCTCGACCACCGAGACGTCGGTCAGCTCGTCGCGGACGCGCTCGAGCAGCCGCATGCCGATCTCCTGGTGGGTGATCTCGCGACCGCGGAAGCGCAGCGTGACCTTGCCCTTGTCGCCATCCTCGAGGAAGCGGCGCAGGTTGCGCATCTTGATCTGGTAGTCGCCTTCGTCCGTGCCCGGACGGAACTTGACTTCCTTCACGTCGATGACGTGCTGCTTGGCCTTGGCCTCGGCGGCACGCTTCTGTTCCTGATACTTGAACTTGCCATAGTCCATCAGGCGGCACACCGGCGGCTGCGCCGTCGCGGAGATCTCCACCAGGTCCACGTCGCTTTCGGCGGCCAGCCGCAGGGCCTCCTGGATGCTGACGATGCCCAGCGGCTCGTTTTCCGGTCCGTTCAGACGGACTTCGGGGACGACGATCTCGCGGTTGAGGCGATGCTTGCGCTCCGCGTTGGGCGTGCGGCGATCAAGAAAGGTAGCGATGGTGAGATTCCTTCAAGGGCTGGCGACCCAAAAACCATGGATTCACGCCTGGGGACAAGGACCGAAGGCGCCGGGCCTCACTCGCTCCGCACGGGAGCCAGTTCGGCGGCGATCTTCCGGGAGAAGGCTTCGAGAGCCATCACCCCGAGGTCCTGATTGCCTCGGGCGCGCACTGCAACGGCCCCCGCGGCCCTCTCCTTGTCACCGACAACGAGCAGGTAAGGAACCTTCTGCAAAGAATGCTCGCGGATTTTATACGTGATCTTTTCATTACGCAAATCGAGAGCCACCCTAAGTCCTTGTTTTTGCAGCGTTTTGACCACGTCGCGTGCATAGTCGGCCTGCGCGTCGGTGATGTTGAGCACCACGACCTGGGTCGGCGCCAGCCAGGCGGGCAGCGCGCCGGCGTGCTCCTCGATCAGGATGCCGATGAAACGCTCGAGGCTGCCGAGGATGGCGCGGTGCAGCATCACCGGGTGCACCCGATCGCCCGATTCCGCGACATATTCCGCACCCAGGCGCTCGGGGAGCGAGAAATCGACCTGGATCGTGCCGCACTGCCAGTGGCGGCCCAGCGCATCCTTCAGCGTGTACTCGATCTTCGGGCCGTAGAAGGCGCCGTCGCCCGGGGCGATCTCGAACTCGCAGCCGGTGCGGCGCAGGCTCTCGATCAGCGCGCTCTCGGCCTTGTCCCACAGCGCGTCGGCGCCGATGCGCTTCTCCGGGCGGGTGGCGACCTTGTAGAGGATCTCGGTGAAGCCGAAGTCGGCATAGACCTTCTGCAGCAGCGCGGTGAAGGCGTCGCACTCGGCCTGGATCTGGTCCTCGGTGCAGAAGATGTGGCCATCGTCCTGCGTGAAGCCGCGCACGCGCATGATGCCGTGCAGGCCGCCGGTCGGCTCGTTGCGGTGGCACTGGCCGAACTCGCCGTAGCGCAGCGGCAGGTCGCGGTAGCTCTTGATGCCCTGCTTGTAGATGAGGATGTGGCCGGGGCAGTTCATCGGCTTGAGCGCGTAGTCGCGCTTCTCCGACTCGGTCACGAACATGTTGTCGCGGTACTTGTCCCAGTGGCCGGTCTTCTCCCACAGGCCCTTGTCGAGGATCTGCGGACCCTTGACCTCCTGGTAGCCGTTGTCGCGGTAGACCTGCCGCATGTACTGCTCGACCGCCTGCCAGACCGTCCAGCCCTTCGGGTGCCAGAAGACGGTGCCGGGCGAATGCTCGTCCATGTGGAAGAGGTCGAGCTCGCGGCCCAGGCGGCGGTGGTCGCGCTTCTCGGCCTCTTCCAGCATCGTCAGGTACTTCTGCAGATCGTCCTTGGTGGCCCAGGCGGTGCCGTAGACGCGCTGCAGCATCTCGTTGCGGTGGTCGCCGCGCCAGTAGGCGCCGGCCACCTTCATCAGCTTGAAGAACTTCAGCTTGCCCGTCGACGGCACGTGCGGGCCGCGGCACAGGTCGGTGAAGGCGCCCTCGGCGTAGAGCGAGACGTCCTGGTCGGCCGGGATGCTCTCGATGATCTCGGCCTTGTAGGCCTCGCCGATCGACTTGAAGTAGCCGACCGCCTCGTCGCGCGGCACGACGCGACGCACGACCTTCTCGTCCCGGTTCGCCAGCTCGGTCATCTTCTTCTCGATGGCCGCCAGATCCTCGGGCGTGAAGGGGCGCTTGTAGGCGAAGTCGTAGTAGAAGCCGTGCTCGATCGTCGGGCCGATGGTGACCTGCGCGTCGGGGAACAGCTCCTTGACCGCGTAGGCCAGCAGGTGGGCGGTCGAGTGGCGGATGATGTCCAGGCCGTCGGCGTCCTTGGCGGTGATGATCGCCAGCTTCGTGTCGGCCTCGATCAGATGGCTGGTGTCGACCAGGCGCGCGCCCTCGCCCGCGCCGACGCGACCGGCCAGGGCCGCCTTGGCCAGTCCGGTGCCGATCGACGCGGCGACATCGGCCACGGTGACCGGGCCGGGAAATTCACGCAGGGAGCCATCGGGGAGCTGGATCGAGATCATCGGGGAACCTTGGACGGAAGAGGAATTCGGAAAAGCAAAAAGCGCGGGGCCGCCGCGCTTTCCGTCTGGGGACTGTCGGGAAACAAGCCGCGGCCGACCGGTCAGACCGCGGTGGCGGTCCGTGATGGCGGAGGAGTTCGCGGTGTCATAACCCTTGGTGCCTTTCCCGTGTCTTGCTGGTCGGTGGATCGGAGGGATCCGGTCATTTTATCCGATGGCATCCGCTCGTGCCGAGCGGCGATGTCGTCGGCGATCGCACAAAAAAAGAGGCCCCGGAGGCATGAACTCCAGGGCCTTCAAGAACAGAACTCAAAACAGAACGTTGCAAAGCCACATGAACTGTGGGTTGGCACCCGCGCGGCCGACCGGATCACGGACCGGCCCGCACGGGCGCCGGAGCAGTCATCAGTGGAACTGCTCTTCCTCGGTCGAGCCGGTCAGCGCCTTGACGCTGGACGACCCGCCCTGGATCACGGTGGTCACTTCGTCGAAGTAGCCGGTGCCGACTTCCTGCTGGTGCGACACGAAGGTGTAGCCTTGTTCGCGAGCCTGGAATTCCGGCTCCTGCACCATGTTGACGTAGTGCTTCATTCCTTCGCCGCGGGCATAGGCGTGGGCGAACTTGAAGGTGTTGTACCAGTTGACGTGGATGCCGGCCAGCGTGATGAACTGGTACTTGTAGCCCAGCGCGCTCAGCTCTTCCTGGAAGGAAGCGATCTGGCTGTCGCTCAGGTTCTTCTTCCAGTTGAACGACGGCGAGCAGTTGTACGACAGCAGCTTGCCCGGGCAGGCGGCCAGGACGGCCTGCGCGAATTCACGGGCGAAGCCGATGTCGGGCACGCCGGTCTCGCACCACACCAGGTCGGCGTAGGGCGCGTAGGCGACGCCACGGCTGATCGACTGCTCCAGACCGTTCTTCACGCGGAAGAAGCCTTCCTGGGTGCGCTCGCCGGTCAGGAACGGCTTGTCGTTCTCGTCGTAGTCCGAGGTGATCAGGTTGGCGGCTTCGGCGTCGGTGCGGGCCAGGATCAGGGTCGGCACGCCCATGACGTCGGCGGCGAAACGGGCGGAGATCAGCTTCTCGACGGCTTCGCGGGTCGGGACCAGCACCTTGCCGCCCATGTGGCCGCACTTCTTGGCCGCGGCCAGCTGGTCTTCGAAGTGAACGCCGGCAGCGCCCGACGCGATCATGTTCTTCATCAGCTCGAAGGCGTTCAGCACGCCGCCGAAACCGGCTTCCGCGTCAGCGACGATCGGCAGGAAGTAGTCGATGTAGCCTTCGTCGCCCGGGTTGATGCCGCGGCTCCACTGGATCTCGTCGGCGCGCTTGAAGGTGTTGTTGATGCGACGGACCATCGTCGGCACCGAGTCGTAGGCGTACAGCGACTGGTCCGGGTACATCGTCTCGGAGGTGTTGCCGTCGGCGGCGACTTGCCAGCCCGACAGGTACACGGCTTCCAGGCCGGCCTTGGCCTGCTGCATCGCCTGACCGGCGGTGATCGCGCCGAAGGCGTTGACGTAGCCCTTCTTGGCGCCGCCGTTGACCTTGTCCCACAGGACCTTGGCGCCGCGCTGGGCCAGGGTGTACTCGGGCTGCAGCGAGCCGCGCAGACGCACGACGTCGGCGGCGCTGTAGCCGCGCTTCACCAGCTTCCAGCGGGGGTTCTCAGCCCAGTCCTTCTCGAGGGCGGCGATCTGTTGTTCGCGGGTCAGGTTCGTCATGAGTCTCTCCGTTCGACGGTGTTTCAAGGAGGCTGAACACGGCGTGTTCGATGGCTCAAGCTTAATCCCGACCCTTCCGGACGCCAACACTTATGTCTTATATAAGACATCTTTTTGATCTCAATTAAATCAACAACTTAGCGCATTCATTGCACATCATGGGAAAAGTTTTCTCACGATGGAAAATTTTGATGCGCCGCAGCACCGATTCTTTCCGCATTATGGAAACGCTTTCGCCTTCATGAAAAAAGTGCCCCGTCGCCGAGGCCCGGCCGCGCGAGCAGTTCGTCGAGCCGCTGCGCGACCCGGTCGATCGCCGCATCGTCCGTCTCGGGCGAGACCAGCAGCATGTCGTGGAAGGGCGTCAGCAGCACGCCGCGGTTGAGCAGCCACAGGTGCAGCAGCCGCTCCAGCGGCGCGTGCATCGCCGCGGCGGCCTCGCGCGCATCGCGCGGCGCGCGGGCACAGAACTGCAGTTCCATGCGCGCGCCCAGCCGGGTGACGCTCCAGGGCAGCGCACGCGCGGCGATCACCTGCTCCAGCGCGGCCTGCAGCCGCGCCGCGCCGGCCTCCATGCGCGCCCAGGCCGCGGGCGTCATCACCTCGGCCAGACAGGCCTGCAGCGCCGCCAGCCCGAGCAGGCCGCCCGAGAGCGTCGTGCCGATGCCGGAATGGCCCTCGGGCGCGGCCTCCTTCGTGCGCGCCATGCGCTCGGCCACCGCATCGGTGAAGCCGTAGACCGCGCAGGGCATGCCGCCGGCCACCGCCTTGCCGGCGACCAGGAAGTCCGGCTGCAGCCCGAGCCGGCGGCCCAGCCCGCCGGGGCCGCTCGACAGCGTGTGCGTCTCGTCGAGCACCAGCAGCGTGCCGTGGCGCCGGCAGGCCGCCTGCACCGCCTCCAGGAAACCCGGCAGCGGCGGCACCAGGCCGCAGTTGGTGAGCGCGGGCTCGGTCAGCACCGCCGCGATGTCGCCGCCGGCCAGCGCCGCCTCGACCGCCGCGGCATCGTTGAACGGCACGACGACGGTGCCGATCGCCAGATCCTGCACCTGGCCGAGCAGGCTGGCGCGGGTGAGCGTGCGCCCGTCGTCGGCGCGGTCGACCAGCGTGTCGTCGACGGTGCCGTGATAGCAGCCCTCGAAGACCAGCAGCTTCGGCCGCCCGGTGATCGCGCGCGCCCAGCGCAGCACGAAACGGTTGGCGTCGGTCGCGCTCAGCGTGACCTGCCAGCGCGGCAGCCCGAACAGCGCGGCCAGCCGCCGGCCGATGTCGGGCAGCGTCCCGGGCGGCAGCATCGCGGTCAGGCCGCGCCCGGCCTGAAGCGCCAGCGCCTGCGCCACCGGCGCCGGGCCGTGGCCGAACATCGCGCCGGTGTCGCCCAGGCAGAAATCGTCGTAGACATGCCCGTCGACGCAGCGCAGCCACGCGCCGCGCGCCTCGGCGACGAAGAGCGGCCTCGGCGCCGGCCAGTCGCGCATCCAGTGCATCGGCAGGCCGTAGAGCCAGTGGCGCGTGGCCTCGTCGGCCAGCGCGACCGAACGCGGGTGGGTGTCGAGATAGCGCTGCACCTCGGCGGCGTGCAGGGCCTGCAGGGTTTCGGGCGAGGTCTTCATGCCGCGGATCTTGCACACTGCGGGCCTGATCGACCCTCGGTTCAAGCCATGAGCGACCACGCCTTCGCCTTCCTGTCCGCGCACACCTTCCTGAAGGTGCCCGCAGGCCCGCAGCCCCGCCCCTTCGGCCTGGCCGGCATCGCCTGGGACGGCGCCGTCACCAACCGCCCCGGCGCGCGCTTCGGCCCGCGCTCGATCCGTCAGGCCAGCCACATGCTGTGCGACGGCATCCATCCGCTGTTCGAGGTCTCGCCGGACGCGCTGCTGTGCGACCACGGCGACCTGGCGCTGCCCAACACCAGCCTGGAGCGCATGCGCGCGGCGCTGGAGCCGCAGGCCGCGGCGCTGCTGGCGCGCCAGCACATGGTCTGGCTCGGCGGCGACCACTCGATCACGCTGTCGCTGCTGCGCGCCCAGCGCCGGCTGCACGGCCGCCCGCTCGGCGTGCTGCACTTCGACGCCCACTGCGACACCTGGGAAGACCATTTCGGCGAGCCCAGCGGCCACGGCACCTGGGTGTACGAGGCGATCCAGGAGGGCCTGGTCGATCCGCAGGCGTTTGCGCAGATCGGCATCCGCAGCGCCGGCCACCGCGCCGCGCGCGACTACGTGCGCGACCAGGGCGGCCTGATCTGGACCGCGCGCGACCTGCGCGGGCGCGAAAGCGCCGCCCAGCTCGCCGAGGTCATCGACGCGCTGAAGGCGCGCTGGGCCGCCTGCGGCCAGCCGCCGCTCTACCTCAGCTTCGACATCGACGCGCTCGATCCGGCCTTCGCGCCGGGCACCGGCACGCCCGAGCCCGGCGGCCTGACGACCGCGCAGGCGCTGACGCTGCTCGAGGAGCTCGCCGGCGAGAACTGGGTCGGCATGGACTGCGTCGAGGTCGCGCCGCCCTACGACCACGCCGATCTCAGCAGCAACGCCGCCGCGACGCTGGTCTGGACCTATCTGTGCGGCCAGGCGGCGAAGAAGGCACCAGAATGAGGCAAGATCGGCTCGGATGCACCTGAAATGTGAATTCCGGCATGACTGATCCCGGGTTGACCTCGCTCAACCCGCGCCTGCGCCGCAGGTCAAGAATGGGCTCATCGCGCTGCAGCAGCGCACACCCAGGAGTCGATCATGAGCATGCTTGCGTCCGTTGCCGTCGAAGCCGTCGTCCCGATGATGCCGCTGGCGGCCGAGCACGAATTCGAGGCCCTCGATGCCTGCCACCGCGAGGTGCTGGCGACGCTGCGCGACCTGGCGCGCCTGATCGAGCATCTGGACGACCAGGGCGTCGATCCGGTGGCGCGCCGCATGGCCTCCGACGTGGTGCGCTTCTTCGGCCAGACCGCGCGCGCCCACCACGCCGACGAGGAACGCCTGGTCTTTCCGGGCCTGCTCGCCAGCGACGACGCCGCACTGGTGCAGCACACCCGGCGCCTGCAGCAGGACCACGGCTGGCTGGAAGAGGACTGGCTCGAGCTGTCGGCCCAGCTCGACGCGGTCGCGCAGGGCTACAGCTGGTATGACATCGACGCGCTGCGCCAGGGCGTCGTCATCTTCACCGAGCTGTACAAGGACCACATCGATCTCGAGGAATCGCTGATCTATCCGGAAGCGCGGCGCCTGCTGGCCGAGCGTCCGGAGGCCGGCCAGGCCCGCGAGCGCCGCGCGCAGCGCTGAGCCGCGCCGGGGCGCCGGTCGCGGCCGGGTGCGACACTCGGGGCATGTCCCCGAACGACCTGGCTCTTACCCTTCCCCATCTGCTGATCCTGGCCGCCTCCGCGCTGGGTGCCGGCGCGCTCAACGCGATCGCCGGCGGCGGCAGCTTCCTCACCTTTCCCGCGCTGGTCTGGACCGGCCTGCCGCCGATCGCCGCCAACGCGACCAGCGCGGTGGCGGTCAGCCCCGGCTACCTGGGCAGCGCGCTGGGCTTCCGGCGCGAGCTTGCCGCGCTGCCGGCCGCCCGGCGCCGCGTCGAGGCGCTGATCTGTGCCGTCGGCGGCCTGGCCGGCGCCGGGCTGCTGCTGGTCACGCCGGCCCGGCTGTTCTCGGCCGCGGTGCCGTGGCTGCTGCTGTTCGCCACCGTGCTGTTCGCGCTGGGTCCGCGGCTGCTGGCCGCGCGCCGCGCCCGGGCCGAGGCCGCCGGCCGGTCATCCTCGCCCGAGGCCGTGTCGCCGCTGGCACAGCGGCTCGGCCTGCTGGCGGTGGCCGTCTATGGCGGCTACTTCAACGGCGGCCTGGGCATCCTGCTGATGGCGCTGTATGCGCTGACCGGCGAGTCGAATCTCAACACCGCCAACGCGCTGAAGAACCTGAACTCGCTGGTGCTGTCGCTGCTGTCGGTGGCGGCCTTCGCCTGGGCCGGCGCGGTCGCCTGGCCGCAGGCGCTGGTGATGATGGTGGCGGCCACGCTGGGCGGCTTCATCGGCGCGCGGCTGGCGCGGCGCCTGCCGGCGGCCTGGGTGCGCACCGGCGTGGTGCTGACCGGGCTGGCGATGACGGTGGCCTTCCTGCTGCGCGGCTGAGCCCCGTCCGCCTTCCGCCGCCCGACGTCAGCCGAAGCGGCGCCGCTCCAGCGCCGCGCCGCCCTGGCCGTCGCCGCCCGGCGGCTCGCGGTAGCGCTCGAGCAGCAGCTCGCGCGCGCTGCGCTGGCTGAGCCGGCCGACGAAGGGGGCGGCATCCGTCGACGCCAGCACATGCAGGTACTCGCCCGAGGGCAGGCGCAGCACCAGCGTCAGCGCCGGCACCGCCGGGCGCCAGAACGTGCCCGGCCGCGGCGTCTCGACCGAGCGCATCACCTCGAAGCCCGGCCCGACGGCCGTCTCCACATGCGCCATGCAGCGCCGATGCCAGTCGGCGGGCGGCCTGGCCCCGGCCCGCCACAGCCCTGCGGCCGCCAGCAGCGCCAGCGCGACGCCACCCCAGTCCATCCACTCCATTGTTCTCCCTCGTGCACGGGATGAGCTCCCGACGAACCTGATCCTAACGCCTGCAGAGATAGACTCGGCCTGCCCGAGAATCTCTCTCCCGACCCTGACCGAACCGTTCCCGATGAGCCCTGCCCTGACCTTCGCCGAACAGCTGGCCCGCCTGCCCTCGATCGCCCACATCGCCGCCGTCGAGCTGCTCGACGCGGCCGGCACCGTGGTGTCGACGCTGCCCAACCGTCCCGGCACCGCCGGCTCGGCCGCCGTCTACCACGCGCTGGCCGCCCGCCACGGCGCGATCACGCCCGAGGCCGCCCGCGAGGGCCTGGCGCTCTACGCCGAGCACACCGCCGACGCCCGCGCCTTTCCCGGCAAGCATCCGAACATCGACCGGCTGATCGACATCGAGGCCGGCCGGATCGCGCCGCTGACGGTGCGCCTGCAGCCGGGCGCCTGAGCCCCGCACGTCCGGCCCGCGGCCGGCTCAGCAGGCCCGGCCGTGGGGCGGCAGCGTGCCGCCGCGCGTGTCCGCGCAACCGCAGCGCCCGCGGATGAAGTCGAGAAAGAGCGCGAAGGGCTGCGGCATGCCATAGCCGTAGCCCTGCACCGCGTCGCACTGCATGCGCCGCAGCATGTCCATTTCCTCGTCGCTCTCGGCGCCCTCGGCCACCACCTGCAGCTGCAGCGCGTGCGACAGCCGCACCAGGCTGTGCACGATGGTGCGGCTGCTGGCCTGGCTGACCATGTCGTGCACGAAGGAGCGGTCGATCTTCAGCGTGTGCACCGGAAAGCGCGCCAGGTAGGCGAAGGACGAGTAGCCGGTGCCGAAGTCGTCGATCGACAGCCGCACGCCCAGCGCCGACAGCGCCGCCAGCACCCGGGTGCTGACCTCGACGTCGCGCATCAGCGCGTTCTCCGGAATCTCGATCTCCAGCAGCTCCGGCGGCACGCCGTGGCGCTCGATCGCCGCCTGCACGTTCTCGACCAGCAGCAGATCCGACAGCGACTCGACCGACAGGTTGATGCTGATCGGCAGCCGGTGGCCACCGTCGAGCAGCAGGCGCTGCAGCCGCATCACCTCGTCGATCACCCAGCGGTCGAGCTCGACCATCAGCTGGCATTCCTGCGCGATCGGCAGGAAGCTGCCCGGCATCAGCGCGCCGCGCAACGGATGCTGCCAGCGGATCAGCGCCTCCGCGCCGATGACCGCGCGGTCGCGCAGCCGGCCCTTGGGCTGCAGCGCCAGGCTCAGCCGGCCGGCCGTGGCCGACGAGGTGCCGCACAGCACCGCGCGGAAATCCAGCTCCAGCTCGGCGCGCAGCCGCCCGGCCGCCTCGAGCTCGTCGTCGAACAGCGCCATCGACGCGCTGGCGCGCTTGGCCTGGCGCAGCGCCAGCGCCGCGCGGCGCAGCAGCAGCGGCGCCGCGTCGCCGTGCGAGGGAAACAGCACGCCGCCGGCATGGCTGCCGAGCACGAAGACCTGGTCGCGCATCAGGATCGGCTGGCCGATGCGCGAGGCGATCATGCCGACGCGCTCGCGCAGCCGCGCCTCGTCGTCGGCCGGCGTCAGCAGCACGAACTCGACGCCGGTCAGCCGGAACAGCGCCTCGCCCTCGACGGTGGCGGCCTGCATGCGCGAGACCACGTCCATCAGCGCCAGGTCGCCCAGGCCGTGGCCGAGCGTGTCGTTGATCGCGTTGAAGCGCCTCAGGCCGATCAGCACCAGCGCGCCGCGCTGACGCTGCGCGAGCCGCTCCTCGAGACCGGCCAGCAGCGCGCGCTTGTTGCCGATGCCGGTGAGCGGATCGCGCAGCGCCTCGCGCGCCAGCTCGAACTGGCCGACCGTGTGCTCGTCGGCGTCGTTGGCCAGCGCGACCATGCCCTCGCCGAGCGGGAAGGCCCGCACCATCAGCCAGCGCCGCACCACCTTCGAGAAGCCGATGCCGATACGCGGCTGGCGATCGCGCCGGCAGGCCTGCAGCACCCGGTGGAAGACCGACTCCTCGAAATGCGCCTGGTACTCGAACGGCGTGCGGCCGATGACCTCGCTGGCCGGCAGGCCCAGCCCTTCCAGGTAGGCGGGGCTGCAGTAGCGCACCCGCCAGTGCGCGTCGACATGGACGACGCATTCGCCGATGCCCGCAAGCAGCTCCTCCAGCTGCCGGGCCTGCGGCCGATCGACGATCGGGTCCGCGCTCCGAATTCCGTGCACTGCAACGCTCCCTGATCCGCCGCGCGGCCGGCCCGCTTCGACGCCCCCCGCGGCGAATGCGACCGGCCCTGCGCAGGCTGCCGCTGTATCGGCGCGACCGCGCGGGCAGTTGAGCGGCCCCGCCCGATCCGGTGAACACTCACCGGACGGCGGACACACCCGGTACGGCAGCGACATCCAGCGACAGCCGCGCCGCCGGCGCCGGCATCAGCCGGTCGTCATGGCCGGTGACGACGATCAGCCGGCCGGCGGGGGCCTCGTGGTGGCGGCGCAGCGCCTCGGCGAGGTGGCGCAGCGAGCGTGCGTCCAGCGCCGCGCCGGGATCGTCGAGCAGCACCAGCGTCGCGCCCGAGGCCAGCGCGGCGGCCAGCCGCAGCTTGCGCCGCGTGCCGGTGGAGAGCATCTCCAGACGCTTGTCCAGATGCTCGTGCAGCGCAAAGCCCTCGAGCTGCGCGGCCAGCGCCGCCTCGCTCCAGCCCGGGCGGCCCTGGCGCTGCATCGCCAGGTAGTCGCGCGCGACCCGGCCGTCATGGCGGTCGGACTGCGGATCGCACCAGAACAGCCGCTCGCGCAGGCGGGCGTCGCCGGCCGGCAGCGCGTGAGGATCGAGCGCCTCGGCCGGGGCGTCGATCCGGATCCGGCCGGCGTCCGGGCGCAGCTCGCCGGCGATCAGCCGCAGCAGCGCGCTCTTGCCGCGGCCCTCGTCGCCGGTCACGCCGAGCACGCCGGCCCCGGCCTGCAGGCCGAGACCTGCGAACAGCGGCGGCGCCCCCTCGAAGGGGGCGCGCCAGTGCAGGCCCTCGACCTGCAGCAGCGGCGGCGCGGCGACGGACAGGGCCGCGGAATCGGAATGGACGGGAAGGACGGGCATGGCCGGGATTATCGAGTCGGGACCGAGCGGTTAGAGTTCGACCCCTGACCGTTCCGGATTCCCCCATGGCCACGACAACAACAACACCTCGCCCGCTGCCCCATCCGCGCCACGCCGCACGCATTCCCGCCGACATCGACCCGCTCGCGCTCGACCGCATCCGCCAGGCCGGCTACCTGCTGCCGCAGGTGGTGCGCCCGTCCGACATGCTCGAGGAGGGCACGCCCGAGCCCGAGGCGGCGATGGACCGCCTCGGCCTGATCCTGCTGCAGCGCGGCGCCGCCGGCCAGCGCCCGAGCCGCTGGATCGACCCGGCGCTGATCGGCGAGGCGCTGCGCCACCTCGACGCGGTGGGCAGCGGCCAGGGCGTGCGCCCGCTGATGGCCGAGCGCGCCGCGGTGCTCGACGGCCTGGGCGTGAGCCGCCGGCTCGGCGCCTGGGAGCGCGAGGCGCGCCAGGGCCTGGAGCTGCCCTCGGCCGACATGCGGCTGACGGTCGCCTACGGCCAGGCGGTGCCGGCCGCGGCCGTCTGGGACTTCTTCCGCACCGGCGACCGCCCGGCGCTGGTCCAGGTGCTCTCCGCGCTGCCGGGCCACCCGCAGGCGGCCGAGCTGGCCGCGCAGCTCGACGCGCTGGTCGAGCGCGCCTGCGCCTTCGCCGACGACCAGCTCGGCTCGCTGGAGCCGGCGCTGCAGGCCGAATGCGCGCAGCCCCAGGCCGCCGAGACGCTGATCGCCGCGTGCCAGCGCGCCTTCGAGCGCTGGATCCACCGCGTCCACGAGCAGGACACGCTCGAGGACCTGAACGACGAGCTCGCCTTCCAGGGCTATCCCGACAGCTTCGGCCAGGCGCGGCGCCTGCAGCGCCAGGTCACGCTCTTCGTCGGCCCGCCCAACAGCGGCAAGACCTACCAGGCCTTCGAGCGCCTGGCGCAGGCGGCCAAGGGCGCCTATCTCGCGCCGCTGCGCCTGCTCGCGCTGGAGGGCCGCGACCGGCTGGCCGCGCGCGGCGTGCCCTGCTCGCTGCGCACCGGCGAGGAGAACGTGCCGGCGGCGGATGCGCGCGTCATCTCCAGCACCATCGAGATGGTCGACACCAGCACGCCCATCGAGGTCGCGGTGATCGACGAGGCGCAGATGATCTTCGACCCCAGCCGCGGCTGGGCCTGGACGCAGGCCATCGTCGGCGTGCCGGCCAAGGAGCTGCTGATCATCTGCTCGGACTACGCGGTGGAGGCGCTGCGCAACCTGCTGGGCCTGTGCGGCGAGCAGGTCACGGTACGCCGCTTCGAGCGCAAGCAGCAGGTCGAGCTGCTGCCCGGCCCGGTGTCGCTGCATGCGCTGAAGAAGGGCGACGCGGTCGTGGCCTTCAGCCGCCGCGACGTGCTGATGCTGCGCGACCAGGCCTCGGCCGACGGCACGCCGGTGTCGGTGATCTACGGCGCGCTGCCCCCCGAGGTGCGCCGTCGCGAGGCCGAGCGCTTCGCGCAAGGGCAGTCGCAGATCCTGATCGCCACCGACGCGATCGGCATGGGCCTGAACCTGCCGGTGCGCCGGGTGCTGTTCAGCACGCTGACCAAGTTCGACGGCCAGGGCGACCGCGCGCTGACCGAGTCCGAGGTGCACCAGATCGCCGGCCGCGCCGGGCGCTTCGGCATCCACGAGGAAGGCTTCGCCGGCGTGCTCAAGGAGGCCGAGCCGACCGCGATGAAGCAGCTGCGCCTGCTGATGCAGCGCTCGCCGAAGGCGCCGCGCCACTTCAAGGCGCCGGTGGCGCCGAACTGGTGGCACATCGAGACCATCGCCGAGCGTCTGGGCAAGAACAGCCTGGCCGAGGTGCTGCGGGTCTTCGTCGAGCAGCTGCAGCTCGACAACTCGCACTTCGCGGTGGCCGAGCTGGAGCAGATGCTGGAGCTCGCCGGCGAGATCGACCGCGTCGCCGCCAGGCTGCCGCTGCGCCAGCGCTTCACCTACGCGCAGGCGCCGGTCGACACCCGCACCGCCGGCCAGGTGGCGCAGTTCCTCGACTGGGTCGCGCACCACGCCCGCAGCGGCCAGGCCGGCCCCGCCTGGTTCCTGCAGGACACCGACGAGAACAGCCGCCTCGAGCGCATGGAGCAGGCGCTGCGCACCTGCACGCTGTGGCTCTGGCTGGACCTGCGCTTCCCCGGCGTCTACGGCGAGGTCGACGAGGTGATGGACCTGCGCTCGCGCCTGAACGACGGCATCGAGCGCGCGCTCAAGGCCAAGCGGCCGCTGTGGCAGAAGCGCGGCGGCCGTCCGGGCGGACGGCGCTGAGCGCCGGCGACCCGGATCAGACCGCCACGCCGAAGAGCCGGCCGATGCCGGCGGTGGCGGCCATCGCCACCGCGCCCCAGACGCTCACCCGCAGCGCCGCCGCCAGCGGGGCCGCGCCGCCGACCCGCGCCGACACCCAGCCCAGCAGCGCCAGCGCCGCCAGCGAGCCGGCGCCCAGCCCGGCCATGCGCATCGGCGCCGGCAGCATCACCAGCGCCAGCGGCAACGCCGCGCCGAGCGCGAAGGACGCCGCCGAGGCCAGCGCCGCCTGCCCCGGGCGGGCCGACAGCGCCTCGGTGATGCCCAGCTCGTCGCGGGCATGGGCGCCGAGCGCGTCGTGGCGCATCAGCTGCTCGGCCACCTGCACCGCCAGCGCCGGCTCCAGCCCGCGCTTGACGTAGATCGCCGCCAGCTCGGCGCGCTCCTGCTCGTCGTCCTCGGCCAGCTCGTGGCGCTCGCGTGCGAGGTCGGCGCGCTCGATGTCGGCCTGCGAGCTGACCGAGACATATTCGCCCGCGGCCATCGACATCGCGCCGGCCACCAGCCCGGCGGTTCCCGCCACCAGCAGCGCGCGGGTGTCGGCGCCGGAGGCCGCCACGCCGAGCAGCAGGCTCGCGGTCGAGACGATGCCGTCGTCGGCGCCGAGCACCGCGGCGCGCAGCCAGCCGCTGCGGTGGACGAGGTGCGGCTCGTGGTGGCGGGCGCGAGGGCCGGCGGCGGCGGAGGGTGGCGGACGACTCGACATGAGCCCCAGCATCGCAGGTCAGGGCCGCGGCCGGATGGCCGCATCGCAGTCCGGCGCCCTGGCCGGCTCATCCGATGCGCCCGCGCCACACTCGGCCGCCGAAGCCTCCAGCGCGCCATGCGCGCGTTCAGCCCGGCAGCGCCTGGTGGCAGGCCACGGCGAGCTTGTTGCCGTCCGGGTCGCGCACATAGGCGCCGTAGTAGTCGGGGTGGTAGTGCGGGCGCAGCCCCGGCGGGCCGTCGCAGCGCCCGCCGTGCGCCAGCGCGACCGCGTGCACCCGGTCGACCTGCTCGCGCGAGCCGGCCAGGAAGGCGGTCATCTGGCCGTTGCCGGGATCGTGCGCCAGGCCGTCGAAGGGCCGGCCGATCAGGAACAGCGGCCGGGGACCGGGCGTGCTCTGCCACCCCGCCCAGGGCCGCTCGGCCTCGACGAAGCGCAGCGGCAGGCCCAGCGCCTCCATCACCGGCCGGTAGAAGGCCATCGCCCGATCGAAGTCGGACACGCCGACGAAGACATGCGAGAACATCGCTGGATTCCTTTCCCTTGCCGGATCAGTCGCCCCCGCCGCCATCGCCGCCGCCCCCGTCGCCGCAGCCGCCATCGTCGTCGCCGCAGTCGCTGCCGGCATCGTCCGGTCCGAAGCCGGAGCCGCCCGACGCGCTGTCGTCGCTCGGCAGGTACTCGCGCGACAGCAGCCATTGCAGCACCCGGTGCAGCAGCGCGAAGCCCAGCACCAGCACCACCATCGACACCAGCGATCCCATCAGGAAGCCCAGGATGCCGCCGGCGAGCAGGAAGGGCAGCCGGGGCAGGCGGCGCCGGCTCATGCGCGGTGCTCCGGCCGATGTCCGGGCGCCGGCCGGTGCGCACGCGCCTCGGCCTGCCGCTCGAACAGGTTATCCTGGTAGAGATGCCCGCCGCGCGCCCAGGCCCACAGGCTGGCCAGCGGATAGGCGAGCAGGAACAGCGCGCCGAGCTGCTCGTACTGGCGCACATGCACCTGCTCGTGCGGGCGCAGCCGCGCCAGCAGCTCGTGGCTCTGGCCGAGGATGACGTGGCCGAGCGTGATCGCGCCGAACGGCAGCGCCCTCACCCGCCGCGGCAGCCCCGCCTGGAGCGGCCGCAGCCCGACCTCCAGCACGCCCTCGACGCGCCGCGCGCTGCCCCCGGCCAGCAGCACCGGCGCCGCGGCGACCAGGCCGACGAGGGTGCAAGGCAGCGCCCACAGCCGAGGCAGCAGCCTTCGCGACAGGATCCCGGAATCAGACGACATGCCGGACAGTCTATGCCGCCCGGGCGCCCTCGTGGCGGCGCGCCGTTGTGGGCATGACGCCCCCCACCCCCGTCATCCTCGCGAAGGCGAGGACCCACCCGACCTTCACCGCCTCTCCCCACTCGCCACCCTTCCCTGACCGACGATTCGTCGCCGACTTTCAGAGGCTGGTGCTGCTGTTCAATTTCTGAGCTGCCTACCCGGCAGTTCACGGTGCTGGCCATGATCGACCGGCGCCACCGGATTTCTGAGCTGCCTACCCGGCAGTTCACACCGCGCGATGCCCGAGCCGGTCAGCATGTGATTTCTGAGCTGCCTACCCGGCAGTTCACGTTTCCCTGAGCGGCACCACGGACGCGTTCGTTTTCTGAGCTGCCTACCCGGCAGTTCACGGGAAAGGGGTTTGCTGACGAGCGGCACCTATTTTCTGAGCTGCCTACCCGGCAGTTCACCGACCATGTACATCGGCGCGTGCATCACCGATTTTCTGAGCTGCCTACCCGGCAGTTCACCTGGACATGGAGGTCAACATGGACCACGGACATTTCTGAGCTGCCTACCCGGCAGTTCACAACAAATATCTATCTTGTTAGCGTGCCACCGTTTTCTGAGCTGCCTACCCGGCAGTTCACTCGCAGTATTCGGCGACCCCTCGGCGCTGGTTTTTCTGAGCTGCCTACCCGGCAGTTCACGAGTACGCCGACGGCACCGTGATTGCCCAGCATTTCTGAGCTGCCTACCCGGCAGTTCACCGGACAAGCTCGATGGGTCGGCCGATCTCGAATTTCTGAGCTGCCTACCCGGCAGTTCACGACGGCAAGGAGCGCTCCATGGGCAGCGTCATTTTCTGAGCTGCCTACCCGGCAGTTCACTCCGTCGTCTCCGAAGCCGGCCCGCTGATCTCTTTCTGAGCTGCCTACCCGGCAGTTCACCGGCTGCGGCTCGGCGAGCTGGCGCAGGTGCATTTCTGAGCTGCCTACCCGGCAGTTCACTCGGTGCGGGTCAGCTTGACGCGCTTCGAGTCTTTCTGAGCTGCCTACCCGGCAGTTCACGGGCAGACGAGTAGCTTCCTCTTTGCCTCCCATTTCTGAGCTGCCTACCCGGCAGTTCACACGATCAAGCTGTGGAACGCCGGCCGCATCCCTTTCTGAGCTGCCTACCCGGCAGTTCACTGGATTGCGCGCGACTGCGGCTCCGATTGACTTTTCTGAGCTGCCTACCCGGCAGTTCACAAATGCCGCGCCGGGCTACCTCGAGACCGTCCTTTCTGAGCTGCCTACCCGGCAGTTCACCCTGCCGGCGCTGCTGGTGCTGTCGGCCCGCATTTCTGAGCTGCCTACCCGGCATTTCACCATGCCGCGGGTGTTGACGCCGCAGTGCGCGATTTCTGAGCTGCCTACCCGGCAGTTCACTGTCAAATATCAACGTACCCGCCGCGCCTACATTTCTGAGCTGCCTACCCGGCAGTTCACTCCGTCGTCTCCGAAGCTGGCCCGCTGATCTCTTTCTGAGCTGCCTACCCGGCAGTTCACATTGCTGGCGGGGTGGTCAATGCTCGCCGGTATTTCTGAGCTGCCTACCCGGCAGTTCACGTCGAGGCCCTGGCCGCCCAGGCTGCCGATGTTTTCTGAGCTGCCTACCCGGCAGTTCACTCCGAGGGCGCGGCATTGGTGGAAGGGCGGGATTTCTGAGCTGCCTACCCGGCAGTTCACGCACTCTGGACCATCGCCGGCGGCGGCCTCGTTTTCTGAGCTGCCTACCCGGCAGTTCACTAGCTGGTCGATCGACACCAGCAGGCGCATCATTTCTGAGCTGCCTACCCGGCAGTTCACGATCATGGGCAGCACGCCGGGTGCGCCGATCTTTTCTGAGCTGCCTACCCGGCAGTTCACAGCACCGCGGTCGGCCGGTCGCGCTCGGCGTATTTCTGAGCTGCCTACCCGGCAGTTCACCGAGCGTCGGGACGATGTGGCGCATGGGGCATTTTCTGAGCTGCCTACCCGGCAGTTCACACCATCGGCGTGCTGTTGTTCGACACCGACATTTTCTGAGCTGCCTACCCGGCAGTTCACAGCGATCTGGCCGGGACGACGATCAACGCGCTTTTCTGAGCTGCCTACCCGGCAGTTCACGACCAAGATCATCGAAGCGCGGCAGCGCGCCGTTTCTGAGCTGCCTACCCGGCAGTTCACGGCTTGATCGTCACGAGAGGGATCTCCGGCAGTTTCTGAGCTGCCTACCCGGCAGTTCACATCGAAGACCGACGCGCGCGAGTTCACACGCATTTCTGAGCTGCCTACCCGGCAGTTCACGTAGCGCAGCCGCCCGGACTCGTGCCCGATCTTTTCTGAGCTGCCTACCCGGCAGTTCACTGCGGGTCATCCCCGCGCCGTGCGATTCTATCTTTCTGAGCTGCCTACCCGGCAGTTCACGTCGGGCGCCGCGTTGCCCAGCCGCTCGCGCATTTCTGAGCTGCCTACCCGGCAGTTCACGTGTCCTTGGTCCATGAGGGTGGCCAGGACCTTTTCTGAGCTGCCTACCCGGCAGTTCACGTGGCGGTAGACGCGCGGCGGCACGGCGCCGGTTTCTGAGCTGCCTACCCGGCAGTTCACGGCCCGGCTGGTCCGCAGGGGCCTGCCGGCCCTTTCTGAGCTGCCTACCCGGCAGTTCACGGGCTGCTCGTCGTCGCGCCCCTGACCTTCGATTTCTGAGCTGCCTACCCGGCAGTTCACTCGTCGAGCTGCAGCTCTTCGCCGGCCTCGTGTTTCTGAGCTGCCTACCCGGCAGTTCACAAGAGCTGGCAAACGCGCAAGTGCTTGTCGCGCTTGAGCATTCTGCCAGACTCTGGCGCGAGACCCTCTTGCGGGATCCTGCGCTAAGTGCTTGATTTTTAAGGAGCAGAGGCTGCCGCCCCGAAAAAGGGTCGTCGTCAGAACCAGGGCACGGTGGCGGTGGCGCTGAGGCCGTAGGCGTTGAAGACGCCGGGCACCGGGTCGTTCTGGAGCGGTCCGTGCCGGATGAACAGCCGGAAATGCTGGCCGGTGCTGCTGCTGCGCACCTGCAGGCTCGGCAGCCTCAGGAAGGTGGCGGCCTGGTCGGGAATGCGCTCGCGGGCCGTGGCCTCGTCGATCTGCTGGCGACGCATCAGGCGACGGCGCATCCGCTCAGGGCTGCTGTGGGACTGCCGCCGCGACACGCAGCAATGCCGAGCCTGCGCCGGCACCGCGCTGATCTCGCCGATCGCCAGGTGATCGCGCATGCCGCGCAGCCAGGCCGTGCCCATCAGCATGGCCAGCGCCTCACGTGAACCATGCAGCCGCAGACACAGCCCCAGATCGAGCCCCTTCACGTCCGGAAAGCTCACGCCGATGCCGGTGGTGCCGCCCGCGGCCAGCGCCCGGTGAAGCTTGGCGTACAGCGCCTCCATCAGGGCCAGCGGACCGAACTCAGGGTCCGGCAGCAGCCGAAGATCGAGATGGTGATCCATCGTCGTCCCCGCTCAGTCCTTGCCGGCGTCGCCGAAGACGCCGCCGCGCACCAGCGTGGCCATCACGAAGTGCCGGTCGCCCTCGCTGGCCGGCGCCTGGTCCTTCAGCAGCCACTGGTCCAGCAGCGTGTAGAAATCGACCTTCTTCACCGGCGGGCGGCAGGCCGAACCCAGCGTCGTCACCGAACCGTACGGCTCGACGGCGATCGGCCCGATCTGGTCCGGCGCAAAGTCCGGGTACCAGGTGTCGATCGTGCGCAGCGCATTGCCGATCTTCTGCGAGTGCATGCCGGCGATGCCGCCCACCGTGTACAGCGTCTTGCTCTTGCCGGCCTTCTCCTTGTCGAGGATGAGTTCCTGCGACGGGAACACCTCCTGCCCGGCCCCGATGCGCACGAAGGCGGTCACCTGCAGCAGCACATGCCGGCTGCCCGCCAGCCCTTCGGCGATCAGCGCCCCGACGGCGTCGAGCGCTGCGGCCTGGTCGGCCGGCACCGCATCGAAGCTTCGCAGCGACAGCGACAGCGCGTCGAAGGTCCACGACGCGGCCGGCTGCCCGCCGACCAGGTGCGCCACCTGCACCTCCACCTGCTCGGCCCCGACGCGGTTGCGCCACAGGAAGCGGCCGTTGGCCAGGTTGGTGGCATAGCGCCGCGCCAGCACGCCGAAGCCCTGCGTCTCCACATAACCCTTCACGGTCGCCAGCAGCTTGGCCTGGTAGTCGGCGCTGTTGCAGGCCGACGGCGTGCCGGTCCCGCCCAGCACCCGCAGCGTGAAGGTCACCTTCAGCGTGTCGGCCTCGGCCGGCAGCGCCGCCACGTCGACGGTCTGCAGATTGGGGTTCTGGATGGCGGCATCCAGCTTGGCCGGATCGGCGTCCTTGGTCTTCAGGCGGTTGGAGATGGTGCCTCGCACCGATTTCGCGCGCACCTCCACCGCCGGCCAGCCGGCGCTGCTCTTGCGCCCATCCCAGGCACCGGCAAAGAACAGCGCGTCCGACGGGTCGAGCTTGCGCTCGAAGGCCAGAACGGAAGCGGTGACGAGGCCGGTCGAGTCTTTCTTGGTTGCCATGATGAATCTATCTCCTTGAATTCAGACGTAGTGGAACGGGTCATCGAGGTCGTCCAGCGCCTCTGCGAGATCGGCAGGCGCCGATTCAGGCGGCGGCGCCGGAGGCCGGTACGCATTGCGGCAGCGGTAGAGGCCGGTGGCCGGGTCGTGAGCGGGCCACCACATCAGCTCGGCGGCATCCCCCAGCCGATGCGGGCTGATCCACTGCCCCAGGCTGTAGACGCTCTCGACAAAGCGCAGCGGCGTGCCACCGTCGCGCGCACGAGCCACGGCACCGGCCTCATGCAACGCCGACAGCGCGGCATAGCCCACCGGAATCGGCACGATCCAGCCTGGCGAGCGCTCGGTCTGCCATTCGACTTGTTCGGTGCCATCGGATGCCTTGACACGCCGTGCCCGCTGGGTCAGCGCGGCCGTGTCGAGCCAGGCGTCCAGCAGCGTGGCCTCGGGCTCCTCGGCACGAAGACCCGCCAGCCGGCTGGCCAGAAGATCGTCGCGGGCCACCAGGGCGAAGCCGGGCAGCCAGCGCCGGCTCAGGCGCCGCCAGGCCCGGGCCTGTTCGTCGGGCTGGTAGTGCAAGGGCCAGGGCAAGAGGGTTGGCTCGGTCTGGCGTGGCAACAGCGACAACGCAGGCATCACGCTGCCACCGGCCACGCGCATGCCGGCCAGCACCTCGGCCACGTGGCGTGCCTGCTGCTGCAGTGCAGCAGGATCGGCATGCGCCATGCCGGCCGCCCGCAGTCCGAACACCAGCGTGATGTCCAGATGGACCCGGCCTTCCTCGACGATGGCCGGTGTGCTTCCATCCTTGTCCACCGGGTTGCGCGTCAGGTTGAAGCTGATTTCGTGCTTCTGGTCCGCCACCTGGGCCTGCAGATCGTGGCAGATGACGCCCACCGACCTGAACTCGAACGGCGTCTGGTCGCCCAGACGGCGCTGAAGCGCATGCATCAGCCCGGTGAAGGCCGTGATCGACGGAAACCCCCACGTCAGCGGGCTGGAGATGGCGTTGGCGTTCTGGATGCGCAGCCGCGGCAGCACCAGCAGGTGGTTGAAGTCGGGCGGATTAGTCGACATGGGTCAGCTCCTCCTTGTGGTCGGCCAGCGCTTCCAGCAGGTCGCGCCGCCAGTGGGCATGCTCGGCATCGCCCATCTTCAATGCGTCGGTGCTGCCGAGCTGGGCGTTGAGCCAGTTGGCATAGCGGCCGGCCAGCTCTCGCGGCCAGTCGCCGGGGATCCGCGTAGGTCGACGGTCCAGAAAGGCCCGCTCGCAGTCCGGCAGCCGGCATTCGGGCACATCGCTCCAGCCCGGCGGCAGCTCGCGCATCTCGGCCGCGAACAGCAGGAACTGGTCGGTCAGGGCTTCGGCCAGATCGTCTCGGGTGTCGCGGGTGTCCTTGATTTGCGGAGGCTGAGTGGCCAGAAATCTGCGCAGTTCCCTGACCCCACGGCGCACCTCCGGCCGCCAGCCAAAGCGGTGGAACAGCGTCTCGGTCTGCAGCAGTGGCACCACATCGCGGCTGCGCCATTGCGGTGGCAGCGAGACCAGCAACAGGTTGCTGCCGCGGCGCTCGCTGTTGAGCTGGCTGATGTTCTGGGGCTTGGTGCCACCCAGGTTCTGCTCGGCCATGCCCGGCCAGGAACGGATCGGCCGGTCGTGGAACTGCCTAGCCTTGCGAGCCTCCTGGGCTTGCCGGGCGGCGTCGCCAAAACGCTCCGCACGGAAACGCTTGAAGACACGGTGCGCCAGCGAAGTCGCATAGAGCGGTGCCAACAGATGGTACTGACCATCATCGAGCGGGTCTGTGCCGGTCAGCCAGTAGAGCTGCTTGAGCTTGCGATGCGAGGCCGGTGTCGGGCAGCGCGGGCCGTCAATGTCAGCCAGCAGCGCCGCCTGCTCGGCCTCCATCCCCAGCGCGGTCACGACATCCGCGTCATTCGCCTGAAGGCGAGCCAGCAGCGACCGGCCCTCGAAGCGCGTCTCCATCAGCACGGCCGCCAGATCGGCGACCTTCTTGTTGACCGCCCCATTGCCGGTGGCGTCGAGATCGAAGTCCTCGCCCAGCACATGCGAGCCCACCTCCTGCAGCGCTGGCATCTCCTGCGGCCGCACCAGCAGGTTGGTGGCCGAGCGCACCGGCGGGTCCGGATGCACGGCCTTGACCAGATGCGTGGCCAGCTGCACCTGCCCGAGGTACTTCATCCCCTCGTCCAGCAGCTGCGGCCATCGCCACGTCTCACGCAGGGCCGCCCGGCGGGTTTCCGCCGCCGCATCGCTGCCCTTGACCTGATCCAGCAGCGCGGCCAGCCGCTGCTGCACCGCGTGGTGGATCTGCTGCCGGATGTCTGCCGGCCTCCCTGAAAGATTCGGCACTGTCGGCCCTCCTTTGATCATGATTCAGATGCGCCTCACGAATCCCAGCACTGCGTGCGAGCGCCACCCCTGTGTGCTGTCCGGCAGGCTCAGCGTGCCGAACCGCTCGGCACAGCGCTGCAGCGGCAGGTCCATCGCCTCGGCCAGGGCCTGAAGGGCCTCGGCGTAGTCCGTGTCGGCCCACGGCACGATGCCTGGCCCCTGCACAGCGTCATCAGGCCACGGCAGATGGCGAGCCTCGATGGGCTGGTAGCGCAGGCGGCCGGTCTTCTGGTCGAGCACTTCGGTCAGCTCGATGTGGTCGGAGTCGTCGTCGCTCGGGCGCAGGCACAGGTCGATCTGCTGCCGACGGTCGTCGCGGAACGGCTGGTGCTGTGGCAGCAGCGCGGTCAGCAGCACATCTCGGGCCGGTCGGGCCCACCACCACCAGGCGGCTTCACCAGGCGGCAGCCCCGGAGCGCTGGTCGCGGCGGGCGGCAGCAGCGCACGCTGCAGGCGGTGGTGCTCCAGATCGACCCAGCGTTTTGTTGGCTCCGGCGACTCGGGCTGCCGGATGCGTGGCCGCGCATCGACCACGCCGAACTCCTCGCGGCGCAGCAACTGCGGCAGCAGGTGGTGCTCCAGCAAGGCCGTCTTGTCCTCGAAACCAGGTTTGCAATACACCGGCTCACCAGTGCGCCGACTAAAGCAGCGCAGGTTGGTGTTCCACACCCGCACGTTGGGCGTGGTGCACACCCCCTCGCGATGGCGCCGCACCCGGCCGACCAGTTGGATCAGCGACCGCATCGACGAGGGCTCGACGATGGCCCAGTCGTAGTCGTGGTCCCGGCCAACCTCGGTCACCGGCGAGCCGAGCACGATGAATATCTGCTGCAGCGCCTGCGGATGGGCATCCAGCCGGGCGCGGATGTCGGGCAGGTCGAACACGGCCTCGGGCCGACGGCGATCCAGCGCCGCATCCAGCCGCCGCTCGATGTTCGAGCGCACCAGCAGCGGAAACTGCGAGTGATAGACGCAAAGGTGGATCACATGGCCGTCCGGCGCACCCGCCTTGAACAGCTGGAGCGCCACCTGCACCAGCGGCTCGATGTTGGCCATGCGAATCAGGCCGAAGCTGACTCGCCGCTCAGGCTGTCGGGGATCGGCCACCGCATGCAGCGTGTGCAACTCGACGGCATGACGCCGCAGCAGTTGCGCCAGCGCGGCATACCGTTCGTCGTCGCGCTCAGCCTTCTGCAGCTCGCGCACATCGATCAGGGCGCAGCGGCGCCGGGCCTGCGTGGCGGCCTGCTCGGCCAGCTGTTTGCTGCGCTGCGCCGTGAACTGCTCGTGCGCCTGCTGGAAATGATCGGGCGTCGGGCAGGTGGCGGCCTGCCGCTGGAATTCGTCCACCCACAGACAGACCACCTCGGGCGGCCTTTCGGCTCCTCCGGGCTCGGCGCCACGGTGACGCTCGAACGACGCCCGGCCAGCCCGGTACGCCACGAACAGCCCTTGCACCAGCGCTGGGGTCAGCGTGGCCGACGACAGCAGCACTCGACTGCCGAGCAATCCAGCCCAATGCACCAGCCGGGTCAGTGCCGGCAGGTCGGCCAGATCGAAGTCGTCTGGCTCATCCAGCACCAGATCGCTGGTCAGCAGACGCAGCATCGGCGCGATCTGCCGGCCACCGCGCAGGCTTTCCGTGGCCGGCACGAGGTGGTCGATGGTACAGACCAGGATTGGCGCCACCAGCAGACTCTTCACCTTGGGGTCGTGCAGCGCGCGGGCCAGCAGCGGGTGGCGGGTGTCGATGGCCGCATCCCCGCCGAACTCGATCGAACCTTCTTCCTCCGGCTCCAGCAGCAGGGCCTGCCGCGAGGCAGAGCCGGTGGCTTCGGCACGCTGCTCGAAGTGCTCGAACAATGCCCGGCTCGCACTACCGCCGACCCGGATGGCCAACTGATCGTCCTTGAGCTGCAGTTGCTGCTGGAACGCTCGCCCGGTCTGCAGCGTCAGCGTGCGCAGACCCATCGCGAAAGCACAGCGCAGCCCCTGCTCGGGATCGGCCAATGCGTTCATGAGACGCGCATTGGCGAGCGTCTTGCCGCAGCCGGTGCTGGCCATGTTGACGATGAACGCACCATGCCGTGCGGCCTTCTCGCGTTGCTCTGCGGCCAGATCGGCCGCCTTGTCCTGCCAGCGGAAGCGCTCGTCCGCGCTGCGCTGGCGCAGCAGCCGGTTCTGCTTCAACCCGTCCAGGCTACGCGCCAGACTGGGCAACGCATGCGTGATGGCCCGGCTGTCGGCCGCTACACCCAGCAGGTGTTCATCCAGGGTCTGGTTGCCCACGGTGCGGCCACGCGAGTCCTTGCGGGTGTTGGCCAGCAACTTGCAGCCGGCCGGTACGCTCAGACGTCCATCAGCCTTGCGCTCATCGGTACCCAGCACCCCCAGGCTGGAATAGTGATGGTCGGCCAGCATCAGCGCCATGCGGCTCAGGTGCATCACCCACGGCTCATCCATCCACGCGAACCCCGCGCGCCGATCCGGCCGCTGCACCAGCGCCTGCAGCCTGACCGCCAACCGGCGCGCCTGGGTGCGCCAGTGCGCCAATGTCACCGGCAGGCCATGCGGGAATGTCCAGTACGGCTGCACCTGTTCAGCAGGCGCACCCGTCACCACTTCGTTCCAGTTGGCCTGCATGTACAGCAGCGCATCCTGCAGACTGTCGTCAACAAAGCGCGCACTTGGGGCGCCGGCAAAGCGTTGTTGTCCATCTTCGCCATAGGCCGGCATCACGGGAAGCCGGTGATGCGTCACCACCAGCCACCCGACCGCCTGCGCCAGCGGGGCGTGTTTCAGCGCCACGAACGGTGTCGGCAGCACGCCGCCGTCCACCCCGTCGCGTCGCAGGCGATCGATCCATCTGTCGTCATCCTCCGGGGTCGGCGCGATCAGCCTCTGCAGCCAGGTGGCATCGTCGTCAGCACCGACAAACGCCTCGAACAGCCGCAGAGACACCCATTCATGCCGGTACTGGTTGCGTTCGGTCAGCCGCCCAGCCAGCCGATCCTGAAAGGCCTGGCTGGCCTTGCCCAGGTCGTGCAGCAGCGCGGCCAGCGCGGTCAGCAGGTGGATGTCCTCGCCGGTGTGCCAGTCGTTCTCGTCCTGGGTGCGAAGCATGTTGCGGGTGGTGGTGTTGGTCGGAACCGTGCCCTGGGCATTGAAGCGACGGGCATCGCCGACCACCCACAGCAGTTCGCTGTGATCGAGCCCGCGGATCCAGTGGCAGGCCACCGCCGTGTTCTTGCGCGCGGTCTTGCGCAGCAGGCGGCGCAGGGTGTCCAGGCCGTCCTGCGTGATCGGGGTCTGCCAGGTGCGGTCGCCACGCCGCTCGGCGAACTGGTCGAGGATGCGGCGGGTTTCGGTGAGAGCACGCTTGTCGCACTGCGAGACGAGCAGGATGTTCACGGCGCCTCCGGCAACGGAGCGCAGGCGTCGGGCCGGGACGATTCCTGTGCCAGCCGGCCAAACCGCAGCGCCGTGTCCTTCAGCGTGTCGATCATGAAGTCGAGCGCCTCGGTGCGGGTCAGCGTCTCGATGCAGGCCCGTCGGAACTCCTGTTCGCTGTCGCCGCGCATGGCCGAGATGAAGGCCTGCGGCAGCACCACGGCATCCTTGACCAGATCGGCCACGTCGAACACCAGCCCGCCCTTGCGGGTTTTTCCGTGCAGCACCGCCAGTCCGTGCGGCAGGCCGAGCACCCAGGTCGCCGTGGCGCCCAGGCCATAGGCCAGATAGTTGCCATGGTCCAGAAAACGGTTGGATGAATCGGTGCTCTCGCCGCGCTTGCTGCGCGTGAACTCGCCGTAGCGGGTAGCCTGCGCCGCCAGTCGGTAGAGCTGCTTGGACAGGCGAGCCTCTTCGGTCAGCAGCGAGGTGTGGTCAGGCGCAGCATCGATGGCAGGCCCCGAAGCATCCAGCAGCGCATCGAGCCGGGCCAGATCCGGGCTCCACGGCTCGTCGCGGTCTCCCTTGAACTGGCGCGGCCAGACAGCGCGCACCCGCGCCAGCCGGGTGTGCTGGAACATCCGGGCGGCCTGCAGCCGCAGCGGCTCGTCGAACCAGAAGCGCACCCAGTGCTGCAGATATTCGGTCGGACGGTACTCGCTCTGCGGCGACATCCAGGCGATGTCGAGGCCGCCATCCGTGCCGGCAAACAGCGGCGTTCCGCCGCCACCACAGAAACCGACCATCACCCCGGCCTTGGCCAGCTCGCGCATGGCCGCCTGCGTCAGCGAGGTCCCTGTGCCGAGCAGGAGGGTCGTCGTGTTGGCGATCGGGATGTTCCAGTACAGCGAGCGCGCGCCCTGCTCGGTGACGTACTCGACCCGCCCGCCGTTGACGAGCACGCGGCAATGCTCGAGGTAGTAGAGGTTGGCCCGTTTGGAATGAAGAATGGTCTTGAGGTCCCCTGCCCCGATGTCCTGCATCGACGATGTCTCCCTTGCGCCGGCAACGTATGCTTTTGCAGAAATCGTCGCACCGAAATGCGCAATGCCGTCGGCGGTTTTTCACGGATCATTCCGTCGATACATTTGTCAGATCGAGCCAAGCGCGCTGCGCGGGCGACAACGGAAGTTCGTGCCTGCTCGTGGCTGCCCGCCTTCGCGGGCATGACGGGGAGAAACGAGCGCAGAAACGACAAGAGGCCCCGAAGGGCCTCTCGTGGGGTGTCGATGTCCCTCGCGAGCGGGTCTCGCGGGGGCATCAGGCGGGCCGCGCGGCCCGCGCGTTCAGACTCAGGCGTCCTCGCCGCCTGTCAGCAGCGGCAGCGCGCCGCCGGCCGAGCCGCCCAGCAGGCCGGCCTTGCCGTACAGGCCCAGCTTGGCGCGGGTGTCGCTGATGTCGAGGTTGCGCATCGTCAGCTGGCCGATGCGGTCCAGCGGCGTGAAGGCGGCGTCCTCCACCTTCTCCATCGACAGGCGCTCCGGCGCGTAGGTCAGGTTCGGGCTGTCGGTGTTCATGATGGTGTAGTCGTTGCCGCGGCGCAGCTCCAGCGTCACTTCGCCGGTGATGGCGCTGGCGACCCAGCGCTGCGCCGTCTCGCGCAGCATCATGGCCTGGCTGTCGAACCAGCGGCCGTGATACAGCAGCTTGCCCAGCACGCGGCCGTTGGCGCGGTACTGCGCCAGCGTGTCCTCGTTGTGGATGCCGGTGGCCAGGCGCTCGTAGCAGATGTGCAGCAGCGCCATGCCCGGGGCTTCGTAGATGCCGCGGCTCTTGGCCTCGATGATGCGGTTCTCGATCTGGTCGCACATGCCCAGGCCGTGGCGGCCGCCGATGCGGTTGGCTTCCTCGAACAGCGCGACCTGGTCGGCGAAGGTCTGGCCGTTGATCGCCACCGGCACGCCTTCCTCGAAGCGCACGGTCACGGTCTCGCGCTTGACCTCGACGTCATCGCGCCAGAAGGCCACGCCCATGATGGGCTTCACGATGTGCATGCCGGCGTTCAGGAACTCCAGGTCCTTGGCCTCGTGGGTCGCGCCCAGCATGTTCGAGTCGGTCGAATACGCCTTCTCGACCGACATCTTGTAGTCGAAGCCGTTGGCGATGAGGTATTCGCTCATCTCCTTGCGGCCGCCCAGCTCGTCGATGAAGGTCTGGTCCAGCCAGGGCTTGTAGATCTTCAGCGCCGGGTTGACCAGCAGGCCGTAGCGGTAGAAACGCTCGATGTCGTTGCCCTTGTAGGTCGAGCCGTCGCCCCAGAGGTTGACGCCGTCCTGCTTCATCGCGGCCACCAGCATCGTGCCGGTCACGGCGCGGCCCAGCGGGGTGGTGTTGAAGTAGGTGGCGCCGCCGGTGGTGATGTGGAAGGCACCTGCCTGGATCGCGGCGATGCCCTCGGCCACCAGCGCGGCACGGCAGTCGATCAGGCGCGCGATCTCGGCGCCGTAGGCCAGCGCCTTGCGCGGGATGTCCTCGTAGTCGCTCTCGTCGGGCTGGCCGAGGTTGGCGGTGTAGGCGCAAGGGACGGCGCCCTTGGCGCGCATCCAGTGCACGGCGGCCGAGGTGTCGAGACCGCCCGAGAAGGCGATGCCGACCTTCTGGCCGGCGGGGAGGTTTTGCAGGATGGTGGCAGACATGGCGCTGTTGACGGTCGCGACGGCCGCGACGACGAAGAACGGAATGAATCCTCGATTGTCGCAAACTTGGGGCCCGGATCGAAGCGTCCTCGCGCGAGGAGCGGATGTCCTCACGCCCGCGCCGGCCCGCGCCCTGCGGCTAGACTGGCGTCGGGTGCCGGGCCGCAGGAGCCGTCAGGCAGGTATCACGCGAAGGTCGGGCCGCCTCGCGGGACCTGTCCTGCCGGAGCCTCTCCCGATGAGCCTGTCCGCCTCCCCCAGCGGCGTCGAGATCCTCGCCACCGCCCTGTTCGCCCTCGCGCTGCTGCACACCTTCGCCGCCCGGCAGTTCGAGCGCCTGGCGCACAGCCACCCCCGCCACGAAGGCGTCTTCCATCTGCTCGGCGAGGTCGAGGTCGTCTTCGGCTTCTGGGCCATCGTGCTGGTGCTGACGATGGCGCTCGGCATGGGCGGCGACACCGCGCTGGCCTACGCCGAGTCGCGCAACTACACCGAACCGCTGTTCGTCTTCGTCGTCATGGTGATCGCCGGCTCGCGGCCGATCCTGGAGGCGGTGATGCGCGCGGTGACCGCGCTGTCGGCGCTCGCCGGCGCGCGGGCGGCGCCGCTGGCCGGCGCCTGGCTCGGACTGGCCGCGGTGCCGCTGCTGGGCTCGCTGGTCACCGAGCCGGCGGCGATGACGATCGCGGCGCTGCTGCTGGCGCCGCGCGTGTTCCGGCCCGACATGCCGGAGCGGCTGAAATACCTCGCGCTGGGCGTGCTGTTCGTCAACGTCTCGATCGGCGGCACGCTGACCGCCTACGCCGCGCCGCCGGTGCTGATGGTCGCCGGCGCCTGGGGCTGGGACAGCGCCTTCATGCTGGCGACCTTCGGCTGGAAGGCGGCGCTGGCGGTGCTGGTCAACGCCAGCGTGGCGGTGTGGATGCTGCGCGGGCCGCTGGGCACGCAGCCGGCGGCCGCGGACCGCGAGGCGCCGGCCCGCCGGCCGGTGCCGTGGACCGTCACCGCGGTGCACCTGGCGCTGCTGGCCGGCGTGGTGCTGACCGCGCATCACCCGGTCGCCTTTCTCGGCCTGTTCCTGCTCTTCCTGGGCTTCACCCGCGCCTACGAACGCCACCAGGATCCGCTGCTGATCAAGGAGGCGCTGCTGGTGGGCTTCTTCCTGGCCGGGCTGGTGGTGCTCGGCGGGCTGCAGCGCTGGTGGCTGCAGCCGCTGGTGTCGGGGCTGGAGCCGATGGCGCTCTTCTTCGGCGCGCTCGGCCTGACGGCGATCACCGACAACGCCGCGCTCACCTACCTGGGCGCGCAGATTCCCGGCCTCGGCGAGGGTGCGCGCTACATGCTGGTGGCGGGCGCGGTCGCCGGCGGCGGCCTGACGCTGATCGCCAATGCGCCCAACCCGGCCGGCGCGGCGCTGCTGCGGCGCGGCTTCCAGGACGAGTCGATCGGCGCCGGGGGCCTGCTGGCCGGCGCGCTCGGGCCGACGCTGGTGGCGGTGGCGGCGTTCGTGCTGCTGCCCTGATCGGACGGAAAGACAATTCGCCCTGAAGGCCGCCGGGCGCATCGCCTCGAACGGCGCCGGCGCGGTCTCGCGCCGGCTGCCCGGTCACGGCAGCCAGAAAGCAAAAAAGGACCCTGCACTGCTGCAAGATCCTTTCTGCCCAGCGCTTCTGGCGCTGATTTTATGGTGGGCCCTGAGTGACTCGAACACTCGACCTACGGATTAAGAGTCCGCTGCTCTACCAACTGAGCTAAGAGCCCGTTTCCGCCACTTCGGTCGGCAACGGAGAAATCGAATTTTGGTGGGCCCTGAGTGACTCGAACACTCGACCTACGGATTAAGAGTCCGCTGCTCTACCAACTGAGCTAAGAGCCCGTTTCCATTGCCAAAGGCAATGAAGACGAATGAAGCACACGACAGCCAGGCAAGTTTGGTGGGCCCTGAGTGACTCGAACACTCGACCTACGGATTAAGAGTCCGCTGCTCTACCAACTGAGCTAAGAGCCCTTGCCTGACGACCCTGATTTGCATCAAGACCGTGACTATATCATGTTTTTGGTGGGTCGTGCGGGACTCGAACCTGCGACCTACGGATTAAAAGTCCGCTGCTCTACCAACTGAGCTAACGACCCTCACCGCCCCGGCCAATCAGTCACTGATCAGCCGAGCCCTAGATTCTAATACACCTCACTACCGTGCCGTCAAGCACCTCGTGCACCTGCGCGCACGCCTTCGAGAATCTGCGCCGCGGCAGCCAGGCCGAAGCTGGCGGTGACCATCACGCTGGAGCCGTAGCCGTGGCAGTTCAGGCTGCCGTCGACGGCGCAGGCGCCGTCCGTCTGCGGGCGCTGCACCGTCTCGCGCGAGAAGATGCAGCGCACGCCGATGCGCCCCTGGCGCGGCGCGCCCTCGCGGCGCAGCTGCTGGCGCAGCCGGGCCAGCAGCGGGTCGTGCGTGACCTCGGCCAGATCGGCCGCCTCCACCCGCTCGGGGTGCGACTTGCCGCCGGCCGCGCCGGCCATCACCAGCCGGTGCCCGCCGGCCAGCGCCCAGCGCGCCATCGCCAGCTTGGCGGCGTTGCGGTCGCAGGCGTCGATGACCCCGTCGACCTCGATCGGCAGCAGGGCCGGCCAGTTCTCCGGCTCGACGAAGTCCTCGACCGCATGCACCCGGCAGCCCGGATGGATGTCGGCGATGCGCTCGCGCAGCGCCTGCACCTTGGCCGCGCCGACGGTCGCGCCCAGCGCCTGGATCTGGCGGTTGATGTTGGACTCGGCGACATGGTCGAGGTCGATCAGCACCAGCTCGGCCACGCCGCTGCGCGCCAGCGCCTCGACCGCCCACGAACCGACGCCGCCCACGCCCACCACCGCCACCCGGGCCGCGCGCACCCGCGCGTAGGCCGCGTCGCCCCAGAGCCGGCGCAGGCCGCCGAAGCGGCGCTCGAGGTCGGCGTCGTCGACCGGCGACGGCGCCTCCATCACGGGCGCGCCGCTCACTTCAGCTGCTTGATCCGCTCGGCCCCGGCCTGCGCGGCCTCGGACTGCGGATAGTTGCGCACCAGCTCCTCGAGCGTGCGGCGCGCGCCCTTCGGATCCTTCAGCTCGATCTGGCAGTTGGCCAGCGCCAGCAGCGCCTCGGAGGCGCGCGGGTGGTCCGGCGTCGAGGTGACCAGCGTGCGGAAGATGGTCATCGCCTCCTTCACCTCGCCCTTGCCGTACAGCGCGTTGCCGAGCCAGTACTGCACATGGGCCTGGTAGGGACTCGAGGGAAAGCGCTTCTGGAAGGCGGTCAGCGCGGTCACCGCGTTGGCGAACTCGCCCTTGCGCAGGATCGCGATCGCCTCGTCGTAGGCCTTCTTCTCGGGCGCGTCGACGACGGCGTCCTTGCCGTCGAGCGAGACGCGCTGCGGCTCGAGCCGGCGCATCCGGTCGTCGAGCGCGGCGAACTGGTCCTTGAGCCGGCGCTGCAGGTCGGAGATCTCGCGGGCGAGGTCCTTGCCGGCCTGCACCTGCTGCTCGTCCTGGCCGCGCAGCTTCGCCAGATCGGCGCGCAGCGACTCGAGCTGGCCGTTGAGGTCGAGCAGGCTGCGCTTGAGCATCTCGACCTGATCGCCGAGGTCGCGGATGCGGGCGTCACGCTCGACGTTCTCCTGCTGGGTGCGCTCGATGCGGCCGCGCAGGTCGACGATGGCCTTGCGGGCCTCCTCGTCGTCGAACAGGCCCGCGCTGGCCCCTGTCGGCCACACCGCGGCCAGGGCCAGCATCAGCGCCGCCGGCGCGCGCAGCGCGCGGAGCGACAGAGGTCGGGCGCCCATCTCAGCGGTCCTTCAGCTCGGCACGGCGGTTCTTCGCCCAGGCGGCCTCGTCGCTGCCCTGCACGGCCGGGCGCTCCTTGCCGAAGCTCACCGCCTCGAGCTGGCCGTCCTGCGCGCCCAGCAGCACCAGCGAGCGCACCACCGCGTCGGCGCGCTTCTGGCCCAGCGCGAGGTTGTACTCGCGGCCGCCGCGCTCGTCGGTGTGGCCCTCGACGATCATGCGGCGCTTGCGGTCGGCGCCCAGGCGCCGGGCCTGGCCCTCGACCACGCTGCGGTACTCGTCCTTGATGACGAAGCTGTCGAAGTCGAAGTAGACGATGCGGCCGGCGCCCGCGCCGGCATCGGCCTGGCGGCCGGTGTCGACCGGGGTGACGGCGGTGCTGCCGACGCCGCTGGTGCCCGCGCCCTGGGAGGCGCCGGTGCCGGCGCCGGAAATCGTGCCGGTGCCGCGGCTCTCGACCGGTGCCGGCGGCTCCACGCGGGTGTTCGAGGCACAGCCGGCCAGCAGGGCCGCGCCCAGGCCGAGCGACAGGAAGGCAGAGCGGGAACGAAGGATCATGGACATTCGGTGTTCTCCAGAAACGTCTCGTCGAGACGGAACGGCCGCCCTCAGCGGCCGAAGGGCCCCCAGACCGGTTCGCGCACGTCGACCATCGGCGGGCTCAGGCGGGCCTTGATGGACCCGTCGAGCGTGGTGGTCATCAGCACATCACGTCCGCCGGAACGGCTGGCGTAGATGATGAGCCGGCTGTTGGGCGCGAAGCTCGGGCTTTCGTCGTCGTTGGTGTCGGTGAGAGAGGTCACGGTTCCCGAGGACAGGTCCATCAGCTGCAGACGGAAGGCGCCGCCGCCGTTGCGGGTGATGTAGGCCATCCATCGGCCGTCGGGACTCAGCGCGGGGCTGATGTTGTAGCTGCCGGAGAAGGTCACGCGCTCGGCGTTGCCGCCGGCCGCGCTCATGCGGTAGATCTGCGGGCCGCCCCCCCGGTCGCTGACGAAGTAGATCGAGCGGCCGTCGGACGACCAGGCGGCCTCGGTCTCGATGCTGGGCGCGCTCGTCAGCCGGCGCGGCTCGCCGCCGCCGCGGCCGACCAGGTAGATCTCGGAGTTGCCGTCGCGCGTGAGCGTGACCGCGATCTGGCTGCCGTCGGGCGACCAGGCCGGCGCGCTGTTGGAGCCCTTGAGGTTGGCGATCACGCGGCGCTGGCCCGAGCCGACCTCCTGCGCGTAGACGACCGGCTTGCCGCTCTCGAAGGAGACATAGGCCAGCTCGTGGCCATCGGGCGACCAGGCCGGCGAGATGATGGGCTGCGCGCCGCCGACCGCCACCTTCGCGCCCTCGCCGTCGGCATCGGCGACGAAGAGTGTGTAGCGGCCGGCGCTCTTGGAGACATAGGCGATGCGGGTCGAGAAGATGCCGCGCTCGCCGGTGAGCTTCTGGTAGATCTCGTCGGCGACGCGGTGCGCGGCGCGGCGCAGGTCGTCGCGCGGCACCGCCAGCGACTGCCCGAGCAGGTCGGCGCCCTTGACGGCATCCCAGAGCCGGAAGCGCAGGTCGTAGCGGCCGTCGGCCAGGCGCGCGGCCGAGCCGGCCGCCAGCGCGTCGGCGCCGCGGTTGCGCCAGGCGGGAAAGTCCGGGCGCGAGAGCTCGTCGAGCGACTCGCCGGCGGCCGGCACCAGCCGGAACAGCCCGCTGCGCTCCAGGTCGGAGCGGATCACCTGCGACACCGCCACCGCCGCGCGGTCCTCCTCGCGGAAGGGCGCGATCGCCACCGGGATCTGCGAGGCGCCGATGCCGGAGATCTCGACGCGGAACTGGGCCTGCGCGGCCGGCAGCGCGGCCAGGCCGCCCAGCGCGACGCAGCCGGCCGTGGCCTGGCGCAGGAAATGACGGCGATCGCTCGGACGGGGAAGTCTCATCGGTGCGTTCATCGGGTCGGGGGGCTCGGGGAATTCGAGGAAGGCGGGGAAGCGGGCGCGCGCGGCGGCTCGCCGCCGCACTCCAGCCAGATCTTCAGATAACGGTAGTAGGACGCCTCGGCATTGTGGACGGCCAGCACGAAACCCAGGCGACCGTCGAGAAAGCCCCGGCGCAGGATCCAGGTGCGCACGAAAGCCCACAGGCCATGGCCGATCGCGCGGCCCAGGCCGCCGCGGCGCCCGCGCGCGGCCAGGTCGGCGGCGCGTCCGCTCGAATAGCGGTTCATCTTGTCGTTGGCCACCGTCAGCGTGGCCATGCTCTCGTGCAGCAGATGGCCGTGGCCGTCGAGGTCGGCGCGGAGCCCGGACCAGAGCAGGCGCTCGTGCACGCGGTCGTCGCTGAAGCGCGCGCCCTCGCGCGGGAAGAGCCGCAGCACCCGGTCGGGATACCAGCCGCCGTGGCGCATCCACTGGCCGCAGAAGGACGACAGCCGCGGCAGCCGCCACGCCAGGTCCGCCGGCGGCGCGGCGACGATGCGCGCGACCTCGGCCGCCAGCGCCTCGTCGAGCCATTCGTCGGCATCCAGGCTCAGCACCCAGCGCCCGCGCGCCAGCGCCAGCGCGCGGTTCTTCTGCGCGCCGAAGCCGGGCCAGTCGGACGTGACCTCGACGCGGGCGCCGTGAGCGCGCGCGATCTCGACCGTGCCATCGGTGCTGCCGCTGTCGACGACGATGATCTCGTCGGCAAAGGCCACCGAGCGCAGGCAGCGCGCCAGGCGGGCGGCCTCGTCACGGGTGATGACGACGACGGACAGCTCAGGCACGGGCGTGGCGCTGCCGGAGCGGGCCGCGCTGGATTCGCTGGATTCGCGGGGATCGGAAGGATCGGTCATGGGCATGCAAGGCGCCGATTGTAGGCACCTGCCGGAACCGGCAGGCCGGCGGCGGGCTGAAGGGCGGGTGCCGCGCAGCGTCGATAATCGGCCTCGACACTTCGAGGACACACCGATGACCCCGCCGATCAGCCGCTTTCCGGTGCCCGACCTGGCCGACCTGCCCGAGGACCTGCGCGCGCGCATCCTGGCGGTGCAGGAGAAGGCCGGCTTCGTGCCCAACGTCTTCCTGGCGCTGGCGCACCGCCCGGACGAATGCCGCGCCTTCTTCGACTACCACGACGCGCTGATGCTGCGCCCCTCCGGCCTGAGCAAGGGCGAGAAGGAAATGATCGTCGTGGCGACCTCGGGCGCGAACCGCTGCCTGTACTGCGTCGTCGCGCACGGCGCGATCCTGCGCATCCTCGAGAAGAGCCCGCTGATCGCCGACCAGATCGCGATCGACCACCGCAAGTCCGACGCCACGCCGCGCCAGAAGGCCATGCTCGACATGGCGCTCAGGCTCTGCCGCGAGCCCGACGCGGTCGACGAGACCGACTTCGCCCGGCTGCACGAGCACGGCTTCTCCGACGAGGACATCTGGGACATCGGCGCGATCACCGCCTTCTTCGGCCTGTCCAACCGCATGGCCCACCTGCTGGCGATGCGGCCCAACGACGAGTTCTTCCTGATGGGACGGGTGCCGCGCGCGCCGCGCCCCTGAACCCTGCGCCAGCCCTCCCCTGCCCTTCAAGGCCTTTCCCGGATGACGATGTCCCGTGCTGCCCCCGCCTCGATCAGCGGCTTCACCTTCCTGCGCCACGGCGTCAAGCTCGGCTTCCCGTTCGAGGCCTCGATCCGCTCGATCCTGCCGCTGGTCGACGAGTTCGTCATCGCGCTGGGCGCCGGCGAGGATGCCACCGAGGCGCGCATCCACGCGCTGGCCGCCGAGCAGCCCAAGATCCGCATCATCCCGACGCGCTGGAACGAGCGCATGGCCGAGAAGGGCTTCGTCTACGCGCAGCAGAAGATGATCGCCCAGTACGCCTGCACCGGCGACTGGGCCTTCTACCTCGAGGGCGACGAGGTGCTGCACGAGGCCGAGCTGCCGGCCATCCGCGCGGCGGTCGACCGCCACCACGCCAATCCGGCCGTCGAGGCGCTGGTGTTCGACTACCTGCACTTCTACGGCTCGCCGCAGTGGCTGGCCGTGAGCCCGGCCTGGTACCGGCGCGAATGCCGGCTGATCCGCAACACGATCCGCAGCTACGCGCCCGACGGCCAGTTCTGGGTCGTGATGGACAGGCACCGCAAGGGCCGCCACCCGCAGGCCGCGCTGGCGGGTGCGCACATCTACCACTACGGCCATGTGCGCCGGCTCGACTACATGCAGGCCAAGATGGACCAGGTCAGCAAGTACTGGTCGCACCAGCCGCCGAAGATGAGCTACTCGATCGACCCGCAGGCGCTGCGGCCGTTCGAGGGCACGCACCCGGCCTGCATGGCCGACTGGCTGGCGCATGACGCCGAGCCCGCCTTCACGCCCGACCCGGCCCATCCGCTGACCCGCCGCGAGCGCAAGCACCGCAAGGCGATGGTGCTCGAGCGCTGGTTCGGGCTGGACCTGAGCCACAAGCACTATCGGCTGGTGGCGTGACGGAGGCGTGATGCGTGACGTGACCCTGAGCCTGGGCCGCATCGGCTCGCTGATCGACGGCCTGGGCGAATACTCGACCCAGCTCGGACACCATGTCGCGGCCGCGGCCCCGCTGTGGCGCGAGCGCTGGGGCGTGCGCTTCCATTTCCATCTGCCCGCGCGCTGGATCGGCCTGTTCGGCGACGAGGTCGGCTACCTGCCGGTGCGGCCCTGGCAGAGCCGGCTGAACCTGCAGCCGCGCCGGCACGCGATCTGGCATGCGCTGAACCAGCTCGGCCGCATTCCCCCGCCCCCCGGCACCCGCCATGCGGTGATGACGGTGCATGATCTGAACCCGATCTATCACGACGCACCGGACGCTGCCGCGCGCGCCATCGACCAGCTGCGCCGGCGCCTGTCGCGCTTCGACGAGGTGATCACGCTGACGCGCCATGTCGAGTCCGACATCCGCCGCCACCTGGGCTGGCAGGGTCCGGTGCAGGTGATCGCCAACGGCGTGCGCGACCTCTCGCAGGCACCACGCTCGCCGGTGGCGGCGCTGCAGGGGCGGCCGTATTTCCTGCACCTGAGTCGCATGGCGCGCTCGAAGAACCCGCACCTGCTGCTCGACCTCGCTGCGCTGTGGCCCGACCATGCCCTGGTGATGGCGGGCCCCGACGGCAGCGACAGCCGTGCGCTCGAGGCCCGGGCGCGCGAGCGCGGACTCGACAACGTGATCTTCCTGCGCGACATCGACGACGCGACCAAGGCCTGGCTCTATGCCGGCTGCGAGGCCTTCCTGTTCCCGTCGCAGACCGAGGGCTTCGGCCTGCCGCCGCTGGAGGCGATGTGCTTCGGCAGGCCGGTCTTCCTGTCGACGCTGACCAGCCTGCCGGAGATCGGCGGCACGGCGGCCGCCTACTGGCCGGAGCTGAACGCCGCGGCGATGGACGCGACGCTGCGCGCGGAGCTGCCACGCCTGCGGACACGCGCCGCCGAGATCCGTGCCCATGCCCTCGCCTACCGCTGGGTCGACTGCGCGCAGGCCTGTCTGGCGCTCTACGCCCGACGGCTCGGCATCGAAGCGGGCGCGCCGCCCTGAGCGACGTCCGCGCCGGTCTCGGCCAGCATCTCGCCGGCCAGCGCGGCCACCCGATCGGGATCGATGTCGTCGACCCGCTCCGGGCCGTGCAGCCAGCGGGTGCGGTTGGCGGCGGTGACGCGGAACGCCGGATCGATGATGCCGGCGAACAGGCCCAGCACCGGCACGTCGGCAGACTGCGCCACATGCAGCAGGCCGCCGTCGGCGGCCAGCACCAGCGCGCAGCGCTGCAGCAGCGCGTGCACCTCGGGCAGGCTGTGGCGGTCGACGCGATCGACGAAACGCACGCCGGGCAGCGCCGCCACCAGCCGGTCGCGCATCTCCAGGCCGTTGGCGGCGCCGACCAGCACGACCGGCGGACAGCCCTGCGGCCGGCGGGCCAGCCGCTCGAGCACCTCGCCCCAGCGCGAGCAGGTGCGCCAGTCGCGCACGCCGCCCACCGCCACCGCCAGCAGCGGCCCCGCAGGCAGCTCCGCCGCCTCGATCGCGGCCTCGTCCTGCGCCGAATGCCACATCACCGTGCGGGCTCGCGCACGGATCTCGGCCTCGGCCGGTGCCTGCGCCAGCAGCGCGGCCACGCGATGGAAGCCGAACAGGGTGCGGTTGAATTCCGGACCGGTGTAGACGCCGTGCAGATGCACGAAGGGCACGTCGCGGAAGAAGCGGAACTTGTCGCGCGTGCCGCGCGAGCTGGCGCTGTGCAGCAGGATCAGGTCGTAGCCGCCGGGCAGGTCCTGCGGACGGGCAGCCACCGCGGTGAAGAGGCGGTCGGCCTGGTACAGCGGCAGCAGATGGGCCTCGGTGAGCAGGTCGAGCCGCTCGAAGCGATCGGCGAGCAGCTGGCGGGCCGCCAGGTCCATCAGGGAGTCGCCGACCTGCGGCGTGCCCTGGTGGATCCACAGCACGCGGCGCACGCCGGGATCGATGCGCAGGCGCTGCAGCGCACGCTGCCCGTGCAGCACCAGGCTCAGCTCGCGCATCAGGCGCCGCCTGGCCGCGCGCCACGGCGAGACGCCGGCCAGGAAACGCGCCCGATCCGAAGGCAGCTCCGCCTCGAAGGGCGGGGTCCAGGTCGCGGCCGCGTAGCGGCGCACCGCCTCGGGCACCCAGCTCACCGCGCCCCTCCCCGGCCCAGCAGGCGCAGCCCGGCCAGCCGCGCATGCAGGCGAGCGTCGGCGGCCCAGGCGCCCGGGCCGGCCTGCCGGCGACGCGCCAGCAGCGCCGCCGCGGCCTCCAGGAAGCGGTACCGCAGCAGCGCCTTGCAGAGCTGGCGCCCCGGCTCCGAGCGGCACGTCGCCTCCGGCCACTCCGGAATAGCCGCCTCGAGCCAGTCCTGCCAGACCCGGCGGGCCTGCGCATCGGCGCCGCGCATCTCGCGCATGAAGCTGCCCATCCACCAGGAACCCAGCGCCGACACGGACAGGTCGCCGATGAAACGGCACAGCGTTCCGGTGTCGAGCACCTCGGGCAGATGGAAGGGCCCGTGAAAGCCGAAGGGACGGCCCTCGAGCGAGCCCTCCTCGACGGAGAAGCGGCGCGCCAGGGCCGCGTCGGCGAACCGCAGGCCGCGGGCCTCCAGGGCCGGGCGGTAGCGCACGCCGATGCACACGTCCTCAGGATGCTCCGGCGGGAACTGCGGCTCGCGCAGCAGCTCCAGCAGCCGGCGCGAGCGCAGCGAGAAGCCGCCGTTGCCCACGTCGTGCGGCGCCGGCAGATGCGGCCAGGGCGCGCCGATGTAGTCGAAGCCCAGGAATTCGTCCGACCAGGCCTGCGCATTCAGCACATGGCCGTCCCACTGGATGACCAGCACATGCGACTGCGCAGGCCGCAGGTGCGCCAGCAGCCCGTCCAGCATGAACCGCGAGTAGGCCTCGACGCTGCGCAGCGGCTCGATGCCGACCCGCCGCACCGAGGCGGGCAGATCCGCCTCGCCGACCTGCCCGACCCGGTCGGTCAGCAGCACTGCATCGCCGAAATGCACCTGCGCCAGGCTCTGGCGCATCGCACGCAGCGACCAGGGCAGCCGGTCGGTGCAGTCGATGCAGCACAGCGCCACGTCGGGGAGTTGCAGGAGGTCGTCGTCGGTCACGGCTCAGGTCGGGGCGTCAGGCCTCAGCTGCTGCTCGAGCCGGGCCAGATAGTCGGCCTGCTGACGCAGGACCTGCGGCGAGACGTCGAGCCGCTCGGCCACATGGCGATGGATGGCGCGCACTTCGTCCAGATGGCGCTCGGCCGCCAGCGACTGCGTCACGCCCTGGGCGTGACGTCGGTGCACGTTGAGCGAGCGCGGCACGTACACCACCTGAGCCCCGGGCTGCAGCAGCACCTCGATGTAGAGACGCCAGTCCCCCGCCAGACGATGGCCGCGGATGTCCTGCCCGGCCGCCTGCAGCGCCCGGTCGAGCTGCTCGCGCTCGAACAGCACGCCACTGACATTCAGGATGGGATTGAAGACCGCCATCCGCTCCCGCACGAAATCGGCGCCACGCTGAACCAGGGGCTCGCGCAGGCCACCCGGCCAGAACGTCTCGTAGTAATGGTTGTAGCTTTCGGCCAGGACCTTGCCGCGCGCGTCGATCTGCCGGGAATCGCAGAAAGCGAGCGCGGCACGATCCGCGCCGGCGGCCAGCATCTCGGCCAGGAAGGTCGGCTCGACCAGGTCGTCCGCCTCGGCGATCCAGACATGGTCGCCCCGGCAGGATGCCACCGCCGCTGACCAGTTGCCGAACGCGGATCCCGAATTGACGGACCGGGCCGTGATGTCGACCTCGCGCCCGACCGATTCGCAGTAGCGACGGGCCCGCTCGACCGAGGCATCGGAGGATGCGTCGTCGACGCAGCGGATCTCGTAGACCGGATAGGTCTGCGCGAAGAGGCTCGCCAGCCGCGCTTCCAGATGATCCTGGTGGTTGTAGCTGGTCACCACCACGGACACCTTGCGCAATCCCGGACGCAGCAGCGTCAGCAGGTCGAAGACGTACTCGGCCATGTCGAACCGCGACCGCGCGAACAGGCTGCGCCGCTGACGGGCAGCGTCATCGTCCTCGCGGACCCGGTCCCGCACGGCCTGAGCCATCGCCGTGACGTTGCATTTCTCGACCAGGGTGCCGCATCCCGGCTCGGCCAGGACATCGGCGGACCCGCCCGTGCCGGCAAATGCCACCACAGGCACGCCCAGGGCCAGCGCCTCGAGCATGACCGACGGGAAGGGATCCTCGCGGGAGGTCAGCGCGAACACGTCGGCGACCGCGACATAGTCGAGCACCTGGTCGGTGAAGTCGAGCAGCCGCAGATGCGAGGACTGGCTCATCACCGGATCGGTCTCCAGCCAGTGCATCAGCTGCGGGTCACGCCGGCCGACCCACAGGAAGAAGACGTCGTCGCCGAGAATGTCCTGCCGCTTGCTCAGCTCGACGAACAGGTCGAAGCCCTTGCGCAGATCGGCGTAGCCCGCGTTGACGACCAGCCGTGCCCCTGCAGGCAGTCCGAGCTTCTCGAGAATGGCCGCCCGGTCCGGCCTGACGCGTCGCAGGTCCCCGTAGATGCCCTGAGGCCTGACGACGGACCGCCGTGGCCGCCCACCGGCCACCTCGTCGAACGAGGCCTCGACGAACGCGGAGGGAAAGACCACCACGTCGGCATCCTGGGCGATGCCACGGGCGCAGCCCTCCAGCTGCCGCTCGCGTATCAGGTGGCCGAGCTCGTGGATCAGCGAGACGATGCGCATGCGCCGCTTGCGCAGCGCGGAAACCACCTCGCCCGTCACCACGGTGTTGGTGATGACCGACAGGCCGTCGGCTGCGCCAGGCATCAGCCCGAGCGACTCCAGCGCCTCGTCCAGCGAGCCGCCCGGCTGCAGCACCTGCGTCGGGCCGATCTGGCGATAGGCGTCGAGCAGCGGTCCGCCGTCCTGGACCAGCAGGAAGCGCACCGGCACGCCGAAACGCCGCTGCAGCATGGCACCGATGTTCAGCAGCAGCTGCTGTGCACCGTGCAGCTGGGCGTCATGTCCGACCAGAAGGACCCCGTGACGCTGATCCGAGACACGCGCGGCGCCGCAGACGGCCCGCCGCGTCGCGTTCAGATAGGCGTGCCCGTAGTGCACGTCCGGCTCCAGGTAGGCCCCTTCGGCCCACTCGTTCCAGGCGTTCACGAAGACCAGCGCCCGCTGGCCTGCCGCCGGGTGAGCGCGTGCATGGTCGATCATGCGCGCCAGCCAGCGCTCGTATTTCAGCGGCGTCGATCCGACGAAGCCGAATCCGCGCCCCGGCTTGCGGGCCTCGTTGTCCCAGTTCGGCACCACGGTGCGGATCAGATCGAAGTCCGGAGGCTCCACGGCCAGGCTGCGCTCGACCAGAGCGTCGTAGCGGCAGTAGGTGCCCAGGAAGCGGGGATCGTAGACCTCCTTGTAGTCGACCTGCGGCAGGTCGACGCCCAGCTTGTGTGGCGGGAACTCGATGGCGCCGTCGAATCCCCAGGGGCGCGGATCTTCGCTGCCGAAGCCCTGGACCATCAGCACGTACGGATTGACGCCGATGCGGTCCTGGCAGTGCTGGCGAAAACGCGCCAGCCGGCCGGCGATGTCGGGCACAAGTCCGGGCCTGTAGATGATGAACAGCGGCCGATCGCCGACCCGCAGATAGCGTGGATCGACGAAATGCCGGCAGACATCCGCCGCGAAATCGGCCTCGCCGGCAGGGTCGTAGGTCTGCTCGAGCAGCACCTCCTGGTCGTTGCCGTCCCAGCGCCGGCTCCAGTTCTCGTTCGCCCAGTTCAGGCAGAAGCCGATGTCGATCGACGGATCGGCCAGAAAGTTCTCCACCGGCCGCTCCAGCAGGCGCCGGCCGTCGAAGTTGTAGTAGTGGAAGCAGAAGGCACGCACGCCGGCATGGCGGGCGGCCTCGGCCTGCTGGTGCAGCACCCGAGTTCCGTCGGACAGGTCGTAGTGACCGTGATCGCGGGGAATGCGAGGCTGGTAATGCCCCTTGAAACGGGGCACGCCTCGCGCGACATTGCGCCACTCGGTGAACCCCGTTCCCCACCAGCGATCGTTCTCGGCGATCGGGTGGAACTGGGGCAGATAGAAGGCCACCACGTCCGCCATCGCGGCGACCGGCTCCTGGGCGGAGAGGCGAGGCTCGAACTCGGGCCCCGGCCCCTGGTGGGCGGCCAGCGCCTCGAAGAACGAGGCCTGGCTCGAAGGCTGTGCCGAAAACAGCACCTGACGGCGCCCCTGGCGCTTCAGGACCCGCCGCCGTTCGAGCCGCTGGTGATTGACCTCTCTGAAATAGGCAATGATCTTTTTCATGGCATCAAGGATGAACATCGATCGTCACGTCCTGGGACCTGACCATGGCGGCATACCGCCCACCTTGAAGCACCAGTTCGGCATGCGTGCCCGATTCGACCACCCGCCCATCCTCGAACACGAAGATGCGGTCGGCACGCCGCACCGTGCTGAGCCGGTGCGCGATCAGGATGATCGTCTTGTCGCCGGAGAGTTGCTCGATGCTTTGCTGAACGACCCGCTCGGACTCGGCGTCCAGCGCCGAGGTGGCCTCGTCGAAGATCCACACCGCGCTGTCCTTGTAGAGCGCACGCGCGATGGCCAGGCGCTGGCGCTGGCCGCCCGAGAGCCGGCTGCCGTTGACGCCGATGGCGGCCTCCATGCCGTCGGGCTGCTGCTCGACGAAGCTCCACAGGTTGGCCGCCCGCAGACAGGCCTCGACCCGTGCGTCGTCGCGCGGCTGCGCGTAGGTGACGTTGGCCGCGATCGAGCCGTCGAACAGCACGATGTCCTGCGACACCACCGCGAAGTGGCGCCGCAGCGAGGGCCGGCGGATGTCCTGGATCGACACGCCGTCGATCAGGATGTCGCCGCCGGTGGGCTGCACGAAGCCCAGCAGCGTGCTGACCATCGTGGTCTTGCCGGCTCCGGACGCACCGACGAAGGCCACCGTCTGGCCCGGGCGGATCGCCATCGACACGCCGTCGATCGCCGCGCGCGGGCTGTCGGGATAGCGGACCTCGAGCGCGCGCACGTCGATGTCGCCGCGGCAGGCCGGCAGCTCGCGCGTGCCCGGATCGGGTTCCTCGGGCGCATCGATCAGCTCGAAGGCGCCGCGCAGGCCGATCAGGCTGTGCACGAAGGACTGGGAGACGTCGGTGAGCTGCTTCAGCGGCGAGATCGTCATCAGCAGCGCGGTCAGGAAGGCGACGAAGTCGCCGACGCTGGCCTGGCCATTGCGCGCCTGCCACAGCGCCAGCGACAGGATGATCGACACCGCCAGCGCCGAGACCACCTGCGTGGCCGGGGTCAGCAGCGCGCTGGTGGCGGTGCGCTTGACCAGCAGCCGGCGCAGGTTCCAGGCCTCGCGCTCGAAGCGCTGCTGCTCGAAGCCGGCCGCGTCGAAGGTGCGCACGATGCGCCAGGCGCGCGCGGCGTCGTCGACGATGTTGACCAGCCGCTGCTGCGACTCGTATTCCAGGCCGCCGACCTTGCTCACCCGCTTGTGCAGCCGGCGCACCAGGACGATCAGCAGCGGCACCGTCACCATCGACAGGATGGTCAGCTGGAAGTTCAGGTAGAACAGGTAGCCCAGCAGGAACAGGAAGGTCGAGGCCGAGCGCAGCAGCGAGTTGGTGTTGGCCGACAGCGAGGTGATCGATCCCTGCGGATCCGAGATGATCTTGTTGACCGCCAGACCGGGCGTCAGCCAGCCGAAGACCTTGGCGTCGACCTTCAGCAGCGAGCGCATCAGGTCCTGGCGCACGTCGTAGATGACGCGCGAGGAGGCGTCCGTCATCAGGTAGGTGCCGGAGAAGGTCGTCAGCCCCCGCACCGCGAACAGCAGGATGACGACGGCCGGCACCATCCAGATCGGAAAGCTGTCGGCCGCCTGGAAGCCGCTGTCGAGCAGCTTCTTGAACAGCGCCGGAATCGCCGGCTCGATCGCCGAGGTCATCAGCAGCGCGACGATCGAGGCGATGAAGCGCACCCGGTGGCGCGCGACATAGGTCAGCAGGCGCCGCAGCGTGGCGCGGTGATTGATCTCGGGCGTCTCGGTCGTCATGCGCGGTTCAGGCTCTTCACATCAGCACGATGTCGTACTGCTCCGGGTTCATCGTCGGCTCGGCCTGCAGCGAGATCGGCTTGCCGATGAAGTCGCTCAGGCCGGCCAGGTGCGGGCTTTCCTCGTCGAGCAGCATCTCGATCACCGCCGGGCAGGCGATGACGCGGAACTCGCGCGGATTGAACTGGCGCGCCTCCCGCAGGATCTCGCGCAGGATGTCGTAGCAGACCGAGCGCGCCGTCTTGACCTGGCCGCGCCCGCCGCAGGTCGGGCACGGCTGGCACAGCATGTGCGCGAGCGACTCGCGGGTGCGCTTCCTGGTCATCTCGACCAGACCGAGCTGCGTGAAGCCGCTGACCGTGATCTTCGTGCGGTCGCGCGCGAGCTGCTTGCGCAGCTCCAGCAGCACCTGCTCCTGGTGGTCGGAGCGGGTCATGTCGATGAAGTCGATGATGATGATGCCGCCCAGGTTGCGCAGCCGCAGCTGGCGCGCGATCGCCTGCGCGGCCTCGAGATTGGTCTTGAAGATCGTGTCGTCGAAGTTGCGCGCGCCGACGAAGCCGCCGGTGTTGACGTCGATCGTCGTGAGCGCCTCGGTCTGGTCGACCACCAGGTAGCCGCCCGACTTCAGGTCGACCCGGCGCGCCAGCGCGCGCTCGATCTCCTGGTCGATGTTGTAGAGGTCGAAGATCGGCCGCTCGCCGCGGTAGTGCTGCAGCCGTCCGATCGCGCCGGGCGTGTAGAGCTGGCCGAACTCGCGCAGCAGGTCGTACTGCATGCGCGAGTCGATGCGGATCGAGCCGGTGCGCTCGTCGACCAGGTCGCGCAGCACCCGCTGCACCAGGTTCAGGTCCTCGAACAGCAGCGAGCCCGGCGGCGACTTCAGCGCCCGGTCGCGGATCAGCGCCCAGGTCTTGCGCAGGTAGGCGATGTCGTCGCCGAGCTCGGCATCCGTGGCGTCCTCGGCGTTGGTGCGCAGGATGAAGCCGCCGCCCCCGCCGCTGTCGCGCGTGCCCACCAGCGCGCTCATGCGCTGGCGCAGCTGGTCGCGCAGCTCGTGCGAGCCGATCTTCTGCGAGATGCCGATGTGGTCGTCCTGCGGCAGGTGCACCAGCAGCCGACCGGCGATGCTGATCTGCGTCGACAGCCGCGCGCCCTTGGTGCCGATCGGGTCCTTGATGACCTGCACCACCAGCGTCTGGCCCTCGTAGACCAGCTTCTCGATGGGGGGCAGCGTCATGCCCTCGCCGTGGTGGCCGCGGCCGGTCTGGCCGTTGATCTGCACGTCGGCGACATGCAGGAAGGCCGCGCGCTCCAGCCCGATGTCGATGAACGCGCTCTGCATGCCGGGCAGCACGCGCGCAACGCGGCCGGCATAGATGTTGCCGACCAGGCCGCGCTCGAGCGTGCGCTCGACGTGCAGTTCCTGGATGGCTCCGTTCTCGACGATGGCCACGCGCGTCTCCTGCGGCGACCAGTTCACCAGAATGTCATGCATCGGCATCGGGGGACTCTCTGTTCCTGCTTTGTGCTGTCTCGGACGTGCCCCGGTCTCAGATCGACCAGCCGGCCTCCCGCAGCAGGCCCGCGGTCTCGAACAGGGGCAGGCCCATGATGCCCGAATAGCTGCCGCTGATGTATTCGACCCAGGTCGCGGCGCCGCTCTGGATCGCGTAGGCGCCGGCCTTGCCCATCGGCTCGCCGGAGTCCACGTAGGCGGCGATGCGCTCGGACCCGATCGGCGCGAAGCGCACCGTCGACAGGCTGACCCGCAGCACCGGCAGGCCGCCCTCGGGCCGCGCCAGCGCCACCGCGGTCATCACCCGGTGCTCGCGGCCCGACAGCGCCTCGAGCATCTCGCGGGCCTCGCCGGCATCGGCCGGCTTGCCCAGGATGCGCTCGCCCAGCGCGACGGTGGTGTCGGCGCACAGGATCGGCGCCGGCGCGAGCCCGCGGCGCACGAGCCGGTCGCGCGCGGCCTCCACCTTGGCGCGGGTCACGCGCTGCACGTAGCTCAGCGGCGCCTCGCCGGGCCAGACCGCCTCGAGCGCCTCGGCATCCTCGCCCTCGTCCGGCAGCAGCAGTTCATGGCGCACGCCGATCTGGTCGAGCAGCTGGCGCCGGCGCGGGCTCTGCGACGCGAGATAGATCCAGGGAGTCATGGGAGACAGGCTCGGGAAGACGGTGCCGCGGGGCCGCGGCACCGCGGTTCATTCACGGTGATAGGGATGACCGGCGTTGACCGACCAGGCGCGGTAGAGCGCCTCGGCCAGCATCACCCGCACGAAGGCATGCGGCAGCGTCAGGTCCGACAGGCGCACGCGCTCGTCGGCCTGCTCGCGCAGCACCGGATCGAGCCCGTCGGGCCCGCCGATCAGCAGCGCGACGTCGCGGCCGTCGTGCTGCCAGGCCTGCAGCCGCTCGGCCAGCGCGACGGTGGTCAGCCGCGTGCCGCGCTCGTCGAGCACGACCCGGCGCACGCCGCGCGGCAGCGCCGCCTCGATGCGCGCGCGCTCGGCCGCCATCAGCGCCTCGACCGGCTTGCCGCCGGTGCGCGGCTCGGTCTTGACGGCCTTGAGCTCCAGCCGGCAGTCCGGCGGAAAGCGCTTGGCATAGTCGTCATAGGCCGTCTCGGCCCAGGCCGGCATGCGCTGGCCGACCGCGACGATCGTCAGCTTCACGGCGCGGACCGGGCGTCAGCCGCGCTTGGGCGCCGCGCGCTTGCGGGCAGCGGGCGCGGCGGCCTTGCGCTCGGGCGCGTTGATGACGACGGTCTGGACCTTCGGCGCGGCCTTGCGGGCGGCCGTCTTGCGCGGCGCGCTCTTGCGGGCAGCCGGCGCGCCCTCGGCGGCGGCCGCACGCGGAGCGCGCTTGGCGGCCGGGCGTTCCGGCTTGGCCACCGCCTCGGCGGCGGAGGAGCCGCGCTTGCGCGCCGGGACCTTGCGTGCCGGCACATCGACGCCGGCCTGTTCGCCCTCGCCCTCCTCCTCGTCGGCCGGGCCTTCCGAGGCCTTGGCCAGGCCCTTGCGCTGGCTCGAGAGCTTCATGCGCACCGCCTTGCCACCCCAGATCTCCTCGAGGTGGTAGTACTGGCGGATGGCCGGCTGCATGATGTGGGCGACGGCCGAGCCGCAGTCGACGATGATCCACTCGCCGTTGTCCTCGCCCTCCATGCTCAGGATCTCGCCTCCGGCGCTCTTGACCTGGTCGCGCACGCTGGCGGCCAGGGCCTTGGTCTGGCGGTTGCTCGTGCCCGAGGCGATCACCACCCGCTCGAAGAGCGGCGAGAGATGCTCGGTGTTGAAGACCACGATGTCCTGGGCCTTGACGCCCTCGAGGCCATCGACGATGGCGCGTTGCAGCTTGCGGATGTCCATTAGATCCGTTCTTGTTCCGTGTGCGGGGGGTGGGGATGGTACAGGCCGTGGCGTTCAATATAGCCTGCCACCGCCGGCGCCACCATCCGGGGCGCCAGGCTCGACGCCGGCTCGCCTTCGGCGAGCCGCGTCCTCAGTTCGGTCGACGACACCGTCATCGGCATCATCGCCAGCGGCACGATCCGTGCGCCGGCACCGGCCAGCTCGGCGGGCACCTGCACCGCGTCGCCGGCCCGGCCGGCCACCGCCAGGGCGACCCGCTCGAGCAGATCGCGCCAGCCGTGCCAGGTGGCGAAGTTGGCCAGCTGGTCCTGCCCGATGATCAGGAACCAGTCGGCCGGCTCGCCCGGATGCCGCTGCCCGTCGCGCCGCTGCAGCTCCGCGACGGTGTCGAGCGTGTAGCTCGGACCGTCGCGCTCGATCTCGCAGCGCTCGAGCACGAAGGCGGGATTGTCGCCGATCGCGAGGCCGACCATCGCGGCGCGATGTGCGGCCGGGGCCAGCTGTCGGCTTTTCTGCCACGCTTGACCGACCGGAATCCAGCGCAGCTCGTCCAGACCGAGCTGCTGCAGCGCGGTCTCGGCGAGCTGGCGGTGGGCCTGGTGGACCGGATCGAAGCTGCCGCCGAACAGGCCGATGCGGCGCGCGCGCCGCCCGGTCCGTGGTGCCTCAGCGGCCATCGGTGCCGGCGGCCGCCCCGGCCTCGCCGAGCCAGTCGCGCGGCCGCAGGAAGTCGGTGGCCAGGCGCGCCTCGGGCGTGCCGGGCTCCGGCGCCCAGCGGTAGCGCCAGGTCACGTTCGGCGGCATCGACATCAGGATCGACTCGGTGCGCCCGCCCGACTGCAGGCCGAACAGCGTGCCGCGGTCCCACACCAGGTTGAACTCGACATAGCGGCCGCGCCGGTAGGCCTGGAAGTCGCGCTCGCGCTCGCCGTACGGGGTGGCCCGGCGGCGCTGCGCGATCGGCAGCCAGCCCTTGAGCAGCGCGTCGCCCACGTCCTTCAGCATCGCGAAGCTGCCCTGCGCGCCCAGCGCCGAGAAGTCGTCGAAGAAGATGCCGCCGATGCCGCGCGGCTCGTCGCGGTGCTTCAGGAAGAAGTACTCGTCGCACCAGGCCTTGAAGCGCGGGTACAGCGCCGGGTCGTGCGGATCGAGCGCATTACGGCAGGCGCGGTGGAAATGCACCGCGTCCTCCTCGAAGCCGTAGTAGGGCGTGAGGTCCATGCCTCCGCCGAACCAGCGCACCGTCTGCCCGGCCGCCGGGCCCTCGACGGGCGTGGCCGAGAGCATGCGCACGTTCATGTGCACCGTCGGCACGTAGGGGTTGCGCGGATGGAAGACCAGCGACACGCCCATCGCCTCGAAGGGCGCGCCGGCCAGCTCCGGCCGGTGCTGCGTGGCCGAAGGCGGCAGCGCCGGCCCGCGCACCTGCGAGAAGGCGCAGCCGCCGCGCTCGAGCAGCGCGCCGCCCTCGATCAGCCGGGTGATGCCGGCGCCCTCGAGCCGCCCGCCGGCCGGACGCTCCCAGGCATCCGTCAGGAAGGGCGTGCCGTCCTCGGCGCCCACCGCGTCGCAGATGGACTGCTGCAGGCCCAGGAGGTAGCCGCGCACCTCCTCGTTCGACAGCGGCCGCTCGTCGGGCGCCGCCATCTCAGGCCGCTCCGCCGCGCTTGATGGCGCGGTAGCCGATGTCGTTGCGGTACTGCATGCCGTCGAACTGGATCGACTGCACGCCGAGGTAGGCGCGCTGCTGCGCGGTGCGCACCGAGTCGCCCAGCGCGGTCACGCACAGCACGCGCCCGCCGCTGGTGACGACCGTGCCGTTCGGGCCGGTGGCGGTGCCGGCGTGGAAGACCTTGCAGTCCTCGGTCTCGGCCGGCAGGCCGCGCAGCGTGTCGCCCTTCTTCGGGTCGAGCGGATAGCCGCCGGCGGCCATCACCACGCCCAGCGCGACGCGGCGGTCCCAGTCCAGCGTGACCTGATCGAGCGTGCCGTCGGTGGCGTGCAGCAGCACCTCGAGCAGGTCGCTCTTCAGGCGCATCATGATCGGCTGCGTCTCCGGGTCGCCCATGCGGGTGTTGAACTCCAGCGTCTTCACGCCGCCGGCCGCGTCGATCATCAGGCCGGCGTACAGGAAGCCGGTGAAGGGCACGCCGTCGCGGCGCATGCCGTCGACCGTCGGGCGGATGATCTCCTGGATCACCCTGGCGTGGATGTTGGGCGTGACCACCGGGGCGGGCGAGTAGGCGCCCATGCCGCCGGTGTTCGGGCCCTGGTCGGCGTCCTGCAGGCGCTTGTGGTCCTGGCTGGTGGCCAGCGCGAGGATGTTGCGGCCGTCGACCATGACGATGAAGCTGGCCTCCTCGCCCTGCAGGAACTCCTCGATGACCACCCGGGCGCCGGCGTCGTTGTGCTGCACGCCCAGCCTGTTGTCGAGCAGCATCCAGTCGACCGCCTGATGGGCCTCCTCCAGCGTCATCGCCACGACCACGCCCTTGCCTGCGGCCAGGCCGTCGGCCTTGACGACGATCGGCGCGCCCAGGCGATCCACGTAGGCGTGGGCCTGCGCGGCGTCGCTGAAGGTCTCGTAGGCGGCGGTCGGGATCCTGTGCCGCTTCATGAAGTCCTTGGCGAAGGCCTTGGAGCTCTCGAGCTGCGCGGCCGCCCTGGACGGGCCGAAGATGCGCAGGCCGCGCGCGCGGAAGGTGTCGACCACGCCCAGCGCCAGCGTCGCCTCGGGGCCGACCACCGTCAGGCCGATCTTCTCGGCCTCGGCGAAGTCGGCCAGCGCCGCCACGTCGTTGCCGATCGGCACGTTGACGATGCGCTGATCGATGGCGGTGCCGCCGTTGCCCGGCGCCACATAGACCTTGCTGACCCGGGGGGACTGGGCCAGCTTCCAGGCCAGGGCATGCTCGCGGCCGCCGCCGCCAATCACGAGAACTTTCATCTCTGTCACATCACGTCCAACAACTTGATACCGGACCGCCTCGAGGCAGCTGCCCCGGGTCCGGTCCCCCGCATGTTCGCGGCTCACATCCTACCGTCCCGGTCGGGCTCGCGCCGCGAGCCCGACCGGGACGCGGCCTCATTCGCCCATCACCGCGTTGTGATAGACCTCCTGGACATCGTCCAGGTCCTCGATCATGTCGAGCAGCTTCTGCATGCGTGCGGCCTCGTCGCCGGCCAGCTCGATGGGGTTGTCGGCACGCATCGTGACCTCGGCGATCTCGGCGCTCAGGCCGGCGGCCGTCAGCGCGTCGCGCACCGCCTCGAAGTCGGCCGGCGCGGTCAGCACCTCGATCGAGCCGTCGTCGCCGACGACCACGTCGTCGGCGCCGGCCTCCAGCGCCACCTCCATCACCTTGTCCTCGCTGGTGCCCGGCGCGAAGACGATCTGGCCGCAGTGCTTGAACTGGAAGGCCACCGAGCCTTCGGTGCCCAGGTTGCCGCCGTACTTGCTGAAGGCGTGGCGGACCTCGGCCACGGTGCGCACGCGGTTGTCGGTCATCGTGTCGACGATGATCGCCGCGCCGCCGATGCCGTAGCCCTCGTAGCGGATCTCTTCGTAGGTCACGCCGTCGAGGTTGCCGGTGGCCTTGTCGACGTTGCGCTTGATGTTGTCGGCCGGCATGTTGGCCGCCTTGGCCTTCTCGATGGCCAGGCGCAGGCGCGGATTCATCGCGATGTCGCCGCCGCCCTCGCGGGCCGCGACGATGATCTCGCGGGTGATGCGGGTCCAGACCTTGCCGCGCTTCTCGTCCTGACGACCCTTGCGGTGCTGGATGTTCGCCCACTTGGAATGACCGGCCATGGATGCGTGCTCCTGTAACTGCTGTTCAGCTGAGTTCGATAGACTGCCATTCTACTTTTTGCCGCCCTGTCCACCGGAGACCACGCATGGCCGACCCGATCGTGCTCGCCCGCCACGGCGAGATCGAATGCTCCGTGCTCCCTGCCCTGGCCAACCGCCACGGCCTGATCACCGGCGCCACCGGCACCGGCAAGTCGATCACGCTGCAGAAGCTCGCCGAGGGCTTCTCGGCGATCGGCGTGCCGGTCTTCCTGGCCGACATCAAGGGCGACCTGACCGGCATCACGCAGGCCGGCCGGCCGACCCCGAAGCTCGCGCAGGTGCTGGCCGAGCGCGGACTGGAGATGCCGACCTGGGGCGCGTGCCCGGCCACGCTGTGGGACGTGTTCGGCGAGCAGGGCCACCCGGTGCGTGCGACGGTGTCCGACCTCGGCCCGCTGCTGCTGGCACGCATGCTGGGCCTGAACGAGACGCAGGAGGGCGTGCTGCAGCTGGTGTTCCGCATCGCCGACGACCAGGGCCTGCTGCTGCTCGACCTGAAGGACCTGCGCGCGATGCTGCAGCATGTCGGCGACAACGCCAGCGAGTTCCAGACCGGCTACGGCAACATCAGCGCCGCCTCGGTCGGCGCGATCCAGCGCGGCCTGATGCAGATCGAATCGCAGGGCGGCGACCGCTTCTTCGGCGAGCCGATGCTGTCGATCGCGGACTTCATGCAGACGGTCGACGGCCGGGGCGTCGTCAACATCCTGGCCGCCGACCGGCTGATGAACGCGCCGCGTCTGTACGCCACCTTCCTGCTGTGGATGCTGTCGGAGCTGTTCGAGACGCTGCCCGAGGTCGGCGACCCGGACAGGCCGAAGCTGGTGTTCTTCTTCGACGAGGCGCACCTGCTGTTCAAGGACGCGCCGGCGGCGCTGGTCGAGCGCATCGAGCTGGTGGTGCGGCTGGTGCGCTCCAAGGGCGTGGGCGTCTTCTTCGTCACGCAGAACCCGCTGGACATTCCCGACACGGTGCTGGGCCAGCTCGGCAACCGGGTGCAGCATGCGCTGCGCGCCTTCACGCCGCGCGACCAGAAGGCGGTGAAGTCCGCGGCCGAGACGATGCGGCCGAACCCGAAGCTCGACATCGCCGCGGCGATCACCGAGCTGGGCGTCGGCGAGGCGCTGGTGAGCCTGCTCGACGCCAAGGGCCGCCCGAGCGTGACCGAGCGCGTCTGGATCCTGCCGCCGGCCAGCCAGATCGGCCCGATCGGCGCCGACCAGCGCCAGCAGCTGCGCGAGCAGTCACTGGTGGCCGGCGTCTACGAGAAGGCGGTCGACCGCGAGTCGGCCTACGAGCGGCTGACGGGCCGCGCGGCGGCGCCGGCCGAGGCCGCACGCAGCGGTGCCGCGGCCGGCCCGGACGGCGGCGGCAAGGACGGCGAGGACAGCGGCGGCGGCCTGCTCGGCGGAGCGCTGGGCTCGCTGCTGTTCGGCTCGACCGGCCCGCGCGGCGGCCAGCGCGACGGGCTGGTGCAGGTCGTGGCCAGGACCGCGGTGCGCCAGATCGGCTCGTCGGTCGGACGCGAGATCGTGCGCGGCGTGCTCGGCTCGCTGCTGGGCGGCGGCAGCCGGCGCCGCTGAAACCTACTTCTGAACGAAGCTGAACGAAGGAGTACTGCGCATGGGCTGGTTCTCGAAGCAGGATGACGGCTTCTTCCTCGCCACGGTGGTCCCGAACGGCGAAGGCGGCGCGCGCGTCGAGCGCTTCCTCGGCGTCGTGCACGGCGAGGCGATCATCGGCGCCAACATCTTCCGCGACCTGTTCTCGTCGGTGCGCGACGTCGTCGGCGGGCGCGCCGGGGGCTACGAGCGCGCGCTGGCCGGCGCGCGCGACGCGGCGGTCGAGGACATGACCGCCGCCGCGAAGGAACTCGGCGCCGACGGCATCGTCGGCATCGACTTCGACTACGAGGTGCTCGGCGAGGCCAACGGCATGATGATGGTCGCCGTCAGCGGCACCGCGGTGAAGATGGCCTGAACGCTGTCCGCGAAGGCGCCCTCACGGCGCCTTGCGCGCCCCCGCCGCGGCGCTCGGCCGCCAGTCGCGGAACACGTCGATGTCGACGCCGTCCGGGTAGTTCAGGAACCCGGGCTTGTGGTCCTTGACGCCCGTCTGGCCGTACTGCCAGATGATCTTCCTGGTCTGCCGGTCGACGACGATGACGCGGTCGTGCAGGTCGTCGACGATCAGCACGTCGTGCGTGTCAGGCAGCTCGCGCGCGATCGACGGGTGGTCGAGCATGCCCTCGCCCTCGGTCTCGAAGTACTCCCAGGTCGGCTTGCCGGTGGCCGGGTCGAAGATGACGACGCGACCGGGCTTGCTGAAGTCGGCGACGATGACCTGCTTGCCGTCGTCGGTCGGGAAGGCGTCCGACGGGTAGCGCACATGCGGCGCCGGCACGCTCCAGAGCAGCTTGCCGGCGCGCGTGATGCGCGAGATCCACGCGCCGCTGATCTCGCTGACCAGGATGTCGCCGTTGTCCATCGGCGTGGCGCCGTTGGGCCAGGCGAGCTGCCTGGGCGGCTGGTGCCTGCACTGGCCGGTCGTGCCCCACTGCGTCGTGATCCGGTCGGTCTTCGGGTCGACGATCAGCACGCGGCAGTTGCGGATGTCGGCGGCGAGGAACTGGCCGTCCTCCAGCAGGTGCGAGTCGTCGGGGTAGTTCAGCAGCCGGCCGGTCTTGCCGCGGGTGTTCGGGATGCCCCAGGTCCAGGTGACGGTGCGGGTCTCGTAGTCGACGATGTGCAGGTCGTAGTTGTCCTCCTCGCTGACGGCGAGCCGCTTGCCGTCGGACGAGAAGTTGACGTCCTCGTTGCCGCGGTAGTAGGTCAGGTCGGGCGAAGGCAGCTCCCAGACGATGCGCTTGTCGGGCGCGATCTCGATCAGGCGGTTGTTGCGCCGGTCGGCGATCAGGATCGGGTACGGCAGCGGCTTGCCCCACGACGCCACCGGCTTCTGGCGGCTGCCGGTCACGGGCGGGATCGGCGGCAGCGCCACGCCGCTGGAGACGATGCCGGCGCCACGCATCTCGTCGGTCACCGGCACCGGCACGCCGGCCTCGGCGGACGCACGGGGCGCCGCCCACGACGGGGCGGTGGTCGCCAGCAGCACCAGCACGGCGCCGCCCACGCGGCACAGGGGGAACATCATGATCGGTCTTCGCTTCGGAATCGCTGAGACGCGCACGATGCCCCATCAGGTATGCGACGGCGTTGACCGCAGTCAACCGGCCGGCGGGCGGCGTGCCCTCACGGACTCTCGCCGACGACGCGCCCGTTGAGCGGCTGCACCGGCCGGGCGTTGGGCGGGAACAGGCGCTGCAGCCGCGCCAGCTGCGGCGCCGACAGCGTCATCGGCGTCTTCAGCACGATCCAGCGCACGCCCTCGGTGCACGGCGTGTCGGTCACCGAGCCGTCATAGGTGTAGCAGCCGGGCCGCGTCGACCGGCACCTCCGGGCTCACCTGCTCCTGGCCCGGCTGCCCGGGCAGGTGATCGAGCAGCCCGGCCAGCGCGGCGCTCTCGGCGCCGAGCCGGTACAGCACCACCACCGGCACCAGCTGGCCGGCGCGGCTGCGGTGCAGCAGGTGCAGCGCCATCGGGAATTCCTCGCCGGCGAGGCGATCGCCGCCGGGGGTGTGGAAATGGATCTGCTGCAGCGCCAGCCGCTCGTGCCCCTCGTCGAGCCCGCCGGCGCCGCTGAAGCGCAGGCGCACCGTGTGGCCGTCGTTGACGGCACGCAGCGGAGCGGGCCGGTAGTTCGCCTGCAGCGGCGGCAGCGCGCGGCGCTGAGGGGCGCTGATGTCGATCGGCGACTGGCGCTGGCCGCGCTCGCACAGCGATGCACCCGGCGCGGGGGCGGCGCAGGCCGCGCCGGCGATCAGCCCCAGCGTCATGATCAGCCCCGACGGGAAACGGCCCGGACACGCAGGAGGGCTCATGGCGCCGAGTGTAGGCCGCGCCACCGCCGCCTCGCCGCATGCACCAGCGCGTCCAGCCCGGCGACCAGCGCGATCCCGATCGCGTAGGCCAGCAGGTCCGCGACGCCGAAGGCCGAGCCGAGCACCAGGTGGCCCGGCGTCGTCGCGCGGATCGCGTCCAGCCACGGCGGGTGCCAGAGCTGGCTGAACTCCACGCCCCAGGCGACGGCCAGCGCCGCGGCAGCCAGCCGCCGCACCGACGCACCCGGCAGCACGATCGCCGCGAGCCAGTAGACCATCTGCGCCCACAGCGCGTCGCCGGGGTATTTCTCCAGCACGGCCGGAAAGAGCCCGGGCCAGCGGCGCGAGGCCAGGCCGAGCGCGATCGTCGCCAGCACGAGCAGGCCGCTCAGCCAGCGGGGGCGGAAAGACGTCGTGTCCATGGCGTTCCAGCCTAACACCGCGCCGTTCCCGGCCGCATGACGGCGTTTCGCGCCAGAGGATCACCGTTCGTCGCATCGCGGCTGCGCGGCGGCGCCGGAAAGCCAACCATGACGCCATCGTCATCGCTTTCGGGAGAGTCCCATGACCCGCCGCCCCCTGTTCCTGCTCCTGGCCGCCGTCAAGCTCGGCGTGCTCGTCGCCATCGCCGCACCGGTCTGGTCGGCCGACGGGGCACCGGCCAGCGCGCCGGTCGCGGCCACCGCCGCAGCCTCGGCCGCGGACTTCGCCCAGGCCGCCGCCACCTTCGGCCGCGCCCGCGACGGCGACGACACCGCCATCGCACCGGCGCTGGCGCAGTTCACCGCGCTGATGCAGGCGCAGCCGGACGATCCGCTGCTGCTGGCCTATGCCGGCGCGGCCACCGCGATGCAGGCCCGCGCGACCTGGATGCCGTGGAAGAAGCTGGGCCATGCCGAGGACGGCCTGGCGATGATCGACCGGGCGCTGGCCCGGCTGACGCCGGCGCACGACGCCGAGCTGCGCCGCGGCGTGCCGGTGTCGCTGGAAACGCGGCTGACCGCGGCCGGCACCTTCCTGGCGCTGCCGGCGATGTTCCACCGCGGCGAGCGCGGCCGGCGCCTGCTCGAGCAGGTTCAGCGCGACCCGGCGCTGGCGGCGACGCCGGCGGCCTTCCGCGCGGCGGTGCAGCGCCTGGCCGCGAAGGAGGCCGCATGAACGCCCTGAAGACCCCGCCGGTGATCGAACTGCAGGGCGTGCACAAGACCTACCGGCTCGGCGCGCACACGGTGCCGGCGCTGCGCGGCGTCGACCTGGCGGTGCGGCCGGGCGAGCTGGTGGCGCTGACCGGCCCGTCGGGCAGCGGCAAGAGCACGATCCTGAACATCGCCGGCCTGATCGACGGCGCCGACGCCGGCACGGTGCGGCTGCGCGGCCGGGCGGTCGATGCCGGCGACGAGGCCGCCGCGACCGCGCTGCGCCGCGACGCCATCGGCTTCATCTTCCAGGGCTTCAACCTGGTGCCGGTGATGACGGTGGCCGACAACGTCGACTACCCGCTGTTCCTGGCCGGCGTTCCGGCGGCCGAGCGGCGCGCGCGCGTCGCCGCGGCGCTCGACGCGGTGGGCCTGCGCGAGCATGCCAACCACCGCCCCGACGCGCTCTCGGGCGGCCAGCGCCAGCGCGTCGCCATCGCCCGCGCGCTGATCAAGCGCCCGGGTCTGGTCATCGCCGACGAGCCGACCGCAAGCCTGGACTCGACCACCGCCACGCAGATGCTCGACCTGATGCGCGAGCTCGGCCACCGCGACGGCGCCGCCTTCCTGATCGCCACGCACGACGAGCGGCTGACGCGCCGCTGCGACCGCGTCATCGCGCTGCGCGACGGCGTGATCGCCACCGCCGACACGGAGATGCCCGCATGAACCCCCTCACCCCCCTGCTCGCCTGGGCGCGCTTCGCCTGGCTCAACACGCGGCGCAACCGGCGCCGCTCGCTGGTCACGGCGGCGATCGCCGCACTCGGCACCGCAGCGATCCTGCTCGCCGGCGGCTTCGCGCTCTCGACCTACCAGGGCCTGGCCGAGGCCTCGGCGCGCACCACCGGCCACCTGGTGCTGGCGCGCGCGGCGCAGTTCGACGGCTTCGAGGACACGCCGCTGCAGCACGGCCTGACGGATGCCGACGCGCTGCGCCGGCGGCTGCTGGCCGACCCGGCGGTGCGCCAGGTGCTGCCGCGCGTCGAGTTCGGCGGGCTGATCAGCAACGGCGACAAGTCGGTGATCATGATGGGCGTGGGCATCGAGCCGGACGCCGAGTTCGCGGTCAAGGGCCCCTTCCTGACGGTGGAGGCCGGGCGCGAGCTGGCCGGCGCCGAGCGCGGCGCGGTGATGCTCGGCGCCGGGCTGGCGCGCAACCTGAAGGCGCAGCCGGGCGCGTCGCTGACGCTCCTGGCCGGCACGACCGAGGGCGCGATGAACGCGCTCGACGTCACGGTGGCCGGCGTCGTCTCCACCGGCGTGCCCGAGATCGATCAGCGCCTCGTCTACACCGACGTCGCCACCGCGCAGCGGCTGCTGGTGACGGACCGGGTGTCGAGCCTGGGCGTGTTCCTGGATCGCATGGAGGCGACGCTGCCGGCGCGCGAGCGGCTCGGCGCGGCCTTCCCCGACCTGACGCTGCGCACCTGGGAGGAGCAGGCGCCCTTCTACCGCAGCGTGCGCGAACTCTACAACCGCATCTTCGGCGCGCTCGGGCTGATCATCGGCGTGATCGTCGTCGTGGTGGTCGCCAACGCGATGGCGATGTCGGTGATCGAGCGCACCCGCGAGATCGGCACGCTGCGCGCGCTGGGCACGCGACCGGGCCAGCTGCTGCAAACGCTGGCGCTCGAAGGGCTGCTGCTGGGCGCCGCCGGCGGCGCGATCGGCGCGGCGATCACGGTGGCCGTGTCGGTGGCACTGCAGGTCTTCCCGGTGATGATGCCGCCGCCGCCCGGGCGCTCGACCGGCTACCCGCTGCTGATCACGCTGGACGCCGGGCTGATGCTGGCCACGCTCGGGCTGGTGACGGTGCTGGTGGCGCTGGCCTCCGCGCTGGTGGCGCGGCGCACGGTGCGGCTGCCGGTGGTCGCTGCATTGGGACATGTCTGAGAGCGTGTTCACGATCCCGACTGCCCTGAAAATGCGGGGATGCCGACGAGAAAAGCCTACGCGAGTGACATCAGCCGAGAGCGGTTTGCGGAGA
>NZ_JABSNM010000008.1 GCF_013294065.1 Sphaerotilus uruguayifluvii
TGTGGAAGAACTGCGAGCGCTGGCTCAACACCAGCCTGCAGTTCGTCCATCTCGCCTTTCTGGCCTTGCTCCTCAGGAGATCGTGAACACGCTCTGAGAGCGCACCGCCGCTGCCGCGCCACACCACCCCAAAAACAAAGGCCGGCAAAGCCGGCCTTTGATCCCATCCGAGGCGAGGCGCCTGATCAGTCCATCTTGCTGCGGCGGCTCATGAAGGCCAGCGCGCCGAGGCCGGCGATCATCAGGGCGAAGGTCTCGGGCTCGGGGACGGGCGGGGTGACCGGGGCGACCGACACGTTGTCGATGCCGGCGTAGCCCGGGGTGGTGAAGTTCAGGTAGCTCAGGCCGGTCCAGCTCAGCTGGGCCGTGCCGGAGCCGTGCGTGAAGTTCTGCGACAGCGAGCCGGACGAGACCTTCAGGACCGAGGTGGTCTGCCAGTCGAAGCTCGACACGTCGAACGCGGCGCCGTCCTGGCGGGTCATCTGGATGTAGGCGCTGTGGCCGTTGTCGTAGCCGTCGTGCCAGTTCAGCGTGCCCGGCACGTTCGTGCCGTCGCCGATGTGCGGCACCGAGGCGTTCGGCGCGACCAGCGTGAAGACGTAGCCGTCTTCCAGATAGCTCGAGAAGGACGTGTAGTCCGACATCGTCAGGCCGTCGAACGTGATCGTGTCGGCGGCGCGGGCCGGGGCGCACAGGCCGAGGGCGGCGGCGGCCACCAGGCCCAGAAGGGCGGAAGACGTGGACTTCATGGGGATCTCCCTGCTTGAAACGGATGCAGCAAGGATCCATCGGATGCGCTCGCGCCTTAACCCCACGCCCCCGGGAGCATCTGCGCCGCCAAATGAAACCGGGGATCAGAAAGCGCAGTTTTTCGGCTTCACCGCCTGAGCAGCGGCTTCAGCGCCACCCCCGTGTGGCTCCGGCTCTTCACCACCGCCTCCGGCGTGCCGGCCACCACCACGCGCCCGCCGCCTGAGCCGCCGTCCGGGCCCAGGTCGACGATCCAGTCGGCCTCGGCGATGACGTCGAGATCGTGCTCGATGACGATGACGCTGTGGCCGGCGTCGACCAGGCGGTGCAGCACGCGGATGAGCTTCTCCACGTCGGCCATGTGCAGGCCCACCGTCGGCTCGTCGAGCACGTAGAGCGTGTGCGGCGCCTTCTGCCCGCGGCGGGTCACGTCGTCGCGGACCTTGCTCAGCTCGGTGACGAGCTTGATGCGCTGCGCCTCGCCGCCGGAGAGCGTGGGCGAGGGCTGGCCCAGCGTCAGGTAGCCCAGGCCGACGTCCTGCAGCAGCTTGAGCGGGTGCGCGATGCTCGGCATCGAGGCGAAGAACTCCACCGCCTCGTCGACCTCCATCTGCAGCACGTCGCCGATGCTCCTGCCGCGCCAGGTCACGGCCAGCGTCTCGGGGCTGAAGCGCGCGCCGAAGCACTGGTCGCACGGCACCTTCACGTCGGGCAGGAAGGCCATCTCGATCGTGCGCATCCCCTGGCCCTCGCAGGCCGGGCAGCGGCCGTCGCCGGTGTTGAAGCTGAAGCGCCCGGCGGCATAGCCGCGCGCCTTGGCCTCCAGCGTCTCGGCGAAGAGCTTGCGGATGGTGTCCCAGAAGCCGATGTAGGTGGCCGGGCAGGAGCGCGGCGTCTTGCCGATCGGCGTCTGGTCGACTTCGAGCACCCGGTCGACGTTGCTCCAGCCGTCCAGCCCGGCGCAGCCGACCCAGGCCGGGCGCTCGCCGGCCTTCTTGCCGGCAGCCTTGTGCGTCACCACCGCCTGCACGTTGCGCAGCAGCACGTCGCGCGCCAGCGTCGACTTGCCCGAGCCCGACACGCCGGTCACCGCCACCAGCCGCGCCAGCGGCACCGCCACGTCCACGCCCTGCAGGTTGTGCAGCGTGGCGCCGCGGAGCAGCAGGCCCGGCGTCTCGGCGTCCACCGGGCGGCGCGGCCGGGTCGGGTGCTTGAGCGGCGCGTTCAGGAAGCGGCCGGTCAGCGAATCGGCGTTGCGTTGAAGCTCGTCCGCGGTGCCCTGCGCGATCACGCGGCCGCCACGCTTGCCCGCGCCCGGGCCGATGTCGATGATGTGGTCGGCGCGGCGGATGGTGTCCTCGTCATGCTCGACCACCACCAGCGTGTTGCCGCTGGCGCCCAGCTTGTGCAGCGCGTCGAGCAGGATGCGGTTGTCGCGCGGGTGCAGGCCGATGGTGGGCTCGTCCAGCACGTAGCACACGCCCTGCAGATTGCTGCCGAGCTGCGCCGCCAGCCGGATGCGCTGCGCCTCGCCGCCGGAGAGCGTGGGCGCGGCGCGGTCCAGCGTCAGATAGCCCAGCCCGACCTGGCCGAGGAAGGCCAGCCGGCTGCGGATCTCGACCGCCACGTCGCGCGCGATCGCGGCCTCGCGGCCGTCGAGCTTGTGGCCGTCGAGCCAGCGCCGGGCGTCGTCGACCGACTTCGCCGCCACCTCGGCGATCGAGGCGTCGCGGAAGCGCACCGCCTGCGACACCGGATTGAGCCGCGCGCCGCCGCAGGTGCCGCAGGGCTGGTCCTCCAAGCCCTCGACCTCGGGTTCGGCAAAGGTCTTCTCGCGGCCCTTGTCGTCGTCCTGCTGGCTGTCGTCCAGCGCCTTGCGCTGCTCGCGGGTCAGCGCCAGGCCGGTGCCGACGCAGTCCGGGCACCAGCCGTGCTTGCTGTTGTAGCTGAACATGCGCGGGTCCAGCTCGGGGTAGCTGGTGGCGCACTGCGGGCAGGCGCGCCGGGTCGAGAACACCTTGGCCTTGCTGCGGAAGGCGCTCGACTGGAAGCCGGCCTCCAGCGACGCGGCCAGCGCCTTGGCGCTGGTGCCGGCGGACTTCAGCGGCGTCAGCAGATGCAGCACGCCCTTGCCGTGCTCCAGCGCCTCGGCCAGCGCGCGGCGCAGCTCGGCCTCGTGGTCCACGTCGACCAGCAGGCTGGCCACCGGCAGCTCCAGCGTGTGCTCCTTGTAGCGGTCGAGCTTGGGCCACTTGTCGGTCGGCAGGAACTCGCCGTCGACGCGCAGCTGCGTGTAGCCCTTGCCCTTGGCCCATTTCGCCAGGTCGGTGTAGAGGCCCTTGCGGCCGATGACCAGCGGCGCCAGCAGCCCGATGTGCTGGCCGCGGTACTCCTTCAGCAGCTGCGAGGCGATGGATTCCGGCGTCTGCGGCCGCACCGCGACCCAGGTGTCGGGCGGCGCGTGGAAGTCGCTGCAGGCCGGGCAGTACTGCACCCCCAGCTTCACGTAGAGCAGGCGCAGGAAGTGCCAGACCTCGGTGGTGGTGGCCACCGTGCTCTTGCGGCCGCCGCGCGACAGACGCTGCTCGATGGCGACGGTGGGCGGAATGCCCCAGACCGCGTCCACCTCCGGCCGCCCGGCGGGCTGCACGATCGAGCGCGCGTAGGCGTTCAGGCTCTCCAGATAGCGGCGCTGGCCCTCGTTGAACAGGATGTCGAAGGCCAGCGTCGACTTGCCCGAACCCGACACGCCGGTGATGACGCTGAACTTGCCGCGCGGAATGTCGACCGACAGGCCCTTGAGGTTGTGCTCGCGGGCGTTGACGATCTGGATGGCGTCGCTCTGTGCCTGGCGGGCGAGGTCGCGGCGGGCCTTGGCGATCGTCTGCAGCGGCGTGCCTTCCTCGGCGCTCAGCGCGGCGGGCTGGCCGAGCTGGTGTTCGTACTCGCGCAGCGCCCGGCCGGTGTGGCTGGTGGGGTGCGCGCGCAGATCGGCCGGCGTGCCCTCGGCGACCAGCTCGCCGCCGGCGTCGCCGCCGTCGGGGCCGAGGTCGACGATCCAGTCGCTGGCGCGCACGACGTCCAGGTTGTGCTCGATCACCAGCAGGCTGTGGCCGGCCTCGAGCAGCTTGCGGAAGGCCCGCATCAGCTTGGCGATGTCGTCGAAGTGCAGGCCCGTGGTCGGCTCGTCGAACAGGAAGAGCGTGCCCTTCTTCGCCACCTTCTGCTTGCTCGCGGTGGCGTTCTTCGCGGCCTCGGCCAGGAAGCCGGCCAGCTTCAGGCGCTGCGCCTCGCCGCCGGAGAGCGTGGGCACCGGCTGGCCGAGCTTGACGTAGTCCAGCCCGACATCGGCCAGCGGCGAGAGCGCGCGCACCACCTCGCGGTCGTCGGCGAACAGGCGCACGGCGTCGGCCACCGTCAGCTCCAGCACGTCGGCGATCGACATCGCCTTGCCCAGGCGCTCGATCTGCACCTCGCGGATCTCGGCGCGGTAGCGCGTGCCGTCGCAGTCCGGGCAGCGCAGGTAGACGTCCGACAGGAACTGCATCTCGACGTGCTCGAAGCCCGAGCCGCCGCAGGTCGGGCAGCGCCCGTCACCGGCGTTGAAGCTGAACATGCCGGCGCCGTAGCCGCGCTGCTGCGATTCGGGCAGCGCCGCGAACAGCTCGCGGATGGCGTCGAACGCGCCGACGAAGCTGGCCGGGTTGGAGCGCGCCGTCTTGCCGATCGGGCTCTGGTCGACGAAGACCGCGTCGGTGAGCTGCTCGGCGCCGAGCAGGCGGTCGTGCTCGCCGGGCGATTCGGTCGCCTGGCCGAAATGGCGCGCCAGCGCCGGCGCCAGCACGTCCTGGATCAGCGTCGACTTGCCCGAGCCGCTCACGCCGGTGACGCAGACCAGCCGCTGCAGCGGGAACTCGGCGGTGACGTTCTTCAGGTTGTGCTGGCGTGCGCCCTCCAGGATCAGCCGCGGCGTGCTGTCGAGCACCGGCCGCGCCAGGCCCAGGCCGATGGTGCGCCGCGCGCCGAGGTAGGCGCCGGTCAGCGTCTCGGCGCCTTTCAGCTCGTCGGGCGTGCCGTCGAAGACGATGCGCCCGCCCTGGGTGCCGGGGCCGGGGCCGAGGTCGATGATGCGGTCGGCCGCCAGCATCACCGCCGGGTCGTGCTCGACGACGACCAGCGTGTTGCCGGCGTCGCGCAGCCGCGCCATCGCCTGGTTGATGCGGTCCATGTCGCGCGGGTGCAGGCCGATGGAGGGCTCGTCCAGCACGAAGAGCGTGTTCACCAGCGACGTGCCCAGAGCGGTCGTCAGGTTGATGCGCTGCACCTCGCCGCCGGAGAGCGTGCGGCTCTGCCGGTCCAGCGTCAGATAGCCCAGGCCGACGTCGCAGAGGTATTTCAGCCGGTGGCGGATCTCGTCCTGCAGCAGCTCCAGCGCGTCGTCGAGCAGCTGCGAGGGCAGGGCGAGCGTGTCGAAGAACTGCCGCAGCCGCGCGATCGGCATCAGCATCAGGTCGTGCAGGCTCAGGCCGGGCAGGGCTTCGAGCTGCTCGCGCGACCAGGCCACGCCGACCGGCAGGAAGCGCTTCGCCGGCGCCAGCACCGCGTCGGCCTCGGCCTTCTCGCCCAGGCGCCACAGCAGCGATTCCAGCTTGAGCCGCGCGCCGCCGCAGGCGCCGCAGGGCGTGTAGCTGCGGTACTTCGACAAGAGCACACGGATGTGCATCTTGTAGGTCTTGCTCTCGAGGTACTCGAAGAAGCGGCGGATGCCGTACCAGTGCGTCTTCCAGTCGCCGTTCCAGTCCGGCGCGCCGTCGATGACCCAGGCCTGCTGCGCCGGGCTCATCTGGTTCCAGGCGGTGTCGCGCGGGATGCCGGCGTCGCCGGCGCAGCGCATCAGGTCGGCCTGGCATTCGGCCCAGGCGGGCGTCTGCAGCGGCTTGACCGCGCCGCCGCGCAGCGTCTTGCGCCCGTCCGGAATCACCAGCCCGAAGTCCACGCCGATCACCCGCCCGAAGCCGCGGCAGGCCTCGCAGGCGCCGTAGGCCGAGTTGAACGAGAACATCGCCGGCTGCGGATGGCCGTAGCGCCGATCCGACTCGGGGCAGTGCAGGCCCTGGCTGTAGCGCCAGATCGCCTGCGCCTCGTCCGCGCCGGCGTAGACGTTGCAGCGGCCGCTGCCGCGTTTCAGCGCCGCCTCCAGCGCCTCGACCACGCGGCCTTTCTCGGCGTTCGAGAAGCGGAAGCGGTCAGCCACCACGTCGAGCACCTTGCGCGGCCCGGTCGGCGTGGCGACCTCGCGCTCGGCCTGCACGCGGGTGTAGCCGCTGGCGGCCAGCCACTGCTCGATTTCCTCGGGCGTGACGCTGCCCGGCAACTCGACCGGGAAGGTCACCACCAAGCGCGGATCGCCGGCGGCCTCGCTGCGCGCCTTCAGGTCCGCCCAGATGCTCTGCGGGTCGTCCTCGCGCACCGGCCGCGCGGTGTCCTGGTCGAACAAGCGCGCCGCGCGCGCGAACAGCAGCTTCAGGTGGTCGTTCAGCTCCGTCATCGTGCCGACCGTGGAGCGGCTGGTGCGCACCGGGTTGGTCTGGTCGATGGCGATGGCCGGCGGCACGCCTTCGACCGCGTCCACCGCCGGGCGGTCCATGCGGTCGAGGAACTGGCGCGCGTAGGCGCTGAAGGTCTCGACGTAACGGCGCTGTCCTTCGGCGTACAGCGTGTCGAAGACCAGCGACGACTTGCCCGAGCCGCTCGGGCCGGTCACCACCGTCAGCTCACCCGTGCGGATGTCGAGGTCGAGGTTCTTCAGGTTGTGCTGGCGCGCACCACGGATACGGATCAGGCCGGACATCGCGGGAGGTCTCTCTGACGGGCGAAACGGAACATTCTAGGGATGGCCCGTACCGCAGGGGGGCTCCGGGTTACTGCCGTTCGAGGCCTGATTCCGTGCTTGATGTCGATCATCCTCAAATGAAAAAAACGAAAAATGTCGCACAATACCGCCCGGTTTCCGTGAACGGGTGCACGGAGGACCATCGGAAGCCATCGGGGGAATCCATGAACACCACCAAGTCCTCGCGGCCGCGCCTGTGCGCCGGCCTGTCGTTGCTGCTGTCGTGCGGGGCGGCCGTCGCGGCGCCGTCGGCCACCGTGCCGTGGCTCAAGGTCGATCAGTTCGGCTATCTGCCGTCGATGCAGAAGGTGGCGGTGGTCGTCGACCCCCAGGCCGGCTTCAATGCCGCCGAGGCCTTCGCGCCGGGCACCGGCAGCGGCCAGTACCAGATCCGCCGCTGGGCCGACGATGTCGTCGTGCACACCGGCACGCTGCAGGCCTGGAAGAGCGGCGCCACGCACGCGCAGTCCGGCGACCGCGGCTGGCACTACGACTTCTCGGCGCTGACCGCCGCCGGCTCCTACTACGTCTGGGACAGCGCGCGCCAGGTCGGCTCGGGCCGCTTCGAGATCGGCGCCGGTGCCTATGACGCGGTGCTGCGCCAGGCGGTGCGGATGTTCTACATGCAGCGCCTGAACCACGCGAAGGTCGCGCCCTACGTGGACGCGCGCTGGGCGGACGCCGCCGCCTACGAGCGCGCCGGGCAGGACCGCTCGGCCACCAGCCGCTGGGCCAAGGGCAATGCGACGACCGCGCGCGATCTCTCCGGCGGCTGGATGGACGCCGGCGACACCAACAAGTACGTGACCTTCGCGCAGTCGGCGGTGCTGCAGCTGCTCGACGCCTACCGCATGAGCCCGGCCGTGTTCCGCGACGACCTCGGCATTCCCGAGTCCGGCAACGGCCTGCCCGACCTGCTCGACGAGCTGAAGTGGGAACTCGACTTCCTGCGCCGCATGCAGGACGCCAGCGGCACGAAGGGCCTGTTCCTGAAGGTCGGCGTCGACAACTACAACGACGTCTCGCCGCCGAGCGCCGATGCGCGCCCGCGCTACTACCTGCCCGAATGCACCTCGGCGACGCTGGCCGGCGCGGCGATGTTCGGTGCGTCGCATGTCGTCTACCGCGGCTTCGCGTCGCAGGCCGCCTACGCGGCCGACCTGCTGGCGCGCGCCGAGGCCGCCTGGGCCCGCGCGAAGGTCACCACCAGCGGCTTCACCAGCTTCCAGACTTCCTGCGACGACGGCGACATCAAGGCCGGCGACGCCGACGTCGACGCGCAGGGCCAGCTCGAGTCCTCGGTGCTGGCGGCCATCGCGCTGCACGAGGCCACCGGCAAGGCCGAGTACCGCGCCCATGTCGAGGCGAACTACGCCCGGGTGCGCCCGTACAGCCTCTGGTGGTGGGGCCCGTACTGGGCGCCGATGCAGGTCGCGCTGCTGCGCCACGCCGGCCAGCCGGGCGTGTCGGCCACCGTCGCGTCCAACCTGCGCAGCCAGAAGGCGGCGCAGAACGGCGTCGTCTCGCTGACCGACTTCAACGGCGGCAGCAACGGCACCGATCTCTACCGCGCCCACCTGGCCGACGCCGAGTTCAACTGGGGCCATGACATGACCCGCTCGAACGCCGGCCTGATCAACCTCGACTTCGAGGCCTTCAGGCTCAACACCGGCAGCGCCGCGCTCTACCGCCAGATCGCCGAGCAGCACCTGCACTGGCTGCACGGCGCCAATCCGCTCGGGCTGGTGATGCTGTCGAACATGGGCGCCTGGGGCGCCGAGTCCTCTTTGACCGAGATCTATCACACCTGGTTCGCCAACGGCACCGTCTGGGACAGCACGAAGACCTCGGCGCGCGGCCCGGCGCCGGGCTACCTGGCCGGCGGACCGAACCGCACCTACACCGGCAGCGTCGCGGGCGTGTCGAGCCAGCCGCCGCAGAAGGCCTACAAGGACTGGAACACCGGCTGGCCGGAAAACTCCTGGGAGCTCACCGAGCCGGCGATCTACTACCAGGCCGCCTACGTGCAGCTGCTCGCGCGCCTGATGGCGCCGGCCGACACCCAGGCGCCGACCGCGCCGGCCAAGCTGACGGCCGGCTCGATCACCGCGACCGGCGCGGTGCTGAACTGGAGCAGCGCCAGCGACAACGTCGGCGTCGCGGGCTACGACCTGTACAACGGCTCGACGCTGCTGGCCGGCGGCCTGCTCGGCAGCACCCGCACGCTCACCGGCCTGAGCTGCAACACCAGCCACACGCTGACGCTGCGCGCGCGCGACCTGGCCGGCAACGTCTCGGCCGCCAGCCCGGCGCTGACGCTGAAGACCGCCGCCTGCCCCTGAGGCCGCCTCCGGGTCAGTCCATCAGCGCGCAGGGGATCGACCACAGCAGCCGCGCCGGCGCGCCGCTGCCCGGCTCGATCTCCAGGCAGGTCAGCGAGGCCTTCTTGATGCGCAGGATCGGCTGCTCGCTGCCGAGCAGCCGGCTGATCAGCGCCGACAGGTCCGGCTCGTGGCCGACCAGCCACAGCGGGCCGTCGCCGTGCGCGACCTGCTCGAGCACGCCGGCCAGCGCGAGCTCGGTCGGCGTGTCGAGCTTCAGCCAGTCGACCACCTGCGGGCGCGGGCATTCGGGCAGCTCGTCGCCGAGCAGCGTCGCGGTCTCGATCGCGCGGCGCAGCGGGCTGCACAGCAGCCGCGCCGGCAGCAGCGTCTGGCGCTGGCAGAAGCGCGCGACCGCGCGGGTCTGGCGCCTGCCCTTGTCGATGAGCGCGCGCTCGGCGTCGACCGGCGCGAACAGCCGGTCCTCGGCGGTGGCATGGCGAAGGAAGAGGATCTGCTGGAGCACGGGCACGGGCGCGGGGACGGGCGCAGGAGCGAGGACGCGGGCGCCCAGTATCCCGTGCGGGCATGACCCGCCCATGACAGCGGCGTGACGCGCCGCCGGAGGAAAGAGGCGTGGAAGCGGAGCGGGAACGGTGCGGGAATGGCGCGGGCCAAGAGGGTGGCCCCGCCGCGCTGCGGCGGGGCCCGAGGGATGACGAGGAGGCTGTTGGAATCCGTTTCCGGATCGACCGGGGGGCCGTTCTGGCGCTCGCTGCACCGGGTCCCCGTGGCGATGGAATCTCGACAGATTCCAACAGCGCCATCCCCGGTGCGGCACGCCCGCCGGGGGGCCTGCCGCACGGGTTTCTTATCGGCGTCTCAGAGCTGCCACTGCAGCATGACGCTCATCTGGCCGCGGTTCTGGCCGGGCATATTGCCGACCTCGACCTGCAGCGTCGTCTCGTTCGACAGCTGCCAGCTCACGCCGGCACCGGCGCCGACCTGCAGCGCCCGGCCCGGCTCGTCGCGCCGGGTCTTCATTTCGGTCTCGATGCGGCCATAGGCGCGGGTGCGCGCATCCAGCGGCAGCTCGGCGATCGCGCTGCCGCGGATCCGCGAGCCCGGCCGGCCGGAGGCCGCCTGGGGCGCGCCGAAGCTGGCGATCTGCGCGTTCCAGCCGCTGCGCGGCTGGACCGGCTCGCTGTAGCGCAGGCGGATCTGGCGCCCGATCTTCGTCTCGCCGGTCACGCCGGCGCCCTTGGCCTGGGCTGCGCCGCCGCTGCCGAGCAGCGTGCCGCCCATCAGCGCCAGCAGCGTCGCCACCGAGCCCGGACGCCGGCGCACGATGCGCACGACGCGGCGCATGCGGCTGGCGGTGCGGTGCAGGGCGTGGCGGGCAGCAGGTCGGCTGGGCATGGCCGTGATTGGCGCATGCCTCGTTGGCCAGGACGTAACCAGATCTGGTGCCGACAGGTTTTTCAGCCGCCTCCGACAGGGAGCTTTTTCCCCCTCTTTCGGATGAATCTGTGAAAAATTCCCATCAGAACCACGATTTCCGCCTCAGGGTGATTGTTTCATTTGGCGGCTGTTTCGAAGCGCCTGGTAACTGGATCGATGCAGATCGTCACATGATCCCGCCTGCCGGCCGGGGTATTCCCTGATCCGCGACAAGCTGCTCGAGCCAGTCGACGATCTCGGGCGGACTGACGGCGTCGCGGCTCATGACCCGATCGGCCGGCTCGCCCTGCAGCATCCGGCGCACCGGCAGCTCCATCTTCTTGCCCGAGAGCGTGCGCGGGATGGCCGGCGCGGCCAGGATGCGGTCGGGCAGGTGGTGCGGCGAGACCTGGGTCGCGATGCGGGTGCGGATGTGCCCGGCCAGCGTCTCGTCGAGCACCGCGCCGCGGGCCGGAACGACCAGCATGACGATCTCGCCGTCCGGATGCCCGGCGTCGTGCAGGTCGACGACCAGGCTGTCGGCGATCTCGGGCAGCGCCTCGACCGCGCTGTAGATCTCGGCGCTGCCCAGGCGCACGCCGCGGCGGTTCAGCGTCGCGTCGCTGCGGCCGAGGATCACCGCGCCGGTGCGACCCTCCTGCGGGTGCGGCACCAGCCGGATCCAGTCGCCGTGGCGCCAGACCGCGCCGACGCCGTCGTGGCCGGGATAGGTCTCGAAATAGCTCTCGATCAGCCGGCGGTCGCCCTCGTCCTTCCAGAAGTACAGCGGCATCGACGGCAGCGGCCGGGTGCAGACCAGCTCGCCGACGGCGTCGGTCAGCGGCTCGCCGCGGCCGTCGGCCTGCGGCGGCCCCCAGGCCTCGACCGCGGCGCCGAGGCAGCGGCACTGGATCTCGCCGGGCGGGTTGGCCAGCGTCGGCAGGCCGGCGACGAAGGCGCCGGCGAAGTCGGTGCCGCCGGCGATCGAGCTGATCCACATCGGCCGGCCCTCGTCCTGCGGCGGCAGCTGCTGCTGCAGCCAGGCATGGACCTCGGCGGGCAGCGGCGAGCCGGTCGAGCCGACCGCGCGCAGCGCCGACAGGTCGGCGGCCTGCGTCGGCTCGATGCCCGAGCGCGACATCGCGGTCAGCACCGCGGCGCCGGCGCCGAGGTGGGTCGTGCCGGTCTCGGCGGCGAAGCGCCACAGCAGCCCCCAGTCGGGCGCGTCGGCGCGGCCCGCCGGGTGGCCGTCGTGCAGCGCGATCGTCGTGCCGCCGAGCAGCGCGCCGACCTGCAGGTTCCACATCACCCAGCCGCTGGAGGTGGTCCAGTGGAAGACGTCGCCGGTGTCGACGCTGGGGCCGAGGTTGTTGTGCAGCACGTTGAGCTTGAGGTGCTCGAGGATCACGCCGCCGTGGCCGTGCACGATCGGCTTGGGCAGTCCGCTGGTGCCGCTGGAGTAGACGATCCACAGCGGGTGGTCGAAGGGCAGCCACTCCGGCTCGAAGTTCCACGGGTTGCCGGCCAGCAGCGGGCGCAGGTCCCAGGCGCGCCGGCCGGGGGCGGCGAACTCGTCGGCCTCGGCGTCGCGGTCCAGGCAGGGCCACAGGATCATGTGCTCGACCGAGGGCAGGCCGTCCAGCAGCGTGTGCAGCAGCGGGCGTCGGTCATGGTCGCGCCCGCCCCAGGTGCTGCCGTCGCAGCCGATCAGCACCTTGGGCTCGATCTGGCGGAAGCGCTCGAGCACCGCGCCGGCGCCCATGTCGGGCGAGCAGACCGACCAGATCGCGCCGAGGCTGGCGCAGGCCAGGAAGGCCACCACCGTCTGCGGCGCGTTGGGCAGGTAGGCGGCGACACGGTCGTTGCGCTGCACGCCCATGCCGCGCATCGCCACCGCCAGCGAGGCGACCTCGCGGCGCAGCTCCGGCCAGCTCACCCGCAGCGTGCGCCCGGCGTCCTGCAGCATCTCGTTGCGGAACACGATGGCGGGAATGTCGGCGCCGTGCGCCTCGTCGGCGTGGCGGAAGACCTGGCGCGCGTAGTTCAGCTGCGTGCCGGGAAACCAGACCGCGCCCGGCACCCGCCCGTCGGCCAGCGCGACCACCGGCTCGACCGGCGACTCGATGTCGAACCAGTCCCACAGCGCGCCCCAGAAGGCGTCCTGGTCGTCGACCGACCATTGCCAGAGATCGTCGTAATGCTCGAAGCGAAGCCGGCGTTCCTGCGCCAGCCAGCGAAGAAAGAGGGTGATCCGGGGCTCGGGGAGCGCCATGGGCGGGGTCCTGTCCTGAGGTTGGATTGAATTTGCCAACTTTTTATCAGAAACGGCCCGCCTTCCGGGGTCGCGCCCCGGACTGTCAGCGCATCTTCAGCTCGACGAAGCCGCGTCGTCGTCGATGTCGATCCAGCTCCACCAGTTCAGCCAGAACGGCGGGCGCCGGTAGCCGACGACCTGGCGGTGCATCAGGTCGGTGACCATGCGGTGCACATGATGGCGGTAGGGCGCCCAGGCGATCAGCAGCCGGTTGGCCTCGCGGAAGGCCTCGAGCCGCTCCGGGCCGTCGGGCAGCGCGGTCAGGCGGTCGTAGACCCGGTCGAAGGCCGGCAGCACGAAGCGCGCGAGATTGCCCTTGCCGACCGCGGGGCTGTAGCCGCGCTCGAGCGAGCCCTGGCCGTCGGGCGAGCCGGCCGAGGAGCCCACCCGCCACATCATGAACTTGCCCGAGCGGGTCGACTTGAGGTTCTCGCTCCACTGGCCGACCTTCAGCTCCAGGCGCAGCCCCAGCGTGTCCATGTTCTTCTTGTAGATCTCGTCGAGCTGGCGGCTGGTCTGGTCGGACTGCGACAGCATCACCAGCGTGAGCTTCGTGCCGTCGGGGCGCTCGCGCCAGCCGTCGCCGTCGCGGTCGGTCCAGCCCCAGGTGTCGAGCAGCGCGCGGGCGCGCGCCGGGTCGAAGCGGCCCTGCTCGGTGCGCAGCAGCGGGTCGAAGCCGTAGGTGCCCGGCGGGACGCCGGCCTGCGCGGGAATGGCCTCGCCGCGCCGGCCCAGGCGGATCTCGCGCGGGATGTCCAGCCCGAGGCAGATCGCGCGGCGCAGCGCCACCTGCTCCGGCGCCAGGCCGCCGACCACCGGATCCTCCATGTTGAAGACGGTCAGCGTGACGTCGCTGGCGGCGACCCGGCTGTGGCGGATGCCCTTCTTCGCCAGATGGGGCGCGAGCTCGCCCTTGACCAGTGCCTGCGGGATGTAGTCGGACGGCACCCGCTCGAGCAGGTCCTGCTCGCCGTTCAGGAAGGCCAGCCAGCGCGGCTGCGCCTCCTCGATGATGGCGATCTCGACCCGGTCGATCATCGGCAGGCGCCGGCCCTTGAAGCGCGCCAGCAGCGCCTGGCCCTCGGCGTCGTCGGCGTTGGGCTGGGCGTCGTAGCGCAGGTCGCGGTAGCCCTTGAAGCGCTCGAGCACGATCTTCGAGCTGCGCCGCCACTCGGCGAGCCGGAACGGGCCGGTGCCGACGGGGTGCTCCATGATCTTGTCGCCGTGGAACTCGACCACCTCGCGTGCCATCGCCGGCAGGCCGGTGAGCGTGTAGAGGAAGCGCGGGCGCGGCTCGCGCAGGCGGATGCGCAGCGTGTGGCGGTCGATCGCGGTCAGACCCTCGACCGGCCGGTCGTAGTCGAAGGGCTGCTTCGACTTCAGCGCGGCCTCGCGCAGCTCGCGCAGGCCGACGATGCCCTGCTCCTCCAGCGAGCTGTGGCCGGGGCTCTTGGTGGCAGGGTCGTAGAAGCGCTTGATCGTGTAGATGTAGTCCTCGGCGACCAGCTCGCGGGCGCGGCCCTTGAAGGCCGGATCGTCGTGGAACAGGATGCCCGGGCGCAGCTTCAGCGTGAAGCTGCGGTGGTCGTCGGCGATCTCGGGCAGGGCCAGCGCGGTGCCGGGCCGGATCAGGAAGGGCCGGGCCAGCGGGTCGTAGTCCAGCGGGGACTCGAAGATGTTGGCGGTGACGGTCAGCGAGTAGATGTCGCTGAGCTGGACCGGATCGAAGCCGGTCTCCGAGGCCGGAAAGGCGTAGCGCAGCACCTTCGGCCGGGGGCCGGCCGCGGTGCCTGCGCTCGCCGGGGCGGCGTGCAGCCAGTCCGGGGTGCCGGTCAGTCCGGCGCCGGCGGCGGCACCGGCCAGCAGATCACGTCGCGTCAGGGTCACGGCAGCGGCTCCAGCAAAGGCATCGCCGCCGATTATCGTCACCCCGGGCGCCGTGCTCCGCTTCAGGCCCGCGCGGCGTCGAGCTGGTCGCGGGTGGCCATCGCCACGCGGCGCGCCGCTTCGGCGAAGTCCTCGCCGCGGCTGGCGTAGAGCACCGCGCGCGAGCTGTTGACGACGATGGTGCCTGCCTCGGTCAGGCCGGCCTTCACGGTGGCCTCGGCATCGCCGCCCTGCGCGCCCACGCCCGGAATCAGCAGCGGCAGCGTCGGCGCGATCTCGCGCACCCGCGCGATCTCGGCGGGGAAGGTTGCGCCCACCACCAGGCCGATCTGGCCGGTGGTGTTCCACTCGGTCTGCGCCAGGTGCGCCAGGTGCTCGAACAGCCGCGGCTGGCCGGGAACGTCGGCCAGGCGCTGCATCTGCCAGTCGTTGCCGCCGGGGTTGGAGGTGCGGCACAGCAGGATCACGCCCTTGTCCGCGTAGGCCAGGAAGGGGTCGATCGTGTCGCGGCCCATGAAGGGCGACAGCGTCACCGCGTCGGCCTGGAAGCGCACGAAGGCCTCGCGGGCGTACTGCTCGGCCGTCGAGCCGATGTCGCCGCGCTTGGCGTCCAGGATGACCGGCACGTCGGGCGCGACCGCCTTCATGTGCGCCATCAGCCGTTCGAGCTGGTCCTCGGCGCGGTGCGCGGCGAAGTAGGCGATCTGCGGCTTGAAGGCGCAGACCAGATCCTTCGTCGCGTCGACGATCGCCGCGCAGAAGTCGAAGATCCTCGAGGCGTCGCCGGCCCAGGCGCCGGGAAACTTCGACGGTTCCGGATCGAGGCCGACGCACAGCAGGGACTGGTTCTGGCGCGTGGCGCGGGCGAGCTGGTCGGTGAAGGTCATCGCGGGACTCCGGCGGCCGGGACTCAGATGCGCTGCGCCAGCGCGGTGGCCAGGCCGGTGTAGCTGCCCGGCGTCATCGCCAGCAGGCGGTCCTTCTCGGCCTGCGGCAGGTCGAGCGCGGCGACGAAGCCGCGCATCAGCTCGGCCGTCATCGGCTGGCCGCGGGTGAAGGCCTTGAGCTGCTCGTACGGCTCGGGCAGGCCGTAGCGGCGCATGACGGTCTGGATCGGCTCGGCCAGCACTTCCCAGGCGCTGTCGAGGTCGGCGGCCAGCGCGGCCTCGTTGAGCTCGAGCTTGTCCAGGCCGCGCATCAGGCTGTCGCAGCCCAGCAGCACGTAGCCCAGCGCCACGCCCATGTTGCGCAGCACCGTCGAGTCGGTCAGGTCACGCTGCCAGCGGCTGACCGGCAGCTTCTGCGCCAGGTGCGTCAGCAGCGCGCTGGCGATGCCGAAGTTGCCTTCCGCGTTCTCGAAGTCGATCGGGTTGACCTTGTGCGGCATGGTCGAGGAGCCGACCTCGCCCGCCTTGGTCTTCTGCTTGAAGTAGCCCAGGCTGATGTAGCCCCAGACGTCGCGCGCCCAGTCGATCAGGATGGTGTCGACGCGGGTGAAGGCGTCGAACAGCTCGGCCATGTAGTCGTGCGGCTCGATCTGGATGGTGTACGGGTTGAAGGTCAGGCCCAGCGAGCCCTCGACCACCTTGCGGCTGAAGGCCTCCCAGTCGTGCTCGGGATAGGCCGAGAGGTGGGCGTTGTAGTTGCCGACCGCGCCGTTCATCTTGGCCAGCAGCTTGACGCCGGCGATGCGCTCGCGGGCGTTCTTCAGGCGCGCCACGACGTTGGCGACTTCCTTGCCCACGGTGGTCGGGCTGGCGGTCTGGCCGTGGGTGCGGCTGAGCATCGGCACCGACGCGAAGGTGTGCGACATCGCCGTCATCTTGGCGATGATGCGGTCGAGCATGGGCAGCATCACCTCGTCACGCGCGCTCTTGAGCATCAGCGCGTGGCTGGTGTTGTTGATGTCCTCGCTGGTGCAGGCGAAGTGCACGAACTCCTGCATGCGCTCGAGCTCGGCGTGGCCCGCGATGCGGCGCTTGATCCAGTACTCGACCGCCTTGACGTCGTGGTTGGTGGTCTTCTCGATGTCCTTGATCGCCTGGGCATCCTCTTCCTTGAAGTGGATGACCAGCGAGCGCAGCAGGCCGCGGCTGGCCTCCGACAGCGCCGGGAACTCCTTGAAGCCGGCGTCCGACAGCGCGATGAACCACTCGATCTCGACCTGCACGCGGCGGTGCATCAGGCCGTACTCGCTCAGCAGCGGGCGCAGCGCGGTGAGCTTGCCCGCATAGCGGCCGTCGAGCGGCGACAGGGCGTTGAGGGCGGTGAGCTGGGAGAAGGGCATGGTGGGACTCGGGCGGGCAGGAGGGCACGAATGCCGCGCGGCGTGCGCGCGGCCCGGGCGCCCGTCGGCCGCTCCGGACGGACGGAGCGGGCGGCGGCGGATCGGGGCGAAAGGCGGGATTTTACCGGCCCCGCCGCCCCGCGCCATCCCCGCCCGCCGCTCCCGCGCCGATCAGTAGAACTGCAGCAGCGGCCCGTCACCGACGCCGCCGAGCGGGCCGGGCACATGGCCGGGCGCGGGGCCGCGCATCGTGATCGTGACGGCCAGGCGGTAGGCGCCGGCGGGGATGGCGCCGGCCGGGAAGCTGAAGTCCACCGCGTAGGCCTGCGGCGTGGCGGCGATCAGCGGCGTGGTCTGCTGGCCGCCCGGCACCGAGAACGGGCCGCCGCCCATGCGGTCCATGTACAGCGTGACGACCCAGTCGCCGGCCAGCAGCGGGCTCAGCGCCCCGCTGGTGCTCCAGCGCACGCGCACGCCCCAGCCCTGCGTCGGCCCGATGCTGTGCACCGGCGTCACCACGGCCGGGAAGGGGCCGGAGGCGGGCAGCTCGAAGACGGTGGCGGTGGCCGACGGCGCGACGTCGAACAGCGGCAGACCGTCCTCGACGAGGATGGTGAAGGGGTTGGCCATGATCTTGCTCCTTCTGGACAGAGGTTGAGGAAGGGGTCTCTGATGTGTCCGGCATGCCCCCCGGCCTGCCGGCAGAAACGACTGTCCGCCGCCCGGCTTAGCGCGCCGCCCGGCCGGCGCTTGCGCCCGCGCTTACAGGGCGGCCGGCGCGGGCGTAAGCGGGGCCGGTGCGGAGGCCCGGTCCGGCTCAGACCGGCTCGCGCCGGCCGATGCGCCGGTACAGCGCGGTCAGCGCCTCGCCTGGCGGCAGGTCGAGCTGGCGCCGCAGCGCGCCGACGCACTGGCGGTACTGGCGCTCGGCGAGCTGGGGCTGGCCCAGGCGCGCGTAGCAGCGCATCAGCCGCGCATGGGCGGCCTCGTTGCACTCGTCGAGGCCGAGATGGCGCTGCGTGGCGCGCACGCAGCCATGCAGGTCGCCGCTGCCTTCGCGCAGGTCGGAGAGCCGCTCGAGCACCTGGTTGAGGCGGTCGCGCAGCGTCTGCGCATGCATCTGCAGCGCCCGCTCGGTCTCGTTCTCGTCGACCAGATCGGTCCGGTACAGCGTCGCGGCGATCTCGTAGTGGCCGGCGGCCGCGTCGGGCCGGCCGGCCTGCTCGGCCGCCTCGCCCAGCGCCGCCTGCTGCTCGAAATGCTCGACGTCGATCCAGGTCTCGCCGTCGCCGGCGATGCGGTAGCCCTGGTCGTCATGGCGAAGCAGCGCCGGATCGCCGAGCGCGCGGCGCAGGCGGTGCAGCGTGACGTTGAGGCTGTTGCGCGCGGCGGCCGCCTCGGCCTCGGGCCAGAACAGCCCGGCCAGCCGCTGCCGTGCCAGCGGCCGCCGCCGGTGCAGCAGCAGCCACATCAGCAGCGCGCGGGCCTTGCCGTGAGGCAGGTCCTGCAGCGGCCGCTCGCCGATCCAGATCTGGAAGCCGTCGAGCATCTGCACGCTCAGCACCGGCGGGGCCGGCTGCACCGGGGCCGCCGACGCCAGGCCGTCCCGGGCGGGCAGGCGCGGCGGCCGCTCGCCCGGCGTGGCAGGCGCCGGGGGCGGACGCGGCGCGGTGTTCCAGCGCGACAGCGTCGCATCCCAGGCGCCGAGCAGCTGTCGGGTCGCGGCCAGCATGTCGGCCAGCTCGGGGCCGGCCAGGGCGGCCGGCCACATCGGAGGTGTGCTCACTTGGAGCTCCCTGTGGGTCGATTGCTGGGGGGCGGCGCCAGTCTGCCGCGCTCGAGTCGCGACAGGATGTGAGAAAAGTCACGGATTATTTGTTTCAATTCGTGTCGTCGGCGCCCCCCGCGAGCCCCTCCGCCAGACCCTGCGCCAGCCGGCGCAGCCGCCGCGGATCGCTCAGGCACAGCGCGGTGCCGTCGCGCCGCAGCAGGCCCGAGCGCACGAGCCGGGCCAGCGTGCGGCTGACCTGCTCGCGGCTGCTGCCGATGCAGGCGGCCAGGTCGGGGTGGTGCGGAGCGGGGTCCAGGCGCGGGCCGCCGGCCTCGGCGCGGCGCAGCAGCTCGGCGGCCAGACGCTGCGGCACGCTGAGTGCGCCGAGCTCGTAGCAGCGGCCGGTCAGCTCGCGCACCGCGCCGGCCAGGCGCAGCAGCAGCGCCTCGCAGACCGGCCAGTGCCGCTGCAGAAGCTGGAGGAAGTCCTGCGGCGCGAGGTGGCCGAGCACGCTGTCCTCGAGCGCGACGACGCTGGCGCTGCGCGGTCCGCCGTCGATCGCGGCGATCTCGCCGAACAGCTCGCCGGCGCCGAGCTCGCGCAGCCGCAGCTCGCGCCCGCCCGGCGACAGCAGCGTCACGCGCACCCGACCGCTGGCGATCAGGATCAGGTCGCGGCCGGCGTCGCTGTGGCGCACGATGGTGCGGCCGCGCCGCCAGTGGTGCCAGCGCGCGGCCTGCGCGATCTCGGCCAGCTCCGGGTCGGCGAGCCCGTCGAGCAGGTGGATGTGGCGCAGCGCCAGCAGCGGCGCGGGCATCTCCCGGGGGCGGCGACCCGGGGCCGCGGCGGGCGGATCTGTGCGCATCGTCATGAGGGGCTCTCCTGAAGCGATACCTGACAGTTTCGCAGCAGCGATTGCCGGCAGAATGTTCCCGGTTGCCGCGATCGCCCCGATGAGTCCCGAGTGAGCCCTGAGTCCGTTCTCGCCGATGAGGCCCGTGAACCCGCTGCGGGCCAGGAGCGGCTGTCCGAGCCGCCCGCCTGGCCGGTGCTGACGGTGGTGTTCTCCGACCTGGGCGGCGCCGGCGTGGCGGGTGGGCTCGAGAGCGAGCATTACGCGCGGCTGCTGCAGGCGCTGCGGCAGCTCGGCGACACGGTGCTGAGCGCCCACGGCGGGCAGGTGCTGCGGCTGCAGGGCGACGGCGTGCTGGCGGTCTTCGGCCTGCCGCAGCCGCAGCCGGACGACACCCGCCGCGCGATCGAGGCGGTGCTCGACCTGCACGAGCGGGTGCGTGCGCTGCGTCCGCCGGTGCGGCCGGCCGGGCTGCCGGCGCTGGTGCTGCATTCGGGCCTGCATGCCGGGCCGGTGCAGGTCGGTCCGGGCGACGCGCAGCGTGGCCGGCTGACGCTGTCCGGCGACGTGCCCGACCTGGCCGTGCGGCTGTCGATGGCAGCCGGGCGCGACGAGCTGCTGGTCAGCCTGGAGGCGCTCGGCCCGCAGGCGCAGGCCTTCCTGACCGAGCCGCGCGAGCCGCTGATCCTGCCCGGGCGTGACCGGCCGGTCGCGCTGTGCCGGGTGCGCGCGCGGGTGGACCAAGCCGGCGCTCGGGTGCCCCGGCGCCAGCGCGCCCTGCTGCCCTTCGTCGGTCGCGAGGCCGAGCTGGCCTGGCTCGAGGAGGCGGCCGCCACGGTCGGCCAGACCGGGACGCCGGTCTGCCGGCTGCTGCTCGGGGTGCCGGGCCTGGGCAAGACACGCCTGCTCGGCGAGTTCGCCGAGCGTTCGGCCTCCCGGTTCCGGCGGGTGCTGACCGGGCACTGCGAGCGCCAGCTCAGCGCCGAGCCGCTGCAGCCCTTCCTGCAGATGCTGCCCGGCACGGAGCCGCCGCGACGCATCGACGCGCGGGACGCGGCCGGCGATCCGGTGACGCGGCTGTGCGAGCGGCTGCTGGAGGAGGTGCGCGCCGACGCGCCGGTGCTGCTGTGCATCGACGACTGGCAGTGGGCCGACGAGGCAGCGCTGCAGCTGCTGATGCGGCTGCGCCGGCAGGCTGCCGGACTGCCGCTGATGATCGTGCTGACCGCCCGCGATCTGTCGGGCGCCGAGCGCAGCCGGCTCGACATGCCGGGGCGTGTGCTGGTGCCCTTCAGCGACGAGGAGGCGGACCGCACCGTGCACCAGCTGCTGCCCTCGATCGAGCCTGTCGAGATCGACTCGATCCGGCGACTGTCCGGCGGCAACGCGCTCTACATCGAGGAGCTCTGCCATGCGCTGCTGGTGCATGCCGAGCTGCGCCGCCAGGCCGGCCGGCCCTATGGTGGCGCCGCGTGGCTGGACCGGCTGATCGAGGCGCGGCTGGCGCGGCTGCCCGAGCCGGCGCGCGAGGTGCTGCAGATCGCCGCGGTGATCGGCGTGCATGTGCCGGTGGTGCTGCTGTCGGCCGTCACCGGCGAGCCGGTGGAGGGTGCGCTGGCCCGCCTGGCCGCCGAGGATGTCCTGTTCCCTGACGTGTCCGCCGGCCGGCTGCGCTTCAAGCATGGCATCACCCGCGACGTGATCTACCGGTCGATCGGGCTGGCGCAGCGCCAGCAGCTGCACCGCCGGGTCGCCGCGACGCTGGCAGGCACCGATGCACAGGCCCACGAGGCGCTGGCGCATCACTGGCATGCCGCCGGTGTGCCGGAGCAGGCCCTGGAGGCGGCCGAGCGGGCCGCCGACCGGGCGCAGGCGCTGTCATCGCTGGACCGCGCCCGCGAGTTCCATCGCCTCGCGCTGGCCGCGATCGAGGCGCTGCCGTCGACGCCGGCGCTGCGCCAGCGCTGGTTCGACCGCGTCCAGCGGCTGGCGCTGGCCGGGGTCTTCGATGCGGCACGGGCGGATCTGGAGGTGGTGCGGCGCGCGGTGTCGCTGGCGATGCAGGGCGACGATGTCGGGGTGCAGGCGCGCATGCGCTACTGGCTGGCCTACATGCACTATGCGCTCGGCGAGGCGCGCGAGGCGGTACGCGAGGGCCGCGAGGCGCTGGTGCTGGCGCGGCGGGCCGGTGATGCCCCGCTCGAGGTGCAGGTCCGTGCGACGCTGGGCCAGGCCCTGGCCTCGGCGGCGCGGTATCCGGCCGCGCTGGCGCTGCTCGACGATGCCGGCGGCATCAAGCGTCGCCATCGCTCCGGGCGGCGACCCTCGGTCGGCCTGGCCTACACGCTGACCTGCCAGGCGGCGATCCACGGCGACCAGGGCCGCTTCGAGCTGGCCGGGGAGCTGTTCGGCGAGGCGCTGGAGGCGGCTGGCGAGGGCATGCACGAGATCGGCGCGTCGATCCGGGGCTGGCAGGCGGTCGTGCTGCTGTGGCAGGGCCGCTGGCAGGAGGCGGCGACGGCGGCCGCCCAGGCGCACCGCATCGGCGAGCAGGTGCGCAGCCTGTTCTCGTTCTCGATGAGCCATGCGGCGGGCAGCTTCGCGCGCTGGCGCCTCGATCCGGACGGACCGGGGCTGCAGGGCGTGCGCGACGCGACGGTCTGGCTGGCGCCTCGCGACGGCGGGCTGTTCGCCTCGCTCAACCACGGCTGGCTGGCCGAGGGCGAGGTCGAGCGAGGGCAGCCCGATCGCGCGCGCGAGCAGGCCGCGCTGGCGCTGGCCCGCGCGCGCCGCGGCGACTGGCTCGGGGCGGCGATGGCCTCGCGGGCGCTGGCGCGGCTGGCCGGCGGCAGTGCGCCGCCGCAGGCCTGGCACCATCTGGTGCGTGCCGAGCGGGCGGCACGCTGCCGCCATTCGGCGCACGAGCAGGCGCTCAACCGGCTGGCCCGGGTGCGCTGGCTGCTGCAGTGCGGCCGCGACCGCACGCCGGAGGGCGAGTCGGCCGTGGCGCTGCTGGACGAGGCCGAGGCGGCCTTCACCGCGATGTCGATGTCCTGGCATGTCGCGCAGATGGCCCGGCTGCGCGGCATGACCGGCACCTGATCAGTGCCGTGTCATCAGCGGCAGCCAGCGCGACAGCACCGGCCAGGCGACCGCGACCGTCGCGCTGAAGTCGTCGAAGAACAGTCCGAGCAGCAGCGACAGCGGTTCCTGGCGCGCCAGCGTGCGCAGGCCCTGGCGGCGCTGCATCTGCTGCAGCTCCTGGCACAGCGTGTCGAGCAGCGCCGGATCGTCGCCCGGTCGGGACGGCACCCGGTCGTCGGTGATGACGATCGTGCCGCCGGGCAGGCCGAAGGCTGCCGGCGCCCCGAGCCGGCCGCGGGCGCGGAACTGCGCGTCCCACGGCGTGGGCGCGCCGGTCGGGCAGCGGCTGGCAGTCAGCTGGCCGAGCTGCTGGCGCAGGTCCTGCTGGGTGGTGGCGGGCAGCTGGCTGGGCAGCACCCAGCGGGTGTCGAGCTGCGACAGCAGCTCGCGGCCGATGTGGCGGTCGACCTGCGCCGGCACCCGATCGACGAGATGCTCGGCGGTCGCCGGCAGCGCCAGCCAGGCCGCAGCCAGCGCCAGCGCCACGGTCGCGGCGGTGCGCCAGCGGCGCAGGCCGCCGCGCGCAGGGCCCGTGTCCGCGTTCGTCCGGTCGAGCCAGCGCTCGAGATCGCAGTCGGCGGGGCAGTCGAGCAGCGCGCCGTCGGGCAGCTGCAGCAGGCAGCGGCCGCTGGCGCTGCGGTGGCCGATCTGGGTCTGGCCGGGCAGGAAGCGTTCGACGAAGTTGCAGCCGCGCACCTGCAGGTGCCGTTCGTCCAGCGTCAGCAGCACCGGCTGAGGCGCTCGGACCCGGCTGCCGAAGTAGTCGGCCTCGATCTGCCGGTCTTCGCGGGCGGCGGTGGCCGGCGTGTCGAATGTCCCCGTGCCTGCACTGGTCGTGCCCATCAGCTGCTCCCTGTGATTCCCCTGGGACCGGCGGCACGCTCGAGAGGGTCTGGTGGGTGTCTGCCGGTCCGGCGGGGAGGGCGGATCCCCGCTTTGTCAGTGGAACTCTAGCGGCCGGCCGTGGCGCTGGCAGTCCCCATGAGGGTGGAGCAGTTGTTTCAATTCATGTGCATTCATGCGCGCGCGATCCGCACCTGCACCGCCTCGAGCCGCAGCCGCGCGACCGCGACGGCCGCGAACGGCCAGTACAGCCCCAGCGTGACGGTGCACAGCAGCATGTTCTTCAGATAGAGCAGCACCAGCCGGTGCACCGGCAGCGCGCTCGAGAACGACAGGTGCTGGCTGCGCATGCGGTTCCACAGCAGGTCCTGCGTGCGGGCGACCCAGTAGGCCCGCGCGGTCAGCAGCAGGCCGATGTCGACGAGCAGGCCGGTCAGCAGCGGCGCGATCGCCTCGGCCGCCGCGATCAGCGGCGCGCACAGCAGGTGCAGCAGCATCAGCCCGAGCAGCAGGCCGAGCAGGCCGGCGTGCATGCGGTAGAAGTCCCGCGGCGCGATCGCCTCGAGGTGGGTGCTTTCCTCGCCGAGGCCGAGATGCGCATGCAGGTAGCGGCTGCGGCGCTCGTGCAGCCACGGGACCAGGCCGAGCAGCGCCAGCAGCGCCAGGCTGACGACGACCGCCAGCAGCCAGCCGCCGGGCGGATCGGGCTGCGCCAGCAGCGCCTGCCCGATCAGCAGCACCGCCAGCGGCACCACCGCCGGCCGGAAGACCTCGCGCGCATCGGCCGGCGTGCCCTCGAAGCGCAGCGGCTGGCCACGCCAGCGCGTGTGGTTGATGCGCCAGCGCAGCGCGTCGCGCATCCGCCAGGGCCAGGCCGGCGCCAGCGCCAGCAGCAGGATCGCCGCCACCAGCGGCGCCGAGTGCGCGATCAGCGTGTAGACCGCCAGCGCGCCGAGCATCAGCAGGTGCGGCCGCATCTGCTCGCGGCCGTCGCCGTCGAAGGCCAGCGGCTCGCCGCCGACCAGCGTGTGCTCGCGCCAGTAGCGCAGCCGGCGCGCCCGGGCCATCGGCAGCAGCACGCCCAGCGTCAGCGCCACCATCGCCAGGTTGCCCAGCCACAGCCGCGCGTAGTCGCGTCCGGTGCCTGTGAAGCGGATCGGCAGCACCGCCGCGGTGCTGCCGTGTCCGGCCTGCGGATCCTTGGTCATTCCTGAATTTCCCCCACCTCTGCGGCCCGCTTTATAAACAAAAGCGGGCCGCATTCCTGCGGGGCGAGGCTGCCAGGGGCTGGAAATGTTCCCGTGGCGGTCGGAGCGGGGGGACAGTGTGATCAGAGCGCCACGTCGAGCCCGAGCAGTTCGCCCGCCGCGTCGCCGATCGTGCCGGCGGGCTGCTCGGGTCCGGCCGGGGCGCCGGCCAGCTGCTCGAGCGGCAGGCTGCTGCGGATCGTGACGGACTCGAGCCGCAGTCGTGCCACCGCGACGGCCGCGAACGGCCAGTACAGACCGAGCGTCAGCACGGTCAGCAGCGTGTTCTTCATCAGCAGCATCCACAGTGCGGTGGCCGACAGCTGGCTGTCGAAGCGCAGGTGCTGGCTGCGGGTGTGGCTCCACGCCAGGTTCTGCATCCGGCTGGTGGAGTAGGCCATCATCGCGGTGACGATCGCCATGTAGCCCAGCGGTCCGGCGACGAGGGCCAGCGGCGGCAGGACCATGGTCGCCGCGATGCCGGCCGCGCCGAGCGCCAGCCCGAGCACCATCAGCACCAGCATCGACTTGAAGCCCATCGTGTAGAGGTCGCGCAGCCGCACGCCCTCGAGCCGCGTGCGCTCGCCGGCGAAGGTGAAGTGGCCGTGCCGGTAGCGCAGCATGCGCAGCAGGGTCCAGGGGCCTGCCAGATAGACCGCCAGCGTGCACAGCAGGACGGCCCCGATCAGCCAGGCCGACGGCCCCTGCGGAGCGGCCGCGTCCTCGGCGAGCTCGGGCGACGAGGCCAGCAGCGGCGTCAGGCCCAGCAGCACCGCCATCGGCACGATCATCGGCAGGAAGACCCGGTAGGCTTCGGCGACCGTGCCGCTGAAGCCCAGAGGGCGGCCTCGCCAGCGCACATGGCCGAGCCGGAAGCGCAGCGCCGAGCACATCAGCCAGGGCCAGGCGGCGGTGCCCGCCAGCGCGACCGCCAGCGCCAGCATCGGCGCGAACTCGCTGCCGATCAGGTAGCCGGCGACCACTGCGCCGACGATCAGGTGGCCGCGCAGCATCTTCCACGGGTCGCCGTCGAAGCTCAGCGGCGTGCCGTCGACCAGCGTGTGCTCGTGGAAATGGCGCAGCTGCCGGGCGCGCGCGAAAGGCAGGTACAGGCCCAGCGTCAGCACCGTGCGCAGCAGGTTGACGATCCAGATGCGGAAGTACGCGCGTCCGGTGGCGGTGAAGCGCAGGCTCGGCGCCTGTGCCGCCGCGGGGGCTTCGGGTGGCGCCGCGCTGGCGTCGGGTGTGGCGAGACCGGTGTCCGGATGCATCATGCCCTCCCCCTCGTGTCGTCGAGGTTTTTCGCGTTATAGCGCGGTCCCCGGCCGGGGATGATGAATTTCATGGTGTCTGCGTATGATCCCGATCGGTGCCGGGCCGGCCGCCTGCCGAGGACCTGCGCCGTCGTGTCCAGGCCGATTTCCGGGAGAGTGCGCCATGTCGCTGTTCGATTTCATCCGCAAGCAGTTCATCGACGTTCTCGAGTGGACCGAGACCGGCGACGGTACGCTGGCCTGGCGCTTCCCGATGGCCGACAACGAGATCCAGAACGGCGCCTCGCTCACGGTGCGCGAGTCGCAGGTGGCGGTGTTCGTCAACGAAGGCCAGGTGGCCGACGTGTTCGGCCCGGGGCGCCACACGCTCACCACCCAGACGCTGCCGCTGCTGACCAACCTGAAGAACTGGGACAAGCTCTTCGCCTCGCCCTTCAAGAGCGATCTCTATTTCTTCAGCACCCGCCAGCAGGTCGACCAGCGCTGGGGCACGCAGCAGCCGGTGACGATCCGCGACAAGGACTTCGGCGCGGTGCGGCTGCGCGCCTTCGGCAACTTCGCCTGGCGGCTGGTCGATCCGCGCGCCTTCATGAAGGAGGTCAGCGGCACGCGCGAGCGCTGCACCGCCGCCGAGATCGACGGCCAGCTGCGCGGCTTCCTGCTGCAGCACCTGTCGGACGCGGTGGCGCAGTCGGGCATCCCCTTCCTGGACCTGGCGGCCAACCAGGTCGAGTTCGCCGCGCGGCTCAAGGCGGCCACGGCGCCCGAGTTCGCCCGTCTGGGCCTGAGCCTGGAGACGGTCACGCTGCAGAACGTCTCGCTGCCGGAGGAACTGCAGAAGGTCCTCGACCAGAAGATCGGCATGGGCATGATCGGCCAGAACATGGGCCAGTTCATGCAGTACCAGACCGCGCAGGCGATTCCGAAGCTGGCCGAAGGGGCCGGCCAGGGCGGGGGCGTGGCGGGCGAGGCGATGGGCCTCGGCGCCGGGCTGGCGCTGGGCCAGACGCTGGCGCAGACGATGCAGCAGGGCCTGCAGCCGGCAGCCGCGGCGGCACCGGCGGCCGCGCCGGTCGTGGCGCTCCAGCCCGACGAGATCATGGCCACGCTGGAGAAGCTCGCCGACCTGAAGGCCCGGGGCATCCTCACCGACGAGGAGTTCACCGCCAAGAAGACCGAGCTGCTGAAGAAGCTGGTCTGAGGTGGCCGAGACCTACCGCGCCTACCGCGCGGCCTGCCCGAACTGCGGCGCGCCGGTCGAGTTCCGCTCGGCGGCCTCGGCCAGCGCGGTGTGCAGCTTCTGTCGCTCGACGCTGGTGCGCGAGGGCGAGGCGCTGCGCCGCATCGGCGAGAGCGCCGAGCTGTTCGACGACCACTCGCCGCTGCAGCTCGGCGTCACCGGGCGCTGGCAGGGCGTGGCCTTCACGCTGGTCGGGCGCCTCCAGTACGCCTATGCCGACGGGCGCTGGACCGAGTGGCATGCGCTGTTCGACGCGGGGGGCGCGGGCGACCCGGGCGACTCCGGCGGTGCCGCGTCCGCCGGGCGCAGCGCCTGGCTGTCGGAGGACAACGGCGCCTACGTGCTGGCGCTGGATCGGCCCCTGGCCGACCGCGTGCCGCAGGCCGGCACGCTGTTCCCCGGCCAGAAGGCGCTGATCGACGGACGCGCCTGGGAGGTCGCCTCGGTGGTGCAGGCGCAGGTGCACGCCGCCCAGGGCGAGCTGCCGCGCCCGCCGCAGCCCGCCGGGCCGGATCACGCCTTCGTCATCGCCGACCTGCGCAATGCCCAGGACGAGGTCGGCACGCTCGACTACGCCGAGCCGGCGCGGCCGCAGTGGTCGGTCGGCCGCGCGGTGCGGCTGGCCGAGCTGCAGCTCGCCGGCCTGCGCGAGCTGGGCAGCGAGAAGACGCTGGCCGGGCGCAGCATCGAGTGCCCGAGCTGCGGCGCCTCGCTGGAGATCCGGCTGGACAGCACCCGGTCGGTCACCTGCGGCCAGTGCCGCGCGGTGGTCGACGTGTCGCAGGGCGTCGGCGCCGATCTGGCGCACTTCGCGCAGAACGCGGTCACCGAGCCGCAGATCCCGCTGGGCACGGTCGGCACGCTGGCGCTGGGCACGCCGCAGCCGCTGCCCTGGCAGGTGGTCGGCTACCTGGAGCGCTGCGACCTGCCTGAGCCGGGCAGCGACGACGAGCAGACCTTCTGGCGCGAGTACCTGCTCTACCACCCGACCGAGGGCTTCGTCTTCCTGGTCGACACCGAGGAGGGCTGGAGCTGGGTGCGGCCGCTGACCGGCGTGCCGGTGGTGCAGGGCGACCGCGCCACCTGGGCCGGCGCCCGCCATGCGCAGCGCTGGCACTACCGCGCGAAGACGGTCCATGTGATCGGCGAGTTCTACTGGCGCATCCGCCGCGACGAGCCGGTCGAGGTCACCGACTACGAAGGCGAGGGCCCGAACCGCCGAAGGCGCCTGAGCCGCGAGCAGACCGCCGGCCCCGGCGGCGGCGAGATCACCTGGTCGGCCGGCGAGACGCTGGAGGCGCGGGCGGTGGCCCAGGCCTTCGGGCTGGACAGCCGGGCCGGCGCGGCGCTGGCGCGCGATGCCGCGCCGGTGGCGGCCGGCCGGGGCGGCGGCATCGGTGCCGCCGGTGTCATCATCCTGGTGCTGCTGGTGCTGTTCGTCGTGCTGCTGATGGCGCGCTGCAGCGACGACGGCTGCGCCGATGTCCGCAGCACCTTCGGCGAGACCAGCGCCGAGTACCGGCAGTGCCTGGCGCGCCAGCGCACCTCCTCGTCCTCCTCGGGCGGCTCCTATGGCGGCTCGTCCTGGGGTGGCGGCAGCAGCGGGGGCGGCGGAGGCGGCCACAAGTAACCCGCAAGTCACGCGCAACCCGGAGAAGATTCCATGGAGATGCTCAAGCCCGCGGTGATCCTCGGCTCGATCCTGTACGCCGTCATCGGCGTGGTCGTGCTGTGGGTCAGCTTCGTCGTCATCGACAAGCTCACGCCCTACAAGCTCTGGGAGGAGCTGGTCGAGCACAGGAACGTGGCGCTGGCCATCGTGGTCGGCGCGATGTTCATCGCGATCGGGCAGATCGTGGCCGCGGCGATCCACGGGTGAGCGGCGCGGTCGAGGCGCCGCCGGGCCGCGCGCGCATCTCGCCGGCCGAGATCACGCTGCTGGGCTCGGTCTTCCTGATCGCCGCCTGCGGGCTGGTCTACGAGCTGGCGGCGGGCGCCCTGGCGAGCTACCTGGTCGGCGACTCGATCCGGCAGTTCTCGACCGTCATCGGCACCTACCTGTTCGCGATGGGGCTGGGCTCGTGGCTGAGCCGCTTCGTCGAGCGCCAGCTGGTGGCGCAGTTCATCGGCGTGGAGCTGCTGGTGGGCGCGGTGGGCGGGCTGATGCCCGCCGGCCTGTTCGTCGCGCACAACCTGCTGCCCGCCTCGGCCGCCGGCGCCTTCCAGGCGATCCTGCATGCGCTGGTGCTGGCGGTGGGCGCGCTGGTCGGGCTGGAGATCCCGCTGGTGATGCGGCTGCTGCAGCGGCGCTTCCGCGAGCGCTACGGGCTGAAGGACCTGGTGTCGCAGGTGCTGACCTTCGACTACCTGGGCGCGCTGGTGGTGGCGCTGGCCTTCCCGCTGCTGCTGGTGCCGCAGCTCGGGCTGATCCGCACCGGGCTGGTGTTCGGGCTGATGAACGCGGGCGTGGCGGTGTGGGCGCTGTGGCTGTTCCGCGCCGAGCTGCGCCGGCTGCAGGCGCTGGCGCTGGCCGCGGGCGCCACGATGGCGGTGCTGCTGGCAGCGCTGGCCGGCGCCGAGCGGCTGACCACCTGGGCCGAGGACCGCTACTACGGCGACCACATCCTGCATGTGGCCTCCAGCGACTACCAGCGCATCGTCGTGACCGGCGGGCGCGCGGGCCTGCGGCTCTTCCTCAACGGCAACCTGCAGTTCCACGAGCGCGACGAGTACCGCTACCACGAGGCGCTGGTGCATCCGGCGATGGCCGCGCACGGCGCGCCGCGCCGGGTGCTGGTGCTGGGTGGAGGCGACGGGCTGGCGGTGCGCGAGATCCTGAAATACCCCTCGGTCGAGCAGGTCACGCTGGTCGACCTGGACGCGCAGGTCACGCGGCTGTTCTCGACCGAGCCGCGGCTGGTGGCGCTGAACCGCGGCGCGCTGCGCTCGCCCAAGGTCACGGTGGTCAACGCCGACGCCTTCGCCTGGCTGGAGGCGCAGCGCGACCCGGCCGCCACCTGGGACGTGATCGTCATCGACTTTCCCGACCCCGGCAACTTCGCGGTCGGCAAGCTCTACTCGACGAGCTTCTACCCGATCGTCGACCAGCACCTGGCCGCGGGCGGCTTCATGGTGGTGCAGACCACCTCGCCGCTGGTGGCGCGGCGCAGCTTCTGGACGGTGGCGGCGACGCTGGAATCCGTGGGGCTGACGATCACGCCCTACCACGCGCTGGTGCCCAGCTTCGGCGAGTGGGGCTTCATCCTGGCCGGCCACCGGCCGTGGCATCTGGCGCGCGCGCTGCCCGAGGGCTTGCGCTTCCTGACGCCCGAGGTGATGGCGACGCTGCTGCGCTTCCCGCCCGACATGGCCCGCACCGAGGAGGCGCCCAACCGCCTGTCCGACCAGCGCCTGGTGCGGCTGTTCGAGGAGGAGTGGGGGGCGCCGCGTTGAGGCGCCGCGAGCTGCTGGCCGGGCTGGCTGCCGGGCCCGCGCTGGGCCTGGCCGGCTGCGACACGGCACGGCCTGCGCTGGACGGCGGCTGGATCGGCGCCGACTCGGCTGCGCGCGGTCACCGGCTGCGTGAGATCGGCGGCGCCCGGTCCGGCACGCTGCCGGCGCCCGCCCTCACGCGGCGGGTGGCGGTGCTGGTGGTGGGCGCGGGCATCGCCGGGCTGGCGGCGGCGCGTGCGCTGGAGCGCGCCGGCATCGACGACGTTCACCTGATCGAGCTGGAGGACGAGGCCGGCGGCCATTCGCGCGGCCATCGGCTGGCGGGCTTCGACTGCCCGCTCGGCGCGCATTACCTGCCGGTGCCGGGCGAGGCGGCTGCCGAGGTGCGCGAGCTGCTGCAGGACTTCGGCCTGGCGCGGGTCGAGTTCGGCCGCTGGCAGTGGGACGAGCGCCACCTGTGCCACGCGCCGCAGGAGCGGCTCTTCATCGACGGCGCATGGCACGAGGGCCTGCTGCCGCCGGCCGAGCCGGGCAGCCGCCTGCAGACGCAGTACCGCTCCTTCGCCCGCCTCGTGGCCGAGGCGCAGCGGCAGGTCGGCTTCTCGATGCCGGCGCTGCGCACGCCGTGGACGCCCGCGCAGGCCGCGCTGGAGGCGCAGACCTTCGCCGCCTGGCTGGACGTGCACGGGCTGGACGAGCCGCGGCTGCGCTGGTACCTCGACTACTGCTGCCGCGACGACTACGGCGCCGACGCCGCGACCGTCTCGGCCTGGGCCGGGCTGCACTACTTCGCCAGCCGCCACGGCTTCCACGCGCCGGGCGATGCGCAGGCCGAGCGCGAGCCGGTGTTCACCTGGCCCGAGGGCAACGCCTGGCTGGCACGGCGGCTGGCCGCGCCCTTCGCGGCCGGGCGGCTGCATGCCTGCCGGGTCGCGCTGCGGCTGGACGAGGCGCGCGAGGGCGTGCAGGTGCTGGCCTGGGACGCACGGGCCGACCGCCTCGAGGCCTGGCAGGCCGATCGGGTGGTGCTGGCGCTGCCGCTGCATGTGGCCGCGCGGTTCTGGCCCGAGGCGCCCGAGGCGCTGCGCCAGACGGCGGCGCAGGCCCGCCATGCGCCGTGGCTGGTGGCCCATCTGCATCTCGACGGGCCGCTGCTGCAGCGCGTCGGTGCGCCGCCCTCGTGGGACAGCGTCGCCTTCGGCACCGCCTCGCTCGGCTATGTCGACGCGATGCACCAGTCGACACGGCCGCACGCCGGTCCGACGGTGCTGACCGCCTACCTGCCGCTGTCCCCGGCCGAGCGGCCGGCGCTGCTGGGCGCGGACTGGCGCCCGTGGGCGCAGCGGGTGCTGGCCGACCTGCTGCCGCTGCATCCTGACCTGCCCGCCCGGCTGCGCCGCATCGAGCTGGCGCGCCACGGCCACGCGATGCGCATTCCGCTGCCGGGCACGCGCTCGGCGCCAGCGCATCAGGCCCTGGTGCAGTTGCCAGGCCGGGTCACGCTGGCGCATGCCGATCTGGCGGGCTACTCGGTCTTCGAGGAGGCCTTCACGCTGGGCTCGCTGGCGGGGCGCAGGGCGGCGGACCGAGCGCGCCGCGGATGATCTCGCGCTCCTCGACTCGGGCCGGATCCAGCAGCGCGCGCAGCGCCGCCAGCAGCTGGCGCGCCTGCCGGGAGTGATCGCCCGAACGGTTGCAGACATAGACGTCGAGCGTCACCGCCGCCAGCTCCGGCCAGGTGTGCAGCGCCAGGTGCGACTCGGCCAGCAGCACCACGCCGGTCACGCCGCCGGGCTCGGGAAAGGCGTGGAAGACCTCGCCGACGACGCTCAGGCCCGCCTCGCGCGCTGCGCGCACGCCGGCCTCGCGCAGCGTGTCGCGGTCGCGCAGCAGCGCCGTCGCGGCGCAGTCATGCCACTCGGCGCAGAGGTGAAGTCCGTCCATGTTCCGGGTCCGTCATGTGACCAGCATACACATGCCTTGCGGGCACAGGGTGACTGTGCGATACTCGCGAGCTTTTCGGGCGTTGGGATTCCTGCGCCCCATTTCGCCGTTGCGCGACCGGGCCGTCCTTCGCGGGAAGGATCCGAGCGTGCAGCAAGACAAGTCAGCCCGGCCAATCGTTGTCGGGTTATTGGAGAAGAACCATGAGTCTTAGCAATCGCCTCGGGTTGCTGGGCCGCAAGGTGGGCATGATGCGCATCTTCACGGACGACGGTGATACCGTGCCCGTGACCGTGCTGGACGTGTCCAACAACCGCGTTGCCCAGGTCAAAACCGCGGAAACGGACGGCTACACCGCTCTGCAAGTCGCGTTCGGCACCCGCAAGGCGTCGCGCGTGAACAAGCCGGAAGCCGGTCACCTGGCCAAGGCCGGCGTCGAAGGCGCCGAGCTGCTGCAGGAATTCCGCGTCGCTCCGGAAGTCGCCGCCGAGTACAAGGCGGGTGCCGCCCTGTCGGTGTCGATGTTCGCCGCCGGCCAGCTGGTCGACGTGCAGGGCACCTCGATCGGCAAGGGCTTCGCCGGCACGATCAAGCGCCACAACTTCGGTTCGCAGCGCGCCTCCCACGGCAACAGCCGTTCGCACAACGTCCCGGGCTCCATCTCGATGGCGCAGGATCCGGGTCGCGTGTTCCCGGGCAAGAAGATGACCGGCCACATGGGCGACGAGACCGTCACGACCCAGAACCTCGACGTCGTCCGCGTCGACGAGGCTCGCCAGCTGCTGCTGGTCAAGGGCGCTGTTCCGGGTGCCAAGGGTGGCTTCGTCACCGTGCGCCCGGCCGTGAAGGTCAAGGTCAAGAAGGGAGCCAACTGATGGCACAGCTGGAACTCCTGAACGAGCAGGGTCAGGCCGCGTCGAAGGTCGAGGCCGCCGATGCCGTGTTCGCGCGTGACTACAACGAGTCGCTGATCCACCAGATCGTCGTCGCGTACCAGGCCAACGCCCGCCAAGGCACTCGCGCCCAGAAGGACCGCGAGCAGGTCCACCACTCGACCAAGAAGCCGTTCCGCCAGAAGGGCACCGGCCGCGCTCGCGCCGGCATGACCTCGTCCCCGCTGTGGCGTGGGGGCGGTCGCATCTTCCCGAACAGCCCGGACGAGAACTTCTCGCACAAGATCAACAAGAAGATGTACCGCGCCGGCATGGCCGCCATCTTCTCGCAGCTGGCCCGCGAAGGCCGCCTGGTCGTGATCGACTCGCTGTCGGTCGAGGCGCCGAAGACGAAGCTGCTGGCTGCCAAGCTGAAGGCCCTGAATCTGGATCACGTCATGGTCATCGCCGACCAGGTCGACGAGAACCTGTTCCTGGCCGCTCGCAACCTGGCCAACGTGCTGGTCGTCGAGCCGCGTTACGCCGATCCGCTGTCGCTGGTCTTCTACAAGAAGGTCGTCGTGACCAAGGGCGCGATCGACAAGCTGCAGGAGATGTTCGCATGAGCGCACTGAAGTTCGAAGAAGGCCGTCTGGCCCAGGTGCTCGTCGCGCCGATCATCTCGGAGAAGGCCACCAGCGTCGCCGAGAAGCACAACCAGGTGATGTTCAAGGTCCTCCAGGACGCCACCAAGCCCGAGATCAAGGCCGCTGTCGAACAGATGTTCGGCGTGCAGGTCGCGTCGGTGCAGGTCGTCAACCAGAAGGGCAAGACCAAGCGCTTCGGCGGCCGTCCGGGTCGTCGCAACAACGTGCGCAAGGCCTATGTGTCCCTGAAGGAAGGCCAGGAACTCAACTTCTCCGGGGAGGCCGCGTAATGGCTGTCGTCAAGGTCAAACCGACTTCGCCCGGCCGCCGTGCCGTGGTGAAGGTGGTGCACAAGCACCTGCACAAGGGCAAGCCGGAAGCTTCGCTGCTGGAGCCGCAGAAGCAGAACGCCGGCCGCAACAACAACGGTCACATCACCACCCGTCACAAGGGCGGTGGTCACAAGCACCACTATCGCGTGGTCGATTTCGTCCGCAACAAGGACGGCATCCCCGCGAAGGTCGAGCGCATCGAGTACGACCCGAACCGCACGGCCCACATCGCCCTGGTGTGCTACGCCGACGGCGCGCGTTCGTACATCATCGCGCCGCGTGGCCTGGAAGTGGGCCAGACCGTGATCAGCGGCGCCGAGTCGCCGATCAAGGCCGGCAACACGCTGCCGATCCGCAACATCCCCGTGGGTTCGACCATCCACTGCGTCGAGATGCTGCCGGGCAAGGGTGCGCAGATCGCGCGCTCGGCCGGCACCAGCGTCACGCTGATGGCCCGCGAAGGCACCTACGCCCAGGTCCGCCTGCGCTCGGGTGAAGTGCGCAAGATCCACATCGACTGCCGCGCCACCATCGGCGAGGTGTCGAACGAAGAGCACAACCTGCGCCAGTACGGCAAGGCCGGTGCGATCCGCTGGAAGGGCATCCGCCCGACCGTCCGCGGTGTCGCCATGAACCCGGTCGACCACCCGCACGGTGGCGGCGAAGGCCGTACCGGCGAGGGTCAGGTCCCCGTGTCGCCGTGGAACACCCTGACGAAGGGCTACCGTACCCGCAACAACAAGCGCACGCAGAACATGATCGTGTCGCGTCGCAAGAAATAAGGGGTAGCACGACATGTCTCGTTCGCTGAAGAAGGGTCCGTTCGTCGATCATCACCTGCTCGCGAAGGTCGAGAAGGCGGTTGCCACGAAGGACAAGAAGCCCATCAAGACCTGGTCGCGTCGCTCGACGATCCTGCCGGAATTCATCGGCATCACGATCGCCGTGCACAACGGCCGCCAGCACGTGCCCGTGTACGTGTCCGACCAGATGGTCGGCCACAAGCTGGGCGAGTTCGCGCTGACCCGCACGTTCAAGGGTCACCCCGCGGACAAGAAGGCCAAGCGCTAAGGAGCACTGACGATGGAAACGAAAGCAGTCGTCCGCGGCGTGCGCCTCTCGTGCGACAAGGGTCGCCTGGTGGCCGACATGATCCGTGGCAAGAAGGTCGACCACGCGCTGAACATCCTGACGTTCACGCAGAAGAAGGCCGCCGGCATCATCAAGAAGGCGCTGGAGAGCGCGATCGCCAACGCCGAGCACAACGACGGCGCGGACATCGACGAGCTGCGCGTCACCTCGATCTATGTCGAGCAGGGTGCCACGCTGAAGCGCTTCGCCGCCCGTGCCAAGGGCCGTGGCAACCGCATCAGCAAGCCCACCGCTCACATCTACGTGACCGTCGGCAACTGAGGCAGGAAAGAGAACCATGGGACAGAAAATCCATCCGATCGGTTTCCGCCTGCCGGTCACCCGTAACTGGTCGTCGCGCTGGTACGCTGGCAACCGCCAGTTCGCCGCGATGCTGGCCGAAGACATCGAAGTCCGCGAGTTCCTGAAGAAGAAGCTCAAGAACGCCGCTGTCTCGCGCATCCTGATCGAGCGCCCCGCCAAGAACGCGCGCATCACGATCTTCTCGGCACGTCCGGGCGTCGTGATCGGCAAGAAGGGCGAGGACATCGAGAACCTGAAGGTGCAGCTTGCCAAGATGATGGGCGTGCCGGTGGCCGTCAACATCGAGGAAGTGCGCAAGCCGGAGACCGATGCCCAGCTGATCGCCGAGTCGATCACCCAGCAGCTCGAGAAGCGCATCATGTTCCGCCGCGCGATGAAGCGCGCGATGCAGAACGCCATGCGTCTGGGTGCCCAGGGCATCAAGATCATGTCGGGTGGCCGTCTGAACGGCATCGAAATCGCTCGTACCGAGTGGTATCGCGAAGGTCGCGTGCCGCTGCACACGCTGCGCGCCGACATCGACTACGGCTTCTCGGAAGCCAAGACCACCTACGGCATCATCGGTGTCAAGGTCTGGGTCTACAAGGGTGACCGCCTGGCCAACGGCGAGCTGCCGGCCGCCGCGCGCGAAGAGCGTCCGGAAGAGGACCGCCGCCGCCGTGGCCCGCGCAACGATCGTCCGGGCGAGCGTCGTGGCCCGCGTGGCAACGGTGACCGCCGTGGTGGCGCGAACGCTGACGGCGCCAAGCGCGCTGCGCGTCCGGCCGCATAAGGAGAACAAGGAATGTTGCAACCTTCGCGTCGCAAGTTCCGCAAGGAACAAAAGGGCCGCAACACCGGCGTCGCCACCCGTGGCGCCCAGGTGTCGTTCGGCGAGTTCGGTCTGAAGGCCACCGAGCGCGGCCGCATCACCGCTCGCCAGATCGAAGCCGCCCGTCGTGCCATCAGCCGCCACATCAAGCGCGGTGGCCGCATCTTCATCCGCATCTTCCCGGACAAGCCGATCTCGCAGAAGCCGGCCGAAGTGCGTATGGGTAACGGCAAGGGCAACCCGGAGTACTACGTCGCCGAGATCCAGCCGGGCAAGGTGCTCTACGAGATCAACGGCGTGCCGGAAGCGCTGGCGCGCGAGGCGTTCACGCTGGCTGCTGCGAAGCTGCCGCTGAGCACGACCTTCGTGACCCGCCAGTTCGGTTCCTGAGCCGGGAGAGATTGAATGAAAGCATCTGAACTCCGCGCCAAGGACGTCGCTGCGCTCGAGAAGGAAATCAGCGATCTGCTGAAGGCCCATTTCAGCCTGCGCATGCAGAAGGCGACCCAGCAGCTGGGCAACCACCAGCTGCTCGGCAAGACCCGCCGCGACATCGCTCGTGCCCGCACCATTCTGGCCGAGAAGAAGAAGGAGGCCGCGCAATGAGCGAAGCCCAAGCCACCAAGAACGTGCGCACGCTGATCGGCCGCGTCGTCAGCGACAAGCGCGCCAAGACGATCACCGTCCTGGTCGAGCGCCGCGTCAAGCATGAGCTGTACGGCAAGATCGTCGCTCGCTCGCGCAAGTACCACGCTCACGACGAGAACGGCGAGTACAAGATGGGCGATCTGGTCGAGATCGCCGAAGGCCGCCCCATCTCGAAGACCAAGAGCTGGGTCGTGACCCGCCTGATCGAGAAGGCGCGTCTGGTCTGACGCCTGATCGGATCTGACCGATGTTTTCCGGGGTCTTTTGACCTCGGACAACAGAAAAACCGGCACGCTGGAATACTGGCGGCCGGTTTTTTCATTGGAGATGACTCATCATGCTGAAGATCGGTGACGCCCTGCCGTCCGCAACCGTCTACGAATACATCGAGGTCGAGGGCAATGGCTGCTCGCTGGGCCCGAACGCCTTCGATGTCGCCAAGGAAGCGGCCGGCAAGAAGATCGCGATCTTCGCGCTGCCCGGCGCCTACACCCCGACCTGCTCGGCCCAGCATCTGCCCGGCTATGTCCGGACGGCCGAGGAGCTGAAGGCCGCGGGCGTCGACGAGATCTGGTGCCTGTCGGTCAACGACGCCTTCGTGATGGGCGCCTGGGGTCGCGAGAACGCGGCCGGCGGCAAGGTGCGCATGATGGCCGACGGCTCGGCCGACTTCACCCGCGCGGTCGACATGGTGCTCGACCTGACCGCCAAGGGCCTGGGCGTGCGCTCGCAGCGCTACTCGATGCTGGTCGACGACGGCGTGGTCAAGACGCTCAACGTCGAAGGCCCGGGCAAGTTCGAGGTCAGCGACGCCGCGACGATGCTGTCGCAGGCCCGCGGCTGATCCCGCGCGCCTCCCCGCTCAGGGATAGAAGGCGGCCAGCGTGTAGCCGGTGATCCGGCTGTCGCTGCTGGTGAACTCCAGCGACCAGATCGCGTCCGCCTGACCCGGCAGCATGCCGGGCTGGCGGAACTCCGTCGGAGTCAGCACCCGCCGCAGCACCACCTGGCCGCGGGTGTCGGTCAGGCTCAGCTCGATGTGCGGCGCGGCCACCGGGTGCTCGGCACGGTTGTGCAGCGTGACGCCGAGCAGGAAGCCGCTGGCGCCGGGGGGCCGGGTCAGCGAGGTGCTGTCGACCACCAGCGCGTCGAGCAGGCGCGGCGGCTGAAGCTGGCACTGGCACAGCGTCTCCAGCAGCGGCTGCAGCACCGGCCAGCGCGCGCCGAAGCGGTCGCGCCACTGCACGCCCACCTGTGCCATCAGCGTCAGCGTCAGGCACAGCGCCGACGCGCCGAGCGCGCCGCGAACCCAGGGCCGCTGCCAGCGCGCCTGGTTGTTGGCCTTGCGGATGAAGTCCAGCGTCGGCTCCGGATCGATCTCCGGGCCGCCCGCAGGCGTCGCATCCGTGGCCGCATCCTGCGCCTCGGTGCGCGAGGTCGCCGCCTCTTCGGGCGGCGTCTCTTCGACGACGGGTTCTCTCGGCGGCAGTCCGGCGGGTTCGGCCTGAGTCGCCTGTGCATTCGCGCCGGGGCGCTGCGGCGCCAGCAGTTCGCTGGTCAGGTCGATCGTCTTCTCGAAATGGTCCTCGCCCGATCGCGGCACCGCGGCGGGCATCGTGTCGGCCAGCGCTGCATCGGGTCCGGCGGTCGCTTCCACCACGTCCTGTGCCACCCGCTCAGCCGGCGTCTCCGCTGCGGTCGCGGTGAGCGGCTGCATCTCCGCCGGAGGCAGCTGCACTTCTGACCCTTCCTGTGCCTCGTGCGAGGCGCTCGCCTCGGGGGCGGTGGGGGGCGGCTGCGGCGCTTCGGCTTCCGGGGGCAGCGGCTCGTCGTCCGGCGTGGCGGTCGCGACCTGCGCTGCCGCGGCGTCGGCCACCTGCGGCAGGGGGATCCCGCTGGCGGCGGGTTCTTCCTGAAGAGGCGCCTGCTCCGGTTCCGGCTCCGCGAGGGCCGATGACCGCGGTGGCGTGGACGGGGCGGCCTCCTCCTCGGGCTCGGGTCGCACCGGAGCCGGAGCCGCGGCGGGCTCCTGGCGTGGCGCGAACGCGGGCATCGGCCGCGGCGGCGGCGGCATGACCGGGGCCGGATCGGGCAGCGTCAGGTCGACGTCCGGACGGCCGTGGCGCTGCTGCAGCTTCGCGGACGCGAAGGCGCTGAAGGCCTCGGAGCGGAACTCGAGCGTCGTGGCCGGATAGCCCTGGTCGTCGTGCGGCTCGCTCGGTGCGGGTGCCAGCAGGCTGTCGCTGGCGTCGGCCTCGGTCGCGAGCGCCCCGTCGGGCGAGGAGGGGTCGCGCAGCAGCCGCCATGAGCCGGTGTCGGGCTGCGTCGGCGCCATCGACATGCCGGAGTCCTGCACGGACGGATCCCAGGTCGCGGCATGGCGCGTGCCGATGTGCACCTGCTGCTGCGGTCGCGGCGGCGCGGGCGGAGGCAGGCTCGACTTCGAGCCGGAGAACATCGCCGGCCGCGTCTCGGCCCAGGCCGGATCGTTCGGATCGTGGCCGGGGGGCGGCAGGGACGGCTGGGGAGCGGGGCGGGGCGTCTGCGCGATGCCGCTGCGCGTGGTCGCCGAGGATTCGCGCCGGTCGAGGTCGAACAGCCCTTCGAGCGCGTTGAAGACCTCCTGGCACTGGCCGCAGCGGACCCAGCCCTCGGAGGTCTTCAGCTGGTCCTGCACCACCCGGAAGACGGTGCCGCAGGAGGGACAGGAAGTGGCCAGGCTCATGACCGGATCATGCCATCCGCCCCCTGGATCAGGGGCGCCGACCGCTCAGCAGGACCCAGCCTTCTTCACGATCTGCCACTTCCAGCGCGATCCAGGGCGCGTAGGCGGCCTGCAGGTCCTCGATCTGGCGCTCGAGCAGGCCGGCCATCACCAGCGAGCCGCCCGGCGCGACATGCTGGCTCAGCAGCGGTGCCAGCAGCTTCAGCGGCGCGGCCAGGATGTTGGCCAGCACGACCGGATAGAGGCCCTCGGCCTGGTCGGGCAGGCCGACCCGGTTCAGGCTCACGCCGTTGGCGGCCGCGTTGGCGCGGCTGGACTCGACCGCCGCCGGATCGATGTCGACCGCGTCGATGCCGGTGGCGCCGTGCAGGCCGGCGCCGATGGCCAGGATGCCCGAGCCGCAGCCGTAGTCCAGCACCCGCGGCCACGGGGCCGACAGGTCGGCGTGGCGCGCGATCCAGCGCAGGCACATGCGCGTCGTCGGATGCGTGCCGGTGCCGAAGGCCAGGCCCGGATCGAGCCGCATCACGCGCGTGGCGCCTTCCGGCGCCTTGTGCCAGGACGGCACGATCCAGAAGTCCGAGGTGATCAGCACCGGCTCGAACTGCGACTGCGTCAGACGCACCCAGTCCTCGTCGGCCACCGGCAGCAGGCCGTGGATGTGCAGGTCGTCGAACAGCGGCGCGCCGCTGTCGTCGTCCTGCGCCAGCAGCAGCGTGGCGGCCTCGGTGGCGCTGTCCTCGTCGCCGAACAGGGCCTTGACGATCGAGCGCTGCCAGCCGCCGATCTGCGACGACAGCGTCGCCGGCATGCCCGGCTCGCCGAAGATCGGGGCCTCGTCGGGCGTGTCGGCGTCGGCATCCTCGACGGTGACCGCGAGCGCGTCGAGCTCGTCGGTCAGCGCATCGCTCAGCGCGTCGACCTGGTCGGCGCGGGCCAGAAGGACCAGCTCGAACATCACAGCGCCGCCTTCCGTGCCGCCAGCCAGCCTTCCAGGTAATGGATGCTGGTGCCTCCGGCGATGAAGGCGGTGTCGGCCATCAGCTGGCGGTGCAGCGGGATGTTGGTCTGGATGCCCTCGACCAGCATCTCGCTGAGCGCGCTGCGCATGCGTGCCATCGCCTGCTCGCGGGTGTCGCCGTGCACGATGATCTTGCCGATCATCGAGTCGTAGTTCGACGGCACGTAGTAGTTGCTGTACGCATGCGAGTCGACGCGCACGCCCGGGCCGCCCGGCGGGTGCCACATCGTGATGCGGCCCGGCGACGGGGTGAACTTGTACGGGTCCTCGGCATTGATGCGGCACTCGATCGAGTGGCCGCGCAGGCCGATCTGCTTCTGCGTGAACGGCAGCGGCTCGCCCGCGGCGATGCGGATCTGCTGCTGCACGATGTCGATGCCGGTGATCAGCTCGGTCACCGGGTGCTCGACCTGCACGCGCGTGTTCATCTCGATGAAGTAGAACTCGCCGTTCTCGTACAGGAACTCGAAGGTGCCCGCGCCGCGGTAGCCGATCTTGCGGCAGGCGGCGGCGCAGCGCTCGCCGATCTTCTCGATCGTCTTGCGCGGGATGCCCGGCGCCGGCGCCTCCTCGATGATCTTCTGGTGGCGGCGCTGCATCGAGCAGTCGCGCTCGCCCAGCCACACGGCGTTGCCGTGCTCGTCGGCCAGTACCTGGATCTCGACGTGGCGCGGGTTCTCGAGGAACTTCTCCATGTACACGGCCGGGTTGTTGAAGGCCGCGCCGGCCTCCGCCCGGGTCGTGTCCACCGAGTGGATCAGCGCCGACTCGCTGTGCACCACGCGCATGCCGCGACCGCCGCCGCCGCCGGCGGCCTTGATGATCACCGGATAGCCGACCTCGCGGGCCATGCGGATGATCTCCTTCGGATCATCCGGCAGCGCGCTGGCCGAGCCGGGCACGGTGGGCACGCCGGCCTTGATCATCGCGTCCTTGGCCGAGACCTTGTCGCCCATCAGGCGGATCGACTCGGGGCGCGGGCCGATGAAGGCGAAGCCGCTCTTCTCGACGCGCTCGGCGAAGTCGGCGTTCTCGGACAGGAAGCCGTAGCCGGGGTGGATGGCCTCGGCGTCGGTCACTTCCGCCGCCGAGATGATGGCCGGCATGTGCAGATAGCTCTTCTGCGACGGCGGCGGGCCGATGCAGACCGCCTCGTCGGCGAGCTTGACGTACTTGGCGTCGCGGTCGGCCTCGGAGTAGACGATCACCGCCTGGATGCCCATCTCGCGGCAGGCGCGCTGGATCCGCAGCGCGATCTCGCCGCGATTGGCGATCAGGATCTTCTTGAACATGGCGCAGGCCCTGTTATTCGATGATGAACAGCGGCTGTCCGTACTCGACGGCCTGGCCGTTCTCGACGAGCACCTTCGAGACCGTGCCGTCGAATTCCGACTCGATCTCGTTCATGATCTTCATGGCCTCGATGATGCACACGGCCTGGCCCTTCTTGACCTGGGTGCCGACGTCGGCGATGGCCTTGGCGCCCGGGCTCGACGCGCGGTAGAAGGTGCCGACCATCGGCGACTTGATGACCTGGCCGGAAATGGCCTCGGCGGCCGGAGCGGCGGCCGGGGCCGCGGCGGCCGGTGCGGCGGCCGCCGCCGGCGGCGCGGCGTAGACCGGTGCCGGCATCGCGACGACCTGGGTGGCGCTCTGCTTGACGATGCGCACCTTGCCGTCGGCTTCGGTGATCTCGAGTTCGGAGACGTTGGATTCCGACACCAGGTCGATCAGGGTCTTCAGCTTGCGAAGGTCCATGGAGGAGGCTCCGGGATTCTTGGGTTGCAGTGGACGGGACCGGCCAGGCCGCCTCGGCGGCCGGCCTGCGCGGGCAGCGCGCAGGGCTCAGGTCGTGTCCGCAGGAAAAGGCCGATGGCCGGCCTGGGTCGGCGCGGTGTCGTTCATGCCGGTCCGCATCCTGCGGGGATGCGCGGGACGGACCGACGGGAAGCTCTGGAGGCTGCCGATGTGCATGGATACCGCGAGTTTCTGGAGGAAGTCCCGACTTTACGCGCTTTTCGTTTCAAGTCGAGCAGCGTTGCAACGAAGTTGCGGTCGGACAGGATCCCGGCCGGCCGGCGCGGGGGCGCGATGATGCCACGGCGCGGACCCGCCCGGAAACCCGTCGAGGGTATCCGGGGACTCAGGAGCGGGGCAGCGATGCGTCCTGACGACGCCAGTCTTGCAGTTCCTTCAGATCGGTCGATCCGAGCTTGCGCTGCATCACGCGGCCGTCGGCGCCGAGCACGACGGTGAAGGGCAGGCCGCCGCCGTCATTGCCCAGCGAGCGGGCCAGCTCGGTGCCGCCGAAGCCGGCCAGGCCGACCGGAAAGCCCACCGGCGTGCGCGCGAGGAACTCGCGCACCGGCGTCGGGCCGTCCACCGCCAGGCCGATGACCTGCCAGCCCTGCGCGCCCAGCGCCGCCTGCTCGCGCGCGAAGCGGTCGAGCTCGGGCATCTCCTTGACGCAGGGCGGGCACCAGGTGGCCCAGAAGTTGATCAGCAGCGCGCGACCGCGCAGCGAGGCCAGCGCCAGCGTGCCGCCTTCCGGGCGATCGAACTGCAGCGACCACAGCGCGTCCGCCCCGCCGCCGGCCGAGGCGGCCGGGCCGGTCGGCGCCGGTGCCGCGCCGGTGCTCGCGCCCTGACGGCGCAGGCCGGTCCAGAGGCCCGCGCCGACGCCCGCCAGCGCGGCGCCACCGGCCAGCATCATCCAGGTCCTGCGTTGCATCACGCTTCCTCCGAGTCCAGAAGGCGGCGCAGCGCCGCCAGGTCGCCGCGCTGGGTCATGCCGCGCGCGTCGGCCTTGAGCGCGCCGCGCAGGTCGTCATGATCGAGCACCGACAGGAACACCGTCACCGTCTCGCCCAAGGCAGGACAGCGCGAGGCCAGCGACAGCACGTCGATGTCGCGTCCCTGCGGCCCGCGGGTGCTGGCGATGTCGAAGTCGACGCCGCGGTCGAGCAGCGCGATCTCGGCCGACTTGCCGTCGTCGCAGTAGAGCTCCAGGTGCAGCGCCGACAGCCGGGTCGCGGTGCCGCGCCAGACCGCGCCGGTCAGGTGCGGGCGGAAGACGGCCAGGCGCTCCATCCAGACCGCGGCCAGCTCGCGCAGCGCGCGCAGCTCGCCCGGCTGGGTGTCGGCGCAGAAGATGTCGAGGTACTCGCGCACCGCGTCCTCGACCTCGTCGTTGCCGGGCAGCTCGGTCTGGCGCGCGCCGCGGCCGAGGTCGCGCGCGGCGCGGCGCTTGGCCGCGCCGTACTCCAGGCCCTCCTCGACGACAAGGCGGGCGGCGGCGGCGGCGATCTCCGCGGTCAGCGACGAGGGCATCGGGGGCTCTCCTTCAGGAAGGGCTGAGGGCGTGGGGCTCAGCGCGGGGGCTGCACCGCGCCCATGCGTGCGGCGATCGTGCCGGCGCGGCCGACCAGGTAGCCGGAACCCGGGCGCTGCTCGAAGCGCTTCGGGGCCGGCAGCATCACCGCCAGGCGCGCGGCCTGCGCGGAGCCCAGCCGGTCGGCGTCGGTGTGGAAGTAGTGGCGCGCTGCGGCCTGCGCGCCGAACAGGCCTTCGCCCCACTCGACATGGTTCAGGTAGATCTCGAGGATGCGCCGCTTGCTCAGCAGCGCCTCGAGCATGAAGGTGATGGCGAATTCCTGCGCCTTGCGCGCGGCGGTGCGCTCGCCCGACAGGAACAGGTTCTTGGCCAGCTGCTGCGTGATGGTCGAGCCGCCGACCACCCGGGCCTCGACCCGCGCGGGCACCGCGGCCGGCGCGCGGCCGCGCGCCAGCGCCTGCTGCTGGCGTCGCTCGAGCTGCTCGTTGCGGCGCTCGGCCACCGCCTCGGCGCGCTGGTTGCGCTCCCAGGCCTTTTCCAGCGCGTCCCACTCGACGCCGCTGTGCTCGACGAAGCCGGCATCCTCGCTGGCGATCACCGCGCGGGCGATCGGCGTGCCCAGCGCGGCATAGTCGCGCCACTCCTGCGCCCACTCGATGCGGCCGCGCTCGGTGGCCAGGCGCCAGATCTCGCTGCGCTGGAAGGTGGTCGAGGCCGGATCGAGCACCGTCATCAGCGCGATGCGCAGCACGAAATACAGCTGCAGCGCCACGCCGGCGAGCAGCACCAGCGCCAGCAGCCGGCCCAGACGGGCCGGCCAGGACAGCGTCGCGACAGGGGCGTCCGACATCGCGCGTCTCTCCGGGCGGGATGCTCAGCGCGGCGCGTCGACCCGCGCGCGCAGCTCGGCCAGCACCGGCGCGGTGTCGGGCCGCACGCCGCGCCAGGCCAGGAAGGCCTCCGCCGCCTGCTCGACCAGCATGCCCAGGCCGTCGCGGCCGGTGGCGCCGTGCTCGGCCGCCCAGGCCAGGAAGCCGCGTGCGCCGGCGCCGTACATCATGTCCAGCGCCAGCGCGCCCGGGCGCAGCACCTCGGCCGGCACCGGCACGCCGGCGCCCGACAGGCTGGAGGCGGTGCCGTTGATGACGACGTCGAAGGCTTCGCCGGGGGCCTCCAGCGGCGCGATCTGCAGCGCCACGCCGTGCTCGCGCGCCAGCGCGGCATGGCGCAGCGCCAGCGCCTCGGCCTTCTGCGCGGTGCGGTTGGCGATGACGATGCCGGCGGGCCGCGCCTCGATCAGCGGCCCCAGCACGCCGGCTGCCGCGCCGCCGGCGCCGATCAGCAGCACGCGCCGGCCGGCCAGCGCGACGCCGGCATTCACCGTGATGTCGCGCACCAGGCCGGCGCCGTCGGTGTTGTCGCACCACCAGCCGCCGTCGGCCTCGGCGTCGAATCGCAGCGTGTTGGCGGCCTGCGCCAGCTCGGCGCGCGGCGTGCGGCGCGCCGCCAGCTGCCAGGCCTCGAACTTGAACGGCACGGTGACGTTGCAGCCGCGTCCGCCGGCCGCGGCGAAGCCGCGCACGGTCTCGACGAAGCCGTCCAGCGGCGCCAGCAGGCGCTCGTAGACCAGCGCCTGGCCGGTCAGGGCGGCGAAGCGGGCGTGGATGGCGGGGGAGCGGCTGTGCTCCACCGGGTGGCCGATCACGACATAGCGGTCCATGGCAGCGGGCGGGGAAAGGCGTGGGAGGAGGAAGCGCGACGGAGTGGCGATGCGGCGGGTCGGGCGGAGGACATCAGGGCCGCTCCGCGGCGTCGCGCGGTGCGTGCTGGTTTTCCTCGACCGTGGCCTGCAGGCCCTGCTCGCGGGTGAAGCGGAAGCGCGAGACGAAGACCAGTCGGTCGAACTGCGCGCGCATCGCGGTGGTGAAGGGGCCGTACGGGGCGCCGCCGCGCACGATCGACTGCGCCTTGCGGTCGAGCAGGCGGTTGCCCGAGGACTTGATGATCTCGGACTCGACGACGCGGCCGAGGCTGTCGATCTCGATGAGCATGCTCAGCTCGCCGTAGAGCTTGACGCCGCCGGACTCGGGAAAGTTGCGCGTGCCGATGTCCTCGATGCGGCTGCGCAGCGAGTCGTAGTACAGCGCGTGCACGCCCTCGCGGGCGGCCGGGCTGACATAGCGGCGGCGCGGTCTCGCGTTCTCGTCGTTGATGCGCTTCTCGATCTGCGCGAGCTGGTCGATCAGCTGGCGGCGGCGCTCCTCCTCGGCGCGCGCGGCCTGCGGGCTGCGCTCGGCCTGCGCCGCGTCGGGCGTGCTGATCTTCGCCAGCTCGCGCTTCATCTGCGCCAGCAGCTGCATCTGCTGCGCCTGCATCTGCTCGATCTGGCGCTGCGCGTCGTCGAGCGCGTTGCCGGCCTGGTTGGCCGGCGAGGGCGGCAGCGGCGAGGTGGCGCGGCCCTCGGCGGCGTCGCCGCCGCCGGCCAGATTGCGCTGCGCGATGACCTGCGCCTTCGTCGGCTTCTCGGCGGTGCTGGCGTTGACCAGCACCACCTCGAGCGGCGTGTCCTGCAGGATGCGGTCGAAGGCCTCCGGATCGACGACCCGGAGCGTCAGCACGGCGGCATGAAGGCCCAGCGACAGCAGCAGGGCGATCTGGAGGGTCGAGAGTTGCTTGAGGCGCTGCATCGGCGGGGCGTCGGGGCGGAGAGGCGAAGGGATCGGACTCAGGCGGCCGGTGCGGCGCCGCCGTCGGCCGCGGCCGGCGCGTCGGCATCGGCGACGTCGATGGCCAGTGCCAGGCCGGTGGCGGCCGCCTCGGCGCCTTCCTCGGCCTCGTCCTCGATCACCGCGTCGTCGTCCGAGCGGGTCGGATCATCCAGGCGGGCGATCACGCTGCCGCCGATCTCCAGCGTCAGCAGGTCCGGCTCGCCCAGGCGCACGCGCACCCGCGCGCCGCGCGGCAGGCCGTCGGCGCCGACCGCACGCAGCACCAGCGGCAGCGTGTCGGCGCGCACCAGGCCGTCCTTCATCGCGGCGCAGTCGAGCTCGGTCACGCCGTTCTGCTGCAGCCAGCGCAGCGTCCAGTAGCGCTCGATGCCGTTCTGGAAGCCGTTGTAGGCCGAGTAGGCGGCGTCGAAGCCCGAGATGATCGCGAACAGCGCGGTGTCCTTGGGCTTGAAGTGCGCCGCCAGCGCCGCGGTGCGGCCGTGGCGCGCGCAGGCGATGATCTGCCACTGGTTGACCAGGTCGACGTAGCGGCGCAGCGGCGAGGTCGCCCAGGTGTAGTGCGCGACACCCATGCCGGCGTGCGGCAGCGCCTTGGTCGACATGCGCACCTTCACGCCCGGCGCCATGCTGGCCTGGCTGCGGTAGATGCCCGGCACGCCCAGCTCGGCCAGCCAGCCGCCCCAGGTGTTGTTGGCCAGGATCATCGCCTCGGCGACGATGGTGTCGAGCGGCGCGCCGCGGCGGCGCTCGCTGATGACGACCGTCTCGCGGCCGTCGGGCGGCGCGCTCGGCGGCTGGCCGTCGGCATCGACGAGGCGGAAGTTGTAGTCGGGCCGGTTGAAGTTCTCCGGCTTGCCGCGCACCACCTCGCGCTGCGCCTTCAGGTGCCGCGCCAGCCGCCAGCCGAAGGCCAGCTCGGGCGCGAAGTCGAAGTCGGCGGGGGCCTCGCCGCTCAGCGCCGCCTCGGTCACGACCGCGTCGAGCCGGTCATGGCGCAGGTTGGCGACGATGGGCACGCGCTCGAGCTTCGTCACGCTGGACTTCACCTCCAGCGTGGCCTCGTCCATCGTGACGTAGAGCGACACGGCCGGGCAGTCGCGGCCCTCCTGCAGCGTGTAGCTCTGCACCACCTCGTCGGGCAGCATGGTCAGCTTCCAGCCCGGCATGTAGACGGTGGAGAAGCGCTCGCGCGCGACCTTGTCGACGGCCGAGTCCGGCTGGATCGCCAGCGCCGGCGCGGCGATGTGCACGCCGAAGACGATGGTGCCGCTGCCCAGGCCCTGCACCGACAGCGCGTCGTCGATCTCGGTCGTGGCCGAGTCGTCGATCGAGAAGGCGCGCACGCCCTCGGCCAGGGGCAGCTCGTCGCGGATCTCCGGCGCCACCAGCGAGGCCGGAAAGCCCGCGCCCTTCGGGAACTGCTCGAACAGGAATCGGCGCCAGTGGAACTGGTAGGGGCTGTCGATGGCGCCGGCGGCCACCAGCAGGTCCAGCGGCGCGCGCTGGGCCTTCTTCGCGGCATCCACGACGGCCTTGTATTCCGGCGCGTTCTTGTCCGGCTTGAACAGGATCTTGTAGAGCTGCTCGCGCACCGGCTGCGGACACCGGCCGGCGACCAGCTCGGCCGCCCAGCCCTCGATCTGCGCGGCGAGCTGCGCCTTCTTCTCGATGGCGAGCAGGGCCGCCTTCACGATGTCCTCGGGCGCCTTGCGGAACTGGCCGCGGCCCATGCGGCGGAAATAGTGCGGCGCGCCGAACAGGCGGAACAGCGCCGCGGCCTGGTGGCTCGTGCCGGCGCCGGCGTCGAAGTAGTCGCGCGCCAGATCCGCGAAGCCGAACTCGCCCTCGGGCGCGAATTCCCAGGCCAGGTCCAGGTCGATCTCCTCGGCCAGGCGCTGGCCCTCGGCGATCAGCACGGCCGGCGCGGGCTTGTCGAACTTCAGCAGCACGTTGGCCGCCTTGACCTTGACACGCTTGCCCGAGTCCAGCTCGACCTGCATCGAGCTCTCGGCCTCGGACAACACGCGGCCGGCGAGGAACTTGCCGGCGTCTTCGAAGAGGGCATTCATAGGGGCCGGATTGTCGCCGATGGCGGGCCCCGATTCGCGCCGCGGGCCACGCGCGCCTGTCAGCAGGGCGAGGACATCGCGTGCGCGATGCCGGCACCGGCGCCGATCTCGCCGGGAGCCAGCGGCAGCGAGACGGTGAACACGACGCCGTCGCCGCGCTCGTTGTCGCGGGCGCCGACCCGGCCGCTGTGGTACTCGGCGACCAGCCGCACGACATGCAGACCGATGCCCAGGTGGGGGGGGGCCGAAGGCGTCTCGGGCGACGTCGCTCGCAGCGACAGGAAGGGCTCGAACAGCGTGTCGGCCGCTCCCGGTGGCAGGCACGGTCCCTGGTTGGCGACGCTGATGTCGACCCGGTCGCCGCGACGCCGGCAGTCGACCACGATCGGCGTGGCCGGGGCGGCAAAGTCGCAGGCGTTCGACAGCAGCTTGTCGAGCATCTGTGCCGCCCATTCGGGATGGCCGAGCACCGGAACGGCGCCGGCCTCGGTGCGGATCTCGAAGATGTGCTCCGGCCGGCTGGCCGCCCAGGCATCGACATGTCCGCGCAGGAAGTCGGCCAGGTCGAAGCGCATGCGCGGGCAGTCGGCCAGCATGTCCTCCAGCCGCGAGGCCTCGGTCATGGCCGTCAGCACCAGGTTGACCCGTTGCACGCCCCGTCCGGCGCGCTCGAAGTAGATGGCGTGTCCGGGCGTCGTGTCGAGCTCGCGCAGGTTGTCGAGCGACATGCTGATCGACGTGACCGGCGTGCGCACCTCGTGGGCCAGCAGCCGGGCGAGCTTCTGCAGGTAGTCATGATGGCGGTCGAGGCGCTCCAGCAGCGTCGAGAAGCTGCGCGACAGGTCGCCCAGCTCGTCGTGCGCGTCGCGGCAGGCCTGCAGGCCCTGCCCGCGGCGCATGCGGCCGCGCATGTCCACGCTGCTTTCCGCCTCGGCCTGCAGCTGCAGCAGGCGGCGCGTCAGCCTTCCGGCGTAGAGAGCCAGCACGCCCGCCACCGCCAGGCAGGCCAGCAGCGTCATGAGGCCGAGTCGCTCCCGGGCGTGCCAGACGGCCCGCGTGATCGTTTCATCCCCCTGCTCGACGATGAGCACACCCTCGACGCCGGAGGGGCCCCAGATCGGCGCGGCCACCGAGAAGACCTGCGCGTCGCGCCCGGGCAGACGGACGGGCCGCATGCCGATGCTGCCCTGGGCGGCGGCTCGCACCGTGTCGTCGATCGGCGGGGCCTCGGCCGGCTCGAGGTCGGAGAAGTCGACGCTCCGGGGCACCACCCAGGGGTGGACCCAGCGCACGATCCATCTGTCCAGCGCATCGGCCGGCTCCGCGGCCGTCTCGTTCATGAACAGCGGATCGCGCCGCACCAGGCTGCCCCAGTGGTCGCGCACCTGCAGCCGGGTGTCGAGCCGCCAGATCTGCAGGCCGCTGCGTGCGACCGAGACCGGCGGCGGCCGGCGCGACGCGTCGGTCCCGGCGGGCGCGGACTGCAGCGCCCTCGCCCAGGCCTCGGCGATGTCGAGCAGTGCGCGCTGCTGCGCCTGCTGCAGGCGCTGGCGCATCTCCTCGACATGATGCTCGTGCATCCAGGGCAGCACCGCCAGCAGCAGCAGCGCCACCCCCACGCCCTGGGCACGCAGGCCCGGCCACCTGCGCAGGCGCCGACCAGAGCGGGCGGCGTTCATCGGCCGGCTGCGCCGTTCCAGCGGTAGCCGCGTCCGTAGACGGTGTCGATCATCGAGAACGAGGGGTCGACCGCCACGAACTTGTCCCGGATGCGCTTGATGTGCGCCGTCATGGTGTTGGGCTCGACATAGATGTTGGCCGAGCGCATCAGCGTGTCGCGGTCGCGCAGGTGGCCGACCTGCCGAGTCAGCGCGCGCACGATCTCGAACTCGGTGATCGTCAGGTCGACCACCTTGTCCTTCCACCGGGTCTCGAGGCGGTCCAGGTCCAGGCGCAGCGCGCCGATGTCGAGCGGCTGCTGTGCGCTGCGCACCTGCTCGAGCGCATCCTGGCGCCGGAACAGCGCCGAGATCCGGGCCAGCAGCTGTGCCATCGTGATGTGCGCCTTGACAAGGTAGTCGTCCGCCCCCAGGCGCAGTCCGCTGACGATGTCGATCTCGCTGTCCATGTTGCTCAGGAAGATGATCGGCAGCGCCGGATCGCGCGCACGCAGGTCGCGGCACAGTGTCATGCCGGCTTCGCGGTCGGCGCCGAGCCAGATGTCCAGGATGGCCAGATCCGGCAGCCGACGGGCAAAGGCCGCCTCGGCCTCGGCCCGGGTGGCATGGCCCTCGACCTCGTGGCCGGCGCGGGCCAGGGCCTCGAGATAGTTGTCCCGGATGTCCTGCTCGTCCTCGACGACGGCGATCCGGCGTGCTGCGCTCCGTGCTGCCATGGCGTGCTCCCTGCTCCCCGCAGCGTGATGACTGCGATGCCTGACATTGGAGCGCATGTGCCGCCCGCCGGGGGCGGAATCGGGCACCGCGGTCATCATTCGTCATCACCGGCCCGGGATCGGGCAGGATCCGGCCGGTTTCGATGCGTGATCCTCGGGCGGCCCTGGGCTAGGGTCGACCTGTTGCAGCGCATTGCCGCAGCACACGACATGAAGGGAGGTCGGCATGATCGGTTCGACGGGGCGGGCGAGCGTGCCCGTGCTTCTGGCCTGGGTGGTGGCGGGGCCGGTGCTGGCCGCCGACGGACGGGCGGCGGGTCTGGAGCAGGCGGTGGGGCAGGCCGAGTCCTGGCTGGAGCAGGGGCGCCTGGAGCAGGTGGTCGACCGGCTCGAGCCGCTGCTGCGGCTGCAGGCGGAGCCTGTCGGCCTCGGTCCGTCCGACGACGGCGCGACCGCAGCCCTGCTGGGGCGGGCCTGGGCGCTTCTGGCCGAGGCCCAGGAGCGTCGTGGCCAGTTCGCGGCGGAGCTGCGCGCCCGCACGCACGAGATCGCCCAGTGGAGCCGTGCCGTCGGTGCCGCTCACCCGGTGGTTCTCGGTGCCCGTGTCCAGCGGGCTCTGGCGCTGCGCCGGCTGCAGCAGCCCCGCGAGGCCGAGACGGCGTTGCGCGAGGTGCTGGCGCAGCGCATGGCCCTGCTTCCGGTCGGCGCCATGCCGGCCGCACGCGACCATCTGCTGCTGGCACGCCTGTTCCTGATGCCGCAGCGCCGCTTGGCCGAAGCCGAGGCCGCGGTTCGCCAGGCCCTGCAATTGCTGCAGTCCGCCGCGGCCGCCGGGGTCGGCGTGACGCCGGCCGACCTCCTGCCCTGCCGGCTGGCGCTGGCGGCCATTCTTCTCGAGCGGGGGCGGGCCGAGGATGCGCAATCGGTGCTGCTGCGCGTGCTGGCGGTCCTCGACGAGCAGGGGGCGCCCGCGCTGCCGAAGGTGCGACTGGACGCGCTGCGCCAGCTCGGGGAGGTGCAGATGGTCCTGGGGCAGCCGGCTCCCGCCGAGCGCACGCTGCGTGCCGCGCTCGAGGTGGCTGCCGTGCATCCGGGGCCGCGCGACATCGATCTCGATCTGGCACGCACGCGTCTGGCCGAGGTGCTGGTCTTCCAGGAGCGGCCCGCCGAGGCCCTGGTGCAGGTGATGGCCGTGCTCGACAGCCGTCGCCGCGGCGTGCGGGGCGCCTTCCACCCGGATCTGCTGGCGATCTGGACCCGGATCGGCGATCTGCTGATCCGTCTCGATCGTGCCCGGGAGGCGGCGGACCTGCTGGCCCGGCTCGTCGACGAGACCCGGGCACAGCGCGGGGCGCAGCATCCCGAGACCGCACAGGCGCTGGCCTCGCTGGCCCGGGCCCAGCATGAGACCGGCCTGAACGAAGCCGCCGAGCGGCATCTGCGCATCGCGCTCGACATCGAGGCCGCCCAGCCTGCCGGTGCACTCACCGAGGGTCGCATGGCCGGCCTGCGCAACCAGCTGGGCCTGGTGCTGCTGGCCCAGGGGCGGCCTGCCGAGGCCGCGCCGGTTCTGCGCCAGGCGCTGCAGGCCGAGCAGTCCCTGCGGAGCGCGACTTCGCCGGACATCGTCACGCTGCAGTCCAACCTGGCCCTGGCGCTGCGGCAGCAGGGGTTGCTGGGCGACGCGGCGGCCGTCCTGCGGCAGGCGCTGGCGGCACAGGAGTCGCTGCAGGTCGCGGCGCCTTCCCGGCAGGTCGATCTGCTGCAGGATCTGGGGGCGGTGCTCGCCGAGATGCAGGATCTGCCGGCCGCCGAGGCCGCCCTGAACCGGGCCATCGAGATCCGGCGCCGGCAGACCGGCGATCCGCGGGACCTGCGCCTGGCCCGTCTGCAGGGCGCGCTCGGCCGGGTCTGGGTGCAGGCCGGGCGGCTGTCCGAGGCCGAGGCGACGCTGCAGGCATCGCTGATCCTGCTGGAGGCGGCCGATCCTGCCGACCCGGACCTGCCGGGCCTGCTGGTCAGCCTGGGCGGTCTCCATCGTCGTCGCGGCGAGTTCGATCTGGCCCTGGCCCGCGTCGGGCGTGCCGTGGACCTGAGACGGCTGCGCTGGGGCCGCCGGGCGGGACCGACCGCGATCGCGGAGATCGCGCTGGCGCAGGTGCTGGATGCGGCCGGTCGTTCGCGGGCGGCGGAGCCGCTGCTGCGCCAGGTGCTGGAGGTGCTCGATCGTGGCGGGACCCGCGGCACGCCCGCGGTGGCCCAGGCGCACCTGCGTCTGGCCGAGGTGCATCTGCACGCCGGTCGCTTCCCTGCGGCCGCGGGCGAGGCGCGCTCCGCTCTGCAGATCTACGAGCGCACCTATGGGCTCGCCCATCCGGATGCTGTGGCCTGCCGCGACCTGCTCGGGGTCGCGAAGGCCGGGGGGCGGCCGGGCCGCTGAGGCCGCGCCGCGGCCCGCGGTGCCTGTCATCGTTCATCACCGTGGCGTGATGATCGTGTCCGGCCGGATCGGCACGATGGCCTCACGCGATCCGCGTGATGCCCAGGAGGAGATCCGATGACGCTACCGAACGAACCGCCCGTTGCGGGTCTGAGCCCGGCCTGCCGCCGTCTGGCCTTCATCTGCAGGCTGGCGACGCTGGTCGTGCGCATCCATCTGGTGCTGGTCATCGGCCTGGCCCTGGCCGCGGCCTGGACGAGAAGCGGCAGGGATCTGTCGGAGCTGTTGCGATCTCCCCCGCTGACGGTCTTCTTCCTGGCGCTGGGCGTGCAGTTCCTGCTGGCCTCGATGTTCGACGTGCTTCAGGCGTATGTCCTGGGCTGCGCGATCCCGGACTGGCCGCAGGTGCCGGCACGGGTCACCGGGCACCGCACCGAGGTTCGCCACACCGGCGGCGAGGTCAGCGAGGAGTACGACGTGGTCGTCTTGTCCTGCGTCTATGTGCATGACGGCCAGGTGCGCTCCGCCCTCTGCGATCTCCAGGAGACGATGGCCGAGGCGAGGCAGCGGCTGCCGGACGGGCATGAGCTGCGCATCCGTGTCGATCCTGCCGGGTGCTTGCCGCCGGTCTTCCCTTGGCAGGAGGCCGCCGCCCGGCGCGGCCTGCCGGGCACGCTGCTGTCGCTGGCCCTGCGTCTGGCGGGCTACGTCGTGTGCGTGCGCATCGCGCTGGTGCTGTGGCAGGCGAGCGCAGGACTGTGACCGGACGGGGGCGGATCCTTTTTCATCACGATCCGCGGAGGATCTTCCGGATCCGTCTTCCCACAATCGACTCCATTCACCCGAGTCGTGCGTGCCGGGGGTGGCGGGCGGGTCTAGGCTGCGCTGCAGCAAGCGGCAGGATCAGACCGTCAGCCCGCCCGCCACCTCCAGCACCGCGCCGTTGACATAGCTGGCCTCGTCGCTGGCGAGGAAGGCGTAGACATTGGCGATCTCCTCCGGCCGGCCCAGGCGGCGCAGCGGCACCTCGGCGCGCATCTGGTCCATCACCTTGTCGGGAATGGTCGCCAGGATCGGCGTCTCGATGAAGCCGGGCGCCACCGCGTTGACGCGCACGCCCTTGGGGCCGAGCTCGCGGCTCCAGGTCTTCGTGAAGCCGATGACGCCGAACTTGGTCGCGGCGTAGTTGGTCTGGCCGAAGTTGCCGTAGATGCCGACCACCGAGCTGGCGTTGAGGATGACGCCCGCGCCCTGCGCGACCATCGTGTCGGCCACCGCCTGCGCGCAGTGGAAGACCGCGCGCAGGTTCACGTCGATGACCGCGTCGAACTGCTCGAGCGTCATCTTCTGCAGCCGCGCGTCGCGGGTGATGCCGGCGTTGTTGACCAGCACGTCGATGCGGCCGAACTGCGCCTTGACGGCGGCGACCATCGCGTCGACCGCCGCGCGGTCGGTGACGTCGACCGCGAATCCCGTCGCCTGCGCGCCGGCCTCGCGGCACTGCGCGACCGCGGCGTCCACCGCCTCGGGCTTCATGTCGCAGACGATGACGATCGCGCCCTCGGTGGCGAACTTCAGCGCGGTGGCCAGGCCGATGCCCTGGGCGGCGCCGGTGATGATCGAGACCTTGTCCTTCAGTCGCATGCGGGCTGTCTCCTCGTGCAGCAGGGGGAAAGTGGCGGGATGGGCGGGCAGGGTGGGGCGACCCGGCGGGCCACCTCCGGTTTGTAGGCCAGGAATCAGGGGCACAGGTTGAGGAAGCGCAGCATCGCGTCGCGGTGCGTGTCGAAGCTGCTGAGCGCGTGGTCGCCGCCTTCGAGCACATGCAGCTCGGTGGCGGCGTGGCGCGCGGCCATCTCGCGCCAGTCCAGCACCTCGTCGCCCTGCGCGATCCAGGTCTGGACGGCGGCGGGTTCGCGCGGCGCGCCGGGGTCGATCGTCTCCAGCTCGGCGATGAATTCCGCGCGGAAGAAGAAGCGCACGTCCGGATCGTGCCAGGCGGTCTGCTCGCCGATGTATTTCGCCAGGTCGCGTGCCGGATGCACCGCCGGGTTGATCAGCACCGCGCGCCAGCCGCCGTCGCCCGCCAGCGCGGTGGCGTAGAAGCCGCCCAGCGAGCTGCCCATCACCGCGCGCCGGCCGGCCGGCCAGTGGCTCGTGCCCTCGCGCACCAGCGCCATCGCCTCGGCCGGCGAGGGCGGCAGCTGCGGGCACCACCAGGTCAGTCCCGGCTGCTCGGCCGCCCAGGCCGCCATCTTGGCCGCCTTCATCGACTGCGGCGACGAGCGGAAGCCGTGCAGATAGAGCAGATGGGTGGTCGAGGGGGGCGCGGCGGAGGTCATGCGCGTCAGGCCTTTTTCGCGGCGAGGGCGTCCAGCAGCCTGGCGTGGATGCCGCCGAAGCCGCCGTTGCTCATGCACAGGACATGGTCGCCGGGGCGCGACAGCCGCACCACCGCGTCGACCAGCTCGGGGATGCTGCCGTAGACCCGCGCCTGCTTGCCCATCGGCGAGAGCGCCTCGGCCGCGTCCCAGCCCAGGCCGCCGCTGTGGCAGAAGGAGAGGTCGGCCTCCTCCAGCGCCCAGGGCAGCTGCGACTTCATCGTGCCGAGCTTCATCGTGTTGGAGCGCGGCTCGAAGACGGCCAGGATGCGTGCCTCGTCGCCGATGCGCCGGCGTAGGCCGTCGACGGTGGTGCGGATCGCCGTCGGATGGTGGGCGAAGTCGTCGTAGACCTTGATGCCGCCGGCCTCGCCGCGCAGCTCCATGCGCCGGCGCACGTTCTCGAAGCGGCCGAGCGCCTCGGCGGCCACCGCCGGCGTCACGCCCACATGCTCGGCCGCGGCAATGGCGGCCAGCGCGTTGAGCTGGTTGTGCTCGCCCAGCAGGCTCCATTCGACGCGGCCGACCTTCAGGCTGCCGCGCAGCACGTCGAAGGCATGCGGCTCGCCGCGGGCGCGCAGCGCGCCGGGCTCTTCCTTGCGGGCGCCGAAATGCTGCACCGGGCTCCAGCAGCCGCGCGCCAGCACCCGCTTCAGCGCCTCCTCGCGGATGTTGACCACCAGCCGGCCCTGCGACGGCACGGTGCGCACCAGGTGGTGGAACTGCGTCTCGATGGCGGCCAGGTCCGGGAAGATGTCGGCGTGGTCGTGCTCGAGGTTGTTCAGGATCGCGGTGCGCGGGCGGTAGTGGACGAACTTGCTGCGCTTGTCGAAGAAGGCGGTGTCGTACTCGTCGGCCTCGATGACGAAGGGCGTGCGCTCGCCCGGGGCCCCGAGGCGGCCCAGCCGCGCCGACACGCCGAAGTTCTGCGGCACGCCGCCGACCAGGAAGCCCGGCTGCAGCCCGGCCGCCTCCAGGATCCACGCCAGCATCGAGGTGGTGGTCGTCTTGCCGTGCGTGCCGGCCACCGCCAGCACATGGCGCCCGGCCAGCACGTTCTCGGCCAGCCACTGCGGGCCGCTGACATAGGGCAGACCGGCGTCGAGGATGGCCTCCATCAGCGGGTTGCCCCGGCTGACGACATTGCCGACCACGAACAGGTCGGGCTTGAGCGCGAGCTGGTCGGGCGCGAAGCCCTCGATCAGGTCGATGCCGAGCGCGCGCAGCTGGTCGCTCATCGGCGGGTAGACATTGGCGTCACAGCCGGTGACGCGATGACCGGCCTCGCGGGCCAGCGCGGCGACGCCTCCCATGAACGTGCCGCAGATGCCGAGGATGTGGATGTGCATGGACGGCGATTCTAGGATCCGGCTCAAGGTCCGCCGAGCGGAGTCCCCCTAGACTGGAAGCCTTCCGGACCCCGCATCTGCCGGGGCCGCGGTTCGACAGAAATGAAAACCGAGAGGTACCTCTGATGCGCATCGGCATGCTCACCGGCGGGGGCGACTGCCCCGGCCTGAACGCGGTCATCCGCGCCGTCACCAAGTCGCTGATCCGCCAGTGCGGCGCCGAGGTGATCGGCATCGAGGACGGCTTTCTCGGCCTGATCGAGCGCCGGGTGCGCCCGCTGGGCTGGGACGAGGTCGGCGGCATTCTCGCCACCGGCGGCACCATCCTGGGCACCAGCAACACCGCCAGCCCGTTTGCCTGGCGCGGCCGCGACGTCTCGGCCGAGGTCGTCGCCTACCAGCGCGAGCTCGGGCTGGACGCGCTGGTGACCATCGGCGGCGACGGCACGATGACGATGGCCGCGCGGCTCGGCGAGGCCGGCGGCGTGCCGATGGTGGGCGTGCCCAAGACCATCGACAACGACATCGCCGGCTGCGAGCGCAGCTTCGGCTTCGACACCGCGGTGGCCACCGTGACCGAGGCTCTGGAGCGTGTCGAGACCACCGGCCAGAGCCATGGCCGCGTGATGATCGTCGAGACGATGGGGCGCTACGCCGGCTGGATCGCGCTGGAGGCGGGGCTGGCGGGCGCGGCCGACGTGATCCTGCTGCCGGAGATCGACTTCGACGTCGAGCGCGTCGCCGCCGTCTGCCGCGAGCGCCATGCGCGCCGGCGTGCCACGCTGATCTGCATCGCCGAGGGCGCCAAGCCGGTCGGCGGCGCGCTGACGGTCGAGCGCACGGTCGCCGGCAGCCCCGATCCAATCCGCCTCGGGGGTGTGGCGCACCTGCTGCGCGAGCAGCTGCAGCCGCGGGTCGACGCCGAGGTGCGCGCGACCGTGCTGGGCCACGTCCAGCGCGGCGGCAGCCCCACGCCCTTCGACCGGGTGCTGGCGACGCAGTACGGCAACGAGGCCGCGCACCTGCTGCGCCGCGGCCAGTTCGGCCGCATGGTCACGCTGCAGGACGGGCGGCTGGCCAGCGTGCCGCTGGCCTCGGTCGCCGGCCAGAACCGCCGCGTGCCGCTGGATCACCCGCTGCTGGTATGTGCGCGGGAGATCGGGGTGTGTCTGGGGGAGGCCGGCTGACGCGCCAGCCCGACCCCTCAGAGACTGCTGAGATAGGCATTCAGGGTCGCGATGTTCTTGTCATAGGCCGACGAATCCCCCAGGGTCAGGTCCGGCTTGCGGACATAGAAGGCGAACACCAGTTCGCGCGTGGCGAAGAACGGCAGGAGATTGTCCGGCTGCAGCGTGTCGCCATTCAGGCCGATCGCCCAGTTCTTGGCCTTGTAGTCGTTGAGGGTGGCGATCGTGGCCGTGACCAGGGCCTTTTCATTGGCCTTGATTCTGGCCATGTAGACATTCAGGGTGTTGATGTTGTTTTGATAGGCGGTGGGATCACCCAGGCTCACGCCTTGCTGCGAACGGACATAGTAGGCGAAGGGCAGTTCACGATTCGTGAAGAACGCAAGGAATTCGTCGGGAACAAGGGTGTTGCCCGTCAGGCCGATCGCCCAGTTCTTCGACTTGTAGTCGTTCAATTTGGCGATGAGCGCGGTGACGGACTTGATCTCGGTCTTGGCGTTGACATTGATGCTCATGATTTCTCCAGTAAATATCTGAAATGAAAGAGAAGGTTTTCCTACTCGTCTGGCTTTTCGGTTCCGCCCCGGATGGATGTGGTTTCCGGATCCCACTGAAATGATTTTTTGTCGTCGATGAATTGATTCTTTCGGATCTGGAAGAGCTTGCCAATGAGGCTTTGGTCGTAGGTTCGGACCGGGACTGGGACATTGGTCCCGGCGAGCGTGTGCTAATTCATGCGGCCTTTCGTTTGTGTGCCAATGGCTTCCCCTTGAGCGGGGGGATCCGTGAGATCTGTCGGGACAGAGGCCGACACCGATCGATCGGGGCCTAGGCATTCATGCCCCGAAGTGATCAAATCATCCGATTCCCGCTACCACGCTGTCCCATGAAGTTCCTGCTTGTGGATGACCACCCGATGTGGCGGCAGGGCATGGTCTTTTTCCTGCGCAGCCATGCCGCCGCGACGGCCGTGCTGGAGGCTGCCAGCGGGGCCGAGGCGCTGGGGCTGGTCGATCGGCATGACGATCTGGATCTCGCCCTGGTCGACCTCGACATGCGGGGCATGGACGGACTGGAGACCGTCGCGCGGCTGCGCGAACGCCGGCCCGACCTGCGCTCCGTGGTGCTGTCGGCGTCGGACCGGCAGGAGGACGTGTGGCGCAGCCTGTCGGCCGGGGCCTGCGGCTTCATTCCGAAATCGGCCGAGCCCCAGGCGATGAAGTCGGCGCTGGTCGAGGTGATGGGCGGGCGCCCCTGCGTGCCGACGCTGGAGGCCGTGGGCGGCGTCTCGCGCCGGGCCCCGGAGGCGCCGTCGGATTCAAGCGGCGATCTGACGCTGCGGCAGCAGGAGGTGCTGGCCTTGATGTGTCAGGGCCTGCCCAACAAGTGCATCGCGCAGGAGCTGGCGCTGACCGAGAAGACCGTCAAGGTCCATGTCGGGGCGATCTTCAAGGCTCTGGGGGTGACGAACCGGACCCAGGCCGTGATTGCCGCACGGGCATGGCCGGGGTTGGGCGCGGCATTGCTGTAGCGCCACCCCGCGGTCTGTTCAGGGCGCACCGACCCTGGCCAGTCGTTCGATCGTCGCCTTCAGCCGGTCCGGATCGACGGGCTTGTGCAGCAGGGCATGGCCGGCGGCGCGCGCCTCGCGCAGACGCTCGGGCGCGGTGTTGCCGGTGATCAGCAGGGCGGGCAGGTCGCTGTTGAATTCCTCCCGCAGGGCCTCGATGGCCTCCAGGCCGCCGGTGCCGTGCTCCAGGCCGAGGTCGGTGATGATTAGCGCGGGGCATTCATGGTCTTGCGTGGCCCGCTCGCGCAGGGATTCCAGCGTGCCGGCCAGGACCGGCTGCCAGCCCCAGCGGGTGAGCAGCAGCTCCAGCGCGATCAGGATCGACGGGTCGTCGTCGAGCACCAGCACCCGCCGGCCGGTGGCGATGTGGGGCGACGGCGGGCGTGCCGGGGCCGGATCGGCGGGCTCGGGCGTCGGGGTCGTCGTCGGCAGGACGATGCCGACGGCGGTGCCACGGCCGGGATGCGAGCGCATGTGCAGCGGATGCTCCAGCAGCCGGGCCAGGCGCTGCACGATGGCCAGGCCCAGCCCGATGCCCTGCCGCTCCGACGAGGCGGGCTGAAGCTGGACGAACTCCTGGAAGCAGCGCCGCTGATCCTCCTCGGTCATGCCCAGGCCGGTGTCGATGACCTGCACCTCGATGCGCAGGCCGCGCCGGCGGCAGCCCAGCACGACGCGGCCCCGCTCGGTGTAGCGGATGGCGTTCGACAGCAGGTTGCGCACGATGCGCTCCAGCAGCACCGGATCGGTCCGCACCGTGACTTCGGGGCCGTGCAGGCGCAGCCCCAGTCCCTTGGCCTGGGCCAGCGGCCGGGCCTCCTCGGCCAGCCGCGTCAGCAGCGGGCGCAGGGCCACCGCGCGGGGGCGGGCCTCCATCACGCCGGCGTCCAGGCGCGAGATGTCCAGCAGCGACGAGAACAGCGTGCCCAGCGTGCGCACCGCCTCGCCGATGTGATCGACGATCGGGCGGGCGGTGTCCGGCAGGGGTTCCTGTCGCAGCGTGCCCACCAGCAGCGACAGGCTGTGCACCGGCTGGCGCAGATCGTGGCTGGCCGCGGCCAGGAAGCGCGACTTGGCCATGTTGGCCTGCTCGGCGGCGTCCTTCTGCTCGCGCAGGCGCTCGGCCAGGGCCGCGATCTCGAAGCGGGCCCGCAGCGACTCGACCAGCTTGCCGTTGAGGGTGTGCGCGAAGCGGATCGTCAGCAGCACATAGGCGAACACGGCGAAGGCCACCGCCTGGTAGAGCGGTCCCCCCAGCCCGAGGCTGCCGCCCACCGCCCCGACCGCGCAGGGCAGGAAGAAGGCCATGAAGGCCGGCAGGTGGATGGTCTGCGAATGCAGCGAGCTCGACACCATGCCGGCCAGCATGAAGATCACCAGCAGCCGGTGTTCGATCTGGCCGTGCGGCAGGAAGGCCAGGGCGCCGCCCGCCCACAGCAGGCCGGAGGTCAGCGAGAGCGCGGTGTGCCGCCGCAGGAGCGCGTCGACTTGGGCGGGCCAGTCCCGGCGCCGCGCGGTGTGGCGCCACAGCGCCAGGCGCAGCACCGAGTGCAGGCCCAGCAGCGCCAGCCAGGGAAGCAGCCGGCGCGCCGGCACGACGCCCGCCAGCACGCCGGTCTGCGCGGCCGCCACCAGCAGGCTGCCGAGCACGATGAACGGCGTGTTGCGCTGCAGCGCCGCCAGCTGGTGGAGCCGGACGCGGCGGGCATGCATGTCAGGCATGGCGCATGGCGGCGGCGCGTCCCGGCGTCCGGAACGATCAGTCCTCGGCCACCAGCGTCTGCATGCCGGCCCATTCCTCGCCCGGGCTCAGGCGCACCGGGTTGCCGATCTGCGCGGCCTCGACGCAGAGCATCAGCGGCCAGTCCTCGTCGGGCATGTCGGGCAGGCTGGCGCACTTCTCGGGGCCGGGGTTCCAGACCACCGTGTCCTCGAACTGGCTGGCGATGATGCGCACCTTGCGGCCGGCCTCGCGCAGCAGCAGCTCGCGCGGCGCTTCCCAGTAGATGCGGTCGAGCTCCTGGGCGATGGTGACCACGTCGACCCACTGCTGGCGCGGCTGGTCGATGACGGCGTCCTGGTAGTTGACGTTCTGCAGACCCTCGAGCTGCGCGCGGCGCACGTCGCCGCAGCGCAGGTAGGTGTGCAGCGCGGCCTGGAACTCGATCGTGCTGTCGCCGGTGTTGATCACGGCCAGCTCCATCTCGAGGCGGCGCGCGTCGACGCTGATGGTCATTTCCACCGCGAAGCCGTGCGGCCAGATCGCGCGGGTGGCCTCGTCGGCGTCCAGGCGCAGCACCGCGAAGGCGTGCTCGCCGCGCACGGTGGCCTCCTGCAGCGTCCAGGCGCGGTTGCGCGCGAAGCCGTGCTTGGGCAGCGGGCCCTGCTGGTTGAACTGCGGGAAGATCACCGGCACGCCGCCGCGCACCGCGGCCGTGCCGCCCAGCGCGCTGGTGGGCGAGAGGTAGAGCTGCTCCTCGCCGAGCGCCGGAATCCACGACACGACATGCGCGCCGTGCAGCAGGACGGTGGCCTGCGCGCCGGCGGGCGAGCGCAGGTGCACGGCCGGCTGGCCGTCGAACAGGCAGGCGCCGGTGGGTTGCGAGGCGCGGGGCAGGGCGGTGTCGTCGCTCATCGTGCGTGGAGACTGGGGATCAGAGGGTGCGGAAGACCTCGGCGGCGGCGGCCACCGTCGCGGCGATGTCGGCGTCGGTGTGCGCGGCGCTGACGAAGCCGGCCTCATAGAGCGCCGGCGCCAGGTAGATGCCGCGGTCCAGCATGCCGTGGAAGAAGCGGTTGAAGCGCGGCTGGTCGGTGGTCATCACCGTGGTGTAGTTCTGCGGCAGCTCCGGCATCAGGAAGAAGCCGAACATGCCGCCCTGGCTGTCGACGCAGAAGGGCACGCCGGCGGCGTCGGCCGCGCCCTTCAGGCCGTCGACCAGCGCGCGGGTCTTGGCGCCCAGCGCGTCGAAGAAGCCGGGGCGGCTGATCTCGCGCAGCGTGGCCAGGCCGCAGGCGGTGGCCACCGGGTTGCCGCTGAGCGTGCCGGCCTGGTAGACGCCGCCCAGCGGCGCCAGGTGCGCCATGATGCGCCGCGAGCTGGCGAAGGCCGCCAGCGGCATGCCGCCGCCGATGACCTTGCCGAACACCGAGATGTCCGGGCGGAAGCCCGGAATCGCCGCGGCGTACAGGCTCTGCGCCGAGCCCGGCGCGACCCGGAAGCCCGTCATCACCTCGTCGAAGATGAACAGCGCGCCATGCTGGTCGCACAGCTCGCGGATGCGCTTCACGAAAGGCACGGCCGCGCGCACGAAGTTCATGTTGCCGGCGATCGGCTCGATCATCACGCAGGCGATCTCGGGGCCATGCGTCTTGAAGGCTTCCTCGATCTGCTCGACGTTGTTGTACTCGAGCACCAGCGTGTGCTGCACCACCTCGGCCGGCACGCCGGCGCTGGTGGGGTGGCCGAAGGTCGCCAGGCCCGAGCCGGCCTTGACCAGCAGCGCATCGGCGTGGCCGTGGTAGCAGCCCTCGAACTTGATGATCTTCGAGCGGCCGGTGGCGCCGCGCGCCAGGCGGATCGCGCTCATGCCGGCCTCGGTGCCGGAGCTGACCAGGCGCACCTGCTCGATGCTGGGGACGTGGCGGATGATCTCCTCGGCCAGCTCGACCTCGCGCTCGGTGGGCGCGCCGAAGCTGAAGCCCTCGACCGCGGCCTTCTGCACCGCCTCGAGCACCGCCGGGTGGCCGTGGCCGAGGATCATCGGGCCCCAGGAGCCGATGTAGTCGATGTACTGGGTGCCCTCGGCGTCCCACATGTACGCGCCCTGGGCGCGTGCGATGAAGCGCGGCGTGCCGCCGACGGCGCGGAAGGCACGCACGGGGGAATTGACGCCGCCGGGAATCACCTGGCGGGCGCGCTCGAACAGCTGGTCGTTGGTGGTCATCGGTCGCGGGCCGGTCGGAGCCGGCGGTCTTGTTGGAGCCGCGGGCATCCGTCCGGTCCGGGCGGACCCCGATCGGCCGAAGGAATCAGTGGATGCTGCGCGGCTTGCCGGGCGTCGGCTCCAGGCCCGCCGTCATCGGGTCCTCGGCACCTTCCTCGCCCTCCTCGTCCTCGGGCGGCAGCGCCCAGAAGAAGCGGTCGGGCACGACATTGCCCATGCCCGGGCGGAAGCCGGCGTCGAGCGACTGGTCGAGGAAGGCCAGCGCCTCCGACACCGCCAGGTGCAGTTCCTGGCCGGTGGCCAGGAGCGCGGCCAGCGCCGCCGACAGCGTCTCGCCGGCGCCGACGAAGCTGGTGTCGAAGCGCTCGAACTTCTCGCCGGTGATCGCGCCCTGCGGCGAGGCCAGCACGTTGTCGACCTGGTTGTTGGGCAGCTGCACGCCGGTCACCAGCACGTAGCTGGCGCCATGCTCGCCGGCGGCCACCGCCAGCTCGCGCGCCGAGGGCGGGCGCTCGGCGTCCCACTCGGGCAGCAGGAAGTCGGTCAGCGTCTTCTGGTTGCCCACCAGCACCTCGGTCTGCGGCAGCACCAGCTCGCGCAGCGCGTCGTGGTAGGCCTGGGCCTCGTCCTCGTCGTCCATCCAGGACAGCGTGGGCAGGTAGGTGACCAGCGGCACGTCGGGGTAGTCGGAGAGCACCTCGGCGACCGAGCCGACCGTCTCGGCATTGCCGAGGAAGCCGACCTTCCAGGCCGACAGGGTCACGTCCTCCAGCACGCCGCGGGCCTGTTCGGTCACGGTGTCGGCCTCGAGCGTGACCTGCTCGAAGACCTCGGCGGTGTCGCGCATCACGATGGTGGCGACCACCGGCAGCGCATGCGCGCCCATCGCGGCGATGGTGGCGATGTCGCCGGCGATGCCGCCGGCGCCGGTGGCGTCGCTGGCGTTGAAGCTCATCACGCAAGCCGGGGCCGGCAGGTCCTGGGGGTCTTCGCTGGCGGTATCGGTTGCGGCGGGGTTCATCCGGGGAGCGTGAAGGCGCTGGAAGTTTCTGGGAATTGTTGTGGAGGTCGCTGCCTGTTCTTGCTTTTCGGGCAAGGCCAGTGGCTACAATCCTCAGCCATTGTAGTGACAAGCTGACCCTCTGCCGTGAGTTCTCCGAAAACCTGGATGTGCCTGATCTGTGGCTGGATCTACGACGAGGCGGCCGGCGATCCGGAGCATGGCATCGCTCCCGGCACGCGCTGGGAAGACGTGCCGATGAACTGGACCTGCCCCGAGTGCGACGCCCGCAAGGACGACTTCGAGATGGTGCAGATCTGACGGGTGCAGACCTGATCCGCCACCCGGATCCCTGAGACCGCGAGGGCCGTGCCCCGCCAGAACCGAGGAACGCTGCCGTGGAACTGGAACCTGCTCCGACCCCCGCCGACGCCGGCCGCGACCGTGCCGCGATGCGCGTGCTGGTGATCGACGACAGCAACACGATCCGGCGCAGCGCCGAGATCTTCCTGAAGCAGGGCGGCTGCGAGGTCGTGCTGGCCGAGGACGGCTTCGATGCGCTGGCCAAGGTCAGCGACCACCGCCCCGACCTGATCTTCTGCGACATCCTGATGCCGCGCCTGGACGGCTACCAGACCTGCGCGATCATCAAGCGCAATCCGCATTTCGCGTCGGTGCCGGTGATCATGCTGTCGTCCAAGGACGGGCTGTTCGACAAGGCGCGCGGCCGCATGGTCGGCTCCGAGGACTACCTGACCAAGCCCTTCACCAAGGACCAGCTGCTGCAGGCCGTGCAGCAGCATGGTCGGGTCGAAGCCTGATGCCGGGCATCGCCACGGGGCGCGGCTGAGGCCGCACCCGCACGGAGAACCGACCCGATGCCGATCCACAGCATCCTGCTCGTCGACGACTCGAGGACCGAGCTGCATGTCCTGTCCGAACTGCTGGTGCGCCAGGGCTACCGGGTGCGCACCGCCGAGAACGGCGACGAGGCGCTGCGCCGCATCGCCGAGGAAAAGCCCGACCTGATCCTGATGGACGTGGTGATGCCGGGCCTGAACGGCTTCCAGCTGACCCGCACGATCACCCGCGACCCGCGCTACGCCGACGTGCCGGTCATCATGTGCACCAGCAAGGGCCAGGAGACCGACAAGGTCTGGGGCATGCGCCAGGGCGCGCGCGACTATGTCGTCAAGCCGGTGGACCCGGGCGAGCTGGTGCAGAAGATCCGCGCCTTCGGCTGAACCGGGAACCGACACCCCATGGCCAACAAGGAAGCGCTGCGAGAACTGCAGGGCCGGCTCGCCGAGCGGCTCCAGGAGGTGCGCAGCCTCGAGCACACGACCGGCTGGCTCGCGGTGGAATGCGCCGGCCGGCCGCTGCTGTTTCCGCTGGCCGAGGCCGGCGAGATCTTCCAGCCGGGCGCGCTGCTGGAGGTGCCGCATGTGCGGCCGTGGTTCCTCGGCGTGGCCAACCTGCGTGGCGCGCTGACCGGCGTGATCGATCTGGCCGGCTTTCTCGGGCTGCGCGAGCGGGTGCCGCCGGCGGTGCGCGAGCAGGCCCGGGTCGTCGCCTTCAATCCGGCGCTGGAGATCAACGCGGCGCTGCTGGTCGACCGGCTGGCGGGGCTGCGCAATCCGGAGCAGCTGGTCGCGGTGCCGCCCGACGGGCGGCCGGCGCCGGCCTTCGCCGGGGGCTGCTGGCGTGATTCGGCCGGCCGCCTGTGGCAGGAGGTCCGCCTGTCGATGCTGCCCAGGGAGGAGCGGTTCCTGCGCATCGTCGACGCCGGATGAGCGAGGCGCGGGCCGTGTCCGCACACCAACAACAGGACGACGAGGCGTGGATGAGTTTCATTGACAGGCTCAAGGGGCGCGGCACGCGGGAGCCGCGTGCCGGCATGCACGACGCGGAGGACTCGTCGATCGTCGGTCCGTACACGGGCAGCGAGGACGACGGCCGCGACACCGTCCAGGATCATCTGCTCGGCACGACCATCTCGGTGCCCGACGCGATCATCAGCGAGGCCTCGCCTTCGGTGCTGTCGTCGATGGCGGGCCGGCGCAGGCCGGCGCCCACCGGACCGGCGGCGCGGCCGCCCCAGCCGGGCTCGGGCGCGCGGCTGCCGCTGATCGGCCACTGGGGGTCGGATCGCCAGCAGCGGCTGCTCGGCGGCGTGCTGGCGGTCGGCGTGCTCGGTCTGGTGCTGGCCTCGGCGCTGACGGTGCGCTCGGCCAGCGGCAGCGCGGCGCAGGTCGGCGCGACCGGCCAGGCGCTGATGCAGTCGCAGCGGCTGGCCAAGTCGGTGCTGCAGGCGCTGACCGGCCGTCCGGAGGCCTTCGTCGAGGTGCGCGACGCGGTGGCGGTGCTGTCGGCCGACGTGCGCGGCCTGCACGGCGGGCGGCCCGAGACCGGCCTGCAGCCGCTGCCGCTGAGCGTGCGCGGCCAGATCGAGCCGCTGCTCGGCCTGGTCGAGAAGACCGAGCGCAATGCCGCCACCGTGCTGGCGCAGGAGAAGCTGCTGACCCAGGTCGCGCAGGCGCTCAAGGCGATCAACCGCCAGTCCGGCGCGCTGCTCGACACCGCCGAGGCGATCGCCGCGGCCAAGGTGCAGCAGGACGGCCTGCCCAACGACGTCTCGGCCGCCGGCCGGCTGGTGATGCTGACGCAGCGCATCGGCAAGTCCGCCAACGAGGCGCTGACGCTCGACGGCGTCTCGCCCGAGGCGCTGTTCCTGCTCGGCAAGGACCTGAACACCTTCCGCGACATCGCGCGCGGGCTGCTCGACGGCAACGCCGACCTGCGCCTGACCGCCACCCGCGATCCGACGCTGCGCACCCGGCTCGACAGCCTGCTGAAGGCGCACGAGGACCTGCGCGTGCAGGCCGGCGCCATCCTGGCCAACCTGCAGGGCCTGGTGTCGGCGCGCGAGGCGCAGACGGCGATCATCCACGACGCCGAGTCGCTGCGCCGCGGGCTCGAGCAGGTCCAGTCCGAGGTGTCCTCGGCCGGCGGCCTGGGCTGGTTCAACGTCGCGCTGCTGGGCGTGTCGCTGCTGCTCGGCGCCGTCGGCGGCTTCGGGCTGCTGGTCGTGTTCATGCACGACCAGCGCGCGCGCGCCTCCTTCTCCGACCTGCAGCGCCAGGAGGCCGAACGCCAGGAGCGCGAGGCCAAGCGGGTCAACGACGCCAACCAGGCGGCGATCCTGCGCCTGATGAACGAGCTGCAGGTGGTCGCCGAGGGCGACCTGACCCAGCAGGCCACCGTGACCGAGGACATCACCGGCGCGATCGCCGACTCGGTCAACTACACCGTCGAGGAGCTGCGCTCGCTGGTGTCGCAGGTGCAGGGCACGGTCGCGCGCGTCACCGACACCACGCAGCAGGTCGAGGCCACCTCCACCGAGCTGCTGGCCGCGTCCGACGAGCAGCTGCGCGAGATCCGCGAGACCGGCGAGGCGGTGCTGCAGATGGCCGGGCGCATCCAGCGCGTCTCGGGCCAGGCGCAGCAGTCGGCCGACGTCGCGCGCCACTCGCTGTCGGCGGCCACCTCGGGCCTGACCGCGGTGCTCGACACCATCGGCGGCATGAACACCATCCGCGAGCAGATCCAGGAGACCTCCAAGCGCATCAAGCGCCTGGGCGAGAGCTCGCAGGAGATCGGCGAGATCACCGAGCTGATCTCCGACATCACCGAGCAGACCAACGTGCTGGCGCTCAATGCCGCCATCCAGGCCGCGTCCGCCGGCGAGGCGGGGCGCGGCTTCTCGGTCGTGGCCGAGGAGGTGCAGCGCCTGGCCGAGCGCTCGGCCGACGCCACCCGCCAGATCGCGGTGCTGGTCAAGACCATCCAGACCGACACCGCCGACGCCGTGGCTGCGATGGAGCGCTCGACCCAGGGCGTGGTCGAGGGCGCCAAGCTCTCCGACAATGCCGGTACCGCGCTGACCGAGATCGACCGCGTCTCGCGCCAGCTCGCCGAGCTGATCGAGTCGATCTCCGCCCAGGCCCATGTCGAGGCGGAGTCGGCGACGATCGTCGCCCAGAACATCCAGCACATCTTCGCCGTGACCGAACAGACCGGCGAGGGCACCCGTTCCACAGCGCAGCTGGTCCGCCAGCTCTCGCGCACCGCCGAGGAGCTGCGCCAGTCGGTCGCGCGCTTCAAGATCAGTTGAGCGAGCCACCATGCCATCGCACCGAGACCCTGCCGTGACCGACGACCTCAGCGCCCTGGCCTGGGTGCATGACGAGCTGCGTCGCACGCTGGAGGCGGCGCAGAAGTCGCTGCGCCGCTATCTGCGCGAGGTCGACGCGGCCGACGGCTCGGACCTCGACGATGTCGATCCGTCGATCCTGCGCCAGGCGCGCCAGCAGATCCACCAGGGCGTGGGCGCGCTGGAGCTGGTCAACCTGCCGGAGGCCGCGCTGGTGATGCGCTCGGCCGAGCAGCTGGTGCAGCGCTTCGTCGCGCGGCCGCAGCGCCTGGACGCCGCCGGGGTCGAGGCGGTCGAGCGCGCGCTGTTCGCGCTGCTGGACTTTCTCGCGCGCAAGCTCGCCGGCCAGCCGGTGCAGGCGGTCGGCCTGTTCGCGCAGTGGCGCACGCTGCTGGAGCTGACCGGCGCCGAGCGCATCCATCCGGCCGACCTGTGGCTGCGCGACTGGCAGTGGCATGCGGTGCCGGCGGCCGTCGAGGTGCCCGCGCATGCGGTCGACGCGGCGCAGCTGGCGCGCTTCGAGAAGGCGCTGCTGGTGCTGATGCGCCAGAACCATCCGGGCGCGGCGGCGGCGCTGTCGCGCGAGTGCGCCGCGCTCGGCCAGGCCAGCCACGGCGAGGAGCAGGCGCTGTGGCGGCTGGCCGCGGCCTTCTTCGAGGCCTGGGCGCTGGCGCTGCTGGTGCCCGACATGTTCGCCAAGCGCACCGCCTCGCGGCTGATGGCGCAGCTGCGCGGCCGGCTCAAGGGCGAGACGGACGTGTCCGACCGCCTCGCGCATGACGTGCTGTTCCACTGCGCCCGCGCCTGGCCGGCGCCGGGGCAGGCCGCGCCGTGGCTGGGCGCGGTCCATGCGGCCTGGCTGCTGCGTCCGCAGCCGGTGGTCGACTACAACGAGCCGCAGTTCGGCCAGCGCGATCCGGCGCTGGTGCAGCAGGCGCGCAAGCGGCTGCAGGCGGCCAAGGAGGTCTGGAACGCGGTCGCGGCCGGCGACATGCAGCGCGCCATCCACCTCGGCGAGACCTTCGCGCTGGTCGGCGACTCGGTCAGCCGGCTCTACGCCGGCGGGCGAGAGCTGGCGCAGGCGCTGTCCGAGGCGGCCGAGACGACGCTGCGCGGCGCGCGCGCGCCGCAGACCGCGCTCGGCATGGAGGTCGCGACCAGCCTGCTCTATCTCGAGGCGGCCGTCGACGAGGGCGACTTCGACGGCGGCGGCCCCGAGCCGGCGCAGCGGCTGGCCGAGCGGCTGCGCCATGTGCTGTCGGGCCAGCCGGCCCAGCCGCTCGAGCCGTGGATGGAGCAGCTCTACCGCCGCGTCAGCGACCGCCAGACGCTGGGCAGCGTGGTGCAGGAGCTGCGCGGCGCGCTGCTCGAGGTCGAGCGGCAGATCGACCAGTTCTTCCGCGCGCCGCAGGAAAGCGGCCTGCTCGCGGCGGTGCCGGGCCAGCTCGGCTCGATGCGCGGCGTGCTGTCGGTGCTGGGCCTGGAGGCCGGCATCGCGACCATCCTGCGCATGCGCGCCGACGTCGAGCTGCTGCTGCACGGCGATCACGCGCCGAAGGATCCGGCCACGCTGGGCGCCTTCCAGCGCCTGGCGGCCAACCTCGGCGCGCTGGGCTTCCTGATCGACATGCTCAACGTGCAGCCGCAGCTGGCCAAGTCGCTGTTCGTCTTCGACGAGCGGCTGGGCGTGCTGTCGCCGCTGATGGGGCGCACCACGGTCGACGCCGGTGTCATCGAGCGCGCCGAGGCGCTGGCCGAGGCGGTGCGCACCGACGTGCTGCCGCTCGAGCAGGTCGCCTCGCAGCTGCAGGAGCTGCAGCGCGACGCCCAGGTGACGGCGCAGCCGGCGCTGGCCTCGCGGCTGGAGGCGGTGCAGCAGGCGCTCGACCAGGCCGCCACCCGGCCGCAGGAGCTCGAGCCGGCGGGCGCACGCGAGCAGATCGCCCGCGCGGTGCAGGACTTCGCCGCCACCGCGGCCGCGCCGCCGGACTTCGATCCGCTGGGCCCGCCGCTGACCGAGCGGCCGGTCGAGGCGCCGGTGGCGCACGCGCCGCCGGCCTTCGCGCCGACCGGGCTCGAGGACGACGACGAGATGCGCGAGGTCTTCCTCGAGGAGTCGCGCGAGGTCATCGCCGAGGCGCGCGATGCGCTCGGCCAGCTCGCCGGCGAGCCCTCGAACATCGCGCAGGTCACCCGCGTGCGCCGCGCCTTCCACACGCTCAAGGGCAGCGCCCGCATGGTCGGCCTGAACGCCTACGGCGAGGCCGCCTGGTCGTGCGAGCAGCTCTACAACCACTGGCTGGCCGGACAGACCTCGGCCAGCCACGACCTGCGCACGCTGACCGGCGACGCGCTGGACTACTTCGCCGCCTGGACCGAGGCGATCGAGGCGCGCGATGCGCAGGACTTCCTGCCCGAGCCGCTGATCGCCGCGGCCGAGGCGATGCGCCAGGCCGGCGAGCTGATGCGCGTGGCGCTGCCGTCGCACGATCCGGCGCTGCCGCCGGCCCCGCCGGCCGAGGTGCCGCCGCAGCCGGGCGAGCCGGTGGAGGCGGTCGATCTCGAGGTGCCGATCGGCGCCGCGCCGACGCCGGTGGTGCAGGAGCTGCAGGCGACGCGCCCGATGGAGCTGACGGCGCTGCCGTCGCCGGACCCCGAGCCGCAGCCGGCCGCCGTCGATCTGGCGCTGGATCTGGCGCTCGACCTGGACGAGCCCGTGGAGCCGGCGCCGGCCGAAGAGGCCGCGGCACCGCCCGAACCCGTCGAGCCGGTCGAGTCCGCCGGGCCGGCAGCGCCGGACGAGCCCGACATCGCGCTGGACCTGGTGTCGCAGGCACCGGTCGATCTCGAGCTGCCGGACCTCGATGCGGCCGCGCCGGCGCCGGTGACGTCGATCGACGAGACGCTGGTGCTGCCGGCGACCCGCCCGGGCGGGCTGATGCACGAGTCCGACCTGCTGCGCGCGCCGCCGTCGCCGGACATCGTGCTCGAGCCGCTGGAGCTCGACACGCTGCTGTCGGCGCCGATGCCCCAGCCGCCCGAGACGGTGGTGCCGGCCGGGTCCGTCGCGGCCGAGGAGCCGGTGCCGAGCGAGCCGGTGCCGAGCGAGCCGGGCGCACTGCCCGAGGCCGGCGGCGCCGAGGTCATCCGCCTCGACGAGATCCGCGCCCAGGTCGGCGCCGAGGTGCTGCGCGCGGCCCAGCCCGAGCGCGATCCGGACGCCGACCAGGTCAAGGTCATCGGGCCGCTGCGCCTGCAGATCCCGCTGTTCAACATCTATCTGAACGAGGCCGACGAGGTCTCGCGCCGGCTCGGCACCGAGCTGACGCTGTGGTCGATGGAGCTGCCGCGCGCGCTCGGCGACGAGGTCGTCGTGCTGGCGCACCGGCTGGCCGGCAACTCTGCCACCGTCGGCTTCTCCGACCTGGCGCAGCTGGCGCGCTCGCTCGAGCAGGCGCTGCAGCTGGTGCAGGGCCTGCAGCGCCACGGCGCGGTCGACGCGGGCGACGCCGAGCTGTTCGTGATGGTCAGCGACGACATCCGCCGGCTGCTGCACCAGTTCGCCGCCGGCTTCCTGCGGCCGGCCTCGCCGGCGGTGTCGACGCGGCTGCAGGACTGGATCGACAGCGCCGGTGGCCGCCTGAGCGAGCTCGACGGGCTGATGAGCGTGCCGATGCCGCTCAGCGGCCCCGGCGAGCTGGCGCCGGTCGCGCCTTCGCCGGCCCTCGAGGCGGCGCTGGCGCCGCGGGCGCCGCACGACCACGAGTTCGAGGGCGACATCGACCAGGTCGATCAGGTCGATCCGGACCTGTTCCCGGTCTTTGCCGAGGAGGCGCAGGAGCTGCTGCCGCACCTGGAGTCGCAGATCGCCGCGTGGCAGCGCGATCCGGCCAGCAGCGAGCCCGCACCGGCGCTGATGCGCACGCTGCACACCTTCAAGGGCAGCGCCCGCCTGGCCGGCGCGATGCGCCTGGGCGAGATGGCGCACCGGCTCGAGTCCGCCGTCGAGGCGCTCGGCGCCGTGCCGGGCGAGAGCGGCCTGGCGACGCTGTCGCGCCGCGGCGACCTGCTGTCGTCGGCCTTCGAGGCGCTGCGCGAGCGCCAGGCCGGCGCGCCCTCGACGCTGACGGTGTCCTGGGCGACCCGGCCGGCCCCCCTGGCGCCGCCCGCGCCGTCCCGCCCGAACCATCCGCCTGCGGCGGCGATGATCTCGCTGGCCGACACGCCGGCCGAGCGGGCCGCGCACCTGCCGGCGTCCGCCCCGGCCCCGGCCCCGACACCGGCGTCGGCGGCCGAGCCGATCCGTCCGGGCGAGGCGCTGGACTGGAGCGCCTGGCTGGCCGACGCCGCCGCGCTGCCGGCGACGCCGGCGCCGGTCGACCGCTCGCCGGTCAATCCGCAGCCGCTGCGGGTGCGGGCGCCGCTGCTGGACCGGCTGGTCAACCTGGCCGGCGAGGTCAGCATCACGCGCTCGCGGCTCGAGTCCGAGCTGGGCCAGATCCGCGGCTCGCTGGGCGACCTGACCGACAACCTCGAGCGCCTGGGCCGCCAGCTCCATGACGTGACGCTGCAGGCCGACACCCAGCTCGAGTCGCGCAAGGAGGCCGCGCGCGCGGCCGCGCAGGAGTTCGATCCGCTCGAGCTCGACCGCTACACCCGGCTGCAGGAGCTCACCCGCATGATGGCCGAGTCGGTCAACGACGTGGCCACGGTGCGCAGCGCGCTGCAGCGCACGCTGCAGACCGCCGAGGACGAGCTCGCCGCGCAGGCCCGGCTGACCCGCGAGCTGCAGGGCGACCTGCTGCGCACCCGCATGGTCGAGTTCGAGAGCCTGTCCGAGCGCCTGTACCGCGTCGTGCGGCTGGCGGCGAAGGAGACCGGCCGCCAGGTGCGCTTCGACATCGTCGGCGGCTCGATCGAGGTCGACCGCGGCGTGCTCGACCGCATGAACGCCGCCTTCGAGCACCTGCTGCGCAACTGCGTCACCCACGGCATCGAGCCGCCCGAGCAGCGCCAGGCCGCCGGCAAGGACCCGACCGGCAGCATCGTCATCACGCTCGAGCAGGAAGGCAACGAGGTCAGCGTCGAGATCCGCGACGACGGCGCCGGGCTGGACCTGCCGCGCATCCGCCAGCGCGCCATCGAGATGGGCCTGGTCGCCGAGGCCGACCGGCTCGACGAGTCGGCGCTGGCCAACCTGATCTTCGCGCCGGGCCTGTCGACGGTGTCGGTGCTGACCGAGGTCGCCGGCCGCGGCGTCGGCATGGATGTCGTCAAGTCCGAGGTGCAGGCGCTGGGCGGGCGCATCGAGATCCTCAGCCGGCCGGGGCGTGGCACGCGCTTCCGCCTGGTGATGCCGCTGACGACGGTGGTCACGCAGGTGGTGCTGCTGCGCGCGGGCACGCGCTCGATCGCCGTGCCGTCCAACCTGGTCGAGCTGGTGCAGCGCCAGCCCGCCGAGCAGGTGCTGCAGGCCGCGCATGAGGGCCACTACCAGTACGGCGGCCTGAACCTGCCGTTCTACTGGCTGGGCGCGCTGATCGACGGCAGCGGCCGCAGCCTGGAGACGGCCGGCGCGCGCACGCTGCCGCTGGTGGTGGTGCGCTCGGCGCAGCAGCGCGTGGCGCTGCAGGTCGACGAGGTGCTCGGCAGCCACGAAGTCGTGGTCAAGAACCTGGGCCCGCAGCTCTCGCGCCTGCCGGGGCTGGCCGGCATGACGCTGCTGGCCTCCGGTGCGGTCGCGCTGATCTACAACCCGGTCACGCTGGCGGCGGTCTACGGCGCCGAGGCGCAGCAGCTGATGCAGGTGCCCGAGGCGATGCCGGCCGACGCGACGCCGGTCGAGCCGGTGCGGCCGGCGCCGCTGGTGCTGGTGGTCGACGATTCGCTCACGGTGCGCCGCATCACCAAGCGGCTGCTCGAGCGCGAGGGCTACCGGGTCGCGCTGGCCAAGGACGGCATGGAGGCGCTCGAGCAGCTCGCCGGCGAGCGCCCTGTGGCGGTGCTGTCCGACATCGAGATGCCGCGCATGGACGGCTTCGACCTGCTGCGCAACATCCGCGGCGACCTGGCGCTGTCGGCGCTGCCGGTCATCATGATCACCTCCCGGATCGCGCAGAAGCATCGTGATCTGGCGCACGAACTCGGCGCGGACGACTACCTCGGCAAGCCGTACAGCGAGGAGGAACTGCTAAGGCTGATCGGTCGACATGCCGATGTAGCGGCACCCCTTCCGCATTGACGGAGTTCCCCGATGTCCCAGAACCCCCCGAGCCGGTGTGCACCCTCGATCGCAGCCCCGCTGGACCTGCTGATCGAGATGACCTGCACGCGCGAGCGGGTCATGATCGATTCGGCCCTGCTGGCCGCGCTGTCCGACACCGACGGGGTTCGGGAAGCCCGGCTGTGGCGGCTGATCGGCGAGCCGGACGGCCCGCGCTTCTGGATCCTGTGCGGCATCCAGCGGGCCGGGCGCGAGCCCCCGCTGGTGGCCGATCAGCTCCCTGACGACGAGCGCGAGCCGCTGCCGATCGCCAGCTTGGCGTCGCACTGGCAGTGCTTCGAGCGCGCCGAGGTGACCCGCACCGTCGACAGTCGCAGCGGCCACCATCTGCTGCTGCTGCCGATGGCCGGCGACATGCACACCGCCGGCGTGCTCGAGGTGCGTGCGTCCTGCCCGGTCAGCGACCATGTGCGCACGCTCCTGGCCTGCGTGCTGCGGGTGCACGGCAACTACATGTCGCTGCTCGACTACAGCGAGCGCGACACGCTGACCGGCCTGCTCAACCGCAAGAGCTTCGACACCACCTTCCTGCAGGCGACGGTGGTCGACGCGCACCGGCTCTACTCGGTGGTCGACAGTGCCGCGGTCGTGCCGGACCGGCGCCAGGAGGGGCCGCGCCGCTACTGGCTCGGCGTCATCGACATCGACCACTTCAAGCAGATCAACGACCGCTTCGGCCACCTGGTCGGCGACGAGGCGCTGACGGTGATCGCCCGTCTGATGCGCGCGACCTTCCGCTACGACGACCGGCTCTACCGCTTCGGCGGCGAGGAGTTCGTCGTGCTGCTGTCGGCGCCCGACGAGGTCGGCGCCCGCGCCGCGTTCGAGCGCTTCCGCCACGCGGTCGAGAGCCACTACTTCATCGGCATCGGCCGCTCGACCGTCAGCGTCGGCTTCAGCGACGTGCGCGCCGGCGACACGCCGCAGGCCTGCTTCGACCGTGCCGACAAGGCCGTCTACTACGGCAAGACGCACGGCCGCAACCAGGTCTGCTCGCACATCGCGCTCGTCGCCGCCGGCGAGCTCGAGGACAACATGAAGTTCGGCTCGATCGAGCTGTTCTGAGCGCAGCCTCAGGGCCGCGCCGCCACCTTCTTCACCGCGTCGAAGCGCGCCAGCGTGCGCGCCCGGGCCTCGTCATGGTCGACTACCGGATGGGGGTAGCTCTTGCCCAGCTCGACGCCCGCCGCCAGCCGCTCCATCGGCCGGGCCTGCCAGGGCGCGTGGATCGCGTCGTCGTCCAGCGCGGCCAGCTCCGGCACGTAGCGGCGGATGAAGCGCCCCTCCGGATCGAACTTCCGGCTCTGCGTCATCGGGTTGAAGATGCGGAAATAGGGCTGCGCGTCGCAGCCGGTGGACGCCGCCCACTGCCAGCCGCCGTTGTTGGCGGCCAGGTCGAAGTCGTTCAGGTGCAGCGCGAACCAGGCCTCGCCGCGGCGCCAGTCGATCCCCAGATGCTTGGTCAGGAAGCTGGCGGTGATCATGCGCAGCCGGTTGTGCATGTAGCCGGTCTGCGCGAGCTGGCGCATCGCCGCGTCGACGATCGGGTATCCGGTCCGCCCGGTGCACCAGGCCTCGAACAGCGCATCGGCCGCCTTGCCGTGCTCCCAGCGGATCGCGTCGTACTCCGGCTTGAAGCAGTGGCCGACGACGCGCGGGTGGTGGTGCAGGATCTGGAAGTAGAAGTCGCGCCAGATCAGCTCGGACAGCCAGACCTCGGCACCGCGCGAGCCGGCCGTCATGCGTTCGTGCGCCAGCCGCGCGAGCTGGCGGATCGACACCGTCCCGAAGCGCAGGTGCACGCTCAGGTAGCTCGGGCCCTTGATGGCGGGGAAGTCGCGGCTGCTGTCGTAGCGGTCGATGCGCTCGAGGAAGTCCAGCAGCAGGTGCTCGCCGCCTGAGGCGCCGGGATGCAGGCGCGCGGCCATGTCGGTGGGCGTGAAGCCGAGCGCCTCCAGCGTCGGGATGCCCAGGTCGAAGTCGGTCGGCACCGGGGCGAGATGGCGCGCGTGACGCTCGACCGGATAGGCCTTCAGGTAGAAGCCGCCGCCCTCGGCCAGCTTCTTCAGCCAGGCGTTGCGGTAGGGCGTGAAGACCGAGAAGGGCGTGCCGGCGGCGGTCAGCACCTCGTCGGTCTCGAAGATCACCTGGTCCTTCCAGCTGAGGAAGGAGATGCCGGCGTCGGCCAGCGCGCCGCGCACCTTCGCGTCGCGCGCGATCGCGGCGGGCTCGTGGTCGCGCGCGACATGCACGGCCTGCACATGCAGCGCCTTCGCCAGCCGCGGGATCTCCTCGCGCGGGTCGCCCTGGCGCACGATCAGGCCGCCGCCGAGCGCGCGCAGCCGCCGGTCGAGCTCGTGCAGCGCGTGCCAGATGAACTCGACGCGGCGGTCGGCCGGGGGCAGGCCGGCCAGGATCGTGGTGTCGAGGATGAAGACGCACCAGACCTGGCGGGCCTGGCGCAGCGCGCGGTGCAGCGCGGCATGGTCGTCGACGCGCAGGTCGCGGCGCAGCCAGACCAGCGCCCGGTCGACCGGGTCGAGCGAGGGGGAGGGGGGCAGTCGCGTGGGCATCTGCGCAGTGTGCGCGATCGCTACAATCCCTGCCATGTCCGTCCCCGGCAGCATCAATCTCACCAACCAGTTCCTGATCGCCATGCCCGGCATGGGCGACGATCATTTCGCCGGCTCGGTCGTCTACCTGTGCGAGCACACCGAACGTGGCGCGCTCGGACTGGTGATCAACAAGCCCATCGACATCACGATCGCCAACCTGTTCGAGCGGGTCGAGATGGCGCTGGAGCGCGAGGACCTGGCGGCCACGCCGGTCTACTTCGGCGGTCCGGTGCAGACCGAGCGCGGCTTCGTGCTGCACGACCGCCCGGCCGACGACGCGGCGGCCTACGCCTCGTCGCTGCTGGTGCCCGGCGGCCTGGCGATGACCACCAGCCGCGACGTGCTCGAGGCGCTGTCGGGCGGCAACGGCCCGCGCCGGGTGCTGATCACGCTGGGCTACGCCGGCTGGGGCGCCGGCCAGCTCGAGGACGAGCTCTCGCGCAACGGCTGGCTGACGGTCGACGCCGATCCGTCCATCATCTTCGACACGCCGGTCGAGAGGCGCTACCAGCGCGCGCTGTCGCTGCTGGGCATCGATCCCGGCTTCCTGGCCCAGGAGGCGGGGCACGCATGACCGCGCCGCGCCCGCCCGAGACCTACCTGGCCTTCGACTACGGACTGCGCCGCACCGGGGTGGCCAGCGGCAGCCGGCTGCTCGGACGCGGCTCGCCGCTCCGCACCATCGCCGCCGAGGGCCAGGCCCGCTTCGCGCCGATCGAGGCGCTGATCCGCGAGTGGCGCCCCGACGCGCTGGTCGTCGGTGTGCCGCGCCATCCGGACGGCGCCGACCACGAGAACACCCGCCGCGCGCAGCGCTTCGCGCGCCAGCTCCAGGGCCGCTTCGGCCTGCCGGTGTTCGAGGTCGACGAGCGCTACAGCACCACCGAGGTGCTGGCTGCGGGCGTGCGCGATGCCGATGCCTCGGCCGCGGCGCTGCTGCTGACGCAGCACTTCGACGAGCTCGACCGGGCCGCGCGCGCCGCCGCGCTCGCGCCGCCGCAAGAACAAGACCCCGAAGAAACGAACCCACCGAAGGATTGATTCCATGAGTCTGCATCTCGATGCCGAGGCGCTCTACGGCGAGCTGCTCGCCGGCGTGCGGGGGCTGCTGGAGCCCGAGGCCGTCCTGGTCGGCGTGTGGTCCGGCGGCGCCTGGCTGGCCGAGCGGCTGCAGCGCGACCTCGGCCTGGCCACGCCGCACGGCGTCATCTCCAGCACGCTGCACCGCGACGACTTCGGCTCGCGCGGCCTGGGCTCGACCACCGACGCGACGAACCTGCCGTTCAGCGTCGACGGCCGCCCGATCGTGCTGATCGACGACGTGCTCTACACCGGCCGCACGACGCGCGCGGTCATCAACGAGCTGTTCGACTTCGGCCGCCCGGCCTCGGTCCGGCTGGCGGTGCTGGTCGACCGGGGCGGTCGCCAGCTGCCGATCCAGGCCGCCTTCGCCGCCGCGCGCATCGCGCTGCCGGCCACGCAGCAGATCGCGCTCGACCGCGACGAGGCCGGCCGCTTCCGCTTCACGGTCCGCGACACCCAGGAGACCCGCTGATGCTCTCGCGCCGCAATCCCCAGCTCAACAAGCACGGCGAGCTGATCCACCTGCTGTCGATCGAGGGCCTGCCCCGGGCGGTGCTGACGCACATCCTCGACACCGCCAGCACCTTCCTCGCGGTCAACGACCGTGAGGTCAAGAAGGTGCCGCTGCTGCGCGGCAAGTCGGTGTTCAACCTGTTCTTCGAGAACTCGACCCGCACCCGCACCACCTTCGAGATCGCCGCCAAGCGCCTGTCGGCGGACGTGATCAACCTCGACATCGCCAAGTCGAGCGCCTCCAAGGGCGAGAGCCTGCTCGACACCATCTCCAACCTGTCGGCGATGCATGCCGACATGTTCGTGGTGCGCCACAGCGAGTCGGGCGCGCCCTACCTGATCGCGCAGCACTGCGCGCCGCATGTCCATGTGGTCAACGCCGGCGACGGCCGCCACGCGCACCCCACCCAGGGGCTGCTCGACATGTACACCATCCGCCACTACAAGAAGGACTTCACCAGGCTGCGGGTGGCGATCGTCGGCGACATCGTGCACAGCCGCGTGGCGCGCTCGGACATCCATGCGCTGACCACGCTGGGCGTGCCCGAGATCCGCGCGGTGGGCCCGAAGACGCTGGTGCCGGGCAACCTGTCCGAGATGGGCGTGCAGGTCCACCACGACATGGCCGAGGGCATCCGCGATGCCGACGTCATCATCATGCTGCGCCTGCAGAACGAGCGCATGAGCGGCGCGATGCTGCCCAGCGCCGGCGAGTACTTCAAGAGCTACGGCCTGACCGAGGAGAAGCTCGCGCTGGCCGCGCCCGACTGCATCGTGATGCACCCGGGTCCGATCAACCGCGGCGTCGAGATCGACTCGGCGGTGGCCGACGGCCGGCACAGCGTGATCCTGCCGCAGGTCACCTTCGGCATCGCGGTGCGCATGGCGGTGATGTCGATCATCGCGGGGAACGAAGCATGAAGATCCTGATCCAGAACGGCCGCGTCGTCGATCCGGCCTCGGGCCGCGACGAGATCGCCGACGTGGCGATCGCCGCCGGCCGCATCGTCGCCATCGGCGCGGTGCCGACCGACTTCCATCCCAGCCGCACCCTCGACGCACGCGGCTGCGTCGTCGCGCCCGGCCTGGTCGACCTGGCCGCGCGGCTGCGCGAGCGCGGCATGCTCGAGAGCGAGCTCAACGCGGCGGCGGCCGGCGGCGTGACCAGCCTGGTCTGCCCGCCCGACACCGATCCTGCGCTCGACGAGCCCGGCCTGGTCGAGATGCTGAAGTTCCGCGCCCGCAAGCTCTCGCTGTGCCGGCTGTTCCCGCTGGGCGCGCTGACCCGCGGCCTGAAGGGCGAGGCGCTGACCGAGATGGCCGAGCTGACGGCCGCCGGCTGCGTCGGCTTCTCGCAGGCCGAGGCGGCGATCAAGGACACCCTGGTGCTGCAGCGCGCGATGATGTACGCGTCCTCGCACAACCTGTCGCTGTGGCTGCGACCGGTCGATCCGTGGCTGGGCAAGGGCGTGGCCGCCAGCGGCGCGGTCGCGACCCGGCTGGGCCTGTCGGGCGTGCCGGTGGCCTCCGAGACGATCTCGCTGCACACCATCTTCGAGCTGATGCGCGCCACCGGCGTGCGGGTGCACCTGTGCCGCCTGTCGAGCGCCGCCGGCGTCGAGCTGGTGCGCCAGGCCAAGGCCGAGGGCCTGCCGGTCACCGCCGACGTCAGCATCAACTCGCTGCACCTGACCGATGTCGACATCGGCTACTTCAATTCGGCCATGCGCCTGACGCCGCCGCTGCGCCAGGGCCGCGACCGCGACGCGCTGCGCGCCGGTCTGGCCGACGGCACGATCGACGCGCTGGTCTCCGACCACACGCCGGTCGAGGGCGACGCCAAGACGCTGCCCTTCGGCGAGGCCGAGCCGGGCGCGACCGGCCTGGAGCTGCTGCTCAGCCTGGCGCTGAAGTGGGGCCGGGACCATGAGCTGTCGCTGGCGCAGACGCTGGCGCGCGTCACCTCGGACCCGGTGCGGGTTCTGGGCGATGCGCTGGGCTCGCTGGCGTCGAGCGCCGGCCGGCTGGTCGAGGGCGGCGTGGCCGATGTCTGCGTCTTCGATCCGGACGAGACCTGGCCGGTCACGCCCGACGTGCTGCACAGCCAGGGCAAGCACACGCCGTTCGCCTTCGCCGACACCGGCATGGCGCTGCCGGGCCGGGTGCGCGCGACGCTGGTCGCCGGCACCGTCGCGCACGAGCTGCGCTGACGCCGGGCGGTCCGCGTGCTGCGCAGCCTGAGGGCGGTCTGGCGCCTCGGCCGGGTGCTGGTGCACATCCTGCACGGCGTCTGGGTCGCCTGGCGGGAGTTCGACGGTGCCAGCGCCGCGCATCGCTGCGCCCGCATCCAGTGGTGGTCGGCGCGGCTGCTGGCGCTGCTGGGCCTGCGGCTGCGGCCGGACGGCCGCTTCGCGCCGGGCGCGCACCTGATCGCCGCCAACCATGTCTCCTGGCTGGACATCACCGCGGTGCATGCGGTCTGTCCGCAGGCGCGCTTCGTCTCGAAGGCCGACGTGAAGGCCTGGCCGGTGCTGGGCTGGCTGATCACGGCCGCCGGCACGCTCTTCATCGAGCGCGAGAGCAAGCGCGACGCGCTGCGGGTGGTGCACCAGTCGGCCGAGGCGCTGGCCGCCGGCGACACGGTGGCCTTCTTCCCCGAGGGCACCACCTCCGACGGCCACCAGCTGCTGCCCTTCCACGCCAACCTGCTGCAGGCGGCAGTCACCACCGGCGTGCCGGTGCAGCCGCTGGCGCTGCGCTTCTCCGAGCCCGGCCATCCGGTGAGTCCGGCGGCGGCCTACATCGGCGACACCACGCTGCTGCAGAGCCTGTGGCGCATCGCCTGCGCCGACGCCATCGAGGTGCGCGTGGGCATCCTGGCGCCGATCGATCCCGCCGGCCTGGACCGCCGCGCGCTGTCGCAGGCCCTGCGCGCGCGCATCGCCGCGGCGCTCGGCATCGCGTCCGACACGCCGCCGGCCTGAGCCTCGGGCAGAATCGACCGGATCCGGCAACGACGAACCGCTCGAGAAAGTCCGACCATGCTCTACAAGTTCCGCTCCAAGGCGTCCGGCGACGTGATCATGACCTCCGATGTCGGCGACCGGCTGATGCGCCTGCTCGGCCGCGAGCCGGCGCCGCAGGGCATCTTCCAGCCGGCGCAGATGCCGCAGGCCATCGCCGTGCTGGAGGCGGCGGTGCTCGACGAGGAGGAGGCGCGCCGCCGCGCCGAGGCCGAGGCCGCCGCCGAGGGCCGCACGCTGCCGGCCCCGAAGGGCGTGAGCCTGCGCCAGCGCGTCTGGCCGCTGATCGACATGATGCGGCGCTGCGCCGCCGCCGAGGAAGACATCGTCTGGGGCGTCTGAGCGCGCCCCTCGCTCCCCGCGTCCCCGAACCCGCAAGGAAGACCGCTCCCATGCAACTCCGCAGCGACAGCCTGACCGACGGCGCCGCCATTCCCGCCCGCTTCGCCGCCGGCCGCCCCGACGACGCCGGCATCGTCACCTTCTCCGACAACGTCAGCCCGCACCTGGCCTGGAGCGACCTGCCCGCCGGCACGAAGAGCCTGGTGCTGGTCTGCCACGATCCGGACGTGCCCAGCCGCGGCGACGACGTCAACCAGACCGACCGCGAGGTGCCGGCCGACCTGCCGCGCGTGGACTTCTTCCACTGGGTGATGGTCGACCTGCCGCCGACGCTGGCGCAGATCGCCGAGGGCGAGTTCAGCCAGGGCTTCACCGCCCGCGGCAAGGCCGGCCCCGAGACGCTGCACGGCGCGCGCCACGGCCTGAACGACTACACCGGCTGGTTCGCCGGCAACGCCGACATGTCGGGCCAGTACTTCGGCTACGACGGCCCCTTCCCGCCGTTCAACGACAGCCTGGTGCACCACTACGTCTTCACGCTGTACGCGCTGGACCTGGCGCGCTGCCCGGTCGAGGGCGCCTTCACCGGCGCGCAGGTGCGCGAGGCGATCGCCGGCCATGTGCTCGGCCAGGCCGCGATCACCGGCAGCTACACGCTGAACCGACGCCTCGGCGCGGGCGCCTGAGGAAGCGCGGCATGGGCCACGGCACCCGCATCCTCGCGATCCGTCACGGCGAGACCGCCTGGAACGTCGACACCCGCATCCAGGGCCAGCTGGACATTCCGCTCAACGACACCGGCCGCTGGCAGGCCGGGCGGGTCGCCGAGGCGCTCGCCGGCGAGGACATCGCGGCGATCTACGCCTCCGACCTGGTCCGCGCCGCCGACACCGCCGCGGCCATCTCGCTGCGCACCGGTCTGCCGGTCATTCACGACCAGGGCCTGCGCGAGCGGCGCTTCGGCCTGTTCCAGGGCCGCACCGTCGCGGAGATCGAGGCGATCCACCCGGACCTGGTCCGGCGCTGGAAGTCGCGAGAACCCGACTTCGAGCCCGAGGGCGCCGAGTCGCTGCGCGTCTTCTACCAGCGCTCGGTCGATGCCGCCCAGCGCCTGGCGGCGGCTCACCCCGGCGAGACGGTGGTGCTGGTGGCGCACGGCGGCGTGCTCGACTGTCTGTACCGCGCCGCCTGCGGCATGCCCATCGAGGCGCCCCGCACCTGGCAGCTCGGCAACGCCAGCATCAACCGCCTGCTGTTCACCGGCGAGCGGCTGACCATGATCGGCTGGGGCGACATCCAGCACCTCGAAGGCGACACCCTCGAGGAAAGCAGCGATGGCGGCCGCGGCCTCACGCCGGCGCACAGCCTGTCCTGAGCGCGGTCACGCGCCGTCTCCGAACAGGTCGGTGCCGCCGCTGACCAGGCCGGCGCGCTGCGGCGGCGTCACGCCCAGGTGACGCCAGGCCGCCAGCGTGGCCACCCGGCCGCGCGGGGTGCGCTGCAGGTAGCCCTGCTGGATCAGGTAGGGCTCGATCACGTCCTCGATCGTGCCGGCGTCCTCGCCGATCGCGGCGGCGACGTTCTCCAGCCCGACCGGGCCGCCGTCGAAGCGGTGCACCACCGCCTCCAGGAACTTGCGGTCCATCAGGTCGAAGCCGACCGGATCGACGTCGAGCATGGTCAGCGCGCGGTCGGCCACCGTCTTGACGATGCGGCCGTCGCCCTTGACCTCGGCGTAGTCGCGCACTCGGCGCAGCAGCCGGTTGGCGATGCGCGGCGTGCCGCGCGAGCGCCGCGCCAGCTCCATCGCGCCCTCGGCGTCGATCGGCGCGCCCAGCAGCCCGGCCGAGCGGGTGACGATCCGGGAGAGCTCCTCGGGCGTGTAGAACTCCAGCCGCGCGATGATGCCGAAGCGGTCGCGCAAGGGGTTGGTCAGCATGCCCGCGCGGGTGGTGGCGCCCACCAGCGTGAAGGGCTGCAGGTCGAGCTTGATCGAGCGCGCCGCCGGCCCCTCGCCGATCATGATGTCGATCTGGTAGTCCTCCAGCGCCGGGTAGAGGATCTCCTCGACCACCGGGCTCAGGCGGTGGATCTCGTCGATGAAGAGCACGTCGTTCTTCTCGAGGCTGGTCAGGATCGCGGCCAGGTCCTTGGGCTTCTCGAGGACGGGGCCGCTGGTCTGGCGCAGGTTCACGCCCAGCTCGGCGGCGACGATGTGGCTCAGTGTCGTCTTGCCCAGCCCCGGCGGGCCGAACAGCAGCACATGGTCGAGCGCCTCGCGGCGCTTCCGGGCCGCGCCGATGAAGATCTCGAGCTGCTCGCGCGCACGCGCCTGGCCGATGTACTCGCCCAGCAGCTTCGGGCGCAGCGCGCGTTCCAGGGCTTCTTCCTGGGGCGTGCCGGCAGCGGCGCTGACGATGCGTTTCGGGGGTGCGGCGAAGTCGTCGGTCTGGATGGCCATGCGCGGAATTGTCCGTCAAAGCCGGCCGACGACCGGCCGGAAACCGTGCGCAGGACTGTCTATTTCACCAGTGATTTCAGCGCCGCGCGGATGCCGTCGCTCACGCCGATGTCGGCGGGCAGCGCCTTGATCGCCGCGGCCGCGTCCTTGTCGCTGTAGCCCAGCGCGACCAGCGCCTGGACGATGTCGGCCTGCGCGTCGCTGGTCACGACCGCGCCTGCGGGCACGCCCAGGTCGGGTGCGAGCTTGCCCTTGAGCTCGAGCAGCAGGCGCTCGGCGGTCTTCTTGCCGATGCCGGGCACCTTGACCAGGCGGCCGGGCTGCTGCTGGCTCACCGCCTGCGCCAGCTCCTGCGCGCTCATGCCCGACAGCACCGCCAGCGCGATGCGCGGGCCCACGCCGCTGATGCGGATGAGCTCGCGGAAGGTCTCGCGCTCCTCCAGCGTCAGGAAGCCGTAGAGCAGCTGCGCGTCCTCGCGCACCACCATGTGGGTGTGCAGCGTGACGCGCTCGCCCAGGTGCGGCAGGCTGCAGAAGGTGCTCATCGGCACGTCGACCTCGTAGCCGACGCCGCCGACATCCATGAGCACGAGCGGCGGGGATTTCTCCGCCAGGGTTCCGGTGAGTCGTCCGATCATGGACGCGATTATGCGAGCGCCTCAGCGCCGGAACAGGCCCAGGCGCTGCGCCTCCAGCGCCGCCTCGGCGCGCGAGCTCACGTTGAGCTTGCGGTAGATCTGCTTGACGTAGTCGGCGATGGTGTGGCGGGACAGGCCCAGCTGCACGCCGATCTCCGGCAGCGTGAAGCCCTTGGCCACCCGCAGCAGCACCTCGCGCTCGCGCTCGGTGAGCTGCACGTTCGGGATCAGCTGGTCCTGGGTCTGCTGCGGCTGCAGTGCCGGCTTGTTCGCCTGCGCCGAGAAGTAGGAGATCATCCGGCGCGCGATCGACGGCGACAGCGGCGGCTCGCCCTGGCTGATGCGCTGCAGATGCTCCATCAGCTGCTCGCGCGGCTGCTCCTTGAGCAGGTAGCCGTAGGCGCCGGCCTGCAGCGCCGGGAACAGGTGGTCGTCGTCGTCGTGGATGGTCACCACCACCGACTGCGCGTCGGGCTGGGCCTCGCGCAGCGCCTGCACCACCTTCACGCCGGAGCCGTCGGGCAGGCCCAGGTCGATCATCGCCAGGTCGAAGCGCTGCGCGGCGACCTGCTGCAGCGCGTCGTGCACGCGCGCCGACTCGACCACCGTCGAGCCGGGAAACACCTGCATCACCAGGGCGCGCAGCCAGGCGCGGATTTCGGGAAGGTCTTCGAGCAGCAGGATCGTTTTCATGGTCTTTCCTCGGGCAGCCAGCGGCGGTTCGTTCGATCGGACGTGAGTGTGAACCCCGCCGGGCCGGCTGGAGCCCCGTGGCGGAACTGGTTACGAAAATGACCGGAATTCGTGACGGATCACTGGCGTTGCCGGTCGATTGGTACTTGTTGGTTTACAGCGGCAGCGTCAGGCGGATCGTCGTGCCGTAGCCGGGGCCGGACTCGACCAGGCACTGGCCCTGCAGCTGCTTGGCGCGGCCCTTCATCGTCGACATGCCGTGGCCGCGGTCGAGCTTGCCGTCGAGCTCCATCGGAATGCCCTTGCCGTTGTCGGAGATGGTCAGCTCGAAGTCGTTGAGATCCATGCGCATCGAGATCTCGCAGTGCGTCGCGCCGCTGTGCTTGAGCACGTTGCTGACGGCCTCGCGCAGGATGCGGGTGGTCTGCACGTAGGCGCGGGCGCTCATCGCCCGCTCGCTCATCAGCAGCTCGTCGGGCGTGTTCCAGTTCAGCTCCACGCCGCCCTGGCTCAGGCGCATCATGACCTCGCTGCGCCAGTCGCCGATGGCGTCGCCGAGCTGAACCGCCCGGCCGGTCAGGCCGCGCACCGACAGCCGCATCTCCTCGAGCGCCTCGCGCGCCAGCGTGGCGATGCGCTCGCTCTCGCTGGTGTGCACGATGGTCAGCAGCTTGGCGCCGAGGTCGTCGTGCAGGTCGGCGGCGATGCGCTTGCGCTCCTTGGCGGTGACCTGCTCGACGCGCAGCTCGGCCATGTGGCTGTAGTTGTGCTCCATGTCGGCGGTGATCTCCTGCACGCGGCGCTCGGCGGCGACCCGGCCGTCCTCGGCCGCGGCGATGGCCGACTGCATCTGCTGCATCAGCCGCATCACCATGCCGGCGAACATCACCACCAGCGCGACGCTGATGGCGCGGCTGCCGGGCAGCAGGATGCTGCCGGGCACCATCATCTGCTCGAAGGCGCCGACCAGCAGCGCCACGCCCAGCGCCAGGCCGACGACGCGGAAGTCCGCCGGCGAGCACTGCCAGGCGCGGCGCAGGAAGGCGCCGACCGCCACCAGCACCTCCAGCGACAGGATGACCATCCACGGCTGGGTGATCGTGCTGATGCGGTCGGGCGCGGCGATCAGCAGGCTCAGCGGCACGACGATGCTCTGCAGCGCGATCGACAGCTCGAGCCAGCGCACCTGGATGCCGCTGTAGCGCATCAGCGAGAGGATGAGCGCCACCGCGATCGGCGGCATCAGCGCACCGGCCAGCCACTCGTGCGCGGCCACCGTCAGCGGCAGGTGCGCGCCGGTCAGCAGCGCGCACAGCAGCGCCCAGCCGACGCTGGCCGCGCCGAAGTAGCCCAGGTAGGGCAGACGGCTGCGCGCGGCCAGCGCCAGCGCGGCCACGCCGACGACGCCGGCCAGCAGCGCCAGCGCCTGCGTGGTGCTGGTGCGCACCGTGTGCTGGCGCCGCTGCAGGCCCTCGAGCGCCGGCAGCGGGCCGACGCGCACCGGCGAGAGGTGGCCGGCGTGCTCGCTGACGGCCACCTGCGAGCGCACCTGCGCGTCGAGCAGGATGTCGAGCTGGTTGTCGGCCGCGCGCAGCATCGCCGGCGGCAGCGACACCAGCACCGGCTCGAGGCAGTCGTTGGGCCGCGGCGCGCCGATCCGGCCGCGCGCCGACAGCCGCCAGCCGTTGAGCCGGATCTCGTGCGCGCCGCAGATCTGCTCGATGTACAGGCCCTGCATCACCGGCGAGGCCGGATCGAGGCGGGGCAGGTCGAAGCGCAGCCGGTACCACAGCGGCGAGCTGCTGCGCGGAGACTGCTCCCAGGCGTGGGGCAGCGTGATCAGCCGTGCGGGGCCGACCTGCGGCTGCTCCGGGGTCGGCGCGCGCATCACCAGCGCGCTGCGGATCTGCAGCTGGTCCAGCGGGCCGGGGTGGCTGCCGAGCTCGACCAGCCACAGCCCGGCCAGGATCAGCGCGACCACCAGCAGGCCCCAGCGGGCCGGGTGCAGGGCCTCCAGCAGCGAGCGGCCGCCGCTGCTGCGCAGGCGCTCCAGATGAGCCCGCCATCCCGAGGGGGCAGGCTCGACGGTCGAGCCTGCCGCGGCGGGCGTGTCGACGGGAGAGACGGTCTCGACCGCCGAGCTCACCGGCAGGACGGTCGGCAGGGGCGGCGGCGCGTCGTGCGCGGAGGCATCGGTCGAGGTCACTGAAATGTGAAATCCGGAAGAGGTGGCGGGCGGGCGCCCGATTCTGCCGGACCGCCCCGGATGCCGGCGCGCGGCGACAATCGCGGCTCCGGCCCCGTGCCTCAAAGTTCACACTCGAACCGTGATCCTGCGCCACGCCTTCATTCCCCACGACAACCAGCGTCTCGCCCATGTCTGCGGCGCGCTGGACGAGCACCTGCGCACGATCGAGGCCGCCTTCGACGTCAGCATCCGCCGGCGCAACGAGACCTTCCGCGTCGAGGGCGCCCGCCGCGCCGCCGAGCGCGCCGTCGCGGTGCTGCAGCAGCTCCACGAGCGCGCCGCCGCGCCGATCGAGCCGGCCGAGCTGCAGCTGCTGCTGGTGCAGGCGCTGCAGGACGACGGCCCGGCGCTGCGGGTGGTGCAGGCCGGCGAGACGGTGGTCGAGCCCGCCGGCGAGGCGCCCGAGATCGTGCTGAAGACGCGCCGCGCCGAGCTGGCCGGGCGCACCCGCAACCAGGTCGCCTACCTGCGCAACATCCTCGGCCACGACATCACCTTCGGCCTGGGGCCGGCGGGCACCGGCAAGACCTTCCTGGCGGTGGCCTGCGCGGTCGACGCGCTCGAGCGCGGCGGCGTGCAGCGCATCATCCTGACCCGCCCGGCGGTGGAGGCCGGCGAGCGCCTGGGCTTCCTGCCCGGCGACCTGGCGCAGAAGGTCGACCCCTACCTGCGCCCGCTCTACGACGCGCTCTACGACCTGATGGGCATGGAGCGCGTGGCCAAGGCCTTCGAGAAGGGCCAGATCGAGATCGCGCCGCTGGCCTTCATGCGCGGGCGCACGCTCAACCACGCCTTCGTCATCCTCGACGAGGCGCAGAACACCACGCCCGAGCAGATGAAGATGTTCCTGACCCGCATCGGCTTCGGCAGCCGCGCGGTGGTCACCGGCGACACCACGCAGATCGACCTGGCCAAGGGCCAGAAGAGCGGCCTGGTCGATGCCGCGCAGGTGCTGCGCCAGGTGCGCGGCATCGCGATGACCCGCTTCACCGCCGCCGACGTGGTGCGCCATCCGCTGGTGGCGCGCATCGTCGAGGCCTACGATGCGGCGCGGCCGCGTCCGGTGGGCGACCGGCCCGAGGCCTGAACCCGGCCCCCGGACCGCCCGCCGCGCCCTTCCTTCACCGATTCCGAGAAAGCCCCGTTCCATGCCCGCTGCCCGTCCCGAACTGAGCCTGTCGCTGCAATTCGCCGATCCGCGCCACCGCGCGCTGCTGCCGCGCCACAAGGTCGCGCGCTTCGTGCGCGCCGCGCTGGAGCTGCCTGGCGAGATCACTGTGCGCATCGTCGACGCCGAGGAGGGCCAGACGCTCAACCGCGAGTACCGCCAGAAGGACTACGCCACCAACGTGCTGACCTTCGACTACGCCGACGAGCCGGTGGTGGTGGCCGATCTGGTGCTGTGCGCGCCGGTGGTCGAGGCCGAGGCCGCCGCCAACGGCAAGGAGCTGCTGGCCCACTACGCCCACCTGCTGGTGCACGGCACGCTGCACGCCCAGGGCTACGACCACGAGGACAGCGAGGAAGAGGCCGAGGCGATGGAGCAGCGCGAGCGCGAGGTGATGGCGGCGCTGGGCTTCGCCGATCCGTACGCGGAAGGTGCGGCATGAGCGCCGTGTCGCCTGCCGAGGGCGAGGCCCCGGACCTCTGGCTCGAAGACGTGCTGGGCGAGGCCGCGCTGGCCTGGGTGCGCGAGCACAACGCCCGCACCGAGGGCGAGCTGGGCGCGCGCGCCGACTACGCCGAGTTCCGTCCGCGCCTGAAGGCGCTGATGGACGCGCGCGAGCGCATTCCCTACGTCAGCCGCATCGGCCACGACTTCTACAACTTCTGGCAGGACGCCGAGCATCCGCGCGGCCTGTGGCGGCGCACGACGCTGGCGAGCTACCGCCAGCCCGAGCCGGCGTGGGAGACGGTGCTCGACCTGGACGCGCTGGCCGCGGCCGAGGGCGAGAACTGGGTCTGGCACGGCGTGGACGTCTGCACGCCGGCGCGTGATGCCGAGGGCCGCCCGGTCTGGCGCCGCTGCCTGATCGACCTGTCGCGCGGCGGCGCGGACGCCACCGTGGTGCGCGAGTTCGATCTGGTCGAGCGCCGCTTCATCCCGGCCGAGGAGGGCGGCTTCACGCTGCCCGAGGCCAAGAGCAGCGCGAGCTGGATCGACGCCGACACGCTGGCGGTCGGCACCGACTTCGGGCCGGGCTCGATGACCGACTCGGGCTATCCGCGCGTCATCAAGGCCTGGCGTCGCGGCACGCCGCTGGCGGACGCGCCGACGATCCACGAGGGCGAGGCGAGCGACGTCTCGGCCTGGGTCAGCATCGACGACACGCCCGGCTTCGAGCGCGTGATCCACGGCCGCTCGGTCGACTTCTACACCACCGCGATGTGGCTGGCCGGCCCCGACGGCCGCCGCCGCGAGATCCCCAAGCCGGCCGACGCCAGCCTGGGCTTCCACGAGCGCTGGGCGGTGATGGAGCTGCGCAGCGATCTGGTGCAGCACGACGGCACGCGCCATCCGGCCGGCTCGCTGCTGGCGGCCGACGCCGACGCGCTGATGGCGCAGGGCGTCGAGGCGCTGCGCTGGACGGCGCTGTTCACGCCGACGCCGACCTGCTCGCTCGGCGGCAGCGCCTGGACGCGCGGGCAGGTGCTGCTGAACCTGCTCGACAACGTCGCCAACCGGGTGGAGGCGCTGCGCTTCGACGCCGCCACCGGCACGTGGACGCGCCGCGCGGTGGCGCTGCCGGGGCCGGGCACGCTGGGCCTGGGTGCGCTGCATGAGCCGCATCTGCCGGACGATCCGCTGGCCGAGCACTGCTGGGTCACCTACGCCGACTTCCTCACGCCCGACTCGCTGATGCTGCTCGATGCGGGTGGCGCGGGCGCGCCCGAGGTGATCAGGCAGCGCCCGAGCTACTTCGACGCCGCGGGGCTCGTGGCCGAGCAGCGCTTCGCCACCAGCGCCGATGGCACGCGCGTGCCGTACTTCGTCGTGCGCCCGAAGGACGCGCCGATGGACGGCAGCACGCCCACGCTGCTCTACGGCTACGGCGGCTTCGAGGTGTCGATGCAGCCCTGGTACTCGGGCGGCTTCGGCCTGGCCTGGTACGAGCGCGGCGGCGCGCTGGTGGTGGCCAACATCCGCGGCGGCGGCGAGTTCGGCCCGGCCTGGCACCAGGCGGCGGTCGGCGAGCACAAGCCCCGCAGCCACGAGGACTTCATCGCGGTGGCCGAGGACCTGGTCGCCAGCGGCCTGAGCTCGCCGGCGCGGCTGGGCATCATGGGCGGCAGCAACGGCGGCCTGCTGGTGGGCGCGGCGATGACGCGCCGGCCGGACCTGTTCGGCGCGGTGGTCTGCCAGGTGCCGCTGCTCGACATGCTGCGCTACCACCGGCTGCTGGCGGGCGCGTCGTGGATGGCCGAGTACGGCGACCCCGACCAGCCCGAGCAGCGCGCCTGGATCGAGCGCTACAGCCCCTACCAGGCGCTGCGCGAGGGCGTGAGCTATCCGCGTGCGCTCTTCACCACCTCGACCCGCGACGACCGGGTGCATCCGGGCCACGCGCGGCGCATGGTCGCGCGGCTTGAGGCGCTCGGCCAGCCGGTGCTGTACTACGAGAACATCGAGGGCGGCCACGGCGGCGCGGCCGACAACGCCCAGCGCGCGCACCTGCAGGCGCTGGAGTTCGCCTACCTCTGGTCGCGCCTCGGCGACCGCTGATCGCCACGCGCATGGCCTTCCCCACCCTGACGGCAGCCCGCGATCTCGGCCGGCTGCAGGAGATCGCGGCGGTCTTCATCCGCCACGGCCTGGGCGATCTGGTGCGCCGGCTCGGCTGGGCCGACCGGCTGGCTCGCGCCGGCCATGTGCTGCGCATGGACCATGCCGCCGATCTGGCGCGGCTGGAGCCGCCGGTGCAGCTGCGCATGGCGCTCGAGGATCTGGGGCCGACCTTCGTCAAGCTCGGCCAGATCCTGGCCGGGCGCGCCGACCTGTTCGGCCCGGCCTGGATCGCCGAGCTCGAGAAGCTGCACAGCCAGGCGCCGACGGTGCCGGTCGCGGTGGTGCGCGCCCAGCTCACCGAGGACCTGGGCGCGCCGCCCGAGGAGGTCTTCGCTCGCTTCGATGCCGAGCCGCTGGCGGCGGCCTCGATCGCGCAGGTGCATGGCGCGCAGCTGCACGACGGCACCGAGGTCGTCGTCAAGGTGCGCCGGCCCGGCATCCGCCCGGTCATCGAGGCCGACCTGCGCCTGCTCGAGCGGCTGGCGCTGATCGCCGAGGACGAGTGGCCCGACCTGCGGCCCTACCAGCCGGTCGGCCTGGTGCGCCAGCTCGCGCGCTCGCTGCGCCGCGAGCTCGACCTGCAGAGCGAATGCCACAACGCCGAGCGCATCGCCGCCCATTTCGCCGGGCGCGAGCACATCGTCATCCCGAAGGTCTACTGGGACTGGACCGGCGAGCGGGTCAACGTGCAGCAGCGCATCGACGGCATCCCGGGCCACGAGCTGGCGCGGGTGGATGCCGCCGGGCTCGACCGCATGCTGCTGGCGCAGCGCGGCGCGCAGGCGGTGCTGAAGATGATCATCGAGGACGGCTTCTTCCACGCCGATCCGCACCCGGGCAATGTCTTCTACCTGCCGGGCAACCGGCTGGCCTTCATCGACTTCGGCATGATGGGCCGGCTCAGCGACGTGCGCCGCGACCAGCTGCTGTCGCTGATGCTCGGTCTGGTGCAGCGCGATCCGGAGGCGGTCGTCGAGGTGCTGATGGAGTGGACCGAGGACGCCGGGCGCACCGACATGGAGGGCCTGCAGCAGGACGTCGTCGCCTTCGTCGACCAGTACCGCGGCACCGCGCTGGCCAAGCTCAGCCTGGGCGCGATGATGAACGACGTCACCACCATCCTGCGCGAGTACCGGCTGGCGCTGCCGGCCGATCTGGCGCTGCTGGTCAAGACCTTCATCACGCTGGAGGGGCTGGGGCGCTCGCTGGCGCCCGACTTCCACATGGCCACCGAGGCCGAGCCGCTGCTGGAGGCGGCGGTGCGCGCGCGCTATTCGCCCAGGGTGCTGGTCGAACGCGGCTGGAGCTCGGCGGTGCATGGCCTGCGCCTGCTCGGGCGCCTGCCGCGCGAGGCTGCCCGCATGCTGCGCCAGGCCAAGCGCACCGGCGTGCAGGTGCATGTCGAGGTGCGCCATCTCGAGCGGGTCGTCGACCAGCTCGACCGCGCGGTTAGCCGGCTGACGGTGGCGATGGTGGTGGCGGCGCTGATCGTCGGCTCGTCCATCGTCATGACCGTCAAGGGCGGGCCGATGCTGTTCGGTCTGCCGGCCTTCGGGCTGCTGGGGTTCCTGATCGCCGGCATCGGCGGCATCTGGCTGGCCTGGTCGGTGCTGCGCAGCGGCCGGGCCGCGCGGGCGGTGCACCGGGATTGATGTACCTGCTCTGTAATCGAAGGGTATTTTCATAGACCAAGTCAACATGATGGTCTTTGGGGCGTCGACTTGATCAGGGGCCTGGGGTTTACCCTAAACTTCAGCCATCAACCAAGGGTTTTCCCTAAGGAGTTCGTGATGGCCCAGATCCTTGTTCCCGTTCAGTCGCAGGCTTTTGCTGCCGCCCAGGCACCGCTGGTGCGTCTGGTCGGCTGGCTGGTCGATCAGTGGCAGGGCGCGATGAAGGCCGCCAGGAGCAGCCTGCAGCCGCGCGAGCCGCGCACCGCCGAAGAGCTGATCGAGTGGGCCGGCCGCTACGAGGCGACCCAGCCCTCGTATGCCGCCGACCTGCGCGCCGCCGCGGTGCGCGCCCAGCAGACCGCCGGCAGCGTCCGCGCCTGAAGCCGGCGCGGACGCAAAAAAGGCCGGTCGTCGCCGACCGGCCTGTGAACGACCTCTGAATCGAGGCACGCATGAAAGAGGAGGACGGTGCCGGCCGGATGCGGCCTCACCGTCCCGGGCGCCTGCCGATCAGCAGCGCTCGAAGATCGCAGCGATGCCCTGGCCGCCGCCGATGCACATCGTCACCAGCGCGTAGCGGCCGCCGGTGCGCTGCAGCTCGTAGACCGCCTTGGTGGTGATGATCGCGCCGGTGGCGCCGATCGGGTGGCCCAGCGAGATGCCCGAGCCGTTCGGGTTGACCTTGGCCGGATCGAGGCCCAGTTCCTTGTTGACCGCGCAGGCCTGGGCGGCGAAGGCCTCGTTGGCCTCGATCACGTCCATGTCGGCGACCGTCAGGCCGGCGCGCTCGAGCGCCTTGCGCGAGGCCGAGACCGGGCCGATGCCCATGATGGTGGGCTCGACGCCGGTGTGGGCGTAGGACACCAGGCGGGCCAGCGGACGCAGGCCATGGCCCTTGACGGCCTCGCCGCTGGCCAGCATGACCGCGGCGGCGGCATCGTTGATGCCCGAGGCGTTGCCGGCGGTGACGGCGCCGTCCTTCTTGAAGGCCGGGCGCATCTTGGCCAGGCTCTCGGCGGTGGTGTCGGCCTTGATGTGCTCGTCGGTCACGAAGCTGATCGTGCCCTTGCGGCTGGCGATCTCCACCGGGACGATCTGTTCCTTGAAGTAGCCGGCGGCGGTGGCGGCAGCGGCGCGGCGGTGGCTCTCGGCCGCGGCCTCGTCCATCTGCTGGCGGCTGATGCCGAACTGCTCGCCGACGTTCTCGGCGGTGATGCCCATGTGGATCTTGTGGAAGGGATCGTGCAGCGCGCCGACCATCAGGTCGATGAGCTGCGCGTCGCCCATGCGGGTGCCCCAGCGCGCGCCCGGCATCAGGTAGGCGCCGCGGCTCATGTTCTCGGCACCGGCGCCGACCGCCACTTCGCAGTCGCCCAGCAGGATGGCCTGCGAGGCCGAGATGATGGCCTGCAGGCCCGAACCGCACAGGCGGTTGACGTTGAAGGCCGGGGTCTCCTTGGGCAGGCCGGCGTTGACCGCGGCGACGCGGCTCAGGTAGCAGTCGCGCGGCTCGGTGGTGACGACCGTGCCCATCGCGAGGTGACCGACGGCGTCGGCCGGCGCGCCCGAGCGGGCGAGGGCGGCCTTGACGGCGGTGGTGGCGAGGTCGGCCAGAGGAACGTCCTTCAGCGTGCCTCCGAACGTGCCGATCGCGGTGCGTGCGGCGCTGACGACAAAGACTTCACGTGCCATGGCTGTCTTCCTCCGGAAAAATCGGTGTGCGGGGTTGCCACAGTACTTGTCCTCCTCTACAGCGAACTGACACGGGCGATGTCACACTCCGCCGCCGCCGGCTCCCGCCGTGCCGACCTCGCCCGCCGACTGGATCCCCCTGACGGTGGCGAGCTGCAACCTGCTCAACCTCGCGCTGCCCGGGCGGGCCTTCTATCCGAACCAGGCGCCCTACGGCATGGCCGAGCACGAGCGCAAGCTCGAATGGATCGGCCAGATGCTGCGCCGGCTCAACGCCGATGTCGCCGGCGTGCAGGAGGTCTGGGACGAGGCGGCGCTGAAGGCGGCGGTGGCGCGCAGCGGCCTGCAGGCGATGCAGGTGCTGGCGCCGGGCGCCGAGACCGGCGCTGAGGGCACGCCGCGCGTCGGTCTGGTGACGCGGCTGAAGGTCGAGGCGGTGCGCAGCCTGGCCGACTTCGGCCCGGGCGAGTCGGTCGTCGTGCCGGAGGTCGGCGAGCACGCCCGCTTCGAGCGCCCGGTGCTGCACGCCACGCTGCGCACGAAGCGCGGCCAGCGCCTGCATGTGCTGGTGGCGCACCTGAAGTCCAAGCGGCCGAAGTTCCTGCAGGATGCCGAGGGCCGCGCGCTCGAGGACCGCGATGATCCGCGGGTGGTCGCGCGGGCGTCGCTGCGCGCGATGATCATGCGCGGGGCCGAGTCGGCGGCGCTGCGCGCGCGCGTCATCGACCTGACGCGGCACACCCGCGACCCGCTGGTGCTGCTCGGCGACATGAACGACGGACCGCGCTCGGTCACCAGCCAGCTCATCGCCGCGACGCAGGCGGTGGCCTACGACCGCCAGGCCCGCGACGTGGCGCTGTTCCATGCGCTCGACGTGCAGACCGAGCCGGGCCTGAACCGCGACCTGGCCTACTCGCATGTCTTCCAGGGCTGGCCCGAGCTGCTCGACCAGATCTGGGTCAGCGAGGAGTGGGTCGCCTCGTCGCGCTTCGCCCTCGGCGACGTGCGCCGCGTCGAGGTCTTCAACGACCATCTGCACGAGGGCCGGGACCGCACGCGCAGCGACCACGGCTTCGTGCGGGCGCTGCTGCGACTGAAGTCACTGCCCGCCGCCTGAGCGGCGGGATCGCCCTCTCGCCGACGGCGCGCCTGCGTACACTGCGCCCCTCGCTTTCTGCTCCAGCCCCAGATTCCCCACCCATGAAGTCGGCCCTGTTCGTTGATTTCGACAATGTCTATTCGGGCCTGCGCAAGCTCGATCCGGCGGTCGCCGAGCGCTTCGGCCGCCAGCCGGCCGAGTGGATCCGCTGGCTCACCGACGAGCTCGGCCTGCCCGAGGGCCTCGACGAGGCCGAGGCCCGCACCCGGCGCCGGCTGCTGGTGCGGCGCGTCTACCTCAATCCGCAGGTCTACCAGCGTTTCCGCCCGTCCTTCAACCATGCCGGCTTCGAGATCGTCGACTGCCCGTCGATGACCAGCGAGGGCAAGACCAGCACCGACATCCACATGGTGCTCGACATGGTCGAGCTGCTGCAGCATCCGGTGCACTACGACGAGTTCATCGTCTTCTCGGCCGACGCCGACTTCACGCCGGTGCTGCGCAAGCTGCGCCGCTGGGACCGCCGCACCACGGTGCTGGCCGTGGGCTTCCCGTCGGCGGCCTACCGCGCCTCGGCCGACCTGCTGATCGAGCCCGACCGCTTCATCCGCGAGGGCCTGGGCTTCGGCGCGGCCGGCGACGCGGAGGAGGCCGCCGGCGTGCCGGCGGCGCCGGCCGGCGAGGGGGGCGCCGTGCCCGTGGCGCCGGTCGTCGCCGCCGAGGCGCTGACCGGCTGGCTGCGCGGCGAGGTGGCGCGCTCGGACCTGCCGGTGCCCTGCGCGCGGCTGGCCGCCCGGCTGATGGCCGAGCATCCGGGCCTGGCGCCGGAATGGGGCGGTCACGGCAGCTTCCGGCGCTTTCTCGAGGCGCTGCCGCTGGCGCCGCTGCGCCTGGACTGGAGCGGCTCGGGCGGCTACCTGTTCGATCCCGCGCGCCATGTGCCGCGCACGCCGGCGGCCGCGCGGGTGCATCCCGATGCCTCGGCCTGGGGCGTCGAGCCGGCGATGTTCGCGCTGGCGCGCCAGGTGCATGACGCCGTCGGCGTGCCGATGCTGTCGCCGCGCGACTTCCGCGCGCTGCTCGAGACCATCGCCGCCGATGTCGCCGATCAGCCCTTCCAGCTCAACGAGACCGGCAAGCGGGTGCGCGACCGCTGCCGCGAGGCCGGCCACGAGGTCAGCCGCGAGGCGGTCAACTGGGTGCTGCGCGGCCTGCTGCTGTGCGGCCACGAGTTCGGCAAGGGCCGCGACGACGTGCCCACGCTGTCCTACCGGCTGGTCGGCAACCTGCTCAACCTGTGCCGGCGCGAGCAGCTGATGATGGACGAGTCGGCGCCGGCGCTGCTGCAGCGCTGGGTCAGCGGCAAGGCGGCCGCGGCCGAGGCGCCCGTCGAGATTCCCGAGCCCCTGCCGGCGCCGGCCGCCGAACCCGCGTCCGTGCCGGTGCCTGACGGCGACGCGGCCGCCTGACGCCCCGACCGGGCGCCATCGCCGCGTGACCTCAGTCCACCCAGCCCTGCCGCCAGGCCAGCCGGGCCAGGTCGAAGTCGCTGGGCGTGTCGAGCTTGGACTTGATCTGGTAGTGCAGGTTGTGGACGGTCTTGACGCTCAGGCACAGCGCCTCGGCGATCTGGCGCGGGCTGCAGCCCGCCAGCAGCAGGCGCAGCACCTCGAACTCGCGCGGCGTCAGGCCGTGCGGCGTCGCGGTCGGATGCTCGATCAGGTGGCGCGCGACCTCGCCGGCGATGTCGCTGCCCAGCACCCGGCGCCCGGCGTGCACCTCGCGCACCGCGTGGACCAGCTGCTCCGGGTCGCTGCTCTTGGTGACATAGCCGAGCGCGCCGGCGCGCAGCGCCTGCGTGACCCAGACCGCGTCGCGGTACATGCTGAAGGCCAGGCAGCGCACGTCGGGGTCGCGCTGGCGCAGCCGGCTGACGAGCTCCAGCCCGCCCATGCCCGGCAGCGCCAGGTCGACCACCAGCACCGAGGGCCGCGGCTGCATCGCCCGCCACTGCAGCAGCGCCGCATCGGCATCGGCCGCCTCGGCGACCACGCGCACGTCCTCGTGCAGCTCGAGCAGCCGCCGGTAGCCCTCGCGCACCACCGCATGGTCGTCGACCAGCATCACCTCGATCGTCATGTCTCGTTCTCCACGGGAACCGGCGGGCGGATCGGCAGCCGCACGCGCAGCCGCATGCCGCCCGCCTCGGGCAGGTCGAGGGCCAGCGCGCCGCCGAGCGCCTGCACGCGCTCGTGCAGCCCGAGCAGGCCGTGGCCCGGCACCGGGCCGTCCGGGCCGGGGCCGCGGCCGTCGTCGGCGATGTCGATCACCAGCGCGGCCTGCGGGGCGCTGTCCATGTCCAGCCGCACCTGCACCGCGCTGGCCTCGCCGTGGCGGACCGCGTTGGTCAGGCCCTCCTGGACGATGCGGTAGACATGGACGGCCATGTCCGCCGGCACCGCCTCCAGCCCGCCGGGCGGGAGCTGCAGCGTGCAGGCGGGCGGGGCGCCGTCGACCTCGCGGCGGCGCGGCTGCGCGACCAGCGCCTCCAGCGCCGCGCCGAGGCCGAAGCGGTCGAGCATCGTCGGGCGCAGCGCCTGCAGCACGCCCTGCAGTGCCTCCTGCAGCTGCGCGCACAGCGTGGCGATGCGGCCGGCGGCCTGCTGCAGCGCCGGCGCGCCGGTGCGCGCAGCCAGCGCGGCGATGACCGCGGTCTCGGCGCGCAGCGCGCTCAGGCTCTGGCCCATCTCGTCATGCAGCTCGCGGGCGAGGTGGCGGCGCTCCTCCTCGCGGGTGTGCAGCAGCCGGCCGGCGAGCTGCTGCTGGCGCGCCAGCAGCTCGGTCCAGCGCTGCGCCAGCCGGTTGAAGCACAGCGTCAGCTCGCGCAGCTCGCGCAGCGGCGGCACCGGCAGGCGCACCTCGCGCTCGCCGGCCTCCAGCCGCGCCAGCGCCGCCAGGATCTGCCGCGTCGGCCGCAGCGCCCGGCCGACCGGCCGCGTCAGCGCCAGCCCGCCCAGCCCGAGCAGCAGCCCGAAGCCCATCAGCAGCAGCAGCCGGGTGGCCCAGACCGCGCCGACATGGTCCCAGTTCACGCCGACCTCGATCGTGCCGGCCTTGATGCCGCCCGGCAGCAGCAGCGGCAGGTCCACCCGCGCGGGCGCGCCGTCGAGCGCCGCCAGCCGCGCGCCCAGCCAGGCCACCGGCCCGGGGGGCGGTTCACCCGGCGCGCAGTGGCCGCCGATCGGCCGCTCGTCGAGCGTGCGCAGCCGCACGCACAGCGGCAGCCGCCGCTCCAGATCGTCGAGCACCTCGAGGCGCACCGGCACCTCCTGCAGGTCGCGCTCGAAGGCCGTCAGCTGCCGCGCCAGATCCTGATGCAGCAGCTGCGCGACCAGCCGGGCGGTGGCCGGCAGCGCCACGCGCTCGGCCCGGCCCAGCTCGTGCCCCGACCACAGCCCCAGCCCGAGCAGCAGCACCGCCACCAGCAGCGCCCCGCGGCGCAGCAGCGTGCGCTGCAGGTCGAGCGCAGGCTGCAGCGCGTCGGCAGACAGGGCGGAAGAGGAGGTCGCGGGCAACTCGGTCGGCATGGCGGGCGGCAGGGGGCCCGATCTTGCCCGAGGTGCAGCCGCCCGCGGCGGGCCTCCGCGCATGTCGGGCAATCTGCCCGAGGCCGCCTCACATGCTGCGCCGATACTGCCCGCCCACCTCGAACAGCGCGCTGGTGATCTGCCCCAGCGAGCACACCCGCACCGCGTCCATCAGCACCTCGAACACGTTGGCGTTGTCGATCACCGCCTGCTGAAGCCGCTTGAGCATCGCCGGTGCCGCGGCGGCGTGGCGGGCGTGGAAGTCGTTCAGGCGCTGGAGCTGCGACTGCTTCTCCTCCTCGGTCGAGCGGGCCAGCTCGATCGACTCGGGCACCGCGTCGCCGTGCGGGTTGCGGAAGGTGTTGACGCCGATGATCGGGTACTCGCCGGTGTGCTTGAGCATCTCGTAGTGCATCGACTCTTCCTGGATCTTCGAGCGCTGGTAGCCCGTCTCCATCGCGCCGAGCACGCCGCCGCGGTCGGCGATCTTCTCGAACTCGGCCAGCACGGCTTCCTCGACCAGCTCGGTCAGCTCGTCGATGATGAACGCGCCCTGGCTCGGGTTCTCGTTCTTCGCCAGGCCCCACTCGCGGTTGATGATGAGCTGGATGGCCATCGCGCGGCGCACCGATTCCTCGGTCGGCGTCGTGATCGCCTCGTCGAAGGCGTTGGTGTGCAGCGAGTTGCAGTTGTCGTAGATCGCGATCAGCGCCTGCAGCGTGGTGCGGATGTCGTTGAACTGGATCTCCTGCGCGTGCAGGCTGCGGCCGGAGGTCTGGATGTGGTACTTCAGCTTCTGGCTGCGCTCGCTGGCGCCGTACTTGTCGCGCATCGCCACCGCCCAGATGCGCCGGGCGACGCGGCCGAGCACGGTGTACTCGGGGTCCATGCCGTTCGAGAAGAAGAACGACAGGTTGGGCGCGAAGTCGTCGACGTGCATGCCGCGCGCCAGGTACGCCTCCACGAAGGTGAAGCCGTTCGACAGCGTGAAGGCGAGCTGGCTGATCGGGTTCGCGCCGGCTTCGGCGATGTGATAGCCCGAGATCGAGACGGAATAGAAGTTGCGCACGTCGTGGTGCACGAAGTAGGCGGCGATGTCGCCCATGACCTTCAGGCTGAACTCGGTCGAGAAGATGCAGGTGTTCTGGCCCTGGTCTTCCTTCAGGATGTCGGCCTGCACCGTGCCGCGCACGTTGGCCAGCACCCAGGCTCGGATCTTGGCGGCCTCGTCGTCGGTCGGGTCGCGGCCGTTGTCGGTGCGGAACTTGGTCGTCTGCTGGTCGATCGCGGTGTTCATGAACATCGCCAGGATCGACGGCGCCGGGCCGTTGATCGTCATCGACACCGAGGTGGTCGGGCTGCACAGGTCGAAGCCGTCGTACAGCACCTTCAGGTCGTCGAGCGTCGCGATCGACACGCCCGAGTTGCCGACCTTGCCGTAGATGTCCGGACGCGGGTCGGGGTCGGAGCCGTAGAGCGTGACCGAGTCGAACGCGGTCGACAGCCGCTTGGCCGGCATGCCCTCGCTGACCAGCTTGAAGCGGCGGTTGGTGCGGAAGGCGTCGCCCTCGCCGGCGAACATGCGCGTCGGATCCTCGCCCTCGCGCTTGAACGCGAACACGCCGGCGGTGAAGGGGAACGATCCGGGCACGTTCTCCAGCATCAGCCACTTCAGCAGCTCGCCGTGGCATTCGTACTGCGGCAGCGCGACCTTGCGGATCTTGTTGCCGCTCAGCGTGGTGTGGACCAGGCCGGTGCGGATCTCCTTGTCGCGGATCTTCACGACGTACTCGTCGCCGGCGTAGGCCTTCTGCATCGCCGGCCACTGCGCCAGCAGCCGGCGCGCGGCCGGGTCGAGGCGGCCGTCGCGCTCGTCGGCCAGCGCCAGCACGGTGTTCTTCGCGCCGTCGCGGGTCGGGTCGTTCTCGTGCAGCATGCGGGCGGTCTCGCGCAGCTGCTGGACCTCGCGCGCCAGCGCGGCCTGCTTGCGCGCGCGGGCCTTGTAGCCGCGCACGGTGTCGGCGATCTCGGCCAGGTAGCGGCTGCGCGCCGGCGGCACGATCGGCGTCTGGTGCGTGCTGTGGCGGGTGTCGACCGGCGGCAGGCGGCCCTCCTGGAGCCGCAGGCCCAGCGCGCCCAGGCGCACCTTCAGCGCCTGATAGAGCGCGGTCACGCCGTCGTCGTTGAAGCGGCTGGCCATCGTGCCGAAGACGGGCATCTCCTCCGGACGCCTGCCGAAGGCCTCGCGGTTGCGCTGCACCTGTTTGGCGACATCGCGCAGCGCGTCCAGCGCGCCCTTGCGGTCGAACTTGTTGATCGCGACGAACTCGGCGAAGTCGAGCATGTCGATCTTCTCGAGCTGGCTGGCGGCGCCGAACTCGGGCGTCATCACGTACATCGGCACGTCGACGAAGGGCACGATCGCCGCGTCGCCCTGGCCGATGCCGCTGGTCTCGACGATGACGAGATCGAAGCCGGCCGCCTTGGCGGCGGCGATCACGTCGGGCAGCGCCGCCGAGATCTCGCTGCCGGTGTCGCGGGTGGCGAGGCTGCGCATCCAGACCCGCGCGCCCTGGCGCCACGGACCGATCGCGTTCATGCGGATGCGGTCGCCCAGCAGCGCGCCGCCGCTCTTGCGCCGCGACGGATCGATCGAGATGACGGCGATGCGCAGCGCGTCGTCCTGGTCCAGGCGCAGCCGGCGGATCAGCTCGTCGGTCAGGCTGGACTTGCCGGCGCCGCCGGTGCCGGTGATGCCGAGCACGGGCGTCTGGCTCGCCCGGGCCGCTTCATGCACCGCGGCGACCACGCCCGCGTCCGCCTTGCCGTTCTCGAGCGCGGTGACGAGCTGCGCCAGCGAACGCCAGGCGGCCTCGGTGTGGCCCTGCAGCGCGGCGAGTCCGGTCGGCGCGTGGCTCGAGAGATCGCGGTCGCAGCGCATCACCATCTCGCCGATCATGCCGGCCAGGCCCAGGCGCTGGCCGTCCTCGGGGCTGTAGATGCGCACGCCGTGGCTGTGCAGGTCGCGGATCTCGGCCGGCACGATCACGCCGCCGCCGCCGCCGAAGACCTGCACATGCGCGCCGCCGCGCGCGCGCAGCAGCTCGACCATGTACTTGAAGTACTCGACATGGCCGCCCTGGTAGGAGCTGACCGCGATGCCCTGCACGTCTTCCTGCAGCGCGGCCGTCACCACCTCGTCGACCGAGCGGTTGTGGCCGAGGTGGATCACCTCCGCGCCCATGCCCTGCAGGATGCGGCGCATGATGTTGATCGAGGCATCGTGCCCGTCGAACAGGCTGGCTGCCGTCACGAAGCGCACCTTGTGCGTCGGGCGGTAGTTCGCAAGGGCCTGGTGGTCGGCGGCGAGATCGGTCATCTGAGGGCTCCGAGGGACATCCGGACCTCGATTTTCAATTGACGTTTACGTAAACGTCATCTGGGGAGAACCCGCACATGAACCGTCGTGCATCGCCGCGCACCGATCCGCGGCGGCATGCACGTCCGCGGGGCATGGCGTGAATGCATCGAGTCGTGACATGGCGCCTCATTGCCGTGCACCTGTCGCGGGCGTCGCCTGTCGATGGTGCGCCGCACAAGAAAAACCGGCGCCCGAGCGCCCGCGACCTGTGCTCCATGGCACGGAACGGGCGGTGGAGGCGGGTTTTCCAGGGTTGGCACGGTCCCTGCAATACCTGTTGCGAGGCCTCGGCGACGGGGTCTCACTAGGTGGGACATTTTGGACAACGGCGTCCGATCGTCCCGATGTCCCGGCGAAAGCCGGGTGTCGGACACGATCGTGACGCCGCTTTTTTTTGCCGTCCCCGCTTCTTCCCCTGGAGAGATTCCCCATGACGACGCCCTCGATTCCTGTCAACCCGTCCCGGCGCGAGTTCCTGCAGCGCACGGCCGCCGTGGCGGCTGCAGGCAGCGCCGTCACCCTGCCCGGCGGTGCCTGGGCCGCCGGCTCCGATGCGCCCGAGAAGAAGGAAGTGCGCATCGGCTTCATCCCGCTGACCGACTGCGCCTCGGTGGTGATGGCGTCGGTCATGAAGTTCGACGAGAAGTACGGCATCAAGATCATCCCGTCGAAGGAGTCCTCCTGGGCCTCCGTGCGCGACAAGCTGGTCAACGGCGAGCTCGACGCGGCCCATGTGCTGTACGGCCTGGTCTACGGCGTGCACCTGGGCGTCGGCGGTCCGAAGAAGGACATGGCCGTCCTGATGACGCTGAACAACAACGGCCAGGCGATCACGCTGTCGAAGAAGCTCGCCGACAAGGGCGCGGTCGACGCGGCCAGCCTGGCCAAGCTGATGAGCTCGGACAAGCGCGAGTACACCTTCGCGCAGACCTTCCCGACCGGCACCCACGCGATGTGGCTGTACTACTGGCTCGCCTCGGCCGGCATCAACCCGATGAGCGACGCCAAGGTCATCACCGTGCCGCCGCCGCAGATGGTCGCCAACATGCGCGTGGGCAACATGGACGGCTTCTGCGTCGGCGAGCCCTGGAACCACCGCGCCATCATCGACGGCATCGGCGTGACCGCCGCGACCACCCAGGACATCTGGAAGGACCACCCGGAGAAGGTGCTGGGCACCACGGCCGAGTTCGTGCAGAAGAACCCGAACACGGCGCGCGCCATGATCATGGCCATCCTGGATGCGAGCCGCTGGATCGACACCGGCCTGCAGAACAAGATGAAGATGGCCGAGACGATCGCCGAGAAGTCCTACGTCAACACCTCGGTCGACGCGATCAACCAGCGCATCCTGGGCCGCTACCAGAACGGCCTGGGCAAGACCTGGGACGATCCCAACCACATGAAGTTCTTCAACGACGGCGCGGTCAACTACCCCTACCTGTCCGACGGCATGTGGTTCCTGACCCAGCACCGCCGCTGGGGCCTGCTCAAGAGCGATCCGGACTACCTGGCCGTGGCCAAGGCGGTCAACCAGACGGCGCTCTACAAGGAGGCCGCCGCCCAGGTGAAGGCCAGCGTCCCGAAGAGCGACATGCGCTCGAGCAAGCTGATCGACGGCGTGGTCTGGGACGGCACGAACCCGGCCAAGTACGCCGCCAGCTTCAAGATCAAGGCCGCCTGAGTCCCGCGGCCCCCAGACCAAGAAAAGCCAGAGAAGTCCTGTCCGTTCAAGGAGTCCCGAGATGAACGCTGCCACCCTGCCCGTTGCCGGCGCTGCTGCGCCGGCCGCCCCGGTGCTCGACGCCGAGACCCAGGCGCGCATGAAGGCCCAGGCCGAGGCCATGGCCCGCGCCCAGCGCCTGCGCACGATGACCCGCCTTGCCGCGCCGGTGGTGGGCTTCGCGTTCTTCCTGCTGGTGTGGCAGGCGGTGGCGCACAGCGGCGACAAGCAGCTGCCCGGACCGCTGGCGGTCTGGGACGCGGCGGTCAAGCTGTTCTCGGACCCGTTCTACGTCAACGGCCCGAACGACCAGGGCATCGGCTGGAACGTGCTGGCCTCGCTCAAGCGCGTCGGCATCGGCTTCGGCCTGGCGGCGCTGGTGGGCATTCCGCTGGGCTTCCTGATCGGCCGCTTCGCCTTCTTCAACCAGATGCTCGACCCGATCATCAGCCTGCTGCGGCCGGTGTCGCCGCTGGCCTGGCTGCCGATCGGCCTGATGGTGTTCAAGGCCGCCAACCCGGCCGCGATCTGGACGATCTTCATCTGCTCGATCTGGCCGATGGTCATCAACACCGCGGTGGGGGTGCGGCAGGTGCCGCAGGACTACCTGAACGTCGCGCGTGTGCTGAACCTGTCGGAGCTGACGATCATCCGCAAGATCCTCTTCCCGGCCGTGCTGCCCTACATGCTGACCGGCATCCGGCTGGCGGTGGGCACGGCCTGGCTGGTGATCGTCGCGGCCGAGATGCTGACCGGCGGCCAGGGCATCGGCTTCTGGCTGTGGGACGAGTGGAACAACCTGAACGTCGCCCACATCCTGATCGCGATCTTCGTCATCGGTGGCGTGGGTCTGGCGCTCGAGGCCCTGCTGATGGCCATCGCCCGCCGCTTCGACTACTCCTGAGCCACCGACTTCCGATCTTCCGGGGACCCTCATCATGAGCCAAGCCAATCTGGACACCCGCAGCCAGCGCTTCCTGAGCATCGAGAACGTCGGCATGTCCTTCCCGACGAAGAAGGGCACCTTCGTCGCGCTGCGCGACATCAACCTGGAGGTGGCCCGCGGCGAGTTCATCTCGCTGATCGGCCACTCCGGCTGCGGCAAGTCGACGCTGCTGAACCTGGTCGCCGGCCTGACCACGCCGACCTCGGGCGTGCTGCTGCTCGACGGCCGCGAGCTGAAGGGGCCGGGCCCGGAGCGCGCGGTGGTGTTCCAGAACCACTCGCTGCTGCCGTGGCTGACCTGCATGGAGAACGTCTACCTGGCGGTCGAGCGCGTCTTCGGCGCCACCGAGAACAAGGCCAGGCTGCGCGAGCGCTCGCTGGCGGCCCTGGAGCTGGTCAACCTGAGCCACGCCCGGGACAAGCGCCCGGGCGAGATCTCCGGCGGCATGAAGCAGCGCGTGGGCATCGCCCGGGCGCTGGCGATGGAGCCGAAGATGCTGCTGATGGACGAGCCCTTCGGCGCGCTGGACGCGCTGACCCGCGCCAAGCTGCAGGACGAGATGATGAAGATCGTCGCCACCACCGGCTCGACCGTCATGATGGTGACGCACGACGTCGACGAGGCGGTGCTGCTGTCGGACCGCATCGTGATGCTGACCAACGGCCCGGCGGCGACCATCGGCGAGATCCACCAGGTGCCGCTGGCGCCGATCCGCGAGCAGTTCCGCCCGCGTCTCGAGATGGCACACGACGCCGGCTACCTGGCCTCGCGCGAGGCGGTGCTGGAGTTCCTGTACCACAAGCAGGCGCACGTCGAGAAGGACGCCGCCTGAGCCAGGCTGTTGCCAGCGCGTGGCGTGGTCGCCACAGAAGACGGTGAGGCTTGTCTCCAAGGTGACGCCTCGCTTCCGACCCGACGGTACCCCGTCGGGTTTTTATTTGTGCATTTCTGAAACGGTGTGTCGCCGCCCGAGGCGCGGAATCCGGCAGTTTTGCGGTCACAATCGCCTCATGCCGTGTGCGGAATGACGATGTCAGCGCATCGCGCCGACACAGGCTGGAGCCATCTTTGGGGATCCCGTGCAAGACATCGGCCGGTCATGCCGAACTGGCCGCGCGCGAGCAGCGCCTGTCGCAGCGCCATCGGCTGCTGCTGCTGCTGGTGGACGGGCAGCGCACGCTCGAGGAGGTGGTCGAGCAGGGGCGCCGCGCCGGTGTGCCGCGCGGCTACATCGACGAGCTGTTCGCCCTCGGGCTGATCGTCATCGGTCCGCCGCCGACCGCGCCGATGCCGCTCGACGGGCCCGACACGGTCGGGCCGGGCACGGCGGTCAGCGACACCGAGCTGGCCCGCCTCGACGCGGGCGACGCCTCGTTCGCGCAGGCGCGCCAGATGCTGATCGGGCTGCTGCGCAGCCATGTGCCGCTGGCCGGGGCCGTGACGATGCTCAGGGTCAGGCGGGCACGCTCTCGCGCAGAATTGCAGGCCCTGCTGCCGGACGTGCGGGCACGCCTCGAGCGCGTGCGGCAGCCGGGCGAGATGCGCGAGCAGCTGCTGCGCGTCGAGTCGCTGCTGGCGTCCTGAGGCGGGCGCCGGCGTCCGTTTTCCGTCGTCCTGTGGCGTCCTCATGAGTTTCCTGGTCATCGACATCGGCAACACGCGGCTCAAGTGGGGCCTGTACGAGGCGCCCCGGCCCGGCGCGGACCTGATCGCGCAGGGCGCGGTCTTTCTCGAGGCGATCGACCGGCTGTCCGACGAGGGCTGGGCCGCGCTGCCGGTGCCCGGCCGCATGCTCGGCTGCGCGGTGGCGGGGCAGGGCGTGCGCCGCCGCGCCGAGGAGCAGCTCGAACTCTGGGACCTGACGCCGCGCTGGGTGGTGTCGCAGCCGCAGGACGCCGGCGTGACCAACGGCTACGAGCATCCGGCGCGGCTGGGCTCGGACCGCTGGCTGGCGATGATCGGCGCGCGAGCGCGGGTGCTCGCCGCCGGCCCGGCGCGGCCGGCGCTGGTCGTGATGGTCGGCACCGCGGTGACGGTCGACGCGATGGACGCGGACGGGCGGTTTCTCGGCGGGCTGATCCTGCCGGGCTTCGGGCTGATGCTGCAGGCGCTGGAGTCGGGCACCGCCGGGCTGAAGGTGCCCACCGGCGAGGTGCGCGAGTTCCCGACCAACACCAGCGACGCGCTGATGAGCGGCGGCACCTACGGCATCGCCGGCGCGATCGAGCGCATGCACCGCCACCTGCTGCGCCGCTGCGGCGCCGAGCCGGTGCTGCTGATGGGCGGCGGCGCCGCGGTCAAGCTCGCGCCCGAGACCGACCTGCCCTTCGAGCTGGTCGACACGCTGATCTTCGAGGGCCTGCTGCGCCTCGGGGCTCAGGAGTTCCCGGACGGCTGATCCCGCCCGCAGGGGGCGGGCGAGGGCGCAGGCGGGGTCGGCGGCAGCCGGCGCTGCAGCGCCTGCAGCTCGGCGTGGGTGGAGCGCAGCTCGGTGCGCAGCCGGCCGATCTCGGCGTGCAGGTCCTGCAGGATGTCGCGCTCGACCTGGCGCTCGGTCGTCTCGACCCACATCGCCGCGATCGATGCGGTCACCAGCGACAGGATGCCGAAGCCCAGCAGCACGACGAAGACCGAGAAGATCTTCGAGGCCGGCGTGCTCGGCACCACGTCGCCGTAGCCGACGGTCGCGGCGGTGGTGAAGGCCAGCCACAGGCCGTCGGCCAGCGTCGGCGTGCGCGGCTCCAGCCACCAGAAGCCGGCGCCGCACAGCATCAGCACGCCCAGCGCGGTGCCCAGCAGCGCCGGCAGGCTGTCGCGCTCGAGCAGGTGGCGCAGGCACCAGACCATGTGCATCAGCGTCAGCAGCGCGGTGAGCGAGCGCAGCACCAGCGCCGGCGTCGAGGTCGAGCTCGGCGGCAGCAGCGCCGCGGTGACCAGTCCGCCGATCAGCAGGCGCGTCAGGATCAGGCGCAGCCGCGGCAGCCGGCCGCGGCGCGGGCGCTCGGTCAGCACCACGATCAGGGCCGCGATCAGGTAGGCCGCGGCCGCCGCCGGCGGTGACCGGCCGCCCGACAGCAGCTCGAGGTAGAAGGCGGGAATCGTTCCGACCAGGCCGCACAGCAGCAGCCAGTGCCTCGGCACGCGCGAGGGCACGAAGGAGAAGGTCGACGGGGATCGCTCCGGAACGCTCATGCGGCCAGCGTAGCAGAGCCCCCCGCGGCGACCGTGCGCGCGATCAGGCCGGCGCGCGGGGCGTGCGCGCCTGCTGCCAGGCCTGCAGTGCCGCGGCGTCCAGCGGCGCGCCGATGCCCATGCCCTGCAGCTGGTCGCAGCCGTGCGCCAGCAGGAACTCGCGCTGCGCCTCGGTCTCGACGCCCTCGGCGACGACGGTCAGGCCCAGGCCGCGCGCCAGCTCGATGATCGCGCCGGCGATCGCCGCCGACTCGCGCTGCTGCGGCAGCTCCTGCACGAAGGAGCGGTCGATCTTCATCTTGTCGATCGGCAGCTCCTTCAGGTGGCTCAGCGAGGAGTAGCCGGTGCCGAAGTCGTCGACCGAGAGCTTCACGCCGAGCTGGCGCAGCTGCGCCAGCCGCGCCAGCACGCCGGGCACGTCGTCCATCAGCATGCGCTCGGTCAGTTCGAGCTCGAGCCAGCCCGGCGGCAGGCCGGTCTCGGCCAGCAGCGCCTCGATCGAGGCGACGAAGTCGGGCGCCTGGAACTGCAGCGTGGACAGGTTGACCGCCACCGTCAGCGGCGTGCCGGCCGCATGCCACAGCCGTGCCTGGCGCGCGGCCTCGCGCAGCACCCAGGCGCCGATCGGCACGATCAGCCGGTGCTGCTCGGCCAGCGCGATGAACTCGTTGGGCACCAGCAGGCCGCGCTGCGGATGGTTCCAGCGGATCAGCGCCTCGACGCCGACGAACTGGCCGTCGCAGGCCCGCACCTGCGGCTGGAACAGCAGCGCGAACTCCTCGTGCTCGATCGCGTGGCCGAGCTGGCTCTCGAGCATCAGGTTGTCGCGCGCCAGGCTGACCTGGCGCGGCTCGAAGAAGGCGCTGGTGGCGCGCCCGCGCGCCTTGGCCACGTGCATCGCGGCGTCGGCGTGCTGGATCAGCAGGTCGGGCGTGGCGGCGTCGGCCGGATACAGGGCGATGCCGATCGACGGCGTCACCGAGATCGCCTGCGCCTGGCCCTCGAGCGCGACCGGCGCGGCCAGCGCGTCGAGCAGCTTGCGCGCGACATGCGCGACATCCTCGCGGGTGCGCACGCCGGGCAGCAGCACCATGAACTCGTCGCCGCCGAAGCGCGCGACCCGGTCGGTGCTGCGCACCCGCTGGCCCAGGCGCAGCGCGATCGTCTTCAGCAGCGCGTCGCCGGCGGCATGGCCGAGCGAGTCGTTGACGCGCTTGAAGTGGTCGAGGTCGATGAACAGCAGCGCCAGCTGGGTGTCGGAGGCGCGCGCGGCCACCATCAGGTGCTCGAGCTGGCCGAGCAGGGCGCCGCGGTTGGCCAGCCCGGTCAGCGCGTCATGGTGCGCGAGGTAGTGCAGCCGCGCCTGCGCGTCGCGGCGGTCGCTGATGTCGCGCAGCACCGTCATGCGCATCGGCTCGCCGCGCTGCAGCGTGCCGCGCTCGATCAGCTCGACCGGGATGCGCCGGCCGTCGCGCGCCAGCACGCTGGTCTCCAGGCAGAGGTCCTCCTGCGCGTCGAGCCGGCGCGCCAGCCGGGCCTGGCATTCCGGCGCGATCAGGCCGAGCAGCGGGCGGTCGAGCAGCTCGTGCAGCGACAGGCCGAGCAGCTCGCACAGTGCCGGATTGGCGTCGACGATGTGGCCGTCGCGGTGGAAGACGATGCCCTCGACGCCGGCCTGCATGAAGCGCGCGAGCCGGTCCTCGGACTCGAGCAGCGCGCGCTCGGCGTGGTGATGGCGGCTCTGGTCGCTGACCAGCAGGTACAGGCCGAGCGGGCGCCCGCGTGCGTCCAGGTGCGGCGCCAGCGTCAGTTCGGCCCAGATCGCGGTGCCGTCGGCCAGCATCAGCCACTGCTCGGCGCTGACCGCCTCGCCGTCGCGCTCGAGCAGATCGCAGGCGCGGCGCAGCCAGTCGGCCAGCTCGGGCGTGACCGCCTCGTGCAGCGGGCGCTCCAGCGGGCTGAGCGCCTGCGGGCACAGCGACTGCACGAAGGCGCGGTTGGCGTAGCTGCACCGCCGTCCGGCATCGGCCTCGCAGTAGGCCATCAGCACCGGCGCGCTGTCGGCGAGCCGGCAGAGCTTGTCGCGCTCGTGGCGCATCTGCAGCTCGGCCTGGCGCAGCGCGCCGACGTCGCGCAGCAGCACCAGCGCCGCGCCCGGTCCGGCCGGCCAGGACAGCTCGGCCTGCAGCCAGCGCCCGCCGGCCGACAGCGGCTCGGTCGTGCCGGGACGGCCCGCCTCGAGCGCCGCCAGCAGCAGCCGGCGCCCCGAGGGGTCGAGCGGCAGCGCATCGCGCTCGGCCGGCAGCGACAGCCGCTCCAGCGAGGCCAGCCCGGCCAGCGGCCGCGCCTGCACGTCGACCACCACCGCCGCCAGTCCGAGCAGGTCGGCGGCGGCCAGGGCGGAGAGCAGTTCGGGCGCGAGCGGGCTGGGCATGTCGAAAATGATGAAATCGCCCCGCGATCGGGCGGGGCAGGGTCATCATATCGGCCCGCCTGAAGGCAGACAGGGTCTTCCCATCCCCCTGTTCAGGGTGGTACCGCTCGACTTGTCAAAGGATGTAACGTGACAGGTCCTCGTTGCCGGCCAGCTCGCCCAGGCGCGCGTCGACCTGCGCGGCGTCGATCGACACCGTCTCGCCGCTGCGCCGCGGCGCATCGAACGAGATCTCGTCGAGCAGGCGCTCCATCACGGTCGAGAGCCGGCGCGCGCCGATGTTCTCGGTGCGCTCGTTGACGCCGTGCGCGATCTCGGCGATGCGCCGGATCGAGCCGGGCTGGAAGTCGAGCGTCACGCCCTCGGTGGCCAGCAGCGCCTGGTACTGCTTGAGCAGGCTGGCGTGCGTGCTGGTCAGGATGGCCTCGAAGTCGTCGATGCTCAGCGAGCCCAGCTCGACGCGGATCGGGAAGCGCCCCTGCAGCTCCGGGATCAGGTCGCTCGGGCGCGACAGGTGGAAGGCCCCCGAGGCGATGAACAGGATGTGGTCGGTGCGCACCATGCCGTGCTTGGTCTTGACGGTGGTGCCCTCGACCAGCGGCAGCAGGTCGCGCTGCACGCCCTGGCGCGAGACGTCGGCGCCGCCGCTGCCTTCGCCCCGGCTGGCGACCTTGTCGATCTCGTCGATGAAGACGATGCCGTTCTGCTCGGTGTTGTGCAGCGCGCGAGCGACGATTTCCTCCTCGTTGACCAGGCGCTGTGCCTCCTCGTCGATCAGCAGGCGGCGCGCCTCGGCGATGGTGAGCTTGCGGGCCTTGCGCTTGCCCTGGCCCATCTGCGAGAACATGCCCTTGAGCTGCTCGGCCATGTCCTCCATGCCGGCCGGACCCATGATCTCGACCGCGGGCCGCGCCTCGGCGACCTCGATCTCGATCTCCTTGTCCTCCATCGAGCCTTCGCGCAGGCGCTTGCGGAAGGTCTGGCGCGCGGCGCTGTCGACCGGCGCCGGCGCGGGCGCCGCAGGCTCGGCGAAGCCGAAGCCCAGGCCGCCCAGACCGGGCGCGCCGGCCGGGCGCGGCGGCGGCACCAGCACGTCGAGGATGCGCTCCTCGGCGGCGTCCTCGGCGCGGTGGCGCATCAGCTTCACCTGGCGCTCTCGCTCCTGCTTGACGGCGCTCTCGACCAGGTCGCGGATGATGGTGTCGACGTCCTTGCCGACGTAGCCGACCTCGGTGAACTTGGTCGCTTCCACCTTGATGAAGGGCGCGTCGGCCAGCTTGGCCAGCCGGCGGGCGATCTCGGTCTTGCCGACGCCGGTCGGGCCGATCATCAGGATGTTCTTCGGCGTGATCTCGGGGCGCAGCTTCTCGTCGACCTGCTGGCGGCGCCAGCGGTTGCGCAGCGCGATGGCGACGGCGCGCTTGGCGCCCTGCTGGCCGACGATGTGGCGGTCGAGCTCGGAGACGATTTCCTGCGGGGTCATGGCGCTGCTCATGCTCGGGGTCACTCCAGGGTCTCGAGGGTGTGGGACTGGTTGGTGTAGATGCACAGGTCGCCGGCGATCTCCAGCGAGCGCTTGACCACCTCGGCCGGCGCCATCTCGGTGTGCTGCAGCAGCGCGCGGGCGGCGGCCTGCGCATAGGCGCCGCCCGAGCCGATCGCCACGATGCCGTGCTCGGGCTCGAGAACGTCGCCGTTGCCGGTGATGATCAGCGAGGCGCTGCGGTCGGCCACCGCCAGCATGGCCTCGAGGCGGCGCAGCACCCGGTCGGTGCGCCAGTCGCGCGTCAGCTCGACGGCGGCGCGCACCAGGTGCCCCTGGTGCTTCTCCAGCTTGGCCTCGAAGCGCTCGAACAGCGTGAAGGCGTCGGCGGTCGCGCCGGCGAAGCCGGCCAGCACCTGCTCGCGGTAGAGCTTGCGCACCTTGCGCGCGCTGGACTTGACGACGATGTGGCCGAGCGTGACCTGGCCGTCGCCGCCAATGGCCACGGTGTTGCCGCGACGCACGCTGACGATGGTCGTGCCGTGAAAGGATTCGGTGGACATGGGGGAGCTCGCTCCGGGGGATCGCTGCGGGATGGCGCAGGTGGGGGCGGTCTGCCCGGCCTGCAAGGGGGCGCAGCGCCCGGTCGCTCAGCCCTTGCGCACGGTGACGCGCGCCTGCTCGGTGATGCCCATCGCGCCGCAGAACAGCGCGACCAGGCGGTGCGCGTCGACGAAGGTGACGTGGCGGCCTTCGGCGTGGCGGTTGATGACCCAGTTCAGCAGGTCGCCCGCGGCGATGAAGTCGATGCGGATCAGCCGCGCGCACGAGACGTGGATGATCGTCGACTTGCCGATCTGCTCGTCCATGCCGTGCAGCAGTGCGCCGATGTCGCCGAGCAGCTGGCCGTTGAGCTCGACCTGCGCGACCTCGAGCATGCCCTCGTCGGGGGTCTGCGACTCCATGAAGCCGGTGGCGACGTCGGCGATGCCGGTGGTCGGCTGCTCGACGACGATCTGGCCGGAGGTGTCCGACAGGCGCACCGTGCAGCGCGCCGGCATCCACGACGGCGGCGAGACCTCGTAGGTCATGCAGTAGTCGATCGCGGCCTGGTCGAAGTCGTTGGTGCGGTGCGCCAGCCGCAGCGCCTCCATGCGCAGCAGCCAGAACACCGGGTCGGCGTCGCGCATGCCGTTGGGCGCCATCTCGGCCAGCACCGCGAACAGCCGGTCGGCGCCGATCCAGCGCATCTCGACCGGCTCGTCCGACCATTCGTGCAGCAGCCGCGTGAGCATGCCCGCGGCCTGGGTGTCGATGCGGCGCAGCGGGCGCCAGTCCAGCACCCAGGGCAGCGGCATCTGCAGCATCTGCGAGCGCAGCAGGCCGACCGCGTCGATGTCGAGCCCCTCCGGGCTGACCCAGCCGACGCTGCCGTCGAGCTGGGCGGCGCTGCGCGCGCCGCCGCGGCCGGCACCGCGCTCGCTGCTGCTGGCCGCCTCGGCGACCTGCCGAGGCATCGAGAACCACTGCGGCGGCGACACGCCGAAGCGGTGCAGGTAGTCGAGCGCCGCGGCATCGAAGCGGGTCTGCTGGCCGGTGGCGCGGTAGTGGTCGAACAGCACATGCCAGGTCTCGGCATGCTGGGCGCGCGGGCCGCTCAGGCTGACCAGCGACAGCAGCGAGCGCTCGCACAGCTCGAAGTCGGCGTTGGCGAAGGCGATCACCGCCTCGTCGAGGTCCGGATCGTGCGCGAGCTCGGCCACCTCGAGCGCACGGCTGTCCTCGTCGAGCTGGCCGTGCACGCTGCTGATGATGCGCGGCGGCGCCGGCGGCGGCATGCCGGTGGTGTCGATGCCGCGCTTGAAGTCGGACTCCATCTGCATCGGCGCGGTCGGCTTGAATGCGTCCGACAGGTGCGGATGGGCGGCCATGACCTGCGGGGCGGTCGTCTGGTTGAAGGTCGACTCGGAGCGCGGGCCGGCCTGGCGGCCCATCACCGCGGCGGCCGGGCGGCGCGCCTGCGCGCCTTCTCCGACCATCTGGCGCTCGATCGCGTCGATCTTGCCCTTGACGTCGTCGCCGTCGGGGCGGGTGCCGTAGCTGTCGTGGCTGCGGACCTCGGAGTCGTCGAGGTGGGACAGGCTGTCGAGCCCGGCCAGACGTTCGCCGCTCAGGCCCTCGCGGCGGATGCGGCGCAGCGCGTCGAACTCGCGCTTGCGAACGAAGTCGTTGCGGCGCTTGCGCTCGATCATCGCCTTGAGCTCGGAGCGCGCGTAGTCGTCCTGGCGGGAATCCGGGCCGCTGCCGTTCAGGTCAGCCCAGTCGGTGGTCGGATTGAGCGCGAAGCGCACCACCTTGCGGAAGAATCCGCTCTTCGGGGAGTCCTTGGAGTCAGCCATGTGTGTTGCCTGGTGGCGCCGCACGCTGACTCCGGCTGTCTCCCCGGAGCTCGTCTGCGCTCAGTCGCCGAAGAGCTTTTGTTTCAGTTCCCTGCGCTGCTGCGCTTCCAGCGACAGTGTAGCGGTCGGGCGGGCCAGCAGGCGGCCCAGCCCGATCGGTTCGCCGGTTTCGTCACAGTAACCGTAGTCACCGGAGTCGATCCGGGTCAGCGCCTGCGAGATCTTCTTCAGCAGCTTGCGCTCGCGGTCGCGGGTGCGCAGCTCCAGCGCGTGTTCCTCCTCGATCGTGGCGCGATCGGCCGGATCCGGCACGATCGAGGTGTCCTCGCGCAGGTGCTCGGTGGTCTCGCCGGCGTTGGCCAGCAGGTCTTCCTTCTGGCTCTGCAGGCGCGAGCGGAAGAATTCGAGCTGCTGGTCGCTCATGTACTCGCTGTCGGGCATGGCCAGCAGCTCGGCGTCCGTCAGGTCGCGTCCCGCCTTGGTCTTCCAGGCGTTGGCGAGATTCGGGTCGGTCTTCAGGTCGTTCTGGGGCATGGGAGCCTCGGGTGGCTGGCAGTGGAGAAGGCCGTGATGGCCACCGGGTCGATCGTGCCGATTCCGGGCGCGCGGATTGTAGCGATCTCGGCCTGCGACACGCTGATCGTCTGCAGGGCGTGGCGCATCCGCCGCACCCGCTTCAGCCGACCGGGGGACATCGGTGCCTGCCTCAGGCCAGGCACTGGCTCAGGCCGGCCTGGAAGACGTCGCGCGGCAGGTCGATGCCGATGAAGACCATGCGGCTCTCGCGCTTCTCGCCCGGCGCCCACTTCGGGCCCAGGTCGCTGCCCATCAGCTGGTGCACTCCCTGGAAGATCACCTTGCGGTCGGTGCCCTTCATGTTCAGCACGCCCTTGTAGCGCAGCATCTTCGGGCCGTAGATCTGCACGATCGAGCCGAGGAAGTCCTCGAGCCGGGCCGGATTGAAGGCCTTGTCCGAGCGGAAGACGAAGGACTTCACGTCGTCGTCGTGGCGATGGTGGTGCGGGTGGTCGCAGGTCTCGCCGGGCGCGTGGTCGTGGCCGCAGTCGTGATCGTGCGCATGGTCATGGCCGTGATGGTCGTGGCCGTGGTCGTCCGCATCCAGGAAGGCCGGGTCGATCTCGAGCTTGGCGTTGAGGTTGAAGCCGCGCAGGTCGAACACGTCCTTGATCGGCACGACGCCGAAGTCGACGCGGTGCTGCGGCGCGCGCGGGTTCATGTGCTTGATGCGGTGCGCCAGCGCGTCCAGCGTGGCGGCGTCCACCAGATCGGCCTTGCTGATGAAGATCTGGTCGGCGAAGCCCACCTGGCGGCGCGCCTCCTGGCGGGTGTCGAGCTGGGCGTCGCCGTGCTTGGCATCGACCAGCGTCAGGATCGAGTCGAGCAAGAAGCTCTCGGCGACCTCGTCGTCCATGAAGAAGGTCTGCGCGACCGGGCCCGGATCGGCCAGGCCGGTGGTCTCGATGACGACGCGGTCGAAGTGCAGCTCGCCCTTGCGGCGCTTCTCGGCCAGCGTGGCCAGCGTCGCGCGCAGGTCCTCGCGGATCGTGCAGCAGACGCAGCCGTTGCTCATCTGGATGATCTGCTCCTCGGTGTCGCTCACGAGGATGTCGTTGTCGATGTTCTCCTCGCCGAACTCGTTCTCGATGACGGCGATTCGCTGGCCATGGGATTCGGACAGCACGCGCTTGAGCAGCGTCGTCTTGCCCGAGCCGAGGAAGCCGGTCAGGATGGTCGCGGGAATGAGGCCGTTGGACATGGCTGGGCGGGTCCGTTCTGTTCTGGATCGAGGGAAAAAGGGATGGACGACTGTCTGTCAAGCCCCCAGGCCTGTCAAGTCGACCCCGGTCCTTGCGGTATTCTTCGCGCATCTCCACTTCCGGCACACACCGTGTCCGAACCCCAGCCGAGTTCCCGCACCAGCGCGGATCACCGCACGCTGTTCGAGCGGGTGATCGAGTTCATCTCCCCCGGTCCCGACTCGCGCGACGAGCTGATGGAGACGCTGGCCGATGCGGAGCGGCGCGAGCTGATCGATCCCGAGTCGCGCGCGATGCTCGAGGGCGTGATCCGCATGGCCGACCTGACGGCCGGCGACGCGATGGTGGCCTCGCCGCGCATCGACATGATCGACATCGCGTCGTCGCTCGACGACGTGCTCGACGCGGTGGTCGAGACCGGCCACTCGCGCTTTCCGGTCTTCGAGGGCACGCGCGACAACATCATCGGCGTGCTGCTGGCCAAGGACCTGCTGCGCGCGCGCGGCGGCGACGCGGCGCGCGACCTGCGCGCGCTGCTGCGCCCGGCGCTGTTCGTGCCGGAGTCCAAGGGGCTCAACGAGCTGCTGCGCGACTTCCGCTCCAACCGCAACCACCTCGCCGTCGTCATCGACGAGTTCGGCGGCATCGCCGGCATGATCACCATCGAGGACGTGCTCGAGGAGATCGTCGGCGAGATCGAGGACGAGTACGACGAGAAGAAGGACGGCGAGTCGGGCCTGTACACGCTGTCGGACGGCAGCTCGCGGGTGGCCGGCGATGCGGCGGTCGCCGCGGTCAACGCGCACTTCGCCACGGAGCTGCCGGGCGAGGCGTTCGAGACCATCGGCGGTCTGGTCGCGCACGAGAACGGCCGCGTGCCGCGCCGCGGCGAGAGCGTCGACGTCGGCCCGCTGCGCTTCGTGGTGATGCTGACCCGCGGCGGCGCGGTGCGCTGGTTCCGGGTCTCGCGCATTCCCGCCCACGACGACGCCAGCGGTGGCTGAGCGCACCCCGTTCCGCGTGCCGGCGGCCGTCGGCAGCCTGCTCGCGCTTGGCGCCGGCGGCCTGCAGGCGCTGTCGCTGGCGCCCGAGCCGCGCGGCGTGCTGCAGGTGCTGGGCGCGGCGCTGCTGGCGGCGCTGGCGATGCAGGCCGCGCCGCGGCGCGCCTTCGTGCTGGGTGCGCTGGCCGGCGTGGCCTGGCTGGCGGGCACCTTCTGGTGGCTGTTCATCAGCATGTACCGCTACGGCCACCTGCCGGCCTGGCTGTCGGCCGGCGCGGTGCTGGCGCTGGCAGCGGCGCTGTCGCTCTACCTGGCCGGCGCGATGGCGCTGTTCGCGCGCTGGCGCGGGCGCGGCTTCGGGCGCGAGCTGCTGCTGTGGAGCGCGCTGTGGCTGCTGGCCGAGCTGGCGCGCGCGCAGCTGCTGACCGGATTTCCCTGGGGCGCCTCGGGCTACGCGCATGTCGACGGGCCGCTGGCGCTGCTGGCGCCGTGGCTGGGCGTGCACGGCATGGGCGCGGCCGGCGCGGCGCTGGGCTTCGTGCTGGCGCGGCTGGCGCTGCAGCCGTCCGTGCCGGCCCGCGCTGCGGCGCTGGGGATGACCGCGGCGCTGGCGCTCGCCCCGGCGCTGCGCGGGCCGGACTTCACCCGCGCCACCGGCGGCCTGTCGGTGACGCTGCTGCAGGGCAACGTGCCGCAGGACGAGAAGTTCGACTTCAGCCGGCTGCCGCAGACGCTGGACTGGCACCTGCGCGCGCTCTTCGCCTCGACCGCCGAGCTGGTGATCGCGCCGGAGACGGCCATCCCGCTGCTGCCGGCGCAGCTGCCGCAGGGGCTGTGGCAGGGCCTGGGCGAGCACTTCGCGCGCAGCACCACCTCGGCGCTGGTCGGCGTGCCGCTGGGCGATGCCGACAGCGGCTACAGCAACTCGGTCGTCGGCTTCGGCCCGGGCCGGCGCGGCGCCGAGCTCTACCGCTACGACAAGCACCACCTGGTGCCCTTCGGCGAGTTCATTCCCTGGGGCTTCCGCTGGTTCGTCGACATGATGCGCATGCCGCTGGGCGACTTCTCGCGCGGGCCGCTGGCCGCGCCGTCCTTCGCGGTCGGCTCCGAGCGGGTCGGGCCGAACATCTGCTACGAGGACCTGTTCGGCGAGGAGCTCGCCACCCGCTTCGTCGATGCGGCGCAGGCGCCGACGGTGCTGGCCAACGTCAGCAACATCGGCTGGTTCGGCGAGTCGGTGGCGGTCGACCAGCACCTGCAGATCTCGCGCCTGCGCACGCTGGAGCTGCAGCGGCCGATGGTGCGTGCCACCAACACCGGCGCGACGGTGGCGATCGACCACCGCGGCCAGGTCACCCACCGGCTGGCCCCGCATGTGCGCGGCGTGCTGGAGGCGCAGGTCCAGGGCCGCGAGGGCACGACGCCGTTCGCCTGGTGGGCCGGGCGGCTGGGTCTGCTGCCGCTGTGGGCGCTCGGGCTGGCGGGGGTGGCCTGGGCGCGGCGGCGCCGTCCGGGCTGAGCCGGCCGGCCCGAGGCCCGGGATTCAGGCCGCGCCGCTCCAGCGCCGCGCCGCCGCCTCGACCACCTCCGACAGCGGGCCGCCCTCGCCCTGGGCGCGGCGCTGCCGGCGCAGCCAGGTCGCGTCGTTGCCCTCGCCCAGCGAGTCGCGGATCTCCTGGCAGGCCTCCCAGGACTTCAGGTCGACGGCATGGGCGTCGACCTTCGCCAGCGTGCGCACGATGTCGTCGCGCAGCCGCACCCGCTCCTTGGTCTGCGGGTCGACGATCTCGCCGGCCAGCCCGAAGCGGCAGGCCTGGAAGCGGTTGTAGGTGTAGACGAGGTAGTCGTCCTCGGCCGGCTCGAAGGGGCGCTCCTCGAGCAGGTGGCGGCAGATCGCCTGCAGGTAGCAGGCCAGCGCGGCGGCCTTCTCGACCGTCAGCGGCGTGTCGCACACGCGCAGCTCGATCGTGCCGTACTCGGGCTTGGGGCGGATGTCCCAGTAGAAGTCCTTCATCGACTTGACCACGCCGGTGCCGGCCATCTTGTCGAAGTAGGCGCCGAATTCCTCCCAGCTGCGCACGAAGGGCGCGCGCCCCGACAGCGGGAAGGCGAAGACCGAGTTCAGCCGCGCCGAGTCGAAGCCGGTGTCCTGGCCCTGCACGAAGGGCGAGGAGGCCGCCAGCGCGATGAAGTGCGGCACGTAGCGCGACAGCGCGTGCAGCAGCCACAGCGCGCGGTCGCCGTCGGCGCAGCCGACGTGCACATGCTGGCCGAAGACGGTGAACTGCTTGGCCAGGTAGCCGTAGAGGTCGCTGAGGTAGTGGAAGCGCTCGCCGGGATAGATCTGCTGCTCGCTCCAGTGCTGGTAGGCGTGCGTGCCGCCGCCGGCGATGGCGATGTTGAGCCGGCGCGAGGCCCGCACCAGCTGGTCGCGCATGTCGCGCAGCTCGGCCAGCAGCGGCGCGTGCTCGCGCTGGATCGAGGTGCCGATCTCGATCATCGAGCGGGCGATCTCGGGCTTGATGTCCCAGGCGCCGGTGTGGCGCGCGGTCTCGCGCAGCAGGTCCTCGGCCTGCGGCACCAGATCCTGGTCATGCGTGGAGACCAGCTGGAGCTCGAGCTCGACGCCCAGCGTCAGCGGTTCGGAGGTGGCGAAGTCCTGCAGCGGCATGGCGGGGGTCTTTCCGGGTCGCGTCGTTCGGGGCGTTCTGGACGTTCTGGACGTTCGGGGTCAGTCGGGGCGGCCGTCGCTCTCGCGCGCGACGACCCGCAGGCCGAGCTGCAGCCACACCGGGCCGCTGAGCTGCAGCAGCGTCAGCGCGATCAGCAGCGCCTGCATCGGCTCGGCCGGCGGCGCCGGCAGGCCGGCCGGCCAGCCCAGCGTCGCGCTGGTCAGCAGCACCGTCAGTCCCGAGGCGGGCTGCAGCGCCAGTCCCAGCCCGAGCGACTGCCGCCAGCCCAGGCCGCTCGGGCGCGCCAGCAGCAGCACCGTGCCGACCTTGGCCAGCAGCCGCGCGCCGATGATCGCCACCACCAGCGGCCACAGCCGCAGCATGCCGTCGAGCGTCGACAGCAGGCCCAGCGTCAGCAGCAGCAGCAGCGTCAGCGCGGCGCCGCCGCTGCCGAGCTGCGGCTCGACCTGCAGCCGGTGGCCCATGCGCGCGCGCGCCACCATGCCGGCCACCAGCAGCGACAGCAGCGGCGAGACGGTGAACTGCGCCGCCAGCATCGCCGCGATCACCACCAGCGCGAGCTGCAGCGTCGCCAGCCCGGTGCCGCGGATCTGCCGGCTCAGCCGCTCGAGCAGCAGCCCGGCGAAGGCGCCCAGCAGGTAGGAGCCGCACAGCGCGTACAGCACGCCGGCGGCCACCGGCTGCCATTCGAAGCCGTCGGCGTCCAGCGTCACCGCGATCTGCCAGATGCTCAGCGCCAGCACCGCGCAGACGGTGTTGACCGCGGTCATCACCAGCAGCCGCTCGGTGACCTGGCCGCGCGGACGCAGCTCGCCCACCACCGCCATCGTGATCACCGGCGAGCCGGCCATCGCCACCGCGCCGGCCAGCAGCGCCGCCGAACCGGCCACGCCCAGCGCCGACAGCGCCAGCGTGACCGCCACGCCGGCCAGCAGCGCCTCGGCGACGCTCTTGACCGCCAGCCAGGGGTTGTCGCGCAGCCAGCGCGGCCGGATGCGCGTGCCCAGCTCGAACACCAGCAGCCCGACGGCCAGGTCGAGCAGCGGCTTCCAGGGATCGAGCTCGGCGCGGGCCACCAGGCCCAGCGCCAGCGGGCTGGCCAGCGCGCCCACCAGCATCGCGCCCAGCGCGCGCGGCAGCCCGGTGGCGCGGCGCACCGCCTCGCCCGCCAGCAGCGCCACGATCATCAGCACCGCCAGCCCCATCACCGGGTCGGCCCCGCGCAGCGCCTCGATCGGCCACAGCGCGATCTCCCGGCCCAGGTCGGCCGCACCGGCGCGCGTCGGCTCGAGCGCGTTCAGATCCTCGGTCGCCGGCAGCAGCCGGACCATGGCGTCGGACAGGGCGATGCGGCTCAAGTCGGGTCTCCTGGAAGCGGCGTGGGGCTGCGGCGCGGCCGCAGCGTGGGGGGCTGAGGGCCTCGAATCGCCGGATGTCGTGAAAAGAGTCACGATTCGTCGCGAGGGCGAACCAGTGTAGCGATGCACTGCGACAGCACCGTAACAACCGGCTGAAATCGGGGACAGCCGGTGAACCGGGGCGGGCCGGGGATAATGTCCGATTACCCATCGAACCCCTGCCATGGCTCTTCTCTCCCTCCAGGACGCCTGTCTCGCCTACGGTCATGTCGCGCTGCTCGACCACGCGGCGATGTCGCTCGAGCCGGGCGAGCGCCTCGGCCTGATCGGCCGCAACGGCACCGGCAAGTCCTCGCTGCTGAAGATCTTCGCCGGGCTGGAGAAGCCCGACGACGGCCTGATGCAGCTCCAGCAGGGCCTCCGGCGTCACTACGTGCCGCAGGAGCCGCAGTTCGCGCCGGGCGCGACGGTGTTCGAGGCGGTGAGCGTCGGCGTGGCCGAGGCCAAGGCGCTGCGCGAGCGCTACGAGGCGCACGCGCCCGGCGAGGACCTGGACGCGCTGCAGAGCCGCATCGAGGCGCTCGACGGCTGGACCTGGGAGCAGCGGGTGAACGAGACGCTCGAGCGGCTGCAGCTGGCGCCCGAGCGCATCGTCGACGACCTCTCCGGCGGCCTGAAGAAGCGCGTGGCGCTGGCGCAGGCGCTGGCGGCCGCGCCCGACGTGCTGCTGCTCGACGAGCCGACCAACCACCTCGACCTGGAGGCGATCGTCTGGCTGCAGGACCTGCTGGCCAGCTTCCGCGGCGCGGTCATCCTGATCACGCACGACCGCGCCTTCCTCGATGCGGTCTCGACCCGCATCCTCGAGCTCGACCGCGGCCAGCTGCGCAGCTACCCCGGCAGCTTCAGCGCCTACGAGGCGACCAAGGCGCGCGAGCTGGAGGACGAGGCGCTGGCCAACGCCCGCTTCGACAAGCTGCTGGCGCAGGAGGAGGTCTGGATCCGCAAGGGCGTGGAGGCGCGGCGCACCCGCAGCGTCAGCCGCGTCAACCGGCTGGTGGCGCTGCGCGAGCAGCGCGCCGCGCGCCGCGACGTCGTCGGCAAGGTGCGCCTGGAGCTCGACACCGGCAGCCGCAGCGGCAAGATCGTCGCGGAGCTGGAGGGCGTGGCCAAGTCCTACGGCGCCCGAGCCATCGTGCGCGACTTCACCGCGACCATCCTGCGCGGCGACAAGGTCGGCCTGATCGGCCCGAACGGCGCCGGCAAGACCACGCTGCTCAAGCTCATCCTGGGCGAGATCGCGCCGGACGCCGGCACGGTGCGCCAGGGCACGCAGCTGCAGGTGGCCTATTTCGACCAGATGCGCGACGCGCTCGACCTCGACGCCACGCTGGCCGACACCATCAGCCCGGGCAGCGAGTGGGTCGAGATCGGCAGCACGCGCAAGCATGTCATGGGCTATCTGGGCGACTTCCTGTTCTCGCCGGCGCGGGCCAACTCGCCGGTGCGCACGCTGTCGGGGGGCGAGCGCAACCGCCTGCTGCTGGCGCGTCTGTTCGCCAAGCCGGCCAACGTGCTGGTGCTCGACGAGCCGACCAACGACCTCGACATCGAGACGCTGGAGCTGCTCGAGGAGCTGCTGCAGGACTACGCCGGCACCGTCTTCGTGGTCAGCCACGACCGGCGCTTCCTCGATGCGGTGGTGACCAGCACCATCGTCAGCGAGGGCGACGGCCGCTGGCGCGAGTACGAGGGCAGCGTCGAGGACTGGCTGGCGCAGTCGCAGCGCGCCGCCGCGCTGGCGGCCAAGGCGGCGAAGTCCGCGCCGAAGGCCGAGGCGCCGGCACCCGCCGCTGCGCCGGTGGCCGCGGCGGCGGCGCCGACCCCGGCCACCCCGAAGCGCAAGCTCAGCTACAAGGAGCAGCGCGAGCTCGACGAGCTGCCCGCGCGCATCGCCGCGCTCGAGGACGAGCAGAAGGCGCTGGGCGAGCTGCTCAACGGCTCCGAGCTCTACACCCGCTCGCCCGAGAAGGTCGCCGAGACGCACGCCCGCTTCGCCGCGATCGACGAGGAACTGCTGGCGCTGCTCGAGCGCTGGGAAGAGCTCGGCAGCCGCTGAGCGCCCGCTCAGGCCGCCCGGGCGGTCCGGTGGCTGGCGCCCTGGGGCGAGAGCCGGCGGTGCCAGTGCACGAAGGCGGTCGACAGCATCAGCGCCTCGCCGTCGGCGACATGGTGGTCGGCCTCGATCACGGTGCGGCACAGCTGGATCAGCTCGGCGCACAGGCCGGGATCGTCGATGTCGTCGATCAGGTCGCCGATCAGCCGCGGGTCGATGCGCGACGGATCGGTCCAGGCCATCGGCGCCTGCACCTGCAGGTCCTCGCACAGGCCGTGCAGCACGTCGCGGAAGGCCTCGGCGCTCAGGCCGAGGCGCTGCGCGATGTCGTGGCGCTGCAGCGTGTCGATCTCGATCAGGCTGACGTGACCGTCGGCGATCAGCGCCAGCGCGACGATGCGGGCGGCGGCTTCGGGGCTGTTGACGGGATAGCTGCGCATGAGGGGCTCCTGGAGGCGTGGCGGTGTGGGGCGGGTGTTCAGTCGAGGTCGGCGCGGGCGTGCTCGCGATCGCGATCGCGCTCGGCGGGCCGGCGGCGCGAGGCCCGCGGCAGTTCGCGCAGGCGCTGCCAGTGCTCGCCCAGCGCGCGGCTGATGCGCGCCAGCGCCTGCTCGAAGGCGCGCTGCCAGCTGTCGGCCTCGGCGCTGACGGTGAGGTGGCCCAGGCGCGGGCCGCGCAGCTCGATGCGGCACTGCTTGTCGATGCCGCCGCGCGGTCCGTTGACGTCCTCGAGCAGCACGCGGGCCTGCGGCACCAGCGCGCCCAGGCGCCGGGTGGCGAAGCGCAGGCGCCGGATCACCTGATCGCGCAGCGACCGGGCCTGGGCATCGCGGGACTCGAACATCACATCCATCGTCGGTCTCCTTGGGGGTGGCGAGGGGAATCGATGTCTCAAGGCTAAGGTCGGGAACCTTCCCTGAAAACCAGCGTCTGCCTGATGGACCTTCCCTGAAAACGGGAAGGTTGGCCGGAACTCCGCCTCCTCCCTGTCGCTCCGTCCCTGCCGATGAGCCTCGATTTCAGCTACCGCCATCTCTACTACTTCTGGGTCGTCGCCCGCGAGGGCGGCATCTCGCGCGCGGCCGCCCGCCTGGGCATGGCGGTGCAGACCGTCAGCGCCCAGGTGCACGAGCTCGAGCGCGAGCTCGGCCACGCGCTGCTGCGCCCGGCCGGGCGCGGCGTCGCGCTGACCGAGGCCGGCGAGGAGGCGATGCGCCAGGCCGACCTGATCTTCCAGCTCGGCGAGCAGCTGCCCGAGCGGGTGCGCGGCGCGGCGACGACGCCGGTGCGCCGGCTGCAGGTCGGCGTCGGCGACGGGCTGCCCAAGATGGTGGTGTGGCGGCTGCTGCAGCCGGTGCTCGACGAGCCGGACCTGCGCCTGAAGGTGGTCGAGCAGCCGGTCGACGACCTGCTGGCCGATCTGGCGCTGCACCGGCTCGATCTGGTGCTGGTCGACCGCGCGCCGGCGCCGCATCCGGGCCTGCGGCTGCGCACCCGGCTGCTGGGCGTCTCGCCGGTGGCCTGGTATGCGGCCCCCGCGCTGCTCGCGGCGGCGCAGGACGATTTCCCGCGCTCGCTGGCGCGCGTGCCGGTGCTGCTGCCGCTGCCGCCGGCGACGATGCGCGTGCAGATCGATCCCTGGTTCGAGCGCGCCGGCGTGCGTCCGCGCATCGTCGGCGAGTTCGAGGACAGCGCGCTGCTGAAGACCTTCGGTGCGCGCGGCATGGGCGTGTTCCCGGCAGCCGAGTGGGTCGAGGACGAGCTGCTGGCGCGCTACGGCGTGTGCCGCGTCGGCGACTGCGCCGGGGTCGACGAGCCCTTCCACGCGATCTGCGCCGAGCGCAGCGTGCCGCATCCGCTGGTGGCGCGGCTGGTGCCCCCGCGACCGGGGGCGACGGCGCGCCGGGCGCCGGGCCCGCGGGCCTGAGCCCGCGTCGGGCGCCTCAGCGCACCTTGCCGAGCAGCGTCTGCACGTCGCCGAGCATGGCCTCGAGCTTGGGCGCGTCGTCCTCGCTGAGGTTCAGCTGCGCGCGCATTTCCTGCTGCATGAAGCACACCGTCATGCGCACGTAGGCGCTGTCGAGCGCCTTGCGCACCGCGGCCATCTGGCTGGCGATGTCGAGGCAGGGCTCGCCGCCTTCGATCATGCGCTGGATGCCGCGCAGCTGGCCCTCTGCGCGCTTGAGCCGGTTGAGGATGTCGGTTCGACTGGATTCGTCCTGGAGCTGGGCCATGTTGCAAGCCTGGATGGGATTGACCGAGGGTTTCGGGATGCGCATTGTCCCTGCTCCGTGACACATCGTGGTGGATTCCTGCGAAACGTTTCCACCGCTCAGCGGCAGCAGGCTCCTCCGGTCGTGTCGTCGCGCACGCCGAGCTTGCGCAGGATCGTGCCCAGCGGGCAGACGTTCGTGAAGCCGAACTGCAGCAGGTTGGCGCCGACGAAGGCGGTGAAGGCCAGGGCCCACCTGCTGACGAACAGCGGGCTGCCCTCGACGCCCAGGGCCAGCGAGATCAGGATGAAGCTGCCCGCGAAGATGCGGATCAGGCGGTCGACGGTCATGTCAGGCTCCTTGGGAATGGCGGCGTCGGTAGACGGCGAAATACAGCACCGGGATCACGACCAGCGTCAGCAGCGTCGAGACCAGGATGCCGAAGATCAGGGCGATGGCCAGACCGTTGAAGATCGGGTCGTCGAGGATGAAGAAGGCGCCGATCATCGCGGCCAGGCCGGTCAGCGCGATCGGCTGCGCGCGCACCGCGGCCGAGTTCATGACGGCTTGCTTGAACGCCATGCCCTGCGCGACCTGCAGCTCGATGAAGTCCACCAGCAGGATGGAGTTGCGCACGATGATGCCGGCCAGCGCGATCATCCCGATCATCGAGGTCGCGGTGAACTGGCTGCCCAGCAGCGCGTGGCCCGGCATCACGCCGATCATCGTCAGCGGGATCGGCGCCATGATGATCAGCGGCGTCAGGTAGTTGCGGAACTGCGCCACCACCAGCAGGTAGATCAGGATCAGGCCGACGCCGTAGGCGGCGCCCATGTCGCGGAAGGTCTCGTAGGTGATCTGCCACTCGCCGTCCCACTTGATCGCGTACTGGCGGTAGGGGTCGCCGGGCTGGCGGATCCAGAACTCGGCGATCTCGCCGGTGCCGGGCAGCGCGGCGTCCCCCAGCTTCGGGCGGATCGCGAACAGGCCGTACAGCGGCGAGTCGAGCCGGCCGGCCATGTCGCCGAAGACGTAGCTCACGCCGTGCAGGTCCTTCGTGAACAGCGGCTTGTCGATCACGCCCTTTTCCACGCGCACCAGCTCCGACAGCGGCACGAGCTGGCCGTTGGCGGCGCGCAGCGGCAGGGCCAGCAGCGCGTCGAGCCCGACCTGCGCCTCGCGCGGCAGCTGCAGCCGCACCGGCACCGGGTACTTGCTCTGGCCGTCGTGCAGCCAGGCGGCGTCCAGGCCCGAGAGCGCGCCGTACACCGTCTGCGCCACCGCGGCCACCGGGATGCCGAGCGACTCGGCACGCTGGCGCTGCACGCGCAGGAAGGCGCGCGGCGCGTCCTCCTTCAGCGTGGTCTCGACGCCGACGATGTCGGGCGTGGCGCGGAAGGCCGCGGCGACGCGCGCGGCCAGGCGCTGGCGGCCGGCCTCGTCGGGGCCGTAGACCTCGGCGACCAGCGGGCTCATCACCGGCGGGCCCGGCGGCACCTCGACGACCTGGATGCGCGCGCCGTGCGCGGCGGCGATTCGCTCCAGGGCCGGGCGGTGGCGCTGCGCGATGACGTGGCTCTTGTCGCTGCGGTGGTGCTTGTCGACCAGGTTGACCTGCAGGTCGCCCTGCTCGGCGTCGGCGCGCAGGTAGTACTGCCGCACCAGGCCGTTGAAGGTGATCGGGCTGGCGGTGCCGGCGTAGCCCTGCAGGTTCTGCACCTCGGGCTGCTTCGCCAGATACGCGCCGAGGTCGTGCAGCGTCGCCGCGGTGTCCTCCAGCGCGCTGCCGGCCGGCATCTCGACGATGACCTGGTATTCCGACTTGTTGTCGAAGGGCAGCATCTTCAGCACGACCAGCTGCACGACCGCCAGCCCGACGCTCAGGAACAGCGCGCCGAGAATGCCCGCCAGCAGCAGCCAGCGCTTCGCGGCGCTCTCCAGGAAGGGCGACAGGATGCGCGTGAAGAGCGCCGGCAGCTTCGCCGCCATCCCGCTCGGCGCGGCGTGGCCGTCGCCGTGGCCCTGGGCGTGCGACTTCATCAGGTGGGCGGCCAGCCACGGTGTCACCGAGAACGCGATCGCCAGCGAGATCGCCATCCCGAGGCTCGAGTTGATCGGGATCGGGCCCATGTACGGCCCCATCAGCCCGGAGACGAAGGCCATCGGCAGCAGCGCCGCGATCACCGTGAAGGTGGCCAGGATGGTCGGGCCGCCGACCTCGTCGACCGCGGCCGGAATGATCTCCAGCAGCGGCCTGTGCGGCTCGAGCTGCTGGTGGCGGTGGATGTTCTCGACCACCACGATGGCGTCGTCGACCAGGATGCCGATCGAGAAGATCAGCGCGAACAGCGAGACGCGGTTGAGCGTGAAGCCCCAGGCCCACGAGGCGAACAGCGTCGCCGTCAGCGTCAGGATCACCGCGGCGCCGACGATGACCGCCTCGCGCCGTCCGAGCGCGAAGCCGACCAGCAGGATCACCGAGCCGGTCGCGAACGCGAGCTTCTGGATCAGCTTGTTGGCCTTCTCGGCGGCGGTCTGGCCGTAGTCGCGCGTGACCGTCATCTCGATGCCGGCCGGGATCACGGTGCCGCGCAGCTCCTCGAGGCGGGCGCGCGCGGCCTGCGCGACGTCGACGGCGTTCTGGCCGGGCTTCTTCGTCACGGTGATCGTCACGGCCGGGTGCACGCTGCCGGCGTCCGAAGCGGCGCCGGCCGGCGTGAACCAGACATGGCGCTGGGGCTGCGCGGCGCCGTCCTCGATCGCGGCGACCTCGCGCAGGTAGACCGGCCGGCCGGCATGCACGCCGACGACCAGGTCGCCGACCTCGTCGGCCGAGCGCAGGAACTCGCCGGTCTCGACCGACAGCATCTGCGCGCCGCCGTCCGGGGCACGGTTCGCCTCGCGGTCGACCACCGTGCCGGCCGGCATCGCCAGGCTGGCGGCCTTCAGGGTCTGCTGCAGCCGCAGCACGTCGACGCCGCGCTCGCGCAGCCGGCTCGGGTCGAGGCTGACCTGCACCGCGCGGCCCGGGCCGCCGATCGTCTGCACCTCGCGGCTGCCGGGCACGCGCTTGAGCTCGACCTCGATCGAGCGCGCGACGCGCTCGACCTCCAGCGCCGAGGCCTCGTCGCGGCTCCACAGCGTCACGCCGAGCACCGGCACGTCGTCGATGCCCTTGGGCCGCACGATCGGCGCCAGCGTGCCCAGGCTCGCCGGCAGCCAGTCCTGGTTGGCGTTGAGCACGTCGTACAGGCGCACCAGCGCCTCGGTGCGCGGCACGCCGACCTGGAACTGCACCGTCAGCACCGCCACGCCGGGCCGCGCCACCGAATAGGTGTGCTCGATGCCGGCGATCTGCGAGAGCACCTGCTCGGCCGGCCGAGCGACCATGTTCTGCACGTCGGCGCTGCTGGCTCCGGGGAAGGGGATCAGCACGTTGGCCATCGTGACGTTGATCTGCGGTTCTTCCTCGCGCGGCGTCACCAGCACCGCGAACAGGCCGAGCAGCAGCGCGACGATCGCCAGCAGCGGCGTGATCGCGTTGGCCTGGAAGACGGCCGCCATGCGGCCGGCGATGCCGCGCTCGCCCGGGCCGCTCACGGACGGGCTCCCGCCAGGCCGGCGCGCACCGCGTCGGCGGCAATGCGCTCGCCCGTCTTCAGTCCGGCGAGCACCTCGGTGCTGCCGCCGTGGCTGGCGCCGGCGCGCACCTGGCGCAGCACGAATCCGTTCTCGCGCACGACATAGACGGCGGTCAGCTCGCCGCGGCGCAGCAGCGCCGCCGCCGGCACCGTCGGCACGCTGCGCGCGCCCGTCGGCGCGAGCTCGGCGCCGGTGAAATGCACCCGCACCGTGCGGCCGGGGCGCAGGTCGGCGGCGTCGCCGGGCGCCAGGTCCAGCCGCCACTCGACGGTCTGCGCGACCGGATCGGCGCCGGGCAGGTCGGCACGACGCACCGGCGCGACGCGCCGGCCGTCGGGCAGCTCGATCTCGACCTGGCGCGCCGAGCGCGCCTGCGCCGCCTGCGAGGCCGGCACCTGCACGGTGGCGCGCAGCGCGCCCGGCAGGTAGAGCGTCGCCACCGGCCGGCCCGGCGCGGCCAGGTCGCCGGCGTCGAGGTGGGTGGCGAGCACCACGCCGTCGAAGGGCGCGGCGACGCTGGTGAAGTCCTGGCCGAGCGTGGCCTGGCGGCGTCCGGCGCGTGCCTGCGCCAGCCCGGCCTCGGCGGCACGGAACTGGTTCTCGGCCGCATCGAGCGCGGCCTGGCTGATGTAGCCCTGCGCGCGCAGCTCGCGGGTGCGCTCGAGCTGGGTGCGGGCGTTGCGCAGGTTCGCGTCGGCCTGCACCACGCCGGCCTCGCTCTGCGCGACGCCGGCCTCGGCGCTGCGCGCGTCGATGCGCGCGATCACCTGCCCGGTGCGCACCCGGTCGCCGGCGCGCACCGTCAGCTGCTGCACGCTGCCCGCGGCCTGCGCGGCGACCACGGCCTGGCGCTGCGGCTCGAGCGTGCCGTCGAGCTCGAGGCCGGCGGCGTCGTGGCTGGCCTGCACCGTCAGCGTCGGCACCGTCAGGCCGGACGCGGCGGCGGACTGGGCCCGGGCGCCCGGCCAGGTGGCGGCCAGCAGCAGCGCGCCGGCCAGCCAGGGCAGGACGGCTCGACGGTCGGGGGCGGCGGGGGTGCTCATCTTGGCGATCTCCATGATGGAACGCATGGTAGCAAAATACCCATTAGGGTATCAATCGATCCGAAGAAAAGGGCTTTTCGCAGGACGCCTGGCGCAGCTAGCATGCAGGCATGTCCACCTGTCCTGTCCGTCGCGAGCTGCTGGGTCGCAGCGCGGCCGTCGCCGGTCTGCTGGCCGGTCTCGGGCTGCTGCCTGCGCCGGCACAGGCCGCCTGGAACGAGGCCGCCTTCGCCGCCATCGGCATCGACGCCGCGCTGGCCGCGCTCGGCCTGGCCGCGCCGGTCGAGAGCGCCGACATCCGCCTGAACGCGCCCGACATCGCCGAGAACGGCGCGGCGGTGTCGCTGGGCTGCGCGACCCGGCTGGAGGGCGTGCACCGGCTGCTGCTGCTGGTCGAGCGCAATCCGGCGGCGCTGTGCGCGCTGTTCGAGGTCGATCCGGCGCTGGAGCCCGATGTGGTCATCCGCACCCGCATGGCCGAGTCCTCGCCGGTCTGGGCGGTCGCGCTGATGCACGACGGCCGGGTGCTGTACGCCCGCAAGACGGTCGAGGTCACGCTCGGAGGCTGCGGTGGCTGAGCCGCTGCCGACCTCGCCGCAGCCGATGCGCATCCGCGCGCTGCGCCAGGGCGAGCGCGTCGTCGTGCGGGTGCTGATGAGCCACGAGATGGAGAACGGCCGACGCCACGACGAGGCCGGCCGCCGGGTGCCGGCCTGGCACATCCGCGAGGTCGTCGCCCGGCTCGACGGCCGGGTGGTGCTGCAGGCGCACTGGGGGCCGTCGGTGTCGCGCAATCCCTATCTGCAGTTCGTGCTGCGCGCGGCGGCCGCGCCGGCCGGCAGCCGGCTGAGCGTCACCTGGACCGACAGCCGCGGCGAGCAGCGCAGCGACGAGACGCTGATCGGCTGAGGCCTCAGCCCAGCATGTCGGCCCAGATGTTGCGCGCCCAGGCCTCGGCGTGCCGGGCCTCGAGCGAGGAGCGCTGCGCCGACAGGCCGCCGGCGCCGGGCACCGGCACGAAGCTGCGCTGCTCCGGCTGCCAGGCGTGCACGCTGGCGACATGGATGGCCTGGTCCGTGTCGACCAGGCTGTAGCAGACGTTGTTCAGCATCGGCCGGGCATCGGCCTCGAGATCGAGCAGCTCCGCGACGATGGCCGCGGCGGCGACCTTGGCCTGCGCGTTGGCCATGTGGCCGGACTTGGGCATGCCCGGCGCGATCTGCAGCGCGTCGCCGAGCACATGCAGGCCGGGCGCGTGCACCGAGCGGAAGTCGCGGAAGTCCACCGGACACCAGCGCCCGTTGGCGGTGGCCAGGCCGGCGTGCACGGCCAGGTCGCCGGCACGCATGTCCGGCAGCAGGTTGATGACGTCGGCGCGCAGGTCCTCCTGGACCTCGAAGCGCAGCGTCATCGTGCGGGCGTCGACGCCGGTGACGCGGTGCTGCGGCCGGTACTCGATCATGCCCGGGTGCAGATCCTTCCAGGCCTGGCGGAACAGCGCCGCCTTGGAGGTGATGTCCGGATTGGCGTCGAGCACCAGCACCTTCGCGCGCGGGTGGGTGCGGCGCAGCCGGGCGGCGATCAGGCAGGCGCGCTCGTAGGGCCCGGGCGGGCAGCGGTAGGGCGCCTCGGGAATGGCGATGACGCAGGTGCCGCCGTCGGGCATCGCCTCGATCTGCCGCGCCAGCGCCAGCGTCTCCGGGCCGGCCTTCCAGGCGTGCAGCACGCGGCCCTCGTCATGCGCGGCCTTCAGGCCCTCGATGCGGTCCCACAGGAAATCGACGCCCGGCGCCAGCACCAGCCGGTCGTAGCCGAGCCGCTCGCCGCCGGCCAGCGTCGCTGTCCGGCGCTGCGCGTCGATCGCCACGACACGGTCCTGCACCCGCCGCACGCCGTGGCGCGCGCTCAGCCGCTCATAGGACAGCGTGATGTCGTCGAGCGTGCGCAGGCCGCCGATCACCAGGTTCGACACCGGGCAGGACACCAGATGCGGATTCGGCTCGACCAGCGTCACGTCGACGGCCTGGTCCGACAGCAGCCGCAGGTACCGGGCCGCGGTCGCGCCGGCATAGCCGCCGCCGACGACCAGCACGCGCGCCCGTGCCAGCGCCGAGCCGCGCGGCGCGGCGCAGCCGTTCAGGCCGGTCACGCCGGCGGCCATCAGGGCCTGGAGACAGCGGCGGCGGCGCATCACGGACTCTGGCGGGCGAAATGCTGCGCCAGCGCGTCGAGCTGCTCGGGGCTGTAGCCGCGGGCGATCTGGTGCATCACGGTGGCGGGCCGCTCGCCCGCGCGGAAGGCCCGCAGCAGCGCGCGCAGCTCGCCCGCGTCGCGGCCGGCCAGCGCCGCCATGCCGCCGCCCTCGACCGCGCGCCCGTCGGTGCCGTGGCACTGCGCGCAGCCGGCGGCCAGCGCGCGCAGGTGCAGCGCCTCGGCGCGGGGGCCGGCCTCGGCGGCGCCGGCCGGCGGCGTCAGCATCAGGCCCAGCAGCGCGGGCGCGAGCAGGCGGGAGGGCGGGGGCATCGTGGCTTCTTCCGTGAACGATTCACACTCGGGTGCCCATGGTGCCGCCGCCGGCGCGGCTGCGGATAATGGGGTCTTCCCTCAGATCCCTGGAGTTCCATTCATCATGACCGCCGCCCTGCTTGCCGGAATGACGCCCGCCCGCCTCGACGCGATCGCGCCGGAGCGGCTGCCCGCGCTGCTGCGCCTGATGCCCAAGGCGGAGCTGCACATCCACATCGAGGGCTCGCTCGAGCCCGAGCTGATCTTCCGGCTCGCGCAGCGCAACGGCGTGACGCTGCCCTATGCCGATGTCGAGGCGCTGCGCGCGGCCTACGCCTTCACCGACCTGCAGAGCTTCCTCGACATCTACTACGCCGGCGCCAGCGTGCTGCTGAAGGAGCAGGACTTCTTCGACATGGCCTGGGCCTACCTCGAGAAGGCCGCCGCCGACAACGTCGTGCACGCCGAGATCTTCTTCGACCCGCAGACCCACACCGCGCGCGGCGTGCCCTTCGAGACGGTCATCAAGGGCCTGAACCACGCGGTGCACCGTGCGCACGCCGAGCTGGGCGTGAGCGCGAAGCTCATCCTGTGCTTCCTGCGCCACCTGAGCGAGGAGGAGGCCTTCGCGACGCTGGAGGAGGCGCTGCCGTGGCGGCACCACTTCATCGGCGTCGGCCTCGACAGCAGCGAGGTGGGCCACCCGCCGAGCAAGTTCGAGCGTGTCTTCGCGCGCTGCCGCGAGCTGGGCCTGCACATCGTGGCCCATGCCGGCGAGGAAGGCCCGCCGGCCTACATCGTCGAGGCGCTGGACCTGCTGCAGAGCGAGCGCATCGACCACGGCGTGCGCAGCCTCGAAGACCCGGCGCTGGTGGCGCGGCTGGCGGCCGCGCGCATTCCGCTGACGGTGTGTCCGCTCTCCAACGTCAAGCTGTGCGTCTTCGACGACCTGACGCAGCACAACATCGGCGCGCTGCTCGACGCCGGCCTGTGCGCGATGGTCAACTCGGACGATCCGGCCTACTTCGGCGGCTACATGAACCAGAACTTCGTCGAGCTCTTCAATGCGCAGCCGCAGCTCACCGCCCGCCACGCCTACCAGCTCGCACTCAACAGCTTCGAGGCCAGCTTCGTCGACGCCGACCAGAAGCGCGCGTGGCAGCACCGCCTCGACGAGGTGTTCGCGGCGGGCTGAGGCCCTCAGCGGGACTGCCGCGCCGCCTGCGTGCGGCCGCCCCAGCCCCAGTCGTCGGCCGGCAGCTCGAGCACGCTGACATAGCTGGCCTCGACCAGCGCATCCGGCAGCGCGCGTCGCAGCGTGTCCCAGGCGGCGGCGATCCAGTCGGCCTTCTGCTGCGCGGTGTTGGTGCCCGCGGTGATGCGGATCTCCAGCGCGAAGGTGGAGCGCGCCGGGCCGGCCTCGGCCGCGGAGCCGGGCGGCTCGACCGGCTCGCCGCCGAGGGTCCAGCCGATCGGCTCGGCCAGCACCGCGACCGCGGTCAGCGAGCGCTTCTTGCCGAGCAGCCGCTCGGTGTGGTCGGTCAGCTCGCGGGCGATGGCGTGGCGCTGCTCGGGCTGCGTCAGCGCCGGCCAGGTGCTCAGGGTCAGCAGGGGCATCGCTGCTCTCCGGTGCGCTGGGAGGGGGTGGGTTGCGCGGGCTGCACAGGTGGCGTGACGGGCCGGCCTTGGCCTGGCGCTTGGCGCCACAGCAGGGTCAGCAGGCGATCCAGTCCGGTGGCGATGGCCTGGCGGCGCAGGCGCTGCGCCTCGTGGCGGTGGTGATCGAAATCGATCTGGAGCGGCGGTCGGGGCATGGCGATCTCCCGTGGAACATGGCGCTAGACTAGGTTTCACGCCTGTCCGGGGACAGCCTCATCCGTGCCCAGCGCCTTTGCATGCCGAGCAAAACCCGTCCTGATGCCCCTGCGCCCGAGGCGCCCGGCCATGCCGCGCCGGCCGATCTGGCGCTGTTCGTGCGCGTGGCCGAGCTGGGCTCGTTCTCGGCGGTGGCGCGCGAGCGCGACGGCGTGGCCTCGCAGGTGTCGCGTGCGGTCGACCGGCTGGAGGCGATCTATCGGGTGCGGCTGCTGCGCCGCTCGACCCATGGCCTGAGCCTGACGCCGGAGGGCGGCACGCTGCTTCAGCACGCCCGCCAGGTGCTGGCCGCGCTGGGCGATCTGGCCGACGAGCTGTCGGCGCGGCGCGAGCGTGCCAGCGGCGTCGTGCGGCTGGCGGTCAGCCCGGCGCTGGCGCAGTGCTTCGTCGTGCCGGCCCTGCCGGCGCTGGCGGCGCGACATCCCGACCTGCGCATCGAGCTGCATGCCGACGACCGCATCGTCGATCTGGCGGCCGAAGGCTTCGATGTCGCGCTGCGCACCAACCATCTGCGCCACGAGGGGCTGGTGGCGCGCCGGGTCGGGCGCTTCCGGCGCATCGTCTGCGCGGCGCCGGCGCTGCTGGCGCGGCTGGGCACGCCGCAGACGCCGGTCGATCTGGCGCGCTTTCCGCTCGTCACGCACCTGAACGCCGGGCATCTGAACCGCTGGACCTTCCTGATCGAGGGCGAGCGCCGGCCCTGGCCGGTGAGCGGCCGCTTCAGCGCCAACACCACCTGGCTCGGGCTCGAGATGGTGCGCGCGGGCCTCGGCCTGGGCTGGCACAGCACGCTGCTGGTGGCGCCGCTGCTGGCGCGCGGCGAGCTGGTCGAGGTGCTGGCGCCGTTCCGCGATCCGGGCTGGGCGCCGGTCTGGGCGGTGATGCTGCCCGAGCGCGACCGGCTGCCGCGCATCCGGGCGGTGGTCGACTTCCTGGCCGAGGCGATGCGCGAGGCCGGCTGATCCTGCCGGTCCTGCTGACCGATCAGGCGATCCGCGGGCCGCGCCCGATCTCCTCGACCAGCGCCACCTGGCCCGGCAGGCAGACCCGGCGCAGGTCGTAGCGGTGCACGACCGTCTCGCGCGCGGTGCTGCGGATCGCGTCATGCGTGCCGGGCGGCGCGGCCAGCGCGTCGGCCATCGTGCGCACCAGGCCCTCGCGGTCGAAGAAGTCGACCAGCAGGCCGTTGCGGCCGTGCTCGATCACCTCCTCGACCGGCGCGGTGCGCGAGCCGATCACCAGCGCGCCGGCCGACATCGCCTCCAGCATCGACCACGACAGCACGAAGGGGTAGGTCAGGTAGACATGGGCGCGGGTCACCTGGTAGAGCTTCATCAGCTGCGGATGCGGCAGCCGGCCGACGAAGTGGATGCGCGCGCGCATCGCCTCGTCGAGCTGGGGCGCGATCTCCTCGAGCAGCGTGTCCTGCCAGCTGCGGCCGTCCTGCGGCCGGGCGCCGTAGGACACGCCGTTGCCGCCGACCATCACCACCTGCACCTGCGGGCGCTCGCGCAGCAGCGCCGGCAGCGCGCGCATGAAGACGTGATAGCCGCGGTTGGGCTCGAAGTTGCGGTTGATGAAGCTCAGCACCTCGTCGCCGTGGCGCAGGCGCAGCGGGCCGTGCTCGAAGACCGCCTCGGGATCGGGGCGGATCAGGTCGGTGTCGACGCCGTCGTGCAGCGTGCGGATCTTGTGCTGGAAGGCCGGCGGCACCGTCGAGCGCTGCCAGGCGGTCGGCGACACGCCGGCGTCCATCTCGACCAGGCCCTGCAGCAGGTGGGTGTTCTTCGCGCGCAGCCGCAGCCGCGCCTCGATGCCGCGCGGCGGGAACTCCGGATCGAAGGTCACGTCGTGGCCCTCCCAGCCGTAGAACCATTCGACGAAGTGCAGCTGGCGCGCCTCGGGCCAGATGTCGCGCAGGAACAGCGCCTCGCCCCAGCCGGGATGCACGCAGATCACGTCGGGCATGAAGCCGTGCTGCTCGCGCAGCGCCAGCGCGGCGCGCGCGCAGCCTTCGCCGCGCAGCACCTTGGTCTCGTATTCCGCCACCCACGGATGGATCTGCGGCGTGCTGCTGCGCGTCACCCTGTAGCGGGTGCAGGTCACGCCGGGCAGCGGCCGCGCGGTGGGCTCGAGCATCAGCGCGCGCACCTCGTGGCCGGCCTGGGCGAGCGCCGGGGCGAGGTGGACGTACTGGCCGGGAAAGTTCTGGTGGACGAAGAGGATGCGCATGGTGCCGGCCAGTATGCGCAGCCGCCGGATGTGAAAAAAGGAAGGATCACCGCTTCCCCGCGCGGATGCGGGCAATCCGCATGGGCGGGGGGGATCGGCGCAGGTCCAATGCCGGGCATGACGACGATGATCCGACACTTCCGCCAGCGCCTGCTGTGGCCGCTGCAGCTGCTGCCGCGCCAGGACGAGCGGCTGCGCCTGCAGCCCTGGGCCGCGGTGCTCGAGCGCCCGGGCAGCCCGTGGCGCGAGGCCGCCGAGATGCGCCGCGGCCCGTCGAGCGAGCGCCACTACCAGGAGTTCGTGACCTTCCTGCCGCATGTGCAGCGCTTTCTCTACGGCGACGGGCCGCGCGCCGGCAGCGCGCGCACCGGCGGCGGCTCGTCGATGCGGGTGCTGCGCCGCGACGACGTGCAGGCGGTGCGCCTGCGCCTGGCGCCGGACCGGCCGGCGCTGCGGCTGGCGGTCGAGCATGTCGATCTCTATTTCTTCCACGATGTCGACGTGGTGGTGCTGCATGTCGAGGTCCATGCCGACGAGCTGCCGCTGCCGGTGGCGCAGGAGCTGCTCTACCGTTTCGGCCGCGCCTATCCGCCGGGCTGGGACGGCGAGGGCCAGCCGCTGCACTGCGCCAGCGAGGTCGAGTGGCTCGGCGCCGGCGACCGGGCGCTGTGCGCGTCGGACGCGACCGACCGCCAGGCCTTCCTGGACTTCGTCGGCCTGCACCGCGCGCCGCGGCTGGCGGCGCACTGGCGCTGGCTGCTGCAGCCGCTGCGCCCGGAGCAGGACGAGGAGCCCGACGACGGCGCCGGCCCGCTGCTGCGGGTGCGCCAGATCGAGTACCACCGCATGCCGGTGATGGCCTGGCTGGCGCTGGACGATCCGGCCGCGCTGGGCCGCGCCGACTTCATCCGCCTCGGGCTGGTGGCCGGGCAGGGCAGCGACGGCGAGGCCGAGCTGCCCTTCGCCGAGCGCCATGTCGCCGACTTCGAGGCCCGCCACTGCTACGACCGCTTCTGGCGCCCCGGCGGCGCGGCGCCCTTCACCCGCTACCTGTGCTGCGGCCACGCGCTGGTGGTGGTCGGGCGCGCGGGCTCGCGCTTCTTCGTCGACCGCGAGCGCGGCGTGCTGGCGCAGTTCCGCCACCAGCATTTCCTGATGTTCCTGATCGCGCACTTCCAGAAGGCGGCGCTGCTGATGTTCTCCGACCGGCTGGTGGTGGCGCTCGACGCGCTGGAGATCCGCGACGCCGCCTCGGTCAAGCAGTTCAAGCGGGCGGTGCGCGGCAACTTCGAGACCTTCCTGCGCTTCACCCACCGCTACTGGTTCCACGACCTCGCCGAGCAGGCGCAGACCCGCGCGCTCTACCGCCTGTGCGCCGACCACCTCGGGCTGGACGCGCTGCACCCGGAGGTGCGCGAGCGCATCAGCGAGATGAACACCTACCTCGACACCGACAGCCTGCGCCGTCAGGCCAACACCGTGGTGCGGCTGACGGTGGTGACGATCGCCGGCCTGATCGGCACGCTGTCGACCGGCTTTCTCGGCATGAACCTGCTCGACGAGGCCGGCTCGTCCTGGCCGCGGCGGCTGCTGATCTTCGCCGTCACGCTGGCGGTCTCGCTGCTGCTGACCGGCTACATGATCGTGCGCTCCAAGCGCCTGTCGGACTTTCTCGACCTGCTGTCGGACGAGCGGCTGACGCTGGGCGACAAGCTCGGGCTGGCGCGCGGGCCGCGCCCGCCGCGCGCGTGATCAGTCCTCGTCCTTCAGCTCGAAGCGCCGGGTCATCTCCGCCTGCACATGCGCGGGCACGACGTCGAAGTGCGCCAGCGCCAGCGTGTAGCGGCCCTCGCCGCGGGTCAGCGAGCTGAGCCGCGTCTGGTAGCCCGACAGCTCGGCCAGCGGCACGCGCGCCCGCACCCGCGCCTGGCCGGCGGCCAGCGTGTCGGTGCCGCGCACCTCGCCGCGGCGCGAGGCCAGATCGCCGGTCAGGTCGCCGATGCGCGCCTCGGGCGCGGTGATCTCGACGTCGACGATCGGCTCGAGCACGATCGGCGAGGCTTCGCGCATCGCCTGCACGAAGGCCTTGCGGCCGGCGGCGACGAAGGCGACCTCCTTGCTGTCGACGCTGTGGTGCCTGCCGTCGAGCACCGTCACGCGCACGTCGACGACCGGATGGCCGGCGATGACCCCGGCCTCCATCGCCTGGCGCACGCCCTTCTCGACCGCCGGGATGAACACGCCGGGAATCGCGCCGCCGCGCACCCTGTCGACGAACTCGAAGCCGGCGCCGCGCGGCAGCGGCTCGACCTGCAGATGCACCTCGCCGAACTGGCCGGCGCCGCCGGTCTGCTTGCGGTGGCGGTGCTGGGCCTGCGCGGCTGCGGTCAGCGTCTCGCGGTAGGCGATGCGCGGCGGCGCGGTCTCGACCTCGACATGGTGGACCTCGCGCAGCCGCTCCAGCATCACGCGCAGGTGCAGCTCGCCGAGCCCGAACACCACCGTCTCGCGGGTCGCGCTGACCTGCTCGATCTTCAGGCACGGATCCTCGGCGGCCAGCCGCGCCAGCACCTCGGCCAGGCGCTGCTCGTCGCCGTGGCGCCGCGGCTTCAGCGCCAGACCGTGCACCGGCACGGGAAAGTCGAGCGGCTTCAGATGGATGTGGTCGTCCTCGGCGGCGTCGTGCAGCACCGCGTCGAAGGCGATCTCGTCGATCTTCGCGACCGCGACGATCTCGCCGGGGCCGGCGCTGCGGATCTCGGTCGCCTCCTTGCCCTGCAGCCGCAGCAGATGGCCGACCTTGAAGGGCTTGCGGCCGTCGCCGACGTAGAGCTGCGTGCCCGGCGTGATCGTGCCCTGGTGCACCCGCATCACGCCGAGCCGGCCGACGTAGGGATCGATCGCGACCTTGAAGACATGCGCGAGCACATGCTGCGCCGGGTCGACCCGGGCGTGCATCGGCCGGGCGTCGGCGCCTTCGCCCTTCAGGAAGTCGGGCAGGTTGCCCTCGGTCGGGTCGGGCAGCAGCTGCACGATCACGTCGAGCAGCGCCGCGACGCCGGCCCCGGTGCGTGCCGAGGTGAAGACCACCGGAATCAGATGGCCCTCGCGCAGCGCCTGCTCCAGCGGCGCGTGCAGCTCGCGCGCATCGACATCGCCCTCGTTCAGGTAGCGCTCGACGAACTCGCCGTCGACCTCGACGACCTGCTCGACCAGCGCGCGGTGCGCCGCGGCGACCGAGGAGAAGTCCGCCTCGTGGCCCGGTTCCGCCTCGGGCGCGAACCAGCAGTCGACCACCTCGCGCCCGCCGGCGGCCGGCAGGTTCAGCGGCAGGCATTCGCGGCCGAAGGTCGTCTGCAGCGCGGCCAGCAGCGCCGCGCAGTCGACCCCGGGCATGTCGATGCGGTTGACGATGATCATCCGGTCGAGCTGGCGACCGGCCGCCCAATCCATCATCCGCACCGCCATCGGCTCGATGCCGGCGACCGCGTCGACGACGATCGCCGCCGTCTCGACCGCCTCGAGCGCCGGCAGCGACTGGCCGAGGAAGTCGGCGCTTCCGGGCGTGTCGAGCAGGTGGACGAGATGGTCGTCATGCGTCAGGTGCATCGTGCTGGTGGCCAGCGAGTGCTGCATCCGGCGCTCGACCGGATCGAAGTCGCTGACGGTGCTGCCGCGATCGACGCTGCCGGCGGCGCCGATCATGCCGGCGCGCTGCAGCAGCGCCTCGGCCAGCGTGGTCTTGCCGGCGCCGCCGGGGCCGACCAGCGCGAGCGTGCGGATGCGGGAGACGGAGGACGGCGTGGACATCGTGACTCTCCTCGAGGGCGTGGACCGGATGCGGTTCACCCTACGCCGATCCCCCAGGCTCGGCAAGCCGCCCGGTCAAGCCGGTGCCCGATGCGGGCACTCGGCAGGGGGCGGCCGGACTTGAGTTCCAGGGCGTACCGATGAAGGGGACTGTCCGGGGGCTTCTCGGCCGGACGCGCGACGGGGGCCGCGGGACGATGGGGGCGATGGATGGATGACGGCGGCCCTGCACGATGACCCGCACCCGTTCACGCCGGCCGCGGGATCGGGCCATGCCGGCGTCCCCGCCTTGCCCGGGAGGGCAGGAAGAAAAAAGGCCCGCGTGAAGCGGGCCTTCTGCATAGGTCGAAGATAGGAAGAACAGAAAGATAATATCAGGAGAGATCAGTAATATGGAAAGTGTCGCCCTGTCATTCCCGGACCCGGCGGGAAGCCCGCGACCAGCGCCAGAGCAGGAAGACGAATATCGTCGCGGAAACCAGCGTGATGGCGGAAAGATCGTCCATGGAAGAATATCCTGCGATGATGACGTGACAATGATGGTTTCATGAAACCGTGCCGGGCGGGGAGCGCCGGCTGCTGTAGCGCGGAATCTGCATGCCCAGCAGCCATTCCGCGTGGCTGACGCGACCGGGTGCGGTGCTGACCGCCCGGTAGCCCTGCGCGATCAGGCGGCGCAGGTGGCGCCGGTTGGCGCGCGGCGCCATCAGGATCTGACCGGCCAGCGGCAGCACCAGACAGACCAGCGCACCGCTCCAGTCGCGCCGGCGCGCCATCGCCAGCGGTCCGAACAGCAGCACCGGCCAGGCGTAGCCGATCGGCGCGTGGCATTCCCGACCGCTGGCCGGATGACGCATGAGCAGCCGCTTCGGCGCGGCAGCAGCCGCTGCCGGTGCCGGCGGGCTGGACGTCATCGGCGGCTCGGCCGCGGGCGGGAGGGTCTCGGGCATGGCGGTCGGTGATCCTGGGGGCGTGTCCTTGTCATTTCCGCGAGGAAATGGGCGAAGCCTTTTCCTGTCGACACAGGTTCAGGTCGGAGCGGGTCTTGAAAAAATGTAAAGCCAGTATTGATACGGGACAACCCTTAGTCAAGGGGAGTGATTTGCGGTGTCGGTCTGGACCGGACCGGAAAATCTTGAGGCCGGCCCTGGAATGGGTCGGGAAATGCACCGTGAAAAGGACGGCGCCCCCGTTCGGGGGCGCTTCGCGGATCATCATGGTGCATTGCAGCAAACGATCGATCCGGTCCGGATCGGCCTGCACCAGCGCAGGGAAGGCCGGCGATCACGATCGCTTGCTCATCTTGTGAACTATTCACGTCGGACCGGAACCCTCGGGAGCCGGCGCAGGCGGTGCCGCGGTGAATCGTGTCTCGCGGCGCAGGTCGCAGACCTGCAGCGAGTACTCGAGGTAGAAGTCGGCGCGGCCCTTGCCCTGGGCCGCGACATGCTCGGGATGGGTGGCCCAGGCGTGCATGGCCGCGTCGGTCTCGAACTCGACGATGGTGACGCGCTCGCCGTCGGCGGCGGTGAAGCCCTTGTGCGAGACATGGCCCGGCATCGTCCGGGCCAGATCGCTCATGCGGGTGGCCCAGGCGGTGTATTCGTCGACGGACTCGGGCCTGAGGCGGTTGCGGAAGATGACGACGGGCATGGCGGGCGGCTCCTGGTGGAAGGATGGAGGGGCCGATTGTGGGCCGCCCGCGGCCATGCTCACTCGTGGCGCAGCGCCTCGATCGGGTCCAGCCGTGCCGCGCGCCGCGCCGGCACATAGCCGAACACCACGCCGATCGCCGCCGAGAAGACGAAGGCCAGCAGGTTGATGCCGGGCTGGAAGACATAGGGCATGGCCAGCAGCGCCGACAGCCCGATCGAGGCGACGGTGGCCAGCGCGATCCCCACCAGGCCGCCGAAGCTGGAGAGCACCACCGCCTCGATCAGGAACTGCAGCAGCACCTCGTGCTCGAGCGCGCCGATGGCCAGGCGCACGCCGATCTCGCGGGTGCGCTCGGTCACGCTGACCAGCATGATGTTCATGATGCCGATGCCGCCGACCAGCAGGCTCACCGCCGCGACTGCCCCGAGCAGCGAGGTCATCAGCTGCGTCGTGCCCGACATCGTCTCGGCGAGCTGGCGGGTGTCGAGAATGTTGAAGTTGTCGTCGTCGGCCGCGGCCAGCTTGCGCCGCTCGCGCAGCAGCTGGCGCAGGCCGGCCTGCACCGCGCGGCTGTCGGCCGTGTCGTCGAGCGAGACCAGCAGCGTGCCGATGTTCAGGTTGCCGGTGACCCGGCGCTGCAGCGTGCGCAGCGGCACGATCACCGTGTCGTCCTGGTCCATGCCCATCGCCGCCTGGCCCTTGGAGGCCAGCAGGCCGACGATCGTGCAGGAGAACTGCTTGATGCGCAGCATCTGCCCGAGCGGATCGGCGCCGTTGAAGAGCTCGCGGTGCAGCGTCTCGCCGATCAGGCAGACGGCGCTGCCGGCGCGCAGCTCGGTGTCCTCGAAGGTGCGGCCCGAGGCCAGCGTCCAGTTGCCGGTCTTCAGCCAGGCGTTGGTGGTGCCGGTCACGCTGGTCGACCAGTTGCGCGCGCCGCTCACCACCGTGACGCTGCTGCGTGCCTCGGGCGCGACCGCGGCGATGCCGGCGATCTGCGTGGCGATCGCGTCGAGATCGGCCTCGCGGAAGGCGGGCGCGCCGCCGCTGCCGCCCGGCCCCAGGCGCTGCCCCGGGCGGATCTGCAGCAGGTTGGTGCCCAGGCTGGCGATCTGCGCCTGCACCGCCTGCGTGGCGCCGCGGCCCAGCGTGACCATGGTGATGACGGCGCTGACGCCGATGACGATGCCCAGGATGGTCAGGAAGGAGCGCAGCAGGTTGCGGCGGATCTCGCGGATCGCCAGCAGCAGGGTGTTGCCGATCATCGCGGCACCTCGGCGCGCGCGGTCTGGCGGACGTCGCTGTCCATCAGGCCGTCGACGAAGCGGATGACGCGGTGCGCGTACTCGGCCATGTCGGGCTCGTGCGTGACCATCAGCACGGTGATGCCGCGGTCGCGGTTCAGGCCGGTGAGCAGCTCCATGATCTCGCGGCTGCGCGCGGTGTCGAGGTTGCCGGTGGGCTCGTCGGCCAGCAGCACGGTGGGCTGGCTGACGATGGCGCGCGCGATGGCCACGCGCTGCTGCTGGCCGCCCGAGAGCTCGGCCGGCGTGTGGTGCTCCCAGCCGGTCAGGCCGACGGCGGCCAGCGCCTCGCGCGCGGCCTTCTGGCGCGCGGCGGCCGGCTCGCCGCGGTAGAGCAGCGGCAGCTCGACGTTCTCCTGCGCCGAGGTGCGCGCCAGCAGGTTGAAGCCCTGGAAGACGAAGCCGAGGTACTGCCGGCGCAGCCGCGCGCGCTGGTCGCGGTCGAAGCGCTCGACATGCACGCCGCGGAACAGGTACTGGCCGGCGCTGGGCACGTCCAGGCAGCCCAGGACGTTCATCACCGTCGACTTGCCCGAACCGCTCGGGCCCATGATCGCGACGAAGTCGCCCTCGTCGATGTCGAGATCGATGCCGCGCAGCGCCCGGAACGCGGCCTGGCCGCTGCCGTAGACCTTCTCGATGCCGCGCAGGCGGATCAGCGGCTGCGCCGGGCCGTGCGCCGCGGTCATCGCGCCCCCGCGGCGGCGCCCGCCTGGCCGACGATGACGGCCGAGCCCTCGACCAGACCTTCGCCGACGACCTCGGTGCGACGGCCGTCGCTCAGGCCGGTGGTGACCGTGAGCGGCTGCGGCGCGCCGTCCTTCAGGATCCAGATCTGGCGCTGGCTGCCCTCGGCCGTCTTCGTGCCGCCGCTGCGCTTCGGGGCGTTGCCGCCGGGCGGGCGCGGCATCAGCTTCGACAGCAGGCCGCCGCTCGAGGCGGCCTGGGGGCCGGCGACGGTCGGCGTGAAGCGCAGCGCGGTGTTGGGCACCGTCAGCACGCCGCGGCGCTCGGTGGCGGCGATCGTCGCGGTCGCGGTCATGCCCGGGCGCAGGCTGAGGTCGGCGTTGTCCACCGTCAGGTCGGTGGCGTAGGTGACGACGTTGTCGGTGGTCGTCGAGCCGTAGGCCACCCGCCGGATCGCCGCGGGAAAGCTGCGCGAGGGCCAGCTGCTGACGGTGAAGCCGGCCTTCTGCCCGGGCCGGACCAGGCCCACGTCGGCCTCGTCGACCTTGACCTGCAGGTTGAGCTGGCGCAGGTCCTGGGCCAGCGTCAGCAGCGTGACCGCCTGCAGCGAGGCGGCCACCGCATTGCCCGGCTCGGCCGAGCGGGTCAGCACGACGCCGTCGATCGGCGAGCGGATCGCGGCCTTGGCGCGGTTGGTCTCGTCCATGCGCAGCGCGGCGCCGGCGTCGGCCACGCTGGCCTGCGCGCTGCCCAGCGCCGCCTCGGCGCGCGCCAGCGCGGCGCGTGCGGCGTCGAGCTCGGTGCCGGAGGGCACCTTGCCGCCCGACAGCCGCGAGACTTCCTCCAGCCGGGCCAGGCCGGCGCGCTGCTCGGCCCGCGTCGCCTCGGCCTGGCGCACCGCGGCCTGCGCCGAGGCCAGCGTGGCGCGCGAGCGCGCGATCTGGTCGTCGAGCTTGGTGGTGTCGAGCTCGATCAGCACCTGGCCGACCTTCACCATGTCGTTGACGTCGACGTTGACCCGGCGGATCGTGCCGGAGAGTTCCGAGCCGATCGTGACCTGGCGGGTTGGCTGCAGCGTGCCGTTGGCGGTGACGGTGATGGCCAGGTCGCCGCGGGCCAGCGGCTCGGTGAGAAAGCGTGGCGCGGTCTGCGCCTGCTGGCGGCCCTGCCAGGCGACGAGGCCGGTGCCGGCGGCCGCCAGCAGCGCCGCGCCGATCCAGATCGTGCGGCGGCGCCACCAGGGCCGCGGCAGCGCCGCGGTGCCGAGCAGGTCGGCCACGGCGGCGGAGTCATCGGGGCGGGAGCGGTTCGGTTCAGCGGAGGCCATGGGGACAAGCGGTTCAGCGGGTGGAGGCGGCGCGCACGGACAGCGCCGCCAGATCGGCCGCGGACACGCCGCCGCCGAGCGCCTTGAACAGGCGGACGAGGTTCTGGCGCCGCTCGACCTCGGCGCCGACGCGGCTGGTCTGCAGCGTCAGCAGCGTGCGCTGTGCGTCGAGCAGCGTGGTGAAGTCGATCAGTCCGGCTTCGTAGCGCTGGCGCGCCAGCGTCAGCGCCTGCGTCGCGGCCTCGACCGCGGTGTCGAGCGCGCGGGCCTGCTCGCGGCTGCCGGCGGCGGCCGACAGGCTGTCCTCGGCGTCCTGCGCCGCCGCGAGCGTGGCGGCGCGCCAGCTCAGCCGGGCGCGCTCGAGCACCGCCTGCTGCGCATCGATCCTCGCGGCCTGCAGGCCGCCGTCGGTCAGCGTCCAGTCGACCGAGGCCGCCAGCGTGGCCACCAGCGAGGCGCTGTTGCCCAGCGCCGCCAGCGTCAGTGCCTTCCAGCCCAGCGTGCCCGACAGCGCGAAGTCCGGCTGGCGTGCGGCGCGGCTGGCGTCGAGCCGTGCCAGCTCGGCCGTGATCGTCGCCTCGGCGGCGATCAGGTCGGGGCGGCGCAGCAGCAGCCCGGCCGGCACGCCGGCCTCGAGCTGACGGTCGAGCCCGGCCAGCGCGTCGCCGGGCGAGGGCAGGCGGCCGTCGTCGCCGAGCCGGGCCTGCAGCGCCCGCGGCTCCCGGCCGAGCAGCACCGCCAGCGCATGTTCGCCCTGGGCGATCGCGGTGTCCCAGGCGGGCAGCTGCGCACGGGTCTGCTCGACGCTGGCGCGGGCCTGCTCGACATCGAGCGTCGAGGCCAGGCCGGCCTGCGCGCGCCACTGCGTCAGCTGCAGCGTCTGCTGTTGCGCCTCGAGGCTGGACTGCACCAGCGCCCGCCGCGCGCGGTTGCCGCGCAGCGCGATGTAGTCGATCGCGACCTCGCCGGCGACGCTGTGCGCGCTGGCCTGCAGGCCGGCCTCGGCCGAGGCCAGGTCGGCCGCGGCGCCGCGCTCGGTGGAGCCGAGTCGGCCGCTGGCGTCGAGTTCCCAGCTGGCCGAGAGCTGCGGCACGGCCAGCACGGTGCTCGTGCTGCCGCTGCTGCGCTGGCGGGTCGCGCTGGCACCCAGGCCGATCTGCTGCGCCAGCGCGGCCGCGGCCTGCTGGCGCAGCGCGCGGGCCTGGTCGACGCGGGTGCGTGCGGTGGCGAGGTCGGTGCCGCCGGCCAGCGCCTCGTCGACCAGCGCGGCCAGCAGCGGATCGTCGAAGGACTGCCACCAGCGTGACAGCGCCGGCAGGGTCTGCGCGACCGCGGCGTCCTGCGGGGTCGGGCTCGCCGAGGCGATCGGGGCGGGCGCGGACGCGGCCGGGCGGGGGCCGCTGGCGCAGCCGGCCAGCGCGAGCGCGCCGGCCAGGGCGGCCGCCAGACCGGCGTGCCGGCGCTGGCGGAGAAAGAAGGGCGAGGTCATCGGCAGGTGCGGCAGCGACGCGACGGAGGATTCATCGTCGCCACCATCCGGAGAGTCCAGCCTGATTTGTATCAATCCCGATCCGGCCTTCGCATGACCTGACGGTAAAGAAACTTGTTTGCCGGCGGCGGTCCGGCCCGGTTCAGCGCGCCGCCAGCACCACCTGCGCGCGCCCGGCGCGCTTGGCCTCGTACAGCGCGCCGTCGGCGCGGCGCAGCAGGTCGTCGAGCGTGATGTCGCCCTGGCCGAGCGAGGCCAGGCCGGCGCTGTACTCGAGCACGAAGCCGAGCTCCTGCTCCGACTGCAGCCGCAGGCACTGGCGCAGGCGCTGGTCCAGCGACAGCGCCGGGCCCTCGCGGGTGTGGGTCAGCAGCAGGCAGAACTCCTCGCCGCCGTAGCGCCCGGCCAGGTCGCCCGAGCGCAGCTCCTCGCGCAGCATGCGCGAGAGCAGCTGCAGCGCCTGGTCGCCGCAGGCATGGCCGCGCTCGTCGTTGACGCGCTTGAAGTGGTCGATGTCGATCATCAGCAGCGCCAGCGGCTGGCCGTAGCGGCGCGCATCGGACAGCAGCGCCTCGGCGCGCTCGGTCCAGGCGCGGCGGTTGAGCAGGCCGGTCAGGCCGTCGGTGATGGCCTGCTCGCGCAGCTGGCGTTCGGCCTCCTCGCGGTAGGCCATCAGGATGCCGACGGTCGACAGCAGCAGCGTCACATGGCTGAGCACCGCGGCGGCCTGGTTGACCGGATGCGGCGCGGTCAGGTAGGGATAGGACGCGGTGAAGAAGGCTCCGAGCACGCCGCGCCAGAAGGTCGCCACCGCCATCGCCGCCATGCACGAGCCGATCAGCGCGCGCCAGCGCCAGCCGGTCTGCGGCGAGTGCCGCAGCGCCGCGTGCGTGACCGCCAGCATCTGCAGGCCGAGCACGCCGTTGGCCAGCCCGACCCGCCACGGGTAGCTGTCGAAGCCCAGGCCGTAGCCCAGCGTCATCAGCCCGGTCAGCGTCCACAGCGGCCAGGCGCGGCCCTCGCGGCCGGTCCACAGCGCCAGCGCCCGCCACAGCGTCACCAGCCCGGCCGAAATGCCGGCCATCGCCAGCGTCGACAGCAGCTGGTCGGGCCACAGGTCGCGCCACAGCGTCGACAGCACCAGACCGAACCAGCCCAGCGCCTGCAGCCCCGTCGACAGCACCGCCTGCCGCGCCGCCGGGCCGATGCGCCAGCCCATGATCGCCGGCAAGGCCAGCGCCACGGCGAACACGTTCACCGTGAACATCATCATCAGCGTGCGGACATCGAGCGGCGGCATCGGAGCAGGGCGGCAGAGGGGTCCGGCCGGCGCGGACCGCACGAAGGGAAACGGGAGCGGCGAGCCAGCGGCCGCGACGGCTTACTGGAAGGCCACTTCGGCGAAGCTGCGCAGCTTGCGGCTGTGCAGGTGGTCGAGCCCCTGGTGGCGCAGGATCTCGATCGCGCGGATGCCGATGCGCAGGTGCTGGTCGACGCGCTCGCGGTAGAAGTGGTTGGCCATGCCGGGCAGCTTGATCTCGCCGTGCAGCGGCTTGTCGGAAACACAGAGCAGGGTACCGTATGGAACCCGGAAACGGAACCCATTGGCCGCGATCGTCGCGCTTTCCATGTCCAGCGCCACGGCGCGGCTCTGGCTGAAGCGGCGCTCCGGACCCGGATGCGGCAGCAGCTCCCAGTTGCGGTTGTCGGTCGAGGCGACGGTGCCGGTGCGCATGATCTTCTTCAGCTCGTAGCCGGCGAGCTGCGTCACCTCCTCCACGGCCGATTCGAGCGCGACCTGGATCTCCGCCAGCGGCGGGATCGGCACCCACAGCGGCAGCTCCTCGTCGAGCACATGGTCCTCGCGCACGTAGCCGTGGGCCAGCACGTAGTCGCCGAGCTGCTGCGTGTTGCGCAGGCCGGCGCAGTGGCCCAGCATCAGCCAGGCGTGCGGGCGCAGCACGGCGATGTGGTCGGTGATGGTCTTGGCGTTGCTGGGCCCCACGCCGATGTTGACCATCGTGATGCCGCTGTGGCCGTGGCGCTTGAGGTGGTAGGCCGGCATCTGCGGCAGCCGCGGCGGCGGCGCGCCCAGCTCGTCGCCGGGCTCGGCGGGCAGGCCGGCGCGGCGGGTGACGACGTTGCCCGGTTCGACGAAGGCGGTGTATTCGCCCGCGTCGTCGGCCATCAGCTCGTGGCCCAGGCGCACGAACTCGTCGATGTAGAACTGGTAGTTCGTGAACAGGACGTAGTTCTGGAAGTGCTCGGGCAGCGTGCCGGTGTAGTGGCGCAGGCGGTGCAGCGAGTAGTCGACCCGCGGCGCGGTGAACAGTGCCAGCGGGTGGCGCGGCTGGCCGTCGGCGCCGGTGCTGGACTCGTGCGTGCCGTTGGCGATGCCGTCGTCCATCGCCGCCAGATCGGGCAGGTCGAAGAGGTCGCGCAGGCGCGAGCGCCGCTCCGCGGTCATCGTGCCCTCGATGTGGTCGTGCTCGGCGAAGCTGAAATGCACCGGGATCGGCTGGTGGGACAGCCCGACCTCCAGCGCCACGCCGTGGTTGCGCAGCAGCAGCTTGAACTGCTCGCGGTAGTAGTAGCGGAACAGGTCCGGCCGGGTCAGCGTCGTCTCGTAGGTGCCGGGGCCGGCGACGAAGCCGTAGGCCAGGCGCGAGTCGGCGCGCTCGACGGTGTCGACCCGCACCCGCACGAAGGGATAGCAGGCCCGCACCCGCCCGCCGAAGTCGTCGCGGCCGCCGACGAATTCCTTCAGCGACTGGCGCAGGTGCGCGATGCCGGAGTCGTAGATCGCCTTGGCATGCGCGAACGCGGCTTCGGCGTCGGTGAAGCTTTGGGTGGTGATGAGCGTGCGGGGCATGAGCCATTCTGCCCGCAGCCCGCGGATTCTTGTAGATCCGCGCCGCGTGCAGCGGCCGCGGCCGGGATCATTGCGGTTTCAAGGTGTGATTTCAGAGCCGCGCCAGCAGCTCGGCCTTCTTCGCGGCGAACTCCTGCTCGGTCAGCAGGCCGCGCTGCAGCAGCGCGCCGAGCTTCTCGATCGTCGCCAGGATGTCCTCGCCGCCGGCGGATCCGGTCGGCATCGCCGCGGGCGGCGACATCGGCGCGATCTGGGCGATCGGCGCGAAGGCCGGGGCGGGCACGGGGGCCGGCGCCGGCACCGGCACGACCGGCATGCCGCCGCGCATCACCACCGGCAGCCGCGCCAGGTCGACCGGACCGAACTGGCTGCTCATCGCGATGCCGCCGCTCGCGCCCTGCTGCTGCGAGAAGCCGCCGATCTGGTGGTCGAGCGTGTCGTAGACCCACACGTCGCCGCCGCTGTCGAGCGCCAGGCGGCGCGCCTGCGGGAACCAGGCGTAGCGCATCTGGTTCTGCGCGCCGCTGGCGGCCGGCTGGCCGAGCTCGGCCGGCCACCAGGCGCTGCCACCGCCGAAGACCGGCGCGCTCAGCCACAGGTCGCCGCGGGTGGCCGTCAGCGTGGCCAGCTCGCGGCACAGGCCGTCGACCCGCGCCTTCAGGCCGTGGTTGAACATGTCGCCGAGCATCAGCATGCCGCCGCTCATCCACTGGCCGGAGCCGCCGAACTCGGGGTGGCTGAACTGCGCCATCGTGCCGCCGCCGGCCTGCACCGCCTGCAGCATCACGGTCACCGCCTCCGTGCTGAAGCCGTGGCGCGCGGCGATCGAGGCGACGGCCTGAAGGCCGGTGTCGGAGAGCTGGAGCATGGGGTTTCCTCGGGAGTGCTGCCGGCCAGCCTAGCAGACACCTCCGCGCCGCGGCATGTCAGAGCCGGTCGAGCGGGATTTTCAGATAGCGCACGCCGTTGGATTCCGGCGGCGGCAGGTGGCCGGCGCGCATGTTGACCTGCACCGAGGGCAGCATCAGCACCGGCATGTCCAGCGTCGCGTCGCGCGCGCGGCGCATCGCCACGAAGGCGTCCTCGGCGACGCCGTCGTGCACATGCACGTTGGCGGCGCGCTGCTCGGCCACCGTCGCGACATGCGCCAGCGCGCGCCCGCCGGGGCGGTAGTCGTGGCACATGAACAGCCGGGTGTCGCCGGGCAGGTCAAGCACCCGCCGGACCGAGCGGTACAGCGTCGCGGCATCGCCGCCGGGAAAGTCGCAGCGCGCGGTGCCGTAGTCGGGCATGAACAGCGTGTCGCCCACGAAGGCGGCCGGCGCGGCCTGCGCGTCGTCGGGATCCTCGACCACATAGGTCAGGCAGGCCGGCGTGTGGCCGGGCGTGTGCAGCGCCGTCGCGCGCAGGCCGCCGATCGCGAAGGTGTCGCCGTCGGCGAACAGGCGGCCGAACTGGCGCCCGTCGCGGGCGAAGTCGTCGCCGGCGTTGAACAGCGTGCCGAAGGTCTTCTGCACCGTGGTGATCATCGCGCCGATGGCGATCGTGCCGCCCAGTCGCGCCTGCAGCCACGGCGCCGCCGACAGGTGGTCGGCATGCACATGCGTCTCGAGCAGCCACTGCACCGTCAGCCCGAGCGCCTCGACCTGCGCGGCCAGGCGCTCGGCGCCCTGCGTGCCGGTGCGGCCGGATCTGGCGTCGAAGTCGAGCACGCTGTCGACGATCGCGGCCTGGCGGCTGTCCGGATCGATCACCAGGTGCGAGAAGGTCGAGGTCGCCGCGTCGAAGAAGGTGTCGACGCGCATCCGCCCGGTGGTCTGGCTGGCGAAGGGGGAGGGAATGGCCGTGTCCATGCGGGGCATTCTATATACCCGCCAAGGTACTGGAGGGATCATTGATGTGCGTCATGCCCGAGGCTGCGCCGGCGCCGGGTCCGCCGATAGACTCGCGGCCTTCGGCTGGAATTACCCGGGACCGTATGAAGATGAAGGAGGCGACTCATGACGAAGGTGACCAAGGTGACGATGGAGGCGACGCTGCGGCGAGCCGTGGCGATGGCGGTCCTGGGCGCGGCGGCCGGCCTGGCCGGGGCGGCCGAAGGGCCCGACGTGGCGGCGATGACGGCCGAGGCGCGCCAGGTCGGCCTGCCTTTCCTGCGCCAGCTGGTCACGACGCTGCAGGCCGAGGTGCAGGCGCGCGGCCCGGAAGGTGCGGTGACGGTCTGCCGCGATCTGGCGCCGCGGCTGGCCGGCGAGGTCTCGCAGGCCAGCGGCTGGCGGGTCACCCGCATCGGCACGCGCACCCGCAACGCGCTGCTGGGCGGCCCGGACGCCTGGGAGCAGACGGTGCTCGCCAGCTTCGCGAAGCGCCAGGCCGCCGGAGAGAAGCTCGACGCGATGGAGCAGGCGGAGGTGGTCGAGGAGCCCTCCGGACGCGCCTTCCGCTACATGAAGGCCATCGGTCTGCAGCCGGCCTGCGTGGCCTGCCACGGCGGCGCCGACGAGGTGTCCGCCGGCGTGCGCGCGCAGCTGCAGCAGCTCTATCCGCATGACCGCGCCACCGGCTACGCGCCGGGTCAGCTGCGCGGCGCGCTGTCGATCCGCCGCCCGCTGCGCGACTGAGCCCGCGGCTGGGCCCGGAGCGCGCCGCGCAGCCTCAGCCCGGACCGGCGCGGTGGCGTGCCGCCCGGCTCGACAGCGCGTTCGGGAAATACATCGCCGTCAGGCTGCGGCTGTGCACCGGCGAGGCCTCGGTGACCGCGCCGGGGTCGTCGGTGTAGCGGCGCCAGTCGCGCACCCAGTGGATGTCGTCGCAGGCGTCGAGCAGCCCCATCGTCTCGCGGTCGCCCACCAGCACGCCCTGCACCCGCAGGCCCAGGCGCTCGCGGGCCTGGTCGAGCCGCGCCAGCGTGGCGGGCATGCAGCCGAACTCGCCGTCGGTGACGATCAGCAGGTCGGCCTGGTTCCAGCGCGCCTGGTGGACACGCTCGACCGCGCGCTCGATCGGCGTCTGCACGTCGGTGCCGCCGTCGAAGGCCTGGCCCATCAGGTCCATCAGCGCCTGCAGGCCGCCCGGGCTCAGGTCGAGCTCGCGCTCGATCACCTCGCCGGGGCCGCCGAAGGCGATCAGCACGCAGCCACGCCGCTCGGCGTGCGCCGCGCGCATCGCGGCGATGACGACCGCGCGGGCGATGTTCTCGGGCGCGCCGCGCATCGAGCCGGAGGTGTCCAGGCACAGGATGAAGGGGCCGCGGCCGCGCGACTCGGGCTCGGGCGGGGTCGCGGCCGAGCGCGGCGGCGCGGCCGGATCATGGCGCCAGTCGGTCAGCACCGCCTCGGACTGCCAGCCCAGCAGCCGCGCCTCGGCCTGGCGCGCGCGCCACAGCCGGCACAGCACCGGGTGGCGCAGCATGACCGCCTCGGAGGCCAGCATGCGGTCGATGCGCCCGGTGAGCTGCACGCCGGTGAGCTCGCCCGGCGCGTCGGGCAGGCGGGTCTCGACCGCGCGCAGGCCGGTCACCGCGCGCGCGTCCGGGCGCGGCTCCACGGCCGGCGCGGGCGCGGCCGTCTGGCGCTCGGCGCGGCCGAGCCGGCGGATCAGCGCGGCGAGCTGCGGCAGCTTCTCCAGCCAGGCCGCGGCCTGCTGCGCCTGGCGCCACGGGCGCGAGTTCAGGTGGCCGCGCAGCTGGTCCCAGCTCAGCCGCGACGGGTCGCCCAGGCTGTCGAGCAGCACGAAGCGCTCGTCCCAGCCGCTGCTCTCGAGCTGCCATTCGGCGCGGAAGTCGGCCGCGGCGAGTGCGATCGCCGCCGCGCGCTCGAGCCGCGGCTGGTGGTCGACGATGCGGTCCAGGTGCCACAGCAGCGTGCGCAGCACCTGCTCGGCCAGCGCCGGCACGCCCCGGCTCAGGCCCGGCAGGCCCAGCTCGGCCACGGCCACCCGCAGCGGCGCCAGCGCCTCGGCATCGCCGAAGTCGGCCTGGGGCCGCGGCAGCGTGCCGGCCTCCAGCGCCTGCTGCCAGCGCCGGGTGTCGCGCAGTCGGGCCTCGGCGTCGCCGACGCTGGCCACCAGCGCGGGCAGCCACAGTTCGCGCGGCAGCTCGGCCAGCCGGTCGTAGGGCCGATCCGCCGGACCTGCCGGCACGGGCGGCTGGGCGAGGCCTGGGGATGGAGTGCGCATGACTGCGGCCGTGCTCAGGCCTCGAGCGCGACCGGCGTCGGCGTGGCGGGCGGCTCGGCGCCGGGCGCCTCCTCCAGCGGCAGCGCCTCGAAGCCCTGGCGCACGGCGCCCAGCCGCGCCAGCAGCGCGTCGAGCACCAGCGCGGTGTGCGCATGCGCGGCCAGCAGCGCCGCCACGCGCGACGGCGCCATCCACAGGCGGCCCTCGAGCCGCGCCGCCAGCGCCTCGGCCGCGGCGACGGCGGCCTCGCGGTGCGGCCGTGCGGCGGCGATCGTCTCGTCGACCTGCGCGACGCGGGCCGCCACATGCACCGCGCTCCAGCGCCGGCGCGACGAGGCCTCGAGCTGGCGGGCCAGCAGCCGCATCGAGCCGGCGGCGCCGTCGTCGTCGCGGCCGCCGCCGATCGCGCGGGCCAGCGCCATCTTGCCGGCGCTGTCGCTCTCGCCGTCGGCCTCGGCGCGCTGCTCGAGCTCGAGCTGGCGCTCGAAGGCCTCGACCGCGCGGGTCAGCCACGGTGCATCCTGCGGCACCGCCTGCGCGATCTCGCGCGCGAACCAGTCCTGCAGCGCCGGCGCCAGCTCCGGCCGAGGCGCGGCCGCCTGCGGCGCGAGCCACAGGTCGAGCGCGTCGACCTGCGCGCGGCCCTCGGTGGCGGCGGCCACCCGCATCAGGCCGACGAGCTGGCGCCAGCGCCGGTCCGACAGCGCCTGCGGCGGCGTCTGCGCCGCCAGCCAGGCGCGCAGGCGTCGCAGCGCCTCGACAGCGTCGTCGCCGAGTCCGACCTGCGCGGCCGCCGTGGCGACCGCCTCGCGCTCGGCCGGGCGCAGCGGCTCGGCCGGCACGGGCGCGGGCCGGTCGGCCAGGCGCAGCAGCGCCTCGAAGGCCTCGTCGCCGACCGGCGCGATCGGCAGCCGCACCAGGAAGCGGTCGAAGAAGGCCTGCAGCGTCTCGTCGCCCGGCACCTCGTTGCTGGCCCCGACGACGCTGACCAGCGGCACCGTCGTGCGGCCGCTGCCGTTGTCGAACTCGCGTTCGTTGAGCAGCGTCAGCAGCGTGTTGAGAATGGCCGAATTCGCCTTGAAGACCTCGTCGAGGAAGGCGATGCCCGCCTCGGGCAGGAAGCCGGCGGTCAGGCGCTCGTAGCGGTCGTTCTCCAGCGCCTTCAGCGACAGCGGGCCGAACAGCTCCTCCGGCGTCGAGAAGCGGGTGAGCAGCCGCTCGAAGTAGGTCGCGCCCTCGAAGGCGCGGTGCAGCCGGCGCGCCAGCTCGCTCTTGGCGGTGCCGGGCGGGCCCAGCAGCAGCACATGCTCGCCGGCCAGCGCGGCCAGCAGCGCCAGGCGGACTTCGGCGTCGCGTTCGAGCAGGCCGTCGCCGAGGGTGGCGATCAGCGCGTTCAGGCGGTCGGGGCAGGGCAGGGACGGGGCGGCAGCGGCGGGGCAGGCGGGCGACATGGGGCCCCATTCTCGGCGCACGTCGGTAGCCCGGCAACCTGTCACGTCCCGGACGTGGGCCCTGGCGAGAATCGGGACCGTCGTTGCCTTGCTGCCCCGGAGTTGCCGCCATGCCGCTGAATCGTCGTCAGTTTCTGTCCCGCTCCGCGTTCTTCGCGGTCGTGCCGGCCGCCCTCACGGCCTGTGGCGGCGGTGGGGATGCGGATGACGGGGGGACCGCTCCCGCCACCGGCACCTACCGATTTCCGCAAGGCGTCGCCAGCGGCGATCCGCGCCCGGACAGCGTCGTGTTCTGGAGCCGCTGCGTGCACGCCGACGGCACGGCGGCGGACGTCGCGCTGACGCTGGAGGTGTCGGCGCGCGAGGACTTCGCCAGCCTGCTCGCGTCGGTGGCGCTGAGCGCCCGCGCCACCTGGGACCACACGGTGCGCGCCAAGGTCACCGGCCTGCCGGCGGCGACGGCGCTGTACTACCGCTTCCGCGCCGGCGCCGACAGCAGCGCCGTCGGCCGCACCCGCACCGCGCCGGCCGCGGACGCCACGCCCGCGCAGGTCCGCTTCGCCTGGTTCACCTGCCAGGACTGGAGCGTCAACCACTGGGGCGCGATGGACCTGATCGCCGCCGGCGACCACGACTTCGTCGTCCACGTCGGCGACTACATCTACGAGACCACCGGCGCGGCGTTCCAGGCCGGTGCGGCCGAGCCGGCGCACGGCGCGATCAGCCTGCCCGACGGCACGGCCCTGCCCGGCGGCGGGCGCTATGCGACGACGCTGGCCGACTACCGCACGCTCTACCGCACCTATCGCGGCGACGCCCGGCTGCAGGCGGTGCACGCGAAGTTCGCCTTCATCGGCATCTGGGACGACCACGAGTTCAGCGACGACTGCTGGCAGGACCACCAGACCTACACCAACGCCAACCTGCAGCAGACCGCGCGCCGCCGCGCCGCCAGCCAGGCCTGGGTCGAGTACATGCCGGTCGACTTCGGCGACGTCTCGTTCGACACCGCGAACGCGGCCTACGACAACCTGCGCATCTACCGCGACTTCCGCTTCGGCACGCTGATGCATCTGGTGATGACCGATCAGCGCCTCTACCGCGACGACCATGTGGTCGACGAGGCGACCCTCGCCGCTGCGCAGGGCCACGATCTCGTCAACGGCAGCGACTCGCTCGGCGCGCGCTACTTCGTGCAGCAGCCGGTGCTGGCGCAGTTCGAGGCGGCCCGCACGGCGGCGCTGGGGCGCGCGCCCGGCGTGCTCGGCACGACGCAGACCGCCTGGTGGAAGACGACGATGAAGAATTCCCCGGCGACCTGGAAGGTCTGGGGCAACGAGGTCACGCTCGGCCGCATGTGGCTGGACCTGCGCACGCTGGCGCCGGCGCCGTACAACGCGCTCTACGTCGTCAACGCGGACGGCTGGGACGGCTACCCGACGCACCGCACCGAGCTGCTGAGCCACCTGAAGACGAACGCGATCCGCAACGTCGTCGCCATCACCGGCGACCTGCACGCCTTCCAGTGCCACGTCGTGCGCGACAACCCCGATCCGGCCGTCGGCACGCCGGTGCTGGTCGATTTCGTCAGCGCCGGCATCAGCAGCTCGAGCTTCTACAGCTACATCAAGGCCGGCGCCGGCGGCACGCCGCTGGCCGCGCTGGCGGCCACGCCGGCGGTGTTCGACGCGACGCTGAAGGCGCACAACCCGGATCTGCGCCATGGCGACCACGACGCGCAGGGCTATGCGTCGGCGGTCGTGACGGCGACGTCGTTCGACGTCACCTTCCACAAGGTGCGCCCGCTGAATGCGGAGGGCACGGCACCGGCCAGCCCGCTGCTGTCGGACACGCGCCTGACGGTGGCGGCAGGCAGCGCGTCGGTCAGCGTCGCCGCCGGCTGAGGCTGGCGCCGGGACCGGCCCTGCCGGTTCCGGCCTTCCCGCGACGATTCAGGAGCTGAGGTCTGGTACCGCGCGTCCATCTTCCGCCCCGAGGGGATGGCCGGGCGGCGTCCAGCACGCGCACGAGGTCAGGGCCGTCTTCGCGCCAGGTCAGGTAATGGCGTTCGGGCGTGCCGATGGTGCTGTCGCGCAGGCCTTCGGTGTCGCTGCCGGCCATGACGAACTGCAGCGTCGAGAAGAAGCCTTCGATGAATTTGGGTTTCTGGTTGTCGAGGTTCTGGCGGATGCCTTCGGACACCGAGACGGTGGAGCGTTTCAGCTCGATCATGGCCAGCGCAATGCCGTTGACATAGAGCACGAGGTCGGGGCGCTTGGTGTGGGCGCGCGGGTCGTGCGGCTTGACGGTGACTTCCTCGGCGATGCCGAAGTGGTTGCGCTCGGGGTGTTTCCAGTCGATCAGCCAGACATCGCGGGTCTGCTCGCCCGCGTCGGGGCGCACCTTGACGCCGTAGCGCAGCAACTCGTACACGGCGCGGTTTCGGTCGTGCAGGCGCTGGACGCGGTCGTTGGCGGTTTGTTCCAGGTGTGGAATATGGCGCGGTTGGCGAGTGCGGCGTCCACGCCTTGCGCCAAGAGAAAAGCCCGCAGCAGGGCGGGCTCGATGTTGCGGTTGTCGGGGCGGTCGGACCAGCGGCCGAGGTAGGTGTAGGGGAGGGAGTCGGTGAAGATTCGGACGACACGGGCCTGGGTGGCCGACTCCTCCAGGTCATGGGTGTTCATCAGACAGGTTCCCCGGCGTCGTGTGGTTCTTGATGCGAGGGATTGTAGGTCTGACGGTGGTGCTGGCCTTATCTGGTGGCGATCAGTACCCAGACATCGGAGCCATCGTCCTGGGATGCGACATCCGGATATTTTCCCGCGTCCGCTTCCTTGAGTTTTTTGTCCCAGGTCGCATCCCTGTAGGAATCCACTGTGGTCTGGAATCCCCTGGCGTCGAAATATTCAGCGCGATCTTGCGCGCCACTCCTTGAAGCGTGGATTTCTATCTCGATGCTGTGTGGCATGACTAGCCTCGTCGTGTGAAGTGTTAAAGGGCGTCGAACAAGGGCTTGGCGGCGGATTCGTAATGGTCGGACAGGAAGGACCGCAAGTCCTGCTCATCTTGTGAGTTGATCACCCGTTCCTTGACTCCCGTGCCACCGAACTTGGCCTTGTCCGCGAGCGTTTTCAGGCTGTCTTTCGACAATACCTTATTCTTGTCGGTGACGGCATACATCACCCGATCGATCGCTGCGTCTTCTGCGGTGATTTTGGACCTCACGGCATCGGTCGCCTTTGGCGTGCTGGCGGTCGAGTTTTTCGATCCACCGGCCGTGTTGACGATCGACGATCCTTGTTCGGCCAGCACACGGGCCGCCAGACCGGTGGCAAAGAACTGGGCGAGCGCACCGCCTGCCGAGGCTTCCGGTTTTCCGGCCGCGGTGCCAGCAACACCCTTGCCTTCGCCGCTGAAGGTCGCCAGCACAGAATAGGTGTCCTCCGCGCCAGTCCCGTTGGTGCTGGTCGATCCCGCTTTTCCGGTGAACTTACAATCCATGACTTTAGGATCTTTCGATCCGGGAGTCACATTAACGGTATCGGGTGCTGTCGAATTTGAGCAGTCTGCCGGCAACATATCTGAAGACGTGTTCGATTTTCTGGTGTTGGCGAGCAATGGCATCCACACCGCCTCTTGGCGCTTGTATCCCAGCGTGACGCCGACAACGCCGGTGGGGTCTTGCGATACATCCAGTGCAATCTTGGTATTTGTTCCAAAAATTAGGGTATTGGTATGGTTGGGGGTGCTCTGGCACCCGCTGAGGACACCAAGTGCCAGCAGGATAGCGGAAGCGGGTATTTTCATGTGACGGGACATATTTCCTCCAAGGATCGGGGTGAGAAATAACAAGTCTTGTGCCGGATGAGGTCAGGGCTGGGTTTGCGCCTTGGGTGCCACCATGCACAGCCGATCCGGGCTGATCTGGTGCTGGCTCAACAGGTTTTTCAACTGCTCCAGGCTCTTGTCCGAGTCGATCCAGACAATCATCTGGCAGCGCGACGCATCGCCAATGAGGGCCGTGGTTTCATCGACCCACCCTAGCGTGCCGCCTCGTGGTGACACCAGCAGACCCAGACCTCGGGCCTTGTAGATCAACGAGCCTTTGCCTTCCGCCGTCAGGTTGCTGCTGATGTGGGTGAAACCGATGTTCCTGGCTACGGTGATTTGTGTGCCGTCGTCGCTGCGGACGTAAACCGTTGTGCAGCCGAAGCCACTAATTGTGAAAAAAATCAGTAAACCCCATTTTTTAAAAATATTCATGGATATTTGGCCTTGGGCAACTCGTAATGCGGCCCATCAAGGAATACTTTTTTTCCGGCTCGTTTGCGTCTGGCCGAGTAGTCCGCTACAAGATCCTCGGTATGATCATTGGAGCTGGTGAAATCGATATCCCATGCTCCACCCCAGCGTAAAGGAATTTCCAATTCTTTCGCTGCTGTTCTGACAGCGTCAGCAATACGGTAAATTGGATCCCATTCCCAACGGAGTTTGCCGTTGATGACGGGTACCAAGTCGACAGCATGACCCGTCAGATGCCTTGAATCCAAAGTCTGACTGGCACCAGCTCTGACCAGTTCCTTTTGTTCCTCCAATGTTCGAATTCCGTCATGAACGGCAAATTCTTCTGCTGACAGTTCAGCCGCACGTCGAATCACGGACACAAGGTCATCATGCACACCAGTCAGTTCTTTTAACGAACGCTCACTTAATTTGTAGGGCATGGAATTCTCTCCGGTGATTGTTTGAATGTGGGGCGTTACTTAATATGTCATTTCTTGTGCTGATCGGTAAGCTGCTTAACTATCTCTTTGTCTGAGATCATTATGGCGCTGAATGTTATATTTTTATCGCTCCGCACAAAACCAGGAAGGCAATTCTTGCTTGATGTCCCGCAAAATACATCAATGTGCTGACCTTTGATTGCGCCGCCTGTGTCTCCAGCAAAGAAATATCCGTCATGCTTTGCGGTTAAGCCTGTTGGTAGTTGAATCTCGATTCCGCGTGCCGTGGGGATATATATGACGCTGCCATAGGGGAGTGTCTTTCTGTCGACAGCGATTGTCCGAAAAGGAATCAGTTGATAACCTGTGATGCCATCGCCGTAAATGCCATTTGCCTTCGTGAAAAATGATTTTCCTGTTCTGGTTATCCATGGTTTTTTCAACGGGTCAATCCGCAAGACGGCGGCGCAATCCACATTATTTTTGCTGCCGATGCCGCCGTAATTTAGCGTCCGAGGTTCGCCGTTGAAGTCGACTTGTACAGTTCCTTCTATTGCAGCAAGGCACCAGTCCCTGGGTGAAACCTTGTCAGAAAGTGCTGTTCCGGTTTTGTCTTGGAATGGAATGCCGGTTGGTGTGCTGGGGGCCGCATGCACAAAGTAGTGGGTCGCCCAGAGTTGCAGTTGTTCGCCTGCCTCTGCCGAAGGTGGTGGCAACGAGAAGTCAGATGAGCTTTGTCCAGCACTTGTGGTTGCATGGGACAAGGTGATCGCAAGGCACAGATATTTCAGTATCGTCGACTGCATGATTATTGCTTTGGAATGGTAATTTAAGAGTGTTGGTTTGATGTGGCTTTGCCAACTGTCAATCGGCTCGCCACGGAGGAAATTCCCGGAACTTCCCCAATTGCTCAGAAAATTGCTTTTCAAGCTGGGAATACGATCCGGTCAAGCCGTACATCTCGGAAGAGACCCCCCATACCACGCGAGACCCTCTGATGATTTCCATGGTGTGCTCATCTAGCGCAACAGCGTCGACCTTTTGGTGGCGCTCTGACAATCGGCGAGGCAGTGACCACCGATCCCAGAAAACGGAACGTCCGTTCTGAATCAGCCGCCTTGCCAACCCGAATGCTTGTTCTGTGCCATCCTGGATTCTGTAACTGATGAAATCTGGGGCCATCTGCTCTATGGCTGTAGCGTGATCAATCAGGCAGCGTGGATTGAAAATTTCCCGAGGGAATCGCAGGGCTTGCCCTACGGTCTGTTGATTTGCACTGATCAACGGTTGTATTTTTCGAGCCGCGTTCGTGGTGCATATCCTGCTGACCAAGCTACTTGCGTCATAGAGCGGATACCACCTTGATTCGATGTCGGCATCAAATCGGTATCTTCCTAGCATGTTGTTGTTCTTGTCGATCTTTGCGACTTCTATTTTTCCGTCGAGAGATGGTGGAAAACTTCCCCAGGGACTTGAGAGTTGAGAAAATAACCATATGGTGTCTCCCTGCTCTATTTTGGGGGCTACTCCGGAATTGATGGCTATTGAGTGATAGACAGGGCTGATGAAGCCTTCTTCGGGGGATTGGTGTGCAGCGTATGCAGGTGAGGTTGGCGTAATATCATTGAGGCGCACTCTGCGCTTGACATAGTGTGCGAAGTGATGCATTTTCAGTTTGATGGTCGATTGTTATCTGAATCTGCCGAGGAGTGCTACCTTCGAATCTCGCCATATCTCTTCCGGACTGATGAACTTGTTTTCGTTGTAAGCGAACGTTCTTCCAGCCTTGAGAAAACACTCGTACACCAGTTCGGAGCAGATGTATTCGCGATCCCTCTCCAGCTTCCCGATTTTTAATGCGATCCGAGCTATGATTTTTGAAACTTCGTCCTTGTCATATGGCCTGGTAAGTTCGTCGATGCCGAATTTTGCGATTGGTGCGATTCCGGATGGAGCGAAATCATTGATCCTGGCCACCACGAGTCTGCCATCGTAAGGCGCTCCATTCTCATAGTCATCGGTGTATTTAGACAGAGGGGCAAAACGAACCCCCATGTCTTCAACGCTCTCCAGCAGCAGAACTCGGTCAATCTCCTCTATTTTGAAGATGATGCCGATGTGGCTCCATGGACTTTTGGTGATTTTTTGAATGGCTCTGGATACAAGATAATCTCCTGAGGCAAACAGAAGATCGCCTGTCCGGAGGCTTGCGCGAAGGATGAGGTAATCGGTGATTGGTAATGCAGATACTGCATTCTTGTTCATGTGGTCGGCCATGTTTTCTCCGTGTGTCGTATGTTCCAGAGAACCCATCTTGATCTTGAGCCGAGTGGAAAAGGCCGTCATCATTAATTTGTAGGATAAACCTCTGGACTCATGCCGTAAGCTCCCCCGTCAAGCAGACAGCTGATTCCCAGAGTCTGCAGCGGTTGTGGTGATCAATCGGCGCATGAACTGCCTGGGGGGCTTGCCGCTTTCGGTGGTGAAGTGGCGCATCAGGAATTCGTAGGCGTCTCCCAGCAGGTCATCGCCCTTGGCCCGGTTGCCGCTGAGATCCCGCCCCGGCGTGTTGAAGATGCCAATCAGGTTCGAGAGCCGATCGACCATCTTCATGGCCCTTGCCGAGCTTGTCCGGGTCGTTGAAGTCCACCAGCGTGATCACGCCCGTCAGGTCGTTCTCCCTGTCGCCCATGCGCGTCACCCTCTGGCTGTCCGGATCGCCTGCGTGCCGGTCGCTGGTGCACTTCATGGACAACAGCACCAGCGCCTGACACACCCCATCGGCCCTGCCGGTTCCGGCTCCCGCGGACGCGGGGCGGCGTGGGACCTGTCCCGAACGGTTGTTACGATGTGTGTCCCATTGTTTCAACCCGAAGATGTCCCGCGCCGCTGCCCCGCCTGCCGACGACGATTCCGGCTTTCCCGCGACGATCCAGGAGCCGCCGCCCGGTGCCGCGGCGTCTTCCGCCGAGGAGGACGACGACAGTCCGCTGTTCCGCCCCGAGGTGATGGCCGGGCGGCGTCCGCGTCTGGCCGGCGAGGTGCTGCTGGGCGCACGGCCGCTGTGGCACGCCGCCGTCTGGGGCGCGCTGCTGCTGGCCGGGGCGCTGGTGCTGCTGGTGGCACAGGGCAGCTACACCCGGCGCGCCACCGTCGGCGGCCAGCTGGTGCCGCTGCAGGGCGTGATGCGCATCGTCGCGCCGCAGGGCGCCACCGTCATCGAGCAGCGCGTGCGCGAGGGCCAGCCGGTGCGCCGCGGCGAGGTGCTCTACGTGCTGGGCACCGACCGGCCGGCCGGTGCCGAGCCGGCGGTCACCGGCCAGGCCGGCTACCAGGCGCAGATCAGCGGCAGCATCGCGCAGCGCCGCGAGCTGCTCGAGGCCGAGCGCCGGCGCACCGTCGAGTCGCTGGAGGCCGACATCGGCGCGCTGCAGCGCCGGGTGGCGACGATGGGCGCCGAGCGGGCGCAGATCGCGCAGCAGCAGGACGAGCAGCGCCGCCGCATCGCGCTGGCCGACGAGAGCCGCCAGCGCCAGCGCCTGCTGTTCGACCAGGGCCTGGTGACGCGCGAGGCCTGGCAGGAGCGCGAGCGCGATCTCTCCGACCAGCGCCAGCGCCTGCAGGGGCTGGTGCGCGACGCGCTGGCGCTGGCGCGCGAGCAGGCGCAGGTCGAGCAGCAGCTCGACCAGGCCCGCGCCGCGCGCCAGACCCGCGAGCAGTCGATCGAGCGCGAGCTGGCGCTGCTGGGCGAGCAGCTGGCCGATGCCGAGGCGCGCCGGCGCATCGTCATCACCGCGCCGCAGGACGGGCGCGCGACGCTGCTGCAGGGCGCGCCCGGCACGACGGTCGACGCGGTGCGCCCGCTGCTGGTGCTGGTGCCCGACGACGCGACGCTGCAGGCGGTGCTGTACGCGCCCAGCCGCACCGTCGGCTTCGTGCGGCCGGGCACGCCGGTCTGGCTGCGCCACGAGGCCTTCCCGTACCAGAAGTTCGGCCACCAGCGCGGCGAGGTGGTGGCGGTGTCGACCTATCCGGCCGGTGTCGACGACCAGCTCGGCCTGGCGGCCTTTGCGCCCGAGCCGGCGGGCGGCGCCGGCGGCGAGCCGCTCTACGCGATCACCGTGAAGCTGGCGACGCAGGTCTTTCCGCCGGGCGCCGCCGCGCCGCTGCGCCCGGGCCTGCGGGTGCAGGCCGACCTGATGATGGAGCAGCGCCGGCTGTGGGAATGGATGCTCGAGCCGCTGCTGACCGCGGCCAGGGCGGTGAAGGCGTGAGCGTGGGCATGGACATGAAGAACGACGCGTCGGGCAAGGCGCAGCTGCTGATCGACAGCCTGCGCATCGCGCTGGCGATGCGCTCGCGCGTGCCGGTGGTGCTGCAGACCGAGGCGGCCGAGTGCGGCCTGGCCTGCCTGGCGATGGTGCTGGGCCATTTCGGGGTGCGCACCGACCTGCTGGCGCTGCGCCGCCGCCATGCGGTGTCGCTGTCGGGCATGAGCCTGGGCGCTCTGGTGACGGTGGCCGCGGCCGAGCAGCTGGCCTCGCGCGCGCTGCGGCTGGAGGTCGACGAGCTGGTGCAGCTGCGCCGGCCCTGCATCCTGCACTGGGACCTGAGCCACTTCGTCGTGCTGAAGGAGGCCGATGCCCGCGGCGCGGTCATCCTGGACCCGGCGCGGGGCGAGCGCCGGGTGAGCCGGCGCGAGCTGTCCGAGCATTTCACCGGCGTGGCGCTGGAGCTGTGGCCGGCCGAGGGCTTCCGGCCGCGCAGCGAGCGCACCCGCGTCACGCTGCCGCGGCTGATCGGCCAGGTGCGCGGCGGCGGCGCGATGCTGGCGCGGCTGCTGGCGCTGTCGCTGGCGCTGGAGGTGTTCGCGCTGGCGCATCCGCAGTTCACCCAGTGGGTGACCGACCAGGTGCTGCTGTCGCGCGACCATGAGCTGCTGACGCTGCTCGGCCTGGGCTTCGTCGTCATCACGGTGACCGAGCAGGGCCTGGCGCTGCTGCGCGGCTGGCTGCTGGCGGCGGTGTCGGCCTCGCTGAAGCTGCAGTGGCGCAGCAATGTGCTGCAGCATCTGCTCGATCTGCCGGTGGCCTGGTTCCAGAAGCGCCACCTGGGCGACGTGATCTCGCGCTTCCAGTCGATCGACCACATCCAGCAGGTGCTGACCACCACCTTCGTCGAGGCCACGCTCGACGGGGTGATGGCGCTGTTCGCGCTCGGGCTGATGCTGATGTACAGCCCGAAGCTGGCCGGCGTGGCGGTGCTGGCGGTGCTGCTGTACGCGCTGCTGCTGGTGCTGATCTTCCGGCCGCTGCTGCGCGCGCGCGAGGAGGAGATCGTGCGCGAGGCCACCCAGTCCTCGCATGTGCTGGAGTCGGTGCGCGGCGTGCGTGCGCTCAAGTTCTTCGGCCGCCAGGTCGAGCGGCGCGCGCACTGGCAGTCGCTGCTGGCCGCGCAGCTCAACGCCGGCCTGCGGGTGCAGGCGCTGCAGCTGGTGCGCGTCATCGGCCGCAGCCTGTTCTCCGGCCTGTCGACGGTGGCCATCCTGTGGCTGGGCGCGCAGGCGGTGCTGGCGGGCGAGCTGACGCTGGGCATGCTGCTGGCCTTCACCGCCTACCGCACCCAGTTCGACGGCCGCATGACCGACCTGGTGATGAAGCTGCTGGAGCTGCGCCTGCTGCGGCTGGACGCCGAGCGCCTGGCCGACATCGTGCTCACGCCCACCGAGACCGAGGAGCAGGACGGCCGCGCCCCGCAGGGCCTGCCGCCGCCGGGCGCGGGCCGGCCGCTCGACATCCGCTGCCAGGGCGTGCGCTTCCGCTACTCCGACCACGAGCCCTTCGTCATCGACGGCCTGGACCTGGTGATTCCCGAGGGCCAGTGCGTGGCCGTCGTGGGGCCCTCGGGCGGCGGCAAGAGCACGCTGGTCAACCTGCTGCTGGGCGACCTCCGGCCGGTCGAGGGCGAGATCCGCGTCGCCGGCGTGCCGCTGGCGCGCATCGGCCGCACGCCCTGGCGCGCCTGCGTCGGCGCGGTGATGCAGGACGACGCGCTCTTCGCCGGCACGCTGGCCGAGAACATCGCCTTCTTCGACCCGCAGCCCGACCTGGAACGCATCGGCCTGTGCGCGGAGCTCGCGGCGATCCGCGAGGACATCGAGGCGATGCCGATGGGCCTGCACACCCTCGTCGGCGACATGGGCACGACGCTGTCGGGCGGGCAGAAGCAGCGCGTCCTGCTGGCTCGCGCGCTCTACAAGGGCCCGCGGGTGCTGATCCTCGACGAGGCCACCAGCCACCTCGACGTGCAGCGCGAGGCCGGCGTCAACGCCGCGGTCGCGCGCATGGGCATCACCCGCATCGTCATCGCGCACCGCCCCGAGACGGTGGCCGCGGCCGAGCGGGTGGTGGCGCTGGAGGGCGGGCGCATCGTCTTCGACGGGCCGCCGGCGGCGTGGCTGCGGCGCATGGGCACCGGGCGCTGAAAAAGGCAAAGGACCGCGATGGCGGTCCTTCCGGGGGAGTGTGCGGAATCGGCCCGGCGGTCCGGCCCGATTCGGCGGTTACATCAGCACTTCGGCTGCTGGACCGGCTTGCTCGGTGCGCAGGTGGTCGTCTGGACCGGTGCGCAGTAGGTCTTGACCGGGAACAGGCAGCTCAGCAGGCCGCCGAGGAGCCAGAGGGTGCCGCCGGAGACAGCCTTCAGTTCTTCCTTCTTCAGTTCACGCATGATCGTTCCTTCCGTGATGGGTGGGGATGACGAGGGATCCGGCCGGGATCTCGACACGACGGGTGCCGTGTTGCGTGAAGTATTTAACAAGTGGTTACATTGCGCAATGCGGGTGGCGGTATTGCGCCGCCCTTGTCAGGGCCGCTTAAGTCGGATGTCGGGTGCTCGGGATGCTCACCAGCTCGTGTCGGCCAGCCGGTGCGGATCGAGCACCGGCACATGCGAGCCGGTCATCTCGAGCGCGCCGGGCAGCACGTCGACGCGGGCGCTGCGGCTGGGCAGCAGCATCTCGCCGTCGACCTGAAGCTGCATCGGCAGCTCGCACTCGACGCGCACGCTGCTGGCCGGGCGGGCCGGCGGGCGCCGGTCCGGGCCGAACAGGCGCCGCCAGGCCGGGCGGGGCGGATCGCACAGCACATGCATCAGCTGGTCGTCGGCCAGCACCGGCAGCACCCGCTCGGGCGGATCGCCGTCGGCGATCGGAGGCGGCAGGTTGCAGATGCGCAGCCGGGTCGTCGGCGGGCGCAGCGCGAGGCGCCGCTGGTTGATCCACAGCACCAGCGGCCGGGGCGCCTCCAGGCGCACCAGGCCGGCGAAGTGCAGCATCGTCGCGTCGGTCTCGAGCAGGCCGATGTCGACCGGGGCGGTCGGTGCGTGCAGCGCGTGCATCAGCGCGCGGGTCCAGCCCAGGGTGTCGAGGTGCAGGCCCTGGCCGATCCGGTTGGCCTGGCCGCCCGGTACCAGACCCACCCGCAGGCCGCCCTTGAGCAGCGCCGGCAGCATCGCGTGCAGCGTGCCGTCGCCGCCGATCAGCGCGATCCGGGTGCGCGGGGCCAGGATGGTGAGCAGCGCACGCGCCTCGGTCACGCTGGGCGCCGACAGCAGCGGCACGCCTGGCGCATGCCGCGCCAGCCAGTCGCCGACCGGGCGGCGCAGCTCGCCGGCGCGCCCCTGCGCGGCCAGCGGGTTCAGCAGCACGACGGCCGGTGGCGCCACGGTGCTGCCGCGACGGCGGGAATCAGTAGCTGTAGACGCCGCGGCCGGTCTTGCGACCCAGCCAGCCGGCCGCCACGTATTCCTTCAGCAGCGGGCAGGGACGGTACTTGGAGTCGTTGAACTCCTCCATGTAGACGTTCATCACCGCCAGGCAGACGTCCAGGCCGATCATGTCGGCCAGCGCCAGCGGGCCGATCGGCTGGTTGCAGCCCAGCTTCATGCCGGCGTCGATGTCCTCCGGCGAGGCCAGGCCTTCCGACAGCACGAAGAAGGCCTCGTTGATCATCGGCACCAGGATGCGGTTGACGACGAAGCCCGGCGCGTTCTTCACGGTGATCGGCGTCTTGCCCAGGCGGGTGGACAGCTCGTGCACCGCGGCGTGGGTGGCGTCCGAGGTCTGCAGGCCGCGGATGATCTCGACCAGCGCCATCATCGGCACCGGGTTGAAGAAGTGCATGCCGATGAAGCGGTCGGCGCGCTGGGTCTTGGCGGCCAGCTGGGTGATCGAGATCGAGCTGGTGTTGGTGGCGACGATCACCTCCGGCGCCAGCAGCGCGTCGAGCTGGCCGAGGATCTTGATCTTCAGCGCCTCGTTCTCGGTGGCGGCCTCGATGACCAGCTGCGCGGCCTTCAGGTCGTCGTAGCTCGTCGAGGGCTTGATGCGGGCCAGCGCGGCAGCCTTCTGCTCGGCGGTGAGCTTCTCCTTCTTGATCAGGCGGTCGAAGCTGCCGGCGATCGTGGCCAGGCCCTTCTGGACTGCCGCCTCGCTGATGTCGACCATGACGACGTCGAGACCGGCCTGCGCGCAGACCTGCGCGATGCCGTTGCCCATGGTGCCGGCGCCGATGATGCCGACGGTCTGGATGCTCATGTGGGTGCTCCGGGAAAGGTGAAGGGAATGAAGGGGCTCGGACAGGGAGTCCGAAAAAAGAACGGTCGTTCGATTCTGCCTGAGGCCGCTCACGCCGGCCTGACGCGGGTCACACTTCTTAGAATCATGCCCTTGTCCGCGCCTGACCGCGAGCGTCGTGCGCACGCGGCCAGCGGACCCGATCACCCGTGCCCACCATGACCGACGCCCTCAACGCCCTGTCCAAATCGTTCGAACCGTCCCCCATCGAGGCCCGCTGGGCGCCGCAGTGGGAGGCCAGCGGCGTCTACGCGCCGACGCTCGACCCGAGCAAGCCCTCGTTCTGCATCCAGCTGCCGCCGCCCAACGTCACCGGCACGCTGCACATGGGCCATGCGTTCAACCAGACGATCATGGACTCGCTGGCGCGCTACCACCGCATGTCGGGCCACAACACGCTGTGGGTGCCCGGCACCGACCACGCCGGCATCGCCACGCAGATCGTCGTCGAGCGCCAGCTGCAGGGCCAGGGCGTCAGCCGCCACGACCTCGGCCGCAAGAACTTCGTCGCCAAGGTCTGGGAGTGGAAGGCACAGTCCGGCGCCACGATCACGCAGCAGATGCGCCGCATGGGCGACTCGGTGAGCTGGTCGCACGAGTACTTCACGATGGACGAGAAGCTCTCGAAGGTCGTCACCGAGACCTTCGTGCGCCTGCATGAGGAAGGCCTGATCTACCGCGGCAAGCGCCTGGTGAGCTGGGATCCGATCCTGAAGTCCGCCGTCTCCGACCTGGAAGTCGAGAGCGAGGAGGAGAACGGCAGCCTCTGGCACATCCGCTACCCGGTCGACGGCTCGGACGAGTCGCTGGTGGTGGCCACGACCCGCCCCGAGACTCTGCTGGGCGACACCGCCGTGATGGTCCACCCGGAAGACGAGCGCTACACGCACCTGATCGGCAAGCAGGTGAAGCTGCCGATCACCGGCCGCCGGGTGCCGGTGATCGCCGACGCCTATGTCGACAAGGAGTTCGGCACCGGCGTCGTCAAGGTCACGCCCGCGCACGACACCAACGACTACCAGGTCGGCCTGCGCCACGGCCTGCCGATGCTGACCATCTTCGACCTGGAGGCGAAGGTCAGCGCCCACGAGGCCGCCGACATCCCGACCGAGTACGTCGGCCTGGACCGCTTCGTCGCGCGCAAGCAGATCGTCGCTGCGCTGGAAGCCGACGGCCTGCTGGTGGAAGTGAAGCCGCACAAGCTGATGGTGCCGCGCTGCGCCCGCACCGGGCAGGTGATCGAGCCGATGCTGACCGACCAGTGGTTCGTCGCGATGACCAAGGCCGGCGCCAACGGCAAGTCGATCGCCGAGGAAGCCATCGAGGCGGTCGATTCGGGCGACGTCAAGTTCGTGCCCGAGAACTGGGTCAACACCTACAACCAGTGGATGAAGAACATCCAGGACTGGTGCATCTCGCGCCAGCTCTGGTGGGGCCACCAGATCCCGGCCTGGTACGGCACGGACGGCCAGCTCTTCGTCGCCCGCAGCGAGGACGAGGCCCGCGAGAAGGCCGCCGCCGCCGGCTACACCGGTGAGCTCAAGCGCGACGAGGACGTGCTCGACACCTGGTACTCGTCGGCGCTGGTGCCCTTCTCGACGCTGGGCTGGCCCGAGCAGACGATCGAGCAGGACCTGTTCCTGCCGTCCTCGGTGCTGGTGACCGGCTACGACATCATCTTCTTCTGGGTCGCCCGGATGATCATGATGACCAAGCACTTCACCGGCAAGGTCCCGTTCAAGCACGTCTACATCCACGGCCTGGTGCTGGACGCTCAGGGCAAGAAGATGTCCAAGTCCGAGGGCAACGTGCTCGATCCGGTCGACCTGATCGATGGCATCGCGCTGCCGGAGCTGCTGGACAAGCGCACCGTCGGCCTGCGCAAGCCCGAGACCGCCCCGAAGGTGCGCAAGGCCACCGAGAAGGAGTTCCCCGAGGGCATCCCGGCCTACGGCGCCGACGCGCTGCGCTTCACCTTCGCGGCGATGGCCACGCTGGGTCGCTCGGTCAACTTCGACTCCAAGCGCTGCGAGGGCTACCGCAACTTCTGCAACAAGCTGTGGAACGCCACCCGCTTCGTGCTGATGAACACGGAGGGGCAGGACTGCGGCCTGAAGGACCACACCGCCGAGGAATGCGCCACCGGCGCCTACCTGCGCTTCAGCCCGGCCGACCGCTGGATCACCGGCGAGCTGCAGCGCGTCGAGCATGCGGTCGCGCAGGGCTTCAAGGACTACCGCCTCGACAACGTCGCCAACGCGATCTACCAGTTCGTCTGGGACGAGTACTGCGACTGGTACCTGGAGATCGCCAAGGTCCAGCTGCAGGTGGCCAAGGACGCCGGCGACGAGGCCTCGGCGCGCGCGACCCGCCGCACGCTGATCCGCGTGCTGGAGACGACGCTGCGCCTGCTGCACCCGGTGGCGCCCTTCATCACCGCCGAGCTGTGGAACGGCGTGGCGGTGGTGGCCGGCCGCAAGGCGGCGGACGCCGCCGACTCGATCGTGACCGCGGCCTACCCGGTGGCGGTGCTGGAGAAGGTCGATCCGGCCGCCGACGCCTGGGTCGCGCGCCTGAAGGAGATCGTCGGCGTGGTGCGTGCGCTGCGCAGCGAGATGAACCTGTCGCCGGCCGAGCGCGTGCCGCTGCTGACCTGCGGCGACGCCGACTTCGTGGCCTCGGCCGCGCCGGTGATCCGCGCGCTGGCCAAGCTGGCCGAGGTGCAGGTCATCACCGACGAGGCCGCCTTCGCCGAGGCCAGCGCGCTGGCGCCGGTGGCGGTGCAGGGCGCGGCGCGCCTGGCGCTGAAGGTGGAGATCGACGTCGAGGCCGAGCGTGTGCGCCTGGGCAAGGAAGTCGCCCGCCTGAGCGGCGAGATCGCCAAGGCCCAGGCCAAGCTGGCCAACGAGAGCTTCGTGGCGCGCGCGCCGGCGGCCGTCGTCGAGCAGGAGCGCGCGCGGATCGCCGCGTTCAGCGAGACGCTGGCGAAGCTGCAGTCGCAGCTGCAGCGCCTCGGCTGAGGCCGGCGCCGCTGCCGCCGATCGGCGGCAGCACCAGCTCGTCGAGCTCGGCCGGCATCGTGACCACCCGGTCGCCGGCCGGCAGCTGCTTCAGGATCTCGTCGATCCGGCGCGCCACGCCCCAGGCGCTGCGCAGCCGCGCCTCGCGGGTGTAGGACGCCAGCCGCGGCGTCAGCACCAGGCCGCGCACCCCGTGCAGCGGATGACCCTCGCCGCGCACCTCCGGCCCGGCCTGGTCCATCCAGGCGGCGGTCAGGCGGCCGCTGCGCAGCACCCGAGCCAGCGCCGCCGCATCGAACAGGTCCAGCGGCGAGACGCTCGCCAGCACCAGCCCGGGCCGGCAGCCCGCCAGCACCCGCTCGCCCAGCAGGCGCGCATAGCGCGGGAAGAAGTCGAGCTGCACGCTGACCGCGTCGCAGCCGGCGAACAGCTCCGGCAGCGCGACCGGGCGCACGCCCCAGCGGGCCCAGTGCGCGCTGCCGGCGTGCAGCGCCGGGTCGTAGCCGACCACCGTCGTGCCCAGCGCCTGCAGCAGCCGCGCCAGCCGGCGTGCGGTCGCGCCCATGCCGACCAGCCCGACGGTGCTGTGGCCGAGCTCGCGTCCGCCCACCGGCGCATGCTCGCGCGGATCGGGACGCAGCAGCGACATCAGCGCGCCGAGCAGGAATTCCGCCTCGGCCGGCGCCGCCGCGTCCGCGCAGCGCACCACCTCGACCTGCGCGCGTGCGCAGGCGGCGAAGTCGATGTGCTCCGCCCCGCCGACGACGCGGCCGACCGCACGCAGCTTCGGCGTGCGCAGCAGCAGCCGGCGGTCGATCGCGACCGAGGCCGGCAGCATGGCCGCGCGAGCCTGCGGCAGCAGGTCCATCAGCACGCGCGGGTCGTCGGCCAGGCGCGGGGCGTGGAAGACCTGATGTCGATCCTCGAGCCAGCGCAGCACCTCGGGTTCGAGCGGTTCGGCAACAAGCAGGTCCATGTAAATGCGGCAAAACGTGACGGATCGGTGAGCTTCGATGTTAATCAGTAGCCGGATGTATTACGGTCCCCTGATCGGGCGTGGAGATGTCACTATCTCGTGCCAGAATTGATCGAGAAGACGGGCTTTTGCCGTCCATTCAACAACTTTGGCGTCCCGGACAACGTTCCAGTTCCTTAGGGGGATCCTTCGCTTATGCAACTCGTCAAGAAAGCCATCTTTCCGGTCGCCGGTCTCGGCACCCGTTTCCTGCCCGCCACCAAGGCTCAGCCCAAGGAGATGATGCCGGTCGTCGACAAGCCGCTGATCCAGTACGCGGTGGAGGAGGCCTACGCTGCGGGCGTGCGCGAGATGATCTTCGTGACGGGCCGCCACAAGCGCGCGATCGAGGACCATTTCGACATGACCTACGAACTGGAGGTCTCGCTCGAGAACGCGCAGAAGCACGAGCTGCTGAAGGTGGTGCGCAGCATCAAGCCGAAGGACATGGAGTGCATCTACGTGCGCCAGGCGCAGGCGCTGGGCCTGGGCCACGCGGTGCTGTGCGGCCAGCGGCTGGTCGGCAACGAGCCCTTCGCGGTGCTGCTGGCCGATGACCTGATGATCGGCGAGCCGCCGGTGCTCAAGCAGATGGTCGACCAGTTCAACGACTGGCGCGCCTCCATCCTGGCGGTGCAGGAAGTGCCGGCCGAGCACACCAAGCGCTACGGCATCGTCGCCGGCACGCTGGTCAACGATCACCTGATGGATGTCAGCAACATCGTCGAGAAGCCGGACCCCGAGGTCGCGCCGTCGCGCTGGGGCGTGGCCGGCCGCTACATCCTGACGCCGGGCGTGTTCCACGAGATCGCCACCCAGCCGCGCGGCGTCGGCGGCGAGATCCAGCTGACCGACGGCATCGCCGCGCTGCTGCGCCGCGAGAAGGTCTTCGCCTACCGCTACGACGGCCGCCGCTACGACTGCGGCAGCAAGGACGGCTTCCTCGAGGCCAACGTCGAGCTGGCGCTGCGCCACCCCGAGCTGGGCAAGGGCTTCCGCGACTACCTGCGCAATCTCGAGATCTGAGGATCGCCGGGCCCTCGGGCCCGGTCGCGGCTGCCTGCGGCGCGCGCTCAGCGCCGCCGCAGCAGATGCACCATCTCGCCGTCGTCCAGCGTCTGCTGGGCCAGCAGCGCGTTGCCGGTCTGGCGGCTGAAGGCCTGGAAGTCGCGCAGCGAGCCGGGGTCGGTCGCCCGCACCTTCAGCACCTGGCCGCTGTCCATGTCGGCCAGCGCCTTCTTGGCCTTCAGGATCGGCAGCGGGCAGTTGAGGCCGCGCGCGTCGACCTCGCGGTCGGCGGCGGGCAGGGTGGTGTCATCGGTGTTCATCGGTGGCCTTCTCGTCTCGATCTGCCACCGATTCTAGTTCGCGGGCTCAGCCGTGCCGCGCCACCAGCGCCTGCTGCGCGCTGAGGCCGTCCTCGCCGGCGCGGCGGTAGCGCCCGTCGGCGCCGAGCAGCCAGGCGTCGCGGCCGTCGTGCAGATAGGGCACCAGGCATTCGTCGATGACCCGCTGGCGCAGCGCCGGATCGCGCACCGGCCAGGCGATCTCGATGCGGCGCAGCATGTTGCGGCTCATCCAGTCGGCGCTGCTGAGGTAGAGCGCCTCGTCGCGCTCGCTCTCGCCCCAGCGGAAATACAGCACCCGGGTGTGCTCGAGAAAGCGCCCGACCACCGAGCGCACGCGGATCCTCTCGCTCAGGCCCGGCACGCCCGGCGGCAGCATGCAGGCGCCGCGCACGATCAGGTCGATCTCGGCGCCGGCCTGGCCGGCCGCGACCAGCGCCTCGATCAGCACCGGATCGGTCAGCGCGTTGAACTTGGCGACGATGCGCGCCGGCCGTCCCGCCCGCGCCGCGCCCGCCACCTTCTGCATCAGCTCGACCAGCGTCGACTGCAGGTCGAAGGGCGCCACCAGCAGCCGCTTCGTGTGGTCGAGCGGATTGAGGCTGGCGAGATGGCGGAAGACCGCATCGGCGTCGGCGGTGATCTCCGGGTCGGTCGTCAGGAAGCCCAGGTCGGTGTAGAGCCGCGCGGTCTTGGAGTTGTAGTTGCCGGTCGACAGGTGGGCGTAGCGCACCATGTGGCGGCCCTCCTTGCGGGTGGCCAGCAGCAGCTTGGCGTGCGTCTTCAGTCCGACGATGCCGTAGACCACCTGCACGCCGACGCGCTCGAGCCGCTCGGCCCAGTTGATGTTGGCCTCCTCGTCGAAGCGCGCCTTCAGCTCGACCACCGCCAGCACTTCCTTGCCGCGGCGCGCCGCCTCGATCAGCAGCTCCATCAGCACCGACTCGGTGCCGGTGCGGTAGATGGTCTGCTTGATCGCCAGCACCTTCGGGTCCTCGACCGCCTCGCGCAGGAACTTCACCACCGGGTCGAAGGACTCGAAGGGCTGGTGCAGCAGGATGTCGCGCTCGGCCATGCAGTCCATGACGCGCCGGCTGCGCGGCAGCTGCGCGGCCGGCCAGGTCGGCTCGTGCGGCGCGAAGCGCAGCTTCGGCGCGACCGCCAGGTCGATCAGCGTGTTCATGCGCACCAGGTTGACCGGGCCGTTGACCCGGTAGAGCGCGGCCGGCGGCAGGTCGAACTGGTTCAGCAGGAACTGCGCGAGCTCGGGCGGGCAGGTGTTGACCACCTCCAGGCGGATCTCGCGGCCGTAGTGGCGGGTGGTGAGCTCGCTGCGCAGCGCCTGGCGCAGGTTGGTGACGTCGTCCTCGTCGACATCGAGGTCGGAGTCGCGGGTCACGCGGAACTGCGAGAAGGCCAGCACCTGGCGGCCGGGAAACAGCTCGGCCAGATGGGCGCGGATCACGCTGGTCAGCATCACGAAGGCCTGGCGGCCCTCGGCGACGCGCTCGGGCAGGCGGATGATGCGCGGCAGCACCCGCGGCACCTTGATGATGGCGATCGAGTTCTCGCGGCCGAAGGCGTCGGCGCCGGCGAGCTGCGCGATGAAGTTCAGCGACTTGTTGGCGACCTGCGGGAAGGGATGCGCCGGGTCCAGCCCGAGCGGCATCAGCAGCGGCTGCACCTCGCGGTGGAAGAACTGCGAGACCCACTGGCGCTGCGCCTCGGTGCGGTCGGCGTGGTTGACGATGGCGATGCGCTCGGCCGCCAGCGCCGGCATCACTTCCTCGTTGAAGACGCGGTACTGCTCGTCGATCAGCGCGTGCGCCTCGACGACCACCCGGGCCAGGTCCTCGTCGTCGTCGAGCTCGTCGGTCAGGCGCGCGGCCTCCAGCGCGTCGGCGAAGCGCACCTCGAAGAACTCGTCCATGTTCGACGAGACGATGCAGATGTAGCGCAGCCGCTCGAGCAGCGGCACGTCCGTGCGCCGGGCCTGCGCCAGCACGCGCCGGTTGAATTCGAGGATCGAGCGCTCGCGGTTGAGCAGCGTCAGGGCGGGAACGGTCGGCGACGAGTCAGGCATCGGGCCATGCTAGGCGGCCCGTGTGACAGGTCCGTGACGTGTCACGAAGGGTTGCGCCCGGGCTGGAACTTCAGCACGCCCGCGCGGGCCCAGGCCTCGCCCTCGGCCTCGAGCAGGTGCAGCGTGCGCGGATGGCGATCGGCCCAGCCGGCGGGCAGCGCCAGCCGGGCGTGGCGGCCCTCGGCGACCAGCCGGGGCAGCGGCTCGTCCGGCGCGCAGCGCGCATGGCACAGCAGCACCGCCAGCCGCAGCGCCAGCACCTGCCAGACCAGCGCCGGGTCGGCCAGCGCGGCCTCGATCTTGCGCAGCCCGCCGCGGTGGCCCAGCACCAGGTCGGCCAGCCGGCGCTGCTGCGTCTGCGAGAAGCCGGCCGCGTCGACATGGCCGATCAGGTAGGCGCTGTGGCGGTGGTGGTCGTGGTGCGAGACCATCATGCCGATCTCGTGCAGCGCCGCGGCCCAGCCGAGCTCGCGCTGGTGATCGAGCTCGGCGCGGGGCTGGGCCTGGCGGTGCAGCTGCAGCGCCACCGCCTGGACCCGGCGGGCCTGCATCACGTCGGCGCGGAAGCGCTGCTGCAGCTCGGCGACGGTGTCGTCGCGCAGGTCGTGGTGGACCGGGTCGCGGTCGGCGTCCAGGCGCTCCTGCAGGTCGAAGATCACGCCCTGGCGCAGCGCGCCGCGCGCGGGCTGCAGCGTCTCGATGCCGAACTGCGCCGACAGCGCCGACAGGATGGCCAGGCCGCCGCCGAGCACCGCGCGGCGCTCCGGCTTCAGGCCGGGCAGCTCCAGCGCGTCGATGCGGCCGGCGCGCACGCAGGCGTTCATGCACCAGGCCAGGCCCTCGGGCGTGATCGCGCCGTCGGTGACGCCGGCGGCCGCCAGGATCTGCGAGACCGCGCCGGCCGTGCCCGACGAACCCAGCGCCTCGCTCCAGTGGCGTCGCGAGAAGGTCTCCAGCGCCTCCTCGAACTCGGCGCCGGCGGCGACCTGCGCGGCGCGGAAGCGCTCCTCGGTGAACAGGCCGTCGCCGAAGTAGCGCATCGACAGGCTGACGCTGCCGATGCCGAAGGACTCGGCCTGCAGCGGCACGCTGCCCGCGCCGATGATCAGCTCGGTCGAGCGCCCGCCGATGTCGATCACCAGGCGCGGGTGCGGCGAGGGCTGCAGCCGCGCCACGCCCTTGTAGATCAGCCGGGCCTCCTCGCGGCCGGAGATGACCTCGACCGGATGGCCGAGCGCCTCGGCGGCGCGGGCCAGGAAGGCGTCGCGGTTGGAGGCCTCGCGCAGCGTCTGCGTCGCCACCGCACGCAGCTGGCGCGGCGGAATGCCGGCCAGCCGGGCGCGGAAGCGCTGCAGGCAGGCCAGGCCGCGCTGCGCGGCCTCCTCGCCCAGCAGTCCCTGGGCGTCGAGGCCGGCGCCCAGACGCACCGTCTCCTTCAGGTAGTCGATGCGGCGGTAGCGGCCGCGGCTGAGCTGGCCGATCTCGAGCCGGAAGCTGTTGGAGCCGATGTCGATCGAGGCGAGCACGCCGCGCCACGACGGCACGGTGGAGGCGGCAGGGGCGGTGGAGGCGGAGGACGAGGCAGGCATGTCCGGCATTGTCCATGCTTCCGTCGCGGCCGGGCGCCCCGGCGCGCGGTGCGGCGATCCGGCTGATTCGCGCCGGTCTGATCCCGCTCAAGCGGGTGCCGGGTCCGCGGCAGTCGCGGGGGCGCCGGCTTCAGGGGGCGCCGCTACACTGCCGGGCCTGAGGCGGCCGCCCGACCGCCTGACGCCCGATGCCTGATACCGATCTGGATCCCGCCTGCATGATCTCGCGCCGCGACTGCCTCCGTTCCTCCACCGCCGGCCTGCTGGCGCTGTCCCTGGGGGCCTGCAAGCCCACGACCGCCGCCGCGCCGGCGACACCCGTGTCGGCGGCCGTGCCGCCGGTGCCGACCGCCTCGGCAGCCTCGGCGGCCTCGGCGGCCTCGGCCGCCGCGGGGCTGCCGGCCTCGTCGCCCGCCTCGGCCGCCACCGCGCCGGCGGCGACGTCGCCGGCCTCGTCGGCCGCGGTCGATCCGGCCGCGCCGTTCTCGGTGCGTTCGCCGATCTTCGTGCTGAACTCGCTCGACGCGACCATCAGCATCATCGATCCGGTCACGATGACCGAGACGCGGCGCATTCCCTCCGGCAAGGAGCCGCACCACCTCTACCTGTCGCCCGACGAGAAGTCGCTGCTGGTGGCCAACGCGGTCGGCAACACGATCACGCTGGTCGATCCGCGCACCGGCCAGGTCCAGCGCACGATGACCGACATGGTCGATCCCTACCAGCTGCGCTTCTCACCCGACATGAAGTGGTTCGTCACCGCGGCGAACCGGCTCAACCATGTCGACATCTACAGCGTCACCCGCCCGGCCGGCGGCGGCTTCGAGCTGAAGCTGGCCAGGCGCCTGCCCACCGGCAAGACGCCCAGCCACGTCTTCTTCGACACGAAGAGCACGGTGGTCTACGCCAGCGTGCAGGACGACGACCAGCTGATCGCGATCGACCTGGCCACGCAGACGCCGCGCTGGACCATCCCGAGCGGCAAGATGCCCGCCGACGTCTTCGTGACACCTGACGACCGCACGCTGCTGGTCGGCCTGACCGGCGACAGCGTCGTCGAGGCCTATGACGTCACGGTCAATCCGCCGAAGCTGATCAAGCGCATTCCGACCGGCGCCGGCGCGCACGCCTTCCGCGCCTGGGGCGACCAGCGCCACCTGCTGGTGAGCAACCGCGTGGCCAACACCATCAGCCGCATCGACATGCAGACGCTCTCGGTGGTCGACAACTACCCCGCCCCCAGCGGCCCGGACTGCATGGACCTGTCGCCGGACCGGAAATTCATCTTCGTGGCCTCGCGCTGGGCCGGCAAGCTCACCGTCATCGACACCGAGCAGAAGAAGGTGGTGCGCCAGGTGAACGTGGGCAAGTCGCCCCACGGCGTCTGGACGCTGGACCACGCCGGGCGGCTGTGATGCGCGCCGCCGTGGCCTGCGCGCTGGCGGTGCTGGCCGGCGCCGCGCAGGCGGCGGGCTGCGCCCGGCCGCTCTACCTGACCTTCGACACCGGCCACATGGGCGTGGCGCCGCTGGTGGCCGAGGTGCTGCGCCGCCAGGACGTGAAGGTCACCTTCTTCCTGGCCAGCGAGAAGACGCTCGACGGCGGCTCCAGCCTCGACGACGCCTGGGCGCCGTGGTGGAAGGCGCGTGCGGCCGAGGGCCATGTCTTCGGCTCGCACACCTTCGACCATGTCTACTGGCGCGGCGACCGGGCCGAGCGCGACGGCGGCGGCTTCGACGTGCGCCCGAGCGCCGGGCCGAAGACCGGCGTGTCCGCGACGATGACGCCGGCGCAGTACTGCGCCGAACTCGCCCGCCCGGCCGCGCGCCTGGCGGCGATGACCGGCGGCACCGGCCGCATGGCGGCGATCTTCCGCGCGCCCGGCGGCAAGACCTCGCCTGCGCTGCTGGCGGCCGCCTCGCGCTGCGGCTGGACGCATGTCGGCTGGAGCCCGGCGGGCTTCCTGGGCGACGAGCTCTCGAGCGAGCGCTTTCCCAACGAGCTGCTGCTGAAGAAGGCGCTGCGCGACATCCGCCCCGGCGACATCCTGCTGGCGCACCTGGGCATCTGGTCGCGCCAGGACGCCTGGGCGCCGGCGGTGCTCGAGCCGCTGATCACCGGGCTGAAGGCGCGCGGGCACTGCTTCGCGACGCTGGCCGAGCACCCGACGCTGGGCGAGGCCGCGCGCCGGCCGGCACCGGCTCCCGTTCCCTGACTTCCATGTTGTCGCCGCGATGATCGACTTCCTTGTCCAGCTCTTCGGCCAGGTCCAGCAATGGCTGTTCGAGACGGTGGTGCAGCCGCTGCTGTTCGCGCTGGGCGGCGGCTCCATCCTGGAGGACGGCTACAACGCCACCGGCTGGCTGCTGGTGGGGCTGCTGCAGATCGCGGTGCTGGTGGCGGTGATCGGGCCGCTGGAGCGCTGGCGGCCGGTGCAGGCCATCGCCGACCGCCGCGCGGTGCGCATCGACGTGATCTACACGCTGATCCACCAGCTCGGGCTGTTCCGCATCGGCATGTTCTTCGCGTTCGATCCGCTGTGGAACGACCTGTGGGGCGCGCTGGCGGTGCACGGCTTCGCCGGCTGGCAGCTCGACCAGCTCGTCGCGCCGTGGTGGCCGGGCGTGACCGACACCGCGCTGGCCGCCTTCGTGCTCTACCTGCTGGTGTTCGACTTCGTGAACTACCTGCTGCACCGCGCGCAGCACCAGTTCGAATGGTGGTGGGCGCTGCATGCGGTGCACCACAGCCAGCGCGACATGACGATGTGGACCGACCGGCGCAACCACCTGCTCGACTCGGTGCTGACCGACATCGTCATCGCGCAGGTCGGCCATCTCGTCGGCGTGCCGCCGGGGCAGTTCGTCGCCGCGACCGCCTTCGCGCTGCTGGTCGAGAACTTCTCTCACGCCAACCTGCGCCTGAGCTTCGGCCTGATCGGCGAGCGGCTGCTGGTGAGCCCGCGCTTCCACCGACTGCACCACGCCATCGGCCTGGGCCACGAGTCGACCGCCGGCAAGGGCACGCTGGGCGGCTGCAACTTCGCGGTGCTGTTCCCGGTGTGGGATGCGCTGTTCGGCACCGCCGACTTCCGCAGCCCGGTCGGCCCCACCGGCATCCGCGACCAGCTGCCCGAGGAGGGCGGGCGCGACTACGGCCGCGGCTTCTGGGCGCAGCAGCGGCTCGGGCTGCTGCGGATGATCGGGCGCGGCTGAGCCGACCTTCAGCATCCGCGCGCCGGCTTCGCTATGCTGGCGGGATGACGAGCCTGTCGAGAGTCCTGGACGCCTTCTGGCGCGCGATCGGCTACTGCCTGCTGCCGCGCGTCATCCTGCTGTCCTTCGTGCCGGTGCTGCTGCTGGGGGCGCTGTCCTTCGCGCTGGCCTGGTTCTTCTGGGATCCTGCGGTCGAGGCGGTGCGCGTCGCCGTCACCGGCACGCCGCTGCTCGGCCAGGCGGCCGAGTGGCTCGACGGCCTGACGCACGGGGGCTTCCGCAGCGTCATCGGGCCGCTGGTCGTGGTGGCGCTGTCGGTGCCGGTGCTGATCATCGCCTCGCTGCTGGCGGTGTCGGCGTTCATGGGACCGACGGTCATCGGCCTGGTCGGGCGACGCCGCTTCGCCGATCTGACGCTCGGCGGCGACGTCGCCTGGTGGCAGTCGCTGGCCTGGGTCGGCGGGGCGATCGTGCTGGCGCTGCTGGCGCTGGTGCTGACGCTGCCGCTGTGGCTGATCCCGCCGCTGGCGCTGCTGCTGCCGCCGCTGATCCTGGGCTGGCTGACCTGCCGGGTGATGGTCTTCGACGTGCTGTCGGCGCATGCCCGCGCCGACGAGCGGCGCGAGCTGATGCGCCGCCACCGCGTGCCGCTGCTGGCGATCGGCGTGATCTGCGGCTACCTGGGGGCCGCGCCGTCGCTGATCTGGGCCTTCGGCGTGATGGCGCTGCCGATGATGCCGCTGCTGCTGCCGGTGTTCGTCTGGCTCTACACGCTGGTCGAGGTGCTGGCCTCGCTGTGGTTCGCCCACTATGCGCTGGCCGCGCTGGCCGATCTCCGGCGCGAGCGCGCCGAGGCGGCCGGTCCGGTCGTCGCCGACGTGCCCGCGGTCACGCTGCCGGCCGCCTCGACCTTTCCGTCCTCCACGACTCCCCCGCATTCCCCGCATCTGCTGCCATGAACTTCGGCCTCATCATCGTCGGCGACGAGATCCTCTCGGGCAAGCGCCAGGACAAGCACCTCTCGAAGGTCATCGAGCTGCTCTCGGCACGCGGCCTCGCGCTCGCCTGGAGCCACTATGTCGGCGACGACCCGCGCCGCATCACCGACATCCTGCGCACGGCCTTCGCCAGCGGCGACGTGGTGTTCTCGTGCGGCGGCATCGGCGCGACGCCCGACGACCACACCCGCCAGTGCGCCGCGGCCGCGCTGGGCCGGCCGATGGCGCTGCACCCCGAAGCGCGCGAGCTGATCATGGCGCGCGTGCGCCAGCTCGCCGTCGAGAAGGGCTGGACCGACGACCCCGAGCACCCGGACACCGTCCACCGGCTCAACATGGGCGTCTTCCCCGAGGGCGCGACCATCATCCCGAACCCGTACAACCAGATCCCGGGCTTCTCGGTCGGCGACGTGCACTTCGTGCCCGGCTTCCCGGTGATGGCGCACCCGATGATCGAGGCGCTGCTCGACACCCGCTATGCGCACCTGCACGGGGCAGGCGCGCAGCAGGAGCGCTCGCTCATCGTCTACGGCGCGATGGAGGCCAGCCTGACGCCGCTGATGATCGACCTCGAGGCGTGCTTTCCCGGCATCAAGGTGTTCAGCTTGCCCAGCGTCGACCATCCGGTGCACGGCCGGCACATCGAGCTCGGCGTCAAGGGGCTCGGCGAGGCGCTGGAAGCGGCCTATGCGGCGCTGAAGCTGGGCCTGGTCGAGGCGGGTGCCCGCACAGGCCCCGAAATGGTGCGTTGAAGTGAGCCTGAATGGTGCATCTCTGGGGTGATCCTGTGCACCATGATTGTGCGTTGCGGGTTCTGAGCCAGATCAGGGCCTGTCCACACGCATCCGCTCTCGGTGTGCAAAAGGGGCGCAGCAGGGGGTGTCACGGGCACGCTTTCTGCTACATTGCCATGCGGTCCCGACCCAGGGTCAGGGACCGATCGACTGCCTGATCACTCACTGATTCCCCATCTCGCTAGGAGCCCTCTGATGGCCAAGACCGTCGCCGACGTGATGAAGATGGTGAAGGAGAACGAAGTCAAGTTCGTTGACTTCCGTTTCACCGACACCCGTGGCAAGGAACAGCACGTTTCCGTGCCGGTTTCGCACTTCGATGAAGACAAGTTCACGTCGGGTCACGCGTTCGACGGCTCGTCGATCGCCGGCTGGAAGGGTATCGAGGCATCGGACATGCTGCTGATGCCGGACCCGAACACCGCCAACATCGATCCGTTCTTCGAAGAGCCGACCCTGATCCTGACCTGCGACGTCATCGATCCGGCCGACGGCAAGGCCTACGAGCGCGACCCGCGCTCGCTGGCCAAGCGCGCTGAAGCGTACATGCGCGCTTCGGGCCTGGGCGACACCGCCTTCTTCGGTCCGGAACCCGAGTTCTTCGTGTTCGACAGCGTGCGCTGGAGCGCCGACATGTCGGGCTGCTTCGTCTCGATCGAGTCGGAAGAAGCCGCCTGGAACACCGGCAAGGACTACGAGCACGGCAACAAGGGCTTCCGTCCGACCGTCAAGGGCGGCTACTTCCCGGTCCCCCCGGTCGATTCGGGCCAGGACATGCGCTCGGAAATGTGCCTGATCCTGGAAAGCCTGGGCATTCCGGTCGAGGTGCACCACCACGAAGTGGCCAACGCCGGCCAGATGGAGATCGGCACCAAGTTCAGCACGCTGATCGAGCGCGCCGACTGGGTCCAGCTGCAGAAGTACGTCATCCACAACGTGGCTGGCGCCTACGGCAAGACCGCGACCTTCATGCCGAAGCCGATCGTCGGCGACAACGGCTCGGGCATGCACGTTCACCAGTCGGTCTGGAAGGACGGCAAGAACCTGTTCGCCGGTGACGGCTACGCCGGCCTGAGCGACTTCGCGCTGTACTACATCGGCGGCATCATCAAGCACGCTCGCGCGCTGAACGCCATCACCAACCCGGGCACCAACTCGTACAAGCGTCTGGTTCCGGGCTACGAAGCCCCGGTGAAGCTGGCCTACTCGGCCAAGAACCGCTCGGCCTCGATCCGCATCCCGTTCGTCGCGAACCCGAAGGGCCGTCGCGTGGAAGCCCGCTTCCCGGATCCCCTGATGAACCCGTACCTGGGCTTCGCCGCGCTGCTGATGGCCGGCCTCGACGGCGTCGAGAACAAGATCCATCCGGGCGAAGCCGCCACGAAGGATCTGTACCACCTGCCGCCGGAAGAGGACGCGCTGATCCCGACCGTCTGCTCGTCGCTGGAGCAGGCCCTGGAAGCCCTGGACAAGGACCGTGCGTTCCTGACCAAGGGCGGCGTGTTCACCGACTCCTACATCGATGCGTACATCGACCTGAAGATGCAGGAAGTCCAGCGCATGCGCATGACGACCCACCCGATCGAGTTCGACATGTACTACGCGCTGTGATGCCCGTGCGGCCGCGTCGCCGCATCGCCTCGCGCGATGTGGTCCGCGGTCCCGGCATCGCGCGAATGTCGCGGAAGGACGGCCTGCGGGCCGTCTTTTTTTTGCCTCTGCCCCGGCGGCGGTCCCCCGTCGGGGTGACGCATCGCGTTGACGGTCTTGCGCCATACTGAGGCGCGACCGGCCTTCCGGTGGAAGGCCCAGCGCAGGACGACACGATGACGATTTCCCGTGCAGTGACGACAACGACGATGGCCGCCGCGCTGGCGGTCATGGCGGGCGGCGCGGCCGCGCAGGAGCGCGCGGTCTACCGCTGCCCCGGCAACCTCTACACCGACCAGCTCACGCCCAAGGAGGCCGCCGAGCGCGGCTGCCGCACGCTCGACGGCGCCCCGGTGACCGTGGTGCAGGGCGGCGCGACCCGCCGCCCCGCGGGCGCCGGCTCGGGCGAGGGCGCGGCCCGTCAGGCCGCGTCGGGCGCGTCCGGCGCCGCGCGGGCGCCGGCCTCGGGCGAGATGCGCGTCGACGCCGCGCAGCAGCGCGCCCGCGACAGCGACGCCCGGCGCATTCTCGAGACCGAGCTGTCGCGCGAGGAGTCCGCGCTGGCGGCGCTGCGCAAGGACTTCAACAACGGCGAGCCGGAGCGCCGCGGCGACGAGCGCAACTTCGCCCGCTACCAGGAGCGCGTCGCCGAGATGAAGGCGGCGATCGCGCGCAAGGAAGCCGACGTCGCCGCGATCCGGCGTGAACTCAGCAAGCTGCCCAGTCCGTGAGCCTCTTCCGATCCCGTTCCCGATCCCGCGCGAGCACCTCGTTCGACGCCTTCGACCACCTGGCCACGATGGTGGCGGTGCTCGACCGCGAGGGCCGCTGCACCTATGTCAACGCCGCGTTCGAGAGCACGCTGGGCCTGCCGCGCCGGGCGCTGCAGAACAGCCGCGTCTTCGACTGGTTCATCGATCCGGCGACGCTGAAGGTCACCTTCGACGCGGTCGTCGCCAACGAGTTCAGCACCGCCCGGCTCGAGGCCCAGCTCGGCCGGCCGGCCGGCGCCTCGTCGGGGGATCCGCTGCCGGTCCACGCCATCGTCACGCAGATCGACCACGGCGAGCAGGTGCTGCTGGAGCTGGTCGAGATCGAGCAGCAGACCCGCCAGGACCGCGAGACCCGCACGCTCGACCAGGCGCGCATCACCAAGGAGCTGATCCGCAACCTCGCCCACGAGATCAAGAATCCGCTCGGCGGCATCCGCGGCTCGGCGCAGCTGCTCGAGATGGAGCTCGACAACCGCTCGCTGCACGAATACACGCAGGTCATCATCCATGAGGCCGACCGGCTGCAGTCGCTGGTCGACCGGCTGCTGGCGCCGCATCGCCGCCCGCACATGGTGGCCGACGTCAACATCCACGAGGTGCTCGAGCGGGTGCGCTCGCTGATCCTGGCCGAGTTCCCGAAGGGGCTGGTGGTGCAGCGCGACTACGACACCTCGCTGCCCGAGTTCCGCGGCGACCGCGAGCAGCTGATCCAGGCGGTGCTCAACATCACCCACAACGCCGCGCAGGCGCTGGCCGAACGCCGCCAGGCCGGCGACGCGCGCATCGTGCTGCGCACGCGCGCGGCGCGCCAGGTCACGATCGGCCGCCAGCGCTACCGGTTGGCACTGGACTTGCATATCGAGGACAACGGACCCGGCGTGCCGCCCGAGATCCGCGATCGCATCTTCTTTCCGCTGGTTTCCGGCCGCGACGGCGGTTCGGGGCTCGGCCTGACGCTGGCACAGGACTTCGTCCAGCAGCATCACGGCCTGATCGAGTGCGAGAGCGAGCCGGGCTGCACGCTGTTCAAGATCCAGATCCCGCTGCCCTGAGGCCCGAGACGTGGCCGGGGAGGCGGGATCTCACGCCATGACAGGCCACGACGCATGAAACCCATCTGGATCGTTGACGACGACCAATCCATCCGCTTCGTGCTGGAGAAGGCGCTCGCGCGCGAGGGGCTGCCGGTGCGCAGCTTCACGAACCCGCGCGACGTGCTGACCGCGCTCGAGGACGATGCGCCGCAGGTGCTGGTCAGCGACATCCGCATGCCCGGCGGCACCGGCATCGACCTGCTCGCGCGGGTCAAGGCCAAGCACCCGGGCCTGCCGGTCATCATCATGACCGCCTACTCCGACCTGGACAGCGCGGTCTCCGCCTTCCAGAGCGGTGCCTTCGAGTACCTGCCCAAGCCCTTCGACCTGCCCAAGGCGGTCGAGCTGATCCGCCGCGCGGTCGACGAGAGCCTGCGCGAGGAGAGCGTCGAGGACCGCGGCGCGCCCGAGGTGCCCGAGATGCTCGGCCAGGCGCCGGCGATGCAGGACGTGTTCCGCGCCATCGGCCGCCTCAGCCAGAGCAACGTCACCGTGCTGATCACCGGCGAGTCCGGCGCCGGCAAGGAGCTGGTCGCGCGGGCGCTGCACAAGCACAGCCCGCGCGCGGGCGGCCCCTTCGTCGCGATCAATACCGCGGCGATCCCGAAGGACCTGCTCGAGAGCGAGCTCTTCGGCCACGAGCGCGGCGCCTTCACCGGCGCGCAGGCGACCCGGCGTGGCCGCTTCGAGCAGGCCGAGGGCGGCACGCTCTTCCTCGACGAGATCGGCGACATGCCCTTCGACCTGCAGACGCGGCTGCTGCGCGTGCTGTCGGACGGCCAGTTCTACCGCGTCGGCGGCCACCAGCCGCTGAAGTCGAACGTGCGCGTCATCGCCGCGACGCACCAGAACCTCGAGGAGCGGGTGCGCGAGGGCGGCTTCCGCGAGGATCTGTTCCACCGCCTGAACGTGATCCGGCTGCGCCTGCCGCCGCTGCGCGAGCGCCGCGAGGACATCCCGGCGCTGGCGCGCCACTTCCTGCAGCGCAGCGCCAAGGAGCTCGGCGTCGAGTCCAAGCGGCTGTCGGAGGCGGCGCTGCAGCAGATCGTGCTGTTCGACTTTCCCGGCAACGTGCGCCAGCTCGAGAACCTCTGCCACTGGCTGACGGTGATGGCGCCGGCGCAGGTGGTCGACCCGAAGGACCTGCCGCCGGAGGTGCAGTCGCATGCCTCGGCCGTGCAGGCCGCGGCGGCCGCGCCCGCGGGCCTGCCGCCGCTGCCGTCCGACGGCGTGCCGGCGCCGGCCGCGGCGCCCCTGGGCGTCGGTCTGCCGTCGTTCCAGCCGGTGCGCGAGAACGTGATTCCGGCCGGGGCGGCGGGGCTGCCGGTCGCCCAGGACGCCTGGCTGGCCGATCTGGAGCGTCAGGCGCGCGATCTGCTCGAGAAGGGCCATCCGGAGGTCTGGGACACGCTGACGCGCCAGTTCGAGGCCCGGCTGATCCTGGCGGCGCTGTCGCTGACCAAGGGGCGGCGCATCGAGGCCGCCCACAAGCTGGGCATCGGCCGCAACACGATCACGCGCAAGATCCAGGAGCTCGGCCTGGACTGAGGGGGCATCGGCCGGCTTGACTTGTCTCAACAGTCGGCCCGGCGAGTTCGGCGACAGTGCAGCAGCGCCTTTTCGCGTCCGCACAGCCAGACTGCCCGCCATGGAGATGTTCACCGCCCGGGCCGAAGGGATTTCCCCTGCGGCCGCCTCGCTTCCCCGCCCGCGTCGCCGCATCGCCGCCCCGCCGCCGTCCCCGGCCGACCCGGCGCCGTGGCGGCGCGTGCTGTCGGCCTCGCCGCTGGCCCAGCCCGAGATCGAGACGCTGATGCGTCTGGCGCGCCGCCGCACGGTGGCCGCCGGCGACCTGATCCTCGACACCCGCCTGCCGGCGCGCTCGCTGGTGCTGCTGCTGTCGGGCGACGTGGTGATGGGCTCGCGCGCCTGCGACGGCAGCCTGCGCACCGAGCGCAGCGTCAACGGCCCGGCCTGGCTCGACGTCAGCGCCGCCTGGCTCGGGCTGCCGTGCGCGATGGAGGCGCAGGCCCTGTCCGACGCGGTCGTGGCCGAGCTGCCGATCGACGACGTCACCCGCCTGATGACCCAGAACCCGACGCTGGCCGGGCTGCTGTGCCAGGCGCTGGCGCAGCAGGTGCGCCAGATCACGCTGGCCTCGCGCAACCTGCTGCACAACGACGCGCCGGCGCGGCTGGCGCAGTGGCTGCTGCAGCGCTGCCCGTCGCGCAGCGGCCCGGTCGAGCTGAGGCTGCAGGAGCGCAAGCGCGACATCGCGCAGCAGCTGGCGATGTCGCCGGAAACGCTGTCGCGGCTGATGCGCAGCTTCCAGACCCGCGGCGTGCTGTCGGTGCGCGGCTATCAGGTGCGCGTGCCGGAGGTGGCCGAGCTGTGCACGCTGGCCGGCCAGGACGGCTGAGCCGGGCGCGCCGGCTCAGCCGGCTTCACTCGAACTCGATGCCGGGCTGGTAGTCCCGCGCGTCGACCAGCCGCCAGCGGCCGGCCAGCATCGCGCCGAGCAGCGCCGCCAGGCCGCAGCCGGTCACCACGCCCCAGTGCGCCAGCCACTGGCCGTCGTAGGCGCCGAACAGGCTGGCGCGAAAGGCGCGCACCACCCAGGTGAAGGGCAGCCACGGATGCAGCGCCTGGAAGAAGGGCGAGGCCAGCTCGATCGGCAGCGCCACGCCGGCCGACGACATCTGGATCACCAGCAGCAGCAGGCCCAGCGCCTTGCCGAGATCGCCGAACCAGCGGATCAGCAGGAACACGATCGCCAGGAAGGTCAGCGACGAGGCGACGACCGTCAGCACGAAGGGCCCGACATGCGCGACGCGAAGGTCCAGCAGCACCGTCAGCATCGCCACCATCACCACCGCCTGGCCCAGCACGATCGCCGCCGGCCAGGCCAGCTTGCCCAGCACCTGCAGCGGCCGCGCCAGCCCGGCCGCCTCGTGCGGCAGCCGGCGCAGGTGGAACATCAGCGCCGCGGTCACCGCGCCGATCCACAGCGACATCGGCACGAAGTTCGGCGCGAAGCCGGCCCCGTCGCTGCCCACCGGCGCGACGATCTCGAGCTGCGGCTCGACCGAATCGGCCAGCCCGCGCGCGCTGCCCTCGGGCAGCGGCAGGTCGGCCGGCAGCGCCCGGGTCAGCAGCGTCAGCGCCTCGTGCAGCTTGCGCCCGCCGTCGTCGAGCTCGATCAGGCCGTGCTGCAGCCGCTGCTGGCCGCCCTGCAGCTGGCGCAGCCCGTCGCCGAGCGCCAGCGCGCCGCCGCCGAGCTGCTGCGCGCCATGCGCCAGCGCGTCGATGCGGCCGTCCTCGGGCAGCGCGCCGACGATCTGGTGCAGCGCGCTGCCGCCCTGCGCGACGCCGGCGGTCAGCGTCTGCACGCCGGCGGCGAGCTGCTGGCTGCCCGAGTGCAGCTGGCGGCTGGCCTCGCGCGCCTGGCCCAGACCGCCGGAGAGCCGCTCGGCGCCTTCGCCGAGGCGGCCCGCGCCGTCGGCCAGGTCGTCGCCGAACAGCGGGATGGGCGACGCGGCCTGCTGCAGCGCCTGCGCGCCCTGGCGCAGCGTCTGGCTGCCCGCCTGCAGCGTCTCCAGGCCGCGGCCGAGCTCGGCCTGGCCCTGCACCAGGCGCTGGCTGCCCTGGCGCAGCGCCTCCAGGTCGGACGGGGGCGGGCGGTGAGCGTCGAGCGAGCGCAGCGACGAGGCCAGCGGGCGCCAGCCGGCGGCGAGCTGGCTGCTGCCGTCGGCGAGCTGCGCGGCGCCGCGGCGCAGCTGCTGGCTGCCGTCCTGCGCGCGCTCCAGGCCGCGGCCGAGCTCGCGCCCGCCCTGGTCGGCCTGGCGCAGGCCCTCGGACAGCTGCCGGCTGCCGTCGCGGATCTGCTCGACGCGGTCGCGCAGCGTCGCCAGATCCAGCCGCGAGCCGGCGGCCGTCTCCAGCACCAGGCTCCAGCGCTGCTCGTTGAGCGCCTCGTTGACGCGGTGCGCCAGCTCCGGCGCGAAGCGCTTGGCAAAGCCGGCGCCGCTGTAGCTGTTGCCCTCCGAGGTGTAGATCGTCAGCCGCGCCGCGCCGGCCTCGCGCCCGGGCAGCGCCTGCTCGCTGAAGTCGGGCGGAATCAGCACCGCGAAGCTCAGCTGCCCGCGCCGCACCGCCAGCCGCGCCGCCTCGGTGTCTTCGAACACTTCCCAATGGAAGAGCTGCTGGCGCAGCAGCGTGCGCCGCACCTGCTCGCCCATGCTGACCTCGATGCCGCGGTGGTAGGCGCCACGGTCGGCATTCACCAGACCGGCGCGCAGCGCGCCGGTGCGCGCGCTCGGATCCCACATGCTCGACAGGTAGATCAGCGCATACAGCGCCGGCACGAACAGCGCGCCGAGCGCCGCCAGCGCGAAGCGCCGGTGGCGTCGCAGCAGCGCGGTGTCCAGCGCCACCAGCCTGCGCCATTGCTGCCCGGACCAGTGCCCCATGCCCTCTCTCTCCCTTTTTCCTACCCCTCGATTGTCACGAGTCTGACCCTTTTCTGCCGTTTCAGGCCTTAGCACTCCTTGAGAGCGAGTGCTAAGATCAATGGAACTCCAGGAGGCTGAAACAGTCTATGGCCAACATGCAACTGTCCTCTTCCACCGCTCTTGCTGTCCGTGATCCCTGGGCCCTGGTGCCTTCGCTGGGCAATCTCGACGCCTACATCAGCGCCGTCAACCGGCTGCCGATGCTCAGCGCCGAAGACGAGTCGCGTCTGGCGCGCCGCCTGCGCGACCAGCAGGATCTGGACGCCGCCGGCCGGCTGGTGCTGTCGCACCTGCGCCTGGTGGTCTCGGTGGCACGGCAGTATCTCGGCTACGGCCTGCCGCAGGGCGACCTGATCCAGGAAGGCAACGTCGGCCTGATGAAGGCGGTCAAGCGCTTCGACCCGGACCAGGGCGTGCGCCTGGTCAGCTACGCGCTGCACTGGATCAAGGCCGAGATCCACGAATACATCCTGAAGAACTGGCGCGTGGTCAAGGTCGCCACGACCAAGGCGCAGCGCAAGCTGTTCTTCAACCTGCGCTCGATGAAGCGCCAGATGAAGGGCGAGGCCGCCGACGGCGCCACCCACCGCGCCGGCCTGACCGAGGCCGAGATCGACCGCGTCGCCGCCGAGCTGAACGTGCGCCGCGAGGACGTGATCGAGATGGAGACGCGCTTCGCCGGCGGTGACGTCGCGCTCGAGCCGGGCGGCGACGACGATGACGAGTCCTTCGCGCCGATCGCCTACCTGGCCGACGACCGCCAGGAGCCGACCCGCGCGATCGAGGCCCGCCGCCGCGACGAGCTGGCCGGCCCGGGCCTGCTGCGCGCGCTCGACGCGCTCGACGCCCGCAGCCGCCGCATCGTCGAGGAGCGCTGGCTCAAGGTCAACGACGACGGCTCCGGCGGCATGACGCTGCACGAGCTGGCCGCCGAGTACGGCGTCAGTGCCGAGCGCATCCGCCAGATCGAGGTCGCGGCGATGAAGAAGATGAAGAAGGCGCTGGTCGAGGCGGCCTGACAGACGAGGTACTTTTGCACGGAAGAAGCCGGCCACATGGCCGGCTTTTTTGCGTGTGGAGCGGGGGAGCCTTGTTGTGGGAATTTTGCATTTCTATGATCCGGCCTCTACTGGCAGGGAGATCAAATGCAGGATGTCGTATGGATCTTGATCGCGGCAGTGGCTGTGCTGGCTGCAGTCATCATGTGGGCACAGAAACGAGCAGCCAGGGAGGGCTTGCTGAGGTCCCAAAGCCAGTTCGAAGATGCTGCTGCCAAGATCGAGAACTTGCAACGGCATTGCGATGAGTTGCAGGCCCAACTGGTGGATTGGCGACCCGTGGCCCATGTGCAGGATGAGGTGAGGCGTCTGCGGGCCGAAGCTGAAATCGAGATCGAGAGAGACTTGCATGAGGCGAGGCAGCACATCCAGGGCATGCAAGACCAGATCCTCCAGGAGCGGAAGGAAGCCGAGTCTCGATTGAATGACATCCAGCGTCGGGAGACCGCGGCGCGAGACAGGCTATCTCGTCTTGATGGCGAGATCGACGGGCTGGTCAATGCGGGGCGGCGGCAGGCGGATCAGATCGTTGCGGATGCAGTTTTGTCGACCAGTCAGATGTCTGTTGCGGCAAGGCATGAAGCGGAGATCCTGAAGAAGGCTGCAGTCAGGCAGTGCGACGAATTGATCGAGAGTGCGCGCAAGAAAGCTGATGACGCGTTGGCGATCGCAGCGAAGCAGGCAGACACAACAAGGCTGGTTGCACAGAAAGATTTGGCTCAAGCCAAATTGGATGCAGATCAGATGAGATCTGCTGCGCAGAAGGACTCTCGAGCGAAGCGAGATGCCGCCGAGATTGTATTTGCCGAGGCTGGCATGAGCGCAAAGAAGATACTTGATGATGCGCATCGGCAGGCCGAGGAGATCGCCGGTGATGCTTATCGCGCACTCAAGGATTTCGATCGTCTCCAAGCGGCATCCACGGCACTGAAGAACATGATTGATGGCTATGGAAATTCATATGTCGTGCCATCGCACAGTCTGCTGGATGAATTGGCAATCTCCTATTCTCATGTGGAGGCTGGCAAAGAGCTCAAAGGTGCCCGAGAAAGATCCCGTCTAATGGTGATTCAGGCAAGAGCGGCATCCTGCGACTATGTAGAGCGCACGCGGAGGGAGACGGCAGTTCGGTTTGTTCTTGATGCGTTCAACGGCAAGGTCGATTCCATATTGTCAAGGATCAAGAGTGAGAACGTGGGCGTCCTTGAGCAGGAAATCCGCGATGCTGCTGCGCTGGTCGGCCTCAACGGAGCAGCGTTCCGTGGCGCCAAGATCAGCGAGGAATATGTGAACAGCCGTATTGATGAGCTGCGCTGGGCCGTTCTGGTCAACGAGCTCCGGGCAGCCGAGCGCGAGGAGCAGCGGCGCATCAAGGAACAGATCCGTGAAGAGGAACGGGCCCGCCGTGAATATGAGAAGGCCTTGAAGGATGCGGCCAAGGAAGAGGAGCTTGTGCAGAAGGCGATCGAGAAGACCCGTGCCCAGATGGAAAAGGCGGGTCTTGATCAACGCCGCATGTACGAGGAGCAGATGGCCGAACTGGGGCGTCGCTTGGCCGAGGCGGAAGAGAAGAACCGTCGTGCCCTGTCAATGGCGCAGCAGACCAAGGCAGGGCATGTTTATGTGATCTCCAACGTCGGCTCGTTCGGCGAAGACGTGTACAAGATTGGAATGACCCGCCGTCTTGAGCCGATGGACCGGGTCCGCGAGTTGGGTGATGCCAGTGTCCCGTTTGGTTTTGATGTGCATGCAATGATCTGGTCAGATAATGCGCCTGCCTTGGAGTCCTTGTTGCACAAGAAGTTCGTGCAGTGCCAGATGAACAAGGTCAATCCGCGGAAGGAATTCTTCCGAGTCACAATCCGGCAGATCAAGGAAGAGGTCGAGCGGATCGGTGGTCTTGCCGTATGGACGCTGTCAGCGGCTGCGCAGGATTATCGGGAAACTCGTGCGATTGAAGAAAGGATCGCTGCTGATGAATCGGCTCGCCAAGCCTGGATTCACCAGCAACTGGTCTACGAGGACTCGATTGCGCACGGTCAGGAGGAAACGGCTGAGTCGGTCGAGTGATCGCCTTTCTTCAGCGCCGCATCGCATCGCGCTCATTCTCGAAGTCGCGCCAGAACGCCGCGTCCTGTGCCGTGGCGAAGTTGATGCGCATGCGCGTGCTGGGCTGGCGGTCTGGGTGGAACAGACAGCCGGGCGCGGTCAGCCAGCCGTCGTCGAGCAGGCGCTGTGCCAGCGCCTCGGTGTCGACGCCGGTCTCGACCCAGCCGAACAGTCCTTGCGGCGGGCAGACGAACTCGCAGCCCGCGCCCTGCGCCAGCCGCACGCTGCGCCCGCGCGCGGCGTCGAGCCGCGCCACCACCCGCTCGGCATGGCGGCGCAGCAGGCCCTGCTCCAGACAGACCGCCACCGCCTGCTCCAGCAGCGCCGGCGTGGTGAGGCTGGCGAGCATCTTCACGTCGATCAGCCGCTCGATCCAGTCGGAGGGCGCCGCGACGAAGCCGACCCGCCAGCCGGGGGCCAGGATCTTCGAGAAGCCGCTGATGTGGAAGCAGCGCTTGAGCCCGTCGAGCGCGGCCAGCCGGGGCGCGTGCGCGGGCGCCAGGTGCGCGTAGGTGTCGTCCTCGATGACGTGGAAGTCGTGCGTCTGCGCCAGCTGCAGCAGCTGGTGCGCGCTGGCCAGCGACAGCATGCCGCCGGTCGGGTTGTGCAGCACCGAGACGGTCACGTACAGGCGCGGGCGGTGCTCGCGCGCCAGCGCCTCCATCACCGCCAGGTCGGGCCCGTCGGGGCCGCGCGGCACCGGCAGCAGCCGCATGCCCAGCAGCGTCAGCCGCGCGTATTCGACCGACCAGCCGGGCTCGTCGACCAGCACCGCGTCGCCCGGCGCCAGCAGCGCGCGCGAGACCAGATCGAGCGCCTGGGTCGCGCCCAGCGTGGTCATGATCTGGCGCGGCGCGGCACGCACGCCGACATCGGCCAGGCGCTGCGCCAGCGCCTCGCGCAGCCGCGGGTCGCCCGCCGGCTCGCCGTAGTGCAGCGCAGCGGCGCCCAGCTCGTCCTCGCGGCCGCTGGCCAGCACCCGGCGCAGCGCGGCCTGCAGCATCGGCGCATCCAGCCAGGCGGGCGGCAGGGTGCCCAGGCCGGGGCCGTGCCGCCCGCCGCTGCCCAGCATGCCGCGGATCAGCGTGCTGGCGTCGACCGGCACCCGCGGGCTGTCGGGCGGTGACGCGGCCGGAGCCTCGCCGCGCTGCGCAGGGGCCGCACGCTCGCGCACGAAGAAGCCGCGCTGGCGCTGCGCCTCGACCAGGCCCTGCGCCAGCAGCTGGTCGTAGGTGGCGACGATGGTGTGCGGGCTGACGCCGTGGCGGCTGGCGCCTTCGCGCACCGACGGCAGGCGGCTGCCCGGCGCGAGCAGGCGCTGGCGGATCAGCGCGGCGTAGTGCGCGGCGAGCTGTTCGGACAGCGTGCGGCTGCCGTCGCGGCTGAGCAGCAGGGCGGACGGGGCGGGCAGCGGGGCATTCATCGGGGCAGGGCGCGGCTGTGTCGATCGATCGGGCAATACAGTGTGCCGACGCGTCGGTCGAACTGTACTGTCAGTGTACTGCTCACTGTTCCTAGACTGTGCACATGACTGAGCGCACGATCCCTCCGACGTCTTTCTCCCCGCGCGATCCGGCGGCCGAGCGCCGCGGCCTCTGGCTGGGCCTGCTGGGCGTGGCGGTGTTCGCGCTGACCACGCCGATGACGCGGCTGGCGGTCGGGCCGCTGGAGGCGCCGCAGCTGCCGCCGCTGTTCGTCACCGCCGGGCGCGCCGCCGGCGCCGCGCTGCTCAGCCTGATCTTCCTGATGCTGACCCGCGCCGCCTGGCCGACCCGCGCCGAGCGCGGCGCGCTGCTGCTGTCGGCCGCCGGCACGGTGCTGGGCTTTCCGCTGTGCCTGGCGATGGCGCTGCGCGAGGTGCCGTCGATGCACGCCTCGGTCATCACCGGCCTGCTGCCGCTGTGCACCGCGGCGGTCGGCGCCTGGCATCTGCGCCAGCGGCCCTCGCGCGGCTTCTGGATCTGCGCGCTGGCCGGGGCCGCGCTGGTGCTGGGCTTTGCCGGCCTGAAGGGCGGCGGCCGGGTGAGTGCGGCCGACGGCTGGCTGCTGCTGGCGATGCTGTGCGGGGCGGCGGGCTATGTGTCCGGCGCGCGGCTGTCGGCGGCGCGGCTGCCCGAGCAGGTGATCTGCTGGGTGCTGGTGATCAGCCTGCCGCTGACGCTGCCCGCGGCGCTGTGGTCGTGGCCGCCCGAGCCGCGGGCGGTGTCGGCCGCGGCCTGGGCCGGCTTCGCCTATGTGACCGTGTTCTCGATGTGGCTGGGCTTCTTCGCCTGGTACCGCGGCCTGGCGCTGGGCGGGCTGGTGCGGGTCAGCCAGGTGCAGATGCTGCAGCCCTTTCTCGCGCTGCTGGCGGCCGTGCCGCTGCTGGGCGAGCCGCTGCAGGCCGACACGCTGGTCTTCGCGCTGGCGGTGATGGCCTGCGTGGGCATCGGACGGACAATGCCGGTCGGGCGCACGCCACCCCGAGTCCTGGCGGTCCCGTCTTCCCTGAATCGATCCGAGCCGGAGTGCCGTGCATGACTGCTGCTGAACCTTCTTCCCCGTGGACCCCGGCGCGCCGCGCCGAGCGCATGAATCCGTCGATCCTGCGCGAGATCCTCAAGGTCACCGACCGCCCCGGCATCCTGTCGATGGCCGGCGGCCTGCCCTCGCCGGAAAGCTTTCCGGTCGAGGCGATGCGTGCCGCCTGCGAGCGCGTGCTGCGCGACACCCCGCGCGAGGCGCTGCAGTACGCCGCCAGCGAGGGCTTCGCGCCCCTGCGCGAATGGGTCGCGGCCCATCTGGCCGGGCAGGGCATGGCGGTCGGCGCCGACCAGGTGCTGATCACCACCGGCTCGCAGCAGGGCCTGGACCTGGTGGCCAAGGTGCTGGTCGATCCGGGCGCGCCGGTGGCGGTGGAGACGCCGACCTACCTGGGCGCGCTGCAGGCCTTCTCGCCGATGGAGCCGATCTTCGCCAGCGTCGCCAGCGACGCCGACGGCCCGCTGCCCGAGGCGGTGGCGGCGCTCGCGCATGACGCGCCGGGCACGCGCTTCCTGTACGTGCTGCCGAACTTCCAGAACCCGAGCGGCCGGCTGATGCCGGAAGCCCGTCGCGAGGCGCTGGTGGCCGCCGCGAAGCGCGCCGGCGTGCCGCTGGTCGAGGACAACCCCTACGGCGACCTGTGGTTCGACGAGGCCCCCCCGCGCCCGCTGGCCGCGCGCTGGCCGGAGGGCACGATCTATCTGGGCTCGTTCTCGAAGGTGCTGGCACCGGGGCTGCGGCTGGGCTATCTGGTGGCGCCGCGCGCGCTCTACCCCAAGCTGCTGCAGGCCAAGCAGGCCGCCGACCTGCACACGCCAGGCTTCAACCAGCGCGTGGTGCACGAGGTGATCCGCGACGGCTTCCTCGACACCCATGTGCCCAAGATCCGCGCGATGTACCGCCGCCAGCGCGACGCGCTGTGCGAGGCGCTGCGCGAGCACCTGCCCGCCGGCAGCGAGTGGCAGCCGCCCTCGGGCGGCATGTTCTGCTGGGTGCGGCTGCCGGCCGGCTGCGACGCCACGGCGCTGCTGCCGCAGGCGGTGGAGCAGGGCATCGCCTTCGTGCCCGGCGCGGCCTTCTACGCCCGCCAGCCCGATGCGCGCACCGTGCGCCTGTCCTTCGTGACGCTGACGCCCGACGAGATCCGCACCGCGGTGGCCACGCTGGGCGCGCTGCTGCGCCGCCACCTGACCGAAGACGCGCCGACCCCGACGCCCTGACCATGAACGCTGCTGCCCGGACCCGCCGCTACGCGGTGCTCGATGTCTTCACCGCCACGCCGCTGCTCGGCAATCCGCTGGCCGTCGTCATCGACGCCGAGGGCCTGAGCGATGCGCAGATGGCCGCCTGTGCGCGCTGGACGAATCTCTCCGAGACCACCTTCCTGCTGCCGCCGACCGATCCGGCCGCCGACTACCGGGTGCGCATCTTCACGCCCGGCGGCGAGCTGCCCTTCGCCGGCCACCCGACGCTGGGCAGCGCCCAGGCCTGGCTGGACGCGGGCGGCGTGCCGCAGCGCGCCGGCGAGGTGGTGCAGGAGTGCGGCGTGGGTCTGGTGCGCGTGCGCCGTGTCGAGGGGCATGCCCCACGGCTGGCCTTCCAGGCGCCACCGCTGCGACGCAGCGGCCCGGCTGGTGCCGAGACCGTCGCGCAGGTACTGGCCGCGCTGCGGCTGGCGGCGCCTGCGGTGCTGCAGGTGGAATGGATCGACAACGGCCCGGGCTGGCTCGGCGTGCGGCTGCAGGATGGGGCGGCGGTGCGCGCGCTGCAGCCCGACTTCGCGGCGATGGCGGCGGCGGGGCTGAAGATCGGCGTCGTCGGCGCCTGGCCGGCGGGCGGCGAGGTCGATGTCGAGGTGCGCGCCTTCGTGCCGGAGCTGGGCGTGCCGGAAGACCCGGTCACCGGCAGCCTGAACGCCGGTCTGGCGCAGTGGCTGACCGGCGCGGGCCTGCTTCCGGCGCGCTACGTGGCGGGGCAGGGCCACGCGCTCGGCCGCGACGGGCGGGTGCATGTCGAGCGCATCGCCGCCGGCGAGAACGCCGGCGTGTGGATCGCCGGCGACGTGACGGGCTGCGTCAGCGGGACGCTGCGGCTCTGAGCCGGGCCCCCCGGCCCGGGCGTCATTCCTTGCGGAAGTTGTCGTGGCAGCTCTTGCAGGTCTGCGCAGCTGCGCCGAAGGCGGTCTTGAGCTGGGCCAGATCACCCGTCCTGGCCGCGGCATTGAGCCTGGCGGTCTCCTCGACCATCTTGCTCATGCCCGCCTTGAACTTGTCCGATTCGGTCCAGATCTCGGGCTTGGCGCGCGTCTCGCCCTTGTCGGTGCCGGGGCCGAAGGCGGTGCCCGGCAGCGAGGCCAGCTCGGCGACCAGCGCGGCGTTCTCGGCCGCGGCCTTGGCATCGAAGGGCGCCTTGCCGTTGGCCATCGCGCCGATGCGGCCGAAGTGGTTCGCCATCACGGTGAAGGCGGCCTTGCGGTACTTGATCGCATCCTCGGGCTTCTGGAACTGGGCGCTGGCGGGCAGGGCGGCCAGCAGGCCGGTGGCGGTGCACAGGACGAGGCAGAGACGTTTCATCGGCGGAAGCTCCGGTCGGAAATGGCGGGCAGGGGTGACCCGAAGGTCCGGGCCAGTGTAGCCTTCGCTCCGAAGCCCCTCATGACGCAGGACACCCGATGAATCCGACTTCCTCTCCCCGCTCGGCCGCGCTGGTGCGGGTGCGGATCTGGGATCTGCCGACGCGGCTGTTCCACGGGCTGCTGGCGCTGGCGGTGACCGGCGCGGTGGTGTCGGCCAAGGTGGGCGGCAACGCGATGGTCTGGCACCAGCGTCTCGGGCTGGCGGTGCTGGCGCTGCTGGCCTTCCGGCTGGTCTGGGGGCTGGCCGGCGGGCGCTGGTCGCGCTTCGCCAGCTTCGTGCACGGCCCCGGCGCCTTGCTGCGCCACCTGCGCGGCCGGCCGCGCCCGGGCGAGCATCTCGACGTCGGCCACAGTCCGACCGGCGCGCTGTCGGTGTTCGCGCTGCTGGGGCTGCTGGCACTGCAGCTCGCCACCGGGCTGGTCAGCGACGACGAGATCGCCTTCACCGGGCCGCTGTACGCCTGGGTCGAGTCGTCGACCGCGCTGAAGGCCACGTCCTGGCACCGCGGCTGGGGCCAGTGGCTGCTGCTGGGCATGATCGGGCTGCACCTGGTGGCGATCGCCGTCTACCGGCTGCGCGGCACTGACCTGGTCCGGCCGATGCTGTGCGGCGACAAGCTGCTGCCGTCGCAGGTGCCGCCTTCCCGTGACGATGTTCGCACTCGCGCGCTGGCGCTGCTGCTGGCGGCGGCCGCGGCCGCGCTGGCGGTCTGGGTCGGCGCGCAGGGCGGCTAGACTGCGCTGCCATGGACGTACCCGAGACACGGCTCGTCATCGCCGACACCCCGGCGCTGATCGAGTCCGCACGCGAGATCTTTCGCGACTACGCCGCCAGCCTGGCCTTCGACCTGTGCTTCCAGGGCTTCGACGAGGAGCTCGCCAGTCTGCCCGGCCCGTATGCGCCGCCGCACGGCACGCTGCTGCTGGCGCTGGTCGACGGCGAGGTGGCCGGCTGCGGCGCGCTGCGGCCGCTGACCGACGTGGACTACCCGAACGCCTGCGAGATGAAGCGGCTGTTCGTGCGTCGCGCCTTCCGCCGCTTCGGCCTGGGCCGGCAGATCGCCGAGGCGCTGATCGACGCCGGCCGCCAGGGCGGCTACTCGTCGATGCTGCTCGACACGCTCGACGACATGGAGGCCGCGCGCGAGCTCTACGCCTCGCTGGGCTTCGTCGAGGTGCCGCCGTACTACTTCAATCCGGTGCCGGGCGCGCACTACCTGCGCGTCGACCTGGACGCGGTGACGAGCCGCTACTGAGCCGCCGCCACGGCGGCGGGCGCGGTTACATCGCGGTACGGCGCTAGGATCTCGGGCCTCGACCCTGATGCATCCCGGAGATCCCGCTTGATGGACGACACCCCGATCCGCGCTGTCAGCCCGCCCTGCCTGCTGGGCGAATCGCCGATGTGGCACCCGCAGGAGCAGGTGCTCTACTGGTGCGACATTCCCGGCCGGCGCGTGCACCGGCTCGATCCGGTGCGCGGCACGACCGCGGCCTGGGACTTTCCCTGCGAGCCGGCGAGCCTGGCGCCGCTGCTCGGCGGCGGGCTGCTGCTGGCGATGCGCGACGGCCTGTGGCGCTTCGATCCCGCCAGCGGCCAGCGCGAGCGCCTGGCCGAGCCGCCCTACGACCCGGCGAAGGAGCGCTTCAACGACGGCAAGAGCGATGCGCTCGGCCGCTTCTGGGTCGGCACGATCTACGAGCCGCGCGAGCCGGCGCTGGCGGCGCTGTACTGCTGGTCGCATGGCGAGCTCCAGCGCATGGCCGACGGCGTCACCGTCTCGAACGGCCTGGGCTGGAGCCCGGACGGGCGCACGATGTACTGGACGGACACGACCTCGCACACCATCCATGCGCTCGATGTCGACGCACACGACGGAAGCCTGTCGCGCCGGCGCGTCTTCGCCACCTTCGCGCGCAAGCAGGCCGGCCAGCCGCTCGAGGGCTATGGCGGTCGTCCCGACGGTGCCGCGGTCGACGTCGAGGGCTGCTACTGGGTGGCGATGTTCGAGGGGCAGCGCGTGCTGCGGCTGTCGCCCTCGGGCGAGGTGCTGCGCGAGATCCGCCTGCCGGTGCGCTGCCCGACCATGCCCTGCTTCGGCGGCGCCGACCTGAAGACGCTCTACATCACCACTGCGCGCGAGAAGCGTCCGGCCGAGGAGCTGGCCGCCCAGCCGCTGGCCGGCTGCGTGCTGGCGCTGGAGGTCGACGTGCCAGGCCTGCCGGCGCAGTTCGCGCTCGGCTGAGGCTGCGGGCCTCGGGCGCACGTTCGTGGTGCGTCGCCATGAAAGCGGGCTGTCATCGAGCTTGCGCATCATCATGGCGATGCACCGTCAAGTGTGGTGATCCCGCGAATGAATGCACATCGGCAGCGCAGTGTTGTATGCCGTGCACGCTTCAGGGGCGCCTTGCATCCGGTGCGCTGAAACGATGCTGAAACGTCTGAGCTGTCGGGGTTTCCACGTATAATTCGATGGTTTTGCCGAGCAAGCCGATGAACACCGTGAAGACGAGCACGGCCGGGACGTCCCGGTGGCAGGTCGACCTCGATGACCCATCAGCTGAGGACGGCGAAGAGGAATTCAAGAGCCTGACGAGGGAGGAGGCGCAAGCGCTCCGAAGCCGTCTCCCGCAGATCTCTCCGTGGCGGGTGGTGGCGGCGCAAGCCGTGGCAGGCGTGGTGATGACGGTGCTGTGCTGGCTTGTCGTCACCGGGCGGGGAGCGGTCTGGTCCGCGCTTTACGGTGCGGCCACCGTGGTGGTGCCGACCGCGCTTCTGGCGCGCGGCATGGCCCGGATGAACCGGCTGCCGGAGGTGAAGGCGAACGTCGCTGCGTTCAACTTCATGTTCTGGGAGTTCCTGAAGATCGGGATCTCGGTGGCCATGCTGGCAGCTGCGATCCTGGTCGTGCCCGATCTGAGCTGGCCGGCGCTGCTGGTCACGATGATCGTGTGCATGAAGATGAATTGGCTGGCCCTGCTGTGGCGGGGTCGGGTGACAACCACTCGGTCTTAAGACACAAAAGACGACAACCGTTCGAGAGAAGACGATGGCTGCCGAAGAACACGCTGCTGAGCATGCGCCGACCGCGGGGGAGTACATCTCCCACCACCTGACCCACCTGACCAACCGCGTCCAGACCGGCATTGCCGATTTCTCGACCAGCGATCCGGTCCTGAAGCTGGACTCGCTGTTCTTCTCGATCCTGCTGGGCGTCGTGGGCTGCTTCCTGCTGTGGAGCGTGGCCCGCCGCGTGAGCTCGGGCGTGCCGGGCCGCATGCAGGCTGCCGTCGAGTTCCTGGTCGAGATGGTCGACACCCAGGCCAAGGGCATCGTGCACAACGCCGAGTCGCGCAAGGCCGTCGCCCCGCTGGCGCTGACCGCCTTCGTCTGGATCTTCCTGATGAACGCGATGGACCTGCTGCCGCTGGACCTGCTGCCCAAGCTGTGGGCCGGCGTCTACGGCGCGATGGGCCATGACCCGCACCACGCCTACCTGCGCGTCGTGCCGACCGCCGACCTGTCGGTCACGCTGGGCATGTCGGTCACCGTGCTGCTGGCCTGCCTGTACTACAGCATCAAGATCAAGGGTCTGGGCGGCTGGATCGCCGAGCTGTTCTCGGCTCCGTTCCATGCGCACGGCCCGGCCGCGCTGCTGCTGGCCCCGATCAACTTCACGCTGCAGATGATCGAGTTCGCCGCCAAGACGATCTCGCACGGCATGCGACTGTTCGGCAACATGTTCGCCGGCGAACTGGTGTTCATGCTGATCGCCCTGATGGGCGCGGTGGGCTTCGGCTCCTTCGGTGGCATCGCGCTGTGGGTCGGCAACGTCATCGCCGGCACCGCCTGGGCCATCTTCCACATCCTGATCATCACGCTGCAGGCCTTCATCTTCATGATGCTGACCCTGGTGTACGTCGGCCAGGCGCACGACAAGCACTGATCCGGTCCTGAAGCACTCGGATCGATGCCGATCGGCATCGATCTTCCGCGCGAAATCTGTCACAGTCACGCCGGCCCGAAAAGGCCGGCGAGGCCGGAGTCGCGCCTGATCCCCGGTTTCCCTTTCCCTTCCGTCCGTCAACAACCTCTCTTAGGAGCAATCATGGAAAACATCCTCGGTCTCGTCGCTCTGGCTTGCGGCATCATCATCGGTCTGGGCGCCATCGGTGCTTGTATCGGTATCGCCCTGATGGGTGGCAAGTACCTCGAAGCCTCGGCTCGCCAGCCGGAGCTGATGAACGAACTGCAGACCAAGATGTTCCTGCTGGCCGGTCTGATCGACGCGGCCTTCCTGATCGGCGTCGGTATCGCGATGCTGTTCGCCTTCGCGAACCCGTTCGTCCTGAAGTAATCGGTCTTTCTCGTCGTTCCCTGTTCCCCTAAACGACTTACACGAGAAAGGTCGAAGCCGTGAATCTGAACGCAACACTGTTGGCGCAGATCGTGGTCTTCGCGATCCTCTGGTGGTTCACGATGAAGTTCGTGTGGCCGCCGATCACGAAGGCGCTCGATGATCGCGCCAAGAAGGTCGCGGACGGCCTGGCTGCGGCCGACAAGGCCAAGCTCGAACTCGCCAGCGCGAACAAGCGCGTCGAGGAACAGCTTGTCCAATCGCGCAACGAGACCGCCAAGCTGCTGGCCGACGCTGAAAAGCGTGCACAGGCCATCATCGACGAGGCCAAGCGTCGCGCCGAGGACGAAGGTGCCAAGATCGTCGCCGCTGCGAAGGCCGAAGCCGACCAGCAGTCGATCCAGGCCCGCGAGACCCTGCGCTCGCAGGTCGCCGCACTGGCCGTCAAGGGCGCCGAGCAGATCCTCAAGCGCGAGGTCAACGCTGGTGTCCACGCCGAGCTGCTGGCTCGCCTGAAGACGGAGCTGTGACACATGGCCGAGCTCACTACCATCGCACGTCCCTACGCCGAAGCCCTGTACCAGGTCGCCGCGAAGGGTGACGTGACGGCCTGGAGCCGTCAGGTCGCCGCGCTGGCCGCAGTCGCCTCCGACGAGAAGCTGCGCCAGTTCGCCGACAGCCCGAAGGTGACCGGCGCCCAGGTCTTCGACCTGATCAGCAGCGTCGTCGGCATGCCGCTGGAGACCGGCGTGCAGAACTTCCTGCGCACCGTGATCGACAACGGCCGCCTGGTGGCCCTGCCCGCCATCGCCGAGCAGTTCCATGCCTTGGTCAACGCCGCATCCGGCGTGTCCGATGCCGTGATCTACAGCCCCTACCCGATCGCCGGCGAGTCGCTCGCCGAGGTCGTGGCAAGCCTGGAGAAGCGCTTCGCGCGCAAGCTGTCGGCCCGTGTCGAGATCGAGCCGGAGCTGATCGGCGGCATCCGCGTGGTGGTGGGCGACGAGGTGCTCGACACCTCCGTCAAGGCCCGACTCGAACGCATGAAGGTGGCGCTGAGCGCTTGAATCGAATCCATCCTCCGTGTCGGAGCCTGCCGTCGCGCCACCCTGGCGAGGCATGGCTCCACCGGACTGGGAGCAAGCTATGCAATTGAATCCCGCAGAAATTTCTGAACTGATCAAGAGCCGCATCGACGGCCTTGGCGCCGCCGCCGACATCCGCAATCAGGGCACCGTGGTTTCGGTGACGGACGGCATCGTCCGAGTCCACGGCCTGAGCGACGTGATGCAGGGCGAAATGCTCGAGTTCCCGGGCGGCGTCCTGGGTCTGGCGCTGAACCTGGAGCGCGACTCCGTCGGCGCCGTGATCCTGGGCGAGTACGAGAGCATCTCCGAAGGCGACACGGTCAAGTGCACCGGTCGCATTCTGGAAGTGCCCGTCGGCCCCGAACTGATGGGCCGCGTCGTCAACGCGCTGGGCCAGCCGATCGACGGCAAGGGTCCGATCAACGCGAAGATGACCGACGTCGTCGAGAAGGTCGCGCCGGGCGTGATCGCACGGAAGTCGGTGGACCAGCCGGTCCAGACCGGCCTGAAGTCGATCGACTCGATGGTGCCGATCGGCCGTGGCCAGCGCGAGCTGATCATCGGCGACCGCCAGACCGGCAAGACCGCCGTGGCGATCGACGCGATCATCAACCAGAAGGGTCAGAACATGACCTGCGTCTACGTCGCGATCGGCCAGAAGGCTTCGTCGATCAAGAACGTGGTGCGCGCTCTGGAACAGAACGGCGCGATGGACTACACCATCGTCGTCGCCGCATCGGCCTCCGAATCGGCGGCCATGCAGTACCTGTCGGCCTACACCGGCTGCACGATGGGCGAGTACTTCCGCGATCGCGGCCAGGACGCGCTGATCGTCTATGACGATCTGTCCAAGCAGGCCGTCGCCTATCGCCAGGTCTCGCTGCTGCTGCGCCGCCCGCCGGGCCGCGAAGCCTTCCCTGGCGACGTGTTCTATCTCCACAGCCGTCTGCTGGAACGCGCAGCCCGCGTCAACGCCGACTACGTGGAAGCCTTCACCAAGGGCGAAGTCAAGGGCAAGACCGGTTCGCTGACCGCGCTGCCCGTGATCGAGACCCAGGCCGGTGACGTCTCCGCCTTCGTTCCGACCAACGTGATCTCGATCACCGACGGTCAGATCTTCCTGGAAACCAGCCTGTTCAACGCCGGCATCCGTCCCGCGATCAACGCCGGTATCTCGGTGTCCCGCGTCGGTGGTGCCGCCCAGACCAAGCTGATCAAGGGCCTGTCCGGCGGTATCCGTACCGACCTGGCGCAGTACCGTGAACTGGCCGCGTTCGCGCAGTTCGCCTCGGATCTGGATGCCGCGACCAAGCGTCAGCTGGACCGCGGTGCCCGCGTGACCGAGCTGCTGAAGCAGTCGCAGTACGCCCCGCAGCCGATCAGCCTGATGGCGGCGACGCTGTACGCGGTGAACAAGGGCTTCCTGGACGACGTGGATGTCAAGAAGGTCCTGGCCTTCGAATCGGGCATGCACCAGTTCCTGAAGACCAGCCACGGCGCGCTGCTGAAGACGCTCGAAGAGAAGAAGGCCATGGACAAGGACGCGGAAGCGGCCCTGAACGCAGCGATCGCCGCGTTCAAGAAGTCCTTCGCCTAAGCCGGGAGCAGCGTCATGGCGGCAGGCAAGGAAATTCGCGGCAAGATCAAGAGCTTCGAGAACACGAAGAAGATCACCAAGGCCATGGAGATGGTCGCCGCGTCCAAGATGCGCAAGGCGCAGGATCGCATGCGTGCGGCTCGTCCGTATGCGGACAAGATCCGCATCATCACGGCCAACCTGTCGCAGGCGACGCCCGAGTACAAGCATCCGTTCGTGGTGAAGAACACCGGCACGAAGCAGGTGGGCATGATCGTCGTCTCGACCGACAAGGGTCTGTGCGGCGGTCTGAACACCAACGTGCTGCGTGTGGTCACCAACAAGATGCGCGAGCTCGAGGCTGCCGGTACCAAGGTCCAGGCTGTCGCGATCGGCAACAAGGGCCTCGGCTTCCTGAACCGGGTCGGCGTCAAGGTGGTCGCGCAGGCGACCCAGCTTGGCGACGTGCCCCACCTCGAGAAGCTGATCGGCCCGGTCAAGATCCTGCTGGACCAGTACGCCGAGGGCAAGCTCGACGCGGTCTATCTCTGCTACACCAACTTCATCAACACGATGAAGCAGGAGCCTCGCGTCGAGCAGCTCCTGCCGCTGTCGTCCGATCGCCTGTCGCAGTCCGCGGCCGAGAAGCAGGCCCATGGCTGGGACTACCTGTACGAGCCGGACGCCAAGTCGGTCATCGATGACCTGATGGTGCGCTACGCCGAAGCCCTGGTCTACCAGGCGGTCGCAGAGAACATGGCGTCCGAGCAGTCCGCTCGCATGGTGGCCATGAAGGCCGCCACCGACAACGCGGGCACGCTGATCGCCGACCTCAAGCTGGTCTACAACAAGACCCGCCAGGCCGGCATCACCAAGGAACTGTCCGAGATCGTCGGCGGCGCCGCGGCCCTGGGTGGCTGACGCGGGTCCGGGCGACAGACGCAACGAATCAAGATTGAAGGAACGAAAAATGGCGACTACTCAAGCAGTGGGCAAGATCGTTCAGTGCATCGGCGCCGTGGTGGACGTGGAGTTCCCGCGCAACCAGATGCCGAAGATCTACGACGCGCTGAAACTCGAAGGCAGCGCACTGACGCTGGAAGTGCAGCAGCAGCTGGGCGACGGCGTGGTCCGTACCATCGCGCTGGGCTCGTCGGACGGTCTGCGTCGCGGCATCGAGGTGAAGAACACCGGTGCTCCGATCACCGTGCCGGTCGGTCCCGCCACGCTGGGCCGCATCATGGACGTGCTGGGCAGCCCGATCGACGAGCGCGGCCCGGTCTCGATGGAGCTGTCGGCGTCCATCCACCGCAAGGCCCCGGCCTACGACGAGCTGAGCCCGTCGCAGGAACTGCTCGAAACCGGCATCAAGGTGATCGACCTGATCTGCCCGTTCGCCAAGGGCGGCAAGGTGGGTCTGTTCGGTGGCGCCGGCGTCGGCAAGACCGTGAACATGATGGAGCTCATCAACAACATCGCCAAGGCTCACTCGGGTCTGTCGGTGTTCGCTGGTGTGGGCGAGCGTACCCGCGAGGGCAACGACTTCTATCATGAAATGGCCGATTCCGGCGTCGTGAACCTGGAGAACCTGGGCGAGTCCAAGGTCGCCATGGTCTACGGCCAGATGAACGAGCCCCCGGGCAACCGTCTGCGCGTGGCGCTGACCGGTCTGACGATCGCGGAATCGTTCCGTGACGAAGGCCGTGACGTGCTGTTCTTCGTGGACAACATCTACCGCTACACGCTGGCCGGCACGGAAGTGTCCGCTCTGCTGGGTCGCATGCCGTCCGCGGTGGGCTACCAGCCGACGCTGGCCGAGGAAATGGGCCGTCTGCAGGAGCGGATCACGTCGACCAAGGTCGGCTCGATCACCTCGATCCAGGCCGTCTACGTTCCCGCGGATGACCTGACCGACCCGTCGCCGGCGACCACCTTCGGTCACCTGGACGCCACCGTCGTTCTGTCGCGTGACATCGCCGCGCTGGGCATCTACCCGGCCGTCGACCCGCTCGACTCGACCTCGCGCCAGATCGACCCGAACGTCATCGGCGAAGACCACTACACGACGACCCGTTCGGTGCAGGGCATCCTGCAGCGCTACAAGGAACTGCGCGACATCATCGCCATCCTGGGCATGGACGAACTGGCACCGGAAGACAAGCTGGCCGTGGCTCGCGCCCGGAAGATCCAGCGCTTCCTGTCGCAGCCCTTCCACGTCGCGGAAGTGTTCACCGGCTCGCCGGGCAAGTACGTTCCGCTGAAGGAAACCATCCGCGGCTTCAAGATGATCGTCGCCGGCGAGTGCGATCACCTGCCGGAGCAGGCCTTCTACATGGTCGGCACGATCGACGAGGCCTTCGAGAAGGCGAAGAAGATGCAGTGAGCCGGCTGACGGTCGCTGCCCGTTCCCGCCCCGTGCGGGTGGCTGCGGGCGGCGCCGCCACCTCCGTCTCCTGACTCTCTTCAAACCAACGAAGGAACACCATGGCAACGATCCACGTGGACGTCGTCTCCGCGGAAGAGTCGATCTTCTCGGGCGAGGCGAAGTTCGTCGCGCTGCCGGGCGAGAACGGCGAGCTGGGCATCCTGCCCCGCCACACGCCGCTGATCACCCGCATCAAGCCGGGCGCGGTGCGCATCGAGCGCGCCGACAATGGCCAGGAAGAGTTCGTGTTCGTGGCTGGCGGCCTCCTCGAGGTGCAGCCGGACCGCGTGACCGTGCTCGCCGACACCGCGATCCGCGGCCATGACCTCGACGAGGCCAAGGCCCAGGAAGCCAAGCGCAAGGCCGAGGAAGCGATCAAGAACGCCAAGAGCGACATCGACCTGGCCCGCGCCCAGAGCGAATTCGCGATGATGGCCGCCCAGATCGCCGCGATCCAGAAGCTGCGTCGCAAGTGACGAGGTGAACGCCCGCGGCCTGGCCGCAGGCGGACACCGACGACCCCAGCGCCCGCGAAGGCTCACGCCTCGCGGGCGTTGTCATTGGTCCGTGCGCCTCGTGTCGCGCGCGGAGCGCCTTCAGCGCAGGTCGACCTGGTCGGGCAGCTCGTTGATGCGCTCCGGGCCGGCGGCGGCCGCCGGCAGACGGCGCAGCCAGCCGTCGAGCGTGGCGATCGCGCTCTGCAGCGCCTGCTCGTGCCGCCCTTCGGCCAGCAGCGGGCGCATCGCTTCGACCAGCGCCTGCCAGTCGGCCGGACCGATCTGCCGGTGCAGCGCGCGATCGGCGACCACCTCGATCGCGCGGTCGGCCAGCAGCAGGTAGACCAGCACGCCGTTGTTGCGCTCGGTGTCCCAGACGCGCAGCTTCGAGAACATCGCCAGCGCCCGGTCGCGCGGGCGGGCCCGCCCGCGCAGGTAGCGCCAGGGCAGCGCCGCCTCGACGCACAGGCGGATCTGGCCGTCATGGCCCTGTTCGCTGGTGGCGATGGCCTGCTGCAGCCGCTGCAGCGCCGCGTCGTCGAGCGCGCGGCGCACCGCCCGCCGGCCGGTGGCCAGATGGCGCAGCATGCGCAGCACGGTGTCGCTCATCATCCTTGCATTCCTTCCTCCGGCGCCGTCCGCGCTCACCAGCTGCCCGACGAGCCGCCGCCGCCGAAGTCGCCGCCGCCGCCCGACGAGAAGTCGCCGCCGCCCGACGACGACGAGCCGCTGCCCCAGGAGCCGCCGCCGAAGCCGCCCGGCCCGAAGGGGCCGCGCCCGGCCGTCACCCGCGACACCGCCGAGATGAAGGCCATCAGCGCCCCGACCAGCAGGCCCACCAGGCCCAGTCCGATGCTGACCGCCAGCAGGCCGCCGCTGAGCAGCCCGCCCAGCAGCGCGCAGGCGCCGCCGCTGAGCAGCGGCCCGAGCAGGCGCCCGAACAGGCCGACCAGCGTGCGCGCGATGACCGGCACCGCGATCACGCAGAAGACGACCCAGGTGAAGACCTCGTCCTGCCCGGTGTCGGCCGGCCCGTGCGAGCCGCTCTCGCCCTGCGTGGCGGGGGCGGGCAGCCGCTCGCCGCGGATCAGGCCGTCGAGCTGCGTGACTGCCGCGGCGACGCCGCCGGCGTAGTCGCCCTGGCGGAAGGCCGGCGCCATGCGTTCGCGGATGATGCGGCCCGCCACCACGTCGGGAATCGCGCCCTCGAGCGTCCTGGCGACCTCGATGCGCATGCGCCGGTCCTGCACCGCCACGACGATCAGCAGGCCGTCGCCGACTTCGCGCCGGCCGATCTTCCACTGGTCGGCCACCCGGTGCGCATAGGCGGCGATGTCCTCGGGCTGGGTGGTGGCCACCGTCAGCACCACCAGCTGCGCGCCGGTCTCGCGCTCGATGCGCGCGAGCTGCTCGACCAGCGCGGCACGGCCGCTGCCGAGCACGCCGGCCTGGTCGATCACCCGGTCCGACAGCGCCGGCACCGGCTGCAGGTCCTGGGCCTGTGCGCCCAGGGCCAGCAGCAGCAGGCACCCGGCCAGCCAGCGCAGGAAGCCGCGCGCGGTCCTCATGACCGGCTCAGCGCGACGCCGCCGGGGCCGGCTTGTCGAAGCTGACCGTCGGCGGTGCGCTGATCTGGGCCTCGTTGGCGACCGTGAAGCTCGGCTTGACGGGATAGCTGAAGATCATCGCGGTCAGGTTGGTCGGGAAGCTGCGGGCGAGAATGTTGTAGTCCTGCACCGCCTTGATGTAGCGGTTGCGCGCCACGGTGATGCGGTTCTCGGTGCCCTCGAGCTGCACGCGCAGGTCCTGGAAGGCCTGGTTGGCCTTCAGGTTCGGGTAGTTCTCGGTGACGACCAGCAGGCGGCTCAGCGCGCCGGAGAGCTCGCCCTGTGCGTCCTGGAAGCGCTTGAACGCGGCGGGGTCGTTGATCAGCTCCGGCGTGGCCTGGATCGAGGTGGCCTTCGCGCGGGCCTCGACCACCTTCGTCAGCGTGTCCTGCTCGAAGCTGGCCTCGCCCTTGACGGTGGCGACCAGGTTGGGCACCAGGTCGGCGCGGCGCTGGTACTGGTTGAGCACCTCGGCCCAGCCCGACTTGACCTGCTCGTCCAGGCGCTGGAAGTCGTTGTAGCCGCAGCCCGACAGCGCGGCGGCGAACAGCATGGCCGCACCCAGGCGCAGCCATGACCATGAAAAGAGGCGCAGGAACATCAGGGATCCCTCCGAAGGTGTCTTCACTGTGAAAGTGTGTCAGGCTGCGCGCTTCGACACAGGTCAAGACTAGCGCAGCCGGCTGAGGGCGGGATGACGGTCCGCAGGCAGGCGCGCTCCTACAATCCCGCCACCATGCACGCCCCTCTCCTGAACGACAACTTCCTGCGCGCGCTGCGCCGCCAGCCCACCGATCACACGCCCGTCTGGCTGATGCGCCAGGCCGGCCGCTACCTGCCGGAGTACTGCGCCACGCGCGCGAAGGCCGGCAGCTTCATGGGCCTGGCCACCAACGTCGACTACGCCACCGAGGTCACGCTGCAGCCGCTGGAGCGCTATGCGCTGGACGCCGCGATCCTGTTCTCCGACATCCTGACCGTGCCCGACGCGATGGGCCTGGGCCTGAGCTTCCAGGCCGGCGAAGGCCCGAAGTTCGCCAAGGTGGTCCGCGACGAGGCCGCGGTCGCGGACCTGGCGGTTCCGGACATGGCGAAGCTGCAATATGTGTTCGATGCGGTGAGCTCGATCCGCAGGGCATTGAGTGGCCGCGTGCCGCTGATCGGCTTCTCCGGCAGCCCGTGGACGCTGGCCTGCTACATGGTCGAGGGCGGCGGCAGCGACGACTATCGCCAGGTCAAGTCGCTGATGTATCGCCGGCCCGACCTGATGCACCGCATCCTGGCGGTCAACGCCGACTCGGTCGCCGCCTACCTGAACGCCCAGATCGAGGCGGGCGCGCAGGCCGTGATGATCTTCGACAGCTGGGGTGGCGTGCTGGCCGACGGCGCCTTCCAGGAATTCAGCCTCGCCTACACCCGGCGCGTGCTGGCGCAGCTCAAGCGCGACCAGGACGGCGTGCAGATCCCGCGCATCGTCTTCACGAAGGGCGGCGGCCTGTGGCTGGACGAGATCGCCGCCAGCGACACCGATGCGGTGGGCCTGGACTGGACCGTCAACCTCGGCCGCGCCCGCGAGCAGGTCGGCCACAAGGTCGCGCTGCAGGGCAACCTCGATCCGAACGTGCTGTTCGGCACTCCGGAGGCGATCGAGCGCGAGGCCGTCCGCGTGCTCGAGAGCTTCGGCCCGCATGCCGGCCATGTCTTCAACCTCGGCCACGGCATCAGCCAGTACACCCCGCCGGAGTCGGTCAGCGTGCTGGTCGAGACGGTGCATCGCCATTCGCGGGCGATGCGCGCGGCGGCGACTGCCCGTTTTTGAGGCAATCTGTAGAAAGTCCTTGCACGACAAGGACTTGAAACGGCTCGTCAGGACTTCTCTACAGAGTTATCCACAGCTTCGGTGGAAAGTGTCACGGAATATTCACAGCCCGGCCGGACGACCGTGCGGCTGAAGGTGCTGGTGGATCTGCCGCGGCACAGCCGGCTCGATCCGCTGCTGGACTATCTGGCGCCCGAGGCCTGGCCGGCGGGCACGCTGGTGCGGGTGCCGCTGGGCCGGCGCGAGGTCTGCGGCATCGTCTGGGGCCCGGGCGACGAGGCGGCCAGTCCGGACGGCGAGGGCGCGGCGGTCGCGCTGCGCGAGATCGCCCAGGTGCTGGACGCGCTGCCGCCGCTGGGCGAGGCCTGGCGCCGGCTGGCGGCCTTCGCGGCCGGCTACTACCAGCGCAGCCTCGGCGAGGTGGCGCTGGGCGCGCTGCCGCCCGATCTGCGCGAGCTCGACGCCACCCAGCTCGCGCGCCGGCTGCGCCGCAGCGACAAGCTCGACCGGGATGCCGCAAAGGCCGCAGCGTCCCCGTCGGCCGATCCTGCCGTCGCCGCTCCGCTGCCCGAGCCCTCCGCCGAACAGCGCGAGGTGCTGGCGCAGCTCGCGGCGATGCCGCCCGGGCCGGTGCTGCTGTTCGGCGCCACCGGCAGCGGCAAGACCGAGGTCTATCTGCGCGAGGCCGCGCGGGTGCTCGAGGCCGGCGGCCAGGTGCTGGTGCTGGTGCCCGAGATCAACCTGACGCCGCAGCTGGAGGCGCGCTTTGCGGCGCGCTTTCCCGGCCGGCGCCTGGTGTCGCTGCACAGCGGCCTGACGCCGGCGCAGCGGCTGCAGGGCTGGCTGGCGGCGCACCTGGGGCGCGCCGACCTGGTGCTGGGCACGCGCATGGCGATCTTCGCCCCGCTGCCGCGCCTGGGCCTGATCGTGATCGACGAGGAGCACGACCCGTCCTACAAGCAGCAGGAGGGCGCACGCTACTCGGCCCGCGACCTGGCGGTCTGGCGCGGCCGATCCGAGGGGGTGCCGGTGCTGCTCGGCTCGGCCACGCCCTCGCTGGAGAGCTGGCACAACGCGCTGCCGGCGGCCGAGGGCGGGGCGGGGCGCTACCGCCGCCTGGACATGCCCGCGCGCATCGGCGGCGGCGCGCTGCCGCGGGTGCGCACCGTCGATCTGGCACGCATCGCCGCGCAGTTCGGCAAGCGCGCGGTCTACAGCCAGCCGCTGGCGCCGCCCCTGGTGGATGCCATGCGCGAGCGCCTGGAGCGCGGCGAGCAGAGCCTGGTGCTGCTGAACCGCCGCGGCTACGCGCCGGTGCTGCACTGCACCTCCTGCGGCTGGAAGAGCGACTGCGCACACTGCAGCGCCTGGCGGGTCTTCCACCGCAGCGACCGCACGCTGCGCTGCCACCACTGCGGCTTCTCCGAGCGCGTGCCCTTCGCCTGCCCGAGCTGCGGCGACCCGGACCTGCAGCCGATGGGTCGCGGCACCGAGCGGCTCGAGGAGCAGATCGCCGAGCTGCTGCCGGGGGCACGCATCGGCCGCATCGATGCCGACACCACCCGCCACAAGGGCAGCCTGGAGAGCCAGCTCGCGCAGGTGCACGACGGCGAGATCGACGTGCTGGTCGGCACGCAGATGGTCGCCAAGGGCCACGACTTCCGCCGCATGACGCTGGTGGCGGCGGTGCAGGCCGACGCGGCGCTGTTCTCCAGCGACTTCCGCGCCCCCGAGCGGCTGTTCGCGCTGCTGATGCAGGCCGGCGGGCGCGCCGGGCGCGATGCCGAGCTGGCCGGGCGCAGCGAGATCTGGCTGCAGACCTGGCATGCGGCGCATCCGCTCTATGCGGCGCTGCGCCGGCACGACTACCCGGCCTTCGCCGCCGCGCAGCTGCTCGAGCGCGAATCGGCGGCGATGCCGCCCTACGCCTTCCAGGCCCTGCTGCGCGCCGAGGCCCGCAGCCAGCAGGCCGCCTGCGCCTTCCTGGATGCGGTGTCGGCGGCGACGCTGGACTGGCCCGAGGCGGCCGAGGTGCTGATCTTCCCGCCGGTGCCCGCGCCCATCCAGCGCGTGGCGGATGTCGAGCGTGCGCAGATGCTGCTCGAGGCCTCGTCTCGCCAGGCGCTGCACCGGCTGCTGGCGCGCTGGCAGCCGGTGCTGGCCGAGGCGGCTGCTGGTACCGGAGAAGCCCGAATCCTGCGCTGGGCTCTCGATGTCGATCCGCTTTCGATCTGAGCGCTGATTCCGTCGCGGACCGAGCAGAGTTCACGCCAGGGCGTGGTGATTTGCCACGCTTGTCAACCGGCTTCAGTCTGGCTTAAGCTTGGCGCAACGTCTGGGTTACAGACACTTACTCACGGGGGTGGCCGGTGCATCCGATCCCTGAGATCTGGGGTACAACCCTCGTCTGCCAATCCACGCGCAGAGGCACGCCCCCGTGCACAGGGGGGGCCGCAGCCGTTCAGAGGGGGGAGTCGTGGGATCCATCGACAAGAACATGGTCAGTCGTCATCAGCCGTTTCAGGGGGGCGCCCCGTCGGCGCCGCGTGCACACATGGCTGGCGTGATCCAGGCCGCGCAGGAGCGGCCGAGCGGGGCCGCCGGCCGCCTCGAGGTGCGCTGGCGCCGCATCGAGGAGCTCGACGAGCGTGACCTGCAGGCCTGGGCCGGGCTGGAATCGCGTGCCGCCGAGCCCAATGTCTACCTGTCGCCGAACTTCGTGCTGCCGGCGCTGCGCCATCTCGATGCCGGTCTGCGGCCGGTGATCGCGTGGATCGAGGCCCGCGAGGGCAGCGGCCGCGAGCTCGCCGGCGTCGGCGTCTTCCGGCGCAGTCCGGGCAGCCGCAGCTTTCCGTGGCCGCACCTGAGCGCCTACCTGTCCTGCCACAGCTTCCTCGGCGGGCTGCTGCTCGATGCCGAGATGCTGGACGCGGCGGTCGCTGCGCTGATGCGCGCCATCGGCGGCCTGTCGCCCTGGCAGGGCCTGGTGCTGCCGAAGACCGACTGCGACGGCGTGCTGGCGCAGGCCCTGGAGCGCCAGACCGGCGCGCGCGCCCTGTCGATGCTGCGCCTGGGCCCGCAGGAGCGCGCGATGCTCGACATGAGCCGCTGCGGCGAGGACATGCTGCGCGAGCTGCTCGGCAAGAAGCTCAACGAGGTCAACCGCTGCCGGCGTCGCCTGGCGGAAATGGGCGAGCTGAGCTGGCACTGCCTCGGCCAGGACGGTCCGCTGCCGGAATCGGCGGTCGAGAACTTCCTGCACCTCGAGCACCAGGGCTGGAAGGGCGAATCGGGCACCTCGGTGCGCTCGGTGCCGGCCGAGGAGGCCTTCTTCCGCGAGATGGTCGCGCGCTTCGACCGCGAGGGCCGGGCGCTGTTCACCGAGCTGAGGATCGACGGCCGGGCGGTCGCGTCGACCTGCAACTTCGTCTCCGGCACGATGGGCTTCGCCTTCAAGGTGGGCTGGGATCCGGAGCTGCGCAAGTTCGGGCCCGGCATGCTCAACGAGATCGAGTTCATCCGCCAGGGCCGCGAGCGCTGCCCGAACCTGACGATGTTCGAGAGCGGCGCGTCGGCCGACTCCTTCATCAGCAAGCTGTGGCCCGGGCGGCGCCATCTCGGCGCGCTGCTGGTGCCGGGCAACCGGATCGCCAGCGCGGCGATGCTCGCGGCCGAGCGGCTGCGCCAGTCTCGCCAGTCGCGCCGGCTGGCGCAGGCCGAGGCCGATGCGCCGGCGGACACACCTGATACGCCTCCGAACCAATCTTCGGCCGAAGGTGTGACTCAGGTCACTGCAGCCCGTACCTGAGGCGGGCACAGTCCGGCCTCGGGGTCCCCGACAATCCCGGGGACACAAGAAACCGGAGCCGCCCATGTCCCGACCGATCCTTCCCGTCGATCCGTTGCCGTGCGTGGTGCTTTCCTGCATCGGGGCGGTCGAGGGTGACATGAACGTGGTGCGCGCGCTCGGCGCGGTCGGCATCCCGGTGATCCTGATCGGCGAGCATGAAGCGCCGCCGGCGAGCCTGTCGCGCCACTGCTGCGAGTTCATCCGCGTGCCGGACTTCGCGCGCATGCCCGAGCGGCTGCGGGACGTGCTCGAGACGCTGGCGCAGCGCCACGGCGAGCCGCTGCCGGTGATCCCGTCGGCCGATCCGGACCTGCAGGCGATGCTGACGCTGCAGGAGCAGGGCGCCACCTGCTTCGTGCCGACCTGGCCGGAGGCGGCGCTGACCCGGACGCTGATGGACAAGCAGGCCTTCGACCGGCTCGCGGTCGCGCAGGCGCTGCCGGTGCCGCTGGGCTTCGCGCCCGAGACGCTGTCCGAGGCGCGCGAGGCGTCCGAGCGGCTGCGCTATCCGGCCATCGTCAAGCCGGCCACGCCGGTGGCCTGGTGGCACCAGACGGCGCTGCCGGCGTCGGTGCGTCGCGCCAAGGCGATCCGGGTCGAGTCGGCCGACGAGCTGATGGCGCTGTGCGCGCAGCTGCTGCCGCTGCGCGCGGCCACGCTGGTGCAGGAATTCGTCGACGGCCCCGACGAGGAGCATTTCGACGTGCACGCCTACATCGACCGCGAAGGCCGGGTGCAGGCGGTGTTCGGCGGGCGCAAGTGGCGCATCTGGCCGCCGCACGCCGGCAGCGGCTGCTTCGTCGAGAGCCTGGACGAGCCGGCGCTGGAGGCGCAGGCGCTCGAGATCCTGCAGCGCATCGGCTTTCGCGGCATCGCCAACATGAACTTCAAGCGCGACGCGCGCGACGGCCGCTTCGTGCTGCTGGAGATCAATCCGCGCGTCAGCCAGTGGGGCATCCTGACGACGCGCTGCGGCGTGAACCTGCCGTGGCTGGCCTGGCGCGAGGCCTGCGGGCTGTCGATGCCGCCGCAGCCGCTGCGCGGCCAGGCCGGGCGCTGGTACGTCAACGCGCTGAAGGACTGGCACGCGATGCGCCAGTACCGCGCCGAGGGCCTGCTGGGCCCGCTCGCCTGGCTGCGCTCGCTGCTGCACCGGCCGATGGTCTGCCAGACGTTCAGCGTGTCCGACCCCTGGCCGGCGATGAAGCTGACGGCGCGCTGGATCGCGGGGAAAATGCGGTCTCGGTCCCGGCCTGCGCCGGCGGTGACCGAGGATGCCCACAAGACCCGCCATCGATGACTGCCGCCTCCGAGACCGTTCCTGCCGCTTCCTCCTCTTCCTCCCCGTCCGCGCCATCAGCGCCATCAGCGCCGCTGCATCTGGCGGTGATCGGGGCCGGCCCGGTCGGGCTGGCGCTGGCGCTGCATGCGGCGCGGCGCCTGCCGCAGGCGCGCATCTGCGTGCACGACCGCCTGCCCGCCTCGCATGACGTGACCGCCGACCCGCGCACGCTGGCGCTGTCGCAGGGCAGCGTGGTCGAGCTGCGCCGGCTCGGCGTCTGGGACGCCATGGCCGAGCAGGCCGAGCCGATCCGCTGCGTGCATGTCTCGCAGCAGCAGCCCGGGCTGATGGAGCTGCTCGGGCGCGGCGCGGCACCGGCGCTGCGCATCCGCGCCGAGGACGAGCGCGTCGAGCAGCTCGGCGCGGTCATTCCCTACGGCCGGCTGGTCGCGCCGATGCGCGCGGCCTGGCTGGCGGCCTGTGCGCGCGAGCCGCAGCGCCTGTCTGCACCGTGGGGGCGGCCGGTGCTGGACGTGCGCACCGTGCCGGCCGGCGTCGAGGTCGACCTGGCCACCGAGCTGCCCGGCGAGGGCGCGGACCCCTCCGGCGAGCGCGGCCGGCTGGTCGAGACGCACCATCTGGCGGTCATCGCCGAGGGCGGCGTCTACACCGAGCAGGCGCGCCGCGCCGTCACCCGCGACTACCGCCAGAGCGCCTGGGTCGGCACCGTCGAGGTCGAGGGCGGCGAGCCCGGCTGCGCCTACGAGCGCTTCACGCCGCACGGGCCGGTGGCGCTGCTGCCGCTGCCCGGCCTGATCGAGCGTCCGGGGCAGGCGACGCGTCGGCGCTTCTCGCTGGTCTGGTGCGTCGACAGCGGCGACGATCCGGTCGTCGGGCTGGACGAGGCGCAGCGGCTGGCGGTGCTGACGCACCTGCTGCCGGGCGAGGTCGGACGGCTGGCGGGCATCGGGCCGCTGAAGTGCTTCCCGCTCGGGCTCAATGCCGAGCGCACGCTGGTGCGCGGCCGCACGGTGCGCATCGGCAACGCGGCGCAGACGCTGCACCCGGTCGCCGGCCAGGGCCTGAACCTGGGTCTGCGCGACGCGCACGAGCTGGTGCGCCGCCTGGCCGCCAGCGACGACGTGGACCAGGCGCTGCGCCGGGTCGAGTGGCAGCGCGCGCCCGACCGCTGGGCGATGATCGCCGCCACCGACTTCCTCGCCCGCAGCTTCACCTGGAACCTGCCGGGGCTGGGCACGCTGCGCGGCTCGGCGCTGGCGGCGCTGGAGCAGGCCGGGCCGCTGAAGTCGCTGCTGGCGCGCCACATGATGTTCGGCCGGCGCTGAGCGCATGCGTGGCGAGGGGGCCCGTGGCGTGCAAATGCACCGCGCCGGGCCCTCGGGATCGCGGCGGTCCCCGTGTTGAGGGGACGACGCCGCACGATCCAGCGGCGACGATCGCGTCGCAGTCTTTCATTTCAGGCCAGCGCGACACCGTCATGAACCCGCTCCGTCCGACCTCCACGAATCCGCTGCCGGCCGTCGTGCTGGCCTGCCGAGGCGCGCCTGGCGCCGACCTGAACCTGGTGCGATCGCTGGGGCGGGCCGGAGTGCCGGTGATCGTCGTCGGCGAGTACCCGTTCCCGCCCTCGGGCTACTCGCGGCACTGCATCGAGTTCATCTGCGCGCGCGACTTCACGCTGCAGCCCGAGCGGCTGCTGAAGGTGCTGCGCGAGCTGCGCATGCGCCACGGCCAGGCGCTGCCGGTGTTCGCGTCGGCCGATCCGGACCTGCGCGCGCTGGTGGCGCTGCATGCCGATCTGGTCGGCACCGCGCTGTGGGTGTCGTCGTCGCCGGACATGATCGCGCGGCTGCAGGACCAGCGCCGCTTCGCCGAGCTGGCGCGCCAGCACGAGCTGCCGGTGCCGGCGCTGCACGCGCCGCGCACGCTCGAGGAGGTCGAGGCGCTCGGGCGCGTGCTGGCCTATCCGGTGGTGGTCAAGCCCTCGCAGGCGGGCAGCTGGCACCGCCCGGGCATCGACCCGGCGCTGGCGCGGCGCTGCGCGGTGCGCATCGACGATGCCGACGCGCTGATGCGGCTGTGCTGCCAGCTCGCGCCGCAGGGGCTGGAGCATCTGGTGATCCAGGACCATGTGCCGGGCGACGTGGACGAGCAGTGGACGGTGCATGCCTGCATCGCGCGCGGCGGCAGCCCGGTGCTGGTGGCGACGACGCGCACGCTGCGCACCTGGCCGGCCGACTTCGGCGCGGCCAGCCATCTCGAGACGGTGTCGATGCCCGACCTCGAGGCCGAGGCCGGCGCGATGCTGCGCCGGCTGCGGCTGCGCGGCATGGTCTCGATGAACTTCCGCCGCGACCCGCGCACCGGCCGCATGTGGCTGCTGGAGATCAACCCGCGCGCCAGCGGCGCGAGCCTGCTGCTGGCGCGTGCCGGCATGAACCTGCCGGCGCGGGTGTACGACGAGGTGTGCGGCCGCGCCGCGATGCCGCCGGCGGTGCACTGGCGCACCGGGCTGCGCTACCGCCACGGCCTGGCGGACCTGCACGCCTTCCTGGTGCGCCGCCGCGAGGGCCGCGAGGGCTGGCTGCGCTACCTGTTCTCGCTGCTGCACCCGCGCACCGTCTTCCGGGCCTTCGATCCGTCCGACATGGGCCCGCCGGTGCAGATGAGCACCGACTGGCTGCTGCGCAAGCTGCGCGGCAGCGGCCGCTGGGTGTGGAGCCGGCTGGGGCAGGGCGCGGCCTGACGCTGGACGCCAGCCCCCCCCCTCGTCATCCTCGCGCAGGCGAGGACCCACGCCCGCCAAAACCCGTCATCACCCCGCGTGGGTGCCCGCCTTCGCGGGCATGACGGGTCGCAGGAGCCACGCGCCCTAGAAGCTCGACCCCGGCTGCTGCAGGAACGCCAGCTCCTCCGCGCTGGAGGTGCGGCCGAGAATGGCGTTGCGGTGCGGATAGCGGCCGAAGCGGTCGATGATGGCCTTGTGCTGCAGTTCGGCCTGGTGATTGGCCTGCGGCGCCTGCGTGCGGAACAGCCGCTCGGCGTCCTGGTGGATGCGGGCCGATTCGCTGTGCATGTAGGGCATGTACAGGAAGGCGCGGCGCTCGACGGGCAGCGCCCGGTCCGCGCCGGCGCGAACCGCCTCCTGCGCCAGGGCCAGCGCCATCGGGTCGCAGGCGAAGGCCAGCGGCGTGCCGCGGTGGATGTTCCGGGAGAACTGGTCGAGCACGATGATCTCGGCCAGCCGCCCGTCCGGCTGATCGCGCCACGCGGCCAGCTCGCCCGCGTGGGCGGCCTGATGCAGCGCGCCGAACTGCGTGCGGATGCGCTCGTCCAGCGCGGCGTCGACGCGCCACCACTGCGCGGGCTGCAGCTCCTCGAACCAGAACGACAGAATGGTGCTGTGCATGGCGGGCCCGTTCCTAGCGTTTCTTGCGGTGAGCCGATTTTGCCGTCAGGCCCATGGCCTGGGTCCAGAACGAGAAGAGGCTGCTGCCGGCCTGGGCCGCGGCCGCGCTGGCGTTGCGCCGGGCCTGACGGGTCGCCTGACCCCGCGCGGTGTTCGCCACGCTGTTGGCGGCGCTGAGCCACATGCTCATGAACGGGTTCTTCTTCAGCCAGGGATTGGACATGGCAGGTTCCTCGTGCGGGCCGCGTGACGACCTCGGGTTGACGATCTCTCGGGCGCACCTCGGGTGCGTCGCCCAAGTCTCGCTTCGCCGAGGTGTCGGCGCGATCGGCGGGCGTCCGGTTTGCGCGTAGGCCGGAACGCTATGGGCTGGCTGGGGCGCGATTCGGCCATACGAACCGAACGACGCCTCGCGCCATGACTGCTGCCTGGGTACGAATCGCAGTGCCGCTCCGATCGTCACCAGCGCAACCCTGGCCAAGCTACTATTTTCTATGCCACCACTGCGAGCCTAGGAATGCGGAACGGCATAGACGTTCTGCGATATTTTCTGTGGGCTTATCTGATTTTTTCTAATATAAATATTGGCGATGTTTGTTTTATTGCTTCGTCAAACATTAATCTGTGCCCATGGATGGTGCACATTATGTTTTTCCCGTTCTGGGTGATAATGTATGTCCCGTCGGGGACTGGTTCTCCTGTCTCGGAGTAGACTAGTTCGGAAAAATTTTCGGATTGATTTTCCAGCCCGTTTTTGTCATTGTATTCTATGGGCCGCATTTTCTGTACTATCTTGACTTCGTTCATTTTGTCTTGTTCCTTCCGCGAATCGACATTGGTGTCGATTTTTTTGGGGTTTTGGTAGGGTGGTTGTGAAAAATTTATTGGCGCCCTGAAAAATAAATTTTTGACGAGTAATTTAAGTGCGCGACCATTTTGTGGAGTTTTCATGCAATCGCGGTAATAAAATAACTTGTCGGGCGGTTTGGGTTGCTGTGTTTGCCGCTGCTCGATGGTCTTAATGGCATGACTATATATTGAGCTGATAGCCGCGCGCTAAAGCCAGGTTTGCGTAGCTTCCATCTGTGTAACTCAGGACCGGGACAGACATCCCTGCAATCTTGAATCCTCGATGTCTGGTTGGTCCATAAACTGCGAGAATATTTGCTTTATCGACTTGATCAATGACGCCAATAACGAAGCCCTGTGGCACCGCCGTTGCGGACCATGTCCCTACCGTAGATGCATCCATCCATTCGCAGAACAGTTTGTATGGCGTTGGTAAATTGTTTCCGTTCTTGTCCAGCCTCAGTGAGGGAGGGAGCATCGACGACACAACCGCTCCAAAAATTGTCGCCGATGGGTTCGTGCCGATGAATTTATTCCAGACTCGAATGTGCATCGTATGGCGCTCCTGAAATTATTTGCAATCGCTGCTGACCCTGCAAATTTAGTTGTGTTTTGATGCCTGAAATTTTATTTCAAATTGGGCGGCAGGGTTCGACGTTGACGCCGTCGTTGTAATGGCGGTTGGCAATGGTGATCGCGAGAATTTTTTGTGGCCCTGTGAAGCTGCGCAGGATGTGATGAATTTATCACATCGGCCGCTGCTCCAGCGCCGGCAGCCGAATGCGGATTTCGGCCGCCACCAGCCCGAGCAGCCAGCCCCCAAGCTCAGCAGTTGCCCTTCTTGGCCTGACCCGGAGGGCAGAACTTGCCCTGACCGCCGCCGCCGCCCGAGTCGTGCCGGCCGGCCGGGTCGATGACGACGGAGCCGGCGGGCGTGTAGACCGCGCAGCCGGTGAGGGTCGAGGCGAGGAGCGCCAGGGCGATCAGTGCTTTCATGGAATGGGCCTTTCTGTGACGTAGGAAATGGACCCGCCCAGTCTAGGCGCGCGGTGTGCGGCAGGCCGGACGCGGCTTTTCATTCGCCCGCGTTCGGGGGCGTATTTGGCGGATCCGCGGCCCGGCCGGCCGGTCAGAGCCGCCGATGCTCCAGCGCCGGCAGCCGGGTGCGAATCTCGGCGGTGCGCTGCTCGTCCAGCGTGGCGACGACGATGCCTTCGCCCTCGGGGAGTTCGGCGACGATCTGGCCCCAGGGGTCGACGATCATCGAGTGGCCCCAGGTGCGGCGGCCGTTCTCGTGCTGGCCGCCCTGCGCGCTGGCCAGCAGCCAGCACTGGTTTTCCACCGCGCGGGCGCGCAGCAGCAGTTCCCAGTGCGCCTGGCCGGTGGGCCAGGTGAAGGCGGCGGTGACCACCATCAGGCTGCACGGCGGGCTGGCGAGCTGGCGGTACAGCTCGGGGAAGCGCAGGTCGTAGCAGATGGTGATGCCGGTGCGGTGCGCGCGGCCGTCGCGGGCGGTGATGTCCAGCGCCAGCGGGGCGTGGCCGGCGCGCAGCGTCGCGGCCTCGTCGTGGCGGCGCTCGCCGTCGTCGAAGCGGAACAGATGGATCTTGTCGTAGCGCCCGGCGCGCCGGCCCTCGGGGTCGAAGACCAGCGTGGTGTTGGTGGCGTGATCGGCGTCGCCCGGCACCGCCAGCGGCAGCGAGCCCGCCACCAGCCAGACCCGGTGGCGCGCCGCGATCTGCGCCAGCCGGCGCTGGATCGGCCCGTTGCCGTCGGGCTCGGCGATGGCCAGCTTGTCGCGGTCGCGCAGGCCCATCAGGCAGAAGTATTCCGGCAGCGCCACCAGCTCGGCACCCTGCGCGGCAGCCTCGGCCACCCGCGCCTCGGCGCGGTCGAGGTTCTTGTCCGGGCGCGGGCCCGAGACCATCTGGACGGCGGCGATCTTCATGCTCATGGCGTGCTCCTCTTCTCCTGCGCGGGCTCGGGCTCGGCGCCCTGGTCGGGGCGGGGGCGGGCGCCGGTGCTGCGGTCGACGCTGGTCACGTCCGGCGTGTCCCAGCGTCCGGTGATGCGGAACTCGCGGGTGGCGACATCGGCCAGCGGGCCCTTCAGCACCATCTGCGTCAGCAGCGTGCCCAGGCCGACGGCCGGATTGATCACCGCATAGGCCAGCGAGGCCGCGCCGGCATTGAGGTCGGGCACGACCCAGACGTGCAGGTTCTGCGTCTCCTGCGCCAGGCTGGTGCTGCCCTCGGTCAGGATCATCGCCTGCAGACCGCGGATGCGCAGGTTGCGCGTGCTCGCCAGCCCCTGGCGGATCGAGACGTCGCCGTCGATGTGGTCGAAGCCGAAGCCGCGCTGGAACAGGTCGCGGAAGTCGAGCAGGAAGCGCCGCGGCAGCGACTGCAGGCTCAGCACGCCCAGCAGCCGCCCGGCGCCCGGATCGGCCTGCGGGAAGCGCCCCTGGTCCAGATCCAGCCGCAGGTGGCCGCCGAGCCGCGCGGTGGCGTAGTCGGTCGGCGTGCCGGGCCACTGGATCTGGCCGCCGAGGTGGCCGCGCCCGCCCTGCATCTGCCCCGGCCAGCCCAGCGCGTCGAGCAGCGCGCCGCCGTCGTCCAGGTCGAGCCGGAAGGTCATGCGCGTCTGGCCGGCCGGATCGCCCGCCGCCGCCTCGGCCGGCAGCCACAGCCCGACCGCCTCCAGGCGCGCCTCCGGCCGGATCAGCGCCAGCCGGCCGATCTGCCAGCCGCCGCCCGGACGCGGGCCGGCCTTCATCTCCAGCCGGCCGAGCGGCTTGCCGGCGAACTCGACCGCCTCGGCCTGGATGTCGAGCTGCGGCAGGCGCTGCACCGCCGCGCCGGTGTCGGCATCGACCGTGCCGGCGCGGGTCAGCGTCGCGGGCAGCGGCTCGCCGGCCGCGCGCGGCATCAGCATCAGCCGCGCCAGCCGCGCCCGCAGCGCCGCCGGCCGGCCGGGCGCGGCCTCGGTGTAGTCGGCCTCGCCGTCGATCTGGTCGGCCGTCAGGCGCAGCTGCCAGCGGTCGGCGCGGGTGACGTCGCGCTGCAGCGCCGCGTCGACCCGGTCGAGCTGGCGCCCGCCCAGCGTCAGCGCCGCGGTGCGCAGCCGCAGCCGCGTCGGCAGGTGGCTCGCGGCGACGGGCGAGGCGGGCGAGGGCGGCGGCACGGCGGCGGCCGCGGCCGTCGGCGGCGCGGAGAGCGCGCGCCAGTCGGCCGGCGCCTCCTGGTCGAACCACTGCTGCCAGCGGTCGAGCGACAGCGCCGGCAGCGCCAGCACCGCGTCGACGCCGCGCGCCGGGCCGTCGGGGTCGCCGTCGGCCGGCGTCGGCGAGCCCAGCGCGAGGCGCCCGCGCAGCACCCGCCCGCTCTCGGCCTCGCGCAGATAGGCCACGCGCAGCAGCGGCTGCGCCGCCGGGCCGGTCTCGACGCGCAGCCGCTCGGTGCCGGCGCCGGTGCCGCTGTCGCCCGGCTCGAGCCGCACCCGCAGCGCCATCGGCTGCGCGGCCGGCTTGTCCAGCGGCGCCGGCAGCCGCGAGGCCAGGCCGACGAGCTCGCTGTCGATCGCCAGCCGCGTGCCCAGCCGGCCCAGGCCGAGCTCGATGCGGTAGTCGGCCTGGCCGTCGAAGGGCTGCAGCAGCGTGCGCAGCACCGCCGGCTCGTCGAGCGCGCGCAGCCCGGCGGCGCTGGCGCGCCCCTGGCCGCTCAGGCGCATCTGGCCGTCCTCGCCGAGGCGGCCGGCGAACTGCAGCGGCCCGCCGGCGACCTGCGCGCGCGCCTCGTCGACCGCGAAGTCGCGCTCGCTGAAGGCGAGGCTGCCGTGCAGCTGCGTCAGCTCCGGCGTGTCCGGGCGCATGCGCAGCCGCGCGTCCTGCAGCTCGACGCGGCCCTTCAGCGTGGTGCGCGCGGCATCGAGCACCGGGATCTCCAGCTGCAGCGCCAGGCGGGCGTCGCCGGCGGCCTGCACCGGCGCGAACAGGTCGCCCAGCCAGCCGTCGACCGGGCTGTCGACCAGGTAGCGCACCACGTCGCCGGCCGGGCCGTGGCCGCGGCCGGACAGGCGCAGCACCGGGTCGTGCAGGAAGTCGGCGATGCCGCCCTCGACCTCGTGCAGCGCGAAGCGGCCGCTGCCGGTGCGCCCGAGCCGGGCCTCGATCTCGCCCAGCGTCAGCCGGTTGCCGTCGATGCGAAGCTGGCCGGACGCGTCGGTGAAGGCGGGCCAGCGGCTGCCGGGCACCGAGTCGAAGGCGACGCCGTCGAAGCGGCCCTCGATCAGGAAGCGTCCCGGCTCGTCGCGGCCGGTGTAGGGAAAGTCGAGCACGTCGCCGCGCACCTGCGAGCGCACCGCGCGTGCATGGCCCGAGCGCAGCGCGCCGGCCAGGTAATGGCGCACCGGCGCGCCGATGCCCAGCGGCAGGTAGCGGTGCACCCGGTCGGCGCGCAGCGTCTCGACCCGCGCGTCCAGGTCGAGGTGGCCGGGCAGCCAGCCGCCGCGGCCGAAGCGCTCGCCCTCGGGCGGGCCGCTCTTCCAGCGGCCGGTGAACTGGCCCTGGCCGTCGGCGGTGGCGAAGCGCGCCTGGCGCACCTCGACCTCGATGGCCGGCCGCGCCGCCGGCGCGCTGCGCCGCAGCGACCAGCGCACGTCGGCCTGCAGCCGCCGCACCGGCACGCGCGGCTCGTCGAACACGCCGGGAAACTCCAGCGCGCCGTCCTCGCCCATGCGCACGCCGGCGCGCCCGCCGCGCTCGGTGGCGTCGAAGTCGACCTGCGCGCCGTGCAGGCCCGGGCGCCCCGGCGTGGCGCTGCGCTCGAGCTGCTCGGTGGCCGGCTCGGCGCTCAGCGACAGGCCCTCGGTGCGACCGCGCGCGCGCCAGTGCTCGGGCAGCTCCGCCTCGCCGCTCCATTCGTAGTGCAGCCCGATCACCTCGCCGAGCGGGCGGGTCTCGGCGAGCAGCCGGCGCATCGGTCCGCCCAGCGGCACCGCCCGCGCCGAGCGCGCCAGCAGCGCCAGGTCCAGCCGCGAGGCCTCGAAGGTGCCGCCGTGCCACTGGCCCGGCGGGCCCTGCAGCGCCAGCGTCAGGTCGGTGGCGGGCCAGCGCGCCTGCGGCTGGCCGTCCTCGGCCGGCAGCTCGAAGGACAGCGCGCGCGCGGTGATGCGGCTGCCGCGCTCGTCGTCATGCGCGAGCGCGAGCTGGCCGGCGATGCGCCCCAGCGCCAGCGGCGGCAGCGTGCGCGCCAGCCGCAGCGCCACCGTCTCGAGCTGCAGGTCCAGCCCGGCCTGGACCAGCTGGCCGTCGCGGACGTCGATGCGGCTGGCCAGGCGGCCGCGCCCCGCCAGCAGGTCGAAGGGCAGGTCGACATGGCGGCGCAGCCGGCTGACGTCGACCTGCGGCCAGTCGGCGCGCAGCTGGCCGGACCAGCGCTGCCAGTCGCCCGGCGAGATGCCGCGCGCCGCCGCCAGCCGCGGGCTGGCCAGATCGGCCTCGACCGAGAAGCGCCGGCCCCAGCCCTCGGGCGGCGTGGCCTGCAGCCGCGCGACATGGCGCCGGCCGGGGTTGTCGAGCGTGATGTCGACGTCCGAGAGCTCGAGCGCGCCGGCGTCCGGGCGCATCGCGTCGATCCAGCGCAGCCGCGCGTCGTGCAGCGCGACGTGCGGCTGGCTCGCCAGCCAGTCGACCAGCGCCTGGCCGCCGCCGTCGTCGGCCTTCGGGTCGCCGCCCTCGAGCGGCCGCCCCGCCAGCAGGATGCGCCCGCCGGCATCGCGGCGCAGCTCCAGCGTCAGCGCCGACAGCTCGAGCCGGTCGAGCCGCGGCTGCCAGCCGTGCAGCGAGCGCGGCAGCAGCGAGCCGGGCGTGATCACCGCCTCGGCGCGGCCCAGCCGCAGCGCCTCGCGTCCGTCCGCGCCGCTCAGCCGCAGTCCCTCCACCCGCAGCACCGGCGCCCACAGGTCGCCCTGCACGGCGATCCGGTCGATCTTCACGTCCAGTCCGACCGCGCGTGAGGCCCATTGCACCAGCCAGGGGCGCCAGGCATCGAGGCGGGGCAGAATCCCCCATTGCAGGATCAGCCATGCCGCAAGCAGGATGATCGCCAGGCCTGCCAGCGCCGCACCGAGGCCGCGCAGCAGGCGCCGGGCCCTGCCGGCCGCGGCATGTCCCTGCGCGCCGACGTCGGTGTCGGCGGTCGGTTCGGCGGAGGCGTCGGACGATCGGGAGGGGGTGGACATGGACGCAGCGAGACGGACGCAGCGAGCGCAGGCGCCGGCAGGATGGAAGCAGAGAAGCTAGCACAGACCCGAATGGATTCGACCGATACCCTTGCTGAAGCCGGCGACGGCACCCTCGCCCCGCGGGCTCGCGCGGATCACAGCCGCTACGTGCAGCGCGTGCGCCGCGTGCGCGGCGACTCCCTGGCCTGGCTGCCTCCGGGCGAGCCGGTGCGCGAGACGATGGAGGCCGCGCTGCAGACCGTGCTGGCGCAGGGCCGCCCGCTGGCCGCGGCGCTGCGCATCGTGCGCCAGCTGGTGATGGAGCGCCTGGTGGTGCTCGACGTCGAGCAGCAGGCCTCGGTCGAGACCGTCACCCGCGCGATGACCGAGCTGGCCGAGGTGACGCTGGAGGCCGCGCTGGCCTTCGCCCGCGCCGAGCAGGACGAGCGCCACGGCGCGCCGCGCACCGCCGCCGGCGAGCCGATCGACTTCTGGATCGTCGGCATGGGCAAGCTCGGCGCGCGCGAGCTCAACGTCTCCTCCGACATCGACCTGGTCTATGTCTACGAGGAGGACGGCATGACCGCCGGCCGCGCCAGCGGCGCCGGCGTGATCACCGCGCACGAGTACTTCTCGCAGGTCGCGCGCACGCTGCGCGCGCTGATCGGCGACCTGACCGAGGACGGCTTCGTCTTCCGCGTCGACCTGGCGCTGCGCCCGAACGGCAACTCCGGCCCGCCGGTGGTCAGCCTGGCGATGCTGGAGGAGTATTTCCTGGTGCAGGGCCGCGAGTGGGAGCGCTTCGCCTGGCTCAAGAGCCGGGTGGTGGCGCCGCGCGAGGCGGTCACCTCGGGGCGGGCGAGGGCGCTGCGCGACGTGGTCACGCCCTTCGTCTACCGCCGCTACCTGGACTACGGCGTCTTCGAGGGCCTGCGCCAGCTGCACCAGAAGATCCGCGACGAGGCGATGCGCCGCGCCGCCGGCCGCCCCGAGCGCGCCAACGACGTCAAGCTCTCGCGCGGCGGCATCCGCGAGATCGAGTTCATCGTGCAGCTGCTGCAGGTGGTGCGCGGCGGCCAGTTCCCCGAGATCCGCACCCGCCCGACGCTGAAGGCGCTGCAGCGCCTGGCCACGGTCGGCCTGATCCCGCAGGACACCGCCGACCGGCTCGGCGAGGCCTACACCTTCCTGCGCCGCGTCGAGCACCGCATCCAGTACCTCGACGACCAGCAGACGCACCTGCTGCCGACGGTCGACGCCGACCTGCGCTGGATCGCCGCGTCGATGCGGCTGGCGTGCAGCGCCGAGGCCTGCGACCTGCTCGACGCGCTGTGCACGCACCGCGAGCTGGTCGCCAACGAGTTCGACGCGCTGCTGCACGAGGGCCGCAGCGCGCCGCCGCGCCCCGGCCACGGCGGCACCTGCCGCGGCTGCTCCGGCCCGCCGCCGACGCTCGACAGCCCGGCGCTGCACGACGGCCTGTCGCCGGAGCTGGCCGCGCGGCTGAAGCTGCTGGTCGACTCGCCGCGGGTGGCGCTGCTGCGCGACGAGGGCCGGGCGCGGCTGGCGAAGCTGCTGATGCGCGCGCGCCGGCTGACCCGCGACATGCCCGGCATCGGCGACACGGCGATGCTGCGCTTCATCGACTGGCTCGAGCCGCTGCTGCGCCGCGACAGCTACCTGGCGCTGCTGGCCGAGCGCAGCGAGGTGCTCGGGCGCCTGCTGCACCTGCTGGGCCTGGCGCGCTGGCCGATGCGCTACCTGATGCAGCATCCCGGCGTCATCGACGAGCTGGCCGACGTGCGGCTGCTGGGCGAGCGCTTCGACGCGCCGGCGCTGGCGCGCGACCTGGAGGCGCGCCACCAGGCCTGGGTGCGCTCCGGCGAGGCCGACGAGGGCGAGCTGCTCGACACGCTGCGCCGCGCGCACCATGCCGAGACCTTCCGCACGCTGGTGCGCGACGTCGAGGGCGAGATCACGGTGGAGCAGGTCGCCGACGACCTGTCGGCGCTGGCCGACGCGACGCTGGACCTGACGCTGGACTGGGCCTGGCGCCACCTGCGCCACCGCCACCGCGAGCAGCCGCGCTTCGCGGTCATCGCCTACGGCAAGCTCGGCGGCAAGGAGCTGGGCTACGGCAGCGATCTCGACATCGTCTTCCTCTACGACGACGACGACGAGCGTGCGCCCGAGGTCTATGCCGCCTTCGCGCGCAAGGTCATCACCTGGCTGTCGCTGCGCACCGCCGCCGGCGCGCTCTACGAGATCGACACCGCGCTGCGGCCGAACGGCAACTCCGGCCTGCTCGTGACCTCGATCGAGGCCTTCGCGCGCTACCAGCAGGGCCGCGGCAGCAACACCGCCTGGACCTGGGAGCACCAGGCCATCACCCGCGCGCGCTGGTGCGCGGGCGACGCCGGGCTGGTGCCGCGCTTCGAGGAGGTGCGCCGCGCGGTGCTGACCGCGCCGCGCGACCACGAGGCGCTGCGCCGCGAGATCGCCACGATGCGCGAGCGGGTGCGCGAGGCCCATCCGGTGCGCCCGACCCGCTTCGACGTCAAGCACGGCCGCGGCGGCATGATGGACATCGAGTTCGCGGTGCAGTGGCTGGTGCTGGCGCACAGCGCCGCGCATCCCGCGCTGCAGGACGACGTCGGCAACATCGCGCTGCTGCAGCGCGCCGAGCGCGCCGGGCTGCTGCCCGAGGGCATCGGGCGCCACGCGGCCGATGCCTACCGCGAGCTGCGCCGCGCGCAGCACCGCGCCCGGCTCGACGAGGCCTCGACCCAGTTCGAGATCGAGGCGCTGGGCGAGCTGGCGGCGCACCGCCAGGCCGGCCTGGCGCTGTGGCGCGCGGTCTTCGGCTGAGGCGGGCGGTGCGCGGGCTGGCCGGTGCCTGGCGCATCGGCTGGAGCCAGGTCGGCGCGCTGCTGGCGCTGCCGGCCGCGGCGATCGGGGCGTCGCCGGGGCTGGCGCGGCAGGTGCTCTCCTGGCAGCCGGCGCTGGTCCTCGTCGAGCCGTGGCGCTGCTGGAGCGCCGCCTGGGTGCATTTCAGCGCGCGTCACCTGATGGCCGATCTGGTCGGCGCGGTGCTGGTGCTGCTGCTCGGCCGGGTGGCGCGGCTGACGCGCGCGGCCGCGCTGGCCTGGGCGCTGGCCTGGCCGCTGACCCATCTGTCGCTGCTGGCGGTGCCGGCGCTGCGCCGCTACGGCGGGCTGTCGGGCGTGCTGCACGCCGGCGTCGCGGTCGCGGTGGTGATGCTGGTGCTCGAGCCGGGGCGCACGCGCGCCGAGCGGCAGGTCGGCGCGGCGCTGGGGCTGGGGCTGGTGGCGAAGGTGCTGTCGGAGCGGCCCTGGGCGGCCGCGCTGGTGCAGCCGCCGGGCTGGGACATCGCGATCGCGCCGGCCGCGCATGCGGCCGGGGTGCTGTGCGGCGCGGCGTGCGCGCTGCTGGCGCTGGCCGTCAGATCTCGACCTTCGAGCCCAGCTCGACCACCCGGTTCGTCGGCAGGCTGAGGAAGTCGGCGGCCGCCGCGGCATTGCGGTGCATGTTGGCGAAGAGCTTCTCGCGCCACAGCGCCATGCCCTCGCCGAAGGTCGGCATCACGATGTCGCGCGACAGGAAGTAGCTGGTGTCCATGTCGTCGAGCGGAACGCCGCGGTCGCGCAGCAGCTTCAGCGCCTCGGGCACGTCGGGCTCGTTCTTGAAGCCGAAGTTCAGCGTCACCTGCCAGCAGTCGTGGCCGAGCGAGTCCATCGTGATGCGTCGGTCGAAGCCGATCCACGGGATGTCGTGGTGGCGCACCGTCACGAACAGGTTGTGCTCGTGCAGCACCTTGTTGTGCTTGAGGTTGTGCATCAGCGCGTTGGGCGTGATGTCCGGCTCGGCCGACAGGAAGACCGCGGTGCCGGGCACCCGCACCGGCGGGTTCACGAAGATGGCCTCCAGGAAGGTGTTCAGCTCGATGGCCTCGTCGCGCAGGCGGTGGCTCATCAGCGCGCGGCCCTGCTTCCAGGTCAGCATCAGCGTGAACATGCCGATGCCGATCACCAGCGGGAACCAGCCGCCGCCCAGCAGCTTGAGCATGTTCGACGCGAAGAACGAGACGTCGATGACGAAGAAGAAGCCGGTCGCGGCCAGGCACAGCGGCAGCGGGTACTTCCAGCCGTGGCGGATGACGTAGAAGGTCATGATCGTCGTGATCGTCATGTCCAGCGTCACCGCGATGCCGTAGGCCGAGGCTAGGTTGGTCGAGGACTTGAACAGCGCCACCGCCAGCACGATGAACATGAACAGCCCCCAGTTCACGAAGGGGATGTAGATCTGGCCGAGGTCCTTGACCGAGGTGTGCAGGATGCGCATGCGCGGCAAGAGGCCCAGCTGGATGGCCTGCTTGGTCACCGAGAACGCGGCCGTGATCAGCGCCTGCGAGGCGATGACGGTGGCGGCGGTGGCCAGGCCGACCAGCGGCAGCGCGGCCCAGTCCGGCGCCATCATGAAGAAGGGGTTCTCGATCGTCGACGGATCGAGCAGCAGCATCGCGCCCTGGCCGAAGTAGTTGACGACCAGCGCCGGCATGACGAAGCCGTACCAGGCGATGCGGATCGGACGCTTGCCGAAGTGGCCCATGTCGGCATAGAGCGCCTCGCCGCCGGTCACGCACAGCACCACGGCCCCGAGGCCGATGAAGGCGACCATCGGCTGCGCGGCGAAGAAGCGCACCGCATGCAGCGGGTTCAGCGCCACCAGCACCGCCGGATGCTCGACGATGTGCGGCAGCCCCAGCGCCACCAGCACGCCGAACCACACCAGCGTGATCGGCCCGAAGGCCTTGCCGATGCCGCCGGTGCCGAATCGCTGCACCGAGAACAGGCCGGTGAGCACCAGCAGCGTCAGCGGCATCACGACGCCGTGCAGCCCCGGCGCGGCGATCTCCAGGCCCTCCATCGCCGACAGCACCGAGATCGCCGGCGTGATGACGCCGTCGCCGTAGAAGATCGCCGTGCCGAACATGCCCAGCATCATCAGCACGCCGTGCAGGCGAGGGCGCTCGCGCACCGCGTGCGTGGCCAGCGCGAGCATCGCGATCAGGCCGCCTTCGCCGTTGTTGTCGGCGCGCAGGATCAGCAGCACGTACTTGACCGAGACGATGGTCGTCATGGTCCAGAACAGCAGCGACAGCACGCCCAGGATGTTGTCCGGCGTGACCGGCACATGACCGGCGTGGAAGACTTCCTTGAGCGCGTACAGCGGACTGGTGCCGATGTCGCCGTAGACGACACCCAGGGCGCCGAGCGTCAGGGCGGCCAGCGCTCGGCCGGTCGGAGCGTGCTGCGAATGGGGGGACGTCACCGGAGGTCGGGCGAGGACGGACCTTCGCCTGTGGTCGAAAGTCACGATTGTGCGCTCGCCTCCCCCCGGTCCGTGAAGCCGGTGTTGCGGGGAACCCTCAGTCCGGCGGCGCCGTCGCGTGCGGACGGCGCCGTCCTGCCGGGCCGGTCAGCCGGGTTTCAGGCCTGCTGCAGCAGCGGCGCGAGCCCGCCGCGCTGGTCGAGCGCGACCAGGTCGTCGCAGCCGCCGACATGGGTGTCGCCGATGAAGATCTGCGGCACGGTGCGCCGGCCGGTGATCTCCATCATGCGCGCGCGCTCGTCCGGGTCGAGGTCGACGCGGATCTCCTCGATCTGCGCGACACCGCGCGCCTGCAGCAGCTGCTTGGCGCGGATGCAGTACGGGCAGACCTGGGTGGTGTACATCCTGACGTGGTTCATGGCGGTGTGCTGGGCGCCGGCGCGGCGCCGTCTGGCTGGAGGACCGATTGTGGCCGCGGGCCGGCGGTCCGGCGCGGTGCCGGCGCCTTGTCCGCGCCCGCGGCGGTGGCTTGGGCCGCGTCAGGCGTCCTTGCGCACCGGCAGGCCGGCCTCGCGCCAGGCGTTCATGCCGCCGTCGAGCACCACCACGCGCTCGTGGCCGAGCCTGCGCGCCAGCGCCGCGGCACGCCGTGCCCGCACGCCCGAGGCGCAGACCATCACCAGCGGCAGCGCCTTGTTCGTCGGCAGCGACTTCGAGCCCTCGAGCTGCGCCAGAGGAATGCTGCGCGCCTGGCCGATGTGGCCGGCGGCGAACTCGGCGGGCTCGCAGACGTCGATGACGACCGCCTTCTCGCGGTTCATCAGCTGCACGGCCTCGGCCGGCGAGACCGCGTCGGCGCCACCGCGACCGATCGTCGGCCACAGCAGCGCACCACCCGAGGCGGCCGCGCTCAGCAGCCAGATCCAGTTGTCGACAAGGAAGTTCACGGAAAGGGGCGCCGGAGCGGGCCGGGCGCAAGGGTTGCCAAGGGCGCGGATTATAGAATTCGCGCCGAATTTCAACCCCGAGACCACCGACTGCCATGTACAAGCTCGTGCTGATCCGCCACGGCGAATCGACCTGGAACCTGGAAAACCGCTTCACCGGCTGGACCGATGTCGAGCTGACCGCCACCGGCGTCGAGCAGGCCCGCCAGGCCGGCCGCCTGCTCAAGGAGGCCGGCTACGAGTTCGACGTGGCCTACACCTCGGTGCTCAAGCGCGCGATCCACACGCTGAACCACTGCCTCGACACGATGGACCGCGACTGGCTGCCGGTCGTCAAGGACTGGCGCCTGAACGAGCGTCACTACGGCGGCCTGCAGGGCCTGAACAAGGCCGACATGGCCAAGCAGTACGGCGATGCGCAGGTGCTGGTGTGGCGCCGCAGCTACGACACGCCGCCGCCGTCGCTGGAGTCGGACGATCCGCGCGGCCAGCGCCAGGACCCGCGCTACGCCCGGCTCGCGCCCGAGCAGATCCCGCTGACCGAGTGCCTGAAGGACACGGTCGCGCGCGTGCTGCCGTGCTGGAACGAGGCGATCGCCCCGGCGATCAAGGCCGGCCAGCGCATCGTGCTGGCCGCGCACGGCAACTCGATCCGCGCGCTGGTCAAGTACCTGGACAACATCGGCGACGACGACATCGTCGGCGTGAACATCCCCAACGGCATTCCGCTGGTCTACGAGCTCGACGCCGACCTGAAGCCCATCAAGTCCTACTACCTGGGCGACGCCGAAGCCGCTGCCAAGGCCGCTGCCGCTGTGGCCAGCCAGGGCAAGGCCTGAGTAACCGTCTTTCGAGTCAAGCGCCGTGAAGCGATGTGTCCCAAGGTTTGTTGGTTTTGACCATGGCGTTGAGCATGGTCACGAGCTTGCG